>NZ_SMGH01000004.1:0-235493 GCF_004346855.1 Curtobacterium sp. PhB136
CGAAGACCTCCGGTGACGACGTGGTGTGTGGTAACTCACATCGTCCCGGAGGTCTTCACTTACGTCACCCGTTCACAACGTCCCGGGGAACTACAGCTAGACCTGCCCCGCTCGACGGTCGGCCCGGCGCTCCCGCCCCCGCTCGACCAGGAAGTACAGCCCCGGCAGCACGACGAGCGTCAGCAGCGTCGAGGACACCAGACCGCCGATCACGACCAGTGCGAGCGGCTGCGAGATGAAACCGCCCTGTCCGGTGACCCCGATCGCCATCGGCACGAGCGCGAAGATCGTCGCCAGCGCCGTCATCAGGATCGGGCGGAGTCGCCTGGTCGCCCCCTCGATCAGGGCCTCACGCACGCGGAGCCCCCGCCGTCGGTACTGGTTGACGAGGTCGATGAGGACGATCGCGTTCGTCACGACGATGCCGACGAGCATGAGCACGCCGATCAGGGACGCCACACCGATCGGGATCCCGGACACGATCTGCAGCAGGATCGCCCCGGTCGCGGCGAACGGCACCGACACCAGGAGCAGCAGCGGCTGCAGCAGGCTCCGGAAGGTCGCCACCATCACCACGTAGACGATGAGGATCGCGACGAGCGCGGCGAGCAGCAGTTGGCTGAACGCCGACGACTGGCTCGAGGCCACCCCGCCGATCGTCGCCGACGCGCCCTTCGGCAGGTCGAGCTGGTCGACGGCCGAGGTCACCGCCGTGACCGCGGCGCCGAGGTTCGCGGAGTCCGGCGTGACGGTGATCGTCGCGGTGCGGACTGCGTCCGACGTGGTGACCGTGGTCGGACCGTCGGCCTTCTCGACCGTGGCCACGTCGGACAGCGGGACCGGCCCGGTCGAGGTCGGCACGGACAGCGAGCGCAGGGCGTCGACGGTGGTCGGCGGCTCCGGGTCGGCGATGTAGACGTCGAGGGAGGCGTCGTCGATCTCGACCGTGCCGGTGTCCTGCGGCGAGACCGCGGCGGCGACGATCCCGCCGACCTGCGTCTCGGTGAGCCCGAGCGCCGCGGCCTGTACGCGGTCCACCCGGACGGCGAGGTACGGCTCGGCGGCGGAGAGGTTGCTCGACGCCCCGGTCGTGTGCGCGACGTCCTCCAGGCGGTCGAGCGCCTTGTCCGCCGCGGTCTTCAGCTGCGCCTGGGTCGGTGCGGTGACGTCGACCTCGATGTCGCTGCTGCCGCCGAAGCTGCCCCCGGAGGACGAGAGCGCGATCTCGCCGGCACCGCTCAGCGCGTCGAGCCGCTTCCGGGTGTCGGACTGGATCCGGGCCTGATCGGCGTCCGAGTCGGTCGTGACCGCGTACTGGATCGACGCCGTCCCGCCGCCGCCGAACGCCGCCTGGATCGACTGGCCGCTCGACCCGATCGTGGTCTGCACGGTGTCGACGCCGTCCACCGCCCGCAGCTGCCGCTCGACCTTGCGCGCGGCGTCGGACTGCACGTCGAGCGAGGTGCCGGGCGCCAGGTCCTGCGTCACCGTGAACGTGTTCTGCCCGGAGTCGCCGAGGTAGTTCGTCTTGACGAACGGCAGCGCGGCCACGGTCCCGCCGAGCACGAGCACGGCGAGCACGACGACGAGCGCCGGGAACCGGAGGACCCAGTGCAGCACCGGCAGGTACCCACGGCGGAGTCGGTCCGGCGCACCGGCGTCGTGGAGGTCGGCGGCGGACCGCAGGGTCGAGTCCGTGGCGGACGCCGGCGCCACCGTGCCCGCGTGCTTGTGCCCCTTCGGCGCGCGGAGGAACCAGTACGCCAGGACCGGCACGATCGTCAGCGCGACGAGCAGCGACGCGATGAGCGCCATCGTCACGGTCAACGCGAAGGGCCGGAAGAGCTCGCCCACGAGCTCGGCGACGAAGGCGACCGGCAGGAACACCACGACGGTCGTCAGCGTGGACGCCGTGACCGCCCCGGCGACCTCCCGCACGCCGTCGAGCACCGCCTGTCTGCGGTCCACGCCCGGTTGGAGGTGCCGCTTGATGTTCTCGATGACGACGATGGAGTCGTCGACCACGCGGCCGATCGCGATCGTGAGCCCGGCGAGCGTGATGATGTTCAGCGTGTAGTCCGCCGCCCGCATGCCGATCGCTGCGAGCAGCACCGAGGTCGGGATCGAGATCGCCGTGACGATCGTCGACCGCACGGACAGCAGGAACACCAGGATCACGACGACGGCGAACCCGAGGCCGAGCAGGCCCTCTTCCGCGAGGGAGTCGATCGACTGCTGGATGTACGGTGCCTGGTCGAAGACGACCGTGAAGCGCGGGTTGCCGTCGATCTTCGACTCGATGTCGGGCAGGGCGGCGCGGACCGTCTTCGACACGTCGACGGTGTTCGCCTCCTGCGTCTTCGTGATGGAGATCGTGAGCGCCTGTCGGCCGTCGACCCGGCTGATCGACGTCCGGGGCGACTCGGTGATCGCCACCGTCGCGACGTCGCCCACCGTGGTCGCAGTGGCGCCGCCGGTCAGGGGCAGCGCCTCGATGTCGGCCACGGACGCGATCCGCTGCCCGGTCTGCACCGAGAGCGTCGAGCCGTCCTGGGTGATGGTGCCGCCGGGGATGAGCGTGCCGTTGTCGTCGAGGGCGTCCTTGATCGCGGTCTCGGACAGGCCACGCGCCGCGAGCTCGTCCCGGTCCGGGGTGATCAGGACGCGGCGCCCGGGGTTGCCGTACACGTCGGCTTCGCGGACGCCGTCGAGCTTCTCGAGGTCGGGGATCGCCGTCGCGGTCAACCGGTCGACGAGCTGCTCCTGGTTCCCGCTCGCGGACACGGCGAGCTGGATCACCGGCAGGTCGTCGAACGACCCCGTGACGATCTGGGTCTGCACGGAGTCGGGCAGCGACAGCGCGTTCACGACGGTCTGGATCTTGTCCTCGGCGCTGGCCAGGTTGGAGCCGTAGTCGAACTCGGCCGACACCACGCTCTGCCCGGTGGAGGACGTCGCCGTCGTGGACTTGAGGTCGGGCACCGCCTGGATCCCCTGCTCGATCTTCGTCGAGACGTCGTTCGACACGACTTCCGGGGTGGCCCCCGGGTAGGCGCTGACGATCGCCACCTGCGGGAACTGGACACTCGGGATGAGCTCCTGCTTGAGGCTCCACAGCGAGATGCCGCCGAAGATCGCGACGACGATCGTCACCAGCGCGATGAGCGCGCGGTTCCGCAGGCTGAAGACCGAGAGGAGGTGCACGGTCCGATCCTCGCAGGATGCGCCGACACCGGTTCGCTCGCTCCGACTACCCGCCGACCGCCAGGTACGCGACGAGCACCCCGACCGTCCCGACCACCCCGACCCCGAGCGCGACGACCCGGCCGATCGGCGACCGCGCGAGCACCACCCCCAGAGCGACGACGAGCACCCCGACGACGATCTCGACGATCCAGGACGTCGCACCGGTCGACGACGCCACCCGCAGCAGCGCCCGCACGCCCTCACCGACGAGCACCGCCCCGGTCACCCCGTACGCCGCGCCCCGCCAGCGTGCATCGCGGGAGCGGACGAGCACGGCAACTGCGCCGGCGAGCACCCCCGCTGGGACCGCCATCAGGACCCAGAAGCTCGTGATCGCGAGGACGTCGGGGAACCCACGGAGGTTCGACGTCGCCCAGTACCCGACGTGCATGCACTCGAGGACGACGACCCCGCCCACCATCGCCAGCGGCATCCCGACGCGGCCGCCGCGCACGCCGGCGACGAGCAGCAGCGCCACGGCGACGAGGAACCACGGCCCCGCGGCGTTCGACGCCGTCGCGAGCCCCGGCACGCCCTGCCCGTACGACGTGAGCACGCCGGCCAGCAGTGCGCCGCCGAGCACCATCGAGACCCGGGCGGCGACCGGCACCGCGGGGACCGGCGGGACGGGCGGAGCGGAGATGATCGGGGTCATGCCTCCAGCATGGTGAGCGCGCCGCGACCGGACATCACCCGAAGGACCCAAACCCGACGGACCGAGATCAACCCACAGGATGACCCACGGCGCCGCTCACACCACCGCGGCCAGGGACCCCCGCACCTCGGCCGACGATCCCCCGGTCCGCGCCCACGCCCGCTCCAGCACGTCCACCAACCGGGTCCGGTCCGCGGGCGGCATCGTGAACGGCACCCGGAGGAACCGTTCGAACCCGCCGTCCGGCCCGAAGACCCCGCCGGACGCGAGCACCACGCCCTCGGTCCGGGCGGCGAGCACCAGCGCGCTCGACACCGGGCGTCCGAGCCCCACCCACGTCGTCAACCCGCCCGCCGGCGACGGGACGTCCCACTCCGGGAGCCGCGCTCGGAGCGCGCCCACCACCTCGTCGCGACCCTGTCGCAGGGACTCGCGCCGAGCCTCCAGGACGGCGTCGGTCCGTGGCACCAGCTCCCGCGCGACCAGCTGGTCGAGCACCGGCGTGCCGAGGTCGCCCGTCGGACGGGCGAGCAGCAGTCGCTGCAGCAGGTCCGGCGACGCGCGGATCCAGCCGATCCGGAGGCCGCCCCAGAAGACCTTGTCGGCCGAGCCGATCATCACCACGGACGCGCCGGACCCGGCGGCGGTGGCCGCCAACGGCGGCGAGGCGACCCCGTCGATCCGGAGCTCGCCCATCGTCTCGTCCGCGATCACCGTCGTCCCCACCGACGCGGCGATGGACAGCAGCGTGTCCCGGGCGTCTGCGGACATCGTCGCCCCGGTCGGGTTGTGCAGCTCCGGCATCACGTAGGCGACGGACGGTGCCGAGCGCCGGAGCGCCGTCTCGAGCACCCCGACGTCCCAGCCGGTCCGGGAGTCGACGGGCACGCCGATGAGCCGGCCGCCGGCCTCGCGGAAGGCCTCGTGCGCGTGCGGGTACGTCGGCGACTCGACGAGCACGGTGTCGCCGCGTCGGACGAGCACCCGGGCCAGCAGCGCGATCGCGTGTTGCGCGCCGATCGTCACGACGATCTCGGACGGCGCGGTGGGCAGGCCGCGCGCGGTGTACCGCTCGGCGATCGCGGTGCGGAGTCCCGGGTCGCCGACGGTGTCGTAGCCGATCCCGGCGAGCGCCGCGGGCACGTGCCGCACCGCCCGCTCGACGGCCTCCGCCACCCCGGGTGCGGAGTGCATCGCCGCCTTCCGCAGGTCGAGGACGTCCCCGGTCACGACCCCGCCGAGGCGCTCCGGGTCCGGCCGACCGGCGAGGTCGCGCGGGAGCTGGACGACACTCCCCGATCCGCGGAGCGACAGCAGGAAGCCGTCGGACCGGAGCCGGGCGTACGCGTTCGCGACGGTGGTCCTGGACACCCCGAGCGTGTCGGCGAGCCCACGCTCCGCCGGCATCCGGGCCCCGAGCGGGATCCGGCCGTCGATGACGAGGACGCGGATCGCGTCGGCGAGGGCCTCGTAGGCGGGTGCGTCGGCACCGTCGCGCCACTCGTGGAGGAGCAGGGCTGCGGAACGGGCGCTGAGGAGGACCGGGGTCATGCGATCCACGCTAGCCGAATTGGCTCTCGACCGGCAGTCCAATCAGCGCGAGCATCGACGCATGTCCCGCCCCACCGCACTCACCCTCCGCTTCGCGCAGCTCTTCGTCGGCCTGTTCCTCTACGGCGCCTCCACCGCGCTGCAGGTCCGCGCGGTCGTCGGCGTCAGTTCGTGGACCGTGCTCACGGAGGGGCTCGAGAACGTGGTGCCGTGGTCGTTCGGGCTGATCACCGTGGCGTCGAGCGGCGTCATCCTGCTCTTCTGGATCCCGCTCCGCCAGAAGCCCGGCATCGGCACCCTGCTCAACGCCCTGGCGATCGGCCCCTCCGCGGACCTCGTGCTCTGGCTCGTGCCCACCCCGGACGGCCTGCTGGCCCGGATCGGCCTGTTCATCGCCGGACTCCTGCTGCTCGCCCTCGCCACCGCGTTCTACATCGGTGCCGGCTTCGGCACGGGCGCGCGCGACGGGCTGATGGTCGGTGTGCACCAGCGGTTCGGGTGGCCGATCTGGCTGGCCCGCACCGTGATCGAGGTCACCGTGGTCATCGTCGGGTGGTTCCTCGGCGGGGACGTCGGCGCGGGCACCGTGATCGCGGCGTTCGTGATCGGCCCGATGGTCCAGCCCCTGATGCCGGTCTTCCGCCGGTTCCCGTGGTCGCCGGAACGCGCGGGTCACGCCTCCACCGAACGGGAGGCACGGCTCACCCCCGCCACGGAGCCCACGGCCGTCCCGTGAGTTCTCCAAGTCCCCTTGCGGCTCCGCGAGACGCGATATAACGTGTCGGCAACAGACGCGATACATCGCGAGTTCGAGGAGACAACATGGCTCAGGAGAAGTGGCTCGTCGAAGAGCCCAAGGTCATCGACACCGGCATCGTCCGGTCACTGCGCGTCGGCCTCGTCGGCGGGCAGGTCGACGTCGTCGCACACGACGAACCCACTGCGCGGGTGGAGGTCCACAGCGTGTCCGGCAAGGCGCTCAAGGTGGAGCTCGACGGGGACACCCTCACCGTCGACCACCCGCAGATCCGCTGGGACGACCCCATCGGGTTCCTCAAGTCGTTCCGCGGCAAGGCCCACGCCGACGTCAGCATCCTGGTCCCGCGCGACGCCGGGGTCACCCTCGGCGTGGTGTCGGCCGGCGCGCTGCTCTCCGGCACGAACCGCGGCGCGACGCTGAACACCGTCTCCGGGGACCTCGTCGTCGACGGGGTCGCGGGTGACGTCACCGTCAACGCCGTCTCAGGCACGACGACCATGCGCGACCTCGACGGCGCCCTCACCGTGCACACCGTCTCGGGCGACGTCGTGGCCACCGGTGAGATCCCGCGCTTCTCGGCCGACGGCGTCTCCGCGGACGTCGTGCTCGACCTGCACGGCACGCCGGACTCCGCCCGCGTGAACACCGTGTCGGGCTCGGTCAGCGTCCGGCTCGAAGACGGCGTGCCCTTCCAGTGCACCGTCAGCACCGCCTCCGGCAAGCTGCAGTTCGACGACGCCGAGATCAAGGGCGTCCGAGGCTCCTACGTCAAGCAGGGCGGTGAGCTCTCCGGCGCCTGGCTCGACCTGCGCGTGAACTCGGTCTCCGGGGACATCGCCGTGCTGCACGCGCCGCCGGTGGCCGCCACCTCCCCCGCCGACACCGACACCACCACGACCGCCGGGTTCCCGTCGGCCACCACGTCCGTCGTCGACGAGAGCGAGGCACCCGAATGAGCCCGGTATTCGCGCACGGACACCTGCGGCTGTACCTGCTCGTGCTGCTCGCCGACCACCCGATGCACGGGTACGAGGTCATCCAGGCCCTCGGCGACCGCTTCGGCGGGACGTACGTCCCGAGCGCCGGCACGGTCTACCCGCGCCTGGCGAAGCTCGAGGACGACGGCCTGGTCACGAAGACCGCCGACGGCCGCAAGACCGTCTACGCGATCACCGATGCCGGCCGTGCCGAACTGGCCGCCCGTGCGGACGAGATCGCCTCGCTCGAGGAAGGCGTCAACGACTCCGTGAAGTCCCTGGCCGACGGCGTCCGCGCCTCGGTCGGTGACGCCATGCGGTCCCTCCGCGCCGACCTCGCCGCCTCCGCGCAGAGCGCCACCGCCGAAGAACCCGTGTCGGTCCCGTCCGAGAGCGCCCGCGCCCTCCGCGAGCTCGAGATGGCGCTGTCCTCGTTCCGGCAGCAGGTCCGCGCCGACCTCCGTCGCCGGGCGACCCGCGGCACGCTCGGTCCGGACACCGTCACGCGCCTGCGCGACGGTCTCGAGGCGCTGCGCAAGTCACTCTGAGGGCCGCGCCGACGGGGCGGCGGCCACGGCCTCCCGTCGGCTCTTCGCCGGCCTCCCGTCGGCTCGTCGCCGGCCCGTCGCCGGCCCGTCGCCCGGCCGGCCCGTCGCACTACCGAAACCGGCCCGAACCACGGAATTCCGTGGTTCGGGCCGGTTTCGGTTGTGCGGAGCCACCCCGCACCGGCGACGGCGCCGCCCGCGGCGCCCCGCACCGCCGGCGACGGCGCCGCCCGCGGCGCCCGCGGCGCCCGCGGCGCCCCGCCTACAGCCCCGCGTCCGCCAGCGCGTACATCGCGTCGCGGAGCGCGCGCGACGCGCCGGCCCCCGCCCACTCGTAGGCGTGCGTGAACCGCTCGTCCGCGATGTACATGTCGGCGAGCGTGCGGAACCGCTCCGCGGTCAGCTCGGCGGGCGGGGTCGCCTGCGCGAGCCAGGCGAACTGCCGCCGCGCGAGCGCGACGCCCTGCTCCGAGGTCGGCGCCGCCCCGGACGCGGCGAGCGCTGCCGCATCCGTCGCGATCGCGCGCTGCTCGGCCTGGAACGCGTCCTTCGCGGAGCCGTCCTGCGCGCCCCACCACGCCGCCCCGCGTTCCCAGGCGTCGGCGCCCCAGCGTTCGGCCACCTCCTCCCGGAACCGGGACTGGTCGAATCCGTCGAACGTGTCGTGCATGGTCATGTCCTCTCCCTTCCGGAGCCTGGTGATGGTGGTGCGCACCGCCTGCAGTTGCCGGGCGATGCGGTCGCGTTCCCGTTCGAGCCACGCGACGTGTGCGGTGAGTGCGACGACGTCGTCCTGCTCGCCGTCCAGGACGTCCCGGATCGCGGACAGCCCGAGGCCGAGTCCGCGGAGCAGCAGGATGCGCTGGAGCCGGACGAGCGCCCGGTCGTCGTACCGCCGGAGCCCGCCGTCCCCGACCGCGGTCGCGGGCAGCAGGCCGATCGCGTCGTAGTGCCGCAGCGTCCGGCTCGACACACCGGCGGAACGAGCGACGTCGGCGATGCCGTGGGGCGCTTTCGCAGCTGGGTCGGCGGTGCCTGTCGGATCACTCATGCAGGACACGGTACGGGTTGACGCAGCGTCAACCGCAAGGGTCAATCTGGGAACCGGTCGACAGCACGTGACCCGGGGCGGAATACCCCGTCCCGCACTCGTGTTGACTCGCGCCCGGAACCGAGTAGGTTTGCCGCTCGTGACGAACGAGATCCGGTCGCTGAAGTCGCGACTGATCGGGGATCCCCTCCCCTCCGAGAAGCTCGAGGGACAGCTGCTCCCGAAGCACCTGGCACTCCCGATCTTCGCGAGCGACCCCCTCTCCTCGGTGGCCTACGCCCCGCAGGAGCTCCTCATGATCCTGCTGCTCGGCGGGATGTCGTTCCTGACCTTCGCGCCGTGGGTCGCCGCACTCGTCGTCCTGCTGCTCCTCGTCGTCGTCGCGTCGTACCGGCAGCTCATCAAGGCGTACCCGTCCGGCGGTGGCGACTACGAGGTCGCGCACCGGAACCTCGGCGAGAAGGCCGGCCTGGTCGTGGCGAGCGCGCTGCTCGTCGACTACGTGATGACCGTCGCCGTGTCGGTGGCGTCCGGCGTGGACAACATCATCTCGGCACTGCCGGTCCTCAACCAGTTCCGCGTCGAACTCGCACTGGTGTTCGTGGTGCTCCTCGCGGCGGCGAACCTCCGTGGCGTCCGGGAGTCCAGCAAGGCCTTCGCGATCCCGACCTACCTGTTCGTCGCGAGCGTCTTCGTGATGGTCGTCACCGGCCTCATCCGGGTGCTCGCCGGCAACGCCCCGGTCGCCGAGTCCGCGAACTACACGATCACGAACGTCGAGCACACCACGCAGGCGGCCTTCATCCTGCTGCTCCTCCGCGCCTTCGCATCCGGCTGTTCCGCGCTGACCGGTGTCGAAGCGATCGCGAACGGCGTGCAGGCCTTCCGCCGCCCGAAGATCAAGAACGCGCAGGCGACCCTGGTGGCGATGGGCGGCATCGCGATCGTCCTGTTCGTCGGGCTGATCACCCTCGCGCTGGTCTCCCGCGTGCACTACGCCGAACGCGCGTGCGACCTGCAGGGCTTCGCGAACTGCGCCACCACCCCGCAGCGCTCCCTGATCGCCCAGATCGCCGCGGCGACCTTCGGCGACAACTCGCTGCTCTTCTTCGTGATCCAGGCGACGACGGCGGCGGTCCTGCTCCTCGCGGCGAACACCGCGTTCAACGGGTTCCCGCTCCTCGGCTCGATCCTGGCGCGCGACTCCTACGCGCCGAAGGCCCTCTCGACCCGCGGCGACCGGCTGATCTACTCCAACGGCGTCATCGTGCTCGCGCTCGTCGCGGCCGCACTCCTGGTGGTCTACCGGGCGAACGTCACGAGCCTCATCCAGCTCTACATCATCGGCGTGTTCGTGTCGTTCACGCTCGGGCAGACCGGCATGGTCCGGCACTGGACCCGCCTGCTCCGCGAGGACCGGGCCGGCACCGCGGCCGAACCCGTCAACCGCGGCCAGGTGATGCGGTCCCGCGCGATCAACGCGACCGGCGCCACCTTCACGTTCGTCGTCCTCGTCATCGTCACCATCACGAAGTTCACGCACGGCGCCTGGCTGGTGTTCGTCATCATGCCGATCCTGTTCGTGCTGATGCTCGGCGTGAACCGCTACTACCGCGACGTCAAGCACGAGATCCAGGCCGACGTCGAGACCGAGTTCGGTGCGACCGGCGACCACGCGATCGTCCTCGTGAACAAGCTGCAGAAGCCGGTGCTCAAGGCACTCGACTACGCGATCGCCGCGAAGCACGCCGGACTCGAAGCGGTGCACGTCTCCATCGACGAAGCCGACGCGGAACTGCTCCGGCAGCAGTGGGCGGAGCACGGCATCGAGGTCCCGCTCACGATCGTCCCGAGCCCGTACCGCGACATCTCGATGCCCCTGATCAAGTACATCAAGGCGCACCGGATGCAGCACGGCTCCGAGGTCGTCACGGTCTACACACCGGTCTTCATCGTCGGCCACTGGTGGGAGGGCCTCCTCCACAACCACCGCGGCCGTCGGATCCGGAAGAAGCTGCTGCTCGTGCACGGTGTCACCGTCGCCCTCGTGCCGTGGCTGCTCGACTCGTCCGAGCTCCTCTACGGCCGCCGCTCGCGTCCGTTCCCGGGCCAGGACCGCCGCGGCGAGCCCGTCCGACCGGCGCTCCGCCGCTCGCCGAACGGCGTGTTCCGCAGCGAGGAGGAGGACCGCCTCCTCCGCTCGGCGCACCGCAACAGCCTCGCCGTGCAGCGCACCGGCGCACAGCCCCGCCGGGTGACCCGACCGGCCGGTCCCGCCGACGGCGTCGACCCGGCCCAGTGCACCGGCGAGCTGAAGGCCCTGGTGCCGGCGTCCCCGGGACGCACGCCGACGTCCGCGGAGTGATCCGGGCCTCCCGGCATACGATCTGAAGCCATGACCGACGTTCCCGACCTGCGCACCTACGCGACGTTCGACGGCCACGGCGGCAAGGTGTCCAAGCGCGTCGAGGTCCTCGACCATGCACCGCTCGACGAGCGGTACGCCGGCCTGGTCGCGGTCCGCGGCGAACACCCGCTCGGCGCGCTCGACGAACGCGCCGTCGACGACGACGCGGAACTCGCCCGCGGCGTCGCGAGCATCGGTTGGGTCGACCCGGCCACCCTCCGCGACTGGTACCGACCAGACCGGGTCGTCGTGCCGCTCATCGAGGCACGTCGCTCCGGCCTCGAAGCCGGGATCTACGCGGACACCCGCGGACGTGGTCGCGTCCAGATCGACGGCCTGGAGGCACACCTCGCCCCCGACGGTCGGCCCGCCTTCCGCGCACTGGCCGGCTCCGGGGCCGTCGACGCGCCGCTCCCGAAGGACCAGGTGGTCCGACTGGTCACCGTCACGGCCGATGCGACGACGACCTCCGGCGCAGCGGGCGTGGAGATCGTCACGACGCCGATCAGCCCGCTCCTCGCACCGGGGACGTACCCGGCGTACGCGGACGACGTGCCGGGCCTGCCGCCGCGCCCCGCGTCCGGGACCGTGCTGGTGAGCGCCTCGGTGCTCCTCGACGGGGTGCTGCTGCCGGTGGAGCGGCTCGACGAACCGGCGAACACGCTCTGGGTGACGCGCGACGGGCGGTCGGTGCCGCTCGCGGCGAACGAGGTCGGGCCGGACCTGGTCCGGTACACGGCGGTCCCGGGCTGACGGCGGTTCCGGGCGTCCCGTTCTGCCACGGGCGGCGGTTCCGGGCGTCCCCCGATCTGCGCCGGGCCTGATCTCGGTGTCGTGGGCCCGGCGTAGCGTCCACGGCATGAGTGATGCATCTGGTGAGACCCTCGGTGGCGCACGCCCCGACCCCTCGACCACCGCGAGCAAGGACCCCGAGCAGTGGGTCACCGGCGACGAGCCCATGACGGGCCCGCAGCGCAGCTACCTCGACACCCTCGCGCGCGAAGCCGGTGAGGAACTGCCCGCCGACCTCTCCAAGGCCGAGGCCTCGGAGCACATCGACCGCCTGCAGACGAAGACCGGACGGGGCACCCCGGACAGCACGGACACCTCCGGCACGATCGGGGCGACGTCCTGACGGGTCCGCTCTTGTGAGGACCCCGGGCTGGGCATGTCCTGGCGATACCCGGCGAGACCCCCGGACAGGGGTGATCGATGACACGTCAATCCCTACCGTCGTGGGCATGCGAACGACATCGACATCGATCGGCCTGACCGTGCTCCGCGTCGTCCTCGGGGTGGTGTTCATCGCCCACGGGGCGCAGAAGTTCGGGCAGGGCATCCCCGCCGTGGCCGACGGGTTCTCCGGGATGGGCGTCCCCCTCGCCGAGGTGGCGGCGCCGCTCGTGGCGGGACTCGAACTCGTCGGCGGGGTCCTGCTCGTCCTCGGTGTCGCGACGCGGATCGTGGGCGTGCTGCTCGCGGTCGACATGGTCGTCGCCGGGGTGCTCGCGCACTCCTCCGCGGGGTTCTTCTCGCAGGACGGCGGGTTCGAGTACGTGCTCGTGCTCGCCGCGGGTGCGCTCGCGGTGGCGCTCACCGGGCCCGGGCGGCTGTCGCTCGACGCGCTCGTGCTGCGGGCACGGCGGCGCCGACGCGGCGTGGCCGAGCCGCTGCCCGCGTAGCGCGGCGCCGCACGCTCCGCACGCGCGGCTCCCGCAGTGTGCGAGGTCAGGACGCGGCGAGCTCGTCCATCACCTGGCGCGCGATGAGCCGGCCGGCCCGGTTCGCGCCGATCGTCGAGGCCTGGGGACCGTACCCAGCGAGGAACAGCCGCGGCTCCTCCGCCGAACGACCGTCCGCGACCACCACGCCGCCCTTCGCCGTCCGCAGGTGCAGCGGCGCGAGGTGCCGGAGGTCCGCGCGGAACCCCGTCGCCCAGACGATCGCGTCGGCATGCACGTGCTCGCCGTCCGCGGTGACCACCCCGGACGGCTCGATGCGCGCGAACACCCGCTCGTCACGGAGCACCCCACGGTCGAGTCCCGCCCGGATCCGCCGGGAGACCGGGACGCCCGTCCCGCTGACGATGCTCGGCAGGACCTCACCGGCCCGGGCTGCCCGGTCCTGCTCGTCGACCGCAGCGACCGCGGACTCGAGGTCGAGCGCCGACGTGCCCGACCACGTCATCGGCCGTCGGGTGAACCACCGCGTGGACCGGGCGACGCCGTCGAGCTCGAGCAGGAAGCCGATCGCGCTCGTGCCGCCGCCGACCACGACGACGTCCTGGTCCTGGAACTCCGCGGCGCTCCGGTACTCCGTCGTGTCGAGCTGTCGCCCGGCGAACGTGTCGCGTCCCGGGTACCACGGCACGAAGGGGGTGCCCCACGTGCCCGAGGCGTTGACGACCACCTCGGCGTGGATCCGGCCCTCGTGTCCGTCAGCGGTCCGGGTCGCCACGCAGAGCCCGCCGGTCGTCCGGGTGACACTCGTCACCGCGACCGGGCGGCGCACCCGGAGTCCGTAGTGCTCCTCGAACCGGCGGTAGTACGCGCCGACGACGTCCCGCGCGGGACGGGAGCGGTCGGCGTCCTCGAACGCGAGCCCCATCGCCCGCATCCCGGGCAGGTCGTGCACGCGGTGCGCCGACCCGAGCCGGAGCGCCTCCCACCGGAACTGCCAGGCGCCGCCCGTGCTCGGCGCCCGGTCGAGGACGACGAGGTCGGTGCCGGGCTCGAGGCCCAGTCGGCGCAGGTGGTAGGCCACGGAGAGACCCGCCTGCCCCGCACCGATCACGACCACCCGGGCGTGCTGGTCGTCGGTGGTCGGTGTCAGGTCCGTCATCACTTCCGATTCTGCTGGACGCGCACGGTCGGGGGCCATGTCCAGATAGGGGTACATGGTAGAGTGATCGGCAGATTTCCAACCACGAACCGTTCGGATTCTCCGGGTGATGACTCGTCTCCCGTAGCGCTGGACACGAGCCGACACACGAGGGGGTCACGCATGGGGCGCGGCCGTCAGAAGGCAAAGCACACCAAGGTCGCCCGGGAGCTGAAGTACTTCAGCCCGGAGACGAACTACGGTGCGCTCGAACGCGAGCTCTCCGCCGGGCACGACTCGGACGAGAACTCCTACGTCGACCGCTGGGCAGACCAATACGGACCTGACCAGTACGAGGAAGACGACGAGTTCGAGCCCCAGCAGGACCAGCAGAACAAGTCCGCCTGACTCGCGGATCCCGAACGCCGCGCACCCTTCCGGGAGCGCGGCGTTCGTGCGTGTCCGGCGCGTGCGCGGGCCTCTACGTCCGCATGAGTCGACACCGCACGAGTCGATCGACTTCGGCGGTGTCGATCCCTGCAGACGCATCCTCTGCGTCTGCAAGTTTCGACACGACACGAGTCGATCGACTCCAGCGATGTCGAAAGAGTCCTGCGGCAGCTGCGGCAGCGGGCAGCAGCGCGGCAGCGCCGCGAAGCGCCCGCGCCTCAGCCCGCGTACGCCCCGGTGAGCCGCACGGCTCCGCCGTCGACGCCCTTCGCGCCCTGCTCGAACCCGTCGAGGTCGCGCGCGGACATCGACACCGTCCCGACCGGCCACGACGCGAGCCCGGCCGACCCGAGTGATGCGATGACGTCGGACGCGGCGGCAGCGGACACCACGGCGAACATGCCGATGCCGAGGTTCCAGGTGCCCTCGGTGTCCTCGATCGGCGTCCCGGCCATGTCGGCGAGGACCCGGAACACGGGGAGGGGCTCCCACGTGGCACGGTCGACCTCGACCCAGGACCCGACGGGCAGCACGCGCGCCAGGTTCGCCGCGATGCCGCCACCGGTCACGTGGGACATCGAGTGCACGGCGCCGGGGTGGTCCGCCAGCAGGCCGAGCAGCGGCGTCGTGTAGAGCCGGGTCGGCTCGAGGAGCGCTTCGCCGACGAGCCCGCCGAGCTCCGGGAGTGAGTCCGTGTAGGCGACCCCGCGGGACGACAGGATGTGGCGGACGAGCGAGTACCCGTTCGAGTGCAGCCCGGAGGACGCGATCGCGACGACGACGTCCCCGTCGAGCACGCGCTCGGCGCCGAGCACCTCGGAGGCCTCGACCGCACCGACGGCTGCGCCGGCGACGTCGTAGTCGTCAGGACCGAGGAGCCCCGGGTGCTCGGCGGTCTCGCCACCGACCAGCGCGGTGCCGGTCAGCGCGCAGCCGCGGGCGATCCCGGCGACGATGTCCGCGATGCGGGACGGGACGACCCGGCCGCACGCGATGTAGTCCGTCATGAACATCGGCTTCGCGCCGACCACGACGATGTCGTCGACGACCATCCCGACGAGGTCCTGGCCGATGGTGTCGTGCTTGTCGATCGCCTGCGCGATGGCGACCTTCGTGCCGACGCCGTCGGTCGAGGTGGCGAGGAGCGGCCGTGAGAAGTCCTTCAGGAACGAGACGTCGTAGAGCCCCGCGAATCCGCCCACACCGCCCAGCACGGAGTCGTTGTGCGTCGCCGAGACGGCGGACTTCATGAGCTCGACGGCCAGATCACCGGCTGCGGTGTCGACCCCGGCCTCTGCGTACGGGTTGGGCATGCGGAGTCCTCCGTCGTGGCATGGCAGACTTGTTCGGTACCACCCGATTCTACGGTCTGGAGCACTCCGCGAATGTGCGGCATCGTCGGCCTCGTTGCGCAGGGGCCTGCAAACCAATCCATCTACGACGCTCTGCTCCTCCTGCAACACCGGGGACAGGACTCGACGGGCATCGCCACGGTCGAGGGTCACATCCACCACATGCACAAGACCCGTGGTCACGTGCGGGAGTCGTTCCGCACCCGTGACATGCGTGCCCTCCTCGGCACGATGGGGCTCGGGCACGTCCGGTACGCCACGAAGGGTGCCGCCAGCAACGAAGAGGAAGCCCAGCCGTTCTACGTGAACGCGCCCTACGGCATCGTCCTCGTCCACAACGGCAACCTGACGAACACGCGGGAACTGACGCGTGAACTCTTCGACATCGACCGTCGGCACCTCAACACGAGCTCGGACACCGAGCTCCTGGTGAACGTCCTGGCGCACGAGCTGCAGGGCCAGGTGCGCGGCAAGGACCTCGACCCCGGTCAGGTCTTCGACGCCGTCGAGCGCGTGCACCAGCGTGTCGAGGGCTCGTACGCCGCCATCGCGACGATCGCCGGGCACGGACTGCTCGCGTTCCGCGACCCGTTCGGCATCCGGCCGCTCATCCTCGGGCACAAGTTCGACGACGCCGGCAAGTCCGAGTGGGTCGTCGCGTCCGAGTCGCTCGTCCTGGAGTCCGGTGGCTACGACATCGTCCGCGACGTCGCCCCCGGTGAGGCGATCTTCGTCGAGATGGACGGCACGATGCACGCCCGGCAGTGCGCGGCGAACCCGCGCCTGGTGCCGTGCTCGTTCGAGTACGTCTACCTCGCACGCCCCGACTCCGTGATGAACGGCATCTCGGTGTACGACGCCCGTCTCCGCCTCGGCAACCGCCTGGCGGACACGATCGCGCAGTACGCCCCGACCGGTGACATCGACGTGGTCATGCCGATCCCCGACTCGAGCCGTCCCGCCGCGATGCAGGTCGCGCAGAAGCTCGGCATCGAGTACCGCGAGGGCTTCTACAAGAACCGCTACGTCGGCCGGACGTTCATCATGCCCGGGCAGGCGGAGCGGAAGCGCTCCGTGCGCCAGAAGCTCAACGCGATGTCGTCCGAGTTCAAGGGCAAGAACATCCTCATCGTCGACGACTCGATCGTGCGCGGCACGACGAGCAAGGAGATCGTGGAGATGGCCCGCGCCGCCGGAGCCAACGAGGTGACCTTCACGAGCGCCGCTCCCCCGGTCCGGTTCCCGCACGTCTACGGCATCAACATGCCGACGCGGCAGGAGCTCATCGCGCACGACCGGAAGATCCCGGAGATCAACCGCGTGCTCGGCAGCGACCACCTGATCTACCAGGAGATCGGCGACATGCGGGACGCCATCATCGAGGGCTCGGACGTCACCGACCTCGAGATGAGCTGCTTCACGGGTGAGTACGTCACCGGCACGGTGAGCCCGGAGTACCTGTCCTGGGTGGAAGCCAACCAGCTCAGCTGAGCGGGGGTCGCGAACGCGACGACCGAACGGACGGGAGGCACGGTGCCAGCTGGCACCGTGCCTCCCGTCGGTGGCTCTGGTCGCGGCTACCGCTGCTGGTCGCCGTGGTCCTCGATCTCACCGTCGACGGTCTCCGGGGGCATGTCCACCGCGACGCGCTCCGCGGTGAGGCGGGCCGCCCGGCGGGCGAAGACCCGGTCGAGGACGATCGCGACGACCGCGCCGACGAAGCCGCCGATCGCGACGCCCCACAGGCCGAAGTAGCCGACGAGGCCGCTGAAGCCGACGGTCTCGGTCTGGTCGCCGCGGTCCAGGTTCAGGGTGAGGGCGATCACGATGACCGTCACCACGAAGCCGAGGACTGCGCCGCCGACGATGAAGACCCCGAACTTCGGGGCGCGGCGGATGGTGACCTCGTCCGAGGAGGACACGGTGGCGGGCTCAGGAACCGGAGCGTCGTCGGGTCGATCGGTGTTGCTCACGACTCCATTGTCCCCCACTGTGGGACGTGCTCCGGCCTGCCCGTGGAGCCCGTTCCGAGGCAAGATGGACCGTACCGAGTGGTATCCCATGGGTGGAGGTGACGCTGGATGACCGGTTCGACCGCTGCCGACCCCCGCCGGCGCCCCGTCCCCGCTCGGATCGCCTGGCCGATCGTGCAGCGACGCGAAGAGGACCGCGCCGTGTCCGTCGTCGCGGAGCACCGCACCAGCGTCGCCCTCGTCGGAGCGCCCGGGCTCGGCAAGAGCACCGCCGCCGCCCGTGTCACCGACCGCGTCGCCGGGCGCGAGGGACCCGGCCGCCTGCTCGTCGTCCCGATCACCGCCGTCGCGACCGGGGCGTCGATGCCCTTCGGCGCCGTCTCCGAACGTCTCGGCGACCTGCCGGCCGAGGTCCTCGCCGACGCGGCCGGCGCGGAACAGCGCCTGCGTGAGGCCGCGGACGTGGTCGACCGTGACCTGCTGCTCCGCGTGGACGACGCCGACCACCTCGACGCGATCTCCGCCCGGTACGTCGCGTGGCTCGTCCGGTTCCAGGGGGCGCGACTCGTGCTCACCTGCCGGGACTTCACCGCGCTCGCCGAGCCGCTGCGGTCGCTGTGGCAGGACGACCTGCTCGAGCGGATAGACCTCGGACCGCTGGATCTCCAGGACACCGCCGCGTTGATCGGCGACGCGCTCGCAGCCCCGCTCGAGTCCGCCTCGGTGGAACGCGTGCACCGCGCGACCGAGGGCAACCCGCTGTACCTGCGGGAGGTGGTGCGGGCCGCGCTCGCGTCCGGGGCGCTCGAGCACACCGCGTCCGGCTGGTACTGGCGCGGTCGGATCACGGCGTCGAACAGCCTGGCGGACATGTACCGGACAGAGCTCGGGACGCTGCCGGAGGACCTCCGCGACGTTGTGGACATCGTGGCGCTGGCCGACCCGATCCCGTTGTCCCGGTTGCTCAGCCTGGTCGGCGGCGGGGACGTGGACCGCGTCGTGGCACTCGGACTCGTCCGCATCGACTCGCTCGCCGACGGCGCTCCGGTCGTCCGCCCCTCCCACCCGCTCGTCGGCGAAGTGGTGCGCTCCCTGGTCCCGGTCGCCCGGCGCACGACCCTGTTCGCGCGGGCCAACGCCTTCCGCACCGATCACCCAGCCGGCGCCGTCCCCGCGGCACGACTCCGCGCAGCGCTGTGGGCGCTCGAGTGCGGGGTGCTCCCACCCGTGCCGCAGCTCCTCGACGCCGCACACGTCGCGACCCGGTTGCAGGAGCTCGAGAGCGCGGTCGCCCTCAGCTCCGCCGTGCTCCGCGCCGAGCTGTCCCCGACCGAACGCGTCGCGGCGCTCTGCCTGCGGTCCCTCGCCCACGGCTACAGCAGCGGTCGCGAGGCCGGCCGCGCCGACGCCGAGGCCGCGTGGGAGATCGCCCGGACCCGCAGCGACGAGGTCGCGGACTCCGCGGTGGTCGAGGCCTGCGAGACCCTGGCGAACATCCGGCAGTTCCACGACGACGACCCCCTGGCCGCCGCCGCCCTGACCGACGTGGCGATGGGACTGGTGCGCGCCGACGCGGCCGAACGGCTCCGACTGCTCCGGCTCGCGCACCTCGGGTGGGGCGGCCGCTTCGACGAGATCCGCGCGGAGATCGACCGGACCGGCATCGTCGACGCACCGACCGTCCCGGTGTCGTTCCTCTGCGTCGCACCGTGCGCGGTGATGGCCCTCGCGACGGGCGGCCGGCTCGACGACGCGATGACGCTCGGGCGAGCGTCCCTGGCGACGGCGGCCGTGCACATCGAGGAAGCACCGTGGAGCGTCGGGGAGATCATCTCCGTCCTGCACCAGGTCCAGGTGTGGCGGGGTGAGATCGACGACCTCTTCACCGAGGTCTCGCTGAACCGGTCGAGCCCCTTCCTCAAGTACGACTTCACCCTCGAGCTGATCGGCGCCGGCAACCTGGCGCTCGGACAGCGCCGCTGGGACGACGCCATCGCCGCGTTCTCCGCCGCCTGCGAGCGGTACGCGGTGGCCGACCACGGCGGGTTCGGGGCGTACCCGTGGGCCCGGCTGGCGATGGCGCTGGCGTACGCCGGCCGTGCCGAGGAGGCCGGCGCGGCCCTCGAGCGCGCCCGGACGACCCCGCCACGCGCCATGCGCATCACCGGCGAACAGATCGCGACCACCATCTCCTGGACCGAGGCGGTGCTCGGCAACCCGGCCGGACTGCAGCACGCCGACGAGCTGATCGAGCGGGCGACCGCGAGCGGCGCGTGGACCCACGTCATGTACGCGCAGACGCTGCACTACGCGAACGACATGCTGAACGGGCAGGACACCACCGCGTCGCTCGACCGGATGCGGGACGCGGCCAGCCGGGTGGACGGGCCACTCGCCGGCGCGATCGTCGAGTACGCGGACGCGATCCGGGCGGGCGACCGCACCCGGACGATCGCGGCGCAGACGGTGCTGGCCGCGTGCGGGATGGCCGTCACGGCGGGGCGGGTGCGTCCCCCGCTCACCCGGCGCGAGTACGAGGTGGCCGGGCTCGCGGCGCAGGGGCTGTCGAACCGGCGCATCGCGGAACAGCTCGGGTTGTCGGTGCGGACCATCGACGCGCACCTGTCGCGGGTGTTCGCGAAGTGGGACCTGCACGCGCGGTCCGAGCTGAGCGCGCTGCTCTGAGTCGACCGCTCGGGGGGGGCCGCGTCCGCTGACATTGCGGCTTTCGGACTTGCGGGTGCGATGAAATCGCAAATCCGTTGCGGAATGCAGCACGCCACGCCGAATGGTTGACACGTGACGCGGAACATCGCGTACCGTTGGGTCCGTCGCCGGGTTCGGACCCGTTCGGGTCGGGTCCGAATCCCGGCGGCTTCTACGCTACGGCCGTCGCCGTGGCCACCGCATCGGTAGGGCCTACCTAATTCGATCCCGGTCGGTACGCATCTGGTCGTGCCGCGTCGTGGCGGTCCCCGCGGTCGGTCGTGAAACGCTCGTCAAGTGCCCGTCAGGCGCTCGTCCGCACCGGCAGGAACGGTGCCAGGTCGGCCCGCGAACCGGAGGCGCTCACCGCCGCTGCCGTCGCCGCGTCATCCCAGCGCAGTGCCCCGGTGGCCAGTGCGATCCACGTCGTCGCGTCCGTCTCGATGACGTTCGGGGGCGTCCCGCGCGTGTGCCGTGGTCCGGGGACCGCCTGCACGGCGGCGAACGGTGGGACGCGCACCTCCACGGCGTTCCCGGGGACGTCCTCGGCCAGGCGCTGCAGCGTCCACCGGACGGCCGTCGCGACGCTCGGGCGGTCCGTCGCCCCCGCGACCACCGCCGCCAGTGCAGCGGCGCCTTCCGCGTCGTCGATCGTCCTGCCAGGCATGTCCACAGGCTAGCCGGTGCATCGCAGCGCGGGCCCCTGGCTCGGTAGGGTGATCTGGTGCGAATCCTCGTCCTCGGTTCCGGTGCCCGCGAGCACGCGATCATCACGGCGCTCCTCGCAGAGTCCGCCGGTCACGTCATCACGGCAGCGCCCGGCAACGCCGGCATCGCAGCCGACGTCGAGACGGTGTCGCTCGACCCCACGAACGGGCCGCTCGTGGCCGAGTACGCGATCGAGAACGACATCGAACTCGTCGTCATCGGGCCGGAAGCGCCGCTGATCGCCGGCGTCGCGGACCCGCTCCGCACCCGCGGCATCCCGGTGTTCGGTCCGAGCAAGGCCGCCGCTGCGCTCGAGGGGTCGAAGGCCTTCGCGAAGCGGATCATGTCCGAAGCGAACGTGCCGACCGGTCGCCCGGTGTACGCCGGCACCATCGACGAAGCCGTCGCCGCGATCGACGAGCTCGGCGCCCCCTACGTCGTCAAGGCCGACGGGCTCGCGGCGGGCAAGGGCGTCCTCGTGACCGAGGACCGCCAGGCAGCCGTCGACCACGCCACCTACTGGCTGCAGCACGGCCCCGTCGTGGTGGAGGAGTTCCTCGACGGCGAAGAAGTGTCGCTGTTCTTCCTCAGCGACGGTCACGACATAGCGCCGCTCAGCCCCGCGCAGGACTACAAGCGCCTCGGTGACGGCGATGCCGGCCCGAACACCGGCGGCATGGGCGCCTACTCGCCGCTCCCGTGGCTCGCCGACCGCTGGGGCTCCGAGGCCGCCTTCGTGGCCGAGGTCGCGGACCTCGTCGCACTGCCCACCGTCCGCCGTCTCGAGCACGAAGGCACGCCGTTCGTCGGCCTGCTCTACTGCGGCCTGATCGTCACCGAGCAGGGCGTGCGGGTCATCGAGTTCAACGCGCGCTTCGGCGACCCGGAGACGCAGGTCGTCCTCCCCCGCCTCGCCACCCCGCTGAGCGAGCTCCTCCTCGCAGCCGCGTCAGGGCAGCTCGGCAGCCACCCGGCGCCCGTGTTCCACGACGACGCCGCCGTGACCGTCGTCCTCGCGAGCGAGGGCTACCCGGAGAACCCGAAGACCGGCCGCGTGATCACCGGCATCGACGCCGCGAACGCCCGTGACGGCGTCTCGGTGCTGCACGCCGCCACCGGGCTCCTCGACGGCAAGCTCGTCGCGACCGGCGGCCGGGTGCTCAGCGTGGTCGCCACCGGCGCCGACTTCACCGAAGCGCGGGACCGCGCGTACGCCGGTCTCCACGACATCACCCTGCAGGGCTCGCAGTCCCGCACCGACATCGCCGCGAAGGTCACCCGATGAGCGCAGCAGCACCCCGGGTCGACGGATGGAAGCACGTCTCCTCCGGCAAGGTCCGTGAACTCTACGTCCCCGCCGACACCGCGAACGTGGCCGGCGCGACCGAGCTCCTCCTCGTCGCGTCCGACCGGGTCAGCGCCTACGACTTCGCCCTCGAACCGCCGATCCCGGGCAAGGGTGAACTCCTCACCCGCCTGTCCCGCTTCTGGTTCACGCAGCTCGGCGACGTCCCGAACCACCTGCTCGGCCCGACGGGCACGAGCACACCGGTGCCGGCGGACATCGCGAGCCGCTCGATGCACGTGATGCCGCTCCGGATGTTCCCCATCGAGTGCGTCGTCCGCGGGTACCTCGTCGGCAGCGGCTGGGCCGAGTACCAGGAGTCCGGCAGCGTCTGCGGTGTCGCGCTCCCCGAGGGGCTCGCCAACGGCGACCGGCTGCCCGAGCCGATCTACACGCCGGCGTACAAGGCGCCGCAGGGCGAGCACGACGAGAACATCTCGTTCGAGCGCACGGAAGAACTCGTCGGGCCCGAGATCGCGGCGCAGCTCCGCGACCTGTCGCTGCACGTCTACTCCGAGGCGGCGGCCATCGCCCTGCAGCGCGGGGTCATCATCGCCGACACGAAGTTCGAGTTCGGGCACGACACCTCCGGGCAGATCCGCATCGGGGACGAAGTCCTGACGAGCGACTCCAGCCGGTACTGGGACGCCACCTCGTACGACCAGGGCAACCGGACCGACTCGTTCGACAAGCAGATCGTGCGGAACTGGCTCAGCGACCACTGGGACAAGCAGGGCGTGCCGCCGGTGCTCCCCGACGAGATCGTCGAGCGCACGGCCGCCCGCTACCGCGAGCTCATCGAGCGCCTGGGCGCGTAGCGCGCTCGCTCGCCCCCCTCTGCGAAGGTGGTCGATTCGCGCGTCGGTGGTCAGTTCTCCCGACCGCCGACGCGCGTTTCCGCTTTCCATGGCGCGCGTTGTGAGTCAGAACGCACCGCTTGGAGGCACGGTGCCACACCGCCGGACCGGCACCGGGCCTCCAGGCGGTCCCGTCCGGTCGCCGCGACCACCGCGCGTCGCTGAGATCGCAGTTGGTGTCGCCTATTCGGCGCAGGTTCGACACGAAGTGCGACCTCACCGAGACTGCGGGCGCGCGACGCGACGCGACGCGCGCGCGCGACGCGCGCGCACTCAGGCGTCGCGCGCGACGACGACGACCGTCAGGTCGTCCCCCGGGTCGTGGGACGCCGCGCGGGCCCGGATGCGCTCCAGGAACACCGCGGCGTCCGCCGACTTCCGGTACAGCCCGCCGAGCCGGGAAAGCGACGCGAGCGTGGAGTCCCACAGCTCGAGCGCGCCGTCGCTCACCAGGATCAGGGTGTCCCCCGGCTCGAGCAGCAGGGACCCGGCGGTGCGGGACAGCCCCGTCGGGTGCAGTCCGAGCGGCAGGTCGAACGAGCGGTGGATGGTCTCGGTGCCGTCGGTGTGCAGCTGCAGGACGAGGCCGTGCCCGGCGTCGACGAAGTCCACGCGACCCGTCGCCGGAGAGAGCACCCCGTGGAACAGCGTGGCGAAGGACTCGGCGCGGCTGAGCTCCGGGGCGACCTGGGCCTCGAGCGCGGTGACGGCTGCGTCCGCCGGGGACGTGGCGTGTGCGAGCAGCGCGCCGCGGATGTTCGCCGCGAGGAGCCCCGCCGACATCCCCTTCCCCATCACGTCGGAGACGGTGACGTGGAGTCCCCGGTCGGACACGTGCCAGTCGTGGAAGTCACCCGACACGACACCGTGCGGGACGGACATCCCGGTGACGCGGTAGCCGGGCACGTCGACGGCTCCGGGTTCGAGGCCGGCGAGCACCGAACGCAACCGGTCCTCGTCGGCGCCGGCCGCGAGCTCCCGCGCAGCCCAGGTGCCGAGCTCCTCGAGCAGGGCGACGTCGTCGGGTTCGAGCGTCCGCGGGGTCGGGTCGATGAGACAGAGCGTGCCGACCTTGACGTCCTCCGACCCGACGTGCAGCGGCACCCCGGCGTAGAACCGCACGTTCGGGTCGCCGGTGACCATCGGCAGGTCGCGGAAGCGTGCGTCGATCTGCGCGTCCGGCACGAGCACCGGCCCGGTGCTCGCGAGCGTCCGCCCGCAGAAGGTGTCCTGCAGCGGGATGACCGGCTCGAAGACCCTGGCGCTCTGCTGCGACTTGATGACCAGGTGGTCGTCGCCCGCCAGGTTGAGGAACGAGCCGGAGACACCGAACGCCTCTCGCGCGATGCGGGTGATCCGGTCGAAGCGTTCCTCCGCGCCACCCTCGACGACGTCGAGCGCGGCGAGCAGTGCCGCGCGCCGGACCGCGTCGGTCTGGGGTGTCGACGGCACTGTCGTCGCGGTCTCGGCTGTCATGGCTCCACGCTAACGCGCTAACCGGACAGGTCCTGTCCCCACATCGGAGGACCAGCGCCCCCAGTAGACGGGCCATTCCGCCGTGGACGGCCACCGTGACAGAAGTCACGGGAGATCCGTGACGGCTGCCCCATGGGCGAGTCGCGCCCGCCCCGGATGCTGGAGGACATGAACCCAGCACCCGTGATCCAGCTCAGCGGTCTCCGGAAGCGCTTCGGCCCGGTGACCGCGGTCGACGGTGTCGACCTCACCATCCGCACCGGCGAGGTGGTCGCCCTGCTCGGCCCGAACGGGGCTGGGAAGACCACGACGGTCGACCTCGCGCTCGGGCTGTCCTCCCCCACCGAGGGCACGGTGCGCCTGTTCGGCGACGACCCGCGCCGTGCGGTGATCGACGGCCGCGTCGGCGCGATGCTCCAGGGCGGCGCGCTGCTGCCCGACATGACGGTCCGGGAGGCGGTCGCCCTCGTCGGCGCCGCGCACCGGAGCCCGATGCCGATCGACGAGGCCCTCCGCCGCGCACGCTGCACCGAGATCGCCGGCCGCCGGGTGAACAAGCTCTCCGGCGGGCAGCTGCAGCGGGCACGCTTCGCGGTCGCCGTGGTCTCCGACCCGGACCTGCTGGTCCTCGACGAGCCGACCGCCGCGATGGACGTCGAGGCCCGACACACGTTCTGGTCCTCGATGCGGGAGTTCACCGACGCCGGCCGCACGGTCGTCTTCGCCACGCACTACCTCGACGAGGCCGACACCTTCGCGGACCGCATCGTCATCCTGCGCTCCGGTCGCGTCGTCGCCGACGGCACCCCCGCCGAGATCAAGGCGATCGCCGCGACGCGGACGATCCGGTTCGGCGGGGTCCCCGAGACCGCGCACGACGCGCTCCTGGCACTGCCCGGCACGGTCGGCCTGGAGGCGCGGCACGGCTCCGTCACGCTCCGCACCGACAGCTCGGACGTCACGCTCAGGGCCCTCCTCGCCTCGTTCCCGGAGGCGCACGACATCGAGGTGGTCGCCTCCACGATGGACGACGCCTTCCTCGCACTCACCCGTGACCCGATCGGAGTCCCCGCATGACCACCACGACCTCCGCGGCCGCCGTCGCCGCGCCCCTGTCCGTCCCCGCCGGCCGCGGCGGCCGGATGCCCGTCCGCTACGTGCTCCTCGAGACCAAGCGTCAGCTCCGGAACGTCCGGGCGATGGTGTTCACCTTCGCCGTGCCGGTCGTGATGCTCCTCGTCTTCGGCGCCGCGTACGGCGCCGAGCACGACCCGACCACGGGGCTGCCCTACCTCGTCGTCACCACGCTGCAGATGGCGTCGTACGGCGCGATGATGGCGGCGCTCAGCCAGGCGTTCGCGATCGTCAACGAGCGCTCGATCGGCTGGAACCGGCAGCTCCGGGTCACGCCGCTCTCCGGATGGGGCTTCCTGGTGTCGAAGGTCATCGCCGCGATGGCCTTCTCCGCGATGTCGATCGCGGTGACGATCCTGGTGTCCGTCCTGGCGCTGCACGCGTCGCTCAGCCCGATGCACTGGCTCGCGGCGGCGTTCGGCATCTGGTGCGGGGTCGTGCCCTTCGCGCTCATCGCCATCCTGATCGGGCAGTTCGCGAAGCCGTCCTTCGCGCAGCCCCTCTTCATGGTCGTGTTCATGGGGCTCGCCATCCTCGGCGGGCTCTGGGTGCCGCTGTCGATCATGCCCGCGTGGATGGGGAGCATCGCGCACCTGCTGCCCTCGTACTGGCTGAACCGGATCGGGCAGATGGGTGCCGGCGCGACCGGGACGAGCGGCATGCTCGACCCCGCGCTGGTCCTCACCGGCTGGGCGATCGTGCTCGGCGCCGTGATCATGTGGCGCTACCGTCGCGACGCCGCGCGGCAGTGAGCCACTCCACCGGCGCGCGCACGACCGGTGCTGACGGCCCTAGCCTTGCGTCCATGGACGAGGTGACGAGCGTGGCGGGCCCGAGCCGGGCCTCCCGTCAGGGGCCACGCTCGTTCCCGTGGGCCGCTCCGCCCAGCAGCGACGCGGCGGAGATCGCGCACGCACGTCGACGCTGGTACGGCGGAGCGGTCTTCGGGCTGCTGTGGCAGGTGCTGCTCATCGTGGCGCTGTGGACCGACGGCCGCTCGCTGACGGACCACGTCGTCGCGACCGTCACGCTGACGCTCGTCTACGCGTTCTACCTGGTCGCGCCGGAACTGATGTGGCGGCGGGGGCTGACCGGACGCACCGTCGTCGTCGGCTTCTACGCCCTCTGCTCGGCGCTCCTGCTCGTCGTCGTCGGCCCCCTGGCGGTGTGGTCCTGGCCGCTCCTCGTGGCGCTCTCCGGGTTCGTCGCCGCCCGGTTCTGGGTCGCCCTCGTCGTCGTCGTGCTCACCGTGCTCGGCGAACTCGTCGTCGCAGCGGTCATGGGCTGGTCGAACGCGGCGGACCTGGGGATCCTGTTCGCTCCCGTCATCACCGTCTCCGTCGGTGCGTCGATGCTCTTCTTCGGCCGACAACGCGACGCCGAGCAGCGACTCGGCGTCGCCCAGGACGAGATCACCCGGCTGGCAGTGGTCGAGGAGCGCGCCCGCTTCTCCCGCGACCTGCACGACGTGCTCGGCCACTCCCTGACCGTGGTCGCGATGAAGTCCGAACTCGCGGCGCGCCTGGTGGAGGTCGACCCGGCCCGGGCCAAGGCCGAGATGCAGGACGTCGAACGGCTCTCCCGCGAGGCACTGCAGGGACTCCGGCAGGCGGTCAGCGGGTACCGGGAGGCCGACCTGTCCGCGGAGCTCGTGTCGGCACGGGCTGCACTGTCCGCGGCGTCGATCGACGCGGACCTGCCCGTGTCGGGCGACGTCGCCGCGACGGACGTGCGGAGCCTGTTCGCGTGGGTGCTCCGCGAGGGCGTGACGAACGTCGTGCGGCACGCTGCGGCGTCGGCGGTGCGGATCACGCTGACGCGGACGTCGTTGACGGTGGAGGACGACGGGACCGGGGTGCTCGGTGCCGGTGGTGCTGGCGCTGCCGGTGCCGGTGCCGGTGCCGGTGTCGGTGGTGCTGGCGCTGCCGGCCCTGCCGGTGGTCCTGGCGTCCGGGGCGGGGACACACTCGGGGGGAACGGGCTCCGTGGACTCCGTGAGCGGGCCGACGCCGTCGGTGCGACGCTCGTCACGGGCACGAGCGACCTCGGCGGCTTCCTGCTCCGGGTGGAACGAGGGAGACGATGACCGACACGATCCGGGTGCTGCTCGCCGACGACCAGGCGCTGGTCCGCGGGGCGCTCGCGTCCCTGCTGTCCCTCGAACCCGACATCGAGGTCGTCGCGCAGGTGGCGAGGGGCGACCTGGTCCTCGACGCCGCCCGCGAGTCCGGTGCCACCGTCGCGCTGCTCGACGTCGAGATGCCCGGCGCCGACGGGCTCACCGCAGCAGCCCAGCTCGCCGCGTCGCTGCCGTCCTGCCGCTCCCTGATCGTGACGACGTTCGGCCGCCCCGGGTACCTCCGGCGAGCGCTCGAGTCCGGCGCCGCCGGGTTCGTCGTGAAGGACACGCCCGCCGAACAGCTCGCCGACGCCGTCCGTCGGGTCGCCGGGGGCTTCCGCGTCGTCGACCCGGTCCTCGCCGCCGAGTCGCTCGCCGCAGGCCCGTCCCCGCTCACGCCACGGGAGACCGACGCGCTCATCGCGTTCCGGACCGCGCCCACCGTCGCCGGGGTCGCCGCAGCGCTGCACCTGTCCGAGGGCACCGTGCGGAACCACCTGTCCGCGGCGATCGGGAAGACCGCCGCGAGGAACGCCACCGAGGCGCTGCGCGTGGCCGCCGACAACGGGTGGCTGCTCGGTTCCGCGTAGGCTTGGCGGGTGCTCCGTCGTCTCCCCACTGCCCTCGTCCTCGGTCTCGCCGCGGGCCTGGTCCTGACCGGGTGCGGTGCACAGGACTCCACCGGACGGATCTCGATCACCGTCTCCGCGAACGAAGCCGAGCACGGCTACCTGGTCGAGGTCCTCGTCCCGAACGGTCGGGCCGCGGCGCACCAGAAGGCGTTCCCCGGCGACACCCTGAACTTCGCGGGCATCGCCGTCGGCAAGGTCACCGTGCGCGCCGACGGCCTGTGCGCGAAGACCGCGACGATCGCGAGCGGCGAGGTCACCGACGTGACGCTGACGTCCAGCGGCTGCTGACCCGACTCAGTCACCGACACTCGCAGCCAACAAGCCCTCCAGTTCATGTTCTGAGGGCAGCGCGCCCCGTACGTCCTCCGGCAGCAGATCGTAGGTCGCGACGCCCACCGGGCTCTGGTGCGCTCCGAGGGAGTACCGCACGGTGGACTCGCTCTTGCCGGCGACGAGCAGGAGACCGACGGTCTCGGCGTGCGTGGACCGACGAAGACGATCGTCGACGACCGCGACGTAGAAGGACAACTGGCCCAGTTGCTCCGGTCGGAACTTCCCCGTCTTCAACTCGATCACGACGTAGCGCAGCTGGTCCACGTGGAAGAACAGCAGGTCCACGAAGAAGTCGTCCCCACCCACGTCGAAGTGCACCTGCCGCCCGACGAACGCGAATCCGTTGCCGAGTTCCCGGAGGGTGCCGGAGATACGGTCGACGAGCCGCTGCTCGAGCGCGCGTTCACCGCTGTCCCCGTCGAGAGCGAGGAAGTCGAGGACGTAGGGGTCCTTCGTGATCTGCTTCGCGAGGTCGGAGGCCCCGGGCGCGAGTGCACGCTCGAAGTTCGTCGGTGCGCCCTCGAACCGTTCGTGCGCGTTCGTCCTGATGTGGTGTTCCAGGACGCTTCGTGACCACCCGTGGTGAACCGCACGCTCGGCGTACCAGTCACGTCGTGACCGATCGTCGAAGCGACTCAACAGCACGGTGATGTGGCCCCACGGTAATCGTGCAACAGGCTGTTGCAGATCCTCAGGGTCCTGCAACGCCCTCGCGAACGCGCGCATGTACGCCAGGTTGCGCGGCGAGAATCCCTTCATGGACGGAAACGCGGTTCGCAGATCGGCTGCCAGACGAGCGACGACACCCGACCCCCACCCCGACCGCCGCTGGCGATCGAGGATGATCGCGCCGATGCGCCAGTAGAGCCGGACGAGCTCGGTGTTCACGCGCCGCTGGGCGGTGAACCGTGCGCTGCGCACCTGCTCCTTCAGCAGGTCGAGCGTCTGGACGTAATCTCTCGGAACGGGGTCTCCCATGCCGGCGACGCTAGGTCCGCGGGCATCCGCAGACGAAACATGTTGTATTCACACCCGCCCGGGTCAGGCGCCGCCAGTCCGCGCCAGCGTCTCGTTCGGGCTCTCCCCGAACCGCCGGCGGTACGCGGCGGCGAAGCGCCCGAGGTGCGCGAACTGCCACCGCCCGGCGACCTCCCGCACCGTGACGACGCCACGACGGCGCACCTGCAGCTCGAGGTGCACCCGGTCGAGCCGGACCTCCCTGAGGTACTGCATCGGCGTGACGTCGAGCGTCCGGCGGAACAGGTCCTGCACCCCGCGCTCACTCAGGCCCGCTGCATCGCCGATGTCGCCGACGGTGACGTCGTGCGCGGCGTGTTCGTGCACGAACCGCACCACGCGACGCAACCGGTTCTCGACGTCCGAGCGTGACCGGGTGAACGTCGACAGGACGACCTTCGCCACCCGGCGGTTCACGGCCCGCCGGTCGGCGTCCGGCAGTCCCGGGTCGAGGATCTGCGTGGTGACCTCGCGGAGCAGCGTCCGGAGCGGCTCGAGCCGGATGTCGCCGGCGACGGGTTGGACGAACTCCCACGGGTCCGTCCCGGCGTCCGCCCGAGCCGCGACGGTGTGCAGGAACGACGGCGACAGGTGCAGCAGTGTCATCCGGGTGGCATCGGTCTCGAAGGCGTACGCGACCGGGGCGGAGAGCATCACCGGCCGCCCTGCCTCGACCTCCCAGCGCTCGCCCGTGTCCGCGGTGACGACCGCTCGACCGTCGGACAGCCAGAACAGCACGTGGTCCGGTCGGGGGCCGATCGTGCCGGCCTGCGGGCCGTTCGTGCCGATCCGCCGCAGACGGACGTCGTCGTCACCCCCGGTGACGTACTCGAACGGCGGTGTCTCGGCCACGCGACACGGTACCGCGATCAGTTCGGGTCCGGTACCGCGTCCCATTCGTTGCCGTAGCGCGACAGCGTCGACCACCGACTGATCGGCCAGGTGATGACGAAGGCGCGGCCGACGATGTCCGACTCCGGTACGGGGCCGTGCACCCGCGAGTCCGCGGAGTTGTACCGGTTGTCGCCCATCACCCAGATCTTGCCCGCCGGGACGGTCTCGGTGAAGTCGGTCGACACGCGATCCGATCCCTGGTCGTGCAGGACGTACGGTTCGTCGACCGCGTGCCCGTTCACCTGCAGTCGTCCCTGCGCGTCACAGCACGAGACCGTGTCGCCCGGCAGTCCGATCACCCGCTTGATGAGGTCGTCACCGAGTCCCGGCCCGAGCCAGCCGCCCGGGTCCTTGAAGACGACGACGTCACCGCGCTGCAGGCCGACGGCCTTCGGGACGAGCTCGTTGACGAGCACCCGGTCCCCCACGAGCAGCGTGTTCTCCATCGACGCCGAGGGGATGTAGAACGAGCGCACCAGGTACGCCTTGACGAGGAACGACGCGAGCAGCGCGGCCACGACGATGATCACGAGGTCCCGCAGGAACCGCCAGTTCGACCGTTTGCCGGTCGTCGAGGATCCGCTCAATGCGTCAACACCACCTTCACGAGGCCGATCACGAAGGCCACGGCGGCGAGCACGATGCCGCCCCACAGCCCGAGGAACGTCGGGCGCTTGCCGCTGAACCGCTGCATGAACACGCCGACCATGCCGATGCGGACGACGAGGATCACGAGCGCTGCCGTCTGCGCCCACGGCGCCGGGATCCAGCCGATCCACGCCGCGGCGTAGAGCACCGCGGGGATCAAGCCGGAGGTGGCGATCGGGTTCGCGTTGCGCACGATGCTCACGACGGACTCGCGACGGACGTCGTCGTCGGTCTCGTCGTCGCCGATGCCGTGGGCGACGAGGTGTGAGAGCACGTGCGCCAGGTACGTCAGGACCGCCGTCGCGAGCACCGCCCACACCGCCGAGCCGTGGTGGATCGCCTCGGGGTCGACGGCGATGGCAGCAGCGAGCACGGTGATGTTCCCGTAGATGTACGAGGACATCCGGTCGCGCATCTGCGCAACGGGGAACGCCCGCCCGCCCGGGCCCCGCCCGTCCGGGCCCCGCCCGTCCGGGCCCCGCCGGTCCGGACCCTGCCCGTCCGGACCCCGACCGCGGGGAGGTCGGGCGCGATCGGTGGCGCGTCGTGAGCGTGGCATCCCTCCATCTTGGCCCTGCCCGACCGCGCTCCGCCGACAGGACGCCGAGTGCGATGCTGAGGGCGACATTTGGTTGACGCGTCAACTATTTGGGCGGACACTGGTCCCATGCACACGCAGGACCTCCTCGCCGCCGACACCGGGATGGGCGCCGTCACGCTCCGGGTCGCGAACCTCGACCGGATGATCGGCTACTACCGCGAGGGCATCGGACTGTCGCTCTTCGCGAACGACGGCGGCGTCGCCGTCCTCGGACGGCCGTCCCCATCAGGCGTCGCCGTGCCGATCGTGATCCTCGAGCACTCCCCCGCGCTCGCACACGCCGGCGCCCACGAGGCCGGCCTGTTCCACACCGCGATCCTCTTCGACACGAAGGCCGACCTCGCGGCCGCCCTGTACTCGGTCGCCACGAAGTACCCGCAGACGTTCACCGGCAGCGCCGACCACCTGGTCAGCTTCGCGTTCTACTGCACGGACCCCGAGGGCAACGGCGTCGAGCTCTACTGGGACCGCGACCGCACCGCGTGGTCGTGGACGCACGGCATGGTCGACATGGACACGAAGTACGTGGACCCGAACGCCTTCCTGCAGGAGCACCTGACGTCCTCCGCGCTGGAGTCCACAGCGACCACCCCTGGCCGGGTCGGACACGTGCACCTGTCGGTCGGCGACGTCACCGCCGCGAAGGACTTCTACGTCGACAAGCTCGGCTTCGCGACGACGGCGGGCTGGGGCGAGGCACTCTTCGTCAGCGCTGGCGGGTACCACCACCACATGGCGATGAACACGTGGAACTCGCGCGGAGCCGGACGGCGGCAACTCGCGCTCGGGCTCGGCCTCGTCCGCATCGAGGTCCCCGGCACGGACGACCTGGGCGCGCTGACGACCCGGATGCGCGACCACGGCGTGCAGACCGCGGACGACGGGCGGACGGTCGCGCTCGAGGACCCGTGGTCGAACCGCATCGAGGTGACGGCCCCCGGCCGAGGCTGACGCCTGTCGCGTTCCGGGATCACTCCACAGCCCCGAGGAGCAGTTTCGTGATGCCCATGGTGGTCCCTGCCGATCCGCGAGCGCTTCGCAGTGACGTCCAACAGCGCAAGCCCCTCGGGAGCCGTCGGGCAGGATGGACGCATGAGCGACGACATCCGGTGGGAGGTGGTCGAGGAGAGCACGCTGACCCTCCCCGACCACGAGGCGATCGCGGCGATGCTGGGGCAGGCGTTCCCGGACTGGTCGCACTGGTACGTGGGCGGCCGCAGCTGGTCCGGCATGCAACCCGAACGCCGGGTGATCGCGCGCGATGCGGACGGGGTGGTCCTCGCGCACGTCGGCATCCGGCGGATGTTCGTCACGGTCGGCGGCGAGGACGTCCTCGTGGGTGACACCGGCCTCGTGGCCGTCTCCCCTCGGCTGCAGGGCACCGGCGTCGGCCGCGAACTCATGACCAGGACACACGCCGTGCTCGACGGGCTCCGCGTTCCCTACGGGTTCCTCGGCGCAGGGGAGAACCGGATCCCGTTCTACAGCCACCTCGGCTGGCACGAGTTCCCGGAGGCGGTCGGCACGTTCTCGGCGTTCACCGCCGAGGGCGCCGGCGTCAGCAACACCGAGCAGGGCGGCTGGATGGTGCGGTCGGTGACCGCAGCACTCGAGGACTGGCCGGCAGGCCCCATCTGGCTGAACGGCCAGCAGGTCTAGCAGACGGCCAGCAGGTCTCGCAGGTCCAGCAGGTCTCGACCCAACCAACGGACGGGAGGCACGGTGCCAGCTGGCACCGTGCCTCCCGTCCGTGGAGATCGGGGCTTACGCCTCGACCGCGACCTTCTCCGGGTCCTCGTTCGAACCCGGCGCGCTCGGCGCGACCGCGGCGCGCACACGCGCACCGAGGTCGGCGTCGACGTTCGTCCAGTACGCGAAGACGCGCTCACGCAGGTCGTCGCGCGTCACCTTGGAGACGTGACCGGCGATGTTGCCGACCAGGCGCTCGCGGGCGGCGTCGTCGAGGACCTCGCGGTACATCGTGCCGGCCTGACCGAAGTCGTCGTCCTCCGGGTGGAGGGTCGCCGCGGAACGCTGCAGCGCACCGTCGGACTCCCAGCCGGGGGCGTCGTCGGTCGCGGCGGGGTCGGCGTGTGCGCCACCGAGGGAGTTCGGCGCGTACACGGGGACCTCGGACTTCTGGAAGTCGAAGCGCATCGCGCCGTCCTTCGAGTACGAGTGCACCTCGTTCTTCGGCGCGTTCACCGGCAGCTGCGCGTGGTTCGTGCCGACGCGGTACCGCTGGGCGTCCGCGTAGCTGAAGATGCGCGCGAGGAGCATCTTGTCCGGGCTCGCCGCGATGCCGGGCACGAAGTTCGACGGCGCGAAGGTGGCCTGCTCGATCTCGGCGAAGTAGTTCTCCGGGTTGCGGTTCAGCTCCATCGTGCCGACCTCGATGAGGGGGTAGTCCGCGTGCGGCCACACCTTCGTCAGGTCGAACGGGTTGAAGCGGTAGGACGCGGCGTCCTCGTAGGGCATGACCTGCACCTTGAGGGTCCAGCGCGGGTTGTCGCCACGCTCGATCGCTGCGTGGAGGTCGCGGATGTGGAAGTCCGCGTCCTCGCCGGCGATGCGGTCGGCGTCCTCCTGCGTCAGGGTCGCGTGGCCCTGCTCGGTGAGGAAGTGGTACTTCACCCAGAAGCGCTCGCCCTCGGCGTTGACCCACTGGTACGTGTGCGACCCGAAGCCGTCCATGTTCCGCCACGAGGCCGGCAGACCACGGTCGCCCATCAGCCACGTGACCTGGTGCGCGGACTCGGGCGAGAGCGTCCAGAAGTCCCACTGCATGTCGTGGTCGCGGAGGTGCGAGCCGGGCAGACGCTTCTGCGAGCGGATGAAGTCGGGGAACTTGATGCCGTCGCGGATGAAGAACACCGGGGTGTTGTTGCCGACGAGGTCGTAGTTGCCCTCGGTCGTGTAGAACTTCAGCGCGAAGCCGCGGGGGTCGCGCCAGGTGTCCGGGGAGCCCTGCTCGCCGGCGACGCTGGAGAAGCGGGCGAGCATCTCGGTCTGCTGTCCGGGCTGCAGGAACGCGGCGCGGGTGAAGCGGCTGACGTCCTGCGTGACGGTGAAGGTGCCGAAGGCGCCGCCGCCCTTCGCGTGGACGACCCGCTCCGGGACGCGCTCACGGTTGAACTGGGCGAGCTTCTCGACGAGGTAGTGGTCGTGGAGGGCGAGGGGCCCGTCCGCGCCGACGCCCATGGAGTGCTGGTCACTCGACACGGGGGCGCCGCTGTTGGTGGTCGTGGTGGGGGTGCCGGCCGGCTGGCCGGGCGTCGTGTTCTGGTCGGACACGGGTCCTCCTCGGTTGGAACGGTTGTGCGGTCAGGGGTGCTTCGGGTGGTCGGTGGGGCGGTTGCGCTGGTGCTCGCGCTCGCGCCGGTTCGTGCTGGCGCGGCTAGGCCGTGACGGGCTCGGCGTCGTCGCGCTCGGCCGCCGCACACTGCTCGCAGATCCCCCAGTAGGTGACCTCGGCGGTGGTGACGGCGAACCCGTGCGCATCCGACGGGGTCAGGCACGGCGAGTGCCCGACGGCGCAGTCGACGTCCGCGATGGTGCCGCACATGGTGCACACGATGTGGTGGTGGTTGTCGCCGGTGCGGCGTTCGTAGCGTGCGGGGCTGCCGGCCGGTTCGATCCGGCGGACGAGCCCGACGCCGGTCAGCGCCGCGAGGACGCCGTAGACCGCCTGGTGGCTGGTGGTCGGGAGCTCCGCCGCGAGTGCGGTGACGATGTCGTCGGCCGTTGCGTGCGGCATCGTCTCGGTCGCACGGAGGACCGCGAGCCGCGGGGTCGTGACGCGGAGACCGGCGGTGCGGAGCAGGTCTGCATCGGCGTCCATGGGGTCCCCTTCTTTTGCAGCAATCAAGACAACACCACTGTACACGGTTCTGCTCCTGAACCGGTTCTCACGGCGGACGGCCCCGATCCACCCGGTCGTGCGCGGAGGATTGTCGGTGCAGCGACCACAGGAGGCACCCCACGCCGTCACCGTCCGAGTTCTGGAGCACCTGGCACCTCGACCCCCTCGCCGCGGTCCTGATCGCCGTCGCCGGCGTGACGTACGGCTGGTGGGTCGTCGGCGCACACCGACGCGGCGCGCCCTGGCCGTGGTGGCGGACGCTGTCCTTCGCCGGAGCCCTGGTCCTGTTCGGGATCCTGCAGTTCGGCATCGTCGGCGTCTACGACCAGACCCTGCGGTGGGCGTTCGTGCTGCGGCTCTCGCTGCTCTTCTTCGCGGTCCCCACGTTCGCCGCGTTCGCAGCGCCGGTCACGTTGCTCTGGACGGGAGGCCCGGATCGGCTCGCCCGCGGAGCCTCCGTCCTGATGGGGTCGCGTCCGGTGCGCGTGCTCGGCAACGCGATCGTGTCGCCACTGGTCGCACTCGCGCTGTTCTGCCTCCTGCTGACACCGCTGTCGGCGGCGATCCGGACGTCCTCGGTCTGGGCCATCGCCATCACGGTGCTCGTCCCGGTGCTCGGGTTCGGGCTGCTCGCGCCGCTGTCCGAGCCCGGGGTGCTGCGCTCGTCGACGTTCGTCACGGCGGAGTTCCTGCTCGCGTTCGTGGAGTTGATGCTCGACGCGATCCCGGGCATCGTGCTGCGGATCACCGACCACGTGCTGGACGGTGCGACGCGGATGGCCGTCGGGCCGGGGTGGTTCCCGTCGCCGCTGCGTGACCAGCACCTCGCCGGAGACCTGCTGTGGTTCATCGCCGAGGTCGCGGACATCCCGGTGCTGATCTCGCTGTTCGTGCGGTGGCAGCGGACCGACCGCCGCGAGGCCCGCGCCGTCGACGCCCTCTCCGACGAGGAGATGGAGGCGCTCACGCGGGCGCACCTGTCCCGCCGCGGGTGAGCGCCGCGCGCCGGCGGGTCGGGTGGCGCGGCTGCGGGGCGTCGCGAAGGGTCGACTCGGAACGACAGGCCCGCTGTCGTACGACAACGACCTCGTCGTCAGGCGGTGTGCGCAACTGTTGCGCACGCCTGCGGACGACAGGACCGCTGTCGTACGACAGCGGTGTTGTCGCGCCGGGCCGAGCGGAGCAGGCCGAACGCGCCGGGCCAGGCACGACGGAGCCCCCGTCCACCGAGGTGGGCGGGGGCTCCGGGTGGCGCGGGTCACACGTCGGCGTGACGACCGTGGTGATCGGACGCGGCGAGCTCCGCTTCGGGGCTCGTCGGCGCGGCACCGGCGGCGTGCGAGCCGTGCTCGGCGCGGGCCGGCTCTTCCGGGGCGCCGGGCTGCGTCGCGACCGCACCGGTCTGCGCCCAGGCGACGGTCTGCTTCGGCTTCGCCAGGAACAGCGCGGCGACGATGGCCACCACGAGGACGACCGCCGGCAGGATCAGCGACTGCCCCATGGCCTTCGAGAACGGGTCGAGCAGGAAGGACGGCAGCGAACCGACCTGCTGCTCGGCGCCGCCCGCGGACGACCCACCTGTGGAGGACGGGAAGTTCGCGGTGATGCGGGCCTCGATCAGGGCGGCGATGCCGGCCGAACCGAGCACCGCACCGATCTGGCGCGTGGTGTTGTACACGCCCGAGCCGGCACCGGCGAGGCGCGGCGAGAGGTTCCGCGTCGCGGAGACCGACAGCGGACCCCACATGCAGGCGTTGGCGATGCCGAGCAGGGCGCTCGGCAGCAGGATGACCTGCCAGCCGGCGTTCGCCGCGACGAGGCCGGCGAACCAGAACAGACCACCCGAGAAGCAGGCGAGACCGAACGCGGCGACCCAGCGCGGGTTCCAGCGGTTGAGGTTCTTGCCGACCAGCGGTGCGAGGGCCGCGGAGAGCACGGCCATCGGGACGAGGAGCAGCGCGGCCTGCGTCGGGCTGAAGTCCTTGACGTCCTGCGCCCAGAGCATCAGCGGGAGGGCGAACGAGGAGATCGCGACGCCGACGGCCGTGATCGCGATGTTCGCGAGCGTGAAGTTGCGGTCCTTGAAGAGCCCGAGCGGCAGCAGCGGCTCGGTCTTCTGCACGCCCTGCCAGACCACGAACGCGGCGAGCACGACGAGGCCGGCGATGATGAGCGCCCAGACGGAGATCGGACCGGCGATGGTGCCCCAGTCGTAGGTCTCGCCTTCCTGGATGCCGAAGACGAGCAGGAACATGCCGACCGCGGAGAGCACGATGCCGAGGTAGTCGAAGCGGTGCTGGTGCCGGTCGAACGAGGGCACGAAGCGCTGCGCGAGGACGAACGCGACGACGCCGACGGGGACGTTCACGAAGAAGATCCACTCCCAGCCGAAGCCGTCGACGAGCAGGCCGCCCGCGATCGGACCGACGAGGGAGGCGATGCCCGCGGTGGCACCCCACAGGCCCATGGCCGCGCCACGGTTCTGCGGCGGGAACATCCGCGTGATGACGGACATCGTCTGCGGGGTCATCATCGCGGCGCCGAGGCCCTGCACGACGCGGGCGACGATGAGCATCTCGATCGAGCCGGAGAGCCCGCACCAGAGGCTGGCGAGCGTGAAGACCACGAGGCCGACCTGGTACAGGACCTTCGGGCCGAACCGGTCACCGAGGCGTCCGGTGATGAGCAGCGGGACCGCGTAGGCGAGGAGGTAGGCGCTGGTCACCCAGATCACGGCGTTGATGTCCGCGTCCAGCTTCTGCGCGATGGTGGGGGTGGCGACGGACACGATGGTCGAGTCGACGAGGATCATGAAGAAGCCGACGACGAGCGCCCAGAGCGCGGGCCACGGCTTCTTCTCGGTCGTCCGCGGGGGCGTGACGGTGGTCATCGAGTGGTTTCCTTGCTGTTCGTGGTGATGTCGTCGGGGACGGCCGGACCGTCCCAGGGGATGTCGCCGCTCGCGATCCGGTCGGCCGTGGCGGAGAGCCACTCGATCTGCGTCGTGAGCATGGCACGGACGTACGCCACGTCCAGGCGGAAGCGTTCCGCGAGGCCCTTGGCGCGCATGTCCGCGAGTCCCTGGTCGTAGAAGGCCAGTTCGTCACGGAGCGCCGCCACTCGCACCCGGACGGCATCGACCGCCTCGGGCACGGGGAGGTTCTCGATCTCCGCGAGGGCGAGGTGGAACTCCGGGTACTCCTCGGCGGGCTCGGCGACCATGCGTCGGAGCCCGTCGCGGAGCGCGGAACGCCCGGCGTCGGTGATGGCGTAGGTGGTGCGTTCGGGGCGGTTGCCGTCCCGGTCGGTCCCGACGACCTCGGCCAGGCCGAGCTCCGTGAGACGGCCGACCTGGTGGTAGAGCGTGCCGGGCCGCACCTTGACGTGTCGGTCGTCCTTGCGGTGGATCATCGTCTGGAACATCTCGTAGGGGTGCATCGGCCCCTCGGCGAGGAGGCCGAGCGAGGCGAACGCGAGCGGCGTGAGCGACGTCACACGAGCCTCCAGTCAGATGTTCCGGGTGGACTATTCGAGTTGGAATATACGCGTTGGAGGAGTTCTTCACAACCGGTCGGGCGCGCCGCGCGCGCCGCATAGACTGATGCGGTCCCCACCCGACCCCCCGTGCTGGAGTGAACACGTGCCAACGATCGTCGTCGAGGTCATGCCGAAGGCCGAGATCCTCGACCCCCAGGGCAAGGCGGTGGGCAACGCCCTCGCCCGCCTCGGCAAGAACGACCTGACCAACGTCCGCATCGGCAAGCGATTCGAGGTGACCGTCGACGGCCCCGTCGACGACGCCAAGCTCGCCGAGGTCCGCGAGATCGCGGCCGACATCTTCTCCAACGCCGTGATCGAGGACGTCGTCTCGGTCAGCGTCGCCGACGCGGAGTGACCTCCATGCGCATCGGTGTCATCACGTTCCCCGGTTCGCTCGACGACCGCGACGCCCAGCGCGCCGTGCGTCTCGCCGGCGCCGACCCCGTCGCGCTGTGGCACGGCGACCACGACCTGCAGGGCGTCGACGCCATCGTGCTCCCCGGCGGGTTCTCCTACGGCGACTACCTCCGTGCCGGAGCGATCGCCGCCAAGGCGCCGATCATGGCCGAGGTCATCGACGCCGCGGGCAAGGGCATGCCGGTCCTCGGGATCTGCAACGGCTTCCAGATGCTCGCGGAAGCGCGCCTGGTCCCCGGCGCCCACACCCGCAACGCGCACCAGCAGTTCATCCGCCGCGACCAGAAGCTCCGCGTCGAGAACGCCGGCACCGCCTGGACCTCCGGGTTCACCGCGCAGCAGGAGATCACCATCCCGCTGAAGAACGCCGACGGCCGCTTCGTCGCGGACGCCGACGAGATCAAGCGCATCGAGGACAACGGCCAGGTCGTGTTCCGCTACCTCGGCGTGAACCCGAACGGGTCCATCGACGACATCGCCGGCGTCTCGAACGAGCGCGGCAACGTCGTCGGCCTGATGCCGCACCCCGAGCACGCGACCGAGCCCGGCTTCGGCCCGGACACCCCCGCGGCGATGGCCTCCGGCACGGACGGCCTCACCTTCTTCACCTCCGTGATCGAGTCGACGCTCGTCAAGTGACCGAGCCGACCGACGTGACCGACTCCACTGCAGCAGGGAACGACAACACCGTGACGACCTTCGTGCGCCCCGAGCCCGACACCGTCCAGGACGCCGCAGCGACGCCCGACAAGGACCAGCCCTACGAAGCCCTCGGGCTCAAGGCGGACGAGTACGCGAAGATCCGCGAGATCCTCGGCCGCCGCCCCACCTCGGGTGAGCTGGCGATGTACTCCGTGATGTGGTCGGAGCACTGCTCGTACAAGTCGAGCAAGAACTACCTCCGGCAGTTCGGCAAGAAGGTCACGCCGGAGATGACCAAGAACCTGATGGTCGGCATGGGCGAGAACGCCGGTGTGGTCGACGTCGGCAACGGCTGGGCGGTGACCTTCAAGGTCGAGTCGCACAACCACCCCTCCTACGTCGAGCCGTACCAGGGTGCTGCCACCGGTGTCGGCGGCATCGTCCGCGACATCATCTCGATGGGCGCCCGCCCGGTCGCCGTGATGGACCAGCTCCGCTTCGGCGCGATCGACCACGAGGACACGGCGCGCGTCGTGCACGGCGTGGTCGGCGGCATCTCGTTCTACGGCAACTGCCTCGGCCTGCCGAACATCGGCGGCGAGACCTACTTCGACTCCGTGTACCAGGGCAACCCGCTGGTCAACGCGCTCGCGGTCGGCGTGCTGCGTCACGAGGACCTGCACCTGGCGAACGCCTCCGGCGCCGGCAACAAGGTCGTCCTCTTCGGCGCCCGCACCGGCGGCGACGGCATCGGCGGCGCGTCGATCCTGGCGTCCGACACCTTCACCGAGGGCGGCCCCACCAAGCGCCCCGCCGTGCAGGTCGGCGACCCGTTCGCCGAGAAGGTCCTCATCGAGTGCTGCCTCGAGCTGTTCCAGAAGGAGCTCGTCGAGGGCATCCAGGACCTCGGCGCCGCCGGCATCTCCTGCGCCACCTCGGAACTCGCCAGCAACGGCGACGGTGGCATGCACATCTCGCTCGACGACGTCCTGCTGCGCGACCCCACGCTCACCGCCGAGGAGATCCTCATGTCGGAGAGCCAGGAGCGCATGATGGCGGTCGTCCGCCCCGACAAGCTCGACGCCTTCCTGGCCGTCGTCGACAAGTGGGAGGTCGAGACCAGCGTCCTCGGCGAGGTCACCGGCACCGGCCGCCTCGTCATCGACTGGCAGGGCAAGGAGATCGTGAACGTCGACCCGCGCACGGTCGCCGTCGACGGTCCGGTCTACGACCGCCCGGTCGCGTACCCGACCTGGATCGACGCCCTGCAGGCCGACGGCGCGGACTCGCTCGACCGCCCGGAGACGGGTCCGGCGCTCAAGGCGCAGTTCCTCCAGCTCCTCGGCTCGCCGAACCTGTCGTCGAAGAACTGGGTCACGAACCAGTACGACACCTACGTGCTCGGCAACACCGCGCTCTCCTTCCCGGACGACGGTGGCATGATCCGCGTCGACGAGGAGACCGGGCTCGGCGTCGCGATCGCCACCGACGCCAACGGCCGCTACTGCCAGCTCGACCCGAAGCAGGGCGCGCGTCTGGCCCTCGCCGAGGCGTACCGGAACGTCGCCGTCACCGGTGCCGTTCCCGCGGCGGTCACCGACTGCCTGAACTTCGGCTCCCCGGAGAACCCCGAGGTCATGTGGCAGTTCTCCGAGGCCGTCGAGGGCCTCGCGGACGGCTGCATGGAGCTCGGGATCCCGGTCACCGGCGGCAACGTGTCGTTCTACAACCAGACCGGGTCGACCCCGATCCACCCGACCCCGGTCGTCGGTGTGCTCGGCGTGATCGACGACGTCGCACTCCGGATCCCGTCCGGCTGGCAGGACGACGGTCACAACATCTACCTGCTCGGCACGACGAACCTCGAGCTGGACGGCTCCGCATGGGCCGGCACGGTGCACGGTCACCTCGGTGGTCGGCCGCCGCGCGTCGACCTCGCGCGCGAGAAGGCACTCGCCGAGCTCGTGCACGCCGCTGCGGACGAGCAGCTCCTGACGAGCGCCCACGACCTCGCGGACGGCGGCCTCGGCCAGTCGCTCGCCGAGTCGGTCCTGCGCTTCGGCGTCGGTGCACGCGTCGTGCTCGACGAGCTCGAGAGCCGTGACGGCGTCGACACCGCGACGGCGCTCTTCTCGGAGTCGACGGCCCGCGTCATCGTGACCGTCCGCCGTGAAGACGACGTCCGCTTCCAGGGTCTCTGCAACGGCCGGGGCTTCCCGGTGCTCCGCATCGGCGTGACCGACGGCACCTCGCAGGCGCTCGAGGTCCAGGGCGCGTTCGAAGCGACCGTGGAGGAGCTCCGTGGCACGCACGGCGCGACCCTGCCCGGCCACTTCGGCGACGTGATCCAGGAGGCCGTCACCGAAGGTGTCCTGGGCCGTGGCCCGCTCGCCTCGGACGGCACCTTCTCGCCGCGCACCGACAGCTGATCCCCGGTGCCGATCGTCACGCTGCCCTTCGCTGAACTCGTCGACCGTTTCGGCCCCGTGCCGGACGGCGTCGAGCTCGACGTCTGGGACCTCGAGGCGCCGTACCCGCGCGCTGACGAGGTCGCGGTCACGCTCCTGCCGTTCTACTTCCAGGGGCGCCACCGCTGGCAGTACGTGCACGACCTGCCGAACCTGCAGCTCCTGCAGCTGCCGAGCGCCGGCTACGAGCACGCGGTGCCGCACGTCCCCGGACACGCGCAGCTGGCGAACGGCCGTGGGATCCACGACGACGAGACGGCGGAACTCGCCGTCGGGCTCGCGCTGACGTCCCTCCGCGAACTCGGGCAGTTCCAGTTCGACCGTGCGAAGGGCGTCTGGGACGTCCGGCAGACCCGGTCACTGGCGGACCGACGGGTCACCGTGGTGGGCTACGGCGCGATCGGCGGTGCGATCGCCACCCGGTTCGAGGCGTTCAAGACCGAGGTGACCGTGGTGGCTCGGACCGCCCGCGAGCAGGACGGCCGGCACGTGCACGCGTTCAGCGAGCTGCCCGAGCTCGCGCGGACGACCGACGTGCTCGTGCTCATCACGCCGTTGACGGACGAGACCGAACGACTCGTCGACGCCGATCTCCTCGCCGCACTGCCCGACGGCGCCCTGGTGGTGAACGTCGCGCGCGGCAAGGTCGTGGACACCGACGCCCTCGTCGCCGAGCTCTCGAGCGGCCGGCTGTCCGCCGGGCTCGACGTCACCGACCCCGAACCGCTCCCCGAGGGGCACCCGCTCTGGACCACGCCGAACACGGTGCTGACACCGCACGTCGGCGGCAACACGGACCTCAGCGTGCCGCGGTCCATCGAGCTGATGCGCCGTCAGGTGGCGGCGCTGGCCGAGGGCCGCGCGTTCGAGAACCTCATCGAGGTCTGACCGAGCGCGAGCCGCAAGCCAGCGCGACCCGCAGGTCCGCGGCCCGCAGGCCCGCAGGCCCGCAGGTCCGCAAGCCAGCGCGGCCCGCAGGACCGCTACAGCGGGACGATGCAGGTCGGCGTCCCGACCGGGATCTGCGCGACTGCCTCCCCGGGGACGCCGTCATCACCCACGGGCAGGACCGCGATCGCGTCCGACATCTGGTTCGCGACCAGGACGTACCCGGGCACCCGGGCGAAGTGCCGCGGCCACACACCGCCGCACGGTGCGGACCCGACGAGCGTCAGCCCGCCGTCCGCGGCGTCCAGCACGACGATCACGTCACGTCCACGGACGGCGACGACCACGCGGCCGTCCTCGTCCACCTCGATGTGGCTGAGGAGCGACTCGCCGACCGGACCGTCGAACGTCGGTGCGGACGCGACGACGCGGAACGCTCCGGACTCGTCACGACGGAGGCGGTGCACGCGACCGTCGAGCTCCCCCGCGACGAACAGGTCGCCGTCGTACCAGGCCATGTGCCGCGGGCCGACGCCGGGCTCGACGTGGTGCACGCGCACCACCTCGAGCGCGACGGACTCCGGACCGAGGTCCACCCGGTACTCGTGCAGTGCGTCCCCGCCGAGGTCCGCGACGAGCAGCGTGCCGTCGGGCGTCGCGATCGACTGGTGGGCGTGCGGCCCCTCCTGCCGGTCCTCGACGGGGCCGGTGGCGTCGGGGAGCACCGCGGTGTCCACGGCGGATTCCGGGACGACGACGGAGTCCCCTGCCCCGTGCGCACCGACGACCCCGTCGCTCGCCAGGACGGACGCGGCGAGTGACTCCGCCGCGGCCAGGGACACGGCCGTGACGGTGCCGGACACGTAGTTCGTGACGACGAGCGCACCGGACGGATCGACCCGGACGTGGCACGGGGCGTCCCCGCCGGACGGTGCGTCCCAGAGGTGTTCGAGGGCGGTGCCGCGTCGGCGGAAGGCACTCACGCTGCCGTCGGCGAGCTCGGAAACGGCGTACACGCGGTCGCCGGAGACGGCCAGGAACGAGGGGTCGTCCAGCACGGCGACGGTCGAGGCGACGCCGTCCTCGACGACGGAGATGCCGGTCGCGGTGCCCCCGCCGGTGGCAGTGTACGACCCGATGAGCAGCGTGGGCAGCGCCGGAGCGCTCACGCTTCTTCCTCGGCGATCTGCTCGTGGTGGTGGATGACCTCGGCGACGATGAAGTTCAGGAACTTCTCCGCGAACGCGGGGTCCAGGTGGGACTCGGCGGCGAGGGAGCGCAGTCGGGCGACCTGGATGCGTTCGCGGTCGGGGTCCGCCGCCGGCATCCCCGCGCTGGCCTTGAGGTACCCCACACGCTGGGTGTACTTGAAGCGCTCCGCGAGCATGTGGATCACGGCGGCGTCGATGTTGTCGATGCTCTGCCGGATGCTCTGCAGTTCCGCCACGGCCGCGTCGTCGTACTCGCTCATGTGCCGAGCCTAACGGCGTCCGGCTGGCCGCCAGGTGTCGGTTACGCGAGAGCGCGCCACGTCCGAAGCTGAGTGGGACCTGAGCACCCCTTCGGTGCTGGGACAATGGAACCCATGTCGGTGCTCCTCGTCATCTCGAGTGTGTGCGCGGTCCTCGCTGGACTCGTGCACGTGTACATCTTCTTCCTCGAGTCGGTGGCGTGGACCAGCCCCCGGGTCCGGCGGATCTTCGGCATGGCATCGGACGCCGAAGCCCGGGCGACGCGAGCCCTCGCGTTCAACCAGGGCTTCTACAACCTGTTCCTCGCGATCGGCGCGGTGCTCGGTGTCCTGTTCGTCGTGACGGGCAGCGCGGTGAGCGGCTGGACGCTGATCGTCTTCTCGACGGCGAGCATGCTCGGCGCCGCGGTGATCCTCGCGGGGACCGGTCGCCGGTACCTCAACTCCGCGTTCGTCCAGGGCTCCCTGCCGCTCATCACGCTGCTCTTCGCGTTCCTCGGCTCGCTCTTCGCGAACTGACCGCGCTGATCAGCCGAGCTTCGACGCGAACTGGTCCGGCAGGCGCTTGAGCGCCCACTCGATCGCAGCGGTGGTCCCCATCGAGAACGCGGACGAGACGTCCTTGTCGGAGAACACGATGAAGTGGCCGGCCTCGACCGACGGCACCTTCTGGAACAGCGGATCGGACTCTGCCGCCGACGCCTCGACGTAGATCGGCAGGATCACCGTGAGGTCGGCGTTCAGCAGGTCGAGGTTCTCGTCCGAGAGGTGGACGGAGAACTGCTTGCCCGCTTCCTGGTCGATCTTCGCCGGGATCGTGAAGCCCAGGTTCTGCATGAAGGTGGCCCGGCTGTCCGCGGAGGCGTAGGCACCGAAGCCCTCCGACGTGTAGGCGCCGATCACCGCGGTCTTGTCCTGGAACTCCGGGTGCGCCTTCCGCGCGGCGGCGTACGCGTCGTCGACGCCGGCGAGCAGCTTCTTGCCCTCGGAGACCTTGCCGAGCGCCTTCGCGATCATCGTGGTCTGCTGCTTCGTCGAGGCGAGGTAGTTCTCCGCGCCCTTCGGGATCGCCACGGTTGGCGCGATCGCGGAGAGCTTGGCGTAGCGGTCCTTGTCGCCGGAGGACTTCACGTCGAGGATCACGTCCGGCTTGAGCTTGAGGATGTCCTCGTAGCTGGGCTCGAGCGTGTTGATGATCTTCGGGGACTTCGTGTACGCACCCTTGAGCCACGGGCCGACGCCGTCGCCGCCGAAGGCGAGCCAGTCGCTGGCACCGACGGGCTGCACGCCGAGTTCGAGTGCGGTCTCGGCGTCGCCCCAGCCGAGGGCGACGACGCGCTTGGGCTGCGAGTCGATCTTCGTCGTGCCGAGTGCCGTGGTGATCGACACCGGGAACTGACCGTCGGCGGAGGACGACGATGCCTCCGGCGAGGTGGTCGACGAGCCGGACGAGCATCCGGCGAGGACGAGCGAGGCGGCCACCACGGCACCGGCGGCGGCGAGTACGCGCCGGAAGCGCTGCTTGGAGAGGGAGGTACGGATCACGAAGGTAAGCCTAACCTAAGGGTCCGCCACGAAACGCGGATGGATAGGCTCTGGACCCGTGGCCACGTCGTACCAGGACCCCGATCGCACACGCCTCGCCGTGCTCGGCTCGCCGATCGCACACTCGCTCTCGCCCACGCTCCACGCAGCGGCCTACGACGTCCTGGGGTTGCCCTTCACGTACGGGAGGCACGAGGTCGCCTCCGGCGGTCTGGACGCGTTCATCGCCGGGCTCGGTCCAGATCAGCGGGGGCTCAGCCTGACGATGCCGCTGAAGCGCGAGGTGCTCCCGCTGCTCGATCGCACGACACCGCTCGTGGACGAGCTCGGGGTCGCCAACACGCTCGCGTTCCGTTCCGAGGGCGGCCGGGTGGTGCGCGCCGGCGCGAACACCGACGTCGAGGGACTGGTCCGTCCGGTCGCTGCCCTCGGGCACGTCCCCGGTGAGGCGACGATCCTCGGCGGCGGGGCGACGGCGGCGAGTGCGCTGACGGCATCGCTCCGCCTCGGCGCCCGTCTCGTCCGGGTGTTCCTCCGCGACACCGCGAAGGCGCGGGACCTCGTCGGCCTCGCGACCCGGCTCGGGATCACGCTCGAGGTGCACCCCCTCGCCGACCTCGAGCAGGCGGGGCCGCTCGGCTTCGTGATCTCGACGCTCCCCGGCGGCGCGGCCGACGAGCTGCCACTGCGCCCGTCGGGCCCCGACGCGGTGCTCTTCGACGTCGCGTACGAGCCGTGGCCGACCGCGGCGTCCACGCGCTGGGAAGCCGCCGGCGGACGGGTGCTGAACGGCCTGGACATGCTCACCGAGCAGGCGATCGGCCAGATCCGGTTCTTCCTGACCGGCGACGAGGACGAGCTCCTGCCGTCGGAGGCCGCGGTCCGCCGTGCGATGCGCGTCGCCGTCGGACTGCCCGAGCAGATCGGCGGCTGACCCCGGCCGTCCGTTCAGGCCTGTCGGGTCCGGCCCTCGGCGTCGAGGAGCGCGACCGACACGTCCCACAGCCGGTCGGCGTCCGTCGGGTCGAGCGCCCACGGCCGTACCCCGTACAGCCCGTCCTGGATCGCGTCGACGACGGCGGCCTCGTGGCAGTCCTCGTAGTACCGGCCGGAGACTCCGGCGAGTTCCGGAGCGGTGGCGAGCAGGACGGACGTGGCCGCGCCCTGCTCGGGTGTCTTCACGACGTCGGCGGCAGCCACCTTCGTCGCCGCCAGGACGTCCGGGTCCCAGTGCTTCTGCAGCCCGGTCCAGATCCCGCCCGGCATGCAGGAGTTCGCGGTGATGCCGTCCTCGGCCCAGCGGAGTCCGACCCCGACGGCGAAGAGGGCGTTCGCCGTCTTGGACTGCGCGTACGCCAGCCCGGGCTCGTAGGGACGGCGGCGGAAGAACAGGTCGTCGAACACGACGGGCGATGATCCGTGGCCGCTCGACGACACGGCGACGATCCGCGCGGAGCCGGACGCGGCGAGTGCCCGGTGCAGGCCGCGTGCGAGCGCGAAGTGCCCGAGGTGGTTCGTCGCGAACTGCGACTCCCACCCGGCCGCCGTGTACGACTCCGGCGCGTCCATGATCCCGGCGTTCGCCACCAGGACGTCGAGCGGGCCGTCCCAGTCCGCCGCGAAGGCCTCGACGGAATCGGGGCGGTCGAGGTGCAGTGCACGCACCGCGGGTGCTGCTCGTCCGGTGGACCGGGCGATGTCGTCTGCCACACGGTGCCCCGCTGCGACGTCGCGCACGGCCATCGTCACGACGGCACCGGCGCCGGCGAGCGCCCGGGCGGTCTCGATGCCGATGCCCGAGGCGGCGCCGGTGACGATCGCCGTCCGTCCGGTGAGGTCGATGCCGTCGAGGACCTCGGCGGCGGTGGTCCGGGCACCGAAGGCGGCGAGGTCACGGGACGGCATGGGCACTCCTGTCGGGACTCAGGTGGCGACCACGCCGTCGACGTAGAACCAGCGGCCCTGTTCGCGGACGAAGTCGCTCGTCTCCTCGAGCGTGCCACGCTCGCTGTCGGTGCGCCACCACGCGCGGAACGTGACCTGTCCGCGCGAGTCGAACGGGCCTCCGTCCCGGGTGGACAGGACGTCGAGCCGTGTCCACCGCTGCTCCGCGTCGAGCTCGAGCGTGTCCGGTCGGGTGCTCGGGTGCCACGAGAGCAGCAGGTACTCGGGCAGCCCGAGCGCGAACGCGGAGAAGCGCGAGCGCATCAGCCGTTCCGCCGTCGGCGCCGCGGCGCCTGCGTGCAGCGGGCCGCAGCACTCGTCGTACGGGTTCCCGCTGAGACAGGGACAGCGCGTGGTGGCCACGAGGTCAGTCGACGAGGGACAGCGTGACGGTGATGTTGCCCCGGGTGGCGTTCGAGTACGGGCAGATCTCGTGCGCGCGCTCGACGGCCCGCTGCCGCTTGGCCTGCTCGACGTTCGGCGTGTAGACGTCCAGCTCGACGGCCAGCCCGAAGCCGCCGTTGCCGTTGCCGCCGATGCCGACCTCCGCCGAGACCTCCGCGTCCGTGGTGTCCACGCCGAGCTCCTTGCCCGCCGCGTGCAGCGCGCCGAGGAAGCACGCCGCGTAGCCGGCGGCGAAGAGCTGCTCCGGGTTGGTGCCCTCACCGCTGCCGCCCATCTCCTTCGGGGGACGCGTGTCCAGGTCGAGACGGTCGTCCTCGCTGCGGACGTGCCCGTCGCGGCCGCCTCCCGAGGCGTGGGCGACGGCGGTGTAGACGATGTCGAGACTCATGGGATCAGGTGACCGTGCCTGTCTGGACGATTCCTGACGAGCGGCTCCGCGACGCGGACCGGCGCGCGTCCGAACCCGGTTCGTCGGGCGTGTCCGAGCGATGCTCAGCGCTGAGGAGTACCAGGGACCACATGAGCACGTACGCCCTCGGCTGGCGCGTCTTCCGCGACCACTTCGGCCGGGACGTGCCCGCGGACCGACGCCGCTTCGGGTTCGTCGTCGGCGTCGTCACCGCGGTCGCCGCGTTCGTGGTGCTGGTGGTCGTCGGCCTGGTCGCCCCGTGGCCGGACCTCCAGGGGCCGGCGGCGTGGATCGGAGCCGCGCTGCTCGCAACCGGACTCGGCGCCTTCGCGGTCGCCCTCGTCCCGCTCCGCCCGCGGACCGCCGACGGCGCACGGCTGTACTGGTCGGGATCGCAGATGGCTGCGCCGGACCACGTCGAACGGTACTTCCGGGCGAGGACCGCCCCGACGATCGACCCGCGCGACCGGGACGACGTGCTGCGCGATGCCGAGGCCGTCCGAGCCGGCGTGCTCCCCGAGGTCTACCGGGGGCTGGTCGTCGTCGCGGCGACGGTCCTGGCCGTCGCCGGCGTTGCCCTCCTCGACCTCCCCGCACGCATCGTCGTCTGGGTGGCGCTCATCACGGCGGTGCGGACCGTCATGAACGTGATCCGGCTCGGCCGCGTCGAGCGCGCCCGAGCCCTCGCCGCGACGCTCCCCGACGTCCCGGCCGCTCCGGAGCGGCCGCCCGGGCGACGGCGTTCCCCGAACGGGTCGAAGATCCAGCTCCCCGGGGACTGACGACTGTCGGCGGCAGCGGGCACACTGGGCGCATGTGTGGCCGCTTCGTCGTCTCCGACACCACCGCTGACCTGCTCCCCGAGCTCATCGGGGAACTCGCCGATCGCACCGAGCACGTCGACGAGGACACCGGCGTCGTCGGCACCGGGCTCGTCCCGAGCTGGAACGTCGCCCCCACGGACCCGGTATTCGCCGTCCGGCAGCGCCACGGGGAGCGCGAACTCCCGCAGATCAGCTGGGGCTTCGTCCCGAGCTGGGCGAAGGACTTCCAGAAGCAGCGGCCGAAGCCGATCAACGCCCGCATCGAGACCGTCGCGACGAGCGGCATGTTCAAGCGCGCCTTCTCCACGAACCGGTGCATCGTCCCGGCGCAGGGCTACTACGAGTGGGTGGTGCGCGAGGACGGCAAGGAACCGCACTTCGTGCACGAGCCCGGCGGTGCCCTCGCGATGGCCGGGGTCGTCAGCGCGTGGCCGGACCCGACGAAGCCCGAGGGTGACCCGGACAAGTGGAAGCTGTCGCTGGCGATCATCACCAGGGACGCCCACGTCGCCCCCGGGGAAGTGCACGACCGGATGCCGGCCTTCCTGACCCCGGACGGCTACGACGACTGGCTCGGCGGGGAGCTCCACACCGACGACCTGCTCGCGCTGCTCGACCACGAGTCGCTCGCGGTGGCCGCGGGCCTCGAGCAGTACGAGGTCTCCCGGACGGTCAACAGCGTGAAGAACAACGGCCCACAGCTCATCGAGCCGGTGGCGTAGCCGACAGGGACCGCTCCTCGACGTGCCCCTCGGCATCGACGGGGCGTCGGGCGAACACCCGCTTGAGGCGCATCGCCGGTCGTTCGACGAACAGCCAGCTCGCCCATGCGAACGGCAGCGCCGCCACGACCGACAGCGCCGCGAACACGACGACCGGCAGCTGCTGGTGCGGGAACGCGAGCACCATCGTCTGCTGCACGGGGAAGCCGTAGATGTACAGGCCGTACGAGACGTCGTTGCGGGCGCCCATCCAGTGCAGCGGCAGGAGGATGCCGGCGACCAGGCACAGGTAGGCGAGGGGGACGCCGACCAGCGCACCGGACACCCCGAGCGCCGCGACGGCCACCACGAGTGCAGCGGCCAGCAGCACGAGCGGCCAGGCGACCGGGATCCGGTCGCGCTGCAGGTAGAGCAGCGCACCGCCGCCGAAGTACCCGCCGAGCCGGGCGGTGGCCTCGATCTGTCCGGGGAGGTGCAGCACCCCGGCTGCCTGCAGGAGGACGATCGCGGCACAGACGACCAGCAGCGCGACGACCGCGCGCGTCCGCCACCGCACGGCGACGAGCGACACCAGGAACCCGATCGCGAGGTAGCAGAGGAACTCGAAGAACAGGGTCCACAGCGAGGCGTCCCACGCGTTCGGGTACGGGACGTGCCCCAGCGTGCCCGTGATGCCGTACTGGCGGATGTAGAGGAACGCGTCGTGGAAGACGTACCCCGCCGCGCCCGTGAACGTCCAGGTCCCGCCGCCGGGGAACATCGCGACGACGGCCGGGGCGATCCCGAAGGCGACCACGACGAGCGCGACGATGAACGCCGGGTAGATCCGGAGCACCCGGCGCCAGACGAAGTCGACGAGGGAGCGGCTGTTCACCCGGCTCGTGGTGATGAGGTAGCCGGAGATGCAGAAGAAGCCGGCGACGGCCCAGCTCCCGAGGCCCTGGTCCCCGAGCACGGGATCGGGGCCGTACCCACCGATGGGCCACGAGTGGGACAGCACGACGAGTCCGGCCAGGATCAGCCGGATCGCGTTCAGCGAGTTCCTGCGCGGATCGAACCGGGCGCCGAGGCTGCGTCGCCCCTGTACGTCAGCAATGCTCACGGGGCCGAGGCTAGAGACGCCGGTGGACTCGAGCCAGCGTCATCGGGATCCGTGCGGGAAACCGCCACCGCAGAGATCACCCACGCCGAGCACTCCACGGGGTGCGGGGTCACCCCCCGGACGGGACTCCGGGGCTCCGGGACTACGGGCGGACGGGCCGGATGACGTCGGGCAGGATCCGGTGCAGTCGCTCCCCGAGGGCCGCCTGCGCTTCGTCGAGCGATCGGAAGTCCCCGACGTACTGCCCGAAGGTGTCGGAGACGAAGAAGTGGGTGCCCTGCCGGTCGACGGTGCCTCCGTAGTAGCCGCCGTAGTTCGCGGCCCACAGGCCGGTGTCCGGACGGCTCCAGGTGATGTGCGCGCGCTGCTCGGGAGCGACGACCTCTGCCTCGATCGCGGTGATCACGCGGATGGTCTCGGTGTCGAGGGTGACCTCGGCCGGTGCGTGGTGTGTGTCGGTCATGCTCGTGGTGTTCCTTCGCGACGCGGTGCCCTGCCCGGGCGGTTGCTGGTTCTTGCGGCCGACTACTCGACGGGGCGGATGACGGTCGGCAGCATCACGTGCAGCCGGTCCGCCAGGTTCGCCTGGGCGTCTTCGAGCGAGGCGAACTCGCCGACGACGAGGCCGAAGGTGTCGGAGGCGACGTACCGGCCGTCGCGCTTGTCAACGGAGCCGCCGAAGTAGCCGCCGTAGTTCGCGATCCACTCACCGGCGTCTTCCTGGGTCCAGGTGAGCTTGGCCCGCGCGGGACGGATGCTGCTGGTCGCTTCGGCTTCGAGCACCGCGATCGTGTCGACCGTGTCGGTGTCGAGGGTCAGTTCACGCTGCGGCTTCGTGCTGCTGGCGGTCATGCTCATGGCGCTGCTCCTGTCGCGTTCCGGGGTACATCGTGCGGTGGTACGACCGTATGGCGTCACCGACCTCGCTCGCCATGGGCCCGCGTCGATTCACGGCTTCCGTTCATGCCGACCATCGGCTGTTCCCGGTTTCCCGGGGCGGTGCGACGCACTTCCGGGGTACACGTCCCCCGACCCCTCCCGCGTTCAGCGGACAGGCGTCACCCGACCCGTCCGCGGACGTCAGCCGCGTTCCGCAGCGCGACGCCACGCACCCGGTGTGAGCCCGACCAGCGGCGTGAACTGCTCGATGCACTGACTCGTCGTGGCCCAGCCGCACGCAGCCGCCGTGTCGGTGACCGACCGCCCCTGCGCCAGGAGCACCAGCGCGCGGTGCACCCGGAGCTGCGCCCGCCACTGCCGGTAGCCCATCCCGGTCTCCTCCCGGAACAGGCGCGTCAGCGTCCGCTCCCCGACGCCCGTCTCCCGCGCGAGGGCGGCGAGCGACCGCGGGGCGCCCAGGTCCCGCTCGACGAGCGCGACGACACGGCGCAGCCGGGGGTCGGCCGGCTCCGGCAGGTGCAGCGGCTGCTCCGGGGCGGACGCGACCTCGTCCACCAGGACCGCGCGCAGGTGCGACCTGGCCACGTCGGAACGGTGGCCGTCCGTCGTGATGGCGAGCACGGCCTCCCGGGCGAGCGCGGTGACCGCGAGGACGGCGGGACCCGACGGGAGGCTCGTGGCGGCTTCCCGGGACAGGTACACGACGCGCATGTCGGTCACCCCGTGCGCCCGGTGCCGGTGCTCGGCACCGGCCGGCACCCAGGCCACCCGGTTGGGTGGCGCGATCCACGCGCCGCCGTCCGTGATGAGCGAGAGCACGCCGCTCGCGGCGTAGACGAGGTGCCCGCGCGGATGGGTGTGCGGTTCGGTGGTCTCGGCGTGGTCGAACCGGAAGGCGGCCTCGGGCCGGTCGTCAGCAAGGCGGGAATCCGACATCGATCGGCAGTGTACGTGTTCCGCGCAGCCGCGGCAGCTGGTCGGATGGAGCCATGGCCACCGCGAGCACCGCATCCGTCCCCGTCCCCACCGCTCGGCGCCGGGTCCTGGCGGCGTGGTACGTCGGGGCGGGGCTCCTGCTCGTGGCGATCAACCTGCGGATGGGCGTCGCCTCGGTCGGACCGGTGCTGGCCGCGATCGAGCGGTCCCTGCACCTGTCTCCCTCGGCGGCCAGCCTGCTGACGACGATCCCGGTGTTCGCGTTCGGTGCCTTCGCGTTCCTGACGCCGGTCCTGACCCGGCGGATCGGGCTGCACCGGCTGCTCGGACTGACGATGGCGGTCCTGGCGCTCGGCATCGCGCTGCGCCTCGAGCCGCACGGGTGGGCACTCTACGGCGGGACCGTCCTGGCGGGCGCGGCCATCGCGGTGGCGAACGTGCTGATGCCCGCGGCGATCAAGACCGACTTCGCGCACCGCGTCGGCCTGATGATGGGGCTCTACTCGACGGCGCTCTTCCTGAGCGCGGCAGTGGCATCGGCGGCCGTCGTGCCGCTGATGACCGCGTTCGGCGGTGCGTGGCGCCCGGCCCTGGCGTTCTGGGCGCTGCCGGCGGCCCTGGCGTTCGTGGTGTGGCTCCCGCGGGCGCTCCGCAGTCCCGGGCACGTCCGGGGGTCGCGCCGGGTCGCCGACGCCCCGCGAGAGGCCGACGAGCCCCGGATGGCGGCCCTGCTGCGGGACCCGGTGGCGATCGCGGTGACCGGGTTCATGGGGCTGCAGAGCCTGTCGTACTACGCGTTCCTGACGTGGGCGCCCACGGTGCTGCAGGACGCCGGGGTCTCCGCGCACACCGCGGGGCTGATGCTGGCGTACTCGAGCCTGCCCGGGATCCTGACCGGCATCACGGGTCCGGCGCTCGCCCGACGGGTCCGCCCGTCATGGGTGCCGGTCCTGGTCGTCGTGGCCCTCTGCGTCACCGGCTTCGTGGGGCTCGGCGTCGCACCGGCCGCCGGGGCGTGGCTGTGGATGACCCTGCTCGGCCTGGGTCAGGGCGGGGCGATCAGCCTGTCCCTGAGCTACATCGTGTGGCGGTCCCCCGACGCCCGGCACACCGCGCACGTCTCCACGATGGCGCAGGGCATCGGCTACCTGCTCGCCGGGCTCGGACCGCTCGGGATCGGGCTGCTGCACACCGTGACGGGGAGCTGGACGGTGCCGATCGTCGTGCTGGTGGCCCTGCTCGTCGTGCAGGGGTTCGCCGGGGCGGCCGCGAGCCGGGAGCGACACGTCCTGCAGCGCCGCTCGGCGGACCGGCAGTCCTAGGAGACCGCCCGCAGCGCGTCGGCGATCGTCGTGAGCGCCCGGTCGATCTCGTCCGCGACCCGCTCGTGCGTCGCGGCGGACCGCCGGTAGGGGTCGTCGACGTCGTCGTCGGCAGGGTCCGCGGGCGGCGGCACGGTCCCGCGCAACCGTGCGACGCGCTCGACCAGCGCCTCCGGCGAGGACACGTCGGCGAGGTCGCCCGGCTCGAGCCCGTCGAGCACCCGGGCGAACTGCGTGATGGTGAACGCCCGCTTCGCGGCGCGCGGGGCCCGGCGCACGACCTCCGCACGGTGCGACCGCTCGGCGGTCAGCACGAGGTCGGCGGAGCCCGCGACGGCCTCGGTGAGGTACCGGGACCGGTGCGACGAGGGGTCTCCGCCGAGCCGGACGGACTGTGCGGCGGCGGCAGGGTCCATCACGGCGCCGTCCTCGGCGATGGTGCCCGCCGACTCGACCAGGTGGGCCGAGGCGGCGGGTCCGAGCCGGGCACGCAGGACCTGTTCGCCGAGCGGCGACCGACAGAGGTTGCCGCTGCAGACGAACAGGATCCGCATGGTCAGGACTCGTCGGTCCCGAGCAGGTCGTGCCGGACCACGATCGCGTCACGGCCGGGGCCGACGCCGATCGCCGAGATGCGGGCACCGGACATCGCTTCGACGGCGAGCACGTAGTCCTGCGCGTTCTTCGGCAGGTCGTCGAACGACCGTGCTCCGGTGATGTCCTCGGTCCAGCCGGGGAACTCCTCGTAGATCGGCTTCGCGTGGTGGAAGTCCGACTGCGATACCGGCACTTCCTCGACCCGCTCGCCGTCGACCTCGTACGCCACGCACACCGGGATGGTGTCGAGTCCGGTGAGGACGTCGAGCTTCGTCAGCACGAAGTCCGTCACGCCGTTGATGCGCGCCGTGTAGCGCGCGATCGGGGCGTCGTACCAGCCGCAGCGGCGCGGACGCCCGGTGGTGGTGCCGAACTCGAAGCCGTTCGCGCGGAGGAACTCCCCCGAGTCGTCGAACAGCTCGGTCGGGAAGGGCCCGGCGCCGACACGCGTCGTGTACGCCTTGACGATGCCGATGATGCGCTCGAGCTTGCCCGGGCCGATGCCCGAACCGGTCGCGGCGCCGCCGGCGGTGGCGGACGAGGACGTCACGAACGGGTAGGTGCCGTGGTCGACGTCGAGCATGGTGGCCTGTCCGGCCTCGAACAGGACGGTCTCGCCCCGCTCGAGGGCACGGTGGATCTCCAGCGCGGTGTCGGCGACCATCGGGCGCAGACGCTCGGCGAAGGACAGCAGCGACTGGACGACCTCTTCGGGATCGATCGCGCGGCGGTTGAAGACCTTCACCAGCAGGTGGTTCTTCTGGTCGAGTGCGGCTTCGACCTTCTGGCGCAGGATGTTCTCGTCGAAGATGTCCTGGATCCGGATGCCGACGCGGTTGATCTTGTCCGCGTAGGTCGGGCCGATCCCGCGACCGGTGGTGCCGATCTGACGCTTGCCGAGGAAGCGCTCGGTCACCTTGTCGATGGTGCGGTGGTAGTGCGTGATGACGTGGGCGTTCGCGGAGACGCGGAGCTTCGAGACGTCGACGCCGCGGGCCTTCAGCGCGTCGAGTTCCTGGAACAGGACCTCGATGTCGACGACGACGCCGTTGCCGATGACGGGCGTGACCCCGGGGGTCAGGATGCCGGAGGGCAGCAGGTGCAGCGCGTACTTCTCGCCGCCGACGACCACGGTGTGCCCGGCGTTGTTGCCGCCGTTGAACTTGACGACGTAGTCGATGCGGCTGCCGAGGAGGTCGGTCGCCTTCCCCTTGCCTTCGTCGCCCCACTGGGCGCCGATGATGACTGCTGCGGGCATCTGGTTCTCCTCACGTTCGCGGAGGACCTCACACGGCCTCGGGCCGGTGGTCCACCCGAGTCTATCGGACGCCCGTCGGGGCGCCACCGGATGACGGGCCCCGCCCCGCGCCACCGGATGACGGGCCCCGCGCCGGGACACGACGAACGGGAGGCACGGTGCCAGCTGGCACCGTGCCTCCCGTCGGTCTGTCTGGTGACGTCTCGCGGATCAGCCGCGGAAGAAGTCCGCGTAGCTGGGGTCGCCCACCGGGGCGTGGTGGCCGGGTTCGGCCAACCGGCGCTCGACCATCGCCTGGATGACGTCGGGCGGCGTCAGACCGCGACGGCGCCATTCGGCGGGGTTCTGCCGGAGCTGCGTCAACGTGTTCTGCATGAGGACACCGTGCCACATTTTCACTAGTTCCCCTAACTACCTATCCGTCAGACGCACCACGAGCGGCTACCGCTTGGTCACCTTGGCCGTGGCCTTCGACGTCGCGGTGCCGTCCTCGTAGCCCTTCGCCGACGCGGTCACCCGGACCTGGAAGCGGTGACCCGCGTCCGAGGAGCCGAGCTTGTACGTCGCCGCCGTTGCCCCCTTGACGGCCTCGCCGTCCCGGAGCCACTGGTACGAGTAGCGGACCCCGCTGGCGTCCCACGAGCCGTGGTGTCCGGTCAGCTTCTTGCCGACCTTCGTCACCCCGGAGACCGTGACGGCGCTGCCCTTGCGGAGCGTCACGACCGGTGCAGCCACGGTCGCGCTGACCGTGTCCGCCTGGTCGCCCGCGGCGTTGTGCAGGTGCAGGAGCAGCACCTGTGCACTCGACGTGGACGCCGCACGCGTGAGCGCGAGCGAGCCGCTGTCCGGGTGCAGCACCGACGACCCGAAGGACAGTGCCGGGGCGGACGGGTCGAACGTCGCGGTCTTCGTGTCGTCCACCACGTAGGAACCGCTCGTCGCGAGCGCCGGTGCGTAGGACGACTCGGTGAGCACCGAGTAGTCGAACGCGCCGGTGACGCCGATCGCCTCCTGCGAGACGGTCAGGACCTTCACCGCGCTGTCGAACGTGTTGACGTCCTGGCCGGGCGCCCCGCCGTTCAGCGGCTGCGAGTCGAGCGTGTCGCCGGTGGCGAGGTCGATCGTCGTCGCGAACGTCGCGTCCACCGTCGCCGACTTCGCGTCGTACACCAGGTAGTCCGGCGTGCCGTCACGGTCGGCGTCGATGAGCACCTCGACGTTGGTCACGGCGCCGGGGTTGGCGTCGGGACCGGCCGTCTGCACACCGAACGCGAGCGTGCCGTCGGCGACGTTCGCCCCGTAGGCACGGACGTCAGCGGCCTGCAGGGACTGCTTCGCCGAGCCGTCCGGGAACGACTCCTGCGGGTCCGTCCCACCGAGCACGAACGGCGCCACGAGCGCACCGGTCACACCGCGTCCGGCGAGCGTGATGCTCGCGGTGGTCGCGGAGGCCGGGAACGTCACGTCGGAACCGTGCACGGCGCTCACCGCCTTCGGCGCGGCGTAGGTGCCGAGCCGCAGCGGGTTGAGCTTCTTGTCGGTCGGGGTGAAGGTCACCAGGCCGGTGGCCGCCGAGACGAACTCGCGCTGGTAGCCCAGCTCGGTCGACTCCTGGGTCGGGTCGATCGTGCGACCGATCTTCGTCGGGTCGGCGATCCGCATCGTCAGGGTGACGGTGGCGGTGCCGTGCGGGACGACCGTGACGCGCTTCTTGTCGACCGAGAACGCGACGCCGGCCTGTGCCACGCGCGACTCGTACGCCACGTCGTAGGTGTGCGGTCGACCGTCGGTGTTCTTGATCTGCAGGGTGCGCTTCTCGGTGGTCGGCGAGGTGACCTCGACGACGCCGAAGGAGGCCGTGACGAGCTGGTCGTTCTCCACGCTCCGCACCGTGGTGCCGGCGGTGACCGCCTGGAGCGCATCGACGCGGCCGGTGCCCTGTCGCAGCAGGGTCGCGTTGCCGTCACCGTCGAGCACGTCGTGCGTCGCGGTGTTCATCAGGGTCGCCTTGACGTCCGGCGCCGACCAGGTCGGGTGCGACTGGAACGTCAGCGCGGCGATGCCCGCCACGTCCGGCGTCGCCATCGACGTGCCGCTCATCGAGAGACGGCCGTCACCGGTGCCGTTGGCCGCGGAGATCACGTTGACCCCGGGACCGGCGATGTCCGGCTTGACGATGTCGTCGTACGAACCGTGGACACCCCGGCTGGTGAACTGCGCGAGCGTGTTCACCGCCTCGGCGTCGGTGGCGAGCTCGAAGCCCTTGAGCTCGTCGGCGAAGCGCACGTGCAGCGTCCCGGCCTGGGCAGCGGACTGGAGGCTCGACACACTGTCCGCGGTCAGCTCGGCACCCGGGATGGTCGCGTTCCCCGCGATGCCGGACGCGAAGGTGTTGATCGTCCCGGCGAGGAGGACGCCGACGCCGCCGGCGGCCTCGACGTTGGTGAAGCGGACGCCGGAGCCGCACTCGAGCGCGGCGTCGGTCCACTTCAGCCAGACCACCTTGCCGGCGATCTTCGCGGCCTCGTCGGCGCTGAACGCGGCGCAGCCGTCGACGTTCGTCGTCGGGACGACGACGTCGCCCTCGACGGGCAGCTCACCCTGGTAGTTCTGCGAGTACTGCGCACGCCAGGTCTGCGCGACGTCCGCCGGGGCGGTCGCCTGGACACCGTCGTAGAGGCTCTGGCCGGTGGCGCTCGCGGCGACCGTGAGGGCGCCCTCCGCGTTCCCCGGCGAACCGCCGATGTCGGTGAAGTCGTCGGCGTTGCCCGAGGCGATGACGGGCAGGACACCGCGGGCGGTGAGCGCGTCGATCTTCGCGTTGTCGGGGTCGTCCGGTGCGCCGTAGTCGGAGCCGAGCGAGAGGTTCAGGACGTTGATGTCCTTGCCCTCGGTGAGCGCCTGGCCGACCCAGTCGAGCGCGGCACCGGTGAGGTCGGTCGAACCGCCGCCGTCACCGAAGACCTTCAGGGCGTAGAGACCCGCCTCTGGTGCGGTGCCCGGACCGACCCACATGTCCTGGACCTGCTCGGTCGTCAGCTTCGTGTAGTCGCCGTCGAAGGTCTGCTTGTCGGCGTCGAGGCCGTACCCGGCGATCGTGCCGGACACGTGCGTCCCGTGGTCGCCGCCCTTGCCGTCGATCGGGTTCGCGTCCGGGGCCGGCGTCGGGTCGTAGGCGGGGTCGCTCGGGTCCGCGTTGTAGGTCGCACCGGCGAAGTCGTAGCCACCGAGGAACTTCTCGGGGTCGTAGGAACCCGCTGCCGGGGCGGTCGCGCTCGCCAGGGCTGCGTCGTACGCGGCCGTGGTGCCGGGGCCGCCGAAGTCCGCCTGGGTGTAGTCGAGGCCGGTGTCCAGCACGGCGACGTTGACGCCCTTGCCGGTGTGCCCGGTCTGCTGCCACGCGTCGAGGGAACGCGTGTAGACGTCGCTCGCCGCGTTCTTCGGGCTGACACCGTCGACGCCCGGCTTGACGGCGTCGGGGTCGACACCGCTCGGGGCCGCGTCGGCGCTGTCGCTGACGCTCGGGTCGACGATCTTCTTCGGGGTGAGCGGGATGATGCTCTCGACGTCCGCGCGGTCCGCGATCTTCCGGAGCGCCGCGACGTCGGCGACGACGGCGACCCCCGGCACGGTGTACTCGGTCGTGTACAGCTCGGTCGCGTCGCTGTCGACGGACTGCACGGCATCGCTGACGTCCGACGTCGTCGACTCGATCGCCGAGACGCGCTGCTTCGCGGCGGTCGACGGGGTCTTCGACTTCGTGAGGTCGCCGCCCTTCGCCTTCGCGTCCACGGCGAGCGCGCCCTCACCCGTGGTGCGGACGAAGGCGGCGACGGTGGTCTGCGACTTCGCGTCCCGCAGGGGGGCCGCGAGCTTCAGGTCCGCGGAGCCGACGCCGGCCGGCGCCGCCGATGCCGCGCCGCCGACGGCGAGACCGCCGCAGGCGAGGGCTCCGGCAGCGACGAGCGCCGTCGCGATGCGCGTGAAGCGATGTGGACTGTGGTCGTTCGGGGTGTTCGGTGTTGCACGGTTCACTGGGCGCACCTGGAGCTCCATCCGTGTTGCTTTGGGAATTGCTCAGAAGCTATGTGGTGGTTCACAGACGCGGGAGTCGGCACTTTGGGGGACGTCCCCCGAACGGGGGTACCCCGATCCGGTTAACTTGCACAGGCGTGTGCACGTTATTACGATGGTCGTGTGAGCACCGCCACCACACCGATCCGCGCTCCCCGGCGCGACGCGACCGAGAACCGGGCTGCCTTGATCGACGCCGCGAAGACCGTGCTGCAGCGGGATCCGGACGCCTCGCTCGAGACGATCGCGACCGCGGCCGGGCTCTCCCGCCGCGCGGTCTACGGACACTTCCCCTCCCGCGACGACCTCGTCCGCGCCGTCGTCACCGCCGGTGCCGCACGCGTCGCCGCAGCCATGCCGACCTCCACCGATCTCGGCGACCTCCCGCCGGCAGCGCGCATCGCGGCCATCGCCGTCACCCTCTGGTCCGAGGTCTCCCACGTCCGCTCGATGGCCCGGATCGCCGTCCGGAGCCCCTACGGGGAGTCCGTCGCCGAGGTCTTCGCGCCGCTCCGTGCCCAGGTCCGTGACGCGTGCGCGCTCGGGATCGCGGACGGATCGATGCGCACCGACGTCGACGCGGCCACACTCGGACGTCTGGTCGAGGGCGCGTGCATCGCCGTCCTCGACGAAGCCACCCGCTCCGGCACCCCGGACCAGGCCGGCCGACGCATGGTCGTCCTCTCCGCACTGGGGATGGCCGGCATCGACTGGCGCACCGCCGCACTGACCGACCCACTCGACCCCGCCCAGGGAGCACCAGCATGAGCACGCTCGAGATCGACACCGCCGGCATCGGCGACGAACCGGGAGCACCGCTGCCCGTCGTCTCCGCCGTCGCCGGGCCGCACCGCCCGGGCATCGTCGCCGTCGAGACCGAGCAGGCCCCCGTGCTCGCCTCCCTCGTCGCCGGCGGCCGGATGAAGCCGGACCGCGGGCGGGTGCTCCTCGACGGGCACGACGACCCCGCGGCGCTCCGCCGGGCGTTCGCGCTCGTGGACACCCCGGGGGTCGCCGAGCCCTTCCCCGTGATGACGCTCCGACGCATCGTGCGTGAAGAGCTCGCGTTCGCCGGGCAGCGCCCCTCCCGCGAGCACGTCGACACCGTGCTCGACGAACTCGGCGTGAGCGCGTACGCCGACACCGCCGTGCAGCGCGTCCCCACCGACGTCCGGGTCCGGCTGCTCGTCGAGCTCGCACTGCTGCGGGACGGCGTCACCGGCCTGGTGATCACCTCCCCCGAACGCCACGGCGGCTCGGTCGCGAGCTGGTTCGCCGTCGTCCGCGACGTCGCCCAGCGCGGCATCACCGTGCTCCTCGTCACCTCGAAGGCCGCGGCGGAGACCGCCGAGCGCCTGCTGGCGACCATCCCCGTACCGAACGACGACCTGCCCGACGAGGGCGCATCCGCAACTGAGGGTCCCGATGACGCGACCTCCCCCACCGGAGGCGAGCAGCGCCTCCCGTCGGACACCCTGGAGACCCGCTCGTGACCACCACCTCGCTCGTCCGCGCCGAACTCGCGCGCCTCACCGCGACCCCGCTCGCCCGCCTGGCGTTCATCGCGCTCATGGTCGTCCCGCTGCTCTACGGCGGCGCGTACCTCTGGGCGAACCGCGACCCGTACGCCAAGCTCGACCAGGTCCCCGCGGCGATCGTGAACCAGGACGCCGGCGCCACGCTCGACGGCGACACCGTGAACTACGGCAAGGACGTCACGAAGCGCGCGATCGACGGCGGCGACTTCGGGTGGGTGAAGACCACCGCGGCCGACGCCCGCTCGGGTGTCCGGAACGGCACGTACGACTTCGTCGTGACGATCCCGCACGACTTCTCGGAGTCGCTGGTGTCGGCGCAGACGAACGACCCGAAGCGTGCCGAACTCGTCATGACGACGGCGGACACGAACTCCTACCTCGCGTCGACCATCGCGGAGCAGGCCGGCAAGACCATGCGCACCGCCGTGGCCGAACAGGTCGGCAAGAAGGCGGCGAAGACCCTGCTCGTCGGGCTGGCCGACGTGCGCGACAGCCTCGGCGACGCGGTCGACGGGGCCGGCGACCTCGCTTCCGGAGCCACCACCGCATCGAACGGTGCCGACCAGCTCGCCGACGGCACCGGCAAGCTCGAGAGCGGCGCGGCGCAGCTCGCCGCGGGCACCGCGGACCTCCCCGCGCAGACGACGAAGCTCAACGACGGCGCGCAGCAGGTGGCGACCGGTGCCGGGACGCTGTCGTCCGGGCTGTCCACGCTGCAGCAGTCCACGGCGTCGCTGCCGTCCCAGACCACGCAGCTGGACGACGGCGCCACGAAGCTGCAGAGCGGGCTCCACCAGCTCCGCGACCAGACCGCGACGCTGCCGGCCGACACGAAGACGCTCGCCACCGGTGCCGCTGCAGTGGCCTCCGGGAACGCGACGCTCGCGACGGACGCGCAGCCGCTCATCGACGGGGTCGAACAGCTCGCCGCCGACTCACCGCAGCTCGTCGCGACGCTGAAGCCCGTCGTGCAGGCGTCGACGGTGCTGACCGCAGCGCAGAAGACCGAGCTCCTCGCCACCCTGGACACGCTCCAGACGCAGAGTTCGCAGCTCGGCGCCGGCGGCGCCGCGGTGTCCGAGGCGCTCGGCAAGCTGCAGACCGGCAGTGCACAGGTGTCCGACGGCGCGTCGAAGCTCGCGACCGCCGCGCCGCAGCTGACGTCCGGCGTCCAGCAGCTCTCCGACGGGTCGGACTCGCTCGCCGCCGGCACCGGGAAGCTCGCGGCCGCGGCACCGGCGCTGACCAACGGCATCTCCTCCGCAGCCACGGGTGCGTCCACGCTGTCGAACGGCGCCTCGCAGGTCGCAGCAGGCACGTCGAAGCTGGCGTCTGCCGCACCGACGCTGTCGAACGGCGCCGCGACGCTGGCCACGGGGACCGCTTCCGCCGACGACGGCGCGAAGTCGCTGGCGAGCGGGCTGCACACGCTGTCCTCCGGTGCGTCCACGCTCGCGTCGAAGCTCGACGAGGGCCGGACGAAGATCCCGGCGTCGACCGCGTCCCAGCGATCGGCGCAGGCTTCGGTGATCTCGAACCCGGTGAAGGTCGGTGACGACAACGTCGCCGCGGCCGACAACTACGGAGCCGGCCTCGCGCCGTTCTTCATCTCACTGGCGGCCTGGATCGGCATGTACGCGCTGTTCCTCATCCTCAAGCCGATCTCGAAGCGGGCGATCACCGCCGTGCGGAAGCCGCTGCAGATCGTCCTCGGCGGGTGGCTCACCCCCGTGGTGCTCGGCATCGTGCAGATGGTGGCGCTGTTCTTCATCGTGCGGTTCGCGCTCGACCTGAACGTGGTGCACGCCGGAGCGACGATCGGGGTGATGGTGCTGGCATCGGCGACGTTCGCGGCGGTCCTGATGGCGCTCAACGTGCTCCTCGGGTCCGTCGGACAGTTCCTCGGCCTGGTGCTCATGCTGGTGCAGCTCGTCACCGCCGGTGGCACGTTCCCCTGGCAGACCCTCCCCGGGCCGTTGGCGGCGCTGCACTTCGCCCTGCCGATGACGTACTCCGTCGACGCCCTGCGGCAGACGATGTACGGCGGGTCAGCGGGTGCGGCGTGGTCGGACGCGGGCGTGCTCGCGTGCTGGATGCTCGGCGCGCTGCTGGTCACCTTCGTGGTGGCTGCCCGGCAGGGGCGCTCCCGGACGCTGCGCGACCTGCGCCCGAGCCTGATCGGGTAGCGCCCGCGGCCGCGGCCGGGCCGGGGCCGCGGCCGGGCCGGGGCCGCGGCCGGGCCGGGGCCGCGGCCGGGCCGGGGCCGCGGCCGGGCCGGGGCCGCGGCCGGGGCCGGCGCCGCCTGCCTTCGCACAACCGAAAGCACTCCGCACCACGTGATCCCGTGGTGCGGAGTGCTTTCGGTTGTGCGAAGCCGCGCCGCACCGCGCGCGCGCCCGGCGCCCGCGAGCGCCGCGACCTCGGCGCGCGTAGCGTCGCGGGCATGGCGACGCTGCTCATCACCGGGGCGGCCGGACGCATCGCGACGGCGTTGCGTCCCCGGCTGCTGGACGCTGGACACGACCTCGTGCTGCTCGACGAGCGGCCCCCGGACCCACCGGTCGGGGATCGCGAGCGGTTCGTCCCCGGGTCGGTGAACGACCGCGCGGCGCTCGAGACCGCGCTGCCCGGGGTCGACACGGTCGTGCACCTGGCCGGCATCCCGACCGAGGACACCTGGGACGCGCTCATCGACGCCAACGTCACCGGGACGAAGAACGTCCTGGAGGCCGCTGCCGCCGCCGGGGTGCTCCGTGTCGTCCAGGCGAGCTCGATCCACGCCGTCGGCCGGGTGCCCGAGGAGACCGACGCACCCGCGAGCGTCCCCGGCGACCGGCTCCCCCGGCCCGACTCGTACTACGGCGTGACGAAGGCGACGATGGAGCTCCTCGGGAGCCTCTTCGCCGACCGGTACGAGATGTCCGTCGTGTCCGCCCGGATCGGCGCGTTCGGGGAGCGTCCGGACTCGCGCCGGGCGCTGCTGATGTGGAGCTCGCCGGACGACCTCGCCCGGCTGGTGTCGGCGACGGTCGAGCTGACCGAACCCGGGCACCACGTGGTGTGGGCGGTGTCGCGGAACAGCGGCGCGCCCGCGGACTTCACCGCTGGCGAGCGGATCGGCTTCCACCCCGTCGACGACGCGTCCACGGTGCTCGACGCCGACGAACGGGTGGCGCTCCCGCCGGAGGACATGGCGTTCCTCGGCGGCGGCATGGCGGACATGCCCCTCGGACACCCGCGCGACTGACCCACCCCGTACCCCAGGCACGCCCCGCTACGATCGGGGGACGCAAGCCGGAGGTCGATGCTGACAATGGGAGACGCGAAACCCGCGACGATCTACGACGTCGCTGCCCGGGCGGGGGTGTCGAAGTCGCTCGTCTCGCTCGTGCTGCAACGGTCCCCGCGCGTGAGCGAGCAACGCCGAGCAGCCGTCCTCACGGCGATCCAGGAACTCGACTACCGGCCCTCCACCGCAGCGGTCTCGCTCGCCGGCACCCGGAGCCGCACGATCGGCGTCGTGCTCGACGACTTCCGCAACCAGTGGTTCGTGGACCTGCTGACCGGCCTCCGGGAAGCCCTGCAGGACCAGGGCCACCGGCTCGTCGTCGCGGACCGGTTCCTCAACACCGGACTCGACGCCTCCCCGGTGGAGGGCTTCCTCTCGATGCGCGTCGAGGGCATCGTCATCGCGGGTGAGCCCGACACCGACCTCGCCATCCCCGCGTCCACCCCGCTCGTCATCGCCGGGGGCCGGCTGTCGATCCCCCGCGCGGACACGGTCGCGAACGACGACCGTGCCGGCGGCCGGATGGCGGCGCAGCACCTCCTCGGGCTCGGACACACCCGGCTCGGCTTCGTCGGCGCGCAGTCCGCGGCGGCCGTCGAGCGGCTCGCCGGCTTCCGGGAGGGCGTCGGCGAGTCCGCTGCCGTCGCGGTCTCCAGCCTCGCGGGCGAGCTGACCGAGGACGCCGGAGCACGCGCCACCCGGGCGCTCCTCGACGAGCACCCCGACGTCACGGCCGTGTTCGCCGGCAACGACGTGATGGCGCTCGGCGCGATGTCCGCCCTCGCCGAGCGCGGACTCCGCGTCCCCGAGGACGTCTCGGTGATCGGCTACGACGACACCCCGATCGCGGCCACCCGGTACGTCGGGCTGACGAGCATCGACGACCGCAGCGTCGAGATCGGCCGCGGGTCCGGGGAGCGCCTGCTCGCCCGCATCGCGGACCCGGACATCGCGGCGACGGAGACGCTGGTGGAACCCCGCCTGGTCGCCCGGCGCACGACCGCCAGGCGCTGACGCCACCCCGGCCGGGAGGCCCGGCGCACCCCGTCAGACCGGCACCGGCCCGGCACTCAGCGGGCGGGCGCCGCGTGCCGGACGATCCAGGCGTGCATGACGATGGCGGCCGCCGCCGAGGCGTTGATGCTCCGCGTCGACCCGTACTGCGCGATCTCCAGGTGCCCGTCCGCACCGGCGACGGCCTCGTCGGTGAGCCCCGGCCCCTCCTGCCCGAACAGGAACACGCACCGCTCCGGCACCTCGGCGGTCTCGAGCATCGCGGCTCCGGGGGTGTTGTCGATCGCGATGACCGGCCGCCCCTCGTCGCGCATGGCCGCCAGGAACGACGCCACGTCCGGGTGGTTCCGCACGTGCTGGTACCGGTCGGTGACCATCGCCCCGCGGCGGTTCCACCGGCGACGCCCGATGATGTGCACGGTGCCCGCCAGGAACGCGTTGGCACTCCGCACGATCGATCCGATGTTGAGGTCGTGCTGCCAGTTCTCGATCGCCACGTCGAAGCCGTGCCGGCGGGTGTCGAGGTCCGCGACGATGGCCTCCATCGACCAGTAGCGGTAGTGGTCGACGACGTTGCGGGTGTCCCCGTGCTCCAGCAGCTCGGGGTCGAGCCGGGGGTCGTCCGGCCAGGGCCGCGGGTGCGGGCCGACGCCGTGCGTCGTGCGCTCGTGCGTCGGCGCGGGCAGGTCGGTCGGAGCGGGCGACTCGGTCGGGGCGGGCTCGTCGGTCACGACTCCAGGGTAGAGCCGCGGCGGTCAGGCGCGGGCCGGCCCGGACGAGCACGCCCCCGGACGACGGTCAGTACGAGTACGACGGGGCGGGAGCGTTCGCCGCGAGGACCGCGATCAGCACGAACAGCAGGATGTACAGCAGTGTGATCGCCCCGCCGACGATGACCGCGGCGAGCGCGAGACCGCGGCCACCCTCGGACCGCTTGCGGGCCTGCGACATCGCGACGAAACCGAGGACGAACCCGATCAGCGGTGCGACGAACGCGGCGACGAGCGCGATGATCGCGAGTGTGTTCGTTCGCTGGGGGACGGATGCGGAGGGCTGCTGCGTGGCGGGCTGGGGAAACTGGTACTGAGTGGACATCGTGAAAGACGGTATCTCAGATCTTTTTTTGTTGGGAACCGTATCGAAATTCAGCGCACGCGCGACTCGATGCCCGCGAGCAGGACGTCGAGCCCGAGCTGGAAGCGGTCCTCGTACGAGTGCGTCCCGACGAGCTCACTGACGAGGGCGTGCCGTTCCGGTCGTCCGGCATCCGCGTCGCCGCGCCCGACCTGCACGCCGGCGTGCCCCACGACGAAGTCGTAGACGACGAAGAACGCGTACATCGCCTCGGCGTCGGGCAGTCCGCCGGTGCGCAGGGCGCCGACGACCGTCCGGACCACGCCGTCGGACTCGTCGGACACGAGCGGCCCGCGGCGGCTGTGCGACTCGAGCACGAGCGGGTGGGTGCGCATCAGGTCACGGAAGGTGGTCGCGAAGGTCCGCACCACCGCCTGCCACTCCGACGGCCAGACGAACGTCGACGCGAACTCGTCCACGGTGCGGCGGACGATCTCCGCGTGCAGGTCGTCGAGGCCGCCGATGGTCCGGTGCACCGTCATCGGGGCGACGCCGAGCCGCTGCCCGAGCGCCCGGAAGGAGAGCCGCTCGAGCCCGTCCTCGTTCGCGATCACCGTGGCGGCGTCGATCACCTGCTCGCGGCTCAGCACGTTGGGGCGTCCCCGGCGTCGTCGCGGCGCCACGACCTCACCCGCGGCGGAGGCCGCAGCCGACACCGCGGCCGCAGCCGGTCGGGGTGTCACGGTCGGGTTTCCGGGTTCGACGAGCACGGGTGGCCTCCTTGTTGCGGTACGTGTCCCGAAAAGCCTAGGGCAAAGCCGAGTGGCATTCGGTGTCTCGACCTTCTCGGGTCCGGAAGCGGCGCGCAAGAGCCGATCGGAGCCTCCCGGCCCTTTCGAAGCCCACCCCGTGCCGGGCCGCCACGTGCGCGCACTAGGGTGAGGCCATGGCATCCCGCGACGACGTCGAGTGCTGGCTGACGGACATGGACGGCGTGCTGGTCCACGAGAACCAGGCGCTCCCCGGTGCACCCGAACTGATCCAGCAGTGGCTCGACGAGGGCACCGAGTTCCTCGTCCTGACGAACAACTCGATCTTCACCCCGCGCGATCTCAGCGCCCGGCTCCGCTGGTCCGGTCTCGAGGTGCCGGAGGACCGCATCTGGACCTCCGCACTCGCCACGGCGGACTTCTGCAAGTCCCAGATGCCCGGCGGCTCCGCGTTCGTCATCGGGGAAGCCGGCATGACCACGGCGCTCCACGAAGCCGGCTTCATCATGACCGAGACCGCCCCCGACTACGTCGTCGTCGGCGAGACCCGGAACTACTCGTTCGAGGCGATCACGAAGGCCGTCCGGCTGATCCGTGACGGCGCCCGGTTCATCGTCACGAACCCCGACGCGACCGGCCCGAGCGCCGAGGGCGTCCTGCCCGCCACCGGCGCGATCGCCGCGATGATCGAGAAGGCCACCGGCAAGCAGCCCTACGTGGTCGGCAAGCCGAACCCGATGATGTTCCGCTCCGCGATGAACCGGATCGGTGCGCACTCGGAGAACACCGGGATGATCGGCGACCGGATGGACACCGACGTCCAGGCCGGCATCGAAGCGGGGCTGCACACCGTCCTCGTGATGACGGGCATCAGCGACCAGGCCGAGATCGACCGCTACCCGTTCCGGCCGAGCGAGGTCATCTCCGGCGTCCACGAGCTCGTGCGCACGGAGCCCGTCGAAGTCGAGATGTAGGCATGCGCTGGGACCCGGCGCGGTACGCCGCGTTCAGCGACGAGCGGTCGCGCCCGTTCCACGACCTGGTCGCGCAGATCGGCCAGGAGGCTCCCCGTCGCGTCGTCGACCTCGGCTGCGGTTCCGGGGCCCTCACGGCCACCCTCGCGGAACGCTGGCCGTCGGCTCGCGTCGTCGGGATCGACTCCTCCGCGGAGATGCTCGAGGACGCGGCTCCCCTGGCCCAGCGTTACCCGAACCTGTCGTTCGCGCTCGGCCCCATCGAGGACTGGGCTCCCACCGCGTCGGACGACGTCGTGGTCACCAACGCCGCGCTGCAGTGGGTCCCGTCACACACGTCGCTGCTGCCCGGGTGGCTCGCCGCGATGCCGACGGGTTCGTGGTTCGCGATGCAGGTCCCCGGCAACTTCGACTCCCCGTCGCACGCGCTGATGCGCGCCGTCGCGGACGAGGGCCCATGGGCGGCGGCGCTGTCCGGCGTGCTCCGGGCGGACCCGGTGCTCGATGCGGCCGGGTACCTCGACCTGTTCGAGTCGAACGACTTCCGGGCGTCGGCGTGGGAGACCACGTACATGCAGCTCCTGCAGGGCGAGGACCCGGTGCTCGACTGGGTCCGGGGCACCGGGCTCCGACCGGCCCTGGCTGCGCTCGACGTCGCCGACCCGTCCGGCTCCCTGACCGCCGAGTTCGAGGCCACCTACGCCGCACGCCTGCGGCACGCGTACCCGGCGGGTCCGCACGGCACCGTCTACCCCTTCCGCCGCGTCTTCACGGTCGCCCGCAAGCGCTGACGCGCGCGCGGCGCGCCCGCGCGAGCCGCCCGCGCCCGCGCGGGGCGGGCCAGGCGCGTCGTCCCCGTCCGGTGAGATCGCACTTCGTGTCGCGTCCCCCGGACGCCGACCGACACGAAGTGCGATCTCACCGGGGCCGGCGGCCGGCGGCGCGCGGCGCGCGGCGCGCGGCGCGCGCGTGGCGCGCCTACTCGACCGTCACCAGGGTGCCGAGCGGCAGGGCGTTCACCGCTGCCACCGCGTCGGCGTCGAGCCGGACGCACCCGTGCGAGACGGCACCCGAGGTCGCGGCGTTCCAGTGCATCCCGATCAGCCCGCCGTCGTGCCCGCCGTACGGCTCGTCGGCCGCCGCGGAGTGCAGTGAGGTGAGCTGGATCGGGTGGTCGCCGGTGCCCTGGCTCGGGTCGACGTAGCGCTGCTCCAGGTATCCCGTCACGCCGGTCGGGGTCGGGGTGTCCGCCGTGCCGACCCCAGCCGAGAAGCGCTGCTGGACGGCACCGGAGGCGGACACGATCGAGACGGTCTGGTCCTTCGTGGAGATCACCACGCGCGACGACGGCGTCGACATCCGCGTCAGCGACGCGGCGGGCACCCAGGCCGAGGTCTGCGCCGCGGCCCCGGACGCCCCGGCCGCGGACGGCAGCTGCCGACGGGCGGGGGTGAGCACGAGTTCCCACGCGCCCTCGCGGCGGAGCCCGACGACGGTCGTCGGCTGCTGCAGGAAGTCCTTGCTCGCGAACCGGGCGACGGCCGTGTGGCGGTCCGCGCCGAACAGGGGCGCATCGGCGCGCAGGTGGAAGACGGTGTCCTCCGTCACGGTGTGCTCGACCGGGACGAGTCCCGCGATGACCGCGGAGTACTGCGCCTCGGGCAACGCGGCGAGGGCGGCGGCGGAGACCGACGGCACCGCCGGGATCGCGGCGGCCGACGCGGACGGGGACGTGGGCGTGGCCCCCGGAGCAGCCGGGGTGCTGCCGAGCAGCGGGACGGTGAGCGCGCCGGCGGCGACGACGGCCGCTGCCGCGATGCTGACGGAGGTCCAGAGCGTGCGCTTGTGCAAGGGAACGGTCTCTCTCGGGGTGGGAGCCGGCGGGGCGGCGGGGCGGCGGTGAGCCGAGCCTCCCGGCCGGGTGGAACGGGACCGGTCGGCCGACGTGCCGTGCACGCCGGCCGACCGGTGGTGGTGCGTCAGCCGCTGACGACGGGCAGGTGGATGCCGGTCGTCGGGACGACGGTGGTGCCGGTGCCGGTGCCGTTCCCGCTGCCTGCCGGGGCGGCCGCTGCCGTCACGGTGATCGCGAGCGGGTCGACGAGCGCCGAGGCGCCCGTTGCGTCGACCACGTCGATCGTGTGCGAGCCAGCGGTCGTGGCGGCCGGGATCGCGACGTTGCCGGACAGGTCGCCCGAGGCGTCCGCGATGAGCGTGCCGACCACGACCGGGTCGCTGTGCAGCACGACCTGGTAGCGCGCGCCGGCGGTGAAGCCGGTGCCGGCGAGGGCCAGCTCGGTGCCGGCCTGGACGCTCGTGCCGTTCGGGGCGGTGATGACACCCGTGACGACCTTCGCCGTGCCACCCGTCGAGACGACCTGCACGGACCCGTCAGCGGCGACCGCCACGGTCGCGCTCGTCGCGGCGGCGAGGTCGAGGCGCTGCCACGAACCGTTCGCCGTGCCCGACTGGTCGAGCGGCGAGCCCGATGCGATCTCGGTCTGCGCGAGCACCGCGGTGCGCTGCGCGTCGGTGAGGGTCGGGAACGTGGTGAGCAGGAGGTTCTCCGCACCGGTGGGGACCGACGGTGCGAGCCCCGCCGTGCCGGTCGCCGCGAAGCCGTACGTCATGCGCTCCTCGTAGACCTTCACGGCCGAGGCGCGGTCGGTGATGACCTGCGACGTGCCACCCGGGATCGCCTTGCCGCCGTAGGGGTCGTTCTCGTAGGGCTGCTCGGCGGCGATGCAGTTCGCGAGGGTGTCGCCGCACTTCGCCTCGAGGTAGCTGACGAGCTCCTTGCGGGCCGGCTCGAGGACGTCCGTCCGGTACGCGGTGTCCGACCAGCGGGCCGCCAGGGCCGCCTCGCCGTCGATGCGCCCGCCGATGATGTCGAGCGGGTAGTGCACGCCGAGGACGATGCGGTCGTTGCCGTTCTCCGAGGTGCGCGCGAGGATCTCCGGCGCGAGCTCCGGGACGAGCGTGGCCAGCGTGATGCCCGCCTGGTACGCCGTCGTGGTGTGCCCGCTCGGGTAGGAGCCGCCGGTGCAGATGCCGACCGTGCCGTACCCGGCGTCGAGGACGACGTCGTTCGGCGAGAACTCCTTCGTCGTGTCGGTGGCGACCGGGACCCGCGTGATCTTCAGCGTGCCGTCGGCGCTGGCGTAGGACTTCCCGACGCGGTTCGGCGTGACGGACGAGGCGTTCACCGTCGTCGGTGCGCAACCGGTCTGGTCGTCGCTCGCGGGCAGCGTCGCCGTGGTGGTGGCCGGCAGGTACGGGCGCGGGTAGCTGAAGTGCGCCTTCGCGTCGCCGGTGCTGACGTACGCGCCGGTCGTGCCGTTCGAGCTGTTGATGAGCGCGCTGGTGAGCGGGAGGTCCCCGTCGGTACGGCCGTCGACGTAGATCTTCTCGAGTGCGGCACCGAGACCCTGGGACACCGTGAACGACTGGTCGTAGGCGGTGTTCGTCGCGTTGTTGTACTCGGAGTCCTGCAGCGCCCGGAACTGCTGCGCCGTCGTGGCGTTCTGGTTGATCCAGGACGCCAGCTCGTCGTTCTTCGCGAGCGTCGCCGCGCCCACGACCGTGCCGTGCAGGTCGTTCGTGCCGCTGGACTTCCAGAACGAGTCGTAGCCGCCCAGGAGCGAGGTCAGGTCCGGCTTGGTGGTGTCGCTCGGGTAGCCGGCGGCGGAGGCCGCGAGCGGGGTGCCGATGACCAGGGACGTCGCGATCGCCGCGACGGTCACCCCCGTGGCCACGGCGCGTGCGGATGTGCGCATGCGTGGTTGCCGCCCGGGGACCCGGGCGGCGCTCCTCTCTGTGTACCGACCGTCAGTTGCTGACGAGAACGGTCAGACGGTAAGGAGGCCCGGTGTCGGTCCGGCGAACGGCCAGCGTCAGGAAGGTGAACCGGACGGGGTGTCTGTGGAGTCTCGCAGGTCGCGCCCGCCGGGAACGGCCCGGCGTGCGTACACGCCGGGCGGCGGCACGACGTCACGCTGCGGCACGTCGTTCGGGGGCACGTCGTTCGGCGGCACGTCGTTGGGCGGCACGTCCCGCCAGCGTCGCCGCAGTCGGCGCGGCCGGTCGTCCCGCCACGCGATCACCCCGCCGGCGACGATGCCGAGCACGAGCACCGCGAACGCCACGAGCCCGAGCAGCCCCGCGAGCGCGATGTCGCCGAAGCCCCGGTTCGCGGTCGCGGACACCGCGATCGACCCGAAGTCCCACACCGCGTGCAGGAGCACCGGCAGGAGCAGGTTCCCGCTGAGCCGACGGGCGACGTACAGGACGGAGCCGAACGACGCCGCGAACACGACCTGGATCAGCGTCGGGCCGATCCCGGCGCCGGCGAGGGCGTTGAGCAGGTGCAGCAGCCCGAACAGCACGCAGGAGACGATCCACACGCCGAACTCGGGCAGCCGTCGGCGCAGCCCCACGAGGAGCACGCCGCGGGTCATCAGCTCCTCGAAGAACCCGACGAAGAGCACCCCGACCCCGAGCAGCGCGAAGTAGTGCCACGGCAGCGCGGTCCAGTCGACCAGCGGCAGGCGGGCCAGGCAGACGGCGAGGATCAGCGCGGGCGCGGTCCAGGTCCACCGTGGGCGTCCCCGGGTCGGGTCGACCGTCGCGATCCGCCACCAGCCGAGGGCCGTGACGACGACCGCCAGCCCGAGTGCCGCGATCCCCTCCGGGATGACGAGCGCCTGCACGACGCTGTCGACCGTGAGCCCGAGGGACGGGTAGTCGTCGCTCGGTCGCGCACGCCAGGCGCTGATCGCGGCGAACACGAGCATCGGTGCGAGGCCGACCAGGAGCGACGGCGGGACGGGCCAGCGCCGTCTCTGTTCGGTCATGCCTGTTTGTACCATTGGGACATGCGCCTTCCTTCGCTCTCGACCATGGCCCGTAGTAGCCACAGCACTACGGCGGCGTGATGCGACTCCCTTCTCTGTCGACCATGGCGGAGGACTACGTCAAGCTCATCTGGAAGGCCCGGGAGCGCGGTGACACCGGCATCGCGACCAGGGACATCGCCGCGTCGCTGAAGGTCTCCGCCTCGACCGTGTCCGGCAACCTCCGGAAGCTCGACCGCGACGGCCTCATCGAGCACACCCCGTACTACGGCGTCGTGCTCACCCCGCTCGGACAGCAGGTCGCCGTGGCGATGGTCCGCCGGCACCGGCTCATCGAGTCGTTCCTGGTGTCCCGGCTCGGCTACACCTGGGACGAGGTCCACACCGAGGCCGAGGCGCTCGAGCACGCGGTGTCCGAGACGTTCCTCGACCGGGTGGACGCCGACCTCGGGCACCCGACGCACGACCCCCACGGCGACCCGATCCCGCGCACCGACGGCACCCTGCCTGACTCCCCCGGGGCGCTCCTCGGCACGATCGCGCCCGGGTCGTGCGGCACCGTCGACCGGGTGTCCGACGACGACCCGTCGCTGCTGCGGTACTTCGACGAGCTCGGCGTGGGGCTCGGCACGCACCTCCGGGTGGAGCAGGTCCGCGACTACGCGGGCGTCATCGCGGTGGCTCGGCGGGCCGCCGACGGGACGGAGTCCCTCGTCGACCTGCCGGCTGCGGCGGCCGACGCGATCTGGCTCGCTCCCGACGCCGACTGAGCCCCGCGCGCGGCGCGCCGCGCCCGCGGCGCGCACCCCGCGCACCCCGCGCACCCCGCGCACCCCGCTGAGATCGCACTTCGTGTCGGCTCGCGGTCGCCGCAGGCGACCCGAAGTGCGATCTCGACGGCGACGGAACGTGGGGGGGAGGTGGGGCCGACACCGTCGGACTGGAGGCTCGGTGCGGACCCGCGCCGAGCCCCCAGTCCAGAACGGGGCCTGGACCCGGGGCCGAGATCGCACTTCCTGTCGGCTCGCGGTCGTCGCGGCGACACGAAGTGCGATCTCACCGGCCCGCAAGGGGCGCGCGGCGCGGCGCGGCGCGGCGCGCGGCGCGGCGCGGCGCGGCGCGCGGCGCGGCGCGGCGCGCGGCGCGGCGCGGCGCGGCGCGGCGCGGCGCGGCGCGCGTCAGCGCTGGGACGGGGACGACGGGCGGCGGAAGGGGGCCGCGAGCGTGGGGAGGATGTCGCGGCGGTTGATCCAGAACACCACGAGCGCCGCGACGACGTGCACGATGCTGAGCACCCAGCGCCCGTTCGTGTCCGTCACGGCGAACTGCACCGCGAACAGCGCCGCGAGGGCGATCGCCGACCACCGGTGGAACCGCAGCGCGATGATGATCGCGACCCCGAGCAGGGTCTGCGACGCGGTCAGCATGAACTCCTCGACCTGCCGGCCGTCGAGCGGCAGCCCCCCGGTGGTGCCACCGCCGAGCACGTGCGCGATCGGCAGCGAGCCGACGAGCAGCGACCACTGGTTCACCTTCGACGCGATGAGCGTCCCGATGGCCGCGCCGCCCATCCCCCGCAGGGCGAACAGCGCCGCGACGATGAACTCCGGCGCCTCGGTCGCGAGCGGCGCGAGCCACTGCACGAGGAAGTAGCTGTCGATCCCGAGCGCGCTGCCCGACTGCACGAGGGCATCGGCGAAGGGCTCCGCGGAGGACAGGATGACCGCCGCGGCGACGACGAAGAGCGCCACGATCGTCCACCGCCGGGAGGTCTGCGACATCGACGCGATGTTGCCCGCCATGCCGACGAGCTCCTCGTCGTCGTCGTCCCCGTCGTCCGACACCTTCGACGCCCGCCACAGGTACAGCACGAACGCCGCGAGCAGCACGAACCCGAACCACATCGGGATCGACCCCATCAGCGGGATGAGGAACGCGACGAGCGCCAGCAGCGCCAGGAACCCGACGTCGAGCCGTGCGGAGCGCTCGAGCTCGAGCACCTTCGTGGCGATCGGGGGCATCGCGCCGCTGCGGACGAACCGCCGGGCGACGAGCAGCGAGATGATCACGACGAGGGGCCAGCCGAACCCGAGCAGCAGCCGGTTCGACCCGGTCATGTTGGCGGCCGCGAACTGCTCGTACGCGGGGTCGGATCCGGAGCGGAACGCGTAGTACAGGTCGACCGCGTACTCGGGCAGCACGGCGATGAGCGCGAGGATCGCGATGGCGAGCGCGCCGGCGATGTCCTTCTGCGCGGCCTCGGCTGCCCAGGCGAGCAGGAACGACGCGGCGACGACGGCCGCACCGAACACGAGCAGGTCGACGACGGGGTTCGGCGCGAACCCGCCGATCCGGAAGACGACGGCGGGCAGGGCGACGGCGATGCAGATCGCGATGCGTCCCCAGGCGCTGGCGCCCATCCGCGACACCGCGACGGCGGTCGCCGGTGCGGGAGAGAGGGTGTTCGTCATGGTGGTCCTCGTGGTCGAGCCATGACGCTGCACACACCTGAGCGGCTTCGGCCATGGCGGAACGGCCGAAGGTCTCGCTCGCCTCTGCCGTGCGGTGGGCACGGGCCGAGGTGGTGCACCGGGCCGATCGTCGTGATGGCCAGTGTGTCGATGCACGCGCTGGGAGCTACTCCCCTTCGACACCCACCTTGGCGCGCTCCGATCGGCATGCGCAAGCCGATCGGGCCTGTTCGGCATCCCGAATCCTGAGTGTCGACAACCCGCGCCGCCGATGCGCGGAGCGGTTCAGCCCTTCGCGGACCGCGTCCGGCCGAGTGCGACCTCGCGCCGCGCCCGCTCCCGCGCGAGCTCCGACCCGGCGGACGGGTCGTGCAGCAGCCGCTCGGTCTCGGCGGCGTGCGCGCGGACGTCCTCGTTCCGGTGCGACGCCGCGTCGCCCAGCACCGGCTCGACCACGTCAGCGCCGAGTCCGACGAGCGCCCGGCTCAGCGACAGCCGCATCTCGGGGTCGGCCTGCCCGAGCTGCACGGCGAGTGCGCGGGCGAGCGCGGAACGGGAGTCGTCGGGCACGAGCACCGCCGCGGCCCGCCAGGCCGTCCGGACGACGCCCGGGTCGAGGTCCTCGAGCCGCGCTGCGACCTGCGGGTACACCGACCGGTCGTGGATCTTCGAGAGCGTGTGCAGCGCCTGGCTCCGCGCCTGCGCCTCCGGCCGGTCGAGCTCCCGCAGGACGCGCGGCACGACGAGCTCCGCCGGCAGCCGGATGAGCGCCCACGTGAGCATCTCGCGGACCTGCAGGTCCGGCTCGATCGCGCACTGGTCGACGAGCGTCTCGAGGTCGTCCGCCGTCGGCGTCGTCCCCGCCGCCATCACGGCGCGCAGCCGCACGGTGGCGCGGGGGTCGGTGAGGTACGTGACCAGTGACGTCATGTTCCGATCATGCCAAGGGTCGCGGCCTAGCGTGGGCCCGGAACCGTACCGATCTGAAAGGAATCCGCATGCCCCGCATCGGAACCAGCGACCTCACCGTCTTCCCCCTCGCCCTCGGCGGCAACGTGTTCGGGTGGACGGCGGACGAGGCCACCTCGCACCAGGTCCTCGACGCCTACACGGCCGCCGGTGGCGACTTCGTCGACACGGCCGACGTCTACTCGGCGTGGGGCGACGGCAACTCCGGTGGCGAGTCCGAGACCGTCATCGGGTCGTGGTTCGCGAAGTCCGGCAAACGGGACGACGTCGTCATCGCCACGAAGGTCTCGCAGCACCCGGAGTTCCCGGGGCTCTCCGCGGACAACGTCGCGAAGGCCGCCCGCGCGAGCCTGCAGCGCCTCGGCACCGACCGGATCGACCTGTACTACGCGCACTTCGACGACCAGGACACGCCGCTCGAGGAGACGGTCCGCGCGTTCGACCAGCTCGTCCGCGAGGGCCTGGTCCGGTACACGGCGATCTCGAACTACTCGAAGGACCGCGCGGCGGAGTGGATCCGCATCGCGGACGAACACGGCCTGGCGAAGCCGGTGGCGATCCAGCCGCACTACAACCTCGTCACCCGCGAGCCCTACGAGTCCGAGATCGCGCCGCTCGCGCACGAGGCCGGGCTCGGCGTGGTGCCGTACTTCTCCCTCGCCGCCGGGTTCCTCACGGGCAAGTACCGCACGAAGGACGACTTCGCCGGCAAGGACCGCGAGGGGCAGGTGTCGGGGTACTTCACCGACGAGGGCCTCGCGGTCGTGGACGCGCTGTCCACCATCGCGGGCGCGCACGACACCGGGATCGCCACCTTGGCGCTCGCCTGGCTGCAGGCGCAGCCCGACGTCGTCGCGCCGATCGCCTCCGCCCGGAACACGGAGCAGCTGCCGGCGCTCCTCGCCTCCGCCGAGCTCGAGCTGACGGCGGACGAGGTGCGGACGCTCTCGGACGCGTCGGCGAAGGTCCCGGCTGCGGCCTGAGACAGGACCGAAGAGCGGACGGGAGGCTCCCCACCGGACCGGTGGGGAGCCTCCCGTCCGTCCCGTGGTGACTACGCGGACGACGCGAGCGACCCCGTCATCGTGCCGCCGCCGGAGCGGGTCACGAAGCAGGACCAGAACCGGTCACCGGCCTGCCAGGAGGCGGCGTCCGGCGGGTACACGCTCTGGACCTGGACGTCGCCGTATGACGACGCGGCGGTGACGTTCAACGCCCCGGTCGACTGGCACTGGTCGGTGGCGATCCGCTGCGCCTCGGCGGTGCCGGGGTAGGCGTCCGCCTCGATCGCGCCGCGGCTGGTCAGCTGTGCGAGGTGTGCGGCGGAGCAGTCGACGACGGTGAAGTCCTCGGCCCAGGCGTTCGTGAACGGCGTCAGGCACTCGCCACCGGCGAGCTCGTACCAGGCGTGCTGCCCGGCCGATGCGGTGGTGGTCGCGAACGAGATCGTCGGGGCCGAGGCGGGCGTGGGCGCTGCCGCGGGGGCTGCGGAGGACTTCGTCGTGATCGAGGCGGACGCGGCGGCCGGCGACTTCGTCGGCGTCGTGTGCTCCTCGATGTTGTTGCCCATGATCCACCGCGTCAGTGCGAAGACGGCGACGAGCGCGATGAGGATGATCACGACTGCGCCGCCGATGAGCAGCTGCTTGCCGCGCTTGCCCTCGCCCCGGAGCTTCGCGAAGCCCTCGTTGATGAAGTTGCCGCTGTCCGCGGGCGGCGGGACCGGCGGACCGGCGGCGTACGCGGAACGGCCGGGCGCCGGCGCGTGTGCCGGCGTGATCGCCGCCGGCATCATCCGGGTCCCCGTGTCGTGCGGGTCGTACCCGGTGGTGCCGAGCTGGTTGACCGCCTGCGTGCCGAAGAGGTCCTTGATGGCGCTCGTGTCGCTGGTCTCGCGACCGTCCCACTCGGACTGGTCGAGGTCGTCCGGCGCGGTGCGCGGCAGCGTCGTGTCCTGCTGGCCGGTGTCCGTGGCGCCGCGGATGCCGAGGATCGCGTCGAGGTCCTCGCCGACGGCGGGCGGGAGGTGCGCCGGGTACACGTCGTTCGCGGACGCCGGCTGTGCGGGCGTCGGCTCGACGAGGGGCGGCACCTGTGTCGTCGGGGTCGGCTGCGCGGCGTCGGGCTCGGCCCACCACGGGGTCTCGCCGGTGCGGACGGCATCGTCGACGAGGGACCAGCTGCCGCTGTCGGTGTCCGGAGCCGACTCGGTGGCCGGCGCCGACTCGGTCTCGGGTGCCGGGGCCGGCGTGGGTGCAGGGGCCGGCGTGGGTGCGGGGGCCGGGTCGGTGCGCTCCGCCGACGGGATCGGCGTCGCGGTCGTCGTCGTGTCGAACGGGTTCGACGTCAGGGTGGTCGGGACCTCGCCGGTCACGTCGTCCTGCACCGCCCAGTCGAACGGACGGTCGACCTGCGGCGGCTCGGCCGTCGGCGCGATGCGCAGCAGGTCGGTGAAGCTCGGCGGTTCCTCGGTCGGGGGCAGCGCGTTCGGCACGCCGACGGGCTGCGCGATCGGGCCGGTCGGCGCGGGGATGCCCGCGATGCCGGCCGGCGGCAGCGGTGCGCCCGTGGCGCGGCCGAGCCAGTCGACGTCGTCACGGCCCTCGCCGCGGGGGTCGGTGCGGCGCCGCTCGTCCTCGATCGCGCGGGTCTGCGCGGCCCGCTCGTCCCGGTGCGCCTGCGCGGTGGGCAGCACGATCGAGCTCGGGTGCGGGGCGGTGGTGTTCGGGGGGACCGGCGCTGCCGCGGGGATGCGGCTGCCGAGGAGCGAGCGGTCCGGGTCGGAGGCGGGCTGCGCCGGCTGCGAGGGACGGGCGAGTTCCTCGGGCATCGAGATCGCCTGGGTGGACTCGTCCATCGGCGCATCGGGGATCGGCTGCTCGGGCGCTGCCGGTGCTTCGGGTACCGCCGGCGCTTCCGGCGCTTCCGGGGCCGACGGCACCGTCGGCGGCTCGAACGGCTCCGGGAGCGGCGCGCCGGTCTCGGCGGCGGCACGTTCGGCCTCGCGCCGTTCACGGCGGGACGGCCACTCGTCGGCCGTCCGCGGCGCACCGAAGATGTCGGCGGCACTGCGGAGTCCGGGGAACCGAGCGTCCGAGGCGGACGCGGGCGGGGCCTCCTGACCGTCTGCCCCCGTTGCGGGGCGGGCGGCGTCGTCAGGCTCGCGCGCGTCGTCCGGACGCTCCCCGGTCACGCGGTCAGCCCCAAATCAGCCAGCCCGATGGCTGCGAAGTACGGGTAGCCGGCGGCCTCGATGGTCTCCTTGGCGCCGGTGTCGCGGTCGACCACGACGGCGACGGCCGCGATGATCGCGCCCTCGCGCTCGAGCGCCTCCGCGGCCTTCAGCGGGGAACCGCCGGTGGTGGAGGTGTCCTCGAGCACGACCACGCGCTTGCCCGCGAGGTCCGGACCCTCGACCTGCTTGCCGCGGCCGTGGTCCTTCGGCTCCTTGCGGACGACGAAGGCGTCGTAGGCCTTGCCCTGCGCGGCGGCCTGGTGGAGCACGGCGCTGGCGATCGGGTCGGCGCCCATCGTGAGCCCGCCCACCGCGAACACGTCGGGGACCTGGTCCACGAGCTCGGTCATGACCTGCCCGATGAGCGGCGCGACACGGTGGTCGAGGCTCACCTTGCGGAGGTCGATGTAGTACGTCGCCTTCTTCCCGCTGGTCAGGGTGAAGTCGCCGTGGAACACCGCCTCGGCCTTGATGTGGTCGATCAACTGCTCGCGCGCGTCCGTCACAGCGCACAAGGGTAGCCGGTCCCGCCATGACGGCGCTCATCGGGTCCGTCCGGAGCCACGATCGGTACGCTCCGTCCATGCCCTCCGCCCGTCTCCGCTCGCTCGGGCACGAGGCGCTGGGTGGGCTCGTGGCGCTCGCCCTGGCCGTGATCGCCCTCCGCCACGTCATCGCCACGGCCCGGGTCTCGCTGCTCTGGTACGACGGCGACTCGGTGCTGCTGCCGATGGTCGTCCGGTCGATGCAGGCGGGTGAGCCCTTCGAGTGGGCGATGTCCCCGGCGCTGTTCTTCTTCCCCGAGCTGCCGGTCTACCTGCTGTGCTCGCTCGTCACCGGGACCCCGCAGCAGGCCCTGGCGCTGAACGGCGTGCTCGTCCTCGTCGCGGTGTACGCACTCCTGCGGGCGGCCGCGAACGAGCTGATGCCGGCTGCCGGACGCCCGGCCCGCATCGCGGTGTCCGCGACGGCGGTCGGGTTCCTGACCCTCGTCGTCCTCACCGAGTCGAGCGCCACCGCGACCTCGCTCGAGCTCGCGTCCCTGCTGCTCACGACCACGTACTACTACGGGGTGGCCCTGGCGCTGCTCGCGACGGCCGTGCTGGTGCTCCGCGCGGTCCGGACGGGCAGCGCCTCGACCACCGTGCTCGTCGTCCTCGGGCTCGTCGCCGCGTGCACGACGGCGTCGAACCCGCTGTACGTCCCCTGGTCCGGCGCTCCCGTCGTCGTCACGCTCGCCCTGCTCGTGCTCGCCCGGCGGGTGCCGTGGCGGCTGGCGTCGTGGCTCTCGGGCGTGGTCGTCGCGGGCGCCGTCGTCGGGTACCTGGTGCGGATCCCGCTCCGGCCGTTCGTCTCGCTCGACCCGTCGACCTACGTCCACCCCGAGCACGCGGTGACCACGCTCGGCTTCTTCGCGTCCCTGACCGACGTGCGAGCGGGCACGGCCGCGGGCGACGCGGGCCTCGTGCTCATGCTGATCGGTGTGCTGCTCTCGGTCGGCGGGACGGTGTGGGCGTGGCGGGTGCGGACCTCGCGCACCGTCCTCGTGGCGACGCTCCTGCCGCTCGTCACGGTCGCCGCCGTCTCGGTCGGGGTGATCGCGGCCGGGTCCGAGACGCCGCGGTACCTGGAGCCCGTCGTCGTCGCACCGCTCCTCGCCCTGGTCGCGGTGTGCGAACTCACCCGGTCCGCCGTCCGGAAGACCCGCGTGCACCGGCCGCTCCGCGGGGTCCGCGTCACGCTGGCGATCGGCGCGGCAGTGGTGCTCGCCGCCGGGGTCGCCGTGACCCCGAGCACCGTCCGCACCGTCCGCACGGCCGCGTACGAGCCCGCCGACTGCCTCGACCAGTGGGCCGACGGGCGCGACGTGGTCGGCGTCGGTCAGTTCTGGACGGTCCGACCGCTCGCCACCTACTCGGCGACGAACGTGGACATGCTGCAGGTCCGGGACACGTTCCAGGTGTACCCGTGGCTCGTCGACCTCGGTGCCTACCGAGATGTGGCCCCGACCTTCGTCGTGGTGGGCTCCGGCGACGTCTGGTCCACCCCGGTCGAGGACTCCCTCGGCGCCCCGGTGTCGGTGACCCACTGCAGCGGCTTCGACATCTGGGACTACGCGGGCACCGACGGGGCGGACGTGCTCCGGCGGGACGTCGTCGGCAGCGCGACCGCGGTCCTGCAGGAGCGCGGGTTCGCGGCCGGTTCGTAAGAGAGTTCTCCACAGTGGTGCGTCGGCATCGCGCGGTTCCTGTGCGGATGTATAGGCTCGCCGGGATGACTCGCTCCGCCGCCCGCTCCCCGCATCCCCGACCGTCCGCGCGGTTGCCGCTCGCCGTGCGGTCGCCGCTGGCCGTGCGGCTGCGCGTCGCCGTGGCCGCGTTCTCGCTCGTCGGACTCGCCGGGGTACTCGTCCTCGACGCTCCCCCGGCGCAGGCGGCGACCTACCCGTCGTGGGACGACGTGATGGCCGCCCGCGGGCAGGAGTCGAAGAAGAACGACCAGATCGCCGACATCGAGACCCTCATCGGCGACCTCGCCTCGAAGGCCGATGCCGCCGTGGCCGAAGCGGAAGCACGCGGCAACGAGTACTCCGCCGCCCAGCGGAAGGCCCAGCGCGCCGCCGAGAAGGAACAGACCCTCCGCGCCGACGCCGAGGAGCACGCCGAGATCGCCGAGCAGAGCGCCGCGCAGGCCGGCCAGTTCGCCGCGCAGATGGCCCGCTCCGGTGGCGCCGACGTCACGACGAGCGTGCTCACGGGTGGTGAGGACGCCAGGGACCTCCTGTACGACCTCGGTGCGCTCAGCAAGCTCTCCGAGCAGGCCGAACGGGTCGAAGCCGTGGCGAGTGCCGACGCCGCCGTTGCTCGGGCCCTCTCCGGGCAGGCGGACCGGGCTGCCACCGCCCTCGCCGAACTCGCCGCCGAGGCAGAAGCCCGGATGGCCGAGGCGCAGGCCGCGTCCGACCGGGCACAGACCGCCTACGACGAGCAGCAGGACAACAAGGCCCGACTCGACGCCCAGCTCGCGACCCTGATGTCCGGCCGCGTCCGGACCGAAGCGGAGTTCGCCAAGGGCGAGGCGAAGCGGAAGGCCGACGAAGCACGTGCCCGTGCCGCGGCTGCGGCGGCCGCCGCGGCAGCAGCGAACAGCGGTGGCGGGGGCAGCAGCGGTGGCGGCGGCGGGTCCGGCGCGGTCGGCTCGGGCTCCGGCTCCGGCTGGGTCCGTCCCGCCGGCGGCTGGATCACCAGCGGGTACGGCTCCCGCGTGCACCCGATCACCGGCGCAGTGACCTTCCACGACGGCATCGACCTCGGCAGCGGCTGCTCGACGGCCATCGTCGCGGCGGCAGCGGGGACCGTCGAGTACGTCGGCTGGTACGGCGGCTACGGCAACTACGTGCGGATCGACCACGGTGGCGGGGTGAAGAGCGCCTACGGGCACATCGTGAGCGGCGGCTTCCGGGTCGCGCCGGGGCAGCGGGTCGCTGCGGGCACGCTCGTGGCGCTCGTCGGGTCAACGGGCAACTCCACCGGGTGCCACCTGCACTACGAGACCCACGTCGGCGGCGGCACGACCAACCCGGTCTCCTTCATGGCGGCCCGCGGCGTCGCGTTCTAGCGCGGCACCCGCCGCGTCAGACCTCGTCGACGTCCAGGTTCCAGAGCGCCCGGTACCAGGCGGTGCGCTGTTCGTCGGGTGCGATCCCGTACGCGTCGTGGAACACCGCGTCCCACCCCGGCCCGTAGTTCCACCCGAGCGCCATCGTCGCCACGGCGATGTCCGCCCACCGGTCCGCGACCCCGAGCGCGCCGAGGTCGACGTGCCCGTTCCACCGGCCGTCCGCCCCGAGCAGCGTGTTCGGCGAGCAGGCGTCCCCGTGGCAGACGACCGCCAGGTCCGGCGCCGGGGCGGGTCCGATCACGTCGACGTCGACACCGGCCGCTCGTGCCCGGTCCAGGCGCGCGTCGTCCGACCAGTCGAAGGGGCACTCCGCGACCGGCAGTGTGTCGTGCATCGCCCGCAGCCCCTCGGCGATGCCCACGACCGCGGTGCGCGGTTCGTCCCGCCAGCGCGGGTCGACGGCGCTCCACCCCGGCACGGCCCTCGTACGGAGCCAGGCGCCGTCGTCGTCGACCCCGTGGTCGAGCACCTCGGGCACGCGCAGCCAGCGACCGGCCCACTCGAGCCGTTCCGCCTCCGACGTGATCCACCCCGCGTACCGGCTGGGCACCCACTTCAGGTACTCCTCCGCCGTGTCGGCGCCGCCGGAGCCGCCGACACGGAACGTCTTCCCACCGATCTCGTTCAGCCACACCGGGACGAGCGGCCGACCGGCAGCGAGCGTGGCGACGATCGCCGGCACCGGCACCGCGGCGTCCGGTGCGGGGATGCTGCTGCCGATCGACACCACGTCAGTGCACGCGGTCCGGGCGGGACGAGCCGGCTCCGCCGCGCGCGATCTCCAGCAGCACCGGCAGCTCGTCGCCGAGCAGGGCGTCGAGGTCGGCGACGATGCCCTCCACCCGCTCGGTGATCTCCCGCGGTGCGGCCCCCTTGCGCGGCCGGACCTTGATCCGGACGGCGCGACGGCGGCGGACGCGGTACACGTCGACCGCGAGCGAGGCGACCTGTGGCAGGTCACCGATCGCCGACGAGAGCGCGTGCTGGACCGCGGCGGCGTCGATGCGGACCGTGCCGGGGAGGCTGTCCGACGCGCCGTCGTCCTCGACCACGGTGCCGACCCGTCCGCCACCGAGCGTGGTCAGGACGACGAGCGCGAGGACCCCGAGCACCACGGCGCCGCCGAGGACCCACGTCCACGCGGCGATCGAGGCACCGCGTCCCGCGTCGACCCCGAGGTCGCCGAGGGTGGCACGGGCTGCGCCGTGCCAGAGGTCCGCCGCCTGCGGGACCGTCTGCACGAGGACCGCCCCGACCCCGGCGACGAGGAGCGCGACGCCGACGACGATCAGCGCGATGCGGCCGAGCGCCCGGTTCGTGGCGTTCATCCGTCGACCCGTCCCGTCGGCTGGACCCGGACCCGCGCGGTGACCGCGGGCACGGTGGCGATGTCGGCGAACTCGCGCTCGACCGCTTCGGTCGCGGCCACGGCGGGCACGTCGACGCCCGCAGCGGGACGGAGCACCACGTCGACCGTGCGGCGACCGACGGTGCCGACGGCCGCGTCCGGGCCGAGCCGGGTCGCTCCGCGCGCGGCGCGGGCTGCTGCGGAGGCGAGGACCTCGTCGTCGACCACGACGGCGAGGCGGCGCGAGGCCATCTGGTGCCGCGGACGGCGCTGGGGCAGGACGCCCTGCAGCAGGAACACGAGCCCGACGAAGCCGACGACGGCGCCGACCCCGATGACGACGGCGTCGATCAGCCCTCGAGGGGCACCGGCGGCCGCGTCGACCACCGCTCGGGGGTCGATGCCCGCGACGTTCTGGTCGAGGAACACGAGCGTCGCGGCGAACACGGCGGCAGCGGCGACGACGAGCACGACCACCATCGCGACGACGACCGTCCCCGAGCGGGACACGTGCGTCTCGCGCCGGAGCACCCGGCGGTACAGGGCGTCGTGTTCGGAGGTCATCGGACCCTCCTCGGGGTGTCGATCACGGACGACGAGAACGTCACGTCGACCCGTTCGACCTGGCGGCCGGTGATGGCCACCATGCGCTCGGCGATCGTCGCACGGGCTCGGTGCGCCGTCCGGACCACCGGTTCGTCGGGGACCGTGTGCGAGCCCAGCACGGGCACGGCGAGCGGGGCGGTGATGGTGACCGCGAGGGAACCGCGGCCGTCGTCGGCGACCCGGGCACGGACCTCCCGGAGGGGTGCACGGAGCGCCTCGGCGGCCACCGCCTGCGCGGTCCGGACCAGAGCGGTGGTGCCGATCCGGTCGTACCCGGCCACGCGCGGAACGGGGACAGGACCGGCGGGAACGGGGGCAGGACCGGCGGGAACGGGGGCAGGACCGGCGGACGGCAGCGTGGGCGCTCCGCTCACGACGAGCTCCGACGACCGCGGAGCACGTCGAGCAGTCGGCGGAAGTCGATGTCACCGGTCGCGATGCGTGCCACCACGCCGCCGACGAGCATGAAGACGGCGACCACGACGAACGCCCAGAACCCGAGGGTCAGCGCGACGATCGCGAGGAGGGCGCCGACCCCCATCCCGACGACGGTGGCGGTCACCGGACGCGACCCTCGGCCTCGTCGGGAGCCTGGTTGAGCGCCGGGATGTTGACGTCGTTGATGGCGATGTTGACCTCGGTCACCTCGAGCCCGACGAGCTCGGTGACGGCCTTCGTCACGGACGCCCGGACGGCGGAAGCGACGTCCATCATCGGCGTCGGGTAGTCGACGACGATCGTCAGGTCGACGGCGACCTGGGTCTCGCCGACCTCGACGCGGACGCCCTGGCCGAGCGCGCTCGACCCGATCGCGTCACGGATGGCGCCGAACGCGCGTGCCGCGTTGCCGCCGAGGGCGAAGACGCCGGGGACGTCCCGGGCGGCGATGCCCGCGACCTTGGCGACGACCTGGTCGTCGATGATGGTCCGTCCGGCGCTGGTGACCTGCGTGGTGACGCTGCCGGTGGACGTGGTCCCGTCGACGCGGTTGCTCGTCGATGCCATGGTGGTGCTCCTCACATCTGCGCTGTCTGCTCGCTGCTGTTGCTCGCTCCAGGGAACACCATCTGCCCGCACGTCGTCCGGAGCCCCGACCGGTAGGTTCGATCCCATGCGCGTCGCGACATGGAACGTCAACTCCGTCCGCACCCGAGTCGGTCGGGTCGTCGACTGGCTCGTCCGGGAAGACGTCGACGTCCTCGGCATGCAGGAGATCAAGTGCAAGCCGGAGCAGTTCCCGGTGGAGGCCTTCGAGGCAGCCGGCTACCACGTCGAGGCGCACGGCCTGAACCAGTGGAACGGCGTCGCGTTCGCCAGCCGGCTCCCGATGGACGACGTCACCCGCGACTTCCCCGGCCAGCCCGGGTTCCTCAAGGGGCACGAGGGCCCGGAGCTCCCCGTCGAGGCCCGCGCCATCGGCGTCACCGTCGACGACGTGCGGCTCTGGAGCCTCTACGTCCCCAACGGCCGTGAGGTCGGGGACCCGCACTACACGTACAAGCTCGACTGGCTCGCGCAGCTGGCGGACCGCACCACCGAGTGGCTCGCGGAGGACCCGTCGTTGAAGCTCGCGTTGATGGGCGACTGGAACGTCGCGCCCCTCGACGAGGACGTCTGGGACATGCGCGTCTTCGAGGGTGCCACCCACGTCAGCGAGCCGGAGCGCGCCGCGTTCCGGGCGTTCGAGGAACGCGGGCTGCAGGACGTCGTCCGGCCGCTGGTACCGACCGGGTACACGTACTGGGACTACAAGCAGCTCCGGTTCCCGCGGGGCGAGGGCATGCGCATCGACTTCGTGATGGGGTCGCAGGCCTTCGCGGACGTGGTGACCGGGGCGACGATCCACCGCGACGAGCGGAAGGGCGACGCCCCGAGCGACCACGTCCCGGTGGCGGTGGACCTCGACCTCGAGACCTCGCTCGACGACGACCGCCCGATGATCTTCTGAGCCGCGGGCGCGCGCGGACCCGTCGCGACACCGGACGGGAGGCTCGTGGCGGCCCCGCACCGAGCCTCCCGTCCGGTGTGGGGTCACGACACCCCGCTCATCGCTACGGGTGCAGCAGCGCCGCGATCGCGACGAGCACCGGCACCGCGCCGAGCGTCGAGATGAGCACGACGTCGCGGGCCACGGGCACCGCCGCGTCGTACCGCTGGGCGTAGTTGAACACGTTCTGCGCCGCCGGCAACGCCCCGAGCGTCGTCAGCACGAACACCTGCTGCCCGTCGAGCCCGAACACGAACCGCGCCAGCACGAACGCCACCGTCGGCATCACCACGAGCTTGATCGAGGACGCCACGATGACGTCGGTCCGGATCGCCGGGTCCTTCAGCGGCGCCGCCCCGTGCAGGCTCATCCCGAAGGACAGCAGCACGACCGGGACGGCCGCGGCCCCCACCAGTGCGAACGGTTGCAGCACCGGATCCGGCAGCTCCACGTGCAGCGCGGAGAACAGCAGCCCCAGCAGCGACGCGATGATGAGCGGGTTCGTCACCGGTCCGAGCACCCGGCGCCGCCATCCGCCCCCTGATGCCGTCGCGGCGTCGAGGATCGTCAACGCGATCGGTGCCATCACGACGAGCTGCAGCAGGATGACCGGCACGACCGCGGTGGCCTGGCCGAGCACGTACACGGCGACCGGCAGGCCGATGTTGTTGGCGTTGACGTAGCTGGCGGCCAGTGCCCCGACGGTCGTCACCGTGATCGAGCGCCGCAGCTTGAGCCCGAACACGAGCGCGGTGCCGACGGCGACCAGGACGGCGCTGAGCAGGGAGACCCACAGCATCGGCGACACCAGCGAGGCGATGTCGGCCGTGGCGATGGTGTGGAACAGCAGGCACGGCATCAGCACGAAGAACGCGAGCCGGCTCATCACGAACTGGGCGTGCGGCCCGAGGAGCCCGACGCGGCCGACGACGTACCCGGTCGCGATGATCGCGCCGATGATCGCGAAGCCGATCAGTACGCCACCCATCGGGTCCATCCTGACAGACGCGCGAGCCGGCGCGGCGGGCGTGCCGCAACGTCGGCGACATGTGACGTCGTTCAGGACGGAAATGCGTACGCATCGAATAGCGTTGACGGCATCATGACCAACGCCACGACGCTCACCCGTTCGACCGACTCGAGCCAGCCCCTCGTCCCCCTGCTCGAGGAGCGCTGGAGCCCGCGCTCCTACGACGAGACCGCGACGGTCTCCGACGACCAGCTCGACGCCGTCCTCGAAGCGGCTCGCTGGGCCGCGTCCGCGAACAACTTCCAGCCGCGCCGCTTCATCGCCGGCCGCCGTGGCACCGAGACCTTCCGCAAGATCAACGAGAACCTCATCGGCTTCAACGCCGGCTGGGCCTTCCGCGCGAGCGCACTCGTCGTCGGTGTCCTCGAGACGCAGTCCGAGGAGGGCGACGTCCGCCGCTTCGCCGAGTACGACCTCGGCCAGGCGATCGCCGCGCTGACCGTCCAGGCGCACGCCGAGGGCCTCCACGTGCACCAGATGGCGGGCATCGACGCCGCCGGCCTCGCCGCCGCGTTCGGTCTACCGGAGCGTTTCGTCCCCTTCACGGTGACCGCCATCGGCACGGTCGCCGACCCGTCGCAGCTCGACGAGAAGGCCGCCGAGCGCGAGGTCGCACCGCGCACCCGCATCCCCCTCGACGAGGTCGTGCTCGTCAAGGAGTAGCTCGCGTAGAATGTCGTGACATGGAGCAGCACGACGAACCCGAGATGAACTTCTACACCCGCAAGTGGGTGCGCCCCGAGGACCTCAACGCCAACGGCACCCTGTTCGGTGGCAGCCTCCTCCGCTGGATCGACGAGGAAGCCGCCGTCTACGCGATCATCCAGCTCGGCAACGGCAAGGTCGTCACGAAGTACATGTCGGAGATCGAGTTCGTCTCCTCCGCGAAGCAGGGCGACATCGTCGAGATCGGCCTCGTCGCGACGCGCTTCGGCCGCACGTCCCTGACGATGCGTGCCGAGGCGCGCAACCTCTTCACGCACCGGAGCATCCTGACGATCGACGAGGTCGTGTTCGTGAACCTCGACGCCGACGGCAACCCCGCGCCGCACGGCTACACCGACATCACGTACGCACGCGACCGGGTTCCCGCACACATCGCGTGAAGCCATGCGGCTGGTTGGAGTCTCCGAGCAGCCGCCTGACAGAATCGGGGACATGACCGCACCTCGCCTCGTCGCCTTCGATCTGGACGACACGCTCGCCCCGTCGAAGTCCTCGCTCGACCCCCGCATGCTCGAGACCTTCGCCGCCCTGCTCGAGGTCGTCCCGGTCGCGGTCATCTCCGGCGGCAACTTCGAGCAGTTCGAGACGCAGCTCGTCACGCCGCTCCGGCACCGCGAGGGGCTCACCCTCGACGACCTGCACCTGCTGCCGACCTGCGGCACGCGCTACTACCGCTGGGCGGGCGACGACTGGGCACTGCAGTACGCCGAGGACCTCACCGACGACCAGAAGGCCCGCGCCCTCGCCGTCGTCGAGGCGCAGGCGAAGGACGCCGGCTACTGGGAGTCGGAGACCTGGGGCGCGATCCTCGAGGACCGCGGCTCGCAGATCACGTTCTCCGCGCTCGGCCAGGCGGCGCCGGTCGACGTCAAGAAGGCGTGGGACCCGACGGGTGCGAAGAAGGACGACCTCCGTCGTCGCGCCCAGGCAGAGCTCCCCGACCTCGAGGTGCGCTCCGGCGGCTCGACGAGCGTCGACATCACCCGCAAGGGCATCGACAAGGCGTACGGCATGCAGCGTCTCGCGGAGCTGACCGGCATCGCGCTCGACGACATGCTCTTCGTCGGCGACCGGCTCGACCCCGAGGGCAACGACTACCCGGTGAAGGCCCTCGGCGTCCCCTGCCACGCGGTCGAGGGCTGGGAGGACACCGACGCGTTCCTCACGGAGCTCATCCCGACGCTCGGGCGCACGTCCGCCTGACGGCCGGTTCGCACCCCGCCGGGAGGCCCGGTGCGGCTCCGTCAGCCGATGCTGCGGACCGCTTCCACGAACGCCCGGATCTTCGCGGCGTCCTTGACGCCGCGCTCGGACTCGACACCGCTCGACACGTCGACCCCGTCCGGGTCGAGGCTCTCGACTGCAGCGACGACGTTGGCCGGGGTGAGCCCGCCCGCGAGGATCCAGGCTTCGTCGATGCCGTCGGCGATGACGGACGGGTCGATCAGTCGGCCGCTGCCGGGGACGGCGGCGTCGAGGAGCAGCAGGTCGTGGTCGTAGGACCCGCGCTGCTCCGGGGTCTCGCGGAGGTAGTCCTCGGCGGCGACGGCACGGATCGTGAAGAACCCGGCGTCACGGGCGCGGGCGAAGTCGGTCGCCGACTCGCCGCCGTGCAGCTGGAGCGTGGTGAGCCCCACCGCGGAGGCGATGCCGACGATCTCGTCGATCTCCTGGTCGCGGAACACCCCGACCGCGTCGATGCCGTCCGGGACCCGCTCGACGAGTTCCTTCGCGAGGTCGGCCGTCACGGTCCGGGGGCTCCCCGCGGCGAAGACGAACCCGACCGCGTCGGCGCCCGCGTCGATGGCGGCGTCGACGGTCTCCGGCGTCGAGAGTCCGCAGATCTTGATCCAGCGCTGGTCGGTGCTCATGCGTTCCATCCTGCCCGACGGGACCGGCGGTCGGGTTCGCTCGGCGCGATCAGTGCAGGGTGCCGGCGACGTAGCTGAGGGTACAGGCGAGCAGCACGCCTGCCGCGGCGAACGACCCGGTGAGGATGTTCCGTCGCCGCCACCGCCGGACGGCCACGAACGTGCCGCGCTTGGCGTGCCGATGCGCCGCCCGGTGCATGCGGTGGTCGCGCTTGTGCGCGACCCGCTGCGGGCCGAGCGGGACCGGGCCGGTGACCTGGGTGGATCCCCCGCGGAGCGCACGGGCGACGGTCACCGCGGTGGGTCGTCGTGCCGGGTCGCGGTCGGTCATCCGGAGGAGCAGGTCCCGCCAGTCCGGGCCGACGGCGTCCGGGATCTCCGGGCTCCGGCGGAGTCGGGCGAGCGCTGCTTCGACGAGCGTGCCGGAGTACTCCTGCTTGCCCGTCAGCGCCTCGAGCAGGACCAGACCGAGGGAGTAGACGTCGGTCGCGTAGCTGATCGGCTCCCCGGCGACCTGCTCGGGGCTGAGGTAGGCGGCGGTGCCGATGATCGTGCCGTCGTTGGTGAGCCGGGAGCCGTCGACGAAGTGCGCGACCCCGAAGTCCGTCAGCTTCACGGTGCGGGCGAACCCGGAGGACCCGTGGTCGCTGATCAGGATGTTCGCCGGCTTCACGTCCCGGTGCACGATCCCGCGGGAGTGCACGTACGCGAGCGCGTCGGCGAGCTGCGCGCCGAGGTCAGCGGCCTCGTAGTTGTGGAGAGCCCCCTCGGCCAGGCGGCGGAGCAGTGTCGTGTCGGCGATGAGCTCCATCACGATGTACCGGTGCGGTCCGTCGGAGAACTCGTGCGTGCCGGCGTCGTAGAGCGGGATCAGGCCGGGGTGCGAGAGCATGCTGAGCAGCCGGATCTCGCGTTCCTGGCGCACCCGGTCGGCCGTCGTCATGGCCTGCGGTGTCGCGAAGAGCTTCACGGCGACGAGCCGGTAGGTGTGCTCGTCGCGGGCTTCGTAGACCGAGCCCATCCCCCCGGTGCCGATGAGCCGGGACAGCCGGTACCGACCGGAGAGCACCGTCTCGGTCCGTTGGTTGTCGACCAGGGTCATCGTGCGTGTCGTTCCGTCGGGAGCCAGGAGGAGGCGATGGTTGCTCGCGTGGTGGCTCATCCAGTACGGTACGCGTTCGCGAGGCTGAAAGCGCGGGTGTTATGCCTTCGTGACCAGGGGTACATCCCTGTGTTCATGCGGATGTATCGGGGTTTAGGCTCTGCCCACATCACCCGGAGAGGATGACTCATGGCGCTGACGAAGGGCGACGAGGTGCACTGGAACACCTCGCAGGGGAAGACGACCGGCAAGCTCGTGCAGAAGCGCACGAGCGACTTCGAGTTCGACGGTCAGACGTTCAAGCCGACCGACGACGACCCGTACTGGATCGTCGAGTCGGAGAAGTCCGGTAAGCGGGCCGCGCACAAGGAGTCGGCGCTCACGAAGGCGTGACGCCGGACCGCCGGCGGTCGGCCTTCTCCGCCCGCGAGCGACGGACGCGCCGCACCACGAAGACGATCACGACGCCGGCGATCGCCGCGTACATCCCGCGGTCGATCCACTCGGTGTAGCCCTCGATCTTCTCGTACTGGGTGCCGAGGGCCGCTCCGCCGAGGACGAGCAGGCTGTTCCACACCCCGGACCCGATGATCGTGAACACCGAGAACGACACGAGGTTCATCCGGTCGGCGCCGGCGGGCAGGGAGATCAGGCTCCGGACGATCGGCACGAGGCGCCCGAAGAGCACCGCGCTGCGTCCGTGCCGGTGGAACCAGCCGGCCGCCTTCCGGAAGTCGTCCTCGTCGACGAGCGGCAGCTTGCCGAGCCACCGAACGGTCCGCTCGGAGCCGATGACCCGGCCGAGCCAGTAGAGCACGAGCGCCCCGACGTACGAGCCGAGGGTCGCGAGGACCAGCACGAGGACGAGGTTCATGCGTCCCGCACCGGCGAGGAAGCCCGCGAGCGGCAGGATCACCTCGGACGGGATCGGTGGGAACACCGTCTCGACGAAGAGCATCAGCGCGACGCCCCACTCGCCGAGTGCGTCGATGAGCCGGAGGACCATCCCCGACAGCCCGCCCATCTCCGCGTCGGATGAGGAGGACGACGCGACGGACGTGGCGGCGGCGAGGGCAGTCGTCATGCCGCCATGGTCCCTGAACGTCCTGACAGGTCGCGCAGAGCGGCCTGGGGATCAGCCGCCGAGGCCCATGTGCGTCGCGCGCACGTGGGTCAGCGACCGCGCCAGCGCTCCCCGCGCGACGGCATCCCGTCCGAGCGTGGACGGCACGATCGCGACCGGGTGGCGCAGCTGGGGTCCGACCGCCTCGGCGAGCGCCGCGCAGAACACCTCGGCCGCCGGGGTCACCTCTCCCCCGACCACCACGACCTCCGGGTCGATCGTCGCCACGAGCTGCGCGACGCCGGTCGCGACGTCGGCAGCGAGCGCCCGGACCACGTCCGCGGCGGCCGCGTCGCCCTGCCCGGCCGACACCATGACGGACTCGAGGTCCGCGCCGGACGGGATCCGTGCCTCCAGTCGGGCGGGTGCGCCGGGCCAGCCCGTCGATGCCAGGCCGCCCACCTCGCCGGCCGCGCCGCGGGCTCCGCGGGCGAGCGCGCCGTCGATCAGGTACGCGGCGCCGATCTGGCGGCCCATCACGAGGTAGAGCGCGTCCCGGACCCCACGGAACGATCCCCACATCGTCTCCGCGGTGGCGGCGAGCTTGGCGTCGTTGTCGAAGAAGGTCGTCGCCGTCGGGAAGAGGTCCTGGATGCGGCCGGGCATGCGGCCCTCGACCCACTGCGGCACCGCGATCGTGTAGTCGATCGAGCCGTCCCGGTCGACCACGGCCGGGACGCCGAAGGTCGCGGCGAGGAGCCCGCCGGCCCCGGGCGTCGAGGTGAGGCGTGTCACGACGTCCTGCACGCTCGCCCATGCCTGATCTGCCGATGCCAGGTTCGGGTAGACCTCGTCGACGCGGGCGATCTGCTCGCCACGGAGGTCGGCGAGCACGCCGACGATGCCGTGCAGCCCGAGGTCCACCCCGAGGACGGATCCAGCGGCCGCGTCCGCACGGAACCGCTTCGCCCGGCGACCGGCCTTGTTCGGCGTCGCGATCGCGTCCGCCTCCCGCACCCAGCCCTCCGCGACGAGGTCCGCCAGCGACGCCTCGACGGTGGGCCGGGACAGCCCGACGAGTCGGCTCAGCTCGGTGACGGTGAAGGTCTCGGTGGCGGACGAGCCGTCGCCGCGGAACAGCTCGTCGAGGATCGCGCGGGAGTTGATCAGCCTGAGCGTGCCGGGCGAGCTTCCCACGACCCCGCTCGGGATCGTTGACAGGGTCTCGCTCACAGCCATAGCCTCCACATTACGAAAGATCATTGAGGAATGGTGGACGCCGACATGCTCATCCCCCGCCCGCGCCTGTCGACACCCGGTGTCGGCTCGTTCGAGATCACCCCGACGACCCGCATCGCCGCAGACGACGCGAGCGATTCGGTCCGACTGTACCTGCAGCAGACACTGCGCGGATCGACCGGACTGCCCGTGCGCGACGCCGAGACCGCAGGGCCCGACACCATCGCGCTGCGCGTCGGTGTCGACGACCTGCTGGCCGGCCCCGCCGGGTCCGTCGAGGAGTCGTTCCGGCTCACCGTCACGACCGACGGCATCGAGATCGTCGGCGGGGGCGCCGCCGGGGTCTTCTACGGCGTCCAGGCGCTCCTCCAGCTCCTACCGGCGGACGTGTACCGGAAGGGCCGTGTCGACGCGGGTCCGTGGACCGTGCCCGTCCAGGAGATCGCGGACGCCCCGGCGTTCGCGTGGCGCGGGGTGATGCTCGACGTGGTCCGGCACTTCCGGACCAAGGCCGAGGTCCTCCGCGTGATCGACCAGCTCGCCGCGCACCGCATCAACACGATGCACTTCCACCTCACCGACGACCAGGGCTGGCGGATCGAGATCCGGAAGCACCCGCGCCTCACCGAGATCGGGTCGTGGCGACGCGAGTCCCAGGTCGGCGCCCACGTCGCCGACGCCGACGGGGTGCTCCGCCCGCAGGCCTTCGACGGCCGTCCGCACGGCGGCTACTACACGCAGGACGACATCCGGGAGATCGTGGCCTACGCCGCGGACCGGTTCGTCACGGTCGTGCCGGAGATCGAGAGCCCGGGGCACGTCCGCGCCGCGCTGGCCGCGTACCCGGAACTCGGCGTCACCCCGGACCAGCCCGTGGAGGTCTGGACGGAGTGGGGCATCGCCGACGACGTCCTGAACGCCGAGGACGCCACGATCGACTTCTTCAAGGACGTCCTCGACGAGGTCATCACCCTCTTCCCGTCCGCGTACATCGGCGTCGGCGGCGACGAGTGCCCGAAGGTGCAGTGGGAGGGCGACGCCCGCACGCAGGAGCGCATGCGCGAGCTCGGCCTCGCCGACGAGGAACAGCTCCAGGCCTGGATCATCGGCCAGCTCGCGGCGCACATCGAGTCACAGGGCCGCCGTGCGTTCGGCTGGGACGAGATCCTCGAGGGCGGGACCCTCTCCGAGTCCGCCACCGTCGTCTCCTGGCGCGGGCTCCGTGGCGCCACCACCGCGGCCAAGCGCGGGCACGACGTGATCTCCTCCCCGGACGACCAGGTGTACCTCGACTACCGGCAGAGCGACCTGCCGAACGAGCCGATCCCGGTGTCGATCGTCCTCACCGTGGACGACGTGTTCCGGTTCGACCCGGTCCCGGCCGGCCTGACGGACGCCGAGCGGGCGCACGTCATCGGCGGCCAGGGCAACATGTGGTGCGAGCACGTCGACTCCGTCCGGAAGCTCGACTACCAGCTGTTCCCGCGCGTCGCGGCACTGTCCGAGGCCCTCTGGTCCGCGGACGTCACCGGCCCGCGCGACCTGGCGGACTTCTCCGGGCGACTGGCCGAGCACCTCGCGCGGCTCGAGGCCATGGGCATCGAGTACCGCCACGAGACCGGGCCGTTCCCGTGGCAGGAGCGTCCGGGCGTGCCGGGCCGTCCGCACTCGCGGGAGGAACGTGCGGCCTACATCGACGCGGTGACGGCCAACATCGCGGAGTGACGCCCTCGACATCTGATGTATCAATGTCGTAGGGTCGCAGGCATGCCCATCCCCAGCAGCCCCGGCCTCGACGGCGTCGACATCGAAGCGCTCCTCGGGGACCGGCCGCGGCACGACGAACTCGAACTCGCGGTCGACTTCGTCCGCGGGCAGTCGGTGCTCGTCACCGGGGCCGGGGGCTCGATCGGCAGCGAGCTGTGCCGGCAGCTCATGCGCTTCGAGCCGGCGGAGATCATCATGCTGGACCGCGACGAGACCGCCCTGCAGCACGTGCAGGTGTCGGTCGCGGGGCACGGCCTCCTCGACACCAGGGACGTCGTCCTCGCCGACATCCGGGACGCGACGACGATCCGGGACATCATGCTCGATCGGCGCCCCGACGTGGTGTTCCACGCCGCGGCGCTGAAGCACCTCCCGATGCTCGAGCAGTACCCGGACGAAGGCTGGAAGACGAACGTCCTCGGCACCCGCAACGTCCTCGCCGCCGCGGCCGGAGCGGGCGTCGGGACGCTCGTGAACATCTCCACGGACAAGGCGGCGAACCCGACGAGCGTCCTCGGATCCACCAAGCGGATGGCGGAACGTCTCACCGCCTGGACCGCGGCGGAGACGGGCCGCGCGTACGTGTCCGTCCGGTTCGGCAACGTCCTCGGCAGTCGCGGGTCGATGGTGCCGCTCTTCGCGGACCTGATCCGCGCGGGCCGGCCGGTGACCGTCACGCACCCCGACGCCACCCGGTACTTCATGTCCATCCCCGAAGCGTGCCACCTCGTGATCCAGGCGGCGGCGGTCGCGCAACCGGGCGAAGTCCTGGTGCTCGACATGGGGCAGCCGGTGCGGATCCTCGACATCGCGCGCCGGATGGTGTCCGCGCTGGGCGGGTCCTCCGACATCGTGTTCTCGGGGCTCCGGCCGGGCGAGAAGCTGCACGAGGACCTCATCGGCCGCGGCGAGACGGAGCGGCGGCCGGTGCACCCGAAGATCTCGCACGCCTCCGTGCCCCCGCTCGCACCCTCGGCCCTCGACGCCGCGCCGCGCGCGAACGTCGCGCCGGTCCTGCTGGCTGCCTGACACGGCGCCGGCCGCCTGCCGCGCGAGACACCGCTCTGTCCGCGAGACGCCGCTCGGTCAGCGAGACGCGGCCCGGTCCGCGAGACGCCGCTCTGTGCACGAGACGCCGCCGACTCCGGCGGCGTCTCGAGCACAAGGCGGCGTCTCGGTGACCCGGCGGTGCCCGGCCAAGCCAGACCACGGACGGGAGGCCCGGTGCCAGCTGGCACCGGGCCTCCCGTCCGTGGCATGGTCGCGTCCGACTCGCGGCGCCGCACGCGGTGCGAGACGCCGCACGCGGTGCGAGACGCCGCCGATTCCGGCGGCGTCTCGCGCACACGGCGGCGTCTCGACGAAGCAGCGGCGCCCCGACGCGCCCCCAGCCGCGATCGCGCTATGCGGCCACCGGCGTGCGCTGGTCGACGGCGTCGCCGGCGAGTGCCGCCTCCTCCGCCCGAGCCGCATCGGCGGCCGGCGCGCGGCGCACCCACTTCTTCAGCCCGACGAGCACCAGCGCGGAGACCACGGTGCCGGACAGGATCGCGACGATGAACATCCCGACGTCCCCGATCGCGAAGAACACGAAGATCCCTCCGTGCGGCGCCCGCGAGGTCACGCCGGCCGCCATCGAGATCGCACCCGTGACCGCGGCCCCGACCATCGATGCCGGGATCACGCGGAGCGGGTCGGCGGCGGCGAAGGGGATCGCCCCCTCGGAGATGAAGGACGCGCCGAGCAGCCACGCGGCCTTGCCGTTCTCGCGCTCGGGCTTGGTGAACCCCTTGCGGTAGAGCAGGGTCGATGCGAGCGCCAGGGCCAGCGGCGGGACCATGCCCGCAGCCATCACGGCCGCCATGATCTCGAACGGCACCACGTTCGTCGCGGTCCCGGCTCCGAGCCCGGCGACGGCGAACGCGTACGCCACCTTGTTCACGGGTCCGCCGAGGTCGAACGCCATCATCAGGCCGAGGATGATGCCGAGGAGGACTGCCGACGCGCCGGACAGCGAGTTCAGCCACGCGGTGAGCTCGGTCATCACCCAGGCGATGGGTCCGCCGAGGACGAGCAGCAGCAGCCCGGACGCGATGATCGACGCGAACAGCGGGATGATCACGACGGGCATCAGGCCCCGCAGCCAGCGCCAGACCGGGATGCGACCGATCCAGTACGCGGCGGCACCGGCGATGAGGCCACCGACCAGACCGCCGAGGAACCCGGCGTTCATGAAGACGGCGATCGACCCGGCGACGAAGCCCGGTGCGATACCTGGACGGTCGGCCATCGCATAGGCGATGTACCCGGCGAGCGCCGCGACCAGGAAGCCGAGGGAGACGCCGCCGATCTGGAACGCGGCGGCACCGAGGTAGTACGCCAGACCCTGGGGCGGCAGGTGCAGCAGCGTGTAGTTGGTCAGCGTGTAGACGGCGTTGTTCTGGCCGGAGTCACCGTGCGGGAGCGCGATGCCGTACCCGGCGAGCAGGAAGCCGAGCGCGATGAGCAGGCCACCGCCGGCGACGAAGGGGATCATGTAGCTGACGCCGGTGAGCAGCCAGCGCTTGAGCGACTGGCCGAAGTGCTCGTCCTTGGCGGTGCTGCTGGACGCGTCGCCGACGGTGCCGGAGACGCGGGCGGCGTGCGGGTCGTCGGCGGCTCGGAGCGCCTCGGCGATCATCGCGTCGGGTTCGTCGACGCCGCGCTTGACCGGGCCGGACACGAGCGGCTTGCCGGCGAAGCGGGAGCGGTCGCGGACGTCGACGTCCACCGCGAAGACCACGGCGTCGGCGCGGGCGATGAGCGCGGGGTCGAGGGGTTCGACCTGCGAGGACCCCTGCGTCTCGACGTGCATCTCGGCGCCGGCCCGCTGGGCGGCGGCGACGAGCGCGTCGGCCGCCATGTAGGTGTGGGCGATGCCGGTCGGGCAGGCGGTCACGCCGACGATGACCTTGCGTCCGCCGTCCGCGGCGGGGTCCGCCGGTCCGGGCACCGCGGTGGAGGCTCGGGGTGCGCCCGTCACACCGGCGTCGGCGACCTCGCCGGTCACCTCGCGGTCGACCAGGTCGACGATCTCCTGCTGGGTGGTCGCGGCACGGAGCGCGGCGGTGAAGTCGTCGCGGATGAGCGCACGGGCGAGGGTGGAGAGGACCGTGAGGTGGTCCTTGTCCGCGCCTTCGGGCACGGCGATCATGAAGACGAGGTCGGCGTCGCCGTCCGGGGCGCCGAACGGCACCTTCCGGGCCAGCCGCGACATCGCCAGCGTGGGCTCCGTGACGGATGCCGAGCGGGCGTGCGGGATGGCGATGCCACCGGGGACGCCGGTGCCGACCGACGCCTCGCGCTTGATGGCGTCGGCGGCGAGGGTCTCGCCCGATGCGGCGCGGCCGCTGGCGGCGACGCGGTCGGCGAGGACGCGGATCACGTCGGCGGACGTGGCGCCGAGGTCCTCGTCGAGGCCGACGAGGGGGACGCTGATGAGTCCCGGACTCGTGGTGCGCTCAGCGGTCATGGTGTGCTCCTTTGCAGTGACGCAGTGGGTTCAGGTGTGGGGGTCGTGGCGGTGACGGGTTCGTCGGTGGTGAGGCGGACGACGGTGACCGCGTCCGGGTCGGTGTGGTCGAGGGCCGGGACGTCGCTGCCCGGCAGTGCGGCCGCGGCGGCTCCGGTGGCGACGGCCTGTGCGAGCCGTTCCTCGGGTGAGCGTCCGGCGACCTCGGCGAGCAGGTAGCCGGCGAGGGAGGAGTCCCCCGCGCCGACCGTCGACCGGGCCGTGATGCGCGGTGCGGCGGCGAAGAACGACCCCTCGGGGCCGATCAGGATCGCGCCGGCGCTGCCGAGGGTGAGCAGGACGGTCTCGACGCCGCGGTCACGGAGCCGTTCGGCCGCCGCCGCCGCGAGTTCGTGGTCGCGCTCGTACTCGTCCGGGTCCCCGCCGACGATCTCGGCGAGCTCCTCGGCGTTCGGCTTCACCAGATCGAGGTGCGCTCCGGACTGCAGCAGCGCCGTGAAGGGCACGCCAGAGGAGTCGACCGCGATCCGCACGTCCGCGCCGTGACGGGCACGGACGGCCCGGACCAGGACGGCGAGCGCATCGTCCGGCAGGCCCGGCGGCAAGGAGCCGGCGAGGACGACCCATCGGGCGCGCGGCCCGGTGGGCGTGACGTCGGCGGTGTCGGCGACGAGGGCGGCGAGGTCCTCCAGGCGTCCGGCGAGCGACGGGCCCGGTTCGTTGAGCTTCGTGGTGGTGCCGGTCGGCTCGGTCACGGTGACGTTCGAGCGGAGCGGGGCGCCGATCGGCAGCGCGGCGGTCGGGATGCCACGAGCCGCGAGGCCGAGCAGCACCGGGTCGAGTTCGTCCCCGGGCAGGACCGCGACGGTGTCCCCGCCGCTGGCGACGACGACGCGTGAGACGTTGACGCCCTTGCCACCGGGCTCCGCCGTGGACCGGGTGGCGCGCTGGACCGAGCCGCGCTGCAGTTCGCCGGCGAGCTCGATGGTGCGGTCGAGGGACGGGTTCGGGGTGACGGTGACGATGCGCCCGCTCATGCGACGACCACCTCGACGTCGGCTTCGGCGAGCGCCTCGGCGAGGTCGGCCGGTGGCTCCTGGTCGGTGACGATCGTGTCGACCTCGTCGAGCCGGGCGAAGCGCATCAGGGCCTCGACGCCGTGCTTGGCGGCGTCCGCGAGCACCACGCTGCGGCGAGCGGCGAGGACGTACGCGCCCTTGACCGCGGCCTCGTACTCGTCCGGGGTGCTCAGGCCGAAGCCGGCGGAGAGACCGTTCGTCCCGATGAAGGCGATGTCCGGGCGGAGCGCGCCGATCTGCTCGACGGTGGCGGTGCCGACCGCGGCGCTCGTGACCCCGCGGACGCGTCCGCCGAGCAGGTGCAGTTCGACGTGCGCGCTGTGCTGCAGCGTCGCGGCGATCGGGACGGAGTTCGTGACGACGGTGATCGTCGCGCCCGGCTCCGCGGGCTCCCACGCGGCGAGCTCGGTGGCCACGGCGGCGCAGGTGGTGCCGGCGTCGAGGGCGATCGACCCGGTGAAGGTCGGCGGCACCAGGCGCATCGCGGCTCGGGCGATCGCGGACTTGGCGGTGCCGTGCTGTCCCTCGCGCTCGGCGACGCTGAGCTCGACGACGCTGGAGCGACCGACGGGGACCGCTCCCCCGTGCACCCGGCGGAGGACCCCGGCGGACTCGAGCTGGTCGAGGTCACGGCGGACGGTCTCGGTGGTGACGTCGAAGTGCTCGGCGAGGTCGGCGACGGAGACCCGACCGGCGCTGTGCAGCTGTGCGGCGATGGCGTCGTGGCGCTCCGTTGCGTACATGCCCGAACTCCTTCGTTCCCGTTGGTTTCGAGAACGATACGCCGCGATCCCACACAATCGCAACCGTTTCGCCCCGGAACCAACACAACCGAAGACGCCGAGATCGCACTTCGTGTCGGTCCTCCCCGAAGGCAGGCGACACCAAGTGCGATCTCGGCGGGAGTGGGCGGGGGGGGCTAGCCCTTGACGGCGCCGGCGGTCATGCCGGACACCAGGCGGCGCTGGACGATCAGGAAGAAGACGACCACCGGCAGACTGAACAGCACACTCGCCGCCATCAGCCCGCCGAAGTCGGTCCCCTTGTTCGTCGAGAACCCGGCGAGCCACACCGGCAGCGTGTACATCCCCTGGTCCTTGAGCATCACGTACGCGGTGAGGTAGTCGTTCCACGCGGCGATGAACGCGAAGACGCTCGTGGCGATCACCCCCGGCATCACGAGCGGGAACAGCACGCTCCACAGGATGCGGAAGGTCCCCGCCCCGTCGGTCTTCGCCGCGTCCTCGATCTCGATCGGCACCGCGACGAAGAACCCGCGCATCACCCAGATGGAGAACGGCAGGACACTCGCGACGTACGCCAGGATCAACCCGATGTAGCTGTTCAGCAGCCCGAGCGACTGGAACGACAGGAACAGCGGGATGAGCAGCGCACCCGACGGGATCATCTGCACGAACAGGATCGCGACGAGGATCGCCCGTCGGCCCCTGAACCGGAACCGCGAGAGTGCGGCCGACGCAAGGAACCCGACGACGATCGACAGCACCACGGCGGCCACGACGACGATCGCGGAGTTCCGCAGGTAGACCAGGAAGTCGTTCTGCGTGAGCGCCCGGGTGAAGTTCTCGATCGTCGGGTGCAGCGGGAACCAGATCGGGGTCATCGTGGTGACCTCGTCCGCGGGCTTGAACGCGGTGTTCACCATCCAGTAGATCGGGAACACCCACACCAGGCAGAACAGCACCGCCAGGGTGTTGGCGAGCACGCGCGGCTTGCGCTTGCGAGCACGCACCGGAGCCGGTGCCGGTGCCGGGGTCCGCACAGTCGGAGTCGTCACAGGTCTTCCTCCCCGCTCCGGATGAGCCGGCGGATGTAGTAGCTGGTGAGCACGCCGAGGATCGCCGTCGAGATGACCGCGATCGCCGCACCCTGCCCGTAGGCGTTCGAGACGAACGACTTGACGAAGGTCCAGATGCCGAGCGTCAGGGTGGCGTCCTCGGGGCCGCCCCTGGTGAGGAGCCAGATCTGGTTGAAGACGTTGAAGTCCCAGATCACCGAGAGGATCGTCACGAGGAGGAGCGTCGGGGCGAGGGCCGGCAGCGTGATCGACCGGTACATCGCCCACGTGGAGGCCCCGTCGAGCGCCCCGGCCTCGTAGTACTCGGGCGCGATCTGCGACTGCGCCGCGTAGAGCGTCAGTGCGACGAAGGGCACCGCCTGCCAGATCACCAGCGTCAGCACGATCGTGTACGCCTGCCCCGGGTGCGACGCCCAGTTGTCCTGCGTGTGGTCGCCGAACACCCGCACCGAGGTGATCAGCCAGTTCAGCACGCCGTAGAACGGCTGGAACAGCCACTGCCAGACCAGGCTGGACGCGACGTTCGGCATCGCCCAGGCGAGCACGAGCACGACACTGACGACGGTGCGCATCACGACGCCGAGCCGCGTGAGCAGCTGCGACACGGCCATGCCGATCACCAGGGTGCCGAGCACCATCGACGCGGTGACGACGATCGTGCGCAGGATGACCGGCCAGAAGCTGGCGTCGGTCAGGACGTTCGTGTAGTTCGTGAACCCCGCGAACCCGGCCTGCCCGGTGAAGATCGCCCGGAGGCCGTACTCCTGGAACGAGATGACGACGAGCCGGACGAGCGGGTAGACGACGAGCGCGAGCAGGATGACGGCGGCCGGGGCGAGCAGCACGAGCGGTGCACGCGATGCTCCGACGGGACGTCGACGCGGGCGGGGCGGTCGTCCGGACCGCCCGGGGCGGCCGGGTCCGGGGACCCGGCCGGCCACGGGTGGCTGCCCCGCGCCGGCGACCGGCCCGGCCGCAGCCGAACCGGTCGCCGTGTCAGCGGTGGACGTCATCGACTACAGACTCGCGTTGAGCGCCGAGGTGAGGTGCTTCGAGAAGTCCGTGGCGGACTCCTTCGGCGACTTCCGGCCCGTCGCGACGTCCGCGAACATCGACTGGAAGCTCGCGTCGCCCTCGATGGTCGCCCAGCCCGGGGTCGCCGGGGTCGGACGGCTGGTCGATGCGGCCTCGAAGTACGGCTTGTGCAGCTCGTCGACGTCACCGGCGACGGACTTCAGCAGCTGGGTCGAGTTCGGCTCCCAGCCGTCCACGCCGAACACCTGGTCCTGCTGGAACTTCTTCGAGGTCAGGATCTTCAGGTAGTACAGCGCGAGGCCCTGGTTCGCCGCCTTCGCCGGGATGCCGAGGTCCGAGCCGCCGAGGAACACCGGCTGCGTGCCGCTGCCCGATGCGGACGGCATCGGGAAGGTGCCGATCTGGTCCTTGAGCTCCGGCTTGGCCGTGGTGACCGAGCCGATCTCCCACGCGGATCCGAGGAACGCCGAGGTGTTCCCCTGGGCGAAGACGTCGCTCTGCGACGGCTTGTCGGTGTTGATGTCCTGCGTCGACTTCGCCGAGTACGCGTTCTGGAAGTCCTTCCAGGCGGTGAGGCCCTTCACGGCGTCCGCGGAGTCGAGCGTGCCGGTCCACTTGCCGCCCTTCTCCGTCGCGATCTGGCCGCCGGCGTCCCACACCCACTGCAGTCCGCCGTACCAGTACTGGCCGGGCATGTAGAACGCGGAGAAGTCGCTCGCCGTGTTCTTCGCCTTGACCTTGTCGAGGTCCGCGGTGAGTTCTTCGTAGGTGGTCGGCGCCGTGGTGACACCGGCGTCCGCCCACACCTTCTTGTTGTAGACGACGGCGCGGTTGCCGGCGAACAGCGGCGCACCGTAGAGCTTGCTGTCGACGGTGGCCGGTCCCTCGAGCCCGGAGAGCCAGGTCTGACCGCCCTTGAGTTCCTTCTCGTACGGCGTGAGGTCCATCAGCCCGCCGGTCGCCGCGTACACGGGGACCTGCGTGTTGCCGAGGTCCACCACGTCCGGGGCGTCCTTCTGCGCGAGTGCCGTGGTCAGCTTCGTGGTGATGCCGTCCCACTGCTGGAGCTGCACCTTCACCTTCGCGCCGGTGGCCTTCGTGAACTGCTGCTCGGCGGCGCTGAGCACCTTGTCGCTGAGGTCGCCGTTCATCATCCAGACGGTGATGGTCTTGCCCTTGCCATCGGGTGTGCCGATGGACTTCGTCCCGCTGTCGGAAGCGGCGTTGCTTCCGGCGGAGCACCCGGTGAGGGCGAGCGCGGCTGCCAGGCCGAGCGCACCGAGTGCGGCGAATCGCATGCGTGTCACGTTGACTCCCTTGGTCCGACCTTTATGAAAGGACGTTGCGTATTCGCAATAGAAGACCTTCGAGCGCCCCTTGTCAACCGTTGGATCGGTCCCTGTGGAGACATTCGATCCGCGTGTTTCCGGGGGATCACGGATGCCGAACGGATCGGGAACATCTCTTGACGAACTGGTCATGACCAGGCATCATCACCGACCCCTGACGACCGCCATCCCGCTTCGTCCATAGCGCGTTGACATACTGATGTTCTGGGTATTGCATGCTCACAACCACTCGTCGCACCGACGCGACGGGGAGAAGGAGACGTGATGCGCAAGATCCTGCTCGCCCTCACCACCACGACCGCAGCGCTCATCGCCGTGGGCGCCGTGCCCGGGGCCGCCGCCGCGGACGCACCGGACGGCGAATGGGCCGTCCTCGGTGACTCCTACACCGCTGGCTACTTCGCCGGCGACCAGCTCGAGCCGCGCGACGGGTGCCTCCGCACGAACGGCGCGTACCCGGTGGTCGCGCACGCCGCGGCCCGGCCGGACCTCGTCCTCCGCAACGTCTCGTGCGTCGGCGCCGAGACGAAGAACGTCTGGGAGAGCCAGGTCCCACCCGCGGGCACCGATCCCGTTGCACCGCAGATCGAAGCGCTGTCGGACCGGACCGAGGTCGTGACGATCGGTCTCGGCGGGAACTCGTTCGGCTTCGGCCCGGTCCTCACGAAGTGCCTCGCGCTCGGCATCGCCGTCTCCGAGAAGCCCGGCACCCCGTGCACGACCTCGTACGGCGCGGACGTCGCCGGCGGTCGACTCGGGGACGAGCTGGAACAGCGGATGCAGCAGGTCCTCACCGAGTACGGCACCATGCTCGAAGCCGTCCACGACGCCGCACCGAACGCCCGCATCGTCACCGTCGGGTACCCGCAGCTGGCGCCTGCGGACCCGTCGACGTGCACGTGGAAGGAACCGACGCAGTTCTCCTTCGTGACCCGGTCCGACCTGCCGTTCTTCAAGCTCGCCGAAGACCGCCTGAACCTCGGCATCGCCGCGCAGAGCATCGCGCACGGCATCACCCACGTCGACCCCACGGCGGCGAGCACCGGCAACGACGTCTGCGCGGACCCGGCATCGCGCTGGATCGAGGGCCTGCGCTCCGCCGACGACACCGACACCCTCGTCCACCCGACCCTGCGTGGCCACGCAGGCATGGCGGACCTGGTCGCGGACGCGGTACTGGCCGGCTGAACCGCGGCACCGGACGCACCGACGGGAGGCCCGGTGCCGGTCCCGCAGACCGGCACCGGGCCTCCCGTCCGGATCCAGAGCCGTGGTCCCTAGACCGCAGCCAGCGCGCTGGTCGGCGGGATGCGCGCTGCGCGCGCCGCCGGGTACAACCCGGACACCCCACCGATGACGACCGTCGCGCCGAGTCCGCCCGCGACCGCCCAGGCGGGGATCGTCACCGGCCACCCCTGGCCGATCGCGAAGACCATCGTCACCCCGACACCGATCACCACCCCGGCGACACCGCCGAGGAACGAGAGCAGCAGCGACTCGACGAGGAACTGGTCCCGGATGTTGCGTCGTCGGGCACCCAGCGCTCGCCGGACACCGACCTCGGCGCGCCGCTCGAGCACCGTGATCACCATCGTGTTCGCGACCCCGATCCCGCCGACCAGCAGCGCGACACCGCCGATGCCCACCAGCAGCCCCGTGAACGAGTCGTCCGTCGCGTTCTTCGCGGCGAGCGCGTCGGACGGCCGTGTGACTCCGACGTCCTGCGGCGCGTCGGACCGGATGGCTCCGGCGAGGACGTCGCGGGCCTGCGCGACCCGTTCAGGGTCGACCCGCGTGTAGACCGCGGTCGGCGACCCGTCGAACCCGAGGTCCGACGCGAGGGAACGCGGGACGAACACCTGGTTGTCGAGGTCGTCCGCGAGTTCGAGCCGCTCGAGGATGCCGACGACCTGCACCCACCGGCCGCCGATCCACACGCGGGTGTCGTCGCGCACCCGGTCGATCCCGAGCGCCGCCGCGGCATCGGCACCGAGGACGACCTGCGCCGGCGCGTCCGCGGACGAGTCGATCCACCTGCCGGACGCCACGGCTCCACCGAGCACCTCCGGGACGTCGCCCCACGCGGCCGAGACTCCGATGCCCTTCGTCTCGGAAGCGGGGATGAAGGGGTTCCGGTAGACGGCGGTGTCCTCGACCGTGCCGACGGCCGCTGCCGACTGCACCTCGTCCTGCCGCAGGGCGGACTCGAGTGCCGACGGAGGAAGGGGCGGGACCTCGCCGAACCCCTGGGCCTGGGTCGCGGTGAGCACGTTGGTGCCGAGCGCGTCGAGGACCTGGTCGAGCTTGGCCTTGCTCGAGGACGAGATGCCGACCACCGCGATCATCGCCGCGATGCCGATCGCGATGCCGAGGGCGGAGAGCACGACGCGTCCAGGGCGGGTCCGGAGGCCGAAGACCCCGAGCCGGAGGAGGTCCGCGCCGCTGACTCCGGACCGGCGGCTCATCGTCCGCCCCGGATCGCGGTCGCGAGGGCCGCCGCGTCGGCCGGAGCGCCGTCGGCGTCCGGTCCGGAGTCCTGTTCCACCCGGCCGTCGCGCATCCGGACCTGGCGCGGGAGGGAGGCGGCGAGCTCGAGGTCGTGGGTGATCACCAGCACCGTCGTGCCGGCAGCGTTCAGCGCGCGGAGCAACTCGAGGATCGCGGTCCCGGACGCCGTGTCGAGCGCTCCGGTGGGTTCGTCCGCGAGGAGGATCGTCGGATCCCCGACGAGCGCCCTCGCGATCGCCACCCGCTGCTTCTCACCGCCGGAGAGCTGGTTCGGGCGGTGGTCCACACGGTGTGCGAGTCCGACCGTGCCGAGCGCATCGACCGCACGTCGATGGCGCTCCTGCCGCCCGGTCGCGGTGTACAGGAGCCCGTCGGCGACGTTCTCCGCCGCGGTCGCGCCGGCCTGCAGGTGGAAGTGCTGGAACACGAACCCGATGTGGTCCGCGCGGAGGAGCGAGAGCGCGTCGTCGGACATCGTCGCGACGTCGTTGCCGGCGATCGTCACCGTGCCCGAGGTCGGGCGGTCCAGGGTGCCGACGATGTTGAGCATCGTCGACTTCCCGGATCCCGAGGGCCCGACGACCGCCACGAGCTCGCCGGCGGCGACGTCGAGTGAGACGCCGCGGAGGGCGCCGACGTCCCCGTAGGTCTTGGTGACTTCCCGGAGCGCGAGGACCGCTGCGCCGGTCATCCCGGCACCACGACGCGGTCGCCTTCGGCGATCTCGCCGGTGATCGCGACCCGACCGTCGGCGATGAACCCCGGGTCGACGGCGACCCGATCGCTCGTGCCGTCCTTCCGGACCACGTCGACGGCGTACCGCCCGTCGCCCCGGGCGACCAGGGCCGAGACCGGCACCGAGAGCACGTCGCGTTCGGTGGTTCCCTTCGCGTCGATCTGCGCCGACGCTGCCGCCGGGAGCTGCCGGTCGCCCGGCTCGAACGACACCTGGACGTCCACCTTCGAGCCGGAGTCCTCCCCGGCACTCGGCTGGACGTCCGTGACCTCCCCGGTCATCGGGTCGCCGGTCCCGTTGATCCGCACGTCGACCTTCGTCCCGACCGCGAGCCGTTCGGCGTCACGCTGGGAGACCGTCGCGGTCACGATGCGCTTCGTGCTCGTGACCGTGACCACGTCGCCGCCCGCCGGCTGACCGAGTTTCCCGGTGACGGACGCGACGCGGACGTCGCCGTCGACGAACACGACGTCGTTCGCGGTGAGCACCCCGGTCACCTTCTGGCCACGGTCCTTCTGCCACTGCCGCACGGCGCGCTGCGTCCGGGGACCGAACGTGTCGTCCTGAGCGACGTCGTAGCCGAGTGCTGCCAGGTTGTCGTTGAGCTGCCGCACGTCGGTGCCCTTCCTCCCACGCTGCAGTTCCCGCCAGAGCGGGACCGTGCCGTGCATGCTGCGCACTGCGCGCTCGTCGACCGCGTAGAGGGTCTCGTCGCGGTGGATGACGGTGCCCGGCTTCGGCAGCCAGGTGAGCGTCCCGGCCGCCGCTCCCGGAACACCGACCGGGGCACCGTAGCCGAGCGTTCCGGCGAAGACCTTCGAGTCCGTCAGGTCGCCCTTGACGACCGGGGTGGTGGGGCGGCGCTCCTTCGTCCCGTCGTCAGCGGCGGCAGGAGGACTCGACGGCAGATCGACGATCGCCCACGTCCCCGTCCCGGCCGCGATCACCGCGACGAGGCAGACGCCGGCGACGGTGGCGCGCTTCCGCGTCCTGGTGTTCACCGCTGTTCCGCCACTCCACCGTCGCCGAACGCCTCGGTGCCGCACTTGTGGGCGACGTCGTCGAACGTCGATTCGTCATCGGGCGTGAACTTCGCCATCGCGGCAGGGTCGTCCGGGTAGTCTTCGAACCCGTTGTCGCGGATGCACTCTGCCATCTTGCGCATCTGCTTCTCCGTGCCGGGCGCCTCCTTGGCCTCCCCTGCCTGCCCCGCGCCGCTCTCGGCGCCGCTCTCGGCGCCGAGGCAGGCTCCGAGATCCTGCACCCACTGGTCTTTGTCGACGCCCTCGGGAACCTGCATGTCCACGCCTTTCGACGTGTCCGGGTCCGCCATGTCGTAGCCTTTGCCCCGCATGCACTCCGCTGCGTTCGCACTCTTCGCACCGGGGGACGTCTCGTCGCTCGTCGGCGATCCGCTCGAGCACGCCGCGAGGAGTCCGGGAAGCAGCAATGCCGCGGCGACGATGGTGGTGAGTTTCGTGGTCTTCTGCATGGTGATCTCCTTGCGTGGTTCCGGCATCAGCCGAGGTCCTGGGTCTGGGTGTCGGGTGCGAACTCGTCCGTGCACTCCTGCATGACCTCCTGGAACGCCGGCTCCTGAGCGCGGGCGTAGCCGTTCAGGTCGATCACGCCCGGCTTCTGCTCGGGGAAGTCCGCGTAGCCGTTCTCGCGGAGGCAGCTGGCGACCTCGGCGGACTCGCGCTCCCACTTCTGCATGTCCGCCTTGCTGTGCCCGGCGATTCCGGCCTGCTTCCTGCACGTGGCACCGGCCTCCGTGAACTCGTCGCCGTCGGCGCCGGACGGCGCCTGCATCATGCCGGACTCGGCCGCGGCGTCACTCGGGTCCTTGACGTCGAACCCGGCGTCGCGCATGCAGGAGCCCCACTTGGCCCCGATGCCGGCGCTCGCGTCGGCGACGGTGTCGGTCCCGGTGGACGTCGAGCACGCCGCGACGGTGAAGGGCAGGGTGCAGATGACGAGTGCGGCCGCGACCAGTGCGGTGCGGTGGCTCCATGGTGTGTGCTTCATGTGACCAGCACACCGGAGAGGCTGTTTCGGCCCGTGTACCCGCCGCGTTACAGCGGCGAAACGTCGACCCGCACGCGCAGCCCGCCGTCGTCGCGAGCGGCGATCGCGAGTTGCCACCCGTGCGCCTGCGCGATCGAGGCGACGATCGAGAGGCCGAGGCCGCTGTGCCGGCCCGAACCGACTCGACTCGGGCAGCGACGGAACGGTTCGACCAGCAGCGGCGCGATCTCGCGGGGCACTGCCGGCCCGGAGTTCTCGACCATGAACCCGCGGTCGTCGGTGACGACCAGGACGAACCCGCCGGGCTCGTTGTACTCGACGGCGTTGCCGACGAGATTGGTGAGGAGCTGGCGGACGAGCGTCGGCTCACCGGTGACACACCGGACGGGAGGCTCGGATCGCGCGGTGTGGGTCAGCGTCACCTCGTGCTCCCGGCCGGTCTCAGCGAGGGCGGTGGTCACCTCGTCGGCGAGCGCTCGGAGGTCGATCGCCGATCCGGCGTCGGTCAGTCCGCGGTCCGCCTCCGCGAGGACCAGCAGCGACTCGACGAGGTGCTCCGTTCGGCGGTTCTGTGCCAGGAGCTCCTCGCGCGTGGCCCACAGCTCCTCGGGGCCGGCATGCTCGTGCAGTCCGATCTGCACCGCCGCTCGCTGAACGGCGAGCGGGGTCCGGAGTTCGTGCGAGGCCTGGGCGACGAAACGCCGCTGGCTCTCGAACGCGGTCTCCATGCGGTCGAGGAGATCGTCGACCGTCCGCGAGAGGCGCCGGAGCTCGTCGTCCGGACCACCGAGGTCGATGCGCTCGTGCAGGTTCGACGCGGTGATCCGGTTCGCGGTCGCCGTGATCCTGTCGATGGGGCGGAGCATCCGCCGGCTGACGAGCCACCCGAGCCCACCGGCGAGGACGCCCGCGCCGGTGACCCCGACCGCGGACCATCGCCACTGCCGAACGGCCACGACGCTCACCACGGTCGCGGCGGTCGTGCCTTCCGTCGCCGACGTCGTGGGTCCGGACCCTTCGGATTCCTCGCGCTCCACCGCCACGGTGGAGACGGCGCCCACTCCCGCGAGGGACATCACGTTCGTGAACACCACGACCCCGGTCGCAAGGGCCATGGCGGCGAGCGCGAAGACGAGGGCGGTGCGGGCACGGATGCTCCACATGCGTCTCACAGGGCGTAGCCCCTGCCCGGCACCGTCCTGATCGGGTCCGGTTCGCCGAGCTTCTTGCGGAGCTTCGACATCGTCACCCGGACCGCCGCGGTGAACGGGTCGATGTTCATGTCCCAGACCTTCTCGAGCAGCTCCTCGGCCGAGACGATGCGACCGTCCGCGCGCAGCAGGGTCTCGAGGACCCCGAGCTCCTTCGAGGTGAGGTCGAGCAGCCGACCGTCCCGGGTGACCATGCGGCGGTTCGTGTCGACGACGAGCCCGACCCGCGACAGCACCGGCGCGACCGGAGCGACGGTGCGCCGTCCGAGGGCGCGGACCCGTGCGACGAGCTCGGGGTACTCGAAGGGCTTCGCGAGGTAGTCGTCTGCCCCGAGTTCGAGTCCGTTGACCCGGTCGGCCAGGGCAGTGGCCGCGGTGAGCATGAGGATCCGCGTGAGGCTCCCCCGTGCTGCGAGTCGACGTGCGACCTCGTCGCCGTGCATCCCGGGGATGTCACGGTCGAGCACGACGACGTCGTAGTCGTTCACCGAGAGGAGCTCGTCAGCGTGGTCGCCGCGGTAGGTGACGTCCACCGCCATGTCCTGCCGGGTCAGTCCCTTCGCGACGAGGTCCGCGAGCGGGACCTCGTCATCCACCACCAGTACGCGCACTCGTATATTGCACGTGATGTTCCTAAGCGTTGGCTGGATCGACATGCACGGCACCGGCCTGTTCATCGATCCGGACCACGAACTCGACGCAGCGGACGCCGGGGACGAAGGAGAACGGGACGGTGTCGATCGTGAGCTGGTCCATGCGCCGAGCTTCGCGAACCGACTGTTTCGCTGGCGTTACGCGGACGGCGTCAGACGTCGAACGGGACCTCGCCGGACCGGCTGACCCCGGCTCGCTGCCGGTACGCCAGGTGCCCTCCGAGGTAGCCGCCGACGCCGATGACCGCGAGTCCGGCGAACCCGAGCAGCTTGCCGGCGCCGTGGTTGCCGTGCTTCCGCTGCAGCCAGGACAGCCCGTACAGCGAGATGCCGACCCAGTTCACCGCCTGGTGCACCCATCCGGTCCGGAGCTGCTCGCGGTCGAGCTCGGACCAGTCGGCGTACCCGGCGGCCGTCGCACTGCCCGAGGAGACCAGCCCGACGCCGACCAGCGTCTTCGCCGCCTTCGCGTTGCCCTTCCCGCCGAGCAGGTCGAGCACGGCGGCGGAGATCCATGCGCCGAGCGGGACCTGCACCATCAGCGGGTGCAGCGGGTGCCCGAAGGGGACGCCGTGCAGCAGCTTCCGCAGGCCTCGGGGGCGGACGAGGGCGTCGACGACCTTGCGGTCGATGTCGACGGCCTTGTCGAGCACGCTCGCGTGCTCGATGGACTCGGTGACGCGACGGATCGCGGGGATCTCCGGCATGCGCTGGACGCTACTCCTCGACGATCTCCGCGAGTTCGAAGGGTTCCACGACCAGCCCGTCGCCATCCTCGGCGACGTCCACCCGGACGGTGTCGCCGTCCCGGACGTCACCGGCGAGGATCGCGCGCGCCAGCTGGTCGTCGATCTGGCGCTGCATGAGCCGGCGGAGCGGACGTGCGCCGTAGACCGGGTCGTACCCGCGCTCGGCCAGCCAGCCCCGGGCTTCGGGGGTGACCGCGAGCTCGAGCCTGCGGTCCGAGAGCCGTCGTGCGAGCCGGTCGACGTACAGCGACACGATTTGCCCGAGGTCCTCCGAGGTGAGCGCCTGGAACACCACGATGTCGTCGAGCCGGTTGATGAACTCCGGGCGGAAGGCCTGCTGCACGAGTTCGCGCACGGCCTCTTCGCGCTGCTCCTCGGTCAGCGACATGTCCGTCGTGAACTGCGAGCCGAGGTTCGACGTGAGGACCATGATCGTGTTCCGGAAGTCGACCGTGCGGCCCTGTCCGTCGGTGAGTCGTCCGTCATCGAGCACCTGCAGCAGCACGTCGAAGACCTCGGGGTGCGCCTTCTCGACCTCGTCGAGCAGGATCACGGAGTACGGGCGCCGCCGGACGGCCTCGGTGAGCTGGCCACCTGCCTCGTACCCGACGTACCCGGGCGGGGCACCGATGAGCCGTGCGACGGAGTGCTTCTCGCCGTACTCGCTCATGTCGATGCGGACGAGGGCCTTCTCGTCGTCGAACAGGAACTCGGCGAGGGCCTTCGCGAGCTCGGTCTTGCCGACACCGGTCGGCCCGAGGAACAGGAAGGACCCGGTCGGACGATCCGGGTCGGAGATGCCGGCGCGGGTGCGGCGGACGGCTTCGGACACGGCCTGCACCGCGGTGCGCTGCCCGATGATCCGGCGGCCGAGTTCGCTCTCGAGGTGCAGGAGCTTCTCAGTCTCGCCCTGCAGCAGACGCCCCATCGGGATGCCCGTCCACTGCGCGATCACGGCGGCGATGTCCTCGTCGGTGACGCTGTCGTTGACCATCCGGTCGGCGGACTCGGCCTGTTCGGCGGCGGCCAGCTCGGCCTCGATCCGCGGCTTCTCGCCGTACTCGAGCCGGGACACGGTCTCGAAGTCGGCTTCGCGCTGGGCCCGCTGCGAGCGCATGTTGAGCTCGTCGAGCTGCTGCTTGAGTTCACCGATGCGGTTCAGCGACGCCCGCTCCGCCTGCCACCGCGCTTCGAGCTCGGCGAGCCGTTCCTCGCGCGTGTGCAGCTCGTTCCGCAGGGTCTCGAGGCGCGCCTTGGATGCGTCGTCCTTCTCCTGCTTCAGCGCGAACTCCTCCACCCGGAGCCGGTCCACGTTCCGCTTCAGCTCGTCGATCTCGACGGGGCTGGAGTCGATCTCCATGCGGAGTCGGGACGCTGCTTCGTCGATGAGGTCGATCGCCTTGTCCGGCAGCTGTCGCCCGGAGATGTACCGGTTCGACAGGCTCGCCGCGGCCACGAGGGCGGAGTCGTTGATCGTCACCTTGTGGTGCGCCTCGTAGCGCTCCTTGAGCCCGCGGAGGATCGCGACCGAGTCCTCGACGCTGGGCTCCCCCACGTAGACCTGCTGGAAGCGGCGTTCGAGTGCGGCGTCCTTCTCGATGTACTCGCGGTACTCGTCGAGCGTCGTCGCACCGATGAGTCGCAGTTCGCCACGCGCCAGCATCGGCTTGAGCATGTTCGAGGCGGCGACGGATCCTTCTCCGCCGCCCGCGCCCATCAGCGTGTGCAGCTCGTCGATGAAGGTGATCACCTGGCCGTCGGACTCGTTGATCTCCTTGAGCACGGCCTTCAGCCGCTCTTCGAACTCACCGCGGTACTTGGCGCCTGCGATGAGCGCGGAGATGTCCAGCGACACGAGGCGCTTGTCCTTGAGCGAGTCGGCGACGTCGCCCGCGACGATGCGCTGTGCGAGTCCCTCGACGACGGCGGTCTTGCCGACGCCCGGCTCACCGATGAGCACGGGGTTGTTCTTGGTGCGGCGCGTCAGCACCTGGGAGACGCGCCGGATCTCGGCGTCGCGGCCGATCACGGGGTCGAGCTTGCCGCTCCGGGCGATCGCCGTGAGGTCGACGCCGTACTGCTCGAGGGCGGTCTTCTGCTGCTCCGCAGAGTCAGGAGCGCCCTGGAGGTTCGCCATGCGTTCTGTCCTTTCCTTGCGTTGGTCCTGGACTTGAGTCTACTGCACTCAACTTACGTCCGGCGGGCCGTATTCCGGGATACGTCCGCGAAACACCGGGAGCGGTGTGCTCTCCACATGATGAACCTCAACACTCGTCCACGGGTCGACGGGCTGGACGTCGCTCGTGGACTCGCCGTCCTCGGCATGTTCGCCGCGCACGTCGGTGCCGCTGGCACGCCGTTCACCTGGGGCGACCCTGCTTCATGGTCCGCGCTCGTGCACGGCCGCTCCTCGATCCTGTTCGCCTTCTGCGCCGGTGTGTCCCTGGTGCTCGCCACCGCCGGTCGCGTCGACGGGCCGCCCGCGAGGGTGACGGACCGTCGACGTGTGGTCGGCCGGGCCATCGCGGTCTTCGCCCTCGGGGCGCTGATGATGGCCCTGCAGACGCCCATCAACGTCATCCTGCCCACCTACGCCGTGCTGTTCGTCGCCACCGTGCCGTTCCTGCGGGCCCGGCTCCGCACCCTCGTCCTGCTGGCGGGCACCTCGCTCGTGGTGGGGCCGGTCGTGGCCGTCGTCGGCGAGGCACTCACGGGTCCGGGGTCCGGATTCGTCGGCGACGTCCTCGTCCGTGGGTACCCGGCGGTCTCCTGGTGGGGCATCGTGCTCGCCGGGGTCGTGGTGGGCCGGGCCGGCCTCGAGCGGGGCCGTGCGCTCGCGCTCCTGCTCGTCGCCGGCAGCGGGTGCGCCCTCGTCGGGTACGGCGGCGGGTTCCTCCTGCGCCTCGGCCTCGGGCTGGAGCCCCCGGCGCCGTCGACGTCGGTGAACGCCGCCGACCTCGGGGGTGACTCCGCAGGCGGCTCCTCCGTCGCCGTGCCCCCGGACGGCTCGGTCGCCCCCATCGCGACCGACGGGTCCGCGGGCGTCCACCTGGACTGGGAGCGACTGACCGGGCTCTTCCCGCACGCCGGCTCGACCGCCGAGCTGCTCGGCGGACTGGGCGTCGCGATGGCAGTGCTGGCGATCTGCTGTCTGCTCACCCGCCGTCGACGCCACGTCCTCGGCCCGATCGCCACCGTCGGCACGCTCGCGCTCACGCTGTACTGCGCCCACGTGGTCGCGTTCCGGATCTGGACGGCATTCGGGACCCCCGGCGCCGCGGAACCGGGCGGGCCGACGGGCGGTGACCCGGCGCCCCCGCTCGGCGGGTGGGTTCCGTTCCTCGTGCTGGCCCTCGCCAGCACTGTGTTCGCGGTCCTCTGGCGACGGCTCCGCGGGAGCGGGCCGCTCGAACGACTCACACGGTGGGCATCGCGGCGGTTCGACGACCCAGCGCCGTCAGGGCCGCGGCCGGTCCGGGTTCCGGATGCCGATCGCACTGACGACGGCCCCGGCGACCAGCAACAGCGCCATCACGACCACCGCGCGGTGCAGACCGGCGACGCTCATCTCCCCGCCGAGCACCACGCCGGCGAGCGCGACCATCACGAGACTGGCGATCCGGGCGATCGCGTTGTTCACCGCTGACCCGACGCCTGCCTCGGTCTGCGGGACCGATCCGAGCACCGCGCTGGTCAGCGGTGTGACCATCAGGGTGATCCCGAGGCCGATGAGGACCAGCCCCGGGAACACCGCGGGCCAGTACCCGTCCGGCTGGCTCCCCACGGTCACCATCAGCAGGGCACCGATTGCGGCGATCGCGGGCCCGGCCGCCATGAACCACCGCGGACCGTACCGCCCGGCGAAGCCGCCGACGGTGGTGGAGAGCAGCAGGAGCACCACGGTCGGCGGCAGCGTCGCGAGACCGGCGAGCCAGGCCGGGAAGCCCCAGACCTCCTGCAGGAAGAGCGTCACGACGAATCCGACCATCCCGAGCGCGCCGTAGATCGAGAGCGTGGCGATGTTGCCGACCGCGAAGTTCCGGGCACGGAACAGTCCGAGGGGCACCAGCGGGGCGCCGGTCGTCCGCGTCACGCGGAGCTCCCACGGCACGAAGGCGGCGAGCGCCACGGCGCCGAGGACGAGCGCCACGACGACCACAGGCGAGCCCCACCCGAGCCGCTCCTGCTCGATGAGCCCCAGCACCACGCCGCCGACCCCGACCACCGCGAGCACCGCCCCGACGACGTCCACTCGGGGGTGGTCCCCGGCGACGACGTCCCCGGAGATGCGCCGGACCAGCGGGATCGTCACGGCGATGGGGATCGCGGTGAGCACGAAGATCCAGCGCCACCCGATGCCGTCCACGATCAGGCCGCCGATCACCGGTCCGACGATGATCGCCGCGCTCGACCACGCCGTCCACGAGCCGATCGCCTTCGACTGGGCCGCTCCCCGGTACGCCGCGATGATCAGCGCCAGCGAACTCGGGGTGACGAGTGCACCGCCGACGCCCTGCAGCGCCCGGGCACCGATGAGGACCTCGCCGTTCGGTGCGATCGCACACACGATCGAGGCGATCCCGAACACCACGAGGCCCCACTGGATGATCCGGACGCGGCCGTACAGGTCGGACAGCGAACCCGCGACGAGGATCAACGAACCGAGCGTCACGAGGTACGCGTCGACGGTCCACTGCTGCACGACGAGCCCGCCGCCGAGCTCCTGCCGGATCGCGGGGAGCGCGACGTTCACGACACTCGAGTCGAGGCCGACCACGAACGACGCCAGGATCGCGACGACGAGCACCACACGCCGGTCGTCACGGAGCGGTGCGGTGTGGACGGGAGCAGTCATGCGCTCATCATGCGCGTTCCGGGCGCTGCCCACACGACGAAGCCCCCGTGTGGGATCACGGGGGCTTCGAGCCCGAAGGCTCGGTGACGGGGCGGGACCGGATCAGTTCCGGTGGTCGGTGGTGGCGTTCGGCTGAACCGACGGGCCCGGGTTCACGACGGGGGCCTGGTTCACGACCGGCTCGGCGGGGGCTGCCGGAGCGGCGGTGTTCTGGACCGTGGTGTCGGTGCCCTTGGCCTTCTTGTCGTCGATGTCCATCTCCTTCTTGAAGATGTTGATCGACTGGCCGAGCCCCTTCGCGAGGGCCGGGAGCTTGGTCGCACCGAACAGCAGCACGACGATGCCGAGGATGATCAGCAGGTGCACACCGGTGAGGTTTCCGAGCATCATGACTCCTTGGTTCTGGAAGTGGTCGCCGTCAGCGGGTCGTCATCGATCCGCCCGGCGGAAGCCGAGTTCGTCCCATCGTAACTCCCGCGGGCCGGGATGCCCAGGCCGCACTCCTGAACGGACACCGTTCGCACAGGAATTCACCCTCAGTACGCCCCGCGCGATCGCAGCACCGAGGGGATCGTCCTGGCGAGGATCACGACGTCGTGCACGAAGGACCAGTTCTCGACGTAGTGCAGGTCGAGCCGGACACCGTCGGCCCAGTCCAGGTCCGAGCGGCCACTGATCTGCCACAGGCCGGTGATCCCGGGGGTCACGAGCAGCCGTCGGTCGGCGAAGTCCTCGTAGAGGGCGACCTCACGGCGCAGCGCCGGGCGGGGTCCGACGAGGCTCATCGACCCGACCAGGACGTTCCAGAGCTGCGGCAGCTCGTCGAGCGACGTCCTGCGGAGGAACGCCCCGGCCCGGGTGACGCGTGGGTCGTCCTGCATCTTGAACAGCGGGCCGGCGCCCTCGTTCTGCGACTGCAGGGCGGCCATCCGACCCTCGGCGTCGACGCACATCGTCCGGAACTTCAGGATCGAGAAGTCCACGCCCCCTCGCCCGACGCGCGTCTGCCGGAAGAGCACCGGTCCACCGTCGTCGAGCCGGATCAGCAGTGCGACGGCGGCCATCACCGGGGCGAGCAGCACCAGCCCGACGCCCGCTCCGGCGACGTCGACGAACCGCTTGCCGAAGCGACGCCGGTACTCGGGCGTCTCGACGTGCATGAGCGGGAGCCCGTCGACCGGGCGCTCGTGCACCCGGCCCGCTGCGATGTCGGCGAGCGGCGAGGACACGACCAGCTCCACACCCCGGTCCTCGAGCTGCCATCCGAGTCGACGGAGTCGCTCGTGGCCGCCCGGCACCGCCCCGGCGATGACGACCGCCGGGACGCCGGTGGCCTCGGCCAGGGCCAGCACCCCGCCGACACCACCGAGGACCGGGACGACGGCGTCCCCGAGCTCGATCTCGGTCCCGACCGGCAGACAGTCGGTGACGACCGCGCGCACCCGGTAGCCGGCCCCCGGGCTGGCGGCGATGCGGCGCCCGACGTAGCGGGCGTCCTCGGCGTCGCCGACGAGCAGCACGTCCATGAGTTGCTCGCCGGATGCCCGGCGGCGTGCGAGCGCGGCCCGGGTGCTCTTCCGACCGAGCGCGAGCAGCAGGACGCCGAGCGGAAGGGCGATCGCGACGTACCCGCGGGCGATGTCCACCTGGAGGGCGTACGCGACCACGGCGACCAGCGCCCCGGTCAGGAGGCTCGCGGTGAGGAGCCGGCGGTACTCGTCGCCGCCGACCCCGGCGATGCGTGGGTCACGGGTGCGGAACGTGGAGAGCAGCAGCATCCAGAGGACGATGATCGCCGGAGCGACGACGACCTCGAGCCAGCCTTCCCCTGCGATGCCGGTCGCCGCGTCCCAGGGGAAGCGCAGCAGGTGCGCGCCGCCGAACGCAGCGAGCAGCAGTCCGAGGTCGAGCGCGGCGACACCGAGCGCGCGACTGCCTCGGAGTTGAGCACCCCCGGCACGGGCGGACGCGGGGGCGGGTGACGGAGCGGGCGACGGGGTGGGGTGGAGCGCGAGTGACAACGGAGACCTCCTGCTGGCCACCGGCGCGACAGAGTCGCACCGGACGCCGGGTCATCACGGGTCACGACACAGGTCGGCGTCTCCCCAATATATCAAGTTGTATGTTGTATATCAACGGTCGAGGACGCGGTCCAGACTCCAGAGCACCGCGGTGCCGGTGAGCTGCGGGACGTCGGCCTCGGTGACCCCGCGCAGCCGGTAGGCCACCCGTTCCCCCGGCAGCAGCGTCATGAATCCGCGGTCGACCGTGCCCTCGGGCCGGACCCGGTCCGGCTGCAGCAGGAGGTCCCGCACGAGCGACTCGGCCTCGACGACCAGGTCCAGGCCGTCGCCGTCCGCCGCCGGTGAGAACGCCGCCCGGTAGTGCGCCGGCTCCCATCGCATGTCCTTGTCCGGCGCCGGTGTCCAGACGGCGCGACGCCAGTCCATGTCGGCGACGACGAGTTCGGCCGTCGGGTCGGCCACGACGCCGACCGACGACGGCAGCGCCACCACCGCGACCCCGGCACCGTCGAGGTGCACGGGGAGCTCGACCTCGGCGAGCGTGCGCCCGGACATGTCGATCCGGCGGACCCGCACCACGCTGTCCAGCCCGCGACGCGTCGACCGCACCGCGACCTCGATCGGCGACGCACCGGACGTCTCGATGACCGCGGTGTCCCCAGCGGCCGAACCCGCGGCAGGACCCGCGGCACCGGACCCGGCCATGTCGGGGACGGGAAGGGACGCGGTCACCTGCTCCGAGCCTCCCGGCCGCCCTGCCGTGTCCGCGACCGGACCACCCACCGCGACCGTCACGTCGGACGCCGGCCGGATCGTGAGCAGCACGTCGTCGTAGAGCCGACGCAGCTCGTGCGCCAGCGGCTTCAGCCGCCCGGCGGAGTCGATCGCCGACCACGACGAGACCGGCCACAGGTCGTTGAGCTGCCAGACGACCACGCCGGTGTTCCGCGGCCAGTGCGTCCGCCAGTGCTCCACGCCGGTCGCGATCGCACGCGCCTGCTGCAGCTGGGTGAGGTAGTGCCAGCGGTCGAAGTCGGTGTCCCAGCCGGTGCCGAAGCGGGGCGAAAGGCCGTTCGCGAGCTTCGCCATGCCGGACGCGGCCTTCTGGTGGTGCACGACGCCCGGCGAGGTCGGCGTCATCGGCTCGTCCGACACGGCGTCACGCAGCGTGCGCCAGGCCGGCGGCGCCTGCCAGCCGAACTCGGAGACGAAGCGCGGCACGGAGTCGCGGTAGTGGTCGTCGGACTCGCGGTTCCAGACGTCCCACGAGTGGTGCGTCTCGTGGTCGACGTCGTTCGCGAACAGCGACTCCGAGCCGGACCACGGCGATGCGACCGTGTAGAAGCGCGACGGGTCGACCGCGTCGACGATCGTCGGCAGCAGGTCGAGGTAGTAGTCGAGACCCCAGCCTCGGTCGCCGAGCGCCTCGCCCCAGCCGTCGGCGTCGTGGAGCCAGATGTTCTCGTTGTTCCCGTTCCACAGCACCAGGGACGGGTGCCGGGACAGCCGGGCGACGTTGTCACGCGCCTCGGCGACGACCTCGCTGCGGAGCGGTTCGTCCTCGGGGTAGGCCGAGCAGGCGAACGGGAAGTCCTGCCAGACGAGCAGCCCGAGCTCGTCGCAGACCTCGTAGAAGTCGTGCGACTCGTACACGCCGCCGCCCCAGACGCGGACGAGGTTCGTGTTGAGCGACGCGGCAGCCGTGAGCCGGTCCTCGTAGCGCGACCGGTCCACCCGCGACACGATGACGTCGTCCGGGATCCAGTTCACGCCGCGGACGTCGATGAGCGTGCCGTTGACGTGGATGTTGAACGGGCGGCCGATGTCGTCGACCGCGGTGTCCACCCGGGTCGACCGGAAACCCGTGCGGAAGGTGTGCCGGTCGAGGACCTCGCCCTCGACCGTCTGCAGCTCGACGAACACGTCGTAGAGGGGCTGCTCGCCGTACCCGCGCGGCCACCAGAGCCGGGCCTCCGGGATCCGGACCGTGACGACGGTCTCGTTCTCCTTCGGGGTCACCTGCGCCCGCGAACGCTGCCGGGTCTTCGTGCCGTCGGCGGTCTCCCCCGCGACCGTCACGACGAGCACGAGGTCGTCGTCCTCGCCGTCCTGGTCGAGGTCGTTCATGCCGGAGCGCTCGAACGCGATGTGCGCGTCGAGGACGCCCTCCCCGGCCTCGACGTCCACGAGCGGGCGGACGTCGCGCAGCCGCGCGGTGGACCAGCGCTCGATCGCGACGGGACGCCACGGACCGCTCGTGACGGCGGTCAGCCCCCAGTCCCAGCCGAAGTTCGACGCCATCTTCCGCACGTACGGGAACGGCTCGTCGTACGGGCCCGGCATCGCGCCGGCCCGGGCGGCGACGCGGCCAGCCTCGCGGTACGGGGACTCGAAGAGGATCTCCAGGTCGCGCTCCGTCCGCGCGTTGCTGCCGTCCGTCACGTCGCGGAGGTCGAAGCGGTAGCGGCGGTGCATGTTCCGCGTCGCGCCGATCTGCACGCCGTCGAGGGTCAGTTCGGTGACGGTGTCGAGGCCGTCGCAGACCAGGTCGACGCGCTCGTGGCCGCGCGGGTCCACGTCCACCGAGCGGCGGTAGGTCCAGTCGGAACGGCCCACCCACTTCGCGGCGTCCTCGTTGCGGTCGAGGGTCGGGTCCGGCAGGAGTCCCTCGCGCTGCAGGTCGGTGTGGACCTGGCCGGGGACGGTCGCGGGGATCCCGGCGGCAGCTCCGGCCGGTGCGCCGGCCGGCGCGTTCTCGCGCACCATGGACACGGTCCAGCGGTCGCGGAGTTCCTCGCGGTCGAGGGTCATTGCGGTCCTTCTCTTCAGCGGGCCGCTGGTGCGGTCAGCCGCGGTCGGGGTCCGGCGCTCGGTCCGTCCCGGGGCCGGTTCGTACGGCCTGGAGGCACGGCACCGGTCGTCCGGGCGTCGTCGCGTCGCGCGCGCGGAGCGTCGGGCGATCCGCGCACGAGGGGTGCCCCGCGATGCTAGTACGGGTTGCTTTCCGGAACATATGCACGGGCGACCGTGGCAGGTTGGGGTGGTGATCACCGTCGAACTCGCCAAGACCCTCCGCGACGCAGGACTCCGCTGGCACCCGGCGACCGGCGACCGGTTCGTCATCGACAAGCCCGGCGTCGACGACGACGTCTACACGGTGTCGGAGATGACCGTCGAGCGGCACGACCACCCGACGGGCACGACGCTCGGCTTCAACGGGACGACCGAGTGGGCGCTCGACTCGGTGTCCGCGGAGGAGTCGCTGTGGCTGCCCCGCGAGGACCAGCTCCGCGAGCTCCTCGGGCCCTCGTTCGTCGGGCTGACGCGGGTCGCCGCGGCGTCCCGGGTCGTGTACACCGTGACGATCACGCTGCGGGGCGAGGACCGGACGTTCGCGGCGGCGGACCCGGCCGTGGCGTACGGGGAGGCGTTGGCGGCGTACATCGCGGCGGCGCTGGACTGACACCACGACGGAGGACACCCGCGCGGGGTGCCCTCCGTCGTCTGCCGATCAGGAGCGCGGCGTCGTGGTGTCGTCCCCCTGTCGACGACGCCGGACGTACACGAGCAGCGTCAGTCCTGCCAGCAGGAGCACGATGCCCGCGGGGAGCACCACCGCGGTGATCTCCGACCCGGTGAACGCGAGCTCGTTCGGTTCCGTCCCCTCCGCCTGCTGTGGTTCCAGCTCCGCCTTCGCCACGGTGCGGAGCTCCTGGGAGAACACCCACACCCGGCCGTTCGCCACGGCCGCGGCACGCGTCCGCACGCCGGACTGCGTCGTGTCTGCAGCACCAGGAGCTTCGACGGTCTCGCCGTCAGCGCGCGTGACCGAGCCCTTGACCTGACCGACGGTGACGACCTCGCCCCGCTCGGCGTCGCCCGCGGTGACGGTGTGCGCGGCACTGCTCGCACAGGCGGTGCTCGCGCCGGGCTCGAGCGTCGTCAGCTCGCACGTCAACGGCCCGGTCGAACCGGTGCGCTGGACGTCGTCCACGGTCGTGTTCCCGGTGTTCAGCACCTCGTAGCGCATCGCGACCTGCTCGCCCGGACGGACCGCGCGGCCCTCCGGGATCGGGGACGGCTCGCCATCGGATCCGAGGAGCACCGCTTCGCCCGTCAGGTCGAGCGCGCTGCCGGCCGTGAGGCCGACGCGGACCTCGGCGCGGTCGGTGACCCGTCGACCGTCCGGCCCGGTGGCCTCCAGCACGGCCGTGATGGTGACCTGGCCGTGGTCGATGTCCGACTGGGTCAGGACGTGGTCGGGCACCGTGCAGTCGATCGTGGCTCCCGGCGTCACCGGCCCTGGTGCGCACTCGACCGTCATGTCAGCGAGCTCGACGACCTCCGTGTGGGCGTCACGGAGCGTGACGTTCCCGGTGTTGGTGCCGCTGATCGACGCCGAGACGTGGTCGCCCGCCTTCGGGTCGTCGGTGCGCGCACGCTCCGTGTCCGCCAGGTGCGCCGTCAGGTCGAGCGTGACCGCAGCCGACCGCTCGATCGCGACCGACGCGTCCGACTCGGCCGTGACGCGGCTCCCACCGGCACCCGTCGCCGTGGACCGGACGGTGAACCGCGCGGTGCCCGCGTCGACCTCGTCCTGCGTCACCGTCGTCGACGAAGCGCACTCCGCCGAACCGCCCGGAGCGATCGCGTCGGCCGGGCAGGTCACGACCATGCCGTCGCGCCCCTCGACCAGGCCGTCGAGGTCCGTCGCCGTGACGTTCCCGGTGTTCCGGACCGCCACCCGGAGCGCTGCCGTGTCACCGGCGTCCGGGTGTTCCCGCCCCGTCGGCTCGAGACGGGCCGAGGTGCTCGCGGCGATCGAGGCCGCTCGCACGATGGTCGTTTCGGTCGACGCGGTTCCCTCGACCCGGGTGCCACCGGCACCGGTGGCCGACCCGACGACCTCGAACCGGACGGTGCCGGCGTCGACGTCGTCCTGACCGAGTTCGTACGCGGTCACCACACAGGTCAGTTCCTCGCCGGGTGCCAGCGCACGACCGGGGCACGTGACGTCCATGCCCTTCCGGTCGCGCACCGCGGCGTCGACGTCGTCGACCGTGACGTTGCCGGTGTTGCGGACCGTGATCGCCACGGTGACGCCGTCGCCGGCCCGCGGGACCTCGTGCTCGGAGGCGTCGAGGACACTCGTCGCCGAGACCGCGACCTGCGGGGCGCGGGCCAGCTGGACCTCGGTGCCGTCCGTGGCGGAGGCAGTCCCACCGGACGGGGTCGCCGCGGTCATCGTGACGTCGAAGCCCACGTGCCCACGGTCCACGTCGGCCTGCCTGAGCCGGTGGTCGTCGACGGTGCAGGTGACCTCGGCACCGGGGGCGATCGCGCCGTCGGCGCACTCGACGTCCATCGACCGGCCGTCCACCTCGCCGGTCAGGTCGCGGAGGGTGACGTTGCCCGAGTTCCGGACGGCCACGTGGAGGCCGACCGCGTCACCCGCGACCGGGGCGGCTCCGTCGTCGGCGAGGGCCGCGGTGACGGTGGCCACGATGCCGTGCTGACGGTCGAGCGTCACGGTGGCGGAGTCCGACGCCGACACTGCCTGTCCCTTCGGCCCCGTCGCCGAGGCGGTCGCCTCGAACTGGATCTCCCCCCGGTCCAGATCGTCCTGCGTCAGGACGTGACTCGGCAGGGTGCAGGTCGCAGGAGCACCGGGCGCGAGTGCGCCGGCGGGGCAGTCCGCCGCACCGTCGCGGCCGCGGAGGACGCCGCGCAGGTCGGTGAGGGTCACGTTCCCGCTGTTGCGCGCCGCGATCGTCAGCGCGACCTCGTCGCCGACGGCCGGGGCCTTCCCGGCCGTCTCGAGGACGGGCGTGATCGTCGTGGCGAGCGCCGGAGCCTGCGTCTGCGTCTCCTGGGTCGCGGTCGCGGCAGCGGCGACCGGCTTCCCGGCGGTGTCGACGGCGGTCATCGCCGCGTGGAACACGACGGTTCCGGCGTCGACGTCGCCCTGTGTCACGCGGTGCGCGCCCTCGAGCGCGCAGGTGATCGTTGCTCCAGGAGCGAGCTTGCCCGTCGGGCAGTCGACGGTCATCGTCGGTTCACCGTCGACCCGGACCGCGATCCGGTCGAGGGACACGTTCCCGTGGTTCCGGACCTCGACCGCGAGCCGGACGTCGTCGCCGAGCGCGGGTGCTCCGCCGGTCGTCACGGGCGTGACGGTGAGTTCGGCAGCTGATGCGGACGGGGTCGTGGACACCGTCGCCGCGGCGGTGGCCGAGACCGGAACGCCGAGCCGCGAGGACGCGGACGCGGTGACGGCGTCCTCGACGGATCCTCGATCCACGTCCGCCTGCGTCACGGGCCGGGCAGCGGTGACACAGGTCGCGGAAGCGCCGGGGGTGAGTTCCGAACGATCGCAGCGCACGGCGCCCTGCGTCCCGGAGACGCCGAGGTCGTGCACGAGCACGTTCCCCGCGTTCTCGACGACGGTGCGGAAGGTCATGGTCTCACCGAGGTCCGCGACGGCGTCTCCGTTGCCGCCGCCCAGGGTGATCTGCTCGTCGGCGCGCAGCTCGTTGCGCTCGGGAGCGAAGGTCACGCTCGACGCGGCGGGGGCGTCGAGCCCGACCCGCTTCGTGACCGCGTCCGGGGCGACCGTGTAGGTGCCAGCGGTGGCGGCGGTCACGTCGAAGGTCACCGTGCAGTCGGGCGCGTCGATGGCGAGGCCACCGCTCGCGCCCACCGCGCTGGCACCCGCGTCGACGTCGAGGGTCGGCGCCGCGCACGTCGTGGCGGTCTTCGGATCGGCTGCGACGGTCAGGCCGGCGGGCAGGGTCTCCGCGAAGGACCACCCGGGCTTCGCGCCGTGCTCGCTGGTGTTCACGACGCGGACGGTCATCCGCGCGGTGTCGCCGACGATGGTGCCGGTGGAGAACTCGTTCGCGAGGGTCGGTGTCGAGTCGACGATCGTCACGCGGTCGAAGGCGCCGTCGTTGCCGTCACCGGAGCCCTGCGCGTTGCGCAGCCGCCAGCGGAGGCTGTCGCCGGAGAACAGGACGCCACCGCTCGAGACGAACTCGCCGCCTCGCACGGATCCGTGGTCGCTCGACCGCGGGTCGGTACACGGGTCGAGCGGCCGGTCGGACACCGGACGCTCGGTTCCGTCATCGACGAGCAGGAAGTCCAGGAGCGGATGGTTCGAATGGCAGTTCTGTGCCGCCGCGGACACCCCGAACGACACGAACCGTCCTGACTCGCCGAGGGAGAACGCTTCACGGGACTCGATCTGGATCCGGTTCGCGCCCGGACTCGAGCCATCGGTGTAGGCACTCACGGCATGGTTCGTCGCGGGATCGGTTCCGCTGATCTCCCCGAGTGCACCGGCGAGGGAGCGGAGGCCGGCGTTCGCGGAACAGCCGGCCGTGTCGGAGCTCGACCGGCTCGTGATGATGCCGTTGCACCACGCCGACGAGAGCCACTGGGGATCGGCAGCGTAGGTCTCGCCCGTCGCGCCGACGTACTTGTCGAGCATCCTCGGGGAGGACCCCATCCCGTGCTCGAAGTCCTCCACGAACAGCACCCGCGGGTCCTTCCCCGTGACGGCGCCCGCAGCGGATGCACCGCGAACGGCCGGCGGGTTCGGTGCCGCAGCTGCGGCGAGCGGGGTACCGAGGGCCGCGAGGAGCCCGAGGGCGGTGGCCGCCGAAGCGGCGCGAGCAAGCAAGGGCAGAGCGAGTGCAGTCATGGGTCCTTCGTCCGTGGGCAACCTCAGGAGAATATCAGTATTCTGCATACGAACGCGCCGCGCCCGGCTGAACGTCCCCGGAATGACACTCGGGGGTGCGCTGGTTGTCTGGGGTCATGACCGTTCCGAACATCACCCTCAACGACGGCAAGACCATCCCGCAGCTCGGCTTCGGCGTCTTCCAGATCGACCCCGCCGACACGAAGGACGCGGTGCTCACCGCGCTCGAGGTCGGCTACCGCCACATCGACACCGCCGAGATGTACGGCAACGAGAAAGAGGTGGGCGAGGCGATCGCGTCGTCCGGCATCCCGCGCGATGAGATCTTCGTCACCTCGAAGCTGAACAACGGCTTCCACGCCCCCGAGGCGGCGCTGGAGAACGGCAAGAAGTCCGCCGAGCTGCTCGGCGGCTACACCGACCTCTTCCTCATCCACTGGCCGCTCCCGACCGTCTCGGACTTCGTCCCGACGTGGAAGGCCTTCGAGGAGCTCTACGCCGCCGGCACCGCGCGCTCGATCGGCGTCTCGAACTTCAACGCACACCACCTCCGCCGCCTCATCGCGGAGACCACCGTCACCCCGGCGGTGAACCAGATCGAGGTGCACCCGTACCTCGCGCAGGACGACCTCCGCGCGGTGAACCGTGAGCTCGGCATCGCGACCGAGGCCTGGTCCCCGATCGCGCAGGGCCTCGTGCTCGACGACGCGACGATCACCCGCATCGCCGCGGCCACGGGCAAGTCCCCCGCGCAGGTCGTGCTCCGCTGGCACATCCAGCGCGGCGACATCGTGTTCCCGAAGTCGGTCACCCGTGCCCGCGTCGAGGAGAACTTCGCGATCTTCGACTTCGAGCTCTCCGACGAGGACATGACCGACATCACGACGCTCGACAAGGGGCACCGGACGGGTCCGGACCCGGACACGTTCGACTACGTCCCGGAGTAGTCCCGGCATGCGAAGGGCGGCCGCGCAGTGCGCGGCCGCCCTTCGTCATACCGTGTCCACGTCGATCAGGACCGGCGGGACGCCGTCACGGTGAAGCGGTCGGTCCGGGTGATCTGCCGCGTCGGGCCGACGGTCTTCTCCAACACCGGCCGGTACCGCAGGTGCGAGTTCCAGACGCACCACAGTTCGCCACCGGACTGGAGGATCGTGGCCGCGTTCCGGAACATCGCCTCGGCCGCGTCGGTGCTCACGGTGGTGTCCGCGTGGAACGGCGGGTTGCACAGCACCAGCTGCGCGGACCCCTCGTCGAGCTCGTCACCGGCGTCACTCCGCACGGTCCGGACGCGGTCTCCGACCCCGTTCAGGTCCGCCGTCATGCGGGAGCTCGCGACGGCGACCGCGGAGACGTCGGTCGCGATGACCCGGAGACCCGGGCGGCGCCGGGCGATCTCGGTCGCGATCACGCCGTTGCCGCTCCCGAGGTCGACCGCGACCCGGGCGGTGGGGACCGCGGCGTCCATCTCCCCGAGGAGCACGCGGGTCCCGAGGTCGAGCGACGCCCCGGCGAAGACCCCGCCGTGCGCGGCGATGGTCATCCCGAGCTCGTCGAGGTGCACACGCCGCGGCCACGGGTCGGTGATCGCCGCGCGGTTCGCAGCCGCACGGAGCGGGTCCTGCGCGACGAGCAGCCGGGACTTGCCACGACCCCGGGACGCGGCGACCTCCCCGAAGGACCGGCGGAGCACGTCGTTCTGGGAGAGCGTCATGTACTTCGTCCGGCCGCCGCAGAGCAGCACGACGTCGGGCGCGGCGAACCGGGCGACGGCCCGGGCGACCTCGTCGAGGCGGTCGTGCGACTTCGAGAGCCGGAGCAGCACGAGTCGGGCGTCCGTGAAGGCGTCCTCGTAGGTCTCCGGGTGGTGGAACCCCCGTCGTCCGAACGTGCCGGCGATGGACTCGAGCGCGCGCTCGCTGACGAGCGAGTCCTGCACGACGCGGACGTCGTCAGCACCGTGCACGGCGAGGACTCCGAGCGTCAGCACGCCGCGCTGGTCGTCGACCACCGTGACCGCACCGGGGTGCCGGAGCGCGTCGCCGTGCACGTGGGGCGCCTCGTCGAGGAGGAACCGATCGGTGCCGTCGATGGTGATGAGGTCGGGCCCGTCGTCGTCGGGCGTCCGTCGGAAGAAGTCGGCGAAGTCGAACGCGGGCACCGGTGCAGCGTAGCCCGTCGAGCCTGGCCTCCTCGACGGCATTGTCAATATGTGAAATACTGAGTGAATGCCGATTTTCTTGCTCCGTCGCGGTGCCACCGTCGCGCTCGTCGCCGCTGTGACGGCGGCGGTCGTCTCCACGATCGTCGTCACCGTCGCGTCCGCGAGTGCAACGGCGTCGCTGGAGTCCGCCGAGGACGGCCCGCTGCCCACCTCGATCACGCGGAGCGAGGACGGCCGGTCGACCACGATCCTCGTCCACGGACTCGGCGACCCGGAAGCCGAACGGATCCGGGAAGGCCGCGGAATGCGGCACAGCGCGCTCCAGCCGACGGGGCGGTTCGTCCGGCACGGCCAGCCGGTCACGGTCGACGTGCCGATGGGATCTCCTGCGATGCACGTCGTGATCGGCCTCGACGGCAGGTACGCGGCGTTCAACGACGGCGCGGACCGTGGGATGGAGTCGACCCGACTGTCACCGGGCGCGAACGCGGTCACGGCGGATCGTGACGGCATGGTCTTCCTCACGAGTACCGCCACGTCAGGCTCGGCGGACGTCGAGGTCACTGGCGGCCAACCCGTCCCGGTGTTCATCGCGGGACAGACGTCGAACGAGGACTTCCTGCGCGACCTCGAACGCTTCCCGGACGCCCCGATGGTGACGATCATCGGGGAACGGGTCTTCGGTGACTTCCAGGCGAGGACGGCTTCCGCGATGACGGCGTCCGACCTGGCATCACGAGTCCACGACTGGGACCGGGTGATCGAGGTCACGAACGACCACCACGGACTGCTCGACGAGGGCGTCGGGTCGGCCCGCAAGGCGCCCCACCGCATCTACGTCGCCTCGCCGGACTCGGGCGCCGGGTACGCGAGCGCGAGCCACGACCGGATCGTGTTCCAGGTCGACACGGGCGCCGCCGCCGAGCTCTTCACGATGCGCGCGGGGGACCTCTGGGGGTTCTGGCACGAAGTCGGACACACGTACCAGCCCCCCGCCTACAACTGGAAGGGCATGGTCGAGGTCGTCAACAACGTCTCCGCGCTCGATGTCCAGGCGACGGTGTTCGGCGCGAATCGTCTCGACGGTCAGCAGAGCGCCATCACGCGGTTCTTCGCACAGCCCGTCGAGACCCGGAGCTTCGCGGCCGAGGAGGACGTCTGGGTCCGGCTGCTCATGTTCGACCAGCTCCGCCGCGCATTCGGGCAGGAGTTCTACCCGTCACTCGACCAGGAACTCCGCGTCCGACTCCGGACCGGCGAGGTGGTCCTCCGCGACGACGCTGCGAAACAGCAGCACTTCGCGAGCATCGCGGCGCAGATCGCCGACCGCGACCTGCGCCCGTTCTTCCGCCAGTGGGGATTCCCGCTCGACGCGGACACCGCGGCGTCCATGGCCCGGCTTCCTGCCCTCACGACGCCGATCTGGCACAACACGCGGTCGGCGGACACCGTCCGTGAACGGGATCTCCCGACGTACGGTGCGCCGACCGGCACCGCCGAGCCGGTCACCGAGCGCGCGACGGTCGGGCAGCGGCAGCTCGGGACCGCGCCGAGGGCCACCGACCTCGGCAACACCGACGGGACCGGCGCGACGCGGGTCGTCGGCCATGCGCTCGAGGCGGACGAGCCGGGCGTCGGGCACGCGCTCGTCGTGCTCCGCAACGACCGCGGGATCCGAGAGACCGTGTCCACGCCCGTCGACGTCGGCGCCGGCAACGCGTTCCGCTTCCGAGGCCTCAGCGACCGGACGATCGGGTGGCTCGCACTCGACCCGCTCGCCAGCGCGCTCCGCTTCGTGCAGGTCACGGGCTCCCAGGCGCACACCGGGTTCACCGGCGAGGAGTACGTCGGCTTCACCCTCCGTGACGCCGACGAAGCGCAGGTCCTCGGGGAGTGGACCATCCGCGGCGACGAGTCCGGCGCCGTCGTGGCGGCGTCGTTCGCGCAGCGGTACGAGGAGGGACAGGTCCTCGAGATCCGACATGCCGAGCCACGGTCCCGACTCACCGCGTACCGCGACGGCGACGAGCTCCCCGGCCGTTCGGATCGCGTCCAACGCTTCCGCATCGTCGACGACCGGATCGAGCCGATCGTGGACGCGGCCGTGCGCGTCCTGCCGGTCGACGCGGTGGAGCTCGCGCGTGGAGCAGACACCGCGGTGCCCCTCGGCATCGTCGCCGGGCGAGAACTCACCGAGCTCCGGGCAGACCTCGTCGTCGTCGCCCCGGACGGCACCGTCTTCGCAGCGGGACAGTCGACCCTGACCGGGGAGTACCGGAACCCCGGCGAGGGATGGCGGCCCGCGTCGTCGATGACGCTCCGGAACGGAAAGCGCTCCCCCGACGGACGCACGATCTCGTTCCGGCTGGACACGGCCTCCTCGTTCCGACTGACCCAGGGAGCCGCGGCGCGGTGGAGCCCGCAGGTGCACACGCCGGAGGACGCCGTCGCGGGCGAGTTCGGCATGCGGTGGGAGCTCAACGGCACCACTGACGGCGGATCGGTCCGGCTCGGCGTGTGAAACCGATCACCGGGTGATCCGGGCTCGACCGTCCGCCTCCGGGACGACGGCAGCGCGCAGGGCGTTCCTGCGGACCACGAAACGGTTGTCCGGACTGCCGAACCGCAGCCCGATGCGCACCCGCGGTGACGTCGAGTCGATGCGGTTGGCCAGGATCGAGCCGTCGTTGGCACCGGCGGCCACGTCGATGCCGACGGATTTGCCGGACACCTCGGCGATCCGGTTGCCACGAACCGTGACGGATGCGTTCGAGTGCTCGATCCGGATCGCTTCCCCGACGCTCGACGTGACGGTGTTGTCGGCAACGAGCAGCCCGCGGGTGAGCTTCACGAGGATCCCGGCAGCATCCGTACCACCCGCGCCCGTGACGGTGTTGCCCGTGACCGACCCGGTCGCCCGGGGGGCCGTCGACCCGACGGTGCTGCCGGCTCCACTGACCACGATGCCGGAACCCGCAGGGAGCGCGGCCGTGCGCGTGATGCGGTTCCCGGCGATCACGAGGCCGGTGGGAGCGACGTCGGTCTGCGCCCGGTTCGTCGCCGACTTGCTCGGGACTGCCGCGATCCCGACGCGACATCCGGTCACGACGTTGTCCCGGATCTCGACGCCGTCCCCGGCGTGGGTGTCGATGCCTTCCCACGCCGGCACGCCGCTCACGTGGTTGCGGAGGATGCGGACGCGGGCGGACCGGCGTGTGACGCTCACCACTGCGGTGGCGTCCCGGGTCACCGTGATCCCGTACGAGTTGACCCGGCCTGCCGGTTGACGGACGTCGGAGATCGCGGTGTCCTGCACGATGGCGTCCTGCACCCCGAGGAGTGCGACGCCCGCGTACCCGACCGCGGCGATCGAGGTCTTCTCGAGCAGGAACCCCGAGCAGTACTCCACGTGGACGCCGTCGTGGGGCAACTGGCGGAGCCGCCCCCCGGACACCCGGACGTCGCTGATCGGTGCGGCACGGGTGCCCATCACCGCGATCGCGTGTGCGTCCCCGCCCGTCGAGGCACCGACGCCGTCGATGACCGGGTCGGTGATCCGCGCTCCCGAAGCGGTGACGAGGATCGCCGTGGCGTCCGCACCCATCCGCAGCGCACCGCTCCCCACGAAACGGATCGTCACGGCGCGACGGACCACGAGGCTCTTGGTCCGGGCTTGCGGGGTGCTGATCGTGAGCACGCCACCGGCTGGCAGGGTGTCGAGCCGACGTTGGAGCGCATCGACGCCCGGCTCCTCACCATCGGCAACGAGCGGGACGAACCCACCGACGAGCGAGGCGGCCCCGACCACGGCCACCACCCCGGCACCGATGAGCAACTGCCTGCGGAGCAAGCGATGTCGAGCATCCATCTCGGTCTCCCTCTCTGGAATCTCAGAATACCGCTCATCACCATGGCGATATTCGCTGAATAATGCGAGGAGAAATGTTGAATGCAAATCCCCGCGACTCGGCGTGTGAATGTGATATGTTCCCTGCGCATTCATCCTTGACGAAGAGAGAGCACCAATGCAGAAGTCCCAATCGTCCCCGCGCGCACCGCTCGCTCTCGGCATCGGGGCGGTGGTGATCGCGACCGTTGCGAGCAGTCTCACCGCCGGTGCCGCCTGGGCGGGCGAGTCCCGCGCAGCCGATGCGCAACAGGTCGGCCCGCTGGTCACCGAGACGTCGTCGTTCGCCGACAGCCCGGCGTTCAGCGCCCCCTCCGCCGGCACCGTCGGCGGAGCGGTCGCCGCGAACCGTGCCAGGACCCTGGCGGAAGCGCGGGCAGCGGCCACACGCTGGTTCATCCCGGCGCCCGGGTCCACGACCAACGTCCGGCCGGTCTCGGCTCCGGGCCTGTGCCTGACGGCTGGCTCGACGACGATCGAGAACTCGTCGCCGGTGACGCTCCAGAACTGCGTCGCCGGCGCCCCCGCCCAGCAGTTCACGCTCGCCGCCAACACCGGGTCGAACAACCCGATCGGCACCGGTCTGCAGTCGACGTACAACGGTGGCTTCCTCGGTCTGTACAACACCGACAGCGTCATGCGCCTGCAGTCCCAGACGGTCGCCGACCGGATCCCCACGGTCGACGACTTCGTCGGGGCGTTCAGCGCCGACCTCGACCGCGTGGACGTCCTCACCAGGACGGCGTACATCTCCGGCTCGGGCACCCCCGACGCCACGATCCTCGTGAACGGCGGGTCGCCGGTGACGGTCGCGAAGGACGGCAGCTGGTCGACGTCGGTCCGCGGACTCGACCTCGGGAAGAACACGATCCAGGTGGAGCAGTACGAGGGCTCCGTCAAGACCGGCGACGTGGTGCTCGACGCCGACCTGGTCGCCGACGCGCTCACCTTCGACGCGACGTTCTCGGGGAACCGCGATGCCCCGGTGATCGCCTCCGGCAAGGCGCACCCCGGCGCCGAGGTCTCGCTCTTCGACGCGTCCGGCAAGCAGATCGGCAGCACGGTGACGGCGAACCCGATCACCGGCGCGTGGACGACGACCATCCCTGCGCCCAACCGGGGCGGCGGGTACGCGGTCACGGCGGCGCAGTTCATGGACGGCGTCCGCGACTCGGCGCACGACCGTACGCGGTCCGTCGAGTACGGTGCCGCCGTCACCGTCACGACGCCCGCTGACGGGTCCTCGCACGCCGGTGGTCCGCTCAGGATGACGGGCGCCGGTGAACCCGGTTCCGCGATCGAGGTCCGCGACGTCACGAACGGCGGGAACTCCTTGGTCGGCACGAGCAAGGACGGCGTCCTGCCGAACAAGAACTGGTCGCTCGACACCACGGACCTCGACCGTGCGGAGCACGTGCTCCGTGTGGTCCAGAAGTCCAAGGGTGCGAACACGACCGTGGCCGAGGTGACGATCAACCCCGGCGAGACCGGCGGACTCGCGCCGGTGACCCTGGTCGCACCGACCACCGTGACACCGGGCGTCGTGAACACCTTCCGCGGCACGGCCGAACCGGACGCCACCTACGAGGTGGTGAACGTCTCGGGCACCCCGATCGTCGATGGTCCACTCAGGGTCGCCAGCGATGGCACGTGGACGTTCGACCGCACGATCAGCTGGGATGCGAAGCAGTTCCAGTTCCGGATCGTCCAGACGAAGGGCGACCAGACCGATCGGTCAGAGCTGTTCGTCATCGCTGCGAACGCCGGATTCGCCCCGGTGACGGTCACCAACAAGACGGTCCTGCCCGGTGAGCTGAACACCTTCACCGGGACCGGCCCCGCGGACGCCGAGTACGAGGTCCTCAACGCCTCGGGCAGCCCACTCCTGCCGGGCAAGCGCGACATCGACAGCAACGGCAAGTGGTCGTTCGATCGTGACGTGTCGAAGGGCCAGCTCGGCTTCAGCTTCAAGTTCCGCATCACGGTCGACGGCTCGTCCTACACGACGAAGCTCTTCACCCTGCCCGCGAACACCCGCTGATCCCACCACCCACCCCGGGGCCGCCGTCCGACCGACGGCGGCCCCGTCCCACGCTCGGAGCACCTCATGACCCTTCTCCTCCGGCGGCGGCTCGCCACCGCGGCCCTCACCGCGCTCGTCTCCATCACGGCCCTCGCGCCCCCGGGTTCGGTGTCGACGTCAAGGACGTCACCACCACCAGCGGGTACTGCGTCCCGTGGCCGTCGACCTGGCGTGAGGGGCAGACCGTGACGGTCAAGTCCCAACTCCTGACGATCCCCGTCGGCTGAGGAACGGGACATGTTCGTCGTCACCGTCGCCCGCGCCGTGCTCGCCGGCTGGTGGATCGTCATGGCGACCACTGCGCTGGGAGCAGGCGCCGCACTGCTGGTCACGAACGCGACGACCCCGGTCTACCGGGCGAGCACTTCGTTCTACGTCTCCGTGACCGGTCAGGACGCCCTGTCCGCCGGCGAGATCGCCCAGGGATCGACGGCGGCGCAGCAGAAGATCACGTCGTACATCGCCCTCGTTTCCTCACCCCGCGTGCTCCGTCCGGTCGTGGAGCGGCTCGGGCTCCACACCACCGTCGCCGACCTGGGCAGCCGGGTGTCCGCAACGACCCGCACCGGGACCGTGATCATCGTCATCACCGCCAACGATCCCGATGCCCGCGCCGCGAAGACCCTCGCATCCGCGGTGGGCTCGTCCCTGGCCGAGGTCGTCTCGGACATCGAGCCGGCGGCCGCGAGCGGTATGGCCTCCGTCACGCTCGAGCCCGTCATGCCCGCGACGGTGCCGACCACGCCGTCGTCGCCACGGCCCGCCGCCGATCTCGCACTCGGGATCGGCGCCGGCCTGGCCGCCGGCGTCCTCCTCGCGCTCGTCCGCGCCGCGGTCGACACGCGGGTCCGGACCGCCGAGGATCTCGACGTCGACGTCCCCGTGGTCGGTGACGTCGCCTTCGACCCGGACGTGGAGCGCCGCCCGCTCATCGTCCGCGACGACGGCTCCAGCGCGAGATCGGAGGCCTTCCGCAGCCTCCGGACGAACATCCAGTTCCTCCGGTCCGGCGGCGCTCCGACGATCGCCGTCACGAGCGCCCGCCAGGCCGAGGGCAAGACCACCACCGTCGCGAACCTCGGGATCGCGATGAGCACCGGCGGGCTCCGGACCGTCATCGTCGACGCGGACCTCCGTCGGCCCGCGATGGCGCAGACGATGGGACTCGAGGGAGCGGCCGGGCTCACCGACGTGCTGGTCGCCCGGGCGGAACTCGAGGACGTCCTGCAGCCGTGGGGCGACGATGGTCTGCACGTCCTGCCGGCTGGGACTGTCCCACCGAACCCGAGCGAGCTCATCGGCTCGGAGGCGATGGAGCGCGTGATCGCCGAGCTGGCGAGGCGGTTCGACGTCGTGCTCGTCGACACCCCGCCGGTCCTGGCGGTCACGGACGCCGCGCTGATGAGCACCCTCGTCTCGACGACCCTCATCGTCGTCGCGGCCAACCAGGGGCGCCGCTCCGACGCGCGCGCGGTCGTGGAGGCACTCGCTCGCGTCGGCGAGCACGCCGACGGGATCGTCCTGACCAAGACCCGGCATGCCATCTCGCGGCGGTCGTACTACCGCTCGGAGTACGGCGCGCGGCGCACGACGGAGCCGGCGCGGTGAAGCGCGCCCTCGACGCACTCGGCGCCGGCACCCTCCTCGTGCTGCTCGCCCCGGTCCTCGCCGCACTCGCTGCCCTCGTCGCGATCCGGCTGGGCCGCCCGGTGCTGTTCCGGCAACAGCGGCCGGGCCTCGGCGGCGTACCGTTCACGATCCTCAAGTTCCGCACCATGCGCGAGGTCGACCGGGCAGCCGGACGGATCTCCGACGCCGATCGACTGACCCCCTTCGGCGAGCGCCTCCGGTCGACGAGTCTCGACGAGCTGCCGAGCCTCTGGAACATCCTGCGCGGCGAGATGAGCTTCGTCGGACCGAGACCCAGCCTGTGCCGGTACCTCGACCTCTACACCGCCGAAGAAGCACGACGGCACGATGTCCGGCCGGGTCTCACCGGCCTGGCACAGGTCCGGGGCCGCAACGCCCTCCCCTGGCCGGACCGCCTCCGCTCGGACGTGGAGTACGTCGACACGGCCACGCTCGCCCTCGACGCCCGGATCCTGGCGCGCACCGTGGTCGTCGTCGCCAGACGCGAGGGCATCACCACCCCCGGCCACGTCACCTCCGACCGGTTCACCGGATCGGCGAACGGCACGAGGAGCACGCCGTGAAGCACCAGGAGCGCCCCGTGAAGACCGTCTGGATCGTGAACCACTACGCCCACCACCGCGAGCGGGACGGGCGGGCGACGCGGCACCAGCACCTCGCCGCGGGTCTCCCGGGCTCCGGCTGGCACGCTGTCGTGATCGCGGCCGGCACCGACCACCCGACGGGTCGGGCGCACCTCGACGGCGTCCGTCTGCGCGAACGGTGGGCAGACGACGACCACGAGTTCTGCTGGCTCCGCGGGGTCGACCACCGCGGACACGGCATCCGACGGACGCTGCGACGGCTCGCGGACATCGGGCTCTTCACCGCCCTCCTGCTCGTGCCCGGGATGCTCCGCGGGCTCCCCCACCCCGACGTCGTCGTCGGCGGTTCCTTCCACCCGCTCGCCGCATGGGCCGCCTCGGTGCTCGCGCGACGGCACCACGTCCCGTTCGTGTTCGAGCCGCGCGACCTCTGGCCGGAATCCGCGGTCGCGCTCACCCGGATGTCCGAGCGGCATCCGGTGGTCCGCGTCCTCCGCCTGATCGAGCGCACCACGATCGCACGGGCCGTGCACGTCGTCTCCCCGCTCGACGGTGTCGGCCGGTACTACGCAGATCGCGGGCAGCCCCGGCCGTTCACGTGGGTGCCGAACGGGGTCGACCCCGACGAGCCCACGCAGCCTGGTCCGCAACCGCGCCGACCGAACCAAGACCAAGACCAAGACCAGGACCAGGACCAGGCGCCGTTCACCGTCGCCTACATCGGCTCGATGGGCACCGCGAACGCCCTCGAGACCGTCATCGACGGCTTCGCCGCCGCCCACCGCCGGAACGCCACCGACGGACCGCAACTGACCCTGCGCATGGTCGGGGACGGGCCGGACCGCGACGCTCTCCGACAGCGCGTGTCGCGCCTCCCGGCCGGTGCCCGCGTGATCTGGGACGGACGCGTGTCACAGGACGAAGCCCGCGACATCGGACGCAGCGCAGGCTGCCTCGTGGTCGCCGTCCACGACCTGCCGCTCTACCGCCACGGCGTCTCGCTGAACAAGCAGTACGAGTACATGCTCACGGGCCGGCCGCTGCTGGTCGCCAGTCCGGTGGTCCTCGCGCCGGTGGCAGCAGCGCGGTGCGGCGTGCACGTCGCGCCCGACGCACCCGACGCGCTCGCGGACGGCATCCTCGCGCTCGCCCGCATGCCCGAGCACGAGCGTGCCGCGATGGGCGCACGCGGCCGCGAGCACGTGCTGCGGGAACACGACTACCGGGCGCTGGCCCGGCGGTACGGAGCAGCGCTGGACGCCGCGTGGTCAGCAGGACGGAGCCGCGCGTGATCCCGGACATCGTCCACGTGTCGAGTGCGCACCCGTGGGTCGACAACCGGGTGCACCTGCGCGAGGCGGCCTCCGCGGCCGAGGCCGGGTTCCGCGTGCGCCTGATCGCGGTGGACTCCGACCTCGGCGCACCACCGACAGGGGTGGACGTGGTCCGGATCCCGCGTCGGCGACGGATCCGCCGGATGACCGTCTCCACGACCCAGGCGCTCGTCCTCGCGCTGCGTTCGCGGGCCCGCGTCGTCCACCTCCACGACCCGGAGCTCATCTGGACCATCCCCGTCCTGCGCGTCGCCGGGCGGCGGGTGGTGTACGACGCGCACGAGGACCTCCCGGACCAGGTCTGGGGCAAGGACTACCTGTCGCACCGCCAGCGCGGGGTGTTCGCGATGCTCTCCCTCCTGCTGCTGCGGGTCGCCGGGACCGCGGACCGCATCGTGACCGCGACCGCCTGGACCGGCCGGCGGTTCCCGGCGACCCGCCGGATCGCGATCCACAACTTCCCGACGGCGCGTGCCGAGGACGACGGACAGGTCGGCCTGGAGGCTCGCCCCACCCTGGTCGCGCACGTCGGGCTCCTGAGTCGTGACCGTGGGATCGACGTGGTCGCGTCGGTCGCCGACGACCCGTCGTTCCCGCCGACGTGGCGGATCGAGCTGGTCGGTTCGATCGACGCCGCCACCGACCGCACACGACTCGACGCCGCGGCACGAACAGGACGGGTGCACCACGGCGGCGCGGTCGGACCGACGGCGGCCCGGGACCTCCTCCTGTCGGCGCGGATCGGACTCGTGCCGTTCCGGCGGACGCCGGTGACGGACCAGATCTTCCCGACGAAGCTGTTCGAGTACCTCGCCGCGGGCCTCGCGGTGATCGCGACCGACGTGCCGCTGTGGCGGCACCTGCTCGACGGCGTGGAGTGCGTCACCTTCGTGCCGGGCGACGATCCGGGCGCGATCGCGCGGGCGATCCGGCGCTACGCGGACGACCCGGAGCTCCTCCGGCGGCACGGTGCGTCGGCGCGGACCGCGGCCCAGCGGTTCCGGTGGGAGCCGGAGGCCGAACGGCTCGTCGCGATGTACGACGAGCTCCTGCCCGGTGTCCGCGACGGGCGCCGGTGACGGGGGCCGAGCGCGCCCTGCTCCGGGGGCTGCTCCGCCGCCTGGTGCTGGTGGGGGTCACCGTCACCGTGCTCGCGACGACGACGGACTGGATCGCGGCGCACCTCGTCGCGCCGCTGTTCTCGTACAGCGGGTTCACACACGTCGTTGCCCCGTGGCCCGCGCGGTTCGTCGTCGTGGCGTTGACGATCGGCGTCGCGATGTGCCTGCCGGCGACGATCCGTCGCGCGTCGCACGTGGTGCTCTGGACGATCTTCGTCGTGTGCGTCGCGCCGGCGATGCTCATGAGCCCGTCGACGGGGTACCTGTCGATCGGGACGGCCCTCGCGCTGAGTGCGACGATCGGGGCGTCCTTCGCGGTCGTCGGGGCGTCGTTCGCGGTGTGCGGGGCGTCTGCTGCTCGGTCCGTGCCGACGTCCGATGGACCTGAGCGCGACGTCATCCGCCTCGGCGCACGGTCCGTCGACCGCGGAGCCCTGACCTGGGCCGTGTGCGCGGCGTACTCCGCCCTGACCTACGCGGTGATGACGGCCACGGTCGGCGTGCACGTCCGGTTCCTCGCCCTCGACGACATCTACGACGTCCGGGCCGCGTACACCGCCGACGTCGGCTCCGGCGGCACGCTCGGGTACCTGCTGACCGGCCAGGCCTACGTCGTCAACCCGCTGCTGCTGGCCAGGGGGATCGCCCGTCGTCGCCCGGCACTCGTCGTGCTCGCGTCGGCCGGCCAGTTCCTGCTCTACTCCAGCACCGGGTTCAAGGCGGTGCTGTTCTCGTTCGTCGCGGTGCTCGGCGTTGCCCTGCTGTTCCGTGGCCGCGCGCAACGCGGGTCGTTGTCCTTCCTCGTGGCACCGATCGCGATCATGATCGTCTCCGCGGTCGCAGACGCGCTGCAGGGCGGGATCACCTGGACCTCGGTGTTCACGCGTCGTTTCATGCTGACGCCCGGGCTGCTCACGTCCGTGTACGTCCAGTTCTTCTCCGACAACCCGGTCGCCGGGTACGGCTACTCGTTCCTCCGGAAGTGGGTCGACTACCCGTACGACCTCCCGCCACCGAAGCGCATCGCGGCGTTCCTGGTCCCGGGGTCGAACGGGTACGCGAACGCCAACCTGTTCGCGGACGGGTTCGCGAACCTGGGGTGGGTCGGCATCCCGGTCGCCGCTGCGGCGCTGTTCGTGTGGCTCCGGTTCCTGGACCGCGCCGCCGCCGGGCTGCCGCTGCGGGTGGCGGCGATGACCGTGGTGATGCCGAGCATCATGCTGAGCAACACGTCGGTCTTCACCGCGATGCTCTCGCACGGGCTGCTCGTGGGGACCGTGATCCTGGCCATCGCGCCGAGGTCGGGGTGGGACGGACAGGCGGTGCCCCCGTCGTCCGGGCGGCGCCGGTCCGTGTCTCCGTCGCGGCGCGACCGTCAGTCCTCGCGGTAGCGGACGACCACGCCCGTCGTCGCCACGACCGCCGAGGTCGTCGCCGCCCAGTCGTTGGCGACGAGCACCAGGTCGTTGCCCGCCTGACGACACATCACGCCGTAGACCGCGCCGCCGCGACCGCCGGCGTCCGCCGAGTACCGGTTGTCCAGGAGCACCGCGTCGTTCGCCCCGGCGCGGACGTCGATCGCCACCGACGTCGCCGTGCCCTGCTGCCGGAGCCCGTCGACGGTGTTGCCGATCACCGCGAGGCGTTCGTTCGAGTGGTACAGCGACAGACCCCGCCGGACTCCGCCGTCGCACCGGTTGTGCGCGATGGTGAGGTTCCTCGTCAGGTACACCAGGATGCCGGCGTCCCGGTCGCCGTCCCCGTACCCGGTCACGGTGTTCCGGAGCACCACGCCCGTGGCGCGTTCGGCTTCGGACCCGACGACCTCTCCGGCTCCGCGCACGACGATGCCGGATCCCGGGCCGTCCTCGGATCGGGTCACCAGGTTGTCGACGACCGCGCAGTCGATCGGCGCGTACTTCGTCGCGGTGGCATCGGCCTCGTCCTTCGACGGGACGACCGCGATGCCCACCCGGCAGTTGTCCACACGGTTGCGCAGGATCGAGATCGCCTCACCGCCGTGCGTGTCGATGCCCTCCCACTGCTGCACGTCGGAGACGTGGTTGTCCGCGATCGTGATCCGGCTGCTCCGTGGAGCGCCGGCCAGACCGTCGGAGGTGGCCCGGACCGCTTCGATGCCGTAGGAGTTCGGGTACGGCGACGGCTGCAGCACCCGCGCGACCCGGTTCCGCAGCACGCTGCCGCCGACGCAGGAGAACAGCAGGACGCCCGCGTACCCGACGTCCGTGATCACACAGTCGGTCACGGAGAACCGGGTGCAGTGGTCGAACAGGACGCCGTCGTGCGAGAAGCCGCGGATCTCGGCACCGGTGACGTGCACGTCGGTGAGTGGTTCCCCGACGGTGCCGACCGCGTGCACGCCGCGGCCGAGTCCCGAGTGCGTCGCCCCGGAGCCGACGAGCCGTGCGTCGACGACCCGGACCCGCGGCGCCCTGACGAGCACGAGGTCGATGTCGCGGTCGGTCGACAGCGCGCCGCCGACGAACCGGAGCGTCATCGGCCGTGCCACGACGAGCGGTGCGGACAGCGACCACGCGCGGGTGATGTCGACGACGGCGTCCTGACGCGCGGCGTCGAGGACGTCCTGCAGCCGTGCCGCGCCGACGTCGTCGCTGTGCGTGACGCCCTCGGATGCCGATGCCGATGCCACGGGCACGGACGCAGGCGCGGCGTCGACCGTCGACGCGCCGGCACGCGCCGAGGCGACCGCGAGTACGAGTCCCGGGACGGTGCTCGCCGCGCCCAGGAGCGCGGCACGTCGGGACACGGGCAGGAGCTCACCGCGCGCCACGGACAGGCTCCCCTCGGAGTCCGAGCGAGCGCTCGGTCGACGTCAGGGACTCGCCGGGGTCCCCTTCGTGACGAGCAGCACCAGGACGAGCATCGCCCCGTACGACGCCGTCATCGCGGCGGCGAGCACCGCCAGCACGACGGGCATCGGGGCGCCGAGGACCGAGGGCACGAGGACGGCCCCGGTCGTGCTGACCAGCCGTGCGACGTCCCACACGAGCTGCGTGGTCTGCCGCCCGAGCATCGAGAGCACCTGACTCACCGGTGACACCGCGACCTGGATCGCGAACGCCGGGACGAGGATCCGTGCGTAGGACCCCGCTGTCTGCCACTCCGCACCGAACACCGCACCGAAGAGGACCGGGCCCGCGAGCAGCACGACGAGCGCTCCCGCTCCCCCGGCGACGAGCAGCCGCCCGGTCAGCCGGACGAGGAGCGGCCGGATCGGCGAACCCGAGCGGGCCCGCTGTCCGAACGCGCCCGCTGCGTACTGCGACACCGCGTCCGCGACCATGCCCACCGGCGACCCGAGCACGCGCATCGTGAGGGCGACGAACCCGGCGGCAGCACTGCCGTGGACCGCCGCGATCACGATGCCCGGAGCCTGCTGCCCGACGACGTTCAGCATCGCGGACCACGGGGTCAGCGTGAGGAAGCGACGGTGTTCCGACGCCGCCCGCGCGACCTGCCTCCGTGACGGCAGCCCGGCTGCGGGCCGGAGCATCCCGAGCACCGCGGCGAAGCGCCCCGCTGCGAGCCCGCCGACCAGACCGATGGGCCCGGCGAACGCCATCGCGAGGTTCCAGGCCGTCTGACCGAGTCCCTGACACGCGTTCCGGACCGCGAGCGCTCGGTGCGCTCGACGTCGGGCGAGCACGGCGGAGCAGATGCGCTGCACGGCGATCGCGCTCGTCGTGACCGGCAGGACCCACCAGAGGTCGGCCAGCGCCGGCGCCCGGAACCATGCAGCGAGCGACTCGCGGAGCGTCCAGGCGACGCCTGCGGTGAGCAGCCCGGCCAGCAGCGTCGCTCCGAGCCCCACGGTGATCAGCGACCGGACGTGGTTCGGCTCGGCGACCGCGAGCGCTCGGTCGGTCCCGAGGGCGGCACCGGCACCGAGCACCGATGCGATCGCCGTGACCACGGTCAGCGTCCCGAAGTCCGACGCGGAGTACGTCCGGGTGAGCACCGGCGAGACCGCGACGACGGCTCCCTGGCCCAGGACGGTCCCGACCAGGATCGTCAGGACAGCTGACGGAGCGCGCGGGGGTCTCCGCATGCGGACCGCCGATCGTCGTGGGGTGCAGGGTGAACATCAGTACATCACATTTCTCTCACGCGTCGAACGGGGCGACGCCCCACACGGAGCGGTAGACGGCGAGGAGCGCCGTCGCCTCGTGGTCCCAGCGATAGCGGTCCGCAACGAGCGCGCGACCGGCGCCGGCGTGTGCGCGCAGGAGGTCCGGGTGCTCGGCGTACCGGCGGACGGCGCGGGCGACGGCGTCCGGGTCATCCGCCGGCACCCACGTCGCACAGTCCGCGCCGGCCAGCAGTTCGCGCCAGAGCGGGACGTCCGTGGCGACGACGGCGGTGCCGGCGGCGAGGTACTCGAACAGCTTCGTCGGGATCGAGGCCGCGTACGCCGGGGTCGGCCGGAGCGGGAGGAGCCCGACCCGGGCCCCGAGCAGCAGGTCGCGCGCGGCGTGCGGCGCGAGGGTCCCGCGGTGGTCGATCCGACCGGCGGCGACGAGCCCGTCGAAGCGGGACCGGTCGACGGCGGGGTCGATACGCCCAGCTGTCACGACCCGCCAGGCATCGGGAAAGTCGGGCGACGACGCCGCACCGCTGATCACGTCGATCCCTCGGTCCCGGCTCAGCGCACCGAGGTACACCGCGACGAGGGGCCGATCGGTCACCGGTGGTGCGTCGAGGTCGGCGGGACGGAGCACCGGCAGGTTGCGCACGACGGTCGTCCGCGCCGCGGGGAACCGAGCGGCGATCGTCGGCGTCGCAGCGACCACCGCGTCGGCGCGCCCGGCGACCAGGACGACGAGGTGCGCGAGCGCGACGGCCGCCCGCCGCGCCCATCGACCGAGGTACTCCTTCCCCCGGACCTGGTCCGGCAGGTCCTCGTGCGCGTCGTAGACCACGACGCGTCCGACCGCACGGAGGAGCAGCACCGCCCAGACGAGTTCCGGGTCGTGCAGGTGCACCACCGTGGCTCGGGACGACAGCGCGGCAGTGATCACCTGTGCGGACGAGCGGACCACCCGTGCCCGGCGACGGCGTGCGGGGACGCGGCGGACGAACACGCCGGTGGCGAGGTCCGGGCGCCCCCAGTCGGTGTCGCCCGTCGCAGCGACGTCGTCGCCGTCGACCGCCACCGCGACCAGCGCCGTGCGGTACCCGGCGGCTGCGGCGCTCGCAGCCGACCGGAGGTGCACTCGGTTGTCGGTCCACGGGTGCGCACTGGACACGTGCACGATGTCGAACGGACGGGATCGGTGGCGCATGCTGCGAAGCTATGTGCCGCCGAGCCGAGCGCGCGAGTTATTCACATCTTGTGTTTCGCAGCCCGCCGCCGAGGGCGATCACCGTCACCGACGGCCACCGCGCCGGGTCCAGGACCCGCCGCCCGTCGAGGATCGTCCGCACGCCGGGAAGGCGTTGCGGTCCCCACGAGGCGTACTCCGCGTGGTCGGCCTGCACCACGGCAGCGTCGACCGCTGCTCCGGCGACGGACGGCGCGAACCCGAGGGTCCGGAGCTCATCCGGCCCGTAGAGCGGGTCTGTGACGGTGACCACGGCACCCCGCGCTATGAGCGCCGCGACGGTGTCGAACACCCCGGAGAACGCGGTTTCCTTGACCCCACCGCGGTACGCGGCGCCGAGCACCACGATCCGCTCACCCCGGAGGTCGCCGTGCACCCGGGCGAGCACGTCCACCGCGTGCGCGGGCATCGCGGCGTTCCGGGCACGAGCGGCCCGCACCACCGATGCATCCGGGTCGTTCCAGAGGTAGAGCTGCGGGTACACCGGGATGCAGTGCCCACCGACGGCGATGCCCGGACGGTGCAGGTGGCTGTACGGCTGGGAGTTGCACGCTTCGATGACCCGCTCGACGTCGATGCCGGACCGGTCGGCGAACACCGCGAACTCGTTCGCCAGGGCGATGTTGACGTCGCGGTAGGTGGTCTCGGCGAGCTTCGCGAGTTCGGCGGCCTCGGCGGACCCGAGGTCCCAGACCCCGTTCGGCCGGTCGAGGTCCGGTCGGTCGTCGAACTGCAGCACCGAATCGTAGAACCCCGCGGCGCGCTCCGCACCGCGTGGGGACAGCCCGCCGACCAGCTTCGGGTACCGTCGCAGGTCCGCGAACACCCGCCCGGTCAGCACCCGCTCAGGCGAGAACACCACGTCGAAGTCCCGCCCCACGACGAGCCCCGAGCGGGCTTCGAGCCGGGGTGCCCACCGCGTCCGCGTCGTCCCGACCGGGAGCGTGGTCTCGTACGCGACGAGCATCCCCGGCCGCAGGTGCGCGCCGATCACGTCGGTCGCCGCGTCCATCCAGCCGAAGTCCGGCACGCCGTCCGACGACACGAACAGCGGCACCACGACGACGACCACGTCCGCGACGGCGAGCGCCCGCTCGGGATCGGTCGTCGCTGTCAGCCCACCGGAGGCCACCACGGCCGACAGCTCCTCGTCGAGCCCGTGCTCCCCCGGGAACGGCGGGACCCCGGCGTTCACGGACTCCACGACCGCGTCCGCGACGTCGAGCCCGACCACCGTGGCGCCCGACCGCGCGTACTGCACGGCGAGCGGCAGCCCGATCTTGCCGAGCCCGACCACCGCGACCCTCACGCTGCGACCCCGATGCGGACGGTCTGCCGCGTGTGCGCCGACTCGAGCACGGCCTCGGCGACCTCGACGGTCCGCAGCCCGTCCCGCAGGGTGACGATGTCGGCCGGCAACCCGAGCACGGCGTCCCGGAACGCCTCGTGCTCCACGACGAGGGGCTCGCGTTTCGGGATCGCGAACCGCGTGCTCGCTCCCTCGGCGACCCCGCGGAACGCGGCGACGCGCTCCCAGCCCGTCGGGACCGTGCCGTTCTCGTGGAACGTCAGGTCCGCGCTGAGCGTGTCCGCGACGAACGTGCCGTGCTCTCCGGTCACGACGAAGAGCCGCTCCTTGAAGGGGGTGAGCCAGTTCACCAGGTGCGAGGTCAGCGTGCCGTCGGCGAGCTCGCCCGTGACGGTCACCAGGTCCTCGTGGGCACGCCCGCTCTTCGTGCACGCGAGCGCCCCGATGTGCACGTACTCCGACCGCGCGATCCACGCCGTGGCGTCGATGTCGTGGGTCGCGAGGTCCTTGACGACCCCGACGTCCGCGATCCGCGACGGGAACGGACCCTGTCGCCGGGTGGCGATCTGGTGGACGGCACCGAGCTCGCCGGCGTCGAGCCGATGTCGGAGTGCCTGCAGCGCGGGGTTGTACCGCTCGATGTGCCCGACCGCTCCGACCAGCCCGGCGCCGTCGAACGCCGCGACGAGCCGCGCGGCGGCGCCGGCATCGGCCGCCACGGGCTTCTCGATGAGGGCGTGCACGCCGGCGGCGGCGAGGAGCAGGCCGACGGGTTCGTGGAGCCCGGTCGGGACCGCGACCACCGCGGCGTCGATCCCGATCCCGATCAGGTCGGCGGCCGTCCGCACGACCGGGAGCCCGTCCGCGGCACCGCGGGGGTCGCCGAGCGCGTCGGCCGCCCCGACCAGGTCGACCCCGTCGAGCGACCGCAGCACGCGGACGTGGTGCGCCCCCATGACCCCGAGCCCGACCACGCCGATCCGCACGCCGCTCACCGTCCTGCTCCGGCCAACGCGTTCACGGCCGCCACGATCCGGTCGAGCTGCTGCAGCGTGAGCGTCGGGTACACGGGGAGCGCCAGCACCTCGGCGGCGGCCCGCTCCGTCTCCGGCAGGTCGCCGCACACCGGACCGCTCGACCCGACGAAGGAGGGCAGCCGGTGCACCGGCGTCGGGTAGTAGACACCGGCGCCGATGCCGTACTCCGCATCGAGCGCCGCGACGAAGCCGTCCCGGTCGTCGGGGACCCGGACGACGTACTGGTGGAAGACGTGCTCGGCGAGCGGGTGCACGGTCGGCAGGGTCACACCGCGGAGCTCCCCGGTCAGGTACGCGGCGTTCGCGACCCGCTGCGCCGTCCAGCCGAGGACCTTCCGGAGCTGCGCTCGTCCGATGGCCGCGTGCACGTCCGACATCCGGGCGTTGAAGCCCACGATCTCGTTCTCGTAGCGGGTCGCCATCCCTTGGTTGCGGAGCAGGCGGACCGTCCGCTCGACGCCGGGCGACGGCGTCGCGACCATCCCGCCCTCCCCCGAGGTCATGTTCTTCGTCGGGTAGAGACTGAACGCCGCGGCGTCCCCGAGCGTCCCGACACGCGCGCCGGACCACCGCGCACCGTGCGCCTGCGCCGCGTCCTCGAGCACGAGCAGGTCGTGCGACCGGGCCACGTCGACGAGCTCGTCCATGTCCGCGGGGTGCCCGTACAGGTGCACCGGGACGACCGCCCGGGTGCGGGACGTCACCGCGGCGGCGACCGCGCACGGGTCGACGCAGAACGACGCGGGGTCGATGTCGACGAAGACCGGGACGGCCCCGACGAGCCGCACGGCGTTCGCGGTGGCGGCGAAGGTGAACGACGGCACGATGACCTCGTCGCCCTGGCCGATGCCGAGCGCGAGGAGCGCCAGGTGCAGCGCCGCGGTCCCGCTGTTCACGGCGACGACCGGTGACGCCTCGACGAGCAGACTGCCGAACTCGCGCTCGAACGCCGCGACCTCCGGGCCCTGCGCGAGTGCGCCGCTCGCCAGCACGGCATCGACCGCCCGGCGTTCCTCGACGCCGATGAGCGGCTTCGCCACCGGGATCGCATCGGCCATGACGGCTCTCACCGGAGTTCCTCGAGGAACGCACCGTCATCCGTGAACCGGAACCGGTCCCCGGTGTCGGGACACACCAGGTGGTGGTGGTCGACACGGCCCAGGCGCGCACCGGTCCGGCCGACCCAGCCGATCCGCCGGGCCGGCACGCCGGCGACGAGCGCGTGGTCCGGGACGTCGCGGTTCACGACGGCTCCTGCGGCGACCATCGCCCAGCTGCCGATGTGCACGGGTGCGACGCAGACCGCACCGGCTCCGATCGACGCCCCCTGCTCGACGACGACGGCCGAAGCCCGCCAGTCCCCCGCCCGCACCACGGACCCGTCCGGCGTGATCGCGCGCGGCACCGTGTCGTTCGTCAACACCACCCCGGGGCCGACGAAGACGCCGTCGCCGAGGACCGCGGGCCCGTACACGAGCGCCGCGTTCTGGATCTTGCAGCGGGCCCCGATCCGGACACCGCCGCCGATGGTGACGTTCCGTCCGACCAGGGTCTCGGCACCGATGACCGCGTCGGCTTCGACGTGGCTGTGGTCCCAGACGCGCACGCCCGGGTGGAGTCGTGCCGAGTCGGCGACGACGGCGGAGGGCGACACGAAGGGGTCGCCAGGAGCTGTGCGTGTGGTCATCGAGCCGCACGCTACACGAATCTGGAATACCGGTGCGAAGTATACACATTTCGCGGATATCGCACTATTCCGCGGGGTGATCGCCCAGCAGCAGGATCAGTGCGGCGGCCGCCAGAGCACGATCTGCGTGTTCCGCTGCGGTCGAGCGCCGGCCCGCAGGGACACCGCAGCCCCGGTCGTCGTCGCCGCGAACACCCGCGCTCCGGGTCGACTGATGAGCTGGTCGGCCAGAGCCGTCTCGAGCTCACGGACGCGCTCACGGAGCGCGCGGGTCTCGTTCTCGAGTTCGAGCACCCGCCGGATCCCCTCCAACGACACCCCCTCGGAGCCGAGTCGCGCGATCTCCCGCAGCTGCGCGACATCGCGCATCGAGTACCGGCGGGACCCGCCACGGGTCCGCCCCGGGACGACCAGGCCGAGCCGGTCGTACTGCCGCAGGGTCTGCGGGTGCATCTCCGCCAGCTCCGCGGCGACCGCGATCGCGAAGACGGGCGAGTTCTCGTCCATGTCGGTCATGGCGTGTTCCTTTCCGTCGTTCGCGTGGATCGAAAACCAGCCTGGAGGCTCGGCGGGCGTCCGTCAGGAAGCCGCGCCGAGCCGCTCCCCACCGGCACGGCCGGCCCGCCGCTTCGCGACGGGCCGGTACCGGCTGCGTGGGCCCAGGCTGGGTCTGTTGCTGATGGCGCGCGAGCGCACCGGCGCGCGTTCTAGCTGCGCGCCTTGGCGAGGAGGTCCTCGCGCGGGTCTTCGTCGGGCAGGGCCGCCGCGAGTGCCTCGACGGCCTCCCGCGCCTTGTCCGACAGGTGCGACGGCACCGCGACCTGCACGGTGGCGAGCAGATCGCCCGTCCCGTTCTTGGTCGCGACCCCGCGCCCCTTGACGCGGAGGACACGACCGGAGGGCGTGCCGGGCGCGACCCGGAGCTTGACGGGTTCGCCGCCGAGGGTGGGCACCTGGATCGTCGCGCCGAGCGCCGCCTCGACGAACGTCACGGGGACGTCCACACGGAGGTTCTGCCCGTCGCGCTCGAACACCGGGTGCTTGCGGACGTGCACCGTGACCACCAGGTCACCCGCGTCGCCGCCGTCGGGCGATTGCTCGCCACGACCGCGCAGCCGGATCTTCTGGCCGTCGGCCACGCCGGCGGGGATGCGGACGTTCACCGGTCGGCCGTTGCCCTGGGAGAGCTTGACGGTGTCGCCGGCGATGGCCGTCGTGAAGTCGAGCGTCGTCGTCGCGGTGACGTCGCGCCCCTTCGTCGGGCCACCGAAGCCGCGGTAGCCGCCGGAGGGCTGGCCGAAACCAGCACCCCCGCCGCCACCGAACATGCCCCCGAGGATGTCCTCGAAGCCACCGCCGCCACCCTGGCCGAAGCGGACACGCTGCCCGCCACCGCCCTGCTGACCGAACATCCCGCCGAAGACGTCCTCGAACCCGCCACCCTGGCCTGCGCCACCCGCCGTGAAGCGAGCACCGGAGCCCATCGCGCGGACCTGGTCGTACTCGGCCCGCTGCTCCTTGTCGGAGAGCACCGAGTACGCCTCGCTGATCTCCTTGAAGCGGTTCTCCGCCGCGGTGTCACCCGGGTTGGAGTCCGGGTGGAACTGCCGCGCGAGCTTCCGGTACGTCTTCTTCAGCTCGGCGTCGGAGGCGTCCTTGGAGACCCCGAGGACCTTGTAGAAGTCCTTGTCGAACCAGTCTTGGCTGGCCATGGATCACCTACCTCCTGTCCGGATCAGGCCGGGACCGCCACCGCGACCTTGGCCGCACGGAGGACGCGCTCACCGAGCTTGTAGCCCGGCTCGACGACGTCCGCCACGGTCTGGCCGGTGGCGCCCGGGGTCGGGAGCTGCACGATCGCCTCGTGGATGTTCGGGTCGAAGGACTCGCCCTTCTCGCCGATCTGCACGAGCTTGAACCGCTCGAAGCCGCCACGGATCTTCTGGCCGATGACCTGCATGGGGCCCTCGGTCAGGTCGCCGTGGGCCTCGGCCCGGGTGAGGTCGTCGAGCGCCGGCAGGAGTGCGCGCACCACCTCGGCGATGGCGACCTCGCGGTTGGCTTCACGGTCGCGCTCGACGCGCTTCCGGAAGTTCACCAGTTCGGCCTGCGCACGGAGCATGTCCGCGCGCATCTCGGCGACGAGGTCGCGGTCGGCCGTTGACAGCTTGTCCTCGGCCATGCCGCGCGCCGCATCGGCCAGCAGTGCCTCGTCCTCAGGGCTGAGGTCGTTCGCTGCGTCGGTCGGCACCTCGACGTCGGGTCCCTCGGCCTCGATCAGGTCCTCGGGCTCCGCCGCGTTCGTGGCGTCACCCTCGACCTGGGGCTCCTCGTTGTCGTTGACGTTGTCGTCGTTCGTGGAGTCCGTCATCGGCTACTTCTTGTCGTTCTCGTCGTCGTCCACGACCTCGGCGTCGACGATGTCCTCGTCGTCCGCGCCGTCGGTCGGCTGCTCGCCCTGCGCGCCGTCCGCACCGGGGGCGCCGGCGGCGTCCTGCTGCGAGTAGATCGCCTGGCCGAGCTTGCCCTGCGACTCGTTGAGCTTGTCGAAGGCGGTCTTGACGGCGTCCTCGTCCTCACCCGCGAGGGCGGACTTCAGCGCGTCGACGTCGGCCTGCACCTCGGACTTGACGTCCGCGGGGAGCTTCTCGTCGTTCTCCTTGATGAGCTTCTCGATCGAGTAGACGAGCTGCTCGGCCTGGTTGCGACGCTCGTTCGCTTCACGACGGGCCTTGTCCTCGGCCGCGTGCTCCTCGGCTTCGCGGACCATGCGCTCGATGTCCTCCTTCGGCAGCGAGGAGCCGCCGGAGATGACCATCGACTGCTCCTTGCCGGTGCCCTTGTCCTTCGCGGACACGTGCACGATGCCGTTGGCGTCGATGTCGAAGGTGACCTCGACCTGCGGGACGCCGCGGGGAGCCGGCGCGATGCCGGTGAGCTCGAACGTGCCGAGCGGCTTGTTGTCGCGGGTGAACTCGCGCTCGCCCTGGAAGACCTGGATCGCGACCGACGGCTGGTTGTCGTCAGCGGTCGTGAAGGTCTCGCTGCGCTTGGTCGGGATCGCGGTGTTGCGGTCGATGAGCTTCGTCATCAGGCCGCCCTTGGTCTCGATGCCGAGCGAGAGCGGCGTGACGTCGATGAGCAGGACGTCCTTGCGCTCGCCCTTCAGGACACCGGCCTGCAGTGCGGCGCCGACGGCGACGACCTCGTCCGGGTTGACGCCCTGGTTCGGCGACTTGCCACCGGTCAGCGACTTGACGACCTCGGCCACGGCGGGCATGCGGGTCGAGCCACCGACGAGGACCACGTGCGCGATGTCGTTGACCGACACGCCCGCTTCCTTGATGACGTCGTTGAAGGGCTTCTTGGTGCGGTCGAGCAGGTCGGAGGTCATCTGCTCGAACTGTGCGCGCGAGATGGTCTCGTCGAGGTTCAGCGGGCCGTCAGCGGTCAGCGTGAGGTACGGCAGCTGGATGCTGGCGCTCAGCTGGCTCGACAGCTCCTTCTTGGCCTGCTCGGCGGCTTCCTTGAGGCGCTGCTTGGCGATCTTGTCCGTGGACAGGTCGACGCCGTGCTCGTCCTTGAACTTCTTGATCAGGTAGTCGACGATGCGCTGGTCCCAGTCGTCACCACCGAGGCGGTTGTCGCCCGAGGTCGCACGGACCTGGATCGTGGAGAAGTCGTCGTCCTTGCCCACTTCGAGCAGGGAGACGTCGAACGTGCCGCCACCGAGGTCGAAGACCAGGATGAGCTCGTCTTCCTTGCCCTTGTCGAGGCCGTAGGCCAGGGCAGCCGCGGTCGGCTCGTTGATGATGCGGAGGACGTTGAGCCCGGCGATCTCGCCGGCGTCCTTGGTGGCCTGGCGCTCGGCGTCGTTGAAGTACGCCGGCACGGTGATGACCGCGTCGGTGACGTCTTCACCGAGGTACTGCTCGGCGTCGCGCTTGAGCTTGCCGAGGGTGCGGGCCGAGATCTCCTGCGGCGTGTACTGCTTGCCGTCGATCTCGACCTTCCAGTCGGTGCCGATGTGGCGCTTGACGGAGGCGATGGTGCGGTCGACGTTCGTGACCGCCTGGCGCTTGGCGGTCTCGCCGACCAGGACTTCGCCGTCCTTCGTGAACGCCACGATCGACGGGGTGGTCCGGAGACCCTCGGCGTTCGCGATGACGGTGGGCTCGCCACCTTCGAGAACGCTGACGACCGAGTTGGTGGTTCCGAGGTCGATGCCTACTGCACGTCCCATGTGGTGTTGCTCCTTCTGTCGTTGCTGTGGTGCTGAAGTCTTCCGGACTTGCGTCCGATGGGCTCAACTCTACTCCGGACTGGAGGCTCGTCAACTCTGGGAGCTGAAAGTTGCGTCCAAATGGCTCAAGTCCAAACTGTGCAGCCAATTCCGCCAACGGCATACTGATATGTGTGTTTCATGTGTAGCGTTCAGGTGTCGCGTGCCGTAGATCGCGGCCCGAACAACACAGGAGCACGGAACCATGTCACAACACGGAACGCTCAGGGCGCTCGGCGCGACCGCCCTCGCATTCGCCACCGTCATCACCGGCATCAGCGCAGGGCCGGCTGGCGCGAACGCAGCCCCGCACCTCCGCGCTTCGTACGCCTACACGCCATCCGGTGTCACCTCGTCGGTGAGCGAGAGCGGCATCACCTACCACGGCACCCCGTCGTGCGGTGGGACCTGGGACACCTGCAGTCTCTACCTGTCGACGACGACGACCCACACCGTCGGGCTCGGCGACTTGTCGAACGGTGGCACCGTTCCCTGGCCGGCCTCGATCGCCCCGGGGGCGACGGCGACGCTGTACGTGATGAGCCGCAACTTCTGGCAGTCCCAGGGACACCTCTCTCCCGCCGTTCCCATCACCGTCACCCGCCCGGGCAGCGTGACCCCGCCGCCGGCACCCGGCGGTGGGCTCGTCACCACCCCCGGGTACGACTACACGATGGACGCGGGCACCACGAAGAAGAACCTGCTCGTGCCCGTGCAGGCGCGGGCCGACCTGAAGATCTCGGACGGCACGCTCGCGCTGACCGCGCCGTCCGGCACGACGTTCACGCCGGGCCAGACCACCCTGCAGGGCCGCTACACCACCGGTTCGAACTTCGAGTCCGCACCGTGGCTGAACGCGGTCGGCGAGGTCTCGGCCGACGGCAGGACCTTCATCGGAGTGACGAAGGGGGCGAAGGACACGACCATCGCCGAGAACGCCTACATCGCCTGGCAGGTCAGCGTCGACGCCGCACCCGCGACCGACGACGGCACCGGAACGCTCGGCCAGCGCTTCGTCGGCTCCTCGAACCTCGGCTCCTTCAACGTCGCCGGGACCTCCCGGGTGGCGATCACCGGTGTCACGCCGCCGACGCCGATCGACGGGTCCTTCGACCCGGCCGGCGTCGGCACTCCGGCCACCATCCCCGCTGGCAGTGTCCAGCCCGTGCACTTCGGCGCCACGGTCACCGAGAAGGTCACCGGCATGCGGGACACGAAGGTCGTCCTCACGGCGCCGCGCGGTACCGCGTTCCCCGAGGGCACGACGACGCTCACCGGCGAGTATGCGTCGGGAGGAGGGTGGAAGCGCACCGATTCCCTACGCGTCACCGGTTCGTTGAGCGCCGACCGCACGACGTTCACCGGCACCATGCCCGACTCCGGCCACGGCTTCGAGCTCCCCACGGGCTACAGCGTCCGCTGGAGCGTCCCCGTCGCCGCTCCCGACGACGCCACGAGCGGCACCGGTGACCTCGGCTTCACCGTCACGACCACCGTCGGCGAGAAGCCCTTCCGGATCACCGGCGCATCCCGCGTCACCGTCGAGCAGTCCGTGCGCCCCATCACCGCGAAGGTGGACTCGGTAGACGACGCCGCGCGCACCGCAGCAGTCTCCGGGACCGCGACGAAGGAAGCCGAGGTCCGCGTCGGCAACACGATCATCGCGAAGGCGGACACCGACGGGAACTGGTCCGGCACGGTCACGAACCTGGTCGTCGGCAAGCAGGACGTCAGCTTCGCGCAGTACCTGCGCGGCGAGGAGGTCGACGACACCACGATCCCCGTCGAGGTGAAGCAGCTCGAGCTCGCCCCCGTCACGGTGACCACACGGACGGTCAGTCCCGGGGAGCAGAACACCATCACCGGCACGGGTGAGCCGGGGGCGACCTTCCGGGTCCTCAAGGCCAACGGCAAGGAGATCGCCCCTGGGGCACACGTCGTCGGCATCGACGGAACGTGGTCGTTCGACCACGTGGTCGCTGCAGGCTCCAAGCGCTTCCGGTTCGTGATCGAGCAGTCGAAGTACGGGCAGACCGTCCCGAGCGAGCTCTTCACCGTGCCGGCCGACACGAAGTAGCAGCACGCGGCGACGATGCCGCATCCACGAGGGCCTGGGGCCGGCGCGAGCCGGCCCCGGGCCCTCTGCCGCGCACGGCCGCCTCGTGGAGACGATCGCACTCGGTATGTTGATATCTGAATGATGTGTGTGATATTTTCTTGGAACGCGGCAAGCCTCCCGGATGGGCCGCGTGTCTCCTGTTACCCGACCCGGCCACCCGACACCACGGCACCGGGCCATCACAGAAAGCACACACCCATGCGAAAGCACAAGACCCTCAAGGCGTTCGGCGCGACGGCGCTCGCAGCAGCCACCGTCGCCTCCGGCCTCAGTTTCGGCGCTACCGCCGCCTCCGCGGCCCCCGAAGCCCGTACTCCTTCCGCGCCGTTCAAGTTCGTCTGGCAGGAGGGTGACCGTTTCAGCTCCCTTGACTCGTACGCCACCGAGATGATCAGCGAGTCACTCAGCGAGGCCGAACGCCGGGCCGCGGACTTCACGTACGACGCGGAGACCATGCGCGTCACGAACACGGGCGGGCAGTGCCTGGGGGTCGGCACCTTCGGCGCGAACTACCTCCGCGCCGAAGCCTGCTCGACGTCTCCATTGCAGAAGTTCCTCTTCACGAACGGCAGTTTCGCGACGGCCACGACCCCGTTGAAGTACCTGAATACCGAGGGGAGCCACAGCGGGCGCCCGTGGATGAACTCGGACACGCCCACGCCGTTGATCGGCGGCCCTGAGTCGGCCGTCAATGGCGGATTCGAGTCCGCGCCGGGGTACACCTATGAGGTTGAGGCCGGCAAGACCGTGGGCGTTTCGGTCCCGGTCGAGGCAACCGCCGATTCGACACTGTCCGACGGCATGGTGTTCCTGACCGCACCGACTGGGACCAAGTTCACAGCGGGGCAGACGGTCGCGAAGGGCCGCATCGCCGAGAACAACGTCTGGGTGGACCACCCGACGATGGACGCGAAGGGATCGGTGTCGGCCGACGGCACGAAGTTCACCGGGCAGATCACAGCGGGCGCCAAGGCCAGCGCCAACCGCTACTACTCATGGCGGATCTACGTCACCGCGGACGCGATTCCGGCCGACACGACCAGTCCCGTGCAGCAGTCGTTCGTCGGCGTGACGAACGTCGGGCGCTTCCTCGTGAACGGCACGTCGACCGTGACCGTGAAGGCGAGCAAGAACGAGTTCACCGCGGTCGGCGCCTTCGCGGACGACGTGACGAAGAAGGCCACGATCAGCGGCACCGGCGTGGACGGTTCGACGATGAAGCTCTACGCACCGAACGGTGACGAGATCGACTCGCAGGCCGTGTCCGACGGGAAGTACTCCTTCTCCGTGACTGCGCCGGGCTCCGGTGTCCAGACGTTCAAGGTGTCCCAGACCACGGACGGCGTCGAGTCGCCGCAGAAGGACGCCGGCCTGGACTACGGCAACGCCGTGGCGATCACGGGTCCGGCCACGGGCAGTGTGACCCCGGGTGATGTCACCGTCACCGGAACCGGTGTCTCCGGGTCGAAGGTCACCATCACCGGTGGCGCGAAGACGGTCACCACCACCGTCGGCACGGACAACACCTTCTCCGCTCCGGTCGAGATCGCCCCGTCCAGCTCGATCACGAACATCACCGTGTCGCAGCAGTCCAAGGGCAACCTGACGACGACCGCAGCGGTGAAGGTCACCGCGGACGGCAAGCAGGAGGCCACCGGCACGGCCATCACCGGCCCCGCGGACGGCGTCTACGAGCCGATGAAGACCACCACCGTCACCGGCACTGCGACCCCGTACGCGAAGGTCGTCATCACGAACCAGTGGAACGTGTCGATCGCGACGGTCACCGCGGACAAGGACGGCACGTGGTCCTTCGACCGTGTCTACGGTCCGGCTGCGGAGTACCAGCTCACCGCCACGCAGACCCGTCTGGACGGCAGCGGGAGCAAGTCCGCCGCGTTCGCGCTCGCACCGCTGGGTTCCTTCAAGAACCTCACGATCGACAACGAAGCACCCGCGACCTACACCGCCGGCAAGGACTACACCTTCACCGGTACCGCGACCCCGGGCGCCACCATCACGGCCACGAACCAGTGGGGCACGAAGGTCTTCGAGACCCGAGCGAACCAGTCCAACGGCACGTGGACCTCGGCCCGCCAGTACGGTCCGACCGCCGAGTACACCTTGACGTTCGTCCAGAAGGCGCTCGACGGCAAGACCGACAAGCGTGAGGGCTTCGTCCTCAAGCCGCTCGTCACCGAGACCCCGATGACGATCACCAGCCACAAGGACGGCGACTCCTACCGCCCGGGCTCGAACACCTTCACCGGCGTCGGCACGCCAGGCGCCACCGTCACCGCCCGGAACCAGTGGAACACCGTGATGGGCTCCGCGACCGTGAAGGAGAACGGCGACTGGGCATTCGAGCGCACCATGGGCCCCTCGGCGCCCTACACGCTCACCTTCACCCAGACCAAGGACGGCAAGACCATCAACACGGTCCCGCTGAACCTCGCCGCCCCCGTCGTCCAGGACTTCGCCCTCACCAGCCCTGCCGCCGGTGAGACCTACACGCCCATGAAGGCCACCACCTTCACCGGCAAGGCATCCGCGTTCTCGAAGATCACCGTCACGACCACCCTCGGCACCAAGGTCTTCGAGACCGAAGCCGACCAGAAGGGCGATTGGTCGTACACCCGCGCCTACGGCCCGACGAACACCTACACGCTCAACTTCGACGAGACCACCACCAACGGCACCACCACCCGCGTCCTGCAGAACTTCATCTTCGCCCCCGACGCACCCGCCACGAAGTAACACCCACCACCAGCACCACCCAGCACCACCCGATGGGCGGCAGAGCACACCAGCCCTGCCGCCCATCGGCACGACCACACCTCCCGAACGCAAGGAACCCGATGTCCCAGCAGCAGCAGCACACCCCCTGGTCCGGCGCCGTCCTGGCCTACCCGATGCACGGCCAGCGGAAGCTGTCCGACGAGGGCTACCGGACCCGCGACGGCCACGTCATCGAATGGCTCGGCCGCTCGTTCGGGTCCCACGGCGGCGTCGACGTCGTCTCCCGACCCGAGCCCGCGATCGCCCGACGCCCCCGGTCGGACCGCAGCCTCGCTCCGGGAACCCACCCGCACGAGACCCGCACATTCCGCTTCCCCAATCCCTTCTCCCGCCGCCGCTGGTGGGTCACCGCCACCGCCGCGTACCCACGGATCGCACACATCGCGGATGCGACGCCGGCGATCGTCTGGAACCCGTTCACCGCGCTCGCGCCGGCAGGAGCGACACCGTTCGCCGACTCCCGCGTGACGGTCCTCGACCTGCTCGACGACTGGTCGAAGCACTACGCCTTCGCGCCGATCGCGGCGCACGTCGAACGCGCCTACGCCGCGGCGTTCGAGCGCGCCACCCACGTCACGGCCAACGCCGAGGGCACCGCGGAACTCGCACGACGCTTCGGCCGGGACGACGTCATCCTGGTCCCGAACGGCTGCGATCCCGAGCGCTTCTCCCCGAACCACACCGCGACGGGCCCCACGACGGTCGGCTACGTCGGCAAGATCGGCCGTCGCCTGGACCTCCCCGGCATCGTCGCCACCATCACGGCGCTGCCGCACGTGCGCTTCGTCTTCGCAGGACCGATCCTCGACGCCGAGTACCGGGCACCGCTCGCCGCACTCGGCAACGTCGAACTCCTCGGCGACGTGCACTACTCCGACGTCCCAGAACTCCTCGAGGGCTTCGACGTCGGCTGGGTCCCGCACCGGGTCGGAGCGGGAGAGGTCGGCGGCGACATCATCAAGACGTACGAGTACCGCGCCGCCGGGCTCCCCACGCTGACCACCCCGGTGGCCGGAGCCGGCACCCGTGGCATCGACGGCGTCACCACCACGCGCATCCACGAGCACGCCGAGGTCATCGGCGACTGGACCCGGAGCGCCACACGCGTCCCCCGCACCCCGACCACCATCCCGGTGGGTGCGACGTGGCGGGACAAGACCGATCTCATCACCGACCTCCTCGTCGGCAGCTCCGTCGGCGTCTCCCGATGAGGGTCACGCTCGTCGCCGCCCCGCTGATGGCCCGGAGCGGCGTGTACCGCTCCGCGGTCGACCTCGTCACGACGGCGCGCGCGGCCGGCCACGACTGGCATGCGGTGCTCGGCGTCCGCCCGGAGGCCGCCGGCATCCCCGTCGAGGACGACCGGCTCACCGAGCACGTCGTCACGGAGCACGGGCGGCACCTCCTGCCCGCGGTCGACCGACTGCTCGACTCCGACGCCGTCCGGTCCGCCGACGTGATCGTCTCGCTGATCCCGCAGTCCGACATGGTGATCGCCCGGCGGCAGGACCTCCTCGCGAAGCGCCGCGTGGCGTGGGTCCGTGGACTCCCGTGGCCCGCTGTCGGGGAACAGCACGGTGCGCGCCGGGTCCTGCTGTCCGCGATGGAGCGCCGCGCCCTCGCCCGGTTCGACGACGTCTGGTCCACCACGCCGCTCCTCGAGGCCCAGCTCGGGCACTCGGGCCGCGGCAGCATCGTGCCGGCCGGTGTCCCGCTCCTCGCTCGCGGTCGCTCCCGCGCGGAGGCGCCGATCGTCTTCGCCGGGCGACTCTCCACCGAGAAGGGCGCCGACCTGTTCATGCAGATCGCCGCGCGCACGGGGGTGGACGCACGCATCCACGGGACCGGCGCGCTGGAGGCGGAGCTGCACCGGGCCTCCCCACCGAACCTCGCCTGGGGCGGATGGCGAGCCGCTGGCGACATCTGGGCCGACGCTGGGGTGTGCGTGGTCCCGTCGCACCGCGACGCCTTCGGTCGCACCCCGGTGGAGGCGGCGAGCGCCGGGGTGCCCGTCGTGATGAGCGACCAGGTCGGGGTGGCACCGCTGCTGTACACGGATGCCGAGCTCCGGGACCAGCTGGTGCTGCCGATCGGCGAACCGGATCGGTGGGACGCCGCGATCCGACGGCTACGGCAGGACGACCTGTTCCGGAGGCGAGTGGTCGAGCACGGGTGGGCGAACGCGCAGCACCTCACCATCGAGGCGTCGTTCCATGCGGCCGTCTCGGCCATGCAGAATTGACATATCAGGTGTTAGAATAACAAACGCAGTGACTCACACCCGACCGACGACCCGAGCGAGGCAACAGTGACCATCCAGGACTTCATCCGCATCCTCCGACGATCCTGGTTGCTCGTGACCGCGTTCGTCGTGATGGCGATCGGGCTCAGCGGCGGCCTTGCGGTCCTCACCACGCCGATGTACAGCACCTCGACGAAGCTCTTCGTCTCCGTGCAGTCGCAGGGCGCGACGGCCAGCGACCTCGTGCAGGGCAACAGCGCCGCGCAGGGCAAGGTCCAGAGCTACGTCGACATCGTCACCAGCGCCAGCGTGCTGCAGCCGGTGATCGACGAACTCGGGTTGAAGACCTCGGTGCCGTCGCTGGCGAGCCGGATCAACGCCAGCTCCCCCGTCAACACCGTGCTCATCACGATCACCGTGACCGATTCCGACCCCGCTCAGGCGGTGAAGACCGCGACCGCGGTGGGCGAGAGCTTCAAGGACGTCGTCGGCAACGACCTCGAGGTCCCCACTGCCGGCGGCCCCAGCCTGGTCAAGATCGGGACGGTGCAGCCACCCGTCGAACCGTCGAAGCCGTCCTCCCCCAAGCTCTCGATCAACCTCGCTGTCGGGCTCCTCGCCGGCATCCTGCTCGGCACCGGCGCAGCGGTGCTCCGCGCGACGCTCGACACGAAGATCCGCCGCCAGGACGACGTCGAGGCCGTCACCGATGCGCCGATCCTCGGCGGCATCCAGTTCGACCCGGGCGCACCGAAGCGACCGCTCATCGTGCAGGTCGACCCGCGGAGCCCCCGTGCAGAATCGTTCCGCACCCTCCGGACGAACGTGCAGTTCATCGACCTCGACGAGTCCACGCGGAGCTTCGTCGTGACCTCGGCGGTGCCCTCGGAGGGCAAGTCGACGACCGGGGCGAACCTCGCGATCGCGATGGCCGAGAACGGCGCACGCGTGGCGATCATCGACGCCGACCTCCGCCGTCCGCGCCTCGCGGAGATCCTCGGTGTCGAAGGCGCTGTCGGGCTCACCGACGTGCTCATCGGGCAGGCGGAGATCACCGAGGTCCTGCAGCCCTGGGGCCACGGCGGCCTGCACGTGATCCCCGCCGGGCGGATCCCCCCGAACCCCAGCGAACTGCTCGGCAGCGCGCGCATGCGGGTCCTGCTCGAAGAACTGACCACCGAGTTCGACTACGTCATCATCGACGCGCCACCGCTCCTGCCGGTCACGGATGCGGCCATCCTCAGCCGCCTGACCGGCGGTGCGCTCGTCATCTCCGCAGCCGGACGCTCGACCCGCAACCAGCTCCGTGTCGCGATCGACGCGCTCTCGAGCGTCGGCAGCCGGACCCTCGGCATCGTCATGACGATGCTGCCGGCGAAGGGCGCGGGGTCCTACGGGTACGGCACCTACTACGCGTACTACGGCAAGCGCGCCGGCGACGACGCACTCGACCCGAGCGAACTCGTCCCGCGACGCGGGCGGCGTGCAGCGCCGGCGATGCCGAGGAGCGAGCGCCGGCTCGCCAGGCAGGATGCCGGGTGACCACCGGACTGGAGGTCCGGCGCGGCCCCGCAGCGCCCGGTGCGTCCGCGGTCTGACGACACGACAGAGCCCCACCCGCTTCTCGCGGGTGGGGCTCTGTCGTGCGCCGGGCAGGCGCGTCAGGCGTTCTGGACGGTGCGCTCCGCCTCGGCGGGCCGCTCCACGTCGCGTGCGGTGGGCAGCGCGAGCACGACCATCAGGAGGAAGAAGACGACCGTCCACCCGAAGTAGTCGAACGAGAACAGCGTGACGAACAGGATCAGCAGGAACGCCCGCCGGGTGCGGTCGCCCCGGAGGAACGACGTCACGAGGAACCCGACGACGAGCAACAGCCCGATGAGTCCTTCCGTCCCGAGGGTCGTGACGAGCTGGTTGTCGATGATCCAGAACCCGTTCTGCGGGAAGAGCCCCCGCTGGTACAGCAGCATGTCCGTGCCGTAGCCGCTCCCGAACAACATCTCGAGCGGATCGCGTCCGAGGAGCGCCGGGACCGCTTCGAACGCACCGGCGCGGTTCGTGTAGGACCCGGAGCCGAGGAGCCGGTCCACCGACGCGCCGAGTGCCGGCCAGAAGACCACCAACCCGAGGAGCACCCCGACCGTCACGATGAGGATGCGGACGGCCCGCCCTGTCGCGTCAGAGGTCCAGAGGAGGAACCCGAGCGCCAGGGCGAGTGCGATCAGGGTGGTACGGCTGCCGGAGAGGAGGACCCCGGCGGACAGCGCCGCACCGATCGTCACGGACAGCAGTCGCGGCCGCTGTCGTGCCGTCGCGATCAGTGCCACGAAGGCCAGCCCGAGGACGATCGAGTACGGGATGGGGTGGCCGAGCGTGCCGGAGACGCGCAGCAGTGATCCAGGGAGCACGGGGTTCCGCAGGGACGGTTCGGACCCGTCGGCGTAGACCCGGTTCCCCCACGGGATCGGGCGGTGCGTCACCGCGAACTCGACGAGTCCGAGGCCGGCCTCGACGACGCCGATGGTGATGAATGCGGTGAGGAGCATCCGGCGTTCCCGGGCGGTGAAGCCGCTGACCGCGACGAGTGCCAGCACGGCGAGGACGGCGAGTCGGGTGAACTGCAGGGTCGCGAAGGACGCGTTCAGGATCGTCACGGTCTGCACGACGACGAGGAACACGACCGCGATGGCGATCACCGGGCCGCCGCGGGCGGGGCGGCGTCCGCCGGCGAGCAGCCCGATCAGGAGCACCGCCGCGCTCCCGAAGACCACGGCGTCCCGGACGATGGCCGGTGCGGCGGAACCGGCACCGACGAGGAGCAGGACCAGCGCGAGGACGACCGCGGCCCCGCGACGTGCGTCCACGGGGACGAGCACGATGCCGGTGGCGACTGCGGCGAGCGCTGCGAGGCCGACCAGCGCCGCGAGGATCACGACCGGAGCCGTTCGGCGTCGGTGCAGCCCCTGGCGCTCTGCGCGGTTCCGCTGCCGGCGCCGCTCGGCGCCCGGACGGCCCGTGCGAGGATGCCCCACTGCAGGACGAGTCCGACGAACTCCGCGATCACGAGCGCTGCCATCGTTCCCTCCGCACCGGCGAGCACGCCACCGAGGACCGCACCCGGGATCCCGACGACCGCCGAGGACGCGGCAGCCCAGGTCGAGGCGTCCGCGCGGCCGAGTGCGACCAGCGCGAGGCCGAAGCCGCGTGCTGCGCAGACTACCGCGACGAGCAGCCCGGCGATCGCTGCCAGGGCGCCGTCGACGGCGACCACGCCGGTGAAGAGCACGGCGACGAAGGTCGGCATCGCGGCGAGCACGAGGACACCGGCTGCTGCCCCGAGACCGATGTTCATCAGCACGACTTGGACGGCCCGTCGCCGTGCGATCACCTGGTCTTCGACACCGACCCACGTCTGGAGGCGCTGCGGGACGACGGCGAGGAACTGGAGCCCCATCCGGAGCGGCCGGTCCACGGCACTGAAGGTCGCGACGGCCCCGGGGGCGACTCCGGCGAGGAGCGCTGCCGGGAGCGCGCGGTAGAGGGTGCTGATCGTCCGTCCGAGCATCACGACCGACTGGGAGCGGGCGGTCGACGGTGCCGCGCGGAACGCCGCACGAGACGGCCAGGCACGGACGCCGGCAGTCCGAGCGGACAGCAGCACGGTGAGCGCCGCCGCCGCACAGAGTGCGGCTCCGTAGGACTCGAGCGGAGCGCCGAGCGCGATCGCACCGGCGGCCGAGAGCGCGAGGGTCATGCGCGGGAGCGCCTCCACCAGGAGGATGGTCGCCGGTCGGCCGAGTCCGGTCCAGTACCAGGACGGACTGAGCGCACCGCCGAGGATGCCGAGCCCGAGCAGGACCGCGGCCGTCCGGTGCTCGTGCGCAAGCGTGCCGCTCGCGACGGCGACCGGCAGGGCGAGGACCCCGACGGCGACGAGCCGGGAGGCGAGGGCGCGCTCGTAGAGGCCGCTCGCTGCCGCGCGGTCCCTCGACACCTTCTGGGGGCCGACGACGACCCAGCCGAGCTCGCCGATGACCGCACCGGCGAGCCCGACGGACAGCGCGACGGCGACGCTCGCCCACCCGGCGGCGCCGTACTGCGACGTGACCGCGGGGATGACGACGAGCGGGGCGAGCGAACCGAGGAGTGGGGCTCCGACGTACAGCGCGAGCTGGGCGCCGATCCGGGTGACGCGACGGGCGTTCACCGGGGGCCGCCCGCGACGAGTGCGGCGAGTCGTCGGGAGAACCGGTCGAACCGCACGGCGACGAAGTCCTCGAGCCGTGCCGCGAGCTGCGCGGTGTGCGCCCGGGCGCTGTCGGTGGTGAGCGCGTCGAGCTCGATGTCTGCGAGCGCGCTCGTGATCGCGTGTGCCGAACCCGGATCCGTCTGCACCAGCAGCGGGCCGGCGATGCGCGCGAGTTCCTCCACCGCGGCTGAACGCTGCGTGACGACGACCCGTCCGGCGGCGAGTCCCTGCCAGACCTTGTTCGCGACGACGCTCGTCGCCTTCGTGGACGACCCGAACACCCCGAGGACGACGTGGTGGCGCTCGACGAGTTCGGCGAGCTCGGACTCGGACACGGCGTCGAGGAACGTGATGCGTCCGCGCAGGCCGAGCTCTGCGGCGCGCTGTTCGATCGCGGCGCGCCGCACACCGTTGCCGACGAACGTCGCGGTGAAGCGACGGGTGGCGGTGAGCTCGGCGAGGGCGTCGACGACGAGCTCGGTGCCGTGCAGCGGGATGTAGTTCCCGTAGTAGAGCACGCGGAGCCGGGAGCCCGGTCGGATCGGAGCCGTCGAGCCCGCCCAGGCAGGCGCGCCGACGGGGAGGTCGAGCACTTCCCGGCCGGTGACCGCGGAGAGCGCGCGCGCTCGGACCGCCGTGTCGGTGACGACGAGGTCCCCGAGTCCGGTGGCGATCGCGTCCTGCAACGCGAACCGACGGGCACGGGTGCTTCCGGCGGCGACCGACCCCCAGTCCTCGACCGCGGTCTCGTGCAGTCCGATGAACCGGTCGATCACGACCACCGCGCGGCGGAGTCGTCCGACCAGCCAGACGAGCGGCGCGTGCGTCAACCGCATCTCGGCGAGCATGACCACGTCCGCTCCGGCCGAGGCACGCCACAGCCCGTGGAGGTCCTGCCGGATCCGCCGCAGCCGCGATGACGCCCGGGACTGCGTGACGACCACGACCTCGGCGTCGAACCGGTCCTGGAACGCGGCGCGCACGCGGGCGTTCCGCGGGTAGGTGACGTCGTGGACGCCGTACTGCACGATCTTCAGCATGGTGATCGGGTCCCGCGTCAGAGGACGACGACGGAGCCGCCGGCGCCGAGCGTGTTCCGGGTGTCGAGCGTCGGGATGCCGCGGAGCAGCTCGAGGTCGACGCCCTCGTGTTCGGTGAGCACGATCGCAGCGTGGATCGTCGGGATCAGCGCCGGTGTGAGGTCGGCGCGGATGACCGACGTCGGCCAGCGGTGGTCCTCGACGTGCGCATCGACACCGATGAGCTCTGCCCCCATGCACGTGAGCAACTCGATCACCCGGGCGGACGGTGCTTCGCGCGTGTCCCCGGAGTTCTTCTTGTACGCGAGTCCCGCGAGCAGGATCCGCGATCCTCGGACGGGGCGGCCGGCGTCGTTGAGCATGCCCGCGATCCGCTCGACCACGTGGTCGGGCATGTGGTCGTTGACGTCGTTCGCCAGCTCGACGAACCGGAAGGTGCGTCCGAGCGAGCGCTTGACCTGCCACGACAGGTAGCTCGGGTCCACCGGGAGGCAGTGACCGCCGACGCCGGGTCCTGGCGTGAACTTCATGAACCCGAACGGCTTCGTCGCGGCCGCGTCGATGGACTCCCAGACGTCGACACCGAGCAGGTCGGCGAACACGGCCAGCTCGTTCACGAGGGCGATGTTGACGTGGCGGAAGGTGTTCTCGAGGAGCTTCGTGAGCTCCGCCTCACGCGTGCCGGACACCGGGACGGTCGTGTCGACGAGCGCGCCGTAGAAGTCCTGCACTCGCTCGAGCGAGGCGGCGTCGATCCCGGAGACGACCTTCGGCGTCTCGACGAACCCCCACGTCGCGTTGCCCGGGTCGATCCGCTCCGGGCTGTACCCGAGGTGGAAGTCCCGACCGGCGGTGAGCCCGGAGACGCGCTCGAGGATCGGCAGCACGAGCTCGTCCGTGGTGCCGGGGTAGGTGGTGGACTCGAGGATGATCGTGCCGCCCGGCCGGAGGTGCTCGGCCAGCGACGCCGCGGACTGCTCGACGTAGCTGAGGTCGGGTGCGGCGTCCCGGAGCGGGGTGGGGACCGTGATCACGGCGATGTCGAAGCCCTCGACGAGCGAGTCGTAGCAGTCCGTGGCGACGTACTGCCCGGATGCGAGCGCCCTCCGGACCTGGGCATCGGGGACGTCCTCGACGTAGGACCGGCCCTCCTGCAGCGCTGAGGACCGGCGGACGTCGACGTCGATGCCGATCACGTCGTAGCCGACCTCGACCGCACGCATGGCGACGGGCAGTCCGACGTACCCCTGTCCGACGATCACGACGGTCTGGTTGCGAGCTGACATGGGGGCTCCTTCTGAGCGCATCGGGTGGTGCACCGCAAGCACGGCCACATCCCCAATCTAATTTCACATGCGAGATATTGCAATGCTTGACACTGAATATTGACATGTTGGACACTGATGAGGCGCGTGCCCCATCGAGCCGCGCCGATCACACCCGAACCAAGGAGCCCTCATGCGTGCCCGTACCGTCATCGCCGCCCTCGCCGCCACCGTCGCCCTCGCCGGCCTGACCGGCTGCGCCGCGAGCCAGCCCGACACCGCGAAGCCGACCTCGAGCACCTCGACCGCGCCGAGCGTCGCGAAGACCGTCTACGACGAGTGCGTCGACGGGCAGGCCACCGTCCTCGCCTCGAAGCTCACGGGCGACTTCTCGCTCGAGGGCGACTGCAAGACCGTGAGCATCGTCGGTGCGGCCAAGAAGGGCACGACGATCACCCTCCCGGCGCTCGACCTCCTCGTCATCGAGGGCAACGCCACGAAGGTCACTGCGGACTCCGCTGCGAAGATCGTGTTCGCCGGCAACGACAACGTCGTCCAGCACGGCGGTCACGCCGAGGTCGAGGACCACGGCACGGGCAACTCCGCGACCGAGCGGTAGGCCCCGGTAGTCTCGACCCCATGCGTTGGTCCCGAGTGAACTGGCCCGCGGTGGGCTACGTGTCGCTCGAGGACTTCGACGGCCACGCCGAACACCTCGCCCGCCTTCTGGAGGACGCCCCACCCCCGATCGCCGCTCTCGCGACGGTCCGGTGGAGCGACTCCCGGATCGCGAAGTGGACCGTCGAGCCGGCGCACCGGCACGCAGCGGCCGAGACCGACGACACCGCTGCACTCCCGGACCACGGCGAGCCCGACCCGGTGGTCCTGCACGCGCAGGTCATGGTCCGGAACGACGAGGTGCTCGACACCGCAGAGGGTCTCTGGCGGCGCTGGAACCACGCGCGCGTCGCGCTGCGGTTCGAGGACGCCGTGATCGATCCGACAGTGCTCGAGCCGGAGGCGCTGCTCGCCGGGGACGCACACATCGCCCGTGGAGAGATCGAGCACGTCGGTCGGGACGGCTGGGAGCTCCGGCTCCTCGTCTCCCCCGTCGGCGAGGTCGCGATCCGCTTCACCGACGTCACCGTCGAGGTCCGGAGCGTCAACGAGGAGGACTTCACCGACCTCGAAGCACGACCGGCACGCGGGTGGCACGGCCCGGTGCCGGACGGCTGGGTGGAGTGGGCGGACGAGGTGGTCCGTGCCGCGGCGTACGGCGACCTCGGCGGCCTGCACCTGGCCGACGACGCGAGCGACGTCGACGACCTCGACCCGCGCTGGGGCTTCGCCCCGCTGCACGCCGCCGCGTGGTTCGACCGCCCCGAGATGCTCTCCGAGCTGCTCGGCCGCGGCGCATCGATCGACCTGCCGGACTCCGAGGGGCGGACGCCGCTCACGTTGGCGATCGACCGGGACGCACGGGCTGCGGTCGACGTCCTGGTCGCGTCGGGCGCCGGCCTGGAGGCCCGGGACAGCGACGGCAACACGCCGATCGTCCGCGCTGCTTGGGGTGGGCACGCGGCGATCGTGCGCAGCCTCGCCGAGGCGGGCGCGGACACCACGACACGGGGGTCACGTGGCGCGACGGTGCTGATCGCCGCGGTGGACTCCGGGGACGTCGACACGGTGCGCGCCGCGCTCGAGCTCGACGTGGACCGGGACGCCCGGGACGACGAGGGCTCGACCGCCGCGGACCGCGCAGATCTCCTGCGCGAACCGGCGACGGCCGAGCTGCTGGCGTCGGGTTCCTAGTCGGCCTGGGACTCGAGGGCGTTCGCCGTCGCGACGCCGCCGTACCAGTGCGCGGACGGCTTCGGGGTGCGCTCGAACGTCACCGGGTCCCAGGACACCAGCCCGAAGGTCGGCCGGAAGCCGGACGCCCACTCGTAGTTGTCGAGGAGGGACCAGTGCTGGTAGCCGAGCACGTCGATGCCGTCCTCGATGCAGCGGTGGATCCCCTCGAGGGCACCCTGCGTGTAGGCCTGGCGGCGGGTGTCGTCGGCGGTGGCGATGCCGTTCTCGGTGATCATCAGCGGCACGTGGCCGGAGAGTTCCCACGCGCTGCGGAGACCGTCGGCCGAGGCTTCCGGGTAGAACTCCCAGCCCGTGAGGGTGGTCTCGACGTCGTCCCGGACGGGGAGCGGACCGTTGGGGCCGATGAACGTCCGGGTGTACGCCTGGACACCGAGGAAGTCGTCACCCGCGGCGTTCTCCAGGTACCAGTCGTCACGCGGGTAGCCGTACTCGCGGAGCATCTCCTCGGAGCCGGGCTCCCCCGACGCCTTGAACGCCTGGGTCGCGATGGTCCAGCCCGACCTGATGCCGTCCACCTGCGACAGGACCTCGCGGGAGCGCTTGTGCGACGCGAGGAGCGCGTCCGCGACGCCGAGGTCCGGGTTCGGCAGGCCGAAGGCGACCAGGTTCGCGGCGTCCTCGCCACCCGCGAGCATCGCCGCGATGTTCGGCTCGTTGATCGTGCAGACGTAGCGGACGCCGTCCTGGACGACGGGGAGCGCGGCTTCGGTGTAACGGGCGAACAGGTCGGCGGCGTCGGGTGCACGCCAGAAGCCGTCGCGCTCGAACCAGCGCGGGACCGTGAAGTGCATGAGGGTGACGATCGGCTCGAGGCCGAACTCGTGGCAGGTCTCGACCATGCGGCGGTAGTGGCCGACCTCGGCACGGCTGACGAACCCGCGCTCGGGCTCGATGCGCGCCCACTCGATGCTGAACCGGTAGGAGTTCAGCCCGAGCTCCGCCGCGATGCGGATGTCGTCGCGGTAGCGGTGGTAGCTGTCCGCCGCGTCGCCGGAGGGCTCGACGATCGTGGTGTCCGGCTCGTGCTCGTGCACCCACCAGTTGCTGTTGACGTTGTTGCCCTCGATCTGGTGGGCAGCGGTGGCCGCGCCCCAGAGGAAACCGTCGGGGAAGCTGAGCGTGGTGATGATGGGTCCTTTCAGTGCTTCGCCAAGAACGCATCGAAGACGGCGACCGTCCCGAGCGGGTTCTCGACCTGGGGGCCGTGGTAGCTCTCCGGGATCACGACGTACTCGGCGCCGGTGTCCTCGGCCATCGCGCGTTGCCACGGGATCGGCCAGGCGCCGTCCCACTCGCCGTGCGTGACGAGCACCGGGAGGCCGGTGGCGCGGAGTTCGGCGGACGCGTCGGTGTGGTCCTCGAGGATGTGGCCGCCGGCGGTGACGCTGAGCGGGCTCGTGGCGTCGAACCGCTCACGGACCATGCGGACGTCGTCCGGGAGCTCCTCGTCCGGGCGTCCGGCCCAGAGCGGGTTCGTCGCGTCGAACAGGGTGCGGTTGTTCCCGCCGGTGTCGTGCATGATCGTCAGCTCGGTGACCTTGCGGTACGGCCAGCCGTACGGGCCGGAGCAGAACTGCACGACGTCGCGGAAGGCGCTCGGGTCCTGGATCGCCGCCGCACGGACGATGACGCCGCCGAGGGAGTGCCCGATGAGGTGCACGGGCGCCCCGTCGTCGAGCAGCCGTGCGACGCGCACGACGTCGGCGGCCTCCGCCTCGAGCGCGTAGTCCCGCGGCTCCGCCGGCGCTGCCGAATCGGCCTGCCCGCGACGGCTGATCGCCACCGCGGTCCAGCCGGCATCGCGGAGGAGCGGCATGAACGTGCGCCAGTCCTCCTTCGAGCCGGTGTACCCGGGGACGATCAGCACGGTGCCCTTGCTCGCGCCGTCCGGGACGACGCGGTACGCGGTCAGCCGACCGATCGGCAGGTCGATGCCGACGACGTCGACGCCGTCCGGGGTGGGCAGGTGCCCGAACGACGGGACCGCCTCGAAGTCGTGCAGCGTGGTCAAATCAGTCCCTCCGCGAGCCGTCGGCGCGGGTTCGGGACCGCGTCGAGCAGGTCGATCGTGTAGCTGTCCTGCGGGTGCTGCAGCACGTCGGCGGTCCGGCCGCGCTCCACCACGGCGCCGTCGTGCAGCACCATGATGTCGTCGGTGATGAGCCGGGCACTCAGCAGGTCGTGCGTGATGTAGAGGAGCGAGACGCCCCACTGCTCGCGCAGGTCCTCGAGGAGTGCGAGCACACCGGCGCGGAGCGTGACGTCGAGCATCGACACCGGCTCGTCCGCGATGATCACCTGCGGGTCGCTCGCGAGCGCCCGGGCGATCACCACGCGCTGCCGCTGCCCACCGGAGAGCTGGTGCGGGAGCTTCTGCGCGAACTGCTCCACCGGGGACAGCCCCACGGTCTCGAGGAGCTCGAGCACCCGACGACGGGCGTCCTTGCCGCGGAGCCCGGTGTAGTTCACGACCGGACGGGTGAGCGTGTACTCCACGGTGTGCAGCGGGTTCAGGGCCGCGTACGGGTCCTGGAACACCATCTGCACCTCGGAGCGCAGGTCGCGCAGGCCTCGGCGTCCGAGCTTCGCGACGTCGAGGTCACCGAAGCGGACGGTGCCCGAGGTGGGCTTCTCGACGCCGGTGAGCATCTTCGCGATCGTCGACTTGCCGGAACCCGACTGGCCGACGAGCGCGAGGGACTGCCCCGGCTCGAGCGTGAACGAGACGTCGCGGACGGCGCGGACCGGGTCCTCACCGCGACGCGGCGGGGCGTAGGTCTTCACCAGGCCCTCGACGACGATCGGGTTCTTCGCGGCACTGCGCTCGCGGGAACCGACGGTCGCGTGCGAGGTCGTCGTCTCCTGGCGGCTGGCACCGGACTCCCCCCGGAGGGAGCGGTCCGGGAAACCGGGCAGCGAGACGACCTCGGCGCGCGGGTCCGCGTAGTGCGAGAGCAGCATCTGCGTGTACTCGTCCTGCGGGTCGCGGAGGATCTCGCGGGAGCCGCCGTCCTCGACGATCCGGCCCTCGTGCATCACGAGGACGCGCTCCGTGGCCTCGAGCACGATGCCGAGGTCGTGGGAGATCAGCACGGCGGTGAAGCCCTCGGACCGCTGCAGCTCGATGATCGTGTCCATCACCGCGTGCTGCACCAGGACGTCGAGCGCCGTGGTCGGCTCGTCGAACACCATCAGCTGCGGCTCGAGGGACAGCGCCAGCGCGATCGAGACGCGCTGTCGCATGCCGCCGGAGAGTTCGCCCGGGAACCGGGCGAGCATCGAGTCCGGCAGCTTCACCTTGCCGACGAGCTCCCGCATCCGGCTGTCCCAGCGCTCGCGCGGGACGTGGCCGTGGGCCTTGAAGATGTCGATGAAGTGGTTCCGGATGGTGCGCACCGGGTTCAGCGCGTTCATGCCGGACTGCAGCACCATGGCGAACCCGCCCTGGCGCTGCTGCCGGAGCGCCTCCTCGTCGAGGTCGCGGATGTCCTTGCCCGCGAAGACGATGCTGCCGCCGTTCGTGCGCGCCGGCGGCTTCTGCAGACGGGTCAGCGCGTAGCCGAGCGTCGACTTGCCGGAACCGGACTCACCGACCAGGCCGACGAACTCGCCCTTCCGCAGCGAGAACGACACGTGGTCGACCGCTTGGACCGCGGTCTGTCCGGCCGATTCGTAGACCACCGACAGGTCACGGACGTCGAGCAGGACGTCCGCAGCCCGCGGGGCGGAGTCGGGCCGAGCCTCCAGGGTGGATTCAGGCATTCTTTCGCTCCTTACGGGGCCGCGCACCCTCGCGCAGTCGCGGGTTGGACACGGCGTCGACGCCGAAGTTGATCAGGGTCAGGCTCATCGCGAGGAGCGCGATGCAGAGACCCGGGGCGAACAGCAGGATCCACTGACCGGTGAGCAGCGCGTTGGAGTTCTGCGCCCAGTAGAGGATCGTGCCCCAGCTGACGATCGAGGAATCGCCGAGGCCGAGGAACTCCAGGCCGGCCTCCGCGAGGATCGCGCTCGTCGCGGCACCGAAGAACGAGCCGACGATGAGCGAGGTCATGTTCGGCAGGATCTCGCGGAAGACGATGCGGGTCGCACCCTCACCGGAGAACTGCGCCGCCGTCACGAAGTCGCGACCGCGGAGCGACTGCGTCTGCGAGCGGAGCACGCGAGCACCCCACGCCCAGCCGGTCACCACGATGACCGCGATGATGACCGCGATCCCGCCGTTCTGCAGGTAGGCCGCGATGACGATCATCAGGGGCAGCCCCGGGATGACGAGGAACAGGTTCACGATGAACCCGATGACCTCGGCGATCCAGCCGCGGACGTAGCCCCAGCTGAGACCGATCGCGACGGCGACGAGCGTGGACAGGATGCCCGCGACCGCACCGACCATCACGGAGATGCGTGCGCCGTAGATGATCTGGGAGAGGACGTCCTCACCGGCTGCGGTCGTGCCCATCCAGTGCGCCCACGTCGCGTCGGCGGAACGGGCGAAGCCGTTCTGGGACGCGCCGTACGGGGCGAGGAGGGGTGCTGCGAGCGCCACGACGACGAACACGGCGAGGATGATGATCCCGATCCGGGCCTTCGTGTTGCCCCAGACGACGCCGAACTGGCGGGCTGCACTCTTCCATCGGGACGGAGCCTGCTGCTCCGGTGCGTCTTGCGTGCGTACTGCGACAGTGCTCATCGTCGAGTCCTCGGGTCCAGGACGCCGTACAGGACGTCCACGATGAAGTTGGCGATGAGCACCGACACGGTGATCATCAGGAACAGTGCCTGCATGAGCGGGTAGTCCTGCCCGATGACGGCGTTGAAGAGCAGGTAGCCGATGCCCGGGTAGCCGAACACCTGCTCGACCAGCACCGAGCCGCCGACGACACCACCGAGTGCCAGACCGAAGCCGGTCAGGTTCGGCAGGATCGCGTTGCGGGCGGCGTACCGGATCGCGACCGTGCGGCCACGGAGACCGTTCGCCTCGGCGAAGGTGACGTAGTCGTCGCCGAGGGTGTTGATCATCGCGTTGCGCATGCCGATGATCCAGCCGCCGAGGCTCGTCACGAGGATCGTCACGGCCGGCAGGATCGCGTGCTGCAGGGCGTCACCGACGAAGGCGCCGCTGAGGCCCGGTGTCGTCGTCGCCGAGTACGCGCCCGTGGTCGGGAACCAGTGCAGGACGTAGCCGAGGAAGAACAGCAGCAGGAGCGCGGTCCAGAAGTACGGGAACGTCGACATGAAGCTCCCCGACAGGGTCGGGAGGGAGTCGAGCCAGGTGCCGCGCTTCCACGCTGCGCCGACACCGATCAGGGTGCCGAGCACGAACGCGATGATCGTGACCAGGCCGACGAGGATCAGCGTGTACGGCAGCGCGCGGGCCACCAGCGACCCCACGTCCTGCGGGTAGAACGTGTAGCTCACACCGAAGTCGAGCGTCACGACCTGGTGCAGGTAGCTGACGTACTGGTCCCACAGGTTGCCGGTCGGGACGCCGAGCTGGGCCTCGATGGCCTTCTTGGTGGCGTCGGTGACCGGGCCGTTCTGGCTGAGCTTCGCCAGGGCCGCGTCGGTCGGGCTGCCCGGCATGAGTCGCGGGAGCACGAAGTTCAGCGTGACCGCGGCCCAGAGGGTCAGGACGAAGAGGACGAGTTTCTGGAGGATGTACTTCACTTCTGCTCCTGGAGGATCTTGCGTCCCGCGGCGCTGTCGCGCAGTCGGAGCTTGGAGAAGATGAGCAGCGGAGCCGAGTCGTAGTTCTGCGGCGCCATGTACGGGTCGTCCGCACTCGGCCACCCGACGAACTTCGACGTGTTGAACAGGCCCCAGAGGCCGCCGTAGTACATCCCGATCACGGGCAGGTCGTTGTACACGACCTCCTGCAGCTGATCGATGATCTCCTGCTGCTTCGCGGTGTCGGTCGTCGCCTTGTACTCGTCGAGGAGCTTCTGCGTGTCGGCGTTCTTGTAGCGCTCGTAGTTGTTCACCGTCGACTTGCCGACGGGCTGGTAGAAGTCGGAGCTCAGCAGGGAGTTGAACGCCTGGTAGACGTCGCCGTTGCCCATGCCGCCCATCGCCATGTCGAAGGTGCCGTTGTTGATGTTCGACTGGTACCCGGCGGGCTGCGGCGCGCTGATCGTGACCTTGATGCCGATGGCGGTCAGGTTGCGACGGACCTCCTGCGCGGCGCGGAGCCAGTCGGAGTAGCCGTTCGCGGTCATGATGTTGATCTCGAGCTGCTTGCCGTCCTTGACGATCTTGCCGTCCTGGACCGTGTAGCCGGACTTCTCGAAGCTCGCGATCGCGGCCTTCGTGTCCTGCGTGACGACACCCTTGTCCGGGATGCTGTCGTTCACGTACTGCTCCTGGTTCGGCAGGATCAGGCCGGTCTGCGCCGCCGCCTTGAGGTTGCCCTCGGTCGCGGTCTCGGCGATGTCGTCACGGTTCAGTGCGAGCGAGATGCCCCGGCGGACGTTGACGTCGTTGTACGGCGCCTTCGTCAGGTTCGGGATCAGGCCGATCACACCCCCCGGCGGGAACCAGTACGTGTTCGTCTTGGAGGCTGCACCCCACGTGCCCTGGACGTCGGAGATGAACGCGTACGCCCAGTCGTAGCCACGCGTGACGGTGTCGAGCTGCGTGTTCGTCGCCGGCAGGATCAGGTGCTTGATGGCGATCTTGTCGGCCTGCCAGTAGGACTTGTTCTTGTCCATCGAGTACTGCTGGTCGGTGTAGTTGCCGAGCACGAACGGGCCGGTGCCGACCGGGTTCGGGTCGCGGAACGTCGTCGGGTCCTTGACGTCCTTCCAGTGCTGTTCACCGAGGATGTACGTCTGCCCGATGATCGTCAGGCTCGGGACGTCCTCCGACTTCAGGTGGAAGATGACGTGCTGGCCCTGCTGCTCGATGCTCGCGATGTGCTGCCAGGCACCCTTGAGGTCCATCGCCGGGAACTTCTTCAGCAGGTCGAACGTGAAGACCACGTCCTTCGCGCTGAAGGCGTCACCGTTGGACCACTTGACGCCGCTGCGGATCGTCATGTCGATCGTCTTGGCGTCCGGCTGCGTCCAGGAGCTCGCGAGCCACGGGTTGCGCTTGCCGTCGAGGGGGTTCACCTCGATGAGGGGCTCGTACATCCACTTCGACGCGGTGCGGGCGTTCGCGATGTACGGGTTGAAGTTGCGGTCGAACAGCGGGTTGCCGTGGTCCGCGTTGATGAGCATCGTGTCCTTGCCGATGCTCGGGTCCGGCTGGGACCGGACCTGGATGCTGCAGCCGGTGGCCGTGAGGGCCACGATGGCGAGCCCGGCGAGGGCCGCCATCAGGCGTCCGCGCCGGCCACGGCGTGCGCCGGGGACGCGCGGGGAGCGCGTGCGCTGTGGGGGAAGCGTCATTGCTCGGTCGACCTCCGTGTCGAGTGGGTACCGGGACAATGTATGCGCTTACATCGCGCTTTGCAACCGGGGGTTTGTGGTGCACCCCGGAACGCCGCGTGCTCGGCGTGTGCCGGCTCCGCGCACGCGGTCCTCGAGCGGCCACGGCGTGCCGCCGACGGCCGCCGAGGGGCGCTGAGATCGCACCGAGGGGCGCCGAGGGCCGCCGAACGCCGCCGAGATCGCACCTTGTGTCGCGTCAGGCGCACCGATGCGACAGTTCGTGCGATCTCGGCGGGCAGCGGGCGGGTGGTGCTGCCGCTCAGCGGGACTGCCGGGAGGCTCGGCTCGGCCCCGCCACGGAACACGCGCGATCCGTCCCATCTCGGCCGCTCTGGGAAGAGGAAACGCGCGTTGGTGGTGGGAAGTTCCGACCCCCCACGCACGAAACGACTCACCACGCACGGAACGACCCAGGGGCGCGGCAGCGCCACGGCAGCGCCGCGGCGGCGCGGCGCGCGGCGCTAGAGCGCCGGGGGGCAGCTCTCGCGGAGGAGCACCTCGACGGGGAGGCGCACCGACCGCGGCGGCCCCTCGGTGCGCTCGAGCCGGTCGACGATCGCCGCCACGGCAGCCCGCCCGAGCTCGCCCATGGGCTGGTGCACCGTCGTCAGGCGCGGGGACGAGAACCGTCCGGCGTCGATGCCGTCGAACCCGGTCACGACGACGTCCTCCGGCACGCGCAGCCCCCGCGCCGCGATGGCGTCGAGCACGCCGAGCGCCGACTGGTCGTTCGAGCAGACGATCGCCCGCGGGGCCGCATCGGCGAGCAGGGCCGCCGCGAGCTCCCGCGCGCGGGCCCGGCCGAAGTCGCCGTGGACGGTCCGCACCGACTCGACGGGGAGGCCGTGGTCGGCGAGCGCCGCCCGGAACCCGGTCCACCGCTCCATGTCGTCCGGGGAGTCGATGGGACCGGCGACGTACGCGATCGAGTCGATCCCGAGCCGGCCGATCACGTGCGAGGCCAGGGTGCGCATGCCGGCGGCGTTGTCGACGCTGACCGAGTCGAACCCGTGCGAGCGGCGGTCGTCGGCGAGCACCACGACCGGGATCCGGCGGGCGACGTGCTCGAGCAGCTCGTCCGGCACGGTCTGCGCCAGGACCGCGAGTCCGTCGACGCGGCCGGCGACGTCGTTGACGATCACGTCGCGCGAGGGTCCACGTCCCGCCGCCACCATGAGGGCGAGGCCACGCTGCCAGGCCTCGGTCTCGGCGCCGCGGAGGACCTCGTCGAAGTACAGGTTGGACGCGAAGGGCTGCGTCACGTGACGGCGGTCGTCGACCACGCGGACCCCGCCGTCGGTCACGAGCCCCGGTCGCTCGTCCGGGACCACGTCGAACCCGGGCAGCAGCAGCCCGATCACCCCGGTGCGCTTGCCCGCGAGCGCCCTGGCGTTGCCCGACGGCACGTATCCGAGCGTCCGGATCGCTGCCTGCACGCGGTCACGGGTGCCCTCCCGGACGGCGTCCGGGGTGCGGAGCACACGCGAGACGGTGGCGATGGACACACCCGCCGCGGAGGCGACGTCGTAGACCGTGGGAGGTGCGGTGCGCTGCTCGCTCAACCCGTGCCTCCCGTCCGTCCGTTCGTTGACGCCGGGAGTGAGCCGCCCCGACAGCGGACCATCCTAGGCACCGGTCCCCGACACACTTCTCCACAGCGCGGTGTGGACCCTTGCGTTCCGCGGACGCAGCGGACCACACTGGGGCGACCTCAGTACGTCCCGTGGGGAAGCGCAACCAGCGGACGGTGTCCGCGTCATCGCGGGCCTCGGCCCGCCTTCGGGAAGGACGATCCAGATGTCACAGTCGACCCATTCAGGACGCCGCGACGCGATCCGCGTGAGCCGCGATGAAGCAGAGGTGCGCGAGGCGCTCCTCGAACACACGGGCGCGATCGCGCTCGACGACACCGACGACGGAGCGCGGCTCGAGTAGCCGCTGACGCGGTCTCGGCTCGAGTAGCCGCTGACGCGGTCTCGGGCAGGAGGCCCGGGTCGACTCCGTCACGCGCGCTCGGCTCAGCGGTGGGTCACGTCGGCGAGCGCAGCAGGGCCGGTGATCGCCGCCGCCGTGCTGCTCAGCGGTCGGTCGCGCCGACGATCGCCATGCCCGCTCCGCGCAGACGGCGACGCTCCTGCGCGATCCACGCGAGCAGGCGGTCGTTGGTGCCGGCGACGTGCGCGGCGAGCAGTTCGGCGGCGCGGTCCGCGTCGCCGGACTGCACCGCATCGATGATCTCGCTGTGCTCCGCCCAGGCGGCGTCGCGGGCCTCGGGCGTGCGGACCTCGATCCATCGGGTGCGCTCGAGCCGGGTGAGCGCGTCGGCGATGGCCTCCGTGATGAACCGGTTGCCGCCGAGTGCGGCCAGGTCCAGGTGGAACGTCGAGCCCATCCGGATGCCGGACTGCTGGTCGGGTGTCGGACGGAGGGTGTGGAGGTGCGCCCGGACCTCGGCGAGCTGCTCCGCGGAAGCACGCGAGACCGCCAGCCGGGCGGCGGCGGGCTCCAGGACGCCACGCAGTTCCGCGAGTGAGGCGATCTCGTCGAGGTCGATCGGGGTGACCGTCCACGAGCGGCCCTCGTGCAGGATGAGCCCCTCGCGCTCCAGCCGGGACAGCGCGGCGCGGACGGGGGTGCGTGACGCGTGGAACCGGGCCTCGAGCCCGCGCTCCGAGATGCGCTCACCCGGCGCGATGTCGAGCGTGAGGATCGCGGCTCGGAGGTTGTCGTAGAGCTGCGCCGTCTGCGACACCGGTGCTGCTGCGTCGATCGATTCGGTCACGGCCAACCACCCTAGCGGCGGGCAGCCTCGGATGGTATACCGTTTTGGTATACCAATCAGTTCCGAGACGAAACGATTCCCCGTGACCACGACTGCTCCCGCCCCCGTCCCCGCGATCAGCGCCCGCGCCTGGACGATGCTCGCGCTCGGCGTGGCGGCGCAGGCAGCGGGCACCCTCGTCGTCTCCGCTCCGGCGCTGCTCATCCCCTACCTGCACGCACAGGGGACGTCGCTCACCCTCGCGGGTGTCCTCGCCGCAGCACCCACCTTCGGCATGGTCCTGACGCTCATCGCCTGGGGCGCGATCACCGACCGCTTCGGCGAGCGCATCGTGATCGCCGGCGGGCTCGTCCTCACCACGCTGGCGGTCCTCGCCGCGTGGGCCGCGGCCGGCAACCCGGTGCTCCTCGGGCTGGCGTTCCTCGCGGGCGGCATGACGAGCGCCTCGACGAACGCGGCGAGCGGTCGCGTGGTCGTGGGGTGGTTCCCGAAGGAGCGTCGTGGGCTCGCGATGGGGATCCGGCAGATGTCGCAGCCGCTCGGGGTGACACTCGCGGCGGTGACCGTGCCGCAGCTCGCCGAGGTGTCGGGCATCCGGGCAGCACTCGTGCTGCCGATCGTGCTGTGCGCGGTGCTCGCGGTGCTGTGTGCGATCGGGATCGCGAACCCGCCGCGTCCGGCACGGTCGGCCGCGCCGGAGACCGTCACGGCGAACCCGTACCGGGCGAACGGCTTCCTGTGGCGGATCCACGCGGTGTCGATCCTGCTCGTGGTGCCGCAGTTCACGCTCTCCACCTACGGCTTGGTGTGGCTCGTCGGCCTGGGGTGGTCGACGCCGGCGGCCGGGCTCCTCGTCGGGGCGTCGCAGTTCGTCGGGGCGATCGGGCGGATCCTCGCCGGCGTCTGGAGCGACCGCGCGGGCTCGCGGGTCGGCCCGCTGCGGATCGTCGCCGTGAGTGCCGCCGTGGTGATGGCCGTGCTGGCGCTGGTCGACGTGTCGCACCTGGCCGGCGCCGCGGTGTTCCTGGTCATCGCGACGAGCGTCACGGTGGCGGACAACGGCCTGGCGTACACGTCGGTCGCCGAGGCGGCCGGGCCGTTCTGGTCCGGCCGGGCACTCGGTGCGCAGAACACGGGGCAGTTCATCGCGGCGAGCGCCGTCGGCCCGGGCATCGGCGCCCTGGTCGGGGCACTCGGCTTCGCGGCGTCGTTCGGGATCGTCGCGGTCCTGCCCCTGCTGGCGCTGCCGCTGGTCCCGCGCGCGGACCGCTCGCACGACTGACCCGGGCGGGACGCCCCCGGGCGCGCGCGGCTCAGCGCAGGCGGCCGCGCGGCTCAACGCAGGCGGCCACGCGGCTCAACGCAGGCGGACGCCCGGCTCGACACTCATGGCGAGTTCGTCGAGCACATCGGTGAGCGGGCGCCCGAGGTCGCTCCGGCTCGCGACGCGCTCGGCAGCCGCGGGGGCACTCTCGCTCGTCATCCCGAGCCCCGCGAGCACAGCGCGAGCGACCGCGGTCCCGAGCGTCGCCGGATCCGCCGGCACCGCGTCGATGCCGGGGTGGAGGCCCGCCCGCGCGCCGCCGAGGTCGTTGGTGACCACCCGGGCGCCCGACTCGGCCGCATCGAGCGGCGGATGGCTCGGGTGCGGACTCTGCTGGAGGGACAGCACGACGTCGGTTTCACCGAGGACCTCGAAGTAGCTGTTCCAGTCGAGCGTCCCGAGCGACCTGAGGACGTCGCCGGTGCCGAGCTCCACGGCCTCGTGCTGCTCGCCCGCGGAGACGAACTCGGCGATGACGCCGGCGTCCCGGAGCTGTGCAGCGGCGGCCGCGAGTGCGGCGACCCCGAGGACGTACATGTTCCTCGGCTTCGACGGGCGCGCGTAGAACAGCACCCGGGCGGCGGTCCTCGTCGATGCTGCGCGGACGGCCGCCGCACGGTCGATGCCGGCACGGTCGAGTTCGGGTGCGAAGACGAGGCCGGACGCGACGGCGACGCCCTCGGTCTGCCGGAGCGCGGCGGCGACCGGCTCCGAGTTGACGCAGAGCGTGAAGCCTGCGCGGTAGGTCGACGAGGCGACGGCGAACGCGGTCGACCACGGCTGGAACCCCGGCTCGTGGTCCTGCACGAGGTAGACCACCCGGCGCGGGTCGACGACCCCGGCACGAGCGGCGACGTCGAGGGCGTGAGCGGTCTTCCAGTAGGTCGCGATCCACACGGTGTCGGCTGCGAAGACCGCTGCCGGGATCGACTCCCTCGTCACGACCTCGACCGGTCCGCGCCCGGCGAAGCGCCCGGGGAAGCGCTCGGCGATGAGTGCCGCCGCCCGTTCGGCGCTGTTCCCACGAGACGTCGAGCGCGTCATGACGACACGCAGGTCTCGTCCGGTCCGGTCGGCGTACCCGATCGCTGCTGCAAGTGCGGTCTGGACGCCCGCGAACGCCGCTCCTCGTCGGACCTCGTCGATGACGAGGACGACTTCCGGGTGGCGTTCGCCGACCTCGATCCCGGCGAGGACGAGGCTCCGATCGGTCACCCCGTCGTAGACGAGTGCCGCCCGCGGGGCCCGGGAACGTTCGGCGTCGGCAGCCCTCCGGTCGTCGCGACGCGCGCGGACGCGATCAGCGACGACACCGGCCAAGCGGGCGACCCGGCGCGCATGGGTGATTGAATTTCGCATGCAATCACAATATCAGCATCTGATATTCATGAACAGAGGAGCCGCCCTCCGGCCGGTTGCTCGGGTGCCGTCGCCACCCACGGCGCCGTGCCGAGTGCGAGCAGGGTCCGGTCACCGATCGCGACGGCATCGAGCGCAGCGTGATCGCCGGCGGGCTCGTGCTCACCACATTGCTGGACCTCGCCGCGTGCGCCGCAGCCAGCAATCCGGTGCCCCTCTGGCTGGTGATCCTCGCGAGCGGCGGACGCCGCCGCGATCGCCGCCGGCCCGGGCGTCGGCGCCCTGGTCGGCGGCACTCGGCTTCGCAGCGTCGTTCGGGATCGTCGCGCTGGCGCTGCCGCTGGTCCCGCGTGGACCGTTCGCACGACTGCATTGGATCCTTAAAACATGTCGTATGTCACATACTCTTGTAGGATGCGACGAATCGGATGGCTCGACTCTGCCAAGGGCATCGCCATCATCGGCATCGTGCTCATCCACGCGGTCTCGTGGAGCCCGGCCGCATCGGCTCCGGCGACCTGGGTCCTCGACCGCCTCGTGGTCTCCCTGCCGGTCTTCTTCCTCGTCTCCGGGATCGTCTCCGGGCCGGCTTTGCTCGACGCTGCGGCCGGTCGACGGCGTCTTGCCGATCGGGTGCTCCCGTTGCTCTGGCTCTACCTGCTCTGGCAACCGGTCGTCCTCGGTTACCGGATCCTCGGCAGCCTGACCACCGACGGTGCCGTCGACCTCGTCGGCGAACTCGCCAGGGTCGCCGTCGCTGTCGTCCGGCCGAACGGCGAGATCTGGTACCTGTGGGCGCTCGCCATCCACCTCACGCTGGCATGGGCCACACGCCGGCTCCCCACCGCCGCGGTCCTCGCGTCGACCTTCGTGCTTGCCGCCGCCGTGATCGGTTGGGGTCGTGAGATGACCGGAGAGGCGACTTGGCACGTTCTCGGGCCCGGCTTGCAAGGACTCCCGGGGTACGCGTTCTTCACCCTGGCAGGAGCTCGCCTCGCACCATGGATCATCGCTCGCGTACAGCTGGCGTCACCGGTCGTCGTGATCATCGCCGTCCTCCTGTGGCTCGGGATCGGTGAACTGCACGCGACCGCGGACCCGAGCGTCGCGTCGCCGCTCGGAGTCGTCCAGGTGTTCGTCGGCACCGCTGCGACCGTCCTCGCTGCTCGGGCAGTGACGCGATGGGCTGCTCCTCTCGCCTGGCTCGGGAAGTGGTCGGTCGTCCCCTACCTCACCCACACACCAGTCATCGTCGTGCTGCTCGCGATCAGCACGGATGCGGGCTTGCTGCCGCTCCTCTGCGCAAACCCCACCTGCACGGTGCTCGTGCTGACGACCACCGCCTCCCTCCTCGGCCTTGCCGTGTTCTGGTCGTTCCGCCACACGCCGGCGCGCTTCCTGTTCGAGATGCCCCCTCGCGCCCGGCGCCTCCTGGCGAGCAGAACGCCCGTTTCCGACTGAGACGCCACCGAGTTCGGTGGCGTCTCAGCAGGAGAGCAGCGTGGCGGGGCGTACCCGCGGGCTCAGGCCGGGACGGTCGGGCCGACGGGCCAGCGCAGGAGCGCCGCCGCCGCGGCACCGCCGGGCAACGACGCAGCGTTGACGAGCACGAGCTCCGCATCCGTCAGCACCGCGGCGCGCACGAGCGCGCACACCGCCGGCACAGGGCCGATCACCGGCGCGCCGGCCGCCTGCTCGGGTGCCGTGGCCACCCACGGAGCCGTGCCGAGCGCGAGCAGGGTCCGGTCACCGATCGCGACGGCATCGAGCGCGATCGTCGAGCCCTGCGCCTGCTGCAGCGCCTCGACGACGGGGCCGAGCCCGGTCACCGCCTGGTTGTCGCCGCGCCCGACGTGGGTGCGGAGCGAGTCCTCGAGGTCGTGTCGGTGCCCGGCGATGACCCGGGCCAGTGCGACGCGCACGTGGTCGCCGACGACGGTCTCGTCGAAGCCGCCGCCCGGCACCTCGCTGACGAGACGGCGCGCATCGGACGAGAGCCGCTCGATGAGCATCGGACGTGCCTGCAGGTCGCCGGACACCACGATGAGCGCGGGGCTCAGCCGTTCCACCGCCTTGTCGATCGCGGTCGCCACCTCGGCGGTGTTCTGCCGCCAGATCTCCTCGGTGCGGCCCTGCCATCGGGGCTGCTTCCAGTCGCCGAAGCCGCCCTTCACCTTGTGCTGGTCGAAGGTCTCCCCCTGGATGCGTTGCTCGTCGTCGGAGTTCCCGGGGTGCCCGAGCTTGTAGGCGCGGTACCCGCCGCCGTCCTTCCCGATCTGGACCACCAGGAACGGCAGGTCGATCGGGCGGTGGGCGACGAGCGGCACGAGGTCGGGGACGGCTCCGGCGCCGATCGACTCCGCCGCGTGCATCGGACCGGGGAGCACCTCGCTCAGCACGAGTTCGCCGTCGTGCACGAGCACGTACCGAGCCACCGGGGCCGGGATCCCCGGGGTGTCCTCGAGCTCACCGGCGATGACGTCGACCGCGGCGAGATCAGAGCCCTGCGCGCGGAGCGCCTCCTCGACGGCACGGAGCTTCAGCGCGGCCTGGCGGCGCGGATCCTCGACGTTGGCGGAGGCGTCGACGTAGGCCCACGCCCACGTCCCACCACCTTCCAGCCGCTGTCCCAGTACCCGGTGCAGTTCGTTCGTGACGTTGGTCGACGTCATGGCAGCTCCTCTCGGAAGGCGAATCACCGGAGCTCGGTCGAGCCCCTGCGCTCTCACGTGGTCCCCACCATTCACCGCCACCGCGGATCGCGTTCGCAGATCGGAGCGAACGCCCAGAACGCGAAAGTGCACCGACGCTCGGTTTTGTGGTTGGCTGAACCGCAACCCCGATCCAACGACGAACCGGAGTGCAGGCAATGACGCCCCCATCACCACGACGCCCCATCACACGACGCCAGCTGTTCGGCTTCGGGATCGGCGCGGCAGCCACCGGCCTCCTCGCCGGCTGCGCGGTCCCCGGTTCCACGAACGTGAACCGCGCCGCCGTCATCCCCGCCGCTGCGAGCGGTGAGACCATCACGCTGACCTACTGGGCCTGGCTGAAGGACCTCCAGAAGGTCTGCGACATCTGGAACGCGAAGAACCCGAAGGTCCAGGTGCAGGCGAACTGGATCCCCGGCGGCAACAGCGGCGGGTACCAGAAGATGTACTCCGCGCTCGCGGCCGGCGGCGGCCCGGACATCGGGCAGGTCGAGCTCCGGCAGATCCCCGAGTTCATGCTCGCGAACGGCCTGGTCGACCTCGCCCGGTACGGCGCGAAGGACTTCGAGGCGAAGTACGACGAGGCCGCGTGGGCGCAGGTGTCGTTCGTCGACGGCATCTACGGGATCCCGCAGGACACCGGCCCGATGGGCTTCTACTACCAGACCGCGCTCCTCGAGCAGGCGGGCGGCGAACCGCCGAAGACCTGGGACGAGTGGAAGGAGCTCGCCGAGAAGGTCCGGAAGACCGGCAAGCAGAACTACCTCGAGGTGTTCCCCGTCGCCGATGCCTCCCCGTTCGCCGCGTACGCGCAGCAGGCCGGCGCCCGCTGGTTCAAGGTCGACGGTGACGAGTGGGTCGTGGACATGACCGACGACAAGACGATGATGGTCGCCGACTTCTTCGACGGCTGCATCGACGACAAGCTCGTCGACACCAGCGCCGGCGCCTACACGCCCGGCTGGTACGCGTCGGCGGCGAGCGGCAAGATCGCCGCCGTCACGAGTGCGAGCTGGGGTGACGCCCTCATCGAGTCCGTGCAGGGCGGCGAGGGCAAGTGGAAGGTCGCCCAGATGCAGACCTGGGGCGACACCGGCTTCGGTTCGAGCGCGATCGGCGGCTCGACGGCCGCGGTCCTCGCGAACGCGAAGCACCCGAAGGAGGCGCTCGACTTCATCACGTGGATGACCACCTCCGAGGAGGGCATCGACGCGATGATCAAGTACTGCGGCATCGGCTGGTCACCGGCGAAGGACTACATCGGCAAGCAGCGCCAGCAGCCGTCGAAGTGGTTCTCCGGCCAGAACTACAACGAGGACGTCTTCGTCCCCGCGTCGCAGGAGCAGAACGTCGACTGGTCCTGGTCGCCCGTCACGCAGTCGGCGTTCACGTCGCTGCAGAACCAGTTCCGCCGCAAGATCACCGGCAACCTCAAGCTGAGCGACGCCGTCGAGCTCGCGCAGCGGGAGATCGTCCAGTCCTTCAAGGACAAGGGCCTCAGCGTCAGGACGGCACGATGACCCAGCAGACACCGACCTTCCGCACGAGCACGAAGGCCACCCGGGCGCAGAAGCGCGCACCGTGGATCCTGCTCGCACCGTTCCTCGCGCTCTTCGTGCTGACGTTCATCATCCCGATCATCAGCGCGCTGTTCCAGAGCTTCACCACAGTCGACCGTGCCGGGCTCTTCGGCGAGGACGGCGTCACCGGCCGGTTCGCCGGCTTCGACAACTACGTCACGGCCCTGAGCGACAACGGCTTCGTGGCCTCGATCGGCCGGATGCTGCTCTTCGGCATCGTCCAGGTGCCGGTGATGATCATCGCCTGCACGATCCTCGCGCTCCTGCTGGAGTCGGCGAGCGCCCGCTGGCCGGGCTTCTTCCGGGCGATCTACTTCATGCCCTACGGCGTCCCCGGCGTCATCGCGACGATCCTCTGGTCGTTCCTGTACGTCCCGGGGCTCTCGCCGATCGTGTCGCTGCTGCAGTCGATGGGGCTGCAGCCGGACTTCCTCGGCGCGAACAGCGTGCTCTGGTCGATCGCGAACATCGTCACGTGGACCTACACGGGCTACAACATGCTCATCATCGTGGCGCAGCTGAAGTCGATCCCCGGTGAGATCTACGAGGCGGCGAAGATGGACGGCGCCGGACCCTTCCAGGTGGCGTGGCGGATCCAGATCCCGCTCATCGCGCCCGCCCTGGTGCTCACGACGGTCTTCTCGATCATCGGCACACTGCAGCTGTTCGCGGAGCCGCAGATCCTGTCGACGGTCGCCCCCGCCATCGACACCGAGTACACGCCGAACTACGCCGCCTACACGAACGCGTTCGCGTTCAACGAGTACGGCGTCGCGAGTGCGCAGGCGGTCATCATCGCGTTGGCCGCGTTCATCCTGTCGTTCGCGTTCCTCGCGCTGACGAACCGGCCGCCGAAGAACGAGCGCGACCAGCGCAAGCGGGCCAAGAAGGACGGCCTGGAGGCACGACGCACGCTCCAGACGCGCGCATCCGCCGTCCGCGCGGTCACCACCCAAGCCGACCCGGGCCTGGCGTCCGGTCGCGTCGCGACCACCGAAGGGACCGACCGATGACCAGCGAAGCCATCGAAGCGTCGACCACGGCGAAGTCCGCCGTCCCGGTGGACACCACGTCGATCTCGGCGCACCAGCGCCGCAAGCTCGACCGCTCCCCGAAGTCGCAGATCGTGGTGACCGGGATCCTGGTCATCGTCGCGGTCTACTTCCTCGTCCCGCTGTACTGGGTCGTGATCGCCGCGACGAAGACCACCGGTGCGCTGTTCTCCACGAACGGGTTCTGGTTCGGCGGGGACTTCTCGCTGTTCTCCAACATCGGGGACGTCTTCACCTACGACGGCGGGATCTTCGTCCGCTGGATCGCGAACAGCGTGCTGTACTCCGGTGTCGGCGCGGTGCTCGCGACGTACTTCGCCGCGGCCGGCGGGTACGCGCTCGCGAAGTACGAGTTCCGCGGACGCCAGCTGGTGTTCGGGACGATCCTCGGCGGCGTGCTGGTGCCGGGCACCGCGACGGCCCTGCCGCTGTTCCTGCTGTTCTCGACGCTCGGGCTGACCGACACGTACTGGAGCGTGCTCATCCCGAGCCTCGTCTCCCCGTTCGGTCTGTTCCTCTGCCGGGTCTACGCGGCGGCATCGATCGACACGGCGCTGATGGAGTCCGCACGACTCGACGGCGCCAGCGAACTGCGGATCTTCCACACCATCGCGCTCCGGCAGATGACGCCGGCGCTCGTCACGGTGTTCCTGTTCCAGGTCGTCGGCATCTGGAACAACTTCTTCCTGCCGCTGATCATGCTGGCCGACCAGAAGCTCTACCCGATCACGCTCGGGCTGAACAACTGGCGCGCGCAGGTCGACCGGCTGCCGGAGTTCTACCAGCTCACCACCGGCGGGGTGCTCGTCTCGGTCATCCCGCTCGTCATCGCCATCATCGTCCTGCAGCGCTTCTGGCGCGGGGGCCTCACGGAAGGATCGGTCAAGGGTTGACCACCACCGCCATCGACGACCTGCACTCCGAAACGCCGGGTTCGGCGTCCCGCCTGGCGCCCCGCGCGTGGCTGCACACCGATGCACCCGCGCTGTCGCTCAACGGGGAGTGGGACTTCCGCTGGTCGCCGGTGGCGGCGGCTGCGTCCTTCGAGGACCAGGACGGGTGGGGCACGCTGCCCGTCCCGGCGCACTGGGTCCTGCACGGCCACGGCGCACCGAGCTACACGAACCTGCAGTACCCGTTCCCGATCGACCCGCCGCACCCGCCGGAGGAGAACCCGACGGGCGACTACCGGCGCAGCTTCTCGGTGCCGTCCTCGTTCGACGCTGCGGCCCGGGTGCTGCTGCGCTTCGACGGCGTCGAGTCGCACTTCCGGGTGTGGGTGAACGACTCGCTCATCGGGTGGTCGACCGGGTCCCGGCTCGCGACGGAGTTCGACGTCACGAGCGTGCTCCGTCCGGGACCGAACGAGATCCGGGTGCGGGTGCACCAGTGGTCCGCCGCCTCGTACCTGGAGGACCAGGACCAGTGGTGGCTGCCCGGCATCTTCCGCGACGTGACGCTGCTCGCACGGCCCACGGCACCGGTCGACGACGTGTTCGTCCGCGCCTCGTGGGCGCCCTCGCTCGGGAGCGCGGCGACCGCCGGGACGGCGGCGTCCGGCCGTCCGTCGACCGGCACGGGGACGATCTCGTTCCCCACGCTCGAGGCGGCGTTCCCGGTGCGGTTCGCCGTGCCGGACCTGGGCGTCGACGTGGTGTGGGCCTCGGCGGCCGACGTCGTGCCGATCGACGTCGAGGGCGTCGAACCGTGGAGCGCCGAACTCCCCCGCCTGTACGACGCGACGGTGTCCACCGGGACCGACGCCGGCGGCACGACCGGCGGCGAGACGGTGTCGCTGCGGATCGGGTTCCGAACGGTCGCGATCGACGGTGACCGGTTCCTCGTCAACGGCGAGCGCGTCGTGTTCCACGGGGTGAACCGGCACGAGACGCACCCCACCCGGGGACGGGTCTTCGACGAAGCCCATGCCCGCGCGGACATGGCGCTCATGAAGCGCCACAACGTCAACGCCATCAGGACCTCGCACTACCCGCCGCACCCCCGCGTGCTGGACCTGGCCGACGAGCTCGGCTTCTGGGTGATCCTGGAGTGCGACCTCGAGACGCACGGGTTCTTCTTCCTCGACTGGCAGGGCAACCCGTCCGACGACCCGGCGTGGGAGGACGCGTACCTCGACCGCATCGCGCGGACCGTCGAGCGCGACAAGAACCACCCGTCGATCGTGATGTGGTCGCTCGGCAACGAGTCGGGCACCGGTCGGAACCTCGCCGCGATGTCCACCTGGGTCCACGCTCGCGACCCGGAGCGCCCGGTGCACTACGAGGGCGACTACACGGGCGAGTACACCGACGTGTACTCGCGGATGTACCCGACCCTGCAGGAGACCGAGTCGATCGGCGGCGGCACCCCCACGCCCCTGCTCGGCTGCGGCCCCGCCGAGGCGGCCCGGCAGCGTTCGAAGCCGTTCATCCACTGCGAGTACGTGCACGCGATGGGCAACGGCCCCGGCCAGATCGCCGAGTACGAGGCGCTCGTCGACCGCTTCCCACGCCTGCACGGTGGGTTCGTGTGGGAGTGGCGCGACCACGGGTTGCTCGCGCACACCCCCGACGGCACCCCGTACTACGCCTACGGCGGGGACTTCCACGAGGTCGTGCACGACGGCAACTTCGTGATGGACGGCCTGGTGCTGCCCGACGACATCCCCACCCCCGGGCTCGCGGAGTTCGCGGCCGTGGTCGCGCCGGTCCGCCTGTCCGCGTCCGTCGGCTCCGGCGGCGGCACCGTGCTCGTCGAGAACCGGTTCCACTCGGCCTCGACCGCGGGGCTCCGGTTCACCTGGACCCTGACGCGGAACGGCGTCCCCGCGGCCACCGGGCGACTCGCCCCCGGGGTCATCGCCGCGCGGGAGTCCGCGACCGTGCCGGTGCCGAAGGAGGTCCTCGAAGCCGCGGCCGGTCCGATCGCCCCCGGCGAGGAACTCTGGCTCGACATCGTGGCGGAACTCGCCGGGCCGACCGCGTGGGCGGACACCGGCCACGTCGTCGGACGCACCCAGACGCTCGTCGCGGCGCGACCGGCGGAGGCGATCCGAGCCTCCCGTCAGGGGTGGGAAGGCGACCGGCTCGGGGAGGCGACCTTCACCGAGCGCGGAGACCTGTCCAGCTGGAAGGGACTGCCCGTCGCCGGGCCGCGGCTGGAGCTGTGGCGCGCACCGACCGACAACGACCGGCTCGCATCGCAGGGCGGCTACGAGACGGCCGACCCGGTGCTCACCCACGGTGTCGGTGAGCCGGACGCCCCGGCGTCGGCATCGAAGTGGGAGCGAGCGGGCCTCGACCGGCTGACGCACCGGCTGATCGACCTCGAGCGGACGTCGCACGGACTCGTGCAGCGGGTCCGGGTCGCGGCGGCCAACAGCGGCGCCGGCGTGGAGGTCACGCACCGCTGGACACTGACCGAGGCCGGGCTGCAGCTCGACACCACGGCGATCCCCTTCGGCGCCTGGGACGTGACCTGGCCGCGGATCGGGGTGCGGATCGACCTGCCCGCCTCGCTCCTGTCCGAGTCCGTGGAGTGGTTCGGGACCGGGCCGCTGGAGTCCTACGCGGACTCGTCGCACGCGGCGCACGTCGGACGCTTCGGCTCCCCGGTGTCCCTGCTGAACGTGAACTACTCGCGGCCACAGGAGACCGGGCACCGTCCCGAGCTCCGGACGCTGACGGTGGGGCCGTTCACGGTGTCGTCCGTCGGTGCCAGGCGGACCGGGTTCACCCTGACGCCGTGGACCGCGCAGCAGGTCGGGCGTGCCGGGCACCCGTACGAGCTCCCGACGCCGGAGGCGACGTACCTGTACCTCGACGCGGCGCAGCACGGCCTCGGTTCGCGCGCCTGCGGGCTCGACGTGCTGCCGGAGCACCAGCTGTGGCCGGCGACGACCGCGTGGTCGGTGCTGCTCTCGTAGCGGGTTGCGGGCGCCGGACGGCGTCGCCGGGCGGCGGTGCCGATCGGCGTCGCACAACGGAAACCGGCTCGCACCACGGAAATCCGTGGTGCGAGCCGGTTTCGGTTGTGCGGTGCCGGGGCCCGCGTCGGCGGGCGCCGCGTCGGCGCGCGCCGCCCTACGCCTCGAGCGCGGGGATCGCGGCGGGGTCCGCGCCGTTCAGGAACTCGGTGAGGCGCTCGGGCTCGCCCGGCTCGTCGATCGCCTGGGCAGCGCGACGGAGCGCGAACAGGGACCGCAGCACCCCGCGGTTCGGCTCGTGCGACCACGGCACCGGCCCAGCACCCCGCCAGCCGGCCTTCCGGAGCGAGTCGAGCCCGCGGTGGTACCCGACACGGGCGTACGCGTAGGACTCCAGCGTCGCGCCGCGGTCCCAGGCTTCGTCGGCGAGGAGAGCCCACGCCAGGCTCGAGGCCGGATGGGCGACGACGACACTCGCGACGGGAGCGTCAGCGGCGAGCGCCGCGTCCACCTCCGGGTCGGCGGGGAGCAGGGTCTCGGGGTTCGCGGACGGGGTCGGCAGCAGGTTCTCGGGCATGCCCCCACCCTGTCATCCCTTGCGGCGTCGTGGCGACGGGCATACCGTGGTCCCACTCCGTCGTGACCGCGGAGCAGCGGGGCGGGAGACCGACCGCCGGCTCGGGTCACGGACACGGGGGTGAACCGACGGAAGAAGCCGCCTTGCGCGTGATCACCGGTACTGCGTCCTCGCAGCAGCTGCCCCTGCGCTGACACCGTGATCACGCCCGCCGTCGAGTGGGCACCTGCCGCTCCCGCGGCGGTCCGGTGTCGTGCGCCCGCACGATCACACCGGAAGGCACCACCATGCCCGCGAACCCCTCGGTCGTCCTGCACGACCTCACCTTCACCTGGCCCGACGGCACCGTCGCGCTCGACCACCTGACCGCCGCCTTCGGGTCCGGCCGGACCGGCCTGGTCGGGAGGAACGGGGCCGGCAAGTCCACGCTGGTCCGGCTGGTCACCGGCCGGCTCTCCCCCACGTCGGGCACGATCACGACGTCGGGGCCCGTCGACCACCTGCCGCAACGGCTGCAGACCGGGGCCGACGACACGGTCGCCGACCTGCTCGGTGTCGGCGACGCGCTGACGGCCCTGCGCGCGATCCTTGGTGGTGACCCGTCCCCGGCGCACTTCGACGTCCTCGGAGACGACTGGGACGTCGAGGAGCGCGCCACCGCTGCCGTCGACCCCCTCGGACTCGAGCTCGACCGTCCCGTCGGCACGCTGTCGGGTGGTCAGGCCGTCCTCGCCGCGGTCGCCGGGATCCGCTTGCGCGGACTGCCGATCGCGTTCCTGGACGAGCCGACGAACAACCTGGACCGCCGTGCCCGCGCGATGCTCCTCGACATGGTGGACACCTGGCGCGGGACCCTGGTGGTCGTCAGCCACGACCGGGAACTCCTCGAACACGTGGACGAGGTGGCCGAACTCCGTGCCGGTGCGATGACCGTCTTCGGTGGCACGTTCTCGGCGTACGAGGAGTACCTCGGCGTGCAGCAGGCCGCGGTGGAGCGTGAGGTCCGCGTCGCGGAACAACGGCACCGCACCGAGAAGCGGCAGCGCATCGAGGCGGAGACGAAGATCGCGCGGCGGGCGAAGGCGGGCGAGAAGGCCGGCCGGTCGATACCGAAGATCCTGGCGAACGAGCAGCGCAAGAAGGCGCAGGAGACCGCCGGGCGGCTCCGCGTCGCGCACGGGTCCGCGGAGGAGGCCGCGCTCGCGACCGCGCGCGAGGCCGAGTTGCGACTCCGGGACGACGAGTCCATCCACGTCGAGCTCCCTGACCCGCGCGTGCCCGCATCCCGGCGCATCGCCACGATCACCGTCAGGGGGCGCGAGACGGTAGTGCAGGGGCCGGAGCGCGTCGCCGTCGGCGGGGACAACGGCGTCGGCAAGACGACCCTGCTCGAGCACCTGGTCCGGGTCCCCGGCGCGCGCGAGCACCCCCTGCCGGACACGGGTGCCGTCCCGCACGTGGAGCACATCGCGTACCTGCCGCAGCGGAAGGACGGACTCGACGACGACGCCACGGTGCTCGAGAACGTCCGCCGCGGGGCACCACACGTGCCGGAGGCGGAACTCCGCAACCGGCTCGCCCGGTTCCTGGTCCGCGGGAGCACGGTGGACCGGCCCGCGGGATCGCTCTCCGGCGGGGAGCGGTTCCGGGTCGCGCTCGCGAGCTTGGTGCTGGCGGATCCGGCGCCGCAGCTCCTGGTGCTGGACGAGCCGACGAACGACCTCGACATCACGAGCGTCGACCAGCTCGTCGATGCCCTGCAGGCCTACCGCGGCGCGGTCGTCGTGGTCAGTCACGACGAGACGTTCCTGGATCGTCTGGGGCTGGACGTGCGCTTGGACCTGACCGCGGGTTAGCGCTTCCGGGTGGGACGGATCGAGAGCGTCTCGATCGTTCCGCGCTCCGGCAGGTCGACGACGGTGCGGACGGCGTCGGCGACGTCCTGCGGGGCGAGGAAGTACGCCGTGTCGTAGGACTCCCCGAGCTTCTCGGTCAGGGCCCGCTGCATGTCGGAGTCCGTGCGGCCCGGGTGCACGCTCGACACCCGGACGCCGTTGCCCCGTTCTTCTTCCCGCAGGGCATCGGTGAACGCACGGAGCGCGAACTTGGACGCGCCGTACACGCCGCCGCCGGGGCCGGAGAGGAAGCCCGAGCCGGAGTTGATCGTCACGACCAGACCGTGCGACGCCCGGAGCGCCGGCAGCGCCAGGCGGGTGAGCTCGGCGACCGCGAACACGTTCGTCGCGAACACGGCTTCCCACGTGGCACGCGGGGTGTCCGCGATCCGGTTGCCCTGCTCCACGCCCGCGGAGTGCACGAGCACGTCGAGGCGATCCGGCATGTCGGGGACGTCCCCCGCGCCGAGGTCGCCCACGAAGGGTCCGGCACTCGGCAGGTCGGCCACGACGACCGCGACCGCGTCGGCCGAGCGGCCGCCGACGAGCACGTGGTGGGTGCAGCCGAGGTCGGCCGCGATCGCGCGGCCGATGCCGCGGGTGGCTCCGGTCACCAGGGCGACCGGACGATCTGCAGGGAGGGAAGTCGTCACGCGAGCCAGCCTACGGAAGCCGAGCCGAGCCTCCAGGCCGGTTGCGGCGGTTGTGGACAACTGCCACCGTCCCCACCAGCAGGACCACCAGGGCCACGACCGCGGCCATCCCCCACGGCGAGCCGGCGAGTGCGGCGACGACGGCCCAGAACACGGCGAGGCCGACGGTGGCGTAGAGGAACGCCCACGCGACGCAGCCCGGGACCATCGCGACGAGGTACCGCCACCACGGCACCCGGGCGAGGCCGGCGGCGGCGTTCATCACCGTCTGCAGCCCCACCGTCACGAAGCTCACCGTGAGCACCGGCAGGCCGAACCGGTCGAGCAGAGCCGAACCCCGACGGACCGCAGCCGAGTCGAGCCAGCGCCCCCACCGCGAACGCGATGCTCCGGCGACGGCACCGCGCGCGATCCAGTACGTGGCCTGCGCACGGCAGAACACGATCACGAAGAGCGCGAGGACGAGCCACCAGAACGGGAGCCCCTCGAGGAAGTCGGGCACGTCCGAACCGTAGCGGACGTGCCCGGGAGCCGTCGGCGGCTACTCGCGGCCGGCGCTGTCGCGGATCTTGATGCCCTCGAGGACGTCCTGCGCGTGCTTCTCGTCCTGCTTCGCGATCTGCCGGGTGTCGCGTTCGGGCAGCTGGATGTCCTCTTCAGCGCGGATGCCCGCCTGCAGCTGCCGGCTCCGCTCGAGCTCGGCGTCGAACTCCGCACCGAACAGCAGCGCGTTGTTCGTGATCCAGATCCACAGCAGGAAGACGATCACACCACCGAGGGACCCGTACGTCGCGTTGTAGTTCGAGAAGTTCCCGACGTAGAACCCGAAGCCGACGCTCGCGATGATCCAGATGAGGAGCGCGAGGATCGAGCCACCGCTCACCCAGGTGAACTTCGGCTGCTTGATGTTCGGCGACCAGTAGTAGAGCACCGCGACGACGACGATCGCGATGACCAGCAGGATCGGCCACTGGACGATCGACAGCACGGTCACCGCGACGTCACCGAGGCCGATGACGTCGCCGAAGCTGCGGGCCAGCGGGCCGCTCACGAGGACCAGGAGACCGAGCACCAGCAGGATCACGGTGAAGAGCGTGACGCCGAGCATGGTCGGACGGAGCTTCCAGATCGGACGGCCCTCACGCACGTTGTAGACGCGGTTCATCGCCCGACCGAACGCCCCGACGTACCCGGAGGCGGACCAGATCGCGCCGACGATACCGACGATGAACGTGACCGGGGCGGCAGGCGACCGGACGAGGTTCTCGATCGGGCCGCGGATCAGCTCGACGACCTGCGGCGAGCCGATGTTCCCGACGATGTCGAGGAGCGTCTTGATCGTCGTGTCCGCCTGGCCGACGAGGCCGAGGATCGACACCACGGCCAGCAGCCCGGGGAACAGTGCCAGGACCGAGTAGTAGGTCAGGCTGGCGGCGAGGTCGGTGCACTGGTCGCTCGAGAACTCGCGGAGGGTCTTCTTGAGCGTGTACATCAGCGACGGCTTCGTGAGGTCCGTCGGGCTGTCCGGCTTCCTGGGGTCGTCCGGCGCGGGCTTCTGCTGGTCGCGTGCCATGCTCAGATCCTCCTCGCGCGCTTGGCGGCCTGCTTGCCGGCCTTCTTCGCCTGCTTCTGGACCTTCTTGCGGCGCTTCGCAGCGGCCTGCTGGTCCTGCAGCACGGGGTTGTGCTTGTCGTCCTTGCGCGAGAACGCCGGGACGCCCTTCGACTTGCCGTCCTTGCCCACCTTCACCGGCTTGAACACGGGGACCGGTGCCGGGGTGCGGAGCGCGTCCAGACGCGCCCCCGGCGAGTGCCGGATGCGGACGCCCACGACGATCGCCGCGATGCCGGCGGCAGCGGTGGCCGCCAGCGCGACGAGCGGGGTCGGGTCGCGGTGCCAGCGCTGCTTCGTCTTCGCGACGGCGAGACGGGTGCGCGCGGGCACGTCGACCTTCTGCCGGATCCGCTCGACGGTGTCGGTGATGCGCTCGCGGGTGCGGACGTTCGCGAGCTCGAGCTCGGGGAGACTGTCGTTCGCCATACATCGTTCGTACACGCTCGCGGCCCGACACACACCCGGAAGGACGCCCAGAGACGGACGGCTAGCGTCCCGCGCATGCTGTACCGAGACGTCGCCGAGGGGATCCACCGCCTCGAGATCGCACACACGAACCAGTACCTCGTCGAGACCGGGGACCGGTTGCTCGTCGTCGACGCAGGGCTCCCCGCCGCGTGGCCGCACCTGCTGCTGGCCGTGCACGACCTCGGGTACACGCCGTCCCGGGTCGAGGGGATCCTGCTCACGCACGGGCACTTCGACCACGTCGGCACCGCGGCGCGGGCACACCGGGAGTGGGGCACGCCGGTGTTCGTGCACCCCGGGGACACGGCGCTGGCCGCACACCCGTACTCGTACCGGCCGCAGACGAACCGGCTCGGGTTCGTGCTCGGCCACCCCGGAGGGTTGCTGCCGCTCGGGCAGATGCTCCTCGCCGGGGCGGCGAACGTCGACGGGATCGAGGACACCGAGCCGCTCGAGTCCCGCGCCGACGTCCCGGGCTCGCCGTGGATCATCGAGACCCCGGGGCACACCGACGGGCACGTCGCGCTGCACTTCGCGGACCGGGACGCGGTGATCGTCGGGGACGCGCTGGTCACCTTCGACCCGTACACCGGCGGGATCGGGCCGCGGGTGGTGGCTCCGGCGGCGACGGCCGACATGGACACCGCGGTCGCGTCGCTGTCCCGGCTGGAGGACACCGAGGCGCGCCACGTCCTGCCGGGGCACGGCCCGCAGTGGTCCACGGGCGTGCGGGCCGCGGTCGCGCAGGCGCGGCGGACGGCCGGCGCGGCCTGACGCGCTCCTGCGGGTCCGGCCCGGGCCCTGGTCGCGACCACGGCCGGACGGGAGGCACGGTGCCGGTCCGCCACGGGCCTCCCGGGCGCCGAGCGCGCACGAACGGACGCCTGCTCGCGCGCGAGGCGACCGTTGGTGACCACTCGGCACGCGACAGCCGCGCGCCGACCGTCAGGACGGCACGACGACGTCCTCGGGGAAGCCGGACGCCGCGGAGCGGGTCGCCGCCTCCATCAGGGCGAGGCTCCGCAGGTTGTCGCGCCCGCTCGTCTCCGGTGCCGGACCGCCCGCCACCGCCCGGGCGAAGGCCTGCAGCCCGCCCTGCCGGTCGTGGTGCTCCGCGGTCGGCAGCTCGACGGGCGCCGCACTCGTGTCGCCCGGACGGCGGACCGTGACGAGGTCCCAGCTGACGTCCCCGGGCTCGCCGCCGCGGCTGGTGAACTGGAGCTCACCGTCCTCCCCCTGGATGCTCCACTCCCCGGCCCACGGCGTGTGCTCCCCACGGCTCAGCCAGCTGCCGCGGTAGCTGACGACCAGGCCGTCCTCCATCTCGATCAGCATCGACGCGACCGCCTCGTCCTGGTACTTGCTGAAGGACGGGTAGGTGGCCTTCGCGAAGACCCGGACGGCTTCCTTGCCGGTGACCATCCGGAGCAGGTCGAAGTGGTGGATCGCCATGTCGTTGATCATCGCGTGCGGGAACCGGTAGTGCGGGTGGTCCTCGAACGCACGGTCGTTGTCCCACTGGCGGAAGTCGATGTTGATCGCCGAGAGCTCCCCCACGGCGTCCGCGGCGAGGAGGTCCTGCACCACCCGGGGCGCCGGGTAGAAGCGGTAGTTCTGGCTGACCTGCAGCACGAGACCGAGTTCCTCGGCACGGTGCACGGCCTCAGCGGCTTCGACCGCGGAGTTCGCGAACGGCTTCTCGACGAGGACGTGCTTGCCGGCGTCCAGCGCCTCGAGCGCGAGTGGCACGTGGGTGACCGCGGGTGCGGTGATGACGACGGCATCGGCCTCGACGCCGGCGAGCGCATCGGTCAGCGAGGGGAACGCAGCGCTGGTGGGGAGCCCGAGGTCCGTCCGGACGGCCTCGAGCGTCGTGGCACTCGGGTCGGCGATGCCGACCACCTCGACCTCCGACACCGCGGGGAGCGCGACGCGTGCCCAGCTGCCGCCCCACCCTCCGAGACCGACGTGGATGATGCGGACCGTCATGCGTGCACTCCTTCGTGTTCGAGCGACGCCGACGACGACGTCCCGTCCATCCTGTCAGGGACCGGTGACGCCGTGGGCACGTGCGGGGTCAGTGTGTGAAGGCGTACGCGATCAGCGCCATCGTGACGATGAAGCCCGCCAGGTAGTTGATCCAGAGGAAGCGCTTCCACCCGGCGTTCGCCGACTCCGCGCCTGCGTCGGTCACGTTCCACCACGGCAGCACGTTGAGCGCGTACGGGATCACCACGACGGCGGCGATCGGCCCGGGGAACGCGGAGAACAGCAGCGCGACGCCGGCGACGACGTACGCGACGAAGGCCAGCCGGACCGTGGCACGTGCGCCGATGACGGTGGCGACGGAGCCGATGCCGCCGGCCCGGTCGGCGAGGACGTCCTGCACGGCGCCGAACGCGTGCGATGCGACGCCCCAGAGGAAGAACGCGATGCACACCGCGACGAGCTGGCCCGTCCAGTGCGGCCCGGAGAGCGCGAGGCCGTAGACCGCGGGCGACACGAAGTGGGTGCTCGAGGTGAGCGAGTCGAGGAAGGGCTTCTCCTTGAAGCGGAGCCCGGGTGCCGAGTACGCGATGACCGCGAACACGCTGATCGCGAGGACGAGCCACGACCACGGTCCGCCGAGGAGCACCAGCGCGATCAGGAAGGGCACGTTCGTGACGACGACCGCCCAGAGCGTCGTGCGGTGCACGCTCTTGTCGAGCAGCGCGCCCTCTACCCCGCCCTTCCGCGGGTTCACCAGGTCCGACTCGTAGTCGAAGACGTCGTTGATGCCGTACATCGCCAGGTTGTAGGGCACCAGGAAGTACACGACGCCGATGAGGAACGCGGCGATCGAGAACCCGCCACCGCCGTCGACGCCGACGCCGCTGCCGAGCAGGTACGCGGCGCCGAACGGGTAGGCGGTGTTCACCCAGCTGATGGGTCGGGACGACACGAAGAGCGCGCCCAGTGTCGACTGCCGGGAGGCAGGGGTCGCCGTCATCGCGGATCCTCCGGTCGGGGTCGTGGCCGGTTCTCGGGCACGGGGCTGGTCGCGCGGTCGGGTCCCGACCGCGCGTGGTCGCGGCTGAGCAGGACCCAGAGCGCGGGGAGCAGGACGACCGCGGCGATCGAGTACGCGAGGTCCTCGACCGGGATCGCGCCGATCTTCGCGCCGCTGATCAACGACGGGTCGTAGGCCACGATCCGCAGCGAGACGATCACGTTGTCGAACACGATCGTCATCGCCAGGAGCGCGATCCCGGTGACGAGGCCCGTGACGAGCCCGATCCGGCGGGTGCGGTGCACCGAGCGGCCGGTGCGCCGGGCCCGGCGCGCGCCGACCACCGCGGCGACGACACCGACGACGGCCACGATCGCGAAGAACGGCAGGGCGAGGAGCGCGTACGCGCCTGAGCCCGTCACCGGTCGGCTCGTTCCGCGGCGGCGTCGGCCGACCGGGCGACCCGAGGACGGACGAACCCGAACAGGTTCATCGTCGTGTAGCAGAGCAGCAGCAGGAAGAAGAGCTCCTCGAGCGGGACGTCCGGCGCGAGCAGCACCCCCGTGAGCAGGTGCGTCTCGCCGATGAAGAAGATGCCGAGCCCCACGCCGACGGCGTCCCAGACGAGGAAGAACGCGACGCCGATCACCGTCACGGCGCACGCCCGCCACGGTGCTCGCCAGAAGAACAGCGTGAACCGGCGGTCCAGGACCACCATGCCGGTCAGGGCGACGAGCAGCCCGAGCAGGTACAGCCCCGGCATCAGCCTGCGGCCGCGGTCATCCGCCGTGGCGCACGCTTCGTCGGCCGCGGCGGTGCGTCCGCGGCGCGTTCGAGCGGCGTCGGGAGCGGCTCGGTCGACGTGTCGCCGTGGATGCGCTTCAGCAGCACCTCCGCGGAGATCAGGCACATCGGCAGACCGATGCCCGGGATCGTCGAGGACCCGGCGTAGTAGAGCCCGTCGACCTTCTCGGATGCGTTGCCCTCACGGAAGAAGGCGCTCTGCTTCAGCGTGTGCGCCGGCCCGAGCATGGACCCGCTCCAGGCGTTGAAGTCGTCCGCGAAGTCCCGGGGACCGACCGTGCGCCGGACCCGGATGCGGTCGCGGAGGTCGGGGACGCCGGCACGCTCGGCCACGACGTCGATCGCCCGGTCGGCGATGCGCTCGACCTCCCAGTCACCGGCGCCGTCGACGCCGCCCTTGCCGATGCCGACGTCGGCGGGCAACGGCACGAGGATGAACACGTTGCTCGAGCCGGGCGGGGCGACCGTCGGGTCCGTCTCGGAAGGGGCGCAGACGTAGATCGACGCCGGGTCGGGCACGTGCCGGTCGTCGCCGAAGACCGCGCCGAAGTTCGCCTTCCAGTCCGCGGTGAAGACGAGGGTGTGGTGGAGGAGCCCGGGCACCGGGCCGTCGATCCCGAGGTAGACGAGCACGGCGGAGGGGCCCGGGTCGCGCTTCTTCCAGTGCGACTCACCGTGCGTCCGGTGCTCCCGGTCGAGGAGCTGCATCTCGGTGTGCCGGAGGTCGGCCGCGCTGACGACGACGTCGGCCGGCGCGACGTGCTGGACGCCCCGGCGGTCCCGGTGCACGACGCCCGTGACGTGGTCGCCCTCGACGACGATCCGCTCGACCTTCGCTCCGGCGATGATCTGGGCCCCCTCGGCCCGGGCGACCCGCTCGACGGCGTTGATCACCTCGGTGATGCCGCCCTTCGGGTAGAGCACGCCGTCGGCGAGGTCGAGGTGGCTCATCAGGTGGTACATGCTCGGAGCGGCATACGGGCTCGTGCCGAGGAAGACGGCGGGGTAGCCGAGGACCTGCCAGAGCCGGCGGTCCCGCACGGCACTCTCCGCGAAGGTCGACAGCGGCTCGATCAGGAGCCGTGCGAGCTTGCCCATCCGGAGCAGCACGTCCGGTGCGGCGAGCTTCCGGAAGTCCTGGAACGTGCCGTACAGGAACCGGCGGACGGCCATGTCGTAGGTCTCCGCCGCGGAGTCCAGGTACTTCGCCATCCGCTTGCCGGCGCCCGGCTCGATCGACTCGAACAGGGCGAGGTTGTCCTCCCGCGATGCCCGGAGGTCGATCGGCTCGTCGTAGCCCTCGCTGTAGACGCGGTACCCGGGGTCGAGCTTGACGAGGTCGAGCTGCTCGTCGGCGCTGGTGCCGAGCAGCCGGAAGAAGTGGTCGAACACCTCGGGCATCAGGTACCACGACGGGCCGGTGTCGAACCGGAAGCCGTCCCGCTCCCACGAACCGGCGCGGCCGCCGAGCTGGTTCCGCTGCTCGAGCACCGTGACGGCGAAGCCGTCCCGTGCGAGGAGCGCGGCGGACGCGAGCCCGCTGATGCCACCGCCGATCACGACGGCGCGACGGACGGGCACCTTGCGGGCAGTGGACGGCTGGGTCGTCGGACCGGAGGCACGGGTCGGGCTCATGACGGGCCTCCTGTCTGTCTGGTGGGGACGGTGCGGGATCGCAGCGGCGCGCGGCCGGCGAGCACCTGTGCGGCCAGCTTCGCCTTCACCGGGTTCGGCACGCGGACGCGCGTGGTGATGAGCCGGCTGGCGGGGGTGGCCGCGATGCGGTCGTTGAGTTCCTGGAAGAGCGCGTGCGCGAGGCCGACCGCGTGGCGGGCGTCCTTCGGCAGCAGCGGGACCGTCCGGGCTGCGGTGTCGAGGTCCGCCTGGACGTCGGCGACCAGGCGGTCCTTCGTCGCCTCGTCGAAGCTCCGGACGTCGACGCCCGGGAAGTACGAGCGACCGAGGACCTCGAAGTCCGCGTGCAGGTCGCGGAGGAAGTTCACCTTCTGGAACGCGGCACCGAGCGCCCGGGCACCGTCGACCAGCACGGAGTCGTCGAAGGTCGGGCGGCCCGCGCGGTACACGAACGCGCGGAGGCACATCAGACCGACGACCTCCGCGGAGCCGTAGACGTACGTGTCGAACGAGGCGTCGTCGTGCTCGGTCTGCTCGAGGTCCATCCGCATCGACGCGAAGAACGGCCGCGTCAGTTCGGCCCCGAAGCCCGTCGTCCGCGCGGTCCGGGCGAAGGCGTGCACGACCGGGTTCACCGAGAAGCCGTGCGCCATCGCCCGCTCGGTGTCCTGCTCGAGCTCGTCGAGCACCGTGCGTGCGAGCGCGGGGTCGAGGCCGGCTTCGGTCGCCGGGCCGTCCACGACCTCGTCGGCGACGCGCACCAGGGCGTAGACGTTCCGGATGTGCTCTCGGGTGTCCTTGGTGAGCAGGCGGCTCGCCATCCCGAACGACGTCGAGTACCGGTCGATGACGACCGAGGACGCGGCTTCCGCGGTGGCGTCGTAGAGCGGGAGCCGCGCGGTGTGCGTGCTCCCCGAGTTGCTGGAGCTCACCGGACGCGCTCCACCAGCTCGGACACGAGCGTCTCCAGCCGGTCCGCGAGTTCGTACGGCAGCGCGGCGAGTTCGGCGCGGGCGAGAGCGGTGTGTTCCCGGACACGGGCGAGTGCCGCATCGTGGGCGCCGCACTCGACGAGCAGGCGACGCATCTCCGCGGCGCGCTCCTCGGTCAGGTGCGGGTCGCCGAGGTACGGCGCCAGCTCGGGCCAGCACGCCGTGGTCGCCGCGTAGGCGATGAGCATGGTGCGCTTGCCCTCGCGCAGGTCGCCGATCGCGGTCTTGCCCGTCGCGGCTTCGTCCCCGAACACCCCGAGCAGGTCGTCCACCACCTGGTAGGCGATCCCGATCTCGCGGCCGAAGGCGCCGAGTGCCGCGACCACGGTTTCGGGCGCCCCCGCGAGCACGGCACCGGACTGCAGCGGTGCTTCGAACGAGTAGACGCTGGTCTTCGCACGCTCCATCGCGAGCACTTCGTCCACGGTCGGCATCACGCCGTGGGTCAGGTCGACGTCCGCCATCTCACCGGCGGCGCTGGCGAACACCGCGTCGTCGAACAGGTCCAGCAAGCGGGTGCGGCGGTCGCCGTCGACCCCGCTCGACTCGATGAACCGCGGTGCCCCGGACAGCGCGAGGTCCCCCGCGATCACCGCGGCGCTCATCCCCCGGTGCTCGGCGGTCGGCAGCGGCAGCCCACCGGTCGTGCCGGTGTCGCGGAACGACCCGGCCACGTTCGGCATCCCGCGGCGCGACCAGTCGCGGTCGATGACGTCGTCGTGCACGACGAGTGCGGTGTGCAGCAGTTCGTACGCGGCCGCGACGTTGGCGGCGGCGTGGACGTCGGTGCCGCCGAGCCCGGCGTACGCCGTGATGACCATGCGCGGACGGAACCGCTTGCCGCCCATGCTCGCCTTGCGGAGCACACGCCAGAGTTCTTCCGAGGGGCGTCCGAACGCCTGCGCCCGGGCCGAGGACACGGCGAAGAACCGCTCGAGGCACTCGTCGACCAGGGCGAGGTCGATGTGCGCCACGGTGGCCGCTTCGTCCGTCATTGGCCTAATCTATCGAGACAGATGAGCCAATTCCCGGAAACCGTGGTGCTTCTGGCCGATGACCGTACCCCGATCGGTACAGCGGACAAGTTCACGGTGCACACAGACCACACGCCCCTGCACCTGGCGTTCAGCTGCCACGTGACGAACGCCGCCGGCGAGATCCTCGTGACCCGTCGGGCGCTCGCGAAGAAGACCTGGCCCGGTGTCTGGACGAACTCGTTCTGCGGCCACCCCGGCCCGGACGAGTCGTTCGCGGACGCCATCGCCCGCCGTGCCGCACGCGAGCTCGGCCTCACCGTGCACAGCATCGAAGAGGTCCTGCCCGACTTCCGGTACCGCGCCGTCGACGCGTCCGGCATCGTCGAGAACGAGGTCTGCCCGGTGTTCCGCGCCGTGGCCGACCACGACCCGGAACCCGCCGCCGACGAGGTCTCCGAGTGGGTGTGGCTCTCCGAGGAGAAGCTGCGCGCCGCGGTCTCGGCGGCACCGTTCGCCTTCAGCCCCTGGCTGGGGTGGCAGCTCACGGAGCTCCCGGTCCGCGCGCTGGACTGACCTGCTCCGAAGCGACAGTGCTCGCGGGCCTGGCCCACGAGCACTGTCGCTCTCCTGCAGCAGCCGGCGCCCGGTCGCCCCGTCAGAGCCACCTGGACGCGGAGCACCGCGGGTAGGTCGGGAACCCCGCGTACACGAACGTGAACGCGTGCTCGATCGCCGCGTCGCTCGCGGCGGTGGTCGTCGCGGTGGCGCCCAGTGCGTGCCAGCCTCCGTCCGCGGTCAGGCCCTTCTTCGAGAGCGACCCGCCGCCGGTGAGCGCGAGGTGGACCTCGCCGTTCTGGTTGGTGTCGCCGTGCGCCGGCGAGAGGCGGTACTCGTCGATCGTCGCCGTGTACTTCGTGCCGACGCGCTCCCACGACACCCGCGCGCCGCCGCCCGGGGTCCCGTTGCAGTTGAACTCGAAGCTCCCCGTCGTCGTCGGCGACGGGTCGGCCCCGCTCGTCGCCGAGGCCGGCGCCGCCGCCAGCCCGCCGAGCAGGACGGTCGCGAGTGCGGTGGCCGCGATGGACAGTCGGAATCGTGTGCTTGCCATGACATCTCCTTCGATGAACAGTGACCGCAATGTCACATGGCAGCATCCTGGTCCCGATGCCGCTGTTTGGGGATCGCGGGTGACAGGCGTACGCTCGGCGGTCGGCTGCGCAACGGGCGCCGCCGGGCGCGTGCAGCGCCGGACGACGGCGCGATCCGCGCCGCAGGACGAACCAGAAGGGCAGGTGAGGCGCGATGTCGGGTGACCATCCTCGTGCGGGCCGGCTGCCCCTGAACGTCGTCGCCGCGCCCGTGTCCTGAACCGCCCCCGCAACGGCACCGCCGCGCGGACTCGCGCCTGCCTGCTCCCCATCGGAGGAGCACAGCATGGCAATGATCGACAACGCCGTCTACGTCGACGGACGCCGCGTCGAGTCGTCATCGGACCACGACCTCGCGTGGATCGGACTGCTGCGCCCGGACCCGCGTGAGCTCGACGCCGTCGCGACCGAGTTCGACCTGCACGAGAACGCGGTCGAGGACGCGATGAAGGGGCACCAGCGCGCGAAGCTCGAGCGCTACGGCGACACGCTGTTCGTCGTGCTGCGCCCGGCCTGGTTCTGCGCCGACGAGGGAACCGTCGCGTTCGGCGAGGTGCACCTGTTCGTGGGCGACCGGTTCGTGGTGAGCGTCCGGCACGCCGACCGGCCCGACCTCGCCGCCCTGCGCGCCCGCGTCGAGCAGGACCCGGAGTTCCTCGCGAAGGGCTCCGAAGCCGTCACCGCCGCGGTCCTCGACGAGGTCGTGGACGGCTACGCGCCCGTCGTCGAGGTGCTGCAGGACGAGATCGACGAGATCGAGGACCAGCTCTTCGCCGGTCACGTCGCCGCGGACGTCTCGAAGCGGATCTACCAGCTGCTCAGCGAGGTCCTGGCGTTCCAGCGCGCCACGAAGCCGGTGCCGGCGATGGTGAAGGGGCTGCTCCGCGGGGCCGACAAGTACGGCGTCGACGACGAGGTCCAGCACCGGCTCCGCAACGTCCTCGACCACGCGCTGCGGGTCACCGAGCGGGTCGACTCGTTCCGCGCGCTGCTCGAGAACGCACTCACGCTGCACTCGACCCTGGTCTCCCAGGAGCAGAACGAGGCGATGCGCCGGATGACCAGCGCGAGCCTGGCCCAGGGCGAGGAGAGCCGGCAACTCGCCCGCGCCGCGCACCGGCAGGGCGAGGAGGTGAAGAAGATCTCCTCGTGGGCGGCGATCCTCTTCGCGCCGGGGCTGATCGCCGGCGTCTACGGGATGAACTTCGACCACATGCCCGAGCTGCACTGGCGGTACGGCTACCCGGCCGCGATCGCCGGCATGTTCGCGCTCGCGGGGATCCTCTGGGTCGTCTTCCGGAAGCGCGACTGGCTGTAGGACCCGGGCTCCGGCGCTCTCAGCTGGCGTCGGGGCCGCGGACGTGCATAATGATCTGGCTCGGAATGTGAACGTGCACATGGGCGTGCCACGGTCCCGGGCAGGAGAGAGCAGCAATGGCGTCGACGCGGGCACAGCAACCGCGATCGCCCAGCATCCGCGATGTCGCGCGGGTCGCCGGTGTGTCGCACCAGACCGTGTCACGGGTGCTCAACAACTCGGACGCGATCCGCGCCGAGACGCGCGACCGCGTGGTCGCCGCGATGGAGCAGCTGCAGTACCGGCCGAACCGGGCCGCGCGCGCACTGGTGACCAGCCGGACGCGGACGATCGGTGTCCTGACGGCGCGCCGGTCCCACTACGGCCCGGCGGTCACGCTGCAGTCGATCGAGGACGCCGCCGTCGGTCGCGGGTACTCCGTCACGACCGCGAACATCGCGGAACCGACGGACACCGCGGTGCGCGACGGCCTCGGCCACCTGCTCGACCAGGACGTCGAGGGCATCATCGTGCTCGCCCCGCAGCAGCGGGTGTTCGACCTCATCGAGGAGCTCGGCGTGCGCACCCCGTACGTCACGCTGCGCTCGAGCATCAACGAGGACCCGACCGCGCTCTGGGTCGACCAGATGGAGGGCGCCCGCCTGGCGACCGCACACCTCCTCGACCTCGGCCACGAGTACATCCGGCACATCGCGGGACCCCAGGACTGGATCGAGGCGGACGCCAGGATGCAGGGCTTCCTCCGCGAGATGTCCGACCGCGACATGCCGGTGCAGCCGCCGATCCTCGGGGACTGGACCGCAGACTTCGGCTACCACGCGGGGCGTGAGCTGCTGCGGTGGCGGGACTGCACCGCGGTGTTCTGCTCGAACGACGCGATGGCGCTCGGGGTGATGCACGCTGCCCGGTCGTACGGGCTCGACGTCCCCGGGGACCTCTCCGTGGTGGGCTACGACGACATCCCGGAGGCGAAGCACTTCTGGCCGCCGCTCACCACCGTGCAGGTCGACTTCGCCGAGCTCGGCCGACGCTGTGTGGACCTGCTGCTCCCTCGCGAGGACGACCTGCTGCGCCCCGTGGAGATCGTCCCGCAGCTCGTGGTCCGCGCCTCCACGGGCGCTCCGCGCACCCGCGGCTGACCCGGCGTCGGCTGGCGCCGCCCCGCCCCGCTCACAGCTGCCCCACGCGGCTGACCAGGAGTTTCGCGCGAAGGGGGTCGAATCGCGCGTTGGTGGTCGTTCCTTCCGACCCCCGACGCGCGATTCCCCTTCCCGGTGCGGGCGCGATGGGAAGGAACGCGCGTGGGGAGCGCGAGCGCGAGCGCGCACGATGCGCGGAGCGCAGAGCGCGCACGATGCGCAGCGCGCAGCGCACGGTGAGCCGGAGCTCGCGAGCGCGCCATGACACGAACCGGCGGGCGGCGGCGCGGACGCGGGCACAGGGCCGACGGGAGGCTCTGGCCGGGGCCGCCACGAGCCTCTGGTCCGGCCCGTTCCACGCGGGTCCGGCGGCGACCGCAGCAGCCGACACGCGGGCGGCGCGACCCCAGCCCGGGGGCCACCGGACGCCCCCTTCCGTGCGGAGATGCGGTCCGTTACCGAAACGCGACCATACGGAATTGACACCCGTGCCGACGCCGTGCGTAGTATTACCTCCGTTCCAGCCGATGTGACCGTTCACATCACCGTCACACCGGCGGGGACACCGGACCGACAGCGAAGTCCGCACAGCCTCCTGTGCCCTTCGTTGTCGCAGCAGAACCACCCGAAGGACTGCCGCATCGCAGCGGCAGAAGGAGATGCACCGTGGCGTCAACCCCGATCGACACCGGACTCGAGACCCGGTCGATCACCGCACCCGAGACCATCCTCGAGATGCGGTCGATCACCAAGGAGTTCCCTGGTGTCAAGGCACTGTCCGAGGTGTCGCTCAACGTCCGTGCCGGCGAGATCCACGCGATCTGCGGCGAGAACGGTGCCGGCAAGTCGACCCTGATGAAGGTCCTCTCCGGCGTCTACCCGTACGGCACCTACACCGGCGAGATCGTCTACGAGGGCGAAGAGGTTCGCTTCGCGAACATCAAGCAGTCCGAGCAGGCCGGCATCGTGATCATCCACCAGGAGCTCGCGCTGATCCCGGAGCTCTCGATCACCGAGAACCTGTTCCTCGGCAACGAGCCCAGCCGGTTCGGCGCGATCGACTGGACCACGGCCCAGCTGCGCGCCCAGGACCTGCTCGCCCGCGTCGGTCTCGGCGACGACCCGGACACGCAGATCAAGAACATCGGCGTCGGCAAGCAGCAGCTCGTGGAGATCGCGAAGGCGCTGCACAAGGACGTCAAGCTGCTCATCCTCGACGAGCCCACCGCGGCCCTCAACGAAAACGACTCGCAGCACCTGCTCGACCTGATCGTCGGCCTGAAGGCCCGCGGGATCTCCAGCATCATCATCAGCCACAAGCTCAACGAGATCGAGCAGATCGCGGACAGCATCACGATCATCCGTGACGGCAAGACCATCGAGACGCTCAACGTCAAGGCGGACGGCGTCAACGAGGACCGGATCATCCGCGGGATGGTCGGCCGTTCGCTCGAGTCGCGCTTCCCGGACCGCACCCCGAAGATCGGCGAGACCTTCTTCGAGGTCCGCGACTGGACGGTGCAGCACCCGCTCGACGCGAGCCGCCTGGTCTGCAAGGGCTCGAACTTCACCGTGAAGCGCGGGGAGATCGTCGGTTTCGCCGGCCTCATGGGCGCCGGTCGCACCGAGCTCGCGATGAGCCTCTTCGGCCACTCCTACGGCACGTTCCTCGGCGGTCAGGTCTTCAAGGACGGCCACGAGATCAAGGTCAACAACGTCCAGCAGGCGATCGACGCCGGCATCGGGTACGTCTCCGAGGACCGCAAGGCGCTCGGGCTGAACCTGCTCGACACCGTGAAGCGCTCGACCGTGTCGGCCGACCTCAAGAAGATCTCCAAGGGCGGCGTCGTCGACTCGCTCGAGGAGTACTCGGTCGCCGAGAAGTACCGGAAGCTGCTCCGCACCAAGGTGCCGAGCGTCGAGGAGAACGTCGGGAAGCTCTCCGGCGGGAACCAGCAGAAGGTCGTCCTGTCGAAGTGGATGTTCACCGACCCCGACCTCCTCATCCTGGACGAGCCGACCCGCGGTATCGACGTCGGCGCCAAGTTCGAGATCTACGGCATCATCCAGCAGCTCGCGGCAGAGGGGAAGGGCATCATCCTGATCTCCTCCGAGCTGCCCGAGCTCCTCGGTCTCTCCGACCGGATCTACACCATCTTCGAGGGTCAGATCACCGCTGACCTGCCGGCCGACCAGGCCGATCCCGAATCGCTCATGCGCAGCATGACCTCCGCGCGGAAGGGCGCCACCGTCTCATGAACAACCTGAAACTGCTGTTCGGCAAGGGCAACAGCATCGGCCAGTACGGCATGGTCATCGCACTCATCGTGCTGCTGGCGTTCTTCGCGTTCACCACGAACGGGCTCATCCTGCAGCCCACGAACGTGATCAACCTGTTCCTGCAGTACTCCTACATCCTGATCCTGGCGCTCGGCATGGTCATGGTGATCATCGCCGGCCACATCGACCTCTCGGTCGGTTCGGTCGCCGCGGTCGTCGGCATCATCGTGGCGCAGTCCATGGCGGTCTGGCACTTCCCGGTGTGGACCGCGATCATCCTCGGCCTCGCCGTCGGTGCCCTCATCGGTGCCTGGCAGGGCTTCTGGGTGGCGTTCGTCCGCGTCCCGGCGTTCATCGTGACGCTGGCCGGTCAGCTCATCTTCCGCGGTGTGAACCAGATCATCGGCAACTCGACCTCGGTCCCCGTGCCGAACGGCTACACGACGATCGGCGCCGGCTTCCTCGGTGACTTCGGCCCGGACTTCGGCTACAGCAACGGCACGCTGCTGATCGGTCTGGTCACGATCGCCGCGCTCATCATCATCGAGGCCCGCGGCCGTGCCCGTCGTCGCAAGATGCAGGCCGAGGTCCCGCCGCTGTGGGTCTCGATCGTCCGCACCGGCATCCTGGTCGCCGTGACGCTCGTCGCGACGTACCTGTTCGGTGCCGGCCCGGTCGGCACCTCGGTCCCGATCGTCGCGATCATCCTCGGCGTCCTGACGATCATCTACGGCTTCGTCACGAAGAACACGATCTTCGGCCGCCAGGTCTACGCGGTCGGTGGCAACTCCAGCGCCGCGGTGCTCTCCGGTGTCAGCGCGAAGAAGGTCAACTTCTTCGTCATGATGAACATGTCCGTCCTCGCCGCGATCGCCGGCATGGTGTTCGTCGCCTACTCCGGTGCCTCCGGCCCGGCCGACGGCACCGGCTGGGAGCTCGACGCGATCGCCGCCGTGTTCGTCGGTGGTGCAGCGGTCGCCGGTGGTGTCGGCACGATCTCCGGGTCGATCATCGGTGGTCTCGTGATGGCCCTGCTCTCGAACGGCCTGCAGCTGATGGGCCTCGAGTCCAACAAGGTGCAGATCATCCGTGGTCTGGTGCTGCTCATCGCGGTCGCCTTCGACGTCTACTCGAAGTCGCAGGGACGCCCGTCCCTGATCGGCGGCATGATGCGGCAGTTCCAGCGGAAGGACACCGAGCAGAACACGGTGGCCGCCCAGCAGCCGCGGTCCATCGAGGACCAGCCCGAGAAGATCACCCTCCCTTAGTCCCCACCTCCCACAGCGGGGCTCCGGCCCCAACCCTCCTCAACGAAGAGAAAGCAATCACATGCGCAAGAAGATCGTCGCCGGCCTCAGCCTGGCGCTCATCGCGGGCCTCGCCCTCAGCGGCTGCTCGTCCCGTGGCTCCGACTCGGGCAGCGGTTCGGACGCGACCATCAAGAAGGGCGACCTCATCGGTGTCGCCCTGCCGGCGAAGACCTCGCAGAACTGGGTCCTCGCGGGTGCCGCGTTCAAGAAGTCGATCGAGGACGCCGGCTTCAAGGCCGACATCCAGTACGCCAACGCCGGCAGCCCCGTCCCGGACCAGCAGTCGCAGATCTCCGGCATGATCACCAAGGGTGCCAAGGCCGTCATCATCGGTGCCGCCGACGGTTCGCAGCTCACCTCGCAGGTCAAGTCGGCGAAGTCCTCGGGCGCCGTCGTCATCGCCTGGGACCGCAACATCCTGAACACCAAGAACGTCGACTACTACGTCGCGTTCAACAACTACAAGGTCGGCCAGCTCCAGGCCCAGGCGCTCCTCAAGGGCCTCAAGGAGAAGAAGGGCAACGGACCGTACAACGTCGAGCTCTTCGCCGGTTCGGCTGACGACGCGAACGCCACCGTGTTCTTCAACGGTGCGATGAACGTCCTGCAGCCGAAGATCGACGACGGCACCATCAAGGTCGTCTCGGGTCAGACCACCTTCCAGAAGGTGCAGACCAAGGGCTGGCTCGCGCAGAACGCCCAGTCGCGCATGACCGACCTGATCTCGCAGTACTACTCGGGTGACACCAAGCTCGACGGCGTCCTGTCGCCGAACGACACCCTCGCCCGTGCGATCCTCACCGCGACCAAGGCCGCCGGCAAGGAGAACCCCGTCGTCACCGGTCAGGACTCCGAGACCGCCTCGATCCCGCTGATCATGGCCGGCACGCAGTACTCGACGATCTACAAGAACACCACCGAAGAGGCCCAGGCCGCCGTCGACCTGGTGACCGACCTCTCGAAGGGCAACAAGCCCGACACGAAGATCGACAAGACGAACAACTACAACGGCGTGAAGACGGTCCCCGCGATCGAGCTCACCCCGGTGCTCGTCACGAAGGACAACGCGGTCGAGGCCTACAAGGGCAACGACACCCTGGAGAAGCTCGCCAAGGCCGGCAGCTGACCCTCGCGTCACCCTCTGGAGGGCCCCGTCCGCACTGCGGACGGGGCCCTCTCCCGTTGGTGGGCGGTGGTCGCGACGGGCGCCGGACGGGAGGCACGGGTCGGGTCCGCACCGAGCCTCCAGGCCGGTGTGGGCCAGCCGGGCGCCGGGGCCGTCACGCGATGCGGGCGCGCAGCCGCCGCGCCGCGTCGCAGAGGTGCGGGACGTCCACCCGCGCCGTCCCGAGCACGATCGCCGGCGTCGTGTCGAAGTAGCGCCGCGTGAGCCGCTCCCCGAGCAGTGAGACGCGCGACCACGGGATCCCCGGCTCCCCCGCCGTCACCGCGACGGGCAGCATCCGCACGGCCTCGCCGATCTCGACCAGGCGCATCCGGACCGCGTCGTAGACCAGGTCCTCGGGCAGCGACGGCTGTGAGACGTACCGGTCGATCACCCCGCACGCGCGGATGACGTCGTCGAGGCGCTCCCCCACGTTGCGGTTCACAGCGCGACCGATCCGCGGACGACCTCGCGGCTCATCCCGTCCGCCGCGACGACGTCGACCCGGACGCCGAGGACCTGCTCGGCCGCGTCCTGGATCCGCATCAGCGCGAAGATCCCGAGGCCCGGGAGCAGGTCCACCATCAGGTCGACGTCGCTGTCCGGCCCGTCCTCACCGCGCGCGACGCTGCCGAACAGCCGCGGGTTCCGGCCCCCGAGCCGGGAGATCACCTCGAGCAGCTCGGCGCGGTTCGCCGTCACCCGGTCGCGGAGCGGCGGCGGGTCGGCGACCGGTTCGAGGTCGATCACGGTCAGGAACCCCGCGGCGAGCAGGAGTCGCTGGAGCGCCGCGAGCGACGGCTCACGACGACCGTTCTCGTACGTGCTGATGACGCTCTGCGTGACCCCGGCCCGGTGCGCGAGCTGGACCTGGGTCAGCTCGGCTCGGAGGCGGGCGTCACGGATGAGCTCGGCTGCTGAGAGGTGCGGCGCAGGCCGTGACGAGACTCCGGACATGCCGCCACGATACACAACATGAGAAATTTCGTAGCATCCGGCGCACCGAGCGTTCTACTGCCGCGGAGGCACCGCCCCGGTCAGGGGCGCTGGGAGACGTCCGCCCGGTGGAAGTTCTGCGCCGAACGCGACGGCGTCGGTCCGCGCTGTCCCTGGTAGCGCGACTGGTACTCGGCCGAACCGTAGGGCTTCTCCGCGGGGCTCGAGAGCTGGAAGAAGCAGAGCTGTCCGATCTTCATGCCCGGCCAGAGCTTGATCGGCAGCGTCGCGACGTTCGAGAGCTCGAGGGTCACGTGTCCGGAGAAGCCGGGGTCGATGAAGCCGGCGGTCGAGTGCGTGAGGAGCCCGAGCCGGCCGAGCGAGCTCTTGCCCTCGAGCCGTGCGGCGATGTCGTCGGGGAGCGTGACGACCTCGTACGTGGACCCGAGGACGAACTCCCCCGGGTGCAGCACGAAGGCCTCGTCCGGGTCGGTCTCGACCAGACGGGTCAGGTCGGGCTGGTCGGTGGCGGGGTCGATGTGCGGGTACTTGTGGTTGTCGAACAACCGGAAGTACTTGTCGAGGCGCACGTCGATGCTCGAGGGCTGGACGAGCGAGGCGTCGTGGGGATCGAGGCCGATCCGGCCTGCGGCGAGCTGGGCGGTGATGTCGCGGTCGGAGAGCAGCACGTCCGGAATCCTAGCGGCAGGGAGTGGGGTCCCGATATGCTGCTCGGCTGCCCTGCACCGTGCTCGGCCGCGGAGGGAACACCGTGTACCGCGTGATCGAACTCGACGTGCCCGCGACGATGGCGGGCGAGCCGGCGGTGGTCGAGGCGTTCCGGGAGTGGGTCGCGGTGCAGAACGCGGCCGAGGTGGCCGTCACCGGTCTGCCCGAGCTCCTCTGGACGCCCGAGGAGCAGCTCCCCTACCTCCTCGACACCGAGGCACCGAGCCGGCTCTTCGCGCTCCGCTCGCCGGACGGCGCGACCGTCGCCGTCGGCTCCTACGACACCAAGCAGGCCCCGGGCACCCCGAACTGCTGGATCTCGATCGCCGTCCGCCCGGACCACCAGCGGCGCGGCCTCGGGACCCTCCTCGCCGACCACCTCGAGGGCATCGCGCGTGCCGACGGCCGGACGCAGTGGAAGACGTACGCGGTCTCCCGCCAGGTCGGCCCGGCCGTCGGGCACGGGTGCCTGCACGCCCCGACCGGGTTCGGGGGCGTCCCCGAGGACGAGGCGGCCGTCCGGTTCCTGACCGGCCGCGGGTGGCGCTTCGGCCAGGTGAACCGGATCAGCCGACTGCTCCTGCCCGCCGACCACTCCGTCGTGCAGACCCTGTACGAGCGTGCATCGACCGCGGCCGGGGCGGACTACCGCGTGCACACCTGGGCCGGCCCCACCCCACGTCAGTGGCAGGCCGGCATCGCCCTGCTCGAGACGCGGATGAGCACTGATGCGCCCGAGGGCGACATGGAGGAGCCGGAGGACGTGTGGACGCTCGAGCGCCTGGCCGAGCACGAGGCACACCTGGCGGAGTCCCCGCGCACGATGGTGACGGTGGCCGTCGAACACATCCCGAGCACCACTCTGGCCGGTTTCACGCAGCTGGCGGTACCGAACGAGGTCACCCAACCGGTGATGCAGGGCGACACCCTGGTCCTCCGGGAACACCGCGGGCACCGACTCGGGTGGCTCCTCAAGGTCGTCGGGATCGACACGATCGCACGGGACCACCCAGGGCACCCGTCGATCATCACCTTCAACGCGGAGGAGAACCGCCCGATGCTCGACGTCAACGAGGCGGTCGGCTTCCTCGCCGTCGGCAGTGAGGGCATCTGGGAACGCAGGGTGTGACCAGACGGGCGCGCCTACGATGGAGGGTCCGCGGGCTCGCGGGCGGAAGCGTCCCTGGAACAAGGTTGATGACCGTCACGTCCCCCCAGCCAGATTCAGCGCAGGCCCAGCCTGGAGGCCCGGCGCCGGAGTCCGCGCCCCGCACCGCGCGCACGTCCACCGTCGCGACCGTGCTCGCCGTCGCCCTGCCCCTCGCGGTGGCGTGCTCGATCATCGGGATGACGGTGACCGGCGCGTTCTCCTCGGACCAGCAGCTCGTCTCCGCGGGCGACCTCGTGCAGTACGGCCTGCCGGTCGCGCGGGCGGTGCACGACGGGATGGCCGCGCTGACCGTCGGGCTCCTCATCGTCGCCGCGTTCGCGCTCCCCGCGCAGAAGAAGGACCACGGCGCGATGTCGAGCGTGCAGCACCGGGCCGTCCGGTGGGCCGCGACGACCGGCGCGATCTGGTTCCTCGCGGCCGTCGTGGGGATCGTGTTCACCGGGGCGAACACCCTCGGCTCGTCGATCACGTCGCCGCTGTTCGCGCGGAACTTCCTGCTCTTCGCGTTCCAGGTCGAGATCGGCCAGTCCCTCGTGGTCTCCGCCGCCGCGATCCTCATCGCCACCGTGCTCGCCGCGTTCGCGACCCGGGTCACGACGCTCGCCGTCGCCACGGTCTTCGGGCTCTTCGCCCTGCTGCCCCTCGCGCTCTCCGGCCACGCCGCCGGCTCGCTCGAACACGCCAACGCGGTGAACTCCCTCGCGATCCACCTGCTCGGGGTGTGCGTCTGGGCCGGCGGGCTCGTCGCCGTGCTCCTCCTCCGCACCCGGACGAAGGGCGCCACAGGACGCGTCGTCGCCCGGTACTCGACGCTCGCCGGCTGGTCGTTCGCCGCGGTGGCGTTCTCCGGCGTCGTGAACGCCTCGCTCCGGCTGACCGGCCCGCTCGACCTGTTCACGACGACCTACGGGTGGCTCATCACCGTCAAGGCGTCGATCCTCATCCTGCTCGGCATCGCCGGGATCGTGCAGCGCCGCAAGCTCGTGCCGGCGCTGCTCCGCTCCCCGCTCGACCGCCGCTCGTTCACGCGGTTCGCCCTCGCCGAGGTGGTCTTCATGGCCGTGGCGATCGGCGTCTCCGTCGCCGTGTCCCGCAGCCAGCCGCCGATCCCGCAGACCCCCGAGACCGGTGAGGACACCCGGTCCGGTCTGATCGGCTACCCGTACCCGCCGGCGCAGACGCTGCACACCTTCCTGACGCAGTGGCACATCGACTGGGTCTGGCTCGCGCTCGCGGTGGTCGGCGCCGGGTGGTACCTGTTCGCCGTCCGGAAGCTCCGGAAGCGCGGCGACAAGTGGCCCGTCGGCCGGACGATCTCGTGGGTCCTCGGCTGCGCGGTGTTCATCTGGACCACCTCGGCCGGGCCGTCGGTCTACGGCATGATCCACTTCTCGTCGCACATGATCCAGCACATGCTGCTGATGATGTTCGTGCCGCTGCCGCTCGTCCTCGGCGGCCCGGTGCTCCTCGCGCTGCGGACCCTGCCGGTGCGCAACGACGGCTCGCGCGGCGCCCGCGAGTGGCTGATGCTCTTCGTGCACTCCCGCTACATGCAGTTCATGGCGAAGCCCGCCGTCGCCGGGGTGATCTTCGCCGGGTCCCTCGTGGTGTTCTACTTCACGCCGGCGTTCCAGTTCGCGATGCAGTCCCACGAGTGGCACGTCGTGATGGTCGTCCACTTCGTGCTGAGCGGCTACCTGTTCTTCTGGGTCTTCGTCGGCATCGACCCGGGGCCGAAGCGGCCGCAGTACCCGATCCTGATCATCGCCCTGCTCGCGACCCTGGCGTTCCACGCGTTCTTCGGCGTCGCGGTGATGACCTCCGAGTCCGTGTACGCGATCGACTGGTTCCACGCGCTCGGGCAGACGAACGACGCGGCGCTCCTCGACGACCAGCACACCGGTGGCGGCATCGCCTGGGGAGCATCCGAGCTCCCCATGGTGTTCGTCGCGCTGCTCGTGGTGCGCAACTGGGTGAAGTCGGACACCCGCGACGCGAAGCGCCTCGATCGTCAGGCCGAGCGCGACGGGGACGCGGAGCTCAAGGCGTACAACGAGCGCCTGGCCGCCATGCGCGAGCAGGACTGACCCACGGTACGACGAGAACCGCCCCGCACCACGGAAGGCCGTGGTGCGGGGCGGTTCTCGTCGTGGGGGCTACTCCTCGGTGGACTCCGTGTCGCGGGCCGCGCGGCGACGCGCCACCAGCAGCACCAGGCCACCGACGAGCAGCGCCAGGGCGAGGGCGATCCCGGTGCTCATCACGATCGGCGCACCCGTGAAGGCGAGCTCGGTGCCCGCGGTCGCGGCAGGCGTGGCCGTCGCCGTCGCCGTCGGGGCCGTCGTGGGGTCGACGGTCGGAGCGGGCGTCGGGTCCTCCTCGGCAGCCGGGGCCGCGGTGATGACGACCTCGAGCGTGGTGCTCGACGCCGCGAACGTGGCATCACCGCTGTAGGACACGGTCACCGTGTTCGAACCGACCGGCAGCGCGTCGGTCTCGCAGCTCGTCTCCGGCAGCGTGGCCGTGCAGAGGACCTTGCCGTCGGCGTCGGTGAACGTCACCGTGCCGGTGGCACCCTCGGGCAGCCCGGTCGCCGTCAGGCGGACCTTCGAGCCCACGACCGCGCTGGTCGGGGCGGTCGGGGCGGCGAGCTCCGTCGGACGCTTCGTGACGTCGACGCTGAGCGTCGTGCTCGACGTGGCGAACGAGTCGTCACCGTCGTAGGTCACCGTGATCTCGTTCGAGCCGACCGGCAGCGCGTCCGTCTCGCAGCTCGTCTCCGGCAGCGTGGCCGTGCAGAGGGTGTCACCGTCCGCGTTCGTGAAGGTGATCGTGCCGGTGGCGCCCTCCGGGATCCCGGAGGCCTTCAGCCGCACCTTCGAGCCGACGGTCGCGGTGGTCGTCTCCGTGTCGGCGACGAGCTCGGTCGGCTGCGCCGCGACGACGAGGTCGAACGGGTCGCCCTGCGACGGCTCGTAGTTGTCGTCACCGAGGTAGTACGCCTGGACGGTGTACTTCCCGCCGGCCAGGTCGTCCGGGATCACGCAGGTGGTCGCGGGCAGCGTGGCCGTGCAGAGGACGGTGCCGTCACCGGTGCGGTACTCGATGGTGCCGGTGGCGTCCTCGGGGACGTTCGGGGTGTCGAGCGTGGTGCTCTGGCCGTGGGTCACGGTGACGGTGGTGTCGGGGTCGGAACCACCGGCGCCGCCCTCGTCCGAACCGGAGCCGCCGGAACCGGAGCCGCCGGAGCCGGAACCGTCACCGCCCGAGCCCGTGCCGCTGCCGGTGCCGCCACCGGCACCGATCGAGGCCGTGGCCTTCTGCACCGTCAGGGAGACGTCGGCGGCCGTGGCGCCGTCGTGTGTCGTGTCACCCGAGTACACCGCGCTCAGGGTGTGCGTGCCTGCTGCGAGTCCGGCCGGCGCGTCGCAGCTCGTGGCGGGGAGCGTCGCAGTGCAGAGGACGGTGTCGCCCTCACGGAACTCGACGGTGCCGGTCGCGCCGGACGGCAGCCCCGACGCGGTGAGCGTGGCGGGCGAACCGTACGTGGACGGCGACGGCGACGCCGAGAGCGAGACCGCCGTGGCGATCTTCGTCACGACCAGGGCTGCGGTGGCGTTCGCGGCGGCGGCGTGGTCAGTGTCGCCGGCGTAGGAGACGACGAACCCGCTGGTGCCGACCGCGCTGGCGGGCACGCTGCAGGACGCGGCGCCGTTCACGAGCGTCACCGAGCAGAGGAGGGTGTTCGATGCGTCGGCGCTCCGGAACTCCACGGTGCCGCCCGGGACGGTGGAGCCGGTCTTCTCGGTCGAGGAGACCGTGGCGGTGAGCTTCGCGGTCGTCCCGACGGTGGCGGTGACGTCCGAGGTGGCGATCGCGGTCTTCTGCTTGTCGACCACGACCGCACCGGTGACCGTCACGGCCTCGGCGTCGGTGGAGGCGACGACGGTGGAGACCGTCGCGGTGCGGGCGGCACCGGACACCGAGTACGGGATCGTCAGGGTCGGCAGCACCGTCCCCGCGGCGATCGTGGACGTCGGGGTGTAGTCACAGGTCGCGACCTGCCCGGCGACGGTGCAGGACCAGTTCGTGCCGACGTTCGTCCCACCGGGCACCTGCGGCGTCACGTTCGCGGGGAACGTGGTCGTGGTGCGGATCGGCTGCGACTCCGAGCCGCCGTCGGCCGACACGGTCGGGGTGACCGTGTAGGTGCCGTTGCCGGCGTGCGCGACGCTGGACGAGCCTCCCGTCACCGCCGACAGCGCCGGGACCGGACCGGCGGCCGTCGTCGTCTTGAGGTAGTTGACCTCGTGCACGTCCTTCTGCCCGCCGGTCCCCGCGACCCACCCGTAGGTGAGTTTGTAGGGGTACTGGGTCGCAGGGTCGATCCAGGACGGGTCGATCGATGCTGCGTTGTTCGACGCCAACTTCGGCAACGTGCCGTCCACGACCTGCTGCTTCCCGCCGATCGAGGTGAAGATCACCGCGTAGTGACCCGCAGCGACCGACACCGCTGGGTTCTGCTGCGCGGGGAGTGCCGAGGCGGTCGGGTTGATCACGATCTCGACGGGCACGTTCGCGGCCGCGCGGTCGGTGACTCCGGTCGTGCTGAGCGTTCCGTTCACGGTCGTCGTGGACTGCACGCAGTACCCGACCGAGCCGTTCCCGGGCCCACGCACCGTCACGGCGTTCTTGACGAGGGTGCCGTTGGTCCCCTGGTCGGTGTCGCAGCCGGACCCGCCGAACTGCCTGTTCGCGAAGTTGCCGTAGCGGTCGAGGCCGATGCCGAGGTAGGCGTGGGAGAGGCCCTGCGCATTGTTCGTCGTGCTCGCGCTGTAGCCGAGCGAGCCACCGAGGTACCCGATCTTCGCCGGAACCGAAGGGTTGTACGGGTCGGTCGCCGCGAGGTAGAAGACGATGCCGTCAGCGGCATCGCCGTTGTACTGGTAGCTGTTGAAGACCGCGTCGATCCCCTTGGTGATCGGCACGGACTGCACCGCTCCGACGCCTCCGGCGGAGTCCTTCTCGGCGGGTGTGAGCCGGAGCGCACCGCTGCCAGGAGCATCGGACGCGTCCGCGCACGTGGGGATCGACCCGGTGTTCGCCGCGCCCTTCGCGGTGAGGCACGCGTAGTTCGCGTCGCCGGACTGCGTCGACGGCAGGATGTAGCTCGTCCCGGCGGTGGTGCCGGTGAAGCCCTCCTGCACGAAGGTCGTCTGCGCCGGAGCGTCGGCGACGGCGGCCGTCGCACCGGTGCCCGCCAGCGCCATGCCGACGATGCCCACGGCGACGAGGCCGGACAGGAGGAAGCGAGAGCGCGCGGGAACGCGCCCGATGAGTGGTGTTCGCACTGGAGCCCTGTTCAGTGAGGGGTGTTGCCGTGGAGGGGCGCATGCGCCCTGCTCACACGGCTCGGGTGCTCACACAGTACTTCTCGGTATCGGCTCGACAGGTGTCGTGTGGACGAGTTGCACCACAACTGGGGACACGCCCGGCGCAGGGCGGACAAGGGCCCCGCACAGGAAGCTCGAAGGGTGGCGCGGACTCAGTCCCCGTGGACGATGCAGACCGCGTCGAGGTCGATCGCGGCCTCGAGCGCGGCGGCGATCCCGGACTCCCCGTCGGCGCCCGCCGGGGTGACCGTGTCGACCCACCACAGCGGAGTCGAGAGCGCGGGGGCCTCGGGCAGGATCCGCTGGACCTCGTCGAGGGTGTCCACCCGTCGGACGCCGAGCACGGTGATCACCGGGTGCGTCGCGTCGCGGCAGACCTGCATCATCGGGCCGTCGTCGAGTGCGCGGACCCCCCAGGTGTCGTCGTGCAGGAGCAGCGCCTCGGCGATCTCCCGGACCTCTACCTCGTCCCGGCAGAGCAGGGTGACGTCACGCGGCACCGTGGCCACCGTGGAGCCCGGCCGCGACGTGTCCGTCGAGGGTGCCTTCGTCGTGCGCGGGGTCGAGGGGGGCGCCACCGACGAGCTGCAGGAAGCGGTCCTCGTCGATGCGGTCGAGGAACGACTCGAGCGCGGTCCATCCGTCTTCGAGACGGACGATCAGCCCCTGGTCGTCGGAGTCGCCCGGGGCGAGCCCGCGACCGCCGAAGGTGGAGGTCGAGGTGTGCGGCGGAGGCCAGACGTCACCACGGTCGAGGAACGACACCGCTTCCGGTCCGACCACGACGGCCAGCGGCGACGGTTCCGCGTGGGCCACCGCCCGGACGAGGTGGTCCGCGTCGCCGCGGCGCTGCATCACGACGCCGAACACGGGGACGACGTCCTCGGCGACGCGGTGCACGGCCTCGAGCATCCGCTCGGCGAGCTGCGGGTCGGTGCCCTCGTCGGGGACGGTGAGGACGGCGGACATCGTCTCGACGACCACGCCGTCGTCGAGGTGCGCGGTCATCGTCGCGGAGAAGCCGTCACCGACGGCGTAGGAGGTGCTGATGCCCGGGGACTCGTGCTTCGCGTACTGCGTCACGACCCAGCGGTCCCACGGGAGCGACAAGGGCTCGGCGGTCCCCCAGCGGTTCGGGCAGGTGCCGACGGTGTGGCACAGCGCCTCGATCGCGGAGCCGATGTCGACCGCACGCTCGGCGTGGTGTCTGAGGGTCAGGTCGATGCTGATCTGGCGGACCGAGCCGGTGGCGGTGGGGACGCCGGGTGCCGGTTCCCCGAGGAGCTCGGGACCGTGCTGCACGAAGTCGTCGATCCCGTCGGCGACGACACCGGTGCGGCCGTCGCGCAGGGTGCCGTCCGCGTCGGTCACGGCCCATGCGGCGCCGTGGGCGCCGAGCGCGTGCCGGAGCGCGGGGGTGATCGCGGCGTCCGGTCCGGTCCGGAGGACGACCATGCGGTCGGAGGCGGAAGCACGCCGCAGCAGCGAGCCGAGCGCGTCGGTCAGCCACACCACCTGCGAGCCGGAGTCGACCACGATGGCGGGGCCGCTCACGTCGTCGATGAGGGGATGTCTGACCATCCGGGTCCTCCTCGGGTCGGGGTCGCTGGAACTCCCTGGACGGTACACACACGCCCGACACCTGTCCGTCAGGTGGCACGGCTCACAGAAGAGACACGGGAGGTTCGGGGCGACTCCGCCGGTCGGCGTGCGGCGCGCGGTCGGCTGGCTTCCCGGCGAGAATCCGATATGGTTGTCGAGTCCCGCTGAGCGGGCGCGCGAGTGTAGTTCAATGGTAGAACTCCAGCTTCCCAAGCTGGTAGCGCGGGTTCGATTCCCGTCACTCGCTCGTGATCGTCAGGCCATCCGGCCGTTCCCCCAGGTCCGTGGTCGACCAGGTCGTCGTCGGGGGCGGTGTCGTCGGAGCCGCTGCTGCCCGGGCTCTCGCCGCGCGAGGGGAACGGGTCCTGCTCGTGGAGCAGCACCAGCGCGGGCACGACAAGGGGTCCTCGCACGGCGCCAGCCGGATCTTCCGCATGGGCTACGCGGACGCCGAGTACGTCGCGCTCTGCATCCGGGCACTCGACGCCTGGCGCGCACTCGAACGGGCCAGCGGGCGGACGCTCCTCGACCTCACGGGGGCGGTCGACCACGGCCGGCCGGACCAGATCGCGGCCATCCACGCCGCACTCACCGACGCAGGCATCGACCACGAGCTGCTCACGCCCGACGAAGCCGCCGAGCGGTGGCCGGGGCTGGCGTTCGAGGGCCACGTCCTCACGCACGCGTCCGCCGGGCGGATCCGTTCCGCCGACACCGTCGAGGCGCTCCTCGACCTGGCCGCGTCGGACGGCGCGGAACTCCGTTTCGGCACCCGGGTCACCGGCGTCGAGGACCACGGCGACTCGGTCACGCTGACCCTCGACGGCCCGGACGGCGCCACGTCGGTCACCGCATCCGGCGTGGTCGCGGCCGCGGGCTCGTGGGCCCCCACGCTCGTCGGCGACGTGCTCCGTGGACGCGGGGCGAGCCTCCCGGCCATCCGCGTCACCCAGGAGCAGCCCGCCCACTTCCCCAGCCACCTGCCGGACGGGGCGTGGCCGAGCTTCGTGCACTGGCAGCTCGACGGACCCGACGTCTACGGGCTCCTCACGCCGGGCGAGGGCGTCAAGGTCGGGTTCCACGGGACCGGGCCCGTCGTCGACCCGGACCACCGGGACTTCATCGCCGTGCCCGAGGAACTCGAGCGACTGCAGGCGTACGTCGCGCGCTTCGTGCCGGGCGTCGACGCGAGGGACCCCGAGCCGATCAGCTGCCTGTACGACAACTCCCCCGACGACGACTTCGTGATGGACCGTCGCGGCCCCGTCACCGTCGCGACCGGCTTCTCCGGGCACGGCTTCAAGTTCGCGCCGCTCCTCGGCGAGATGCTCGCCGACCTCGCCACGGGCGGGACACCGCACCCGAGGTTCGCGCTCCCCGACTGAGCCCGCACTACGGTTGTCGCGTGCACGTCGTGATCGCGCCCGACTCCTTCAAGGGGACCGCCACCGCCGCCGAGGTCGCCACGGCGATCCGCGAGGGCTGGCAGTCCGAACGGCCGGACGACACCGTGACGCTGATGCCGATGGCCGACGGCGGCGAGGGCACGCTCGACGCGTTCGCCACCGCGTTCCCCGACGCCCGTCGCGTCCCGGTCACGGTCACCGGCCCCGCCGGCACGCCCGTGGACACCGTGTGGCTGTCGCTGCCGGACGGTCGCGCGGTCGTCGAGCTCGCGGCGACGAGCGGACTCCCGCTCCTCACGACACCGGAGCCGGACCGCGCGCAGACGACCGGGTTCGGCCAGGCGATCGCCGCCGCGCTCGACGCCGGAGCCACCGGGCTCGTGCTCGGGATCGGCGGGAGCGCGTCGACGGACGGTGGCGCCGGGATGCTCGGCGCGCTCGGGCTCTCCGGCGTCGCGACGACGGCCACCGGCTCACTGCTCGACGACGTCGCCGCGGTGAGCGCGGCCGGCCTCCGCCCGTTGCCGCCGCTCGGGGTCACCGTCCTCACCGACGTGACGTCGCCGCTGCTCGGCCCGACCGGCGCGGCCGCGGTCTTCGGGCCGCAGAAGGGCGTCGCACCCGACCGCGTGGCGGTGCACGAGGCACGACTCGAACGGTGGGCCGGCCGCTTCCCGACGGTCGACCCGATCACCCCGGGTGCGGGAGCCGCGGGCGGCGCCGGGTTCGGGCTGCTCGTCTGGGGCGCGACCCTGGCGCCCGGTGCCGCCGCGGTCGCGACCGTCCTCGGGCTGCCTGCGGTGCTCGACACCGCCGACGTGGTGATCACCGGCGAGGGGCGCTTCGACGGGCAGTCCACAGTGGGCAAGGTGCCGAGCGTGGTGGGGTCACTCGCCGCCGGACGTCGACGGATGCTCGTCGCGGGAGCGATCGACGCGCCGATCGACGACTTCGACGCCGCCGCATCCCTGACCGTCATCGCCACACAGACCACCGGGGAGCCGTCCGACGCGCTCGCGGATCCCCTGCGGTTCGCCCGCATCGCGGGGCAGCGGCTGGCCGTTCGCGCCTGACGGGGTACGTGCGAACCAGTGCGTCGGCGCACCCCCGGCGCGTAGCGTCAGGATCATGGCACGCACCTGGACCCGCAGACCACACGTGCTCGGACTCGTCGGGGCGCTCGTGCTGCTGCTGGTCGGCATCGGACTGCTGATCAGCCCGTGGGACGGGGTGGTCGGCGCGGTCGCCTGGGTCCTCATCGTCGCGGCGATCGCACTCGGAGCGCTCACCCTGTTCTTCGCGAGGACCCCCAGGAGCTAGCGGGTCGGTTCAGGCCACCTGCTCACCGAGGAAGTCGGCGTAGGTGGGCTCGTGCATGTCGGTGTGGTGGATCAGGCGAGCTTCGACGAGCGCCTGGATCTCGGCCGGTGAGCGCAGGCCCCGGCGGTGCCATTCGTACGGGTGGACGGTGACGTTCTCGGCGGTCATGAGGACCAGCCCTTCGTGGGCGGCGAAGCCCGGCTGCCCGTGTCGTTCCGCTGTGCCAGGGATCCGCAGGACGCGGACGGCATCGTGGCGACGGATTCGGTGTCGACTCGGTTGCTCCACCGTAAGTCGGCCGATGGTCGCCGACAAAGCCAGTGCGCGAACCGGACCGCTGCGTGCGTTTCCCCGGGGTGCCCTGATGGTGCCTCCCACTCTCGGGAGCGCTCCAGCAAGATGGATGCGGGCCGGATCCGGCCCACATGCGACCCCACGAGGAGATCATTGCGCACCGTCAACGCGTACGCGGCACCGTCAGCCACCGAGCCGCTCGTCAAGACCACCATCACCCGTCGTGACGTCGGCCCGAACGACGTCGAGATCGACATCGCCTACGCCGGCATCTGCCACTCGGACATCCACACGGTCCGCGGCGAATGGGGCGAGATCCAGTACCCGCAGGTCGTCGGCCACGAGATCGTCGGCCACGTCACCTCCGTCGGCTCGGCGGTCACCAAGCACCAGGTCGGCGACCGTGTCGGCGTCGGCTGCATGGTGAACTCCTGCGGCGAGTGCGTGAACTGCGTCGCCGGCGAGGAGCAGTACTGCCTGAAGGGCAACATCCAGACCTACGCGGGCGTCGACCCCGCCGACGGCACGATCACGCAGGGCGGCTACTCCCAGGCCGTCGTCGTGAACGAGGACTTCGTCCTCCGCGTGCCGGAGTCGCTCGACATCGAGAAGGTCGCGCCGCTGCTCTGCGCCGGCATCACGACCTACTCCCCGCTGCACCACTGGAAGGCCGGCCCCGGCACCCGCGTCGCGGTCGTCGGCATGGGCGGCCTCGGCCACATGGCCGTGAAGATCGCGGTCGCGCTCGGCGCCGAGGTCACCGTCCTGTCGCAGACCACCTCGAAGCAGGAGGACTCCCTCCGCTTCGGTGCGAAGGCCCACTACGCGACCAAGGACCCGGCGACGTTCGAGCAGCTCGCGAGCTCGTTCGACCTCATCATCAACACGGTGTCCGCGAAGATCCCGATGGGCTCCTACCTCGGGCTCCTCGCCGTCGACGGCACGATCGTCAACGTCGGCGCCCCGGCCGAGCCCCTCGAGGTCCCGGCTTTCGCGCTCATCGGACACCGTCGCAGCTGGGCCGGTTCGGCCATCGGCGGCATCCGCGAGACCCAGGAGATGCTCGACTTCTGCGCCGAGCACGGGATCCTGCCGGAGACCGAGCTGATCAGCGCCGAGGACATCAACGACGCCTACGAGCGCGTCCTGGCGTCGGACGTGCGCTACCGCTTCGTGATCGACGCGGCGACGTTCGCGTAGTCGGCCCGACTGGGTCCAGTTCCCGGACACCGCACCGCGCATCTGCGCGGTGCGGTGTCCGTTTCACGATGTGGTGGCCGCCCGGACGGCGAGCTCCGCGACGTGGCGGTCGAGCAGGTCGATCGCCCAGCTCGCGTCGCCGCCCGGATCGAGCCGCACGACGTGCAGCGCGAGTCCGTCCACGAGCGCGTGCAGGCGGCGCGTCTCGTACTCCGCGTCGGTGGCCCGCACCCCGAGTGCGTCGAGGATCCGCGCGCACCACTGCCGCATCTCCTCGACGACGCGGTCGTGGAACGGCCGGAGCTCGGCGTCGGTCAGCGCCGCGGTGCCGAGCGCGAGGTAGACGTCGAGCTCGATGCGCCGCGCGTCGTCCAGGGGCAGCAGCTCGACGAGGACCGCGTGCGCGAACGCCGTCCCGGTGAGGTCGGACGGCAGCGCGTCGATGCGCGCGGCCGTGCCGTCGAAGACCAGGGTGAGGGCGTGTTCCCGGACGCTGGACTGCGTCGGGAAGGTGTACCGGACGGTGCTCGGCGGCAGCCCTGCTTCGGCCGCGACGTTCCGGACGCTCAGCGCGCCGAGGCCGTCCCGCGCCAGGACGCGCCAGGCCGCCGCGGAGACGGTTCTCCGGCGTTCCTCGACGTCCATGCTGCGAGCCACCCGATCATTCTGGCACGAGTGTGCGACTTCGTGCTAGAACTGTGGTTGTCGCACAGTCGTGCGAGAAACGTCTCGAAGCGGAAGAGGAACACCATGACCTGGATCGTCCTGGTCCTGTCCGGCGTGCTGGAAGCGGTCTGGGCCACCGCACTCGGCGCGTCGAACGGGTTCAAGAAGGTGGTGCCGACGATCGTCTTCGTCGTCGGCATGGCCGCGAGCATGGCCGGCCTGGCCTTCGCGATGACGGCGATCCCGGTCGGCACGGCATACGCGGTGTGGGTCGGGATCGGCGCGTCCCTCACGGTGCTCGTCGCGATCGCCCGCCGGCAGGAAGCGGCGTCGTTCGGCCGCATCGCCCTCGTGTTCGGGCTCGTCGCGTGTGTCGTCGGCCTCAAGGTGGTGAGCTGAGATGGCCTGGATCGTGCTGTTCGTCAGCGCCGCGCTCGAGACCGTCTGGGCGACGGCCCTTGGCGAGAGCCACGGCTTCACCCGCCTGCAGCCGACGATCGTCTTCGCGATCACGATCGTGATCAGCCTGGTCGCGTTCGGGTACGTGCTCCGGCACATCCCGATCAGCACCGCGTACGCGGTGTGGACCGGCACCGGGGCCGCGCTCACCGTGCTGTGGGGCATGGCGACCGGCGCCGAGCCCGTCACGGTGCTCCGCCTGGTCTTCATCGCGGGCATCGTCGGGTGCGTGGTGGGGCTGAAGCTGCTCCCGGCGCGGCCGGCAGTCCACGCCGCGTCGGCCCCCGCGGCGCGGGATCGCGCGTAGTCAGCCGAATCGCGCGTCGGGGGTCGAATCGCGCGTAGTCAGTCGAATCGCGCGTCGGAGGTCGAAAGTTCCGACCTCCGACGCGCGTTTCCGCTTCCCATCGCGCGCAGTGTGGGTGGGAACCACCGACGGACGGGAGGCCCGGTGCCAGCTGGCACCGAGCCTCCCGTCCGTCATGGAGCTGCGATCAGACCGACGCTCCGGTCCACTCGTCGACCGCGGCCACGTGGTCGCTGCCGACCGAGCCCGCTGCGCGCGCCGCGGCCACACGCTCCGCGTGCGTCGGCGGGTTCGACGGCACGTCGGCCGGACGGCCCTCGTCGTTGATCTTGCGGAGCTCGGGGACGATGTCCTCGGCGAGGATGTCGATCTGCTCGAGCACCGTCTTGAGCGGCAGTCCGGCGTGGTCGACCAGGAACAGCTGGCGCTGGTAGTGCCCGACGCTGTCCTTCATCGCGGCGTACCGGTCGATGACCTGCTGCGGGGAGCCCACGGTGAGCGGGGTCTGCTGCGTGAAGTCCTCCATCGACGGCCCGTGCCCGTAGACGGGGGCGTTGTCGAAGTACGGACGGAACTCGTCGATCGCGTCCTGCGAGTTCTTGCGGGCGAAGAACTGTCCACCGAGGCCGACGATCGCCTGGTTCGCGGTGCCGTGACCGTAGTGCTCGAAGCGCTGGCGGTACAGACCGACCATCTGCGCGGTGTGCTCGATCGGCCAGAAGATGTTGTTGTGGAAGAAGCCGTCGCCGTAGTAGGCGGCCTGCTCCGCGATCTCCGGTGTGCGGATGGAGCCGTGCCAGACGAACGGCGCGACACCGTCGAGCGGACGCGGGGTCGAGGTGAAGCCCTGCAGCGGGGTGCGGAACTTGCCCTGCCAGTTCACGACGTCGTTCTCCCAGAGCTGGCGGACGAGCGCGTAGTTCTCGATCGCCAGGTTGACGCCCTGCCGGATGTCCTGCCCGAACCACGGGTAGACCGGGCCGGTGTTGCCGCGGCCCATCATCAGGTCCATGCGGCCGTCGGAGATGACCTGGAGCATCGCGTACTCCTCGGCGATGCGTACCGGGTCGTTCGTCGTGATGAGGGTCGTCGAGGTCGAGAGCGTGATGTGCTTCGTCCGACCGGCGAGGTACCCGAGCATCGTCGTCGGCGAGGACGCGACGAACGGCGGGTTGTGGTGCTCACCCGTGGCGAAGACGTCGAGACCGGCCTGGTCCGCGTGCTCGGCGATGGTGAGGATGTCGCGGACGCGCTGCGTGTCGTCCGGTGTGGTTCCCGTGGTGGGGTCGGTCGTCGCGTCGCTGACCGTGAAGATACCGAACTGCATGGTGTCCGCCTCCTGCGTGATCGTTCTATGCGTTTGCATCGAACTGACGAGTACAACGTAACGCACCGGAGACTATTCCGCGACGTCCACCGAAGTGCCGACGGCCGTTCCTGGGCAACACGCGTAGCGTCGACGTGGAACCCTCACCAGGCTCACCGATCAGGACACCGCGGAGGTTCCACCGTGCCGACCATCTCCTCGACCGCCGTGCTCGTCGACGACGAGTGGGTGCTCCGCTGCGTGGACTACCCCGCCATCGAGCACCGCGGCGCATGGCTCGACGACGTCGTCGTTCGGCACCGGACGATGGTGCAGGACTTCGCCGGGTCGGTGCCCCGCATCGAGTTCGTCGTCGGGGACACCGCCACGGCTGCGCGGATCGCGGCCGTCCGCGACGCCAGCGAACGGGCACGGGCGATGCGCGCCGCTGCCCGTGCGCTGGAGGAGTCCGTCGCCGGCGAGCGGGAGCGACTCGTCGAGCGACTCACCGACCTGCACGTGGCACCGTCGGAGATCGCCGAGATCCTCGGGCTCTCCGTCCGGGCCGTCCGCGACGAGGTCGGTTCCGACGACGAGGCACGGATCGCCCGCCGGATCCTCCGCACCATGCACGCGGGCGAGACGGCTCGGTCGTCCGCGACGCCCTAGGACCGCGGTGTCGGCAGGGCCGTGGTGTCCGTCGTCGGGGCCGCGTGGTGCATGCCGTCGGCGAGCCAGACCACCGTCACGACGATGAGCACGCTCGCGGACGACGCCATGCGTCCCGCGACGAGCATGGCGTCGTGGTCGTACCCGCCGCTGCCGCTGCCTGACCCGGTCGTCAGGGCGACCACGAGCGCGGTCACCCCGACGGCGACGACCACCCCGACCGACACGAGCAGCACCACGGTGACGACCCGGCGCGGACCACGGCGTCCGTCACGGTCGCCTCGAGCTCCGCGATCCACCAGCGGTCCCACCGCCCGGACGATCCCGAGCCAGAACAGTGCGACCGCGCAGGCACCGACGATGTCGCTCACCCGGTGCCACCCGTAGACCACGGTCTGGTTCGCGACGAACACCGCGTACGCCGCCCCGACCAGCAGGACGACCGGGCGGAAGCGCCTCGGGGTGACCATGAGCACGGCGAACAGCGCGGCGAGGGCGATCGTCGCGTGTCCGGACGGGAACGAGTTCGGCGTCGTCGACTGGGCGATCTCCGGGCGCACGGCGATACGCTTGAGCAACGTCGAGGTGCCGGCCGAGGCGAGCACCACCAGACCCGCCGCCAGTCCGACGGCGAGCCGCCTCCGGGCGAAGGCCACGGCGGCGATCACGACGATGAGCAACAGGATCACCGGGACCGAGATGACGTTGAGCGCGGTGTCCGACCCGAACAGGTCGGTCTCCCTGACCCCGCCGAGCGCGGAGTCCTCGAGCCGCTGCCCGAACGGCGTCAGCACCGCGACCCCGTAGACGAGAGGCACGATCACGAACCCCACACCCGCAAGCACACCCCACCGGAGCCGCCGGGACACGCTCGGCCCGCGCGCGTCGTCACGCGAAGGCAGGGCGTTGCGATCGGGCGTGCGGGTCACGGGGATCGTCCTCCTCGGTGTCGTCGTCGCCGGCCTCGTCGTGCGCCTGGTCACGGCGCTTCGATTGGGTCGCTCGGGGTCCGACACGATACCGTTGAGCGGCCGGTCGAATCCTGGGAACCAGGGCCCGATCGGCATCGTCCAGCGGAGCGTCAGCCCCGCTCGGAGCACACCAGTCGCCGCGCAGGACGTGGCACCACAGGAGGAGACCGACGTGGCCGTCAAGGAACCGAGCATCATCGCTTCGCCGAACCGTGCGCTCGCGCTGACCGTCGGCACCCTGCTCGCCATCTGGGGCATCCTGGGCTTCTTCTTCGCCGGTGAGAACGGTCACGCCTTCTTCGGTGACTCGGGCGGCCTGCTCTGGAACGCCTTCCTGGTGAACCCGGCACTCGCCTCGGTGTGGACGCTGCTCGCTGCGGCGCTGTTCATCGTCGGGCTCGGCAACACCGTCGGGTCGCGCAACGTGAACATGCTCGTCGGCATCGTCCTCGTCGTGCTCGCGGTGTACGGCTTCGTGTTCGTGAACACCTCGGCGAACATCTTCGCGCTCAACACGACCGACAACGTCTTCAACGCCATCGTCGGCGTCGTCCTGCTGCTCACCGCGCTCGGCGCCGACAAGCAGAACATCCGCGCGCTGCGAGCCGCGCGCGCCTGACGCTGCTGCTCCCCGACGCCCGTCTGCCGTTCGGCAGGCGGGCGTCGTCGTGTGTGGGGCGCGCATCGCTCGGGTGTCGGGCACCGCATGCGCTTTCCGACACGCCAGCAGTCGATCGACTCGTGCGGTGTCGAAACATGCGGACGCGTCCGGGCGCAGGTCAGGCGTCGGGCTTGGGTGCCTCGAGCTGGGTGGCGACCACGCGGGGCGCCTCCGACATGAAGCGCCGGACGTCGAGGTCCACGATGATGTCCGACGGGCGCAGCGGGCGGGTCAGGAAGAGACCGTCGAGTGAGGTCAGCCGGGACAGTGCGACGTAGGTCTGGCCGGCGCTGAACACCCGGTTGCCGAGGTCGATCACCGCCCGGTCGTAGGTACTGCCCTGCGACTTGTGGATCGTCACGGCCCAGGCCAGGCGCAGCGGGAACTGCTGGAACTCGCCCACGGTGTCCTTCTTGAGCTCCTTCTTGTCCGCGTCGTAGGAGTACTTGAACTTCTCCCACACGGAGGGCTGGACCTCGAAGGACTCACCGTCGACGTCGACCCACACCGTGTCGCGGATGGTCTGCACGATGCCGAGCGTGCCGTTCACCCAGCGCTGGTCGGGGTCGTTCCGGAGGAACATCACGTGCGCGCCGGGCTTCAGCTCGAGGGCTTCGTCCGCCGGGAAGTTCCGGCCGCCGAAGTCGCCGTTGACGTCGGCCTTCGCCGTCTTCGTCTTGCCGGGGAGCCGATCGAGCGCCGCCTTGTTGATCCGTGCGACGGTGTCGTTCCGGGTCGCCAGGGTGATCGCGTCGTCGGGGGCCGGACGGGCGCCGGCTTCGTTGAGCCGGTTCGCGATGTCCGCGGTGACCCGTCCGTGCCGCACGGCGGTGAGCATCGCGGCGAAGGCGTCGTCCCGCTGCCGGTGCACGGTCGCGAGTTCGATGATGTTGAGCTCGGCTTCGAGCCAGACCTTCGCGTCGAAGAACCACAGCGACCGGTAGTGGTCGGTGAAGTACGCGCGCTCGTCGGCGTCGCCCGGGACCGGGGGCAGCTGGTACGGGTCGCCGAACATCACGACCTGCACGCCGCCGAATGCCTCGAACTGGCGGCCTCGTGCCTTGCGCAGTGAGCGGTCCATCGCGTCGAGGAGGTCGGCGTTCACCATCGAGACCTCGTCGATGACGAGGGTGTCCATGGTGTTCAGGAGCTTGCGGGTCTCCGGGCCCTGCCGGAGCTCGGCGTCCGCGATGAGGCCGATCGGCAGCCGGAACAGCGAGTGGATCGTCTGCCCGCCGACGTTCAGCGCGGCGACACCCGTCGGGGCACAGATGACGACCTGCTTCTCGGTGTTCCACGACAGGTGGTTGAGCAGCGTGGACTTGCCGGTGCCCGCACGTCCGGTGATGAACACGTGGTCACGGGTCGACTCGATGTACTCGAAGACGGCGCGCTGCTCGGCGCTGAGTTCGACGCTCACGGGGTGCTCGTCCCGGAGTCGGCCGTGTCCACGCTGTCCTCGTCGAAGTCGTCCTCGTCCTCGTCCTCGTCCTCGTCCGAGGTCGAGGTCGAGGTCGAGGTCTCGGTGGCCGTGCGGGTTGCGTCCCCGTGCGCGCGTTGCGCCCCGGCAGAACGGGGCGCGATGTCGTCGGCGGGGCGCGAACCGGGGGCGGCCGAACCGGGGGCCGCGGGCTCGGGCACGTCGGACGCGGCAGCAGGCGCGTCGGGGGCGGCCGAACCGGGGGCCGCGGGCTCGGGCACGTCGGACGCG
>NZ_SMGH01000004.1:235498-290412 GCF_004346855.1 Curtobacterium sp. PhB136
GGCCGAACCGGGGGCCGCGGGCTCGGGCACGTCGGACGCGGCAGCAGGCGCGTCGGGGGCGGCCGAACCGGGGGCCGCGGGCTCGGGCACGTCGGACGCGGCAGCAGGCGCGTCGGGGGCGGCCGAACCGGGGGCCGCGGGCTCGGGCACGTCGGAGGCGGCAGCAGGCGCGGCAGCAGGCGCGGCACCCGGCCCAGCAGCCGGCGCCGTCCCCGCCGCGCCGGCGTCTCGCCGGAGCCGCACGGCACCGACCACGAGCACGGCACCGACCACGAGCACGGCGACGAGCAGCAGCACGCCGGCCACCACGAGCACGCCGCCCGCGCGAGCCTGGTCGACGAGCGGGTCCGGTCCCCACGTGCGCCCCATGGAGCCGAACCACGAGGCCTGTAGCAGCCCGAGCGGCCCCCGCATCGCGACGCCGAGCGACACCATGCCGGCAGCCACGACGAGGGCGCCGACGGCCCGGACGAGGAACGCCGCCCGCGAGGCTCGGCGCGCTCCGGCAGCGATCGGGGTGAACAGGGTCGGGAGCGCGAGCAGTCCGACGAGCAGGAACACGGCGTCGATCACCGTCCGGCCGATGGAGTCACTGGCGGACCACCGGACGGCCTGGGTGCCGTAGAACGCCCACCACACCGCCGCGAGCAGCAGGATCGACGGGAACGGTTGCACGAGGTACCGCACGGTGGGGTTCTCGACCACGACGTCGGTCCACTCGCGGACACCGGTGCTGTCGTCGTCGCGCGGGTGCACCGCCGCGCGGATGAGCTGCACGGGTGCCGCGGCCCAGGCCAGCGCGGGCACGACGACCCCGAGGAGCACGTGCGCCCCGACGTTGGCGGAGATCAGGAAGCGGTCGTAGTCGTGGAGCGAACCGGAGGTCGCCACGACGAGGCAGACGATCGCGAGCGCGGCGGCGACGGAGCGGCGCACGGGCCAGGACCAGCCGCGCCGTCGGAGCCGGACGACCCCCGCGACGTACGTGGCGGCGAGCAGCACCGCGGCCATCAGCCAGAAGAGGTCGATGTTCCAGTGCGTGAGCCATCCCCATGCGCCCGGTGCGTGCGGCAGGGAGTCGTCGGTGAGCAGTTCGGCGGGCGAGGGGTTCGTGGTCTTGCTCAGCGCGATCTGGTCGACCGGGGTGGCCGTCCGGCCGAGCGCCGCCGCGAAGCCGGATGCGACGCCCATCACGGCGAGCTCGAGCACGATGAGGGTCCAGAACGGCCGGTGCCGCGCGGGAGCCGTGGACAGCGCGACGATCGCCCGGCGGCGCTGCACGGCGCCGAGGACGCCCATCGCGACGATCGCGCCGATCTTCACGAGGATCAGGACACCGTAGGGCGTGAACAGGTTCGACAGGGCCCCCACGCGGATCTGAGCGGAGGCGATGCCCGAGACGGCGACGAGCACGAAGCAGCCGAGCGCGATGCTCGAGTACCGGCCGACCACGACCGCGAGACGGTCGCCGGGCACCACGGGGCGGACGAGCACGAGCATCACGAGTCCGCCGACCCAGAGCGCGGCGCCGACGAGGTGCAGGCCGAGCGCGGTGACCGCAGCGTCGTGGCTGGCGGTCCCTGCCGCGTGGCCCTGCTGCGCGAGCGGGATCAGGCCGATCATCGAGACACCGGCAGTCAGGGCGACCATGCCCCGCGAGCGCACCGCGAAGCAGAGCACGGTGACCGCTGCCGCGACGAGCACGGTGACCAGCCACGCGAGTCCGAGGTCGGTGCCGGTGAGGAACACCCCCATCGACTGGCCGAACTGCTCGTCGAGGGAGACCTTCGACCCCGCGACGCTGAGGAACGTGAAGAACGTGGTGACGGCGGACGCCACCGTCCAGACGCCGGCGGCAGCGGCAGCGACGTCGATGGCGCGGTTCCACTCCGGAGCCGTCCGGGACAGGCCGATCGTGGCGAGGGCGAGGCCGCCGATCGTGGCGGCTGCCGAGAGGTCCACCACGACGCGGGCGATCGGCAGGCCGAAGCGCACCGCGGCGCCGGGGTCGGCGATCAGCGCGGCGTTCGCCCCACCGCCGATCACCAGGGCGATCAGGAGGGACACGAACGCGGCGAGGACCAGGACTGCTGGCCCGGCGATGCGCGCGATCCGGTTCACCCGTCAAGCCTAGGCGCTGGCCACGCGGCGGCAGAATCCGCCGACCCAACCTGTGGACAGCCGACCGGAGCACCGTCCGGAGCGCAGCCCGGCGCGCCGACCGGCGAGCCGACCGAGCCGCCCAGGCCGCCCGGGCCGCCCCGCCGGCCCCGGGAACGACGAAGGGGACGGCCGCAGCCGTCCCCTCCGTGCAGTGGAGCAGTCTTACTTGACCGAAGCCTTGAGCTTCGAGCCGGCGCTGACCTTGACCGAGTCGCTCGCGGCGATCTCGATGGCCTCACCCGTCTGCGGGTTGCGGCCGGTGCGGGCGGCGCGGTGCGTCTTCTCGAACGCGATCCAGCCCGGGATCGTGACCTTCGTGCCGTCGGCAACGGAGCCCGAGACGACGCTGAAGAGGGCGTCGACGACGCCGTTGACGGTGGCCTGGCTCTGGCCGGACTCGGCGGCGACGGCAGCGACGAGCTCGGTGCGGTTCAGTGACTTGTCAGCCATTGGATGTCCTCCTCGGACTTCTTGCGTATCGGTCGGACGCACGTGGCGCCCGGTGCCCTGAGCGGTTGCCCCGGGGCTTCGGACCAGCAGGCCGAGGGCCCGTGGAACCGGAGTTGAACCTATCAGCCGGGTCGGACGAAACCTGCCGACTCGCCCGGATTTCCGGGGTTGTTGAGGTGCTGGAGAGACAGATGTGACCAGTGTGACAAAGCTGTCCCCCAAATGGACGCCGAACGACACGAACGACACGAACGACGAACGCCCCGCCACCCGATGAGGGTGACGGGGCGTTCGGGAAGCGGATGCTTACCAGGAGCTCTTCGTGATGCCCGGCAGCTCGCCACGGTGCGCCATGTCGCGGAAGCGGACACGGCTGATGCCGAACTCACCGAGGTGGCCACGGGGGCGGCCGTCGATGGCGTCGCGGTTGCGGTAGCGGATCGGCGAGGCGTCGCGGGGGAGCTTCTGCAGCCCCACGCGAGCGGCCTCACGCGACTCGTCGGTGCCGTTCGGGTCCACGAGGGCCTTCTTCAGCTCGAGACGACGGTCGGCGTAGCGCGCGATGATGACCGCACGCTGGTTGTTCTTCGCGATCTTGCTCTTCTTCGCCATGCTTAGCGCTCCTCACGGAAGTCGACGTGCTTGCGGACCACCGGGTCGTACTTCTTGAGCACGAGACGGTCCGGGTTGTTGCGACGGTTCTTCTTGGTCACGTAGGTGAACCCGGTGCCCGCCGTCGAACGGAGCTTGATGATCGGACGAACGTCCTGACCCTTCTTGGCCATCAGATCTTCTCCCCACGGGCGAGGACGTCCTTGACGACGGACTCGATGCCGCGTGCGTCGATGACCTTGATGCCCTTAGCGCTGAGCGTGAGCGTGACGTTCCGGCGAAGCGACGGCACGTAGTACGTCTTCTTCTGCACGTTCGGGTCGAAGCGACGCTTCGTCCGGCGGTGCGAGTGCGAGATGTTGTGTCCGAAGCCGGGGGTGGCTCCGGTCACCTGGCACACTGCTGCCATGGTTTCCTCCTGAGGTACCGTGCGACCGGACGGCCGCACCCAAGTTCACTTGCCTGGTGCGCACGCGCAGGACACCGGGTGACGAGCACCGGAGGTGGCTGCGAGGGGGTTGTACGCACCGCCCAAGCCCGTGGACCCTGTCGAAGGGAACCCGAGCACCGCGCGACCGCGGCGTTCGCGACGGTCGGAGGGCTGAACAACGGGCCCGCGCGGACGCGGACCAGCCACCCACGATACAAGACCGCCGGGCGTGTCGCAAACCAGCGAACCGGCCCGGATCACCGACCGGCCCGGAGCGATGTCGCCGGCAGCATCGTGGACAGCTCCGTCCGGATCCAGTACAGCCCGCTCTCCCGCCGCTCGGCCCTGGTGGCGAACCGGTAGCGGAACACCCGTGCCCGCACGGCCTCCGGCGCGGTGCCGCCGAACGGGTCGTGGCGCAGCAGCCGGAGCGTCGCCGGGTCGGCCTCGAGCAACCGGACGACGAAGACCCGGAACCACCGGTCGTCCGCCCCGAGCGCCAGGAACCACATCAGCCAGTCGAGCCGGAGATGGTACGGCGCGAACTGCCCCGGTCGACGCCGGGGATCGCCGGGCTTGCCCTTGAACTCGTACGGCAGCCACGATCCGTCCGCGGCCAGCCCTTCGACGATGACCTCGTCCCGCTGCTGCGTCACCGATCCGAACGCGCCGTACGCGTTGGCCAGGTGCCACCGGTTGAAGGACGCGTTCATGAGCTGCCGCCGGGACACCAGGTTCCGCGCGGACGGGATGGACAGCCAGACCAGGAGCAGCCCGACGAGCACCGTGAGCACGACGAACCAGACCGGGGTCGCCGCTGGACCGGAGGAGACGAACGGCCGGAGGAACGGCAGCACCGCCACCACGGAGTGGTCGTCGACGGCCGCGAACGTCAGGACGAGCGTGATCCAGTTCAACCAGGCGAAGTTCCCGGAGACCACGAGCCACAGCTGTGTCAGGAGCACGAGTCCCGCCGCGATCGAGGCCACCGGCTGCGGCGCGAACAGCAGGAACGGCACGACCAACTGCACCACGTGCGACGCCAGGGTCTCGAACCGGTGCACCGGACGGGGCAGCAGGTGCGCCGTCCGCGAGACCGGGTTCGGCATCGGCTGCGTCTCGTGGTGGTAGTACAGCGCGGTCAGGTCGCGCCAGGACCGGTCGCCGCGCATCTTGATCATCCCGGCCCCAAACTCGAGCCGGAACACCAGCCACCGCAGCGCGAACAGCACGACGACCGGTGGCGCGACCGAGTCGGACCCGAGGAACGCGACGGTGAACAGGGACTCGACCAGGAGCGACTCCCAGCCGAAGGCGGTGAACGTCTGTCCGACGTCCGCGATGGACAGGTAGCCGAGCCAGAGCAGCAGGAAGCACACCGCCGGGACCCACGCGGGCCCGAGTTGTGGAACGCCGACGACGATGGCGAACGACACGATCGCGCCCCCGGTGGCGAGCGCCCGGAGCCGTGCGTCCGTGTACCGCCACCACCGCCAGATGACTGGCAGCGAGCGCGCGTACGGCCGCTCCATGAACCGCGGAACGGGCAGCAGACCGCGTTCACCGACGAGCGCCGGGAACTGCAGGAGCGCCGACACGAACGCGATGCACGCGATCGCCGCGACCCCGCGCTGCACCACGAAGCGCGCGACGTCGTAGTCCGTCGCTCCGGCCCAGCTCGTCCACGCCTCCGGTCCCACGGTTGGTCACCGTACGCGCGGTGGGCGCAGCCCACACCCGGTCTGGAGGCCGGACTCGCCCCCGCAACGCGCCTGCGGCCCCGAGGGTGGCCACACGTGGAGCCGCACCCGCGTCGGCGACGCGGGTCGGGCCTCCCGTCCGGGTGGGTCGCTAGTGACCGACGGACGGACGCGGTGCGAGTGCCTGCACCATCAGCGCACCCAGCTCCCGCGGTGCGGTGAACATCGGCCAGTGGCCGGTGTCGAGGCCGACGATCGCCAGGTCTTCGGTCTCGACGAGCTCGGTCGCCCACGCCTGGTGGTCCGCGACCATCGTCGCGAGCTCGGGAGCGGGGATCTCGCAGGAGATGATCGTGGCCGGGATCGTGTGCCGGGCCGCGTCCTCGTAGTGGAACCGGTCGCTCGGCAGGGCGGACGGTTCGGGGATCGCCCGGTGCTCGAAGTCGCGCTTGTCGGCGTCCGACAGGCCGCGGAGCGTCGCCGGCTCCCAGAAGTCCCAGTCGGGCAGCGGGACGACGCCGTCCACGATCGGGAGCTCGTCGTTGACGCATCCGCCGGTCGGGCCGGGGAAGGTGTCGACGTAGAGCAGGTGCGCCACGAGCGACGGGCGCTGGTCGGCTGCCATGTACACGATCGGGCCGGCGCCGGAGTGCCCGGCGAGGACGACCGGGTCCTCCGGGGTGGCGACGTCGTCGAGGCGTTCGACGACCGCGGCGACCTGCTCGTCGAGCGTGTCTCCGTCGCGGGTCAGTGCCTCGACGGAGTGCCCGGCATCGCGGAGGACCGGGACGACCTGGTCCCACGCATCCGCTTCGAGCCAGAAGCCCGGCACCAGGATCACGTGCATGGCCGGGACTCTACGCGTCAGTACGCGCGGCCGTGCACTCGGCGCACTCGCCGAAGATGTCGACGACGTGGCTGGCGTTGGTGAACCCGTGCTCCGCGGCGACCTGCTGCGCCCAGCGTTCCACCGGGTCCGCCTGGATCTCGACGGCGCGCCCGCAGTTCCGGCAGATCAGGTGGTGGTGGTGCTTGTCGGTCGTGCAGGCCCGGTACAGGGCCTCACCGTCCTGCTGGAGGGAGTCGGCGTCCCCTTCGGTCGCGAGGTCCGCCAGGGCGCGGTAGACCGTCGCGAGACCGATGGTCGAGCCGCCCTCACGGAGGTGGGCGTGCAGGGCCTGGGCGCTGACGAACCCCTCGGTGCCGTCGAGCGCGCCACGGACCGCTTCGCGCTGCCAGGTGTTGCGCTTGGGCTTCTGGACCGCGGCGGGCCTGTCCGGTGCGTTCATGCTGCTGCTCCTGCCTGCTGCCGTTCGGGGGTGCCGGTCGTGTCGTGCTGGTCGCGCACCGCGACGCGATCGCGCCCGCGGCGTTCCTTCCGCGCCCCGACGATCCGGCAGACCACCCAGATCGCGAAGGAGATCGTCGTCACGTACGGGCTGATCGGCAGGCCGCCGCCGAGCGCGAGGAGGATGCCACCGACGACCGACACCACGGCGAAGACCATCGACAGCACCGGGACGAGAACGGGGTGCACCGTCAGGCGGAGTGCTGCGGCGGCCGGGGTGACGAGCAGCGACAGCACCAGCAGGGCACCGACGATCTGCACGGAGACGGCGGTCGCAAGCCCGAGCACGAGCATGAAGACGAGCGCGAGGGTCCGCACCGGGACCCCGGCCGCCGCGGCCACGTCCGGGTCCACCGACGCGAACATCAGCGGACGCCAGATCACGATGAGCGTGACCACGACGATCGCGCTGATCACGATGAGGAACGCCAGCTGCGGGTTGTCCACGGAGACGATCTGCCCCGTGAGCAGCCCGAACTTGTTCGCCGCGCGGCCCTTGTAGAGCGCGAGGCAGAGGATCCCGAGGCCGAGTCCGAACGGCATCAGCACGGCGATGATCGAGTTGCGGTCCCGCGCGCGGGAACCGAGCAGGCCGATGAGGAGCGCGGCGATCACCGACCCGACGAGCGAACCCGTGACGACGTTCACCCCGAGGAGCAGGGAGGCACTCGCGCCGGCGAAGGACAGCTCACTGATGCCGTGCACCGCGAACGGCATGTTCCGCGCGACGACGAACGGGCCGATCAGCCCGCCGACGATGCCGAGCACCGCGCCCGCGAAGATCGAGTTCTGCACGAGCGCGACGAGCTCGCCGTAGTCCTGGAACGAGAAGATCGTCGACCAGACGTCCATCAGATCCGCCCTTCGTCCGTGGTGGGCAGGTGCGGGTCGACCTCGCCGGGGTGGTGGTGCTCACCGGTGTGGTCGTGCGTCTCGTTCGCGCCGACGATCACGATCCGCCCCATCGTCCGGACGACGTCGACGGGCGTGCCGTACAGGTCGGAGAGGACGTCGGCGCGGAGCACCTCGTCCGGGGAACCGATCCGGAACCGGCCGCCCGCGATGTAGAGGACCCGGTCGACGACGTCGAGGATCGGGTTCACGTCGTGGGTGACGAACAGCACCGCGGCGTTCTGCTGCCGGCGCTGGCGGTCGATGAGCTCGGTGACGCCCCGCTGGTGGCGGAGGTCGAGCGAGATGAGCGGCTCGTCGCAGAGGAGCAGGGACGGGTCCGCGGCGATGGCCTGCCCGACGCGGGTGCGCTGCTGCTCGCCGCCGGAGAGCTCGGCGACGGGGGCGTTCGCGAACGCGGTGGCGCCGACCTCGTCGATGATGCGGTCGATGCGCTCCCGCTCGGCCTTCCGCTCCGGCCGGATGCCCCAGCGCGAGCCGGTGACACCCTGCGCGATCATGTCGCGGGCGCGGAGCGGCGTGCCGGACTCCATCAGGCGCTGCTGCGGGATGTAGCCGATCTTCCGGTGGCCGCGGCGGATGGGCTGGCCGAGGAACGACATCGTCCCGCTGGTCAGGCGCTGCTGCCCGAGCACCGTCTTCAACAGGCTGGTCTTGCCCGCACCGTTCGGCCCGAGCACCGCGAGGAACTCCCCCGGCCGGACGTCGAGGTCGAGGCCGTCCCAGAGCTTCCGCTCGCCGTACGACAGGCCGGCGTCCCGGAGTGCGAGCACGGCGGAACCGCCACTGCTCGGAGCAGTGGCGGTTCGCGTCGGTTGCTGTCGCGTCTGGTCTCGGGTGGTGGTCACTTCGCCAGTGCCGCCTTCACCGCGTCGATGTTCGCCTGCTGCCACGAGACGTAATTCTTCCCCTTCGGGAGGGTCTCGGTGACACCGACCACGGGGACGTCGTTGTCCTCGGCGGCCTTCTTGACCTGTTCGGTCTCCGGACTCGAGGTCTGGTCGTTGTACGCCAGGAGCTTCGCGGTGCCGCTCGTGAACAGCTTGAGCGTGTCGTTGAGGGCCGCTGGCGGGACGTCGTCGCCTTCTTCGATCGCCTCGGAGAAGTCCTCGGGGGTGACGTTGTCGAGGCCCATCGCGTCGAACAGGTACCCGGGCACCGGCTCGGTGTACGCCACCTTCTCGCCGTCGTGCTGCTGCTTCAGGGCTGCGGTCTGGGACTCGAGGTCCTCGAGCTTCGTGGTGAGCGCGTCGGCGTTCTTCGCGAAGGTGGCCTCGTCCGCGCTGTCGAGTGCGCCGAGGCGCTTCGACACGTCGGCGACGAGCTTCACCATCGTCGGGTAGCTGTAGAAGACGTGCTCGTTGAACTCGGCGTCGCCGCCCTTGTCCAGGCCGGAGAGCTTCACCACGTTGATGGTGTCGGCCTTCGTCGACGACGAGTCCGCGAGGGTCGTCATGAAGTCGTCGTAGCCGCCGCCGTTCTCGATGAGCAGGTCGGCCTTCGACACCGCGAGCTGCGTCGTCGCGCTGGACTCGAACGAGTGCGGGTCCTGCGAGGGGTCGTCCAGGATGCTCGTGACGTCGACGTGGTCGCCGCCGATCGTCTCGACGAGGGATCCGTAGACGTTCGTCGAGGCCACGACCTTGATCGTGCCGTCGCTGTCGTCGTTCGTCGAGGCCGAGGAGGTCGCGCAGCCGGACAGGGCGAGCGCGGCGGCACCCGCGATGAGCGGGAGGGCGAGGAGGCGGTTGTGCATGGTCACAACCGTAGGGCTAGATGATAACGATTGTCAAAACCAGTCTCATGGCTGGTCTGGGAACGGACGGGAGGCACGGTGCCAGCTGGCACCGTGCCTCTCGTCCGTCGCGAAGTCGCGTCAGTCCTTGGTGGCCGCTTCGATCGTGTTCTCCGCGATCGAGTCCTCCTCGCGACCAGGCGTCCGGAGGTTCCACTTCCGGATGACCCAGCCGAACAGGAAGTAGTAGATCGCCGCGTACCCGAGGCCGATCGGGATGAGCCAGATCGCCCCGTCGGCCTTGCCGAAGTTCAGCACGAAGTCGATCGCACCCGCCGAGAAGGAGAACCCGTCGTGGATGCCCAACGCGTTCACGAGGGCGAGCGAGGTCCCGGTGAGCACCGCGTGGATGATGTAGAGCGGGAACGCAACGAACATGAACGAGTACTCGAGCGGCTCGGTGATGCCCGTCACGAACGAGGTCAGTGCGGCGGAGAGCATGATGCCACCGACGAGCTTGCGGTTCTGCGGCTTGGCGTTGCGCCAGATCGCGAGCGCACCGGCGGGCAGCGCGAACATCATGATCGGGAAGAAGCCGGTCTGGAAGATGCCGGCGGTCGGGTCACCCGCGAGGAAGCGCGGGATGTCGCCGTGGACGATGTCACCGGCCGCGTTCGTGAAGCTGCCGAGCTGGAACCACGGGAAGAAGTTGAGCAGCTGGTGCAGACCGATCGGGATGAGCATGCGGTTCGCGAACCCGAAGATCCCGCCACCGATGACGGCGTTGTCCGCGACGGCCTGGCCTGCCGCGGTCAGCGCGATGTCGAAGTAGCGGTACACGAACGACATGAGCACGGCGATGACGAGCCCGGCAGCGGCAGTCAGGATCGGGACGAGACGTCGGCCCGAGAAGAACCCGAGGAAGTCGGGCATCTTCGTACGGTGGAAGCGCTGCCACAGGTTCGCCGCGACGAGACCCATCACGATGCCGCCGAGGACGCCGAAGTTGATCGTCGCCTGGTCTCCGTTGGCGTCCTTCACCCCGGCGAGGACGATCGGGGACATGACCGCGAACACCTCGTACATGACCATGTAGCCGACGACCGCGGCGAGGGCCGTCGTGCCGTCGGACTTCTTGGCCCACCCGATCGCGATGCCGACGGCGAAGAGCAGCGGCAACCAGGTGAAGATGGCCTGACCGGCAGCGGAGATGACGCCCGCACCGGTCTCGAACCCGGGGATGGCGCCGAGCAGGTCGGGCTGGCCGATGCGGTTCAGGATGCCCGCGGCCGGCATGACCGCGATCGGCAGCAGCAGGCTCCGACCGAGCCGCTGGGCGTTCGCGAAGAGCCGGCTCTGCTTCTTCGGCGTCTTCTTCTCCGGCACATCCGTGGCAGCAGTCGTGCTCATCGGAGTTCCTCTCGTCATTGGGTGGAGCTGTCGGGGTGAGTTGAGTCACGCAGCCGGCGCAGGTAACCTCAGCGGTGTCGCCAGGTCCGGTCCTGTCCGGTCATGACCAGTACGTAGTGTCGATGACCCGGCACGGCATGTCAACCTGGACGCGCACCCGCAACGAGGAGGAAACAGATGGCCGACATCAAGGCTGCCGACATCATCGCCGCGCTCGGCGGCGCCGAGAACATCGAAGAGGTCGAGGGCTGCATCACGCGGCTCCGCGTCGAGGTGGAGGACGGTGACCTCGTCGACAAGGACGCGCTCAAGTCGGCCGGCGCCCAGGCCGTCGTCGGTGGCGGCACCGGCTGGCAGGTCATCGTCGGACCGATCGCGGACAACCTCGCGCAGGACATCCAGGACGAACTGTGACGACGGTCCTCACCCCGTTCGCGGGTCCGGTCGTCTCCCTCGCCGACGTCCCGGACCCGGTGTTCGCCGGGCAGCTCGTGGGCGCGGGCGTCGCGGTCGACCCCACCGCGTCGACGGAGTCGATCACCGCGGTGGCGCCGGTCGACGGCACCATCGTGAAGCTGCACCCGCACGCGTTCGCGCTGCAGGGCGCGGCGGGGACCGACGTCCTCGTGCACGTCGGGATCGACACCGTGAAGATGGCGGGCGAGGGCTTCGAGCTCCTCGCGGCCGAGGGTGACACCGTCGCCGCCGGGGACCCCGTCGTCCGGTTCACCCCGGCGACGATCCTCGCCGCCGGCTACTCCCCCGTGTGCCCGGTCGTCGTGCTCGGCTCCACGCCGGACTCGATCGCGCAGGACGCCGTCGGCACCACGGTGGCCGCCGGCGACACCCTCTTCGAGGTCTGAGCGCGGTCGGCTGCCGGTCGCGGTCGCGGTCGCGGTCGCGGTCGCGGTCGATCGACGAAAGCGACACCCCGCTGCCGTTTGCGCAACGCATTCGGCCGCGGGGTGTCGCTCGATGCGCACGCAGCCACCGGAGGCGACAACGCCCGGCCGGAAGCGCGGCGCAGAGGTGTACCCGGTGTCGCTTCCGCCGACCGGACCCGCAGCGTCGGAGCAGCGCCTACGCGACGGCCTTCGTCGCGGTGACCTCCATCTGCACGCGGTAGCGGTCGGACCGGTACCAGCTCCGCGTGTGCTCCACGGGGCGGTCGCCCGCGTAGGACACCCGGTCGAACTCCAGCACGGGAGCCCCTGTCTTCGTGCCGAGCAGGGTCGCGACGTCGTCGGCCGCGGGGTTCGCCGCGACGGTCTGCTGCGCGCGGTCGATCGGGGTGCCGTACTCCGACGCGATGATCGAGTACACCGACCCGGACAGGTCGTGCTCGAGGAGCCCGGGGAACGCGTCCGCGACGAGCCACGCATCGTCGATGGACACCGGCGCGCCGTCGGCCATCCGGAGGCGCTTGACGTGGAAGGCCGTCACGTCCGGGTCGAGCCGCAGCGCCGCGGCCGTGTCCGACGGTGGCACCCGCTCTTCACGGACGAGGACGACCGTCGTCGGGACGTGCCCCATGGCCCGCATCTCCTCGGTGAACGAGGCGAGGTGCAGCGTCGACTGCACGGGACGGTGCGCGACGAACGTGCCCTTGCCGCGGACCCGTTCGAGGTAGCCCTCGTTGACGAGCTGCCCCAGCGCTTCGCGCACGGTGATCCGGGAGACGCCGTACTCGGCGATGAGCTGCCGTTCGGACGGGATCGCGGAACCGGGAGCCAGGCGGACGGTGGCGAGCTCGAGGAGGATGCGGCGGAGCTGCTGGTGCTTGGGCTCGGCCCCCTCGGTGATGCGGGTCGTCATCGGTTCCTCGTGCTCCGTCGCGTGGTTCGGCCGGTGGTCATGGGCGGACATGACCAGTCCCTTCACACTAGCGAGTCGTCCTCGTGACGTCGATGTCTGTGACGCTTCATCCCTGCGGCCGATGTGCCCCGCGGAGCGCGCCGCTGAGATGGGTGCATGACCTCGATCCGGCTCGCGACGATGGGTGTCGTCGTGCTCGTGGCCACCCTGCTGCTGACGTTCGCGACGGCCGACGTGTGCTGGGTGGCTGCGGTTCCGCTCCTGCTCAGTGTCCCCGTCGCCGGCGTCCTCGCCGCGATGGTCAGGGACCGACGACACTGACCGCCGCCACCGACCGACGACACTGACCGCCGCCACCGGATCGCCCGACGAGCCGTGCCTCAGGCGTTGGCGACGAGCCAGTCGTGCTGCTCGGTGGTGAGCGCACGGTCGGCCCAGACCTGACGCTCCACGCCGTCGGGCGTCGCCGCCGCGGTCGTGCCCTGCCAGACGAGCGCGAGGCCGACCCGCACGAGCACGGCGGCGGACGCCGGGTTGTTCGTGAGGACGCGGCCCGTGACCGGCACCGCCGGGGCGACGTCGTGCGCCGCGGTCACGGCAGCGCGTGCGACTTCCGTCGCGTAGCCGTTCCCCCATGCACTCGGCGCGAGACGGTACCCGAGGTTCCACACCCCGCCCGCGGTCATGTCGACGCCGCCGACGCCGATGAGCTCCGGCGCACCGGCCACGCGGATCGCCCACGACCCGAGGCCGTGCCGGACCCGGCCGCCGATCTTCCGCTGCACGAGGTCCTGCGTCTCCGACCGGTTCGCGTGCCGACCGGTGGGCAGGTGCGTCCACGTGTGCGCGTCGGAGAAGACCGCGTGTGCGGCGTCGATGTCGGCGGGGGTGATGGGTGCGAGCACCAGGCGATCCGTTCGGATCTCCTGCGGAGGCATCAGGAGCTGGTGGACCATGCACCGATCATGCCGCCGACCACCGACATCCGCGTGAACACCACGCGACATCCCGGCGGATCCGTCCACGAACCTCCACGTCTCCCGACACCCGCGCACCGGTCTCCCGGCAGGATGGATCGGTGAAGACGACGCACCGCACCGCTCTGGCACTCATCACCGCGGCGTTCGCCGTCACCGTCGCGGGCTGCACCGGCGGGTCGTCGGCAGCGGACCCGACGAGCAGCCCCACCGTGACCCGGACGGTCACCGCGAGCCCGACGACGACACCAGCACCGACGCAGACCCCGACGCCAGCCCCGACCAGCACCTGTGGTCCGGAGAGCGCCGCGGACGCCGCCGCCGCGGCGATCCGCGCACTGCCAGCTCCGGCGGGCATCGAGGGCGCGACCTGGGACGCGGCCCGGGCTGACCACTCCGGCTACGACGCGTGCGCCGCGCTGTCGTGGTCGGTCGTCTTCCCGGTGGACGCCACCGGCAGCTCCCCGTACGCGATCCTGCTCTTCCACGACGGCACGTACCTCGGCACGGCGACGAAGGAGCAGTACGCCTTCGAGCCGCAGATCACCCGGACCGACGCCGACACGATCGCCGTCACCTACCGCTACCCGAAGGCCAGCGACCCCCTGGCCGACCCGACGGGCACCGCGCAGGCGACCTTCGCCTGGGACGAGGACACGCAGCGCGTGCAGATGACGGGTGCCGTCCCGCCTGCGCAGTCGTGACACTTTCACCTCTGCTCTATTTTCACTGTACAGTGAAAACATGCCCATGACTGAACGGGAGCTCGTCGCTGAGCTCCGCCGAGTCGTCCCCCCGGGATCGATCGAGTTCAGAGAACCCACGAACGTCGGGGACGAGCGGCCGACGGCGAGGCTTCCCGACGGGTCCCACATCCCGATCGATCTCCGGTGGGCGGGCCGCGGCTTCCCGCGCGATGTCGCGGCTGCACTCGACCGCAGGCCCCAGGTCGACGATGAGCCGACTGAGACGCACCTGATCGTCGGCGCGCACGCGATCTCCGACGGCTCGCGCCAGCTCCTCGACCGCGTGGGCGCATCGTGGTTCGCGCTCGACGGTTCGGCGTCGATTCACCTCGGCACAGTGTGGATCGAACGATCGGCGTCGCATCCAGCGCCCGAGCCACCTCGCGAACCCGGCTGGTCCCCCGCGCGCGCGGAGATCGCAGAGGTCCTCCTGGAGAGCGTCGCGAACGGGATCGCGTGGGACGACGAACGACCGCGCGTCGCCGACGTCGAGACGATCGCGCGCCTGGCCGGGCGGTCCCTCGGATCCGTCGCCAACGCGCTGGCCGGCTTCGACTCGTCCGGCTGGACCGTTCCCGGGCCGGAACCGCGAAGCCGCGCGGTCGCCGACCCCGCGGGGCTGCTGGACTCGTGGGCGGGCTGGGAGGCCAACCGCCGACGACGATGGGATTCGTTCCATGTCCTGGACCGTGATCCGGTCCGCATCGAGCAGCACCTCCGCGATGTGTTCGGACGGACGTTGATCCTCACCGGGGCCGCCGTCTCCGAACGCGTCCGACCGACCTTGACCGGTGCTCGGACGATCGCAGCGTACGTGGACGCCGATTGGGACACGATCGCTGCAAGCGCGGACGAGGTGCGGATGCTTCCGGCAGCGACCGGCCGCGTCCGGCTCAGCGTCGCCCCGGCACAGGTCTCCCACACGAGCCGAGTCGTCGACGACCGACGCGTCGCGTCCGCGGTCCGGGTCTATGCCGACCTGCTCGGCGGCTCGGAGCGGGAGCGGGAGGCAGCAGAGCTGTACCGGGATGCCGAACTCGCGATGTTCGCATGAGCCGCGGTGAGCGGCCGCGTGACCGCGAGGCCCGAGCCCTGGCGGAGGCAGCACTTGCATCGTTGCTCCACGCGGCCGATCGACACTCCACGGAGCTCGTGCTCATCGGCGGACTCGTCCCGGAGTACCTGGTGGACGCGGACGATCCGCACCAGGGCACGAACGACGTGGTCGAGTTCCTCACCGACGTCGCCGACAACCTCGACCAGGAGATCGCGCTTCCCGGAACCCGAGCGGTCAGCGTGAAGAACCTCCGCGGCCCCGGGCCCGCGCTCCGGGACGCGCACGTCGCGAGCGTGCTCGGCGAGCGCGTCCGGATGGTCGAGATCGGCGGGTACCTGGCGGCCAAGGGTGCTGCGGCGTTCTGGCGTCGGGCGGAGAAGGACCTCTACGACTTCGCGTGGGTACTCGTGCACGCTGCGAGGACGGATCCCGATCGTGCCCAGCGTGCCGTCGCCGCCGTCCTCGATCCGGAGGTCGACCGCGACCGCTGGGGCGCGGTGCTCGGTGTGTGCGGCCTCTTCGAGGACGAGGAGGGCACCGGAACGACCACGTTCGTCGACACATCGCTCGCTGCCGGGAGCGAGCAGGCACCCGAGGACCTGGCACTCGACGCTGTCCTCGCCGTCCGGCTCTTCCGAGCCGGACTGCAAGCGCGGCGCCACGCGGCGACCACGCCCGCGGGGCCTGGTCGAGCAGGAGCGCAGTCCTAGTCGAGCAGGAGCGCGGGCTCCTCGAGCACCGATGCCACGTCGTGCACGAACCGGGACGCCACGTCGCCGTCCACCACACGGTGGTCGAACGAGGCACCGATCGTGGTCACCATGCGGGAACGGACCTCACCGTCGACGACCCACGGCTTCGGCTTGATCGTGCCCATGGCGACGATGGCGACCTGCCCCGGGTTGAGGATCGGTGTCCCGGTGTCCATCCCGAACACGCCGATGTTCGTCACGGTGATGGTGCCGTCGGCCATCTCCGCCGGGCTCGTCTTGCCGTCGCGCGCCGTCAGCGTCATCTGCTCGAGGGCCTTCGCCAGCTCGAACAGGGACATGTCCTGCGCGTCCTTGATGTTCGGGACGATGAGGCCCCGCGGGGTGGCCGCGGCGATCCCGAGGTTCACGAAGTGGTGGACGATGATCTCGCGGTCGGTCCACGACGAGTTCACCGAGCGGTTCCGGCGGACGGCCCAGATCACGGCCTTCGCCATGATGAGGAGCGGCGAGACCTTCACGCCCGCGAACGTCGGTGAGGCCTTGAGCCGCTTCACGAACTCCATCGTGCGGGTCGCGTCGACGTCGACGAACAGCGAGACGTGCGGCGCGGTGAACGCGGACGTGGTCATCGCGGTCGCGATCGCCTTGCGGACGCCCTTGACCGGGATCGTCTCCTGGCGGACGTCACCCCACTCCGGCGTCTCGATGTTGCGGAACACGGTGGCCTGGGTGGCGTGCCGGATGACGTCGTCGCGCGTGACCTCACCGGCGAGGCCGGTCGCGACGACGGTGGTCAGGTCGACCCCGAGGTCCTTCGCGAGCTTCCGGATCGGCGGCTTCGCGATCACCGGCAGTGCCAGCGAGGCGGGGACGGTCGAGGGGCGCGCGGGGCGCTTCCCCTGTTCGGCCACGGCGTCGGCGGTGCTCGCCTCGCCGTCGTCGGTGACCAGGTCGAGGTCGGCTTCCCGACTGGAGGCTCGGCTCGCCTCCGCCGCGGCGGCTGCGGCCCGGCGGGCGCCCGGCTTCCGGCGCGAGGGTGCGGACGTCGCGGAGCCGTAGCCCACGAGGACGGCGCCGGACGACTCGTCGGTCCCGATCACGGAGGCGCCCTCGGCCGCGGGCAGCGACGCGGGGACCTCGGCGGGGGCGGGTGCCGGAGCGGGCGCCACTGCGGCCGGGGCCGCGTGCTTCGGTGCGACCGCGGGCGGGACCGGCGCGGACCCGACCGGCGCTGACGCGACCGGCGCGGCAGGGGCGGTGGCGGTGACGTCCGGGGAGACCGGAGCGGCGTCGGCGACCGGTGCCGCGCCTCCCGACGGTGTCGACGTGCCGTGCGATTCGGACTCGACCCGGATGATCGGCTTGCCGACCTCGACCGTGTCGCCTTCGGACACCAGCAAGCCGGTCACCTTGCCGGCGAACGGCGAGGGGAGTTCCACCAGCGACTTGGCGGTCTCGATCTCGACGAGGACCTGGTCGACGGTGATGTCGTCACCGATCGCGACGCGCCACTGGACGATCTCGGCCTCGGTGAGGCCCTCACCCACGTCGGGGAGGGGGAATTCGGCGACGGCCACGTCGGCTCCTTCGGCGGTTCGGTCTGTCTGCGGTGGGGGTGGTCCTGGCGGACCCTGGTCAGTAGGCGAGAGCGCGGTCGACGGCCTCGAGGACGCGGTCGGCGTCCGGCAGGTGCAGGTGTTCGAGCTTCGAGACCGGGAACGGGATGTCGAAGCCGGACACCCGCAGGGGCGGTGCCTGCAGCGTGTAGAAGGACTTCTCGGCGACGGTCGCGGCGATCTCGCTGCCGACGCTGACGAAGCCGGATGCCTCTTGCGCGATGACCAGACGGCCGGTCTTCCGGACCGACGCGAGCAGCGGCTCCCAGTCGATCGGCGAGATCGAGCGGAGGTCCACGACCTCGCACGACGTCCCTTCGGACTCGGCGAGCTCGGCAGCCTGCATCAGCGTGGCGACCATCGCGCCGTGCCCGACGAGGGTGACCTCGGTGCCGGTGCGCGCGACGCGGGTGGTGTGCATCGGGACGTGCCCGTCGACCAGGTCGACCTGCCCCTTCGGCCAGTACCGCGACTTGGGCTCCATGAAGATCACGGGGTCCTTCGACGCGATCGCCTCTTGGATCATCCAGTAGGCGTCGTTCGGGGTGCTCGGGCTGACCACGCGGAGGCCGGGGGTGTGCGCGAAGTACGTCTCCGGGCTCTCCTGGTGGTGCTCGACGGCGCCGATGTGTCCGCCGTAGGGGATGCGGATGACGATCGGCAGCGACATGTGCTCGGGGAGACGGTTCGCCATCTTCGCGAGCTGCGAGGTGATCTGGTCGAAGCCCGGCCAGACGAACCCGTCGAACTGGATCTCCACGACCGGACGGTAGCCGCGGAGGGCCAGGCCGATCGCGGTGCCGATGATGCCGGACTCGGCGAGCGGGGTGTCCATCACGCGGGTGTCGCCGAAGCGTTCCTGCAGGCCCTCGGTGATGCGGAACACGCCGCCGAGACGGCCGATGTCCTCACCCATCAGCAGGACCTTGTCGTCCGACTCCATCGCGGCGGCGAGGCCGGCGTTCAGGGCCTTCGCCATCGGCAGGGTCGGGGTGGGGTCGGTCGGGACCTGCCCGGCGCCCGGGTGGGAGCGCAGGGTGTAGTCGAAGAGCTGCTCGGTGGTGCTCATGCGTCAGCTCCGTCCTGGTCGGCCTCGTAGTTCGCGAGCCACTGCTTCTGCTCGTCGATCCGGGGGTGCGGTTCGCGGTAGACGTTGTCGAACATCGTCTCCATCGGCGGGGCGACGAGCTGCGGGGTCCGGGTGCGGATGTCCGCGGCCACCGCCTCGCCCTCTTCCTCGAACTCGGCGAGCTGGGCGTCGGTGACACCGCGGCTGCGCAGGTACCCCTCGGACCGGGCGATCGGGTCGCGCTCCACCCAGCTGGCGAGCTCGTCGTCGCCGCGGTAGCGGGTGGGGTCGTCGGAGGAGGTGTGCGCGCCGATGCGGTACGTCTCGGCTTCCACGAACGCGGGACCCTGCCCGGAGCGGGCGTGGTCGGTCGCCACGACGCTGGCCGTGTAGGACGCCAGGATGTCGTTGCCGTCGATGCGGATGCTCGGGATGCCGAAACCGCGCGGGCGGTCCACGAGCGGGGTCGGCGACTGCACCGACACCGGGACCGAGATCGCCCAGTGGTTGTTCTGCAGGAAGAAGACGACCGGCGCCTTGTACGAAGCGGCGAAGACGTACGCCTCGTTCACGTCGCCCTGGCTGGTCGCACCGTCGCCGAAGTACACGATCGAGCAGGCGTCGCGCTCGGGGTCGCCCGTGCCGACGTCGCCGTCGAGGCGCATGCCCATCGCGTACCCGGTGGCGTGCAGGGTCTGCGAACCGATCACCAGCGTGGAGATGTGGGTGTTGCCGCGCTCGTCCGGGTTCCAGCCGCCGTGCGTCAGCCCGCGGTACAGGCTGATGATCTCCATCGGCTCGACGCCGCGGGTCATGGTGACGGCGTGCTCGCGGTACGACGGGAACACGTGGTCCTGCGGGCGGAGCGCGAACACGGAGCCGACCTGCGCGGCTTCCTGCCCGTGGCTCGGCACCCAGAGCCCGAGCTGGCCGGTGCGCTGCAGGTTGTGCGCCGCGTGGTCGAACCGACGCGTGATCACCATCCTGCGGTGCATGGCGAGCAGGGTCTCGTCGGGGATCGCCCGCGCTGCGGCGGCGAACTCGGCGTTCTCGTCGGTCTCCACGAACCGGCCCTCGGAGTCGAGGAGCCGGATCATGGTCGTCGCGGGAGCCGCGGCGTGGAAGGACATGCGGGTCAGCGTATCGGCCGGGCGTCAGCGGTCGTTGTGAGTCCCCCGACAAGCGAACGCGCGGTTTCGAGGAGCTTCTCGACAGCCTCGTGCTCACCGATCGAGATACGGATCCCCTCGGGGGCGAAGGCCCGGACGATGATGCCGGCGTGCTCGAAGGCCTCGGCCGCCGCGGCGGTGCGCTCACCGGTCGGCAGCCACACGAAGTTGCCCTGCGCGTCCGGGACGTCCCAGCCCTGGCCGCGGAGCTCCGCCACGATGCGGTCGCGCAGCGCGGCGAGCTCGGCGACGCGGGCGAGCAGTTCGGTCTCGCGTTCGAGGCTGGCGAGCGCCGCGGCCTGCCCCTGCGCCGTGACGCTGAGCGGGATGGCGCAGGCGCGGACGGCGTCCAGGACGTATGCCGGTCCGAGCGCGTACCCGACGCGGAGACCCGCCAGTCCGTACGCCTTCGAGAACGTCCGGAGCACGACGAGGTTCGGGTACCGCTCCAGGAGCGACGCCCCGCGGACCGCGTCGGGATCGGTGACGAACTCCGCGTACGCCTCGTCGAGGACCACGAGGACCGTGCTCGGCACCCCCGCCATGAAGTCGTCGAACTCGGTGCCGGTGACGATCGGCCCGGTCGGGTTGTTCGGGGTGCAGACGATCACCATGCGGGTGCGCTCGGTGACGGCGGCGGCCATCGCGTCGAGGTCGTGGCCGCCGTCGGCGCGGTTCGGGACCTGGACGCTCGTCGCGCCGGCGACCGTGACGACGCCGGGGTACGCCTCGAAGGAGCGCCAGGCGTAGACGATCTCGTCACCGGGGCCCGAGGTGGCCTTCGCGAGCTCGTGCAGGATCGCGACGCTGCCGGGGGCGACGTGGACCTCGTCCACGGTGAGCCCGAACCGGTTCGCGAGCACGGCGCGCACGGCCAGGGCGGTGGCGTCCGGGTAGCGGTTGTACGCGGTCTGCGCCTGGACGGCCTCGATCACACCGGGCAGGGGCGGGAACGGGTTCTCGTTGCTCGACAGCTTGAACGCGTCGGCCGCGGCCTGGCGTCCCTGCTTGTAGGCGGGGAGGATCGCGATCTCGGGCCGGATGTGCACGGGCTGGTCAGTCACGGCCCCAGATTACCGGCGGGGAGGATCGCGATGCAGCGCCCACAGCCGGGCCGGGCGACGAGGCCGTCCAGCGGGCATCATGGGGGCATGCGATTCCTCGTCCGCCTCGTCATCAACGCCGTCGCGCTGTGGCTCACCACGCTCATCGTCAGCGGCGTCTCCGTCACGGCCTTCGGGGACGGCGGCCCCGTCGCGACCGTCCTCACGTACCTGCTCGTCGCCTTCGTCTTCGGGCTCGTGAACGCCGTCATCGGCACGCTCATCCGGATCGTGGCGTTCCCGATCTACATCCTGACCCTCGGGCTCATCTCGCTCGTGGTGAACGGGATCCTGCTGCTGATCGTGGCCGGGATCTCCTCCGCCATCGGGTTCGGCCTCGACGTCGAGTCCTTCGGCTGGGGCATCGTGGGCGCACTCGTGCTCGCCGTCTTCGCGTGGCTGATCGGCCTGTTCGCCCGGCCGGTGCTGAACCGCCCGCGCGCGTGAGCCAGCGCCCGCCCGCGCGCATGAGCCAGCGCCCGCCCGCGCGCGTGAGCCAGCGCCCGTGACACCGGGCGTGCGCGCACCGGGCAGCGGTGCGTCGCGTCGATGCGTCATGATGTGGGGATGACCACGGACGTCGGCGCCCCGTCGCCCTTCCGCGTGTCGTTCGTCTGCAGCGGCAACATCTGCCGCTCCCCGATGGCCGAGATCGTCTTCCAGCGCTTCGTCGACGACGCCGGGATGACCGACCGCTTCCAGGTGCACTCCGCCGGCACCGGCGACTGGCACGTCGGCGAGCCCGCGGACGAGCGGACGATCGCAGCACTCGCGGCGCGCGGATACGATGGAAGCAGGCATCGCGCCCGTCAGTTCGACCCGGACCGGTTCCCGGACCTCGACCTGGTGGTCGCACTCGACCGCTCCCACGAACGCATCCTGCGCTCGTGGGCACCCACGATGGACGACGCCGCGAAGGTGACGCTCCTGCTGCGGTACGACGACGCCTGGCCAGAGCAGGCCGACGTTCCGGACCCGTACTACGCGGACCGGCACGAGTTCGACCGGGTCCTCAGCACGGTCGAACGGGCCTGCCGAGCACTCTTCCACCAGATCGAACCGGCCGTCCGCCAGGGAGCACCATGACCCCCCTTCCCCCGCAGCCGATCAGCCCACTCGACGGGCGGTACTACCCGGTCGTGCACACGGTGGGCGAGCACCTCTCCGAGGCCGGCCTGAACCGCGCCCGCATCACCGTCGAGGTGGAGTGGCTGATCTTCCTGACCGACCACGCGATGTTCACCACGTCGCCGCTCAGCGTCGACGACAAGGCCGCCCTCCGCGCCATCGTCACGGACTTCGGCCAGGCGCAGATCGCCGAGCTCGCGGAGATCGAGGCGACGACCCGCCACGACGTCAAGGCCGTCGAGTACTTCGTCCGCCGCCGGCTGTCCGAGCTCGGCCTCGACGCCATCGCCGAGCTGACGCACTTCGCCTGCACCAGCGAGGACATCAACAACCTCTCCTACGCGCTCACCATCAAGGACGCGACGGAGCACGTCTGGCTGCCCGCGTTCACGGCCGTCGTCGCTCGCCTTCGCGAGGTCGCGCTCGAGCTCCGCGCAGTCCCGATGCTCTCCCACACCCACGGCCAGCCCGCGACGCCGACGACGCTCGGCAAGGAGCTCGCGGTCGTCGTGTACCGGCTCGAGCGCGTGCTCGCCCAGATCGAGGGCAGCGAGTACCTCGGCAAGTTCTCCGGCGCGACCGGCACGTTCTCGGCGCACCTCGCCGCGGACCCCGAGGCCGACTGGCCCACGCTGTCGCGGGAGTTCGTCGAGGGGCTCGGCCTGACGTGGAACCCGCTGACCACGCAGATCGAGTCGCACGACTGGCAGGCCGAGCTGTACGACCGGGTCCGGCACGCGAACCGGATCCTGCACAACCTGGCCACGGACGTGTGGACCTACATCTCGATGGGGTACTTCACGCAGATCCCGGTGGCCGGTGCCACGGGGTCGTCGACGATGCCGCACAAGATCAACCCGATCCGGTTCGAGAACGCCGAGGCGAACCTCGAGATCTCGACGGCCCTGTTCTCCACCCTGTCGGAGACCCTCGTCACGAGCCGCCTGCAGCGCGACCTGACCGACTCCACCACGCAGCGCAACGTCGGCGTCGCGTTCGGGCACTCGCTGCTCGCGCTCGACAACCTCCGTCGCGGGCTCGGCGAGATCTCGGTGAACGTCGAGCGCCTCGCCGAGGACCTCGACGGCAACTGGGAGGTGCTCGGCGAGGCGATCCAGACGGTCATCCGCGCCGAGGTCACCGCCGGCCAGTCCGACATCGAGGACCCCTACGCGATGCTCAAGGAACTCACCCGCGGCAAGCGGATCGGACAGCAGGACCTCGTCGCGTTCGTGAACGGCCTGGACATCTCGGACGGTGCGAAGGCGCGGCTGACGAACCTCACGCCGGCCACGTACACCGGCCTGGCGGACGAGCTGGTCGACCACCTCGACGTCTGAGGTCACGTCCGTCCCGGTGCGGCAGTGCACCTGACGGGAGGCTCGGTGCGGCCCCGCCGCGGGCCGCACCACCTCAGGTGGTGACGTCCAGGGCGGTGGCGACCAGGGCCTCCAGGACGGTGCGGACCACGGGACGGACCATGCGGTCCGGGCGGACCAGCGCTTCGATCCGGCGACCGGCGCGGACGTCGGCCAGCTCCGCGAGGCGGAACCGGCCGGGTGCCCGCGTGCCCGAGGTGTAGCGCGGGACCAGCGCGACACCGTGTCCAGCGGCGACCAGGTTCTCGATCACCGGCAGGTGGATCGTGCGGAACGCGACCTGCGGCGGTGCGTCCGTCGCGGCTGCCATCGCGGTGAGCACGCGGTCGATCGGGTACCCCTCCGGCACACCGATCCACGTCTCGTCGACGACCTCGTCGATCCGGACGCGCTCGTGGCCGGCGAGCCGGTGGCCCTCGGGGAGGGCGACGTCGAGCGGTTCCCGGAGGAGCGGCACCGTCGTCAGCGATGCGCGGTCCGGAGCCGGGGCGCCGTCCGGGCGGTGGCCGACGACGACGTCGTGGTCGGCGGCGAGCGGGGCGAACTCGTCCTCGCTGACGTCCACGTCGGAGAGCACCAGTTCGACGCCGGGGTGCTCACGCATCCTGGTGAGGAGACCGGGGAGCAGCAGTTCCGCGGCGGACGGGAAGATCGCCAGGTCCACCGTCCCGGATGCACCGCCGAGGTGCTCCTGCCAGGCCGCGCCGACGGTCGCGATCGCCGTCGCGACGCCGGTGGCGAGGCCCGCGAGGACCCGGCCGTCCTCGGTCAGCCGCACGCCGCGGCCGACCCGCTCGACCAGTGCGACGCCGACCTGGCGCTGCAGGGTCTGCAACTGCTGCGACACCGCACTCGGCGTGCGGTGGGTGGCTGCCGCGACGGCGGTGACCGATCCGCGCTCGTCGAGTTCCCGGAGGACCGGCAGCAGTGCGATGTCGAAGGCGACCATGCAGGAAACCTACATCGTCGGTGTCGCAACGTTCGCTGGTCCTACCACTTCTCCTGCGCGACGATCGGAGGGTGCTCCTCCGTGATCGTCTCCTCGCCGTGGTCGTCGCCGTCGTCTGGGGACTGAACTTCCCCGCGACGGCGCTCGCCCTCGAGCACTTCCCGCCGTTCCTGCTCGCCGCCCTGCGGTTCACCCTGCTCGCGATCCCGACACTGCTGTTCGTGCCGCGGCCGAAGATGCCGTTCGGGCGGCTCCTGCTGATCGGCTTCGGACTCGGCGTGCTGCAGTTCGCGTTCCTCTACCTCAGCATGGCGTCCGGGATGCCGTCCGGGCTGGCCTCGCTGGTGCTGCAGGCGTCGGCGCCGTTCACCGTCGTGCTCGCCGGGGTGTTCCTCCGCGAGCGCCTGACCGGGCGGCAGGTCGTCGGGGTCACGATCGCCGTGTGCGCACTCGCCGCGATCGCCGTGCACCGCTCGCAGACCGCCGCGCTGCTGCCCGTCGTGCTCGCACTCTGCGGCGCCCTCGGGTGGGCGATCGGCAACGTCGCCACCCGGCGTGCGGGGCCGGTGAACCCACTGCACCTGACGCTGTGGTGGTCCGTCGTCCCGCCGATCCCGATGGCGGTGCTGTCGTTCGTCGTCGAGGGGCCGGCGCGGATGGGACACGCGCTCGGGACCGCGTTCACGCCGTCGGCGCTGCCCGCCGACCTCGGGCTGCTCTACATCGTGCTCGTGGCGTCGCTCGTCGGCTACGGGATCTGGTCGCGGCTGCTCGGCACGTACCCGTCGAGCACCGTCGCGCCGTTCTCGATGCTCGTCCCCGTGGTCGGGGTCCTGGCGTCGTGGGTGGCGTTCGGGGAGGTGCCGGACCTGGTCGAGGTGCTCGCAGGCGCCGTCGTCGTGGGCGGGGTGCTGTGGGCGTCGCGGACAGCGCCGGGCCTGCCGGCTGCTCCGGCTGCGGTGATGGCAGGGGTGGCGGCGGGGGTGGCGGCGGCTGCGGTGGCGGCTGCGTCGAGTGCGCAGACGATGCGGTCTGATGCCGGGTTCGATCACCACGACCGCGCACTCGATCAGCAGACGGAGACCGGCCCGGTCGTGCCGGCGCTCAGCCCCGGTGCTGGCGACGCTCCGCGATGATGCTCGCGAGCGCCCCACGGAGCAGCGGGTACCGGAACTCGTAGCCGGCCTCGACCAGCCGGGCCGGGACGACCCACCGGCTCTTCAGCACGAGCTCCGTCTCCGACCGGATCGCGAACGTCCCCACCTCGAGCACCCACCGCGGGGTCGGCATCCCGAAGCGCCGCCCGACGGAGTCCCGGATGGTCGCCATCACCGTGCGGTTGTCCGACGGGTTGGGGCTCGAGACGTTCACCGGCCCGTCGATCTCCTCGTGGTCCCGGACGAACCGGATCGCGCCGAGGACGTCCGCGATGTGCACCCAGCTGAACTTCTGGCGCCCGCGGGTGTGTCGGTCGTGGTGGTAGGTGCCCGCCGCGAGGCGCCCGGGAGTCGGGAACCACGGCCCGTCGATCTGCGCCCCGCCGAGGCCCGCCTGCGCGAGGCGGAGCAGCGGCACCAGGGCACTGCCATCGCCGAACACGATCGCCATCCGGAGTGCGACACGACGGGTACCGGGCAGGTCCGCGCCGAAGAAGGCGTCTTCCCACGCACGCGCGACCCCGACCGAGAAGCCCTCGCCGAGCTCGCCGGTGACTTCGTCCTGCGGGCGGTCGTCGGCGTGCCGGTAGATCGTCGCGGTGGACGCGTTCAGCCACAGCGGCGGCGGGTGCTCCGACGTGCGGATCGCCTCGGCGAGCTCCAGCGTGGTGTCCACCCGCGATCGGATGATCTCCGCGCGGTTCCGACGGCCGTACCGGCAGTTCACGCTCTTCCCCGCCATGTTCACGACGATCGCGGCGCCGTCCACCAGCTCGCGGATGCGGAGCGTGTTGCCCCACACCGCGTCGCCCGTGCGGCCGATCGTGACGACGTCGTAGCCCTCGTCGCGGAAGGCGTCCCGCAGGTACTGCCCCACGAAGCCGCTCGCCCCCGCGATCACGGCTCGGCCCCTGGTCGTCTCGGTCATCGTGCTCCCCCGTCGGTGTCCGGCGCGATCTCGTCCCGGAACGCCCCCTCGTACCGGTACAGCGTGCCGAGGATCGGCGCCGCCAGCACCAGGGACACGCGCTGCAGGTCGGCTTCGTCATCGAATCGTTCCACGAGCGTCATGGAAGCAATTTGACACGTTGCATATCAGCGTCCAATGTCGCTACGGTTCGGGAGCGGTCGCGCTGTTGCTTCCGCCCATCTCGAAGGGGAATGACAATGGTGTACCCATTCGCCGGAGGCAAGGTGAAACCGCGATGCGCTTGACGCAGAGAGGGTCGGGAGCCCTGCGCCGTCTGTTGATCAGCGTGCCGTTTGCCATCGCCGTCAGCCTCGCGCTCGTGGCCGGCAGCGCGGTGCTCACCACGGCACCCGGTACCGCCGGGCGCTGGGGGAGCATCGTGATCGCCGCGCTGGCCCTCTTCACAGCGATCGTCTACGCGGGCGCGGCGATCCGCCGCAGCGCGGACCAACACTGACGACGCCCTCACACGCTGCCCTGCGCCCGATCGGCGCAGGGCACCGCCGCGTCGGCCAGCCGCTGGTCCCTGGCATGTCCACGGCTGTGCTCCCTACGATTGGGGCATGGGACACGACCACGGGCATGCACACGGGAGCGCCAACGAGCGCGCGCTCCTCGTGGCGTTCTGCATCTCCGCGACGATCCTGCTCGCCGAGGTCGTCGGCGCCGTGGTCACCGGGTCCCTCGCCCTCCTCGTCGACGCCGGGCACATGGTCGTCGACACCGGTGGGATCGGGATCGGCCTCGTCGCCACCCGGCTCGCCCGCCGGTCCCCCACGTCGCAGCGCACCTGGGGCTTCCAGCGCGCCGAGGTCCTGGGGGCCACCGCGCAGGCGGCGATCCTGCTGGCCGTCGGCGTCTACGTCATCATCTCCGCGATCCAGCGGCTGTTCGTGCCGGCGGAGATCCACTCCGGTCCGCTGCTGGTCTTCGGGGTCATCGGGCTCGTCGGCAACCTCGTCGCCTACGCGGTGCTGCTCCGGGCCTCCGGCGAGAACTTCACGTCCCGGGCCGCCCGGCTCGAGGTCCTCAACGACACGCTCGGCTCGGTCGCGGTCATCGGCGCGGCGATCGTGCTCGCGTTCACCGGGTGGGAGCGGGCCGACTCGGTCGCGGCGCTCATCATCGGCGGGCTGATCCTGCCGCGGGCGATCCGGCTGCTCCGCGAGACCGCGAACGTCCTGCTCGAGGCGACTCCCCCCGGTCTCGACCTCGAGGACGTCCGCGGCCACATCCTCGAGCTCGACCACGTGATCGCCGTGCACGACCTGCACGCCACGCTCGTCGCCACCGGGGTGCCGAACCTCACGGCGCACGTGGTGGTGGACGACCACTGCTTCACGACGGCGCACGCCCCGGCGATCCTCGACGAGCTGCAGCAGTGCGTCGCGGAGCACTTCGACGTACCGGTCGAGCACTCCACGTTCCAGCTCGAGCCGGCGTCGCACCGCCGGCACGAGCACGACGTGCACGCGTAGCGGTCGGCGGTCGGGGTCGGGGGTCGGGTCGGCGGTCGGTCGCGGCGCCGTGGTGCCCGCGGGACTGACGCGGAACGACAACGTCGCTGTCGTACGACGACCGCGCTGTCGCATCCCCGCGTCCGCAACATCCGGCGCGCGCAAGGAACGACGCCCACGCTGTCGTACGACGACGGTCCTGTCGTTCGGGGTCAGCCCGGGGCGGGCGTGGGGCGGCCGGGGCGCGGCCCGCGTCAGCAGTCGTCGGAGCGGGTGGGGTACGCGGTGATCACGCGGTCGGTGGTCTCGGACACGATGACCTTCACGAAGCCGTCCGGCGAGGGCGTCGACCCGTCGTCGAACCGCAGTGCCGCCGCGTAGCAGACCTTGCCGTCGCCGGCGTCCTTCGGGAATCCGTCGCGCGGCGCTGTGAGCACCGCCTGCACGGCCGTGAGCATCGCGTCGTCCCAGTCCCGCGAGCCGCTCCCGGCGAGCACGTCCTGCCAGTCCGCGGTGTGCCGCACCCGGATGTGCTCGTACCCCTGGCTCGAGTTCCCGCACTGCATGACCACGTCCCCGAGGGCCGCGGTGTCGTAGCTGGCGACGTCCGCGCGGCTGCTCGTGTCGCAGCGCTGCAGCACGGCGGCACCCGGCAGGTCCGCACCCTGACGGGCGATCACGACCACCCCGTCGGAGGTCGCCTCCGCCGTCGGGGCCGTCGACGCCGACGGCCCGGCGATGACCGGGTCGTCGCTGCCCTGTTGTGCGGTCAGCGCGAACCCGCCGACCACGAGGGCCGCCGCGATGACCGCGGCGACCCCCGTGACGACGGATCGGTTGCGTCGAGACGGCATGCGCCCAGTATGCCGGGAGGCCCGGCGCGCATCAGGCGCGCGCGGCCAGTCGGGCTCCGGCGACGATCGCCAGCGCCGAGACGAGCACCACGTACCCGATGAGGACGGCGAGCGTCGGGAGCACCAGGAGGGCGGCGCCGACCGCCACGACCGGGACCGTCAGGCCCGCGTAGGCGATGAGGAACACCGCGGCGAGGACCCCACCGCGCTGCGCGGGCGCGGCGAGGGCCCCGGCGCTGCCGATGCTGGCTCGGAAGAGCAGGCCGACCCCGGCACCGGCGACGACGCCACCGGCGATGAACCCCGCGACCTGCAGGACCACGGCCGCGGCGGCGAGGACCGCGAGGCCGCCGACCAGGAGCACGACGCCGAGGCGGATCTGCGTGCGCTGCGCCAGCCGGGCGAAGACGAGCTGCGAGACGGCACTCGCGGCGAAGACCCCGAAGGTCGTCGCCCCGGCTGCCAGTCGGTCGGTGACGTGGAAGGTCGTCCCGAGGAACGTCGGCGCGACCGAGGTGAAGAGCCCCTGCACCGCGAAGGCGGCGAACGCTCCCGTGCCTGCGGCCCAGAACGCGGCGGACTTGCCGGCCGGCGCCTGGACGCGCTGGGGACGGTAGGCGACGCGCTCGGCGGGACGGTCGACCGTCTCCGGGACGGCGAGGACCAGTACGAAGGCGACGACCAGGGCGACCACGAAGACCTCGTACGGCACCATGAGCGGCTTGCCGACGAACTCGGCGAGGGCACCGCCGACGAGGGCGCCGAGCGACAGACCGCCGAGGTTCACGACGCCCGCTGCGACGCTGGCGCCCTTCGCGGAGGCCTCGTCCCCGGTCGCCCGGACACGGAGCTCGCCGAGGTGCGCGGTGGCCGTCGCGGTGAGCATGCCGATGCCGAGGCCGGTGACGAGCCGGGCGACGATGAGGCCGCTGACGTCGTTCCACACCAGGAACAGGATCGCCGCGACGATCTCGAGCGCGATGGAGACCAGGATGAGCGGCTTCCGTCCGTGCACGTCGCTGAGGTGTCCGGCGAGCCACAGCGAACCGACGACCCCGACCCCGTACGCGGCGAAGACCACGGTGGTCGTGAACGTCGGGAAGCCGTCCCGCGCCTGGTACAGGACGTAGAGCGGTGCCGGGACGGTCCCGAACGCCATCACCGCGGCGAACGCGAACGCGACGGACCAGAAGCCGATCCCGTGCCGGCGACGGGAGTGTGCTCGGCGGCCGCGGGGTGCGGCGGGCGTGGAACCGGAGGCAGTGAGGGACGTCGCTGCGGTGGGTGTTCCGGCGGTCTCGATGACGGATGACATGCTCCGAGGATCGCGCGTCGCGTCCATCGAGTCCAACGGATCCTCTTGATGGAGATCATCGATCGGGTCGATGATGGCTTCATGGAGACCCGCCTGCTCGAACAGTTCGTCACCGTGGCCACCGAGGGCAGCGTCACCCGTGCCGCTGAACGGCTCTGGGCGGCGCAGTCGACGGTGTCCGCGGGGATCGCCAGCCTCGAGCGCACGTTCGGCGTCCGCCTGTTCGACCGCACCGGCCGGCACCTCGTGCTGACCGCCGTCGGCGAGGACCTGCTCCCGCACGCCCGCGCCGTGCTCGCGACCATCGACCGGATGCAGGACCTCGCGACGACCGACGACGCGGACCTGCGCGGGCGGGTCCGGCTGGGGATCTTCACGAGCATGGACATCGTCGACCTGACCGGGGTCCTGCGGACGTTCAGCGACCGTCACCCCCTGGTGACCGTGGAGCTCCGGACCAGCCCGTCCGGCACCACCGGACTCGTGCAGGACCTGGCCGCCGGCCGACTCGACCTCGCCTACTCCGGGCTGCCGTCGCTCCCCGCGGGGATCGTCGTGGAACCCCTGCGGGAGATGCCGTTCCGGGTGTTCCTCGCCGCCGACCACCCCCTGGCCGGACGGGCGTCGCTGTCCCTGTCGGAGCTCGCGGACGAGTCGTTCATCGACACCGCCCACGGGTTCGGCAACCGGATCATCCTCGACCAGGCGCTCGAGCGGCTCGGGATCCGTCGGCGGATCGTCGCGGAGATGAACGACATGCCCGCGGTGATCCGGTTCGCCACCGCCGGCCTCGGGGTCGGTGTGGTGCCGGACTCCGGTGTCGAGCACGACGGGGTCGCGATCGACCTCGTCGACGAGGTCACCCCGCTCCGCGTGGGACTGGCCATGCGCGCCGACGTCGAGCCGAACCGGGCGGTCCGGGCGCTCGCGCGGGACATCGTGGCCGCGCGCCGCTGACGGGCTCAGCGGCGCGACGGCTCAGGCGTCGAGGAGGGGTGCGACGCGCTCGACCGAGCGGTGCGCAGCGGCGGAGGACGACACGAAGCCGATCGCCACGATGAAGGCGCCGATGCCGACGACGATCCACCACATCGCGTGGGTGGCCACCGCGAAGTCCGCGCCGACGCTGGCCACGGCGCTCGCTCCGGTCACCGTTCCCGCGAGTGCGACGCCGAGCGAGACCCCGGTCTGACGGCTCGTCGAGGCCACGGCAGCGGCCGAGCCGGCCTGTGCGCGGGGCATCCCGGACACCGCGGTGTTCGTGATCGGGGCGTTCACCATGCCGAACCCGAAGCCGAACAGGACGAAGGCTGCCACCAGGACCCCCATCGGCGTGTGCGCGTCGATGGTGGTGAGGACGAGCCCGGCGCCGAGGATGCCGATCCCGGCCAGGACGAGCGGGCCCCTGGTGCCGAAGGACCCGACGAGCCGCCCGGACAGCGGCGACACGAGCATCGTCGCGAGGGCGGCGGGCAGTGTCCAGAGCCCGGCCTCGAACGGGGACATGCCCCGGACCTCCTGCAGGTAGAGCGCGTTGAGGAACAGGAACGCCCCGTTCGCGCCGAACGCCACGATCGCGGTGAGGACGGAGGACGAGAACGGGATGCTGCGGAAGAACCGGACGTCGATGAGTGGTTCGTCGCGTCGGCGTTCGACGACGACGAGCAGCACGAGTGCGGCTGCGGCGACGACGAACAGCCCGAGGGTCCCGACGGAGGTCCAGCCGAGCCGTGGTCCCTCGATCAGCCCGCCGACCAGGGTCGCGAGCAGCACGATGACGATGCCCTGCCCGAGCGGGTCGAGCCGACGGGGCTTCGGGGCGCGGGACTCGGGGACGAACAGGAACGTGAGGACGATCGCGGCGATGCCGATCGGCACGTTGATCCAGAAGATGGCTCGCCAGCCGACGGTGTCGGTGAGGGCACCACCGACGAGGGGGCCGACGCCCATCGAGACGCCGACGACCGCACCCCAGACGCCCACGGCACGTGCCCGCTCCTTGGCGTCGTCGAACGTGGCCGTGATGATCGACATCGCGACGGGGTTCATCATCGAGCCGCCGACGGCCTGCACCATCCGGAACACCACGAGCCAGCCGACACTCGGTGCGACCGAGCAGAGCAGCGACCCGACCGAGAACAGCGCGAGGCCGATCTGGAACGTCCGACGGCGGCCGATCCGGTCAGCGGTCGAGCCCGAGAGCATCAGCAGGCTGGCGAGCACCAGCGTGTAGGCGTCGATCGTCCACTGCAGGCCGGAGATCGTCGAGTGGAGTTCCCGGCCGATGGACGGCAGTGCCACGTTCACCACGGTCGCGTCCATCGAGACGATGAACAGGCTCATGCAGCAGACCGCGAGGATCAGGTACCGGTGGCGGTACCGCGTCGGGAGCTCCTGGTCGCCCTGGACCGGGCGCCGGACGTCAGTGGAAGCCGTCGCCGTCTCCTTCGCCCGGGGTCTTGTGCCCGCCGAGCATGTCGTTGTCGTCCTGGTCGCTCGTCGATGCGAGCTGGAGCATCGCGAGCACCACGACGACCACGATGAACGCGATGCCGAGGAAGATCAGCGCGAGCGTGACCTCACGCGTGGACAGCAGCACGACGAGTCCGGTGAACACCGCGATGATCGCGGAGATCCCGAGGAGTTCGACCGGGCGCAGGCGGTCACGACGGCTGGGGGTGGTCATGCGTGTGGTGCTCCGTCCGGGGAGGCCGCCGGAGCAGCCGTCCCCCACTTGTGCGAGAGGCCGGCGATCACGTGGAAGACCGCCGTGATGGCGAGGTAGGCGCCGAGCAGGCCGACGAGGACGACCGAGGCGTCGAGGGTGCCAGGCACCTGTTCGATGCCGCCGAGCTGCTGCGAGTAGTCCGGCGGCGTCACGAGGAACGCGATCGCCAGGAGCAGCGTCAGACCGCCGACGGTCATCCAGTCGCGGGCGAACGGCGACCGACGCCGGGCGCGGATGCCCTGCGTCAGCTCGAGCGCCCCGGTGAGGACGGCGAACGCGACGACCACGGAGATGAACGCCGGCAGCCCGAGACCGTTGCACGCCACGGCTGCGACACCGGCGAGGACGCTGATGACCGCCTGGACGAGCGCGGTGCGGCGCGAGCGGCCGTCGTCACGCAGCCGGGTGGCGCTGCCGATGCCGAGGACCGCGCCCTCGACGACGGCGAACGCACCGAACAGCAGCAGGCCGTACCCGGCGGCGTGGTTCGACGAGAAGGTGATGACGAGCGCGACGACCGCGGCGGGGACTGCCCGGAGGATGGGGATCGGCCAGTACCGCGCGCGCTGGTGTGCGTCGGCGACGGAGTCGGACACGAGACCTCTTTCGGGCATGCGGATCGTACGATCGATCCTACCGCCGCCCGGGATGTGCCCCGTCCGTGCACGTGGCCTCGGAACTGAGGATGCTCCGACCTGCACCGACGACCGGGGCCGTCAGCGCAGGTCGGAACAGGCGCAGGTCGGAACAGGAGCAGGTCGGAACAGGAGCAGGTCGGAACAGGACGGTTCAGTCCACCGGCACGTCGTGCGCGGAAGCCCGGACGCGCCGTCGTGCGACCCACCAGCAGACGCCTCCTGCTGCGGCGAGCGCCCCGCCCACCGCCGCCACGATCCCGAGGTCGGAGGCACCCGTGTAGGCGAGTGCTCCACCCTGCCCCGGTGCGCCGCCGCCGTTCCCGACCGGCGCGACGGTGGGTCCGCCGGAGTGCGTCGGCCCCGGGAGCAGACCGCCGTCGTCATCTCCGTCGCCGCCGTCCCCGCCGTCGCCCGGGGCGTCGGGCTCGACGACCTCGATCCCGACGCCGGGCGAGGGGTCACCGCCGTCGGCATCGGTCGGGGATTCCGCCGTCGCCACGTTCACCACATCGGAGCCGTCGCCGCGGTACTCCGCGTCGAGGTCCGCGTGGAACCGGAAGGAGCGTTCCTCGTCCGGCGCGAGGTCCGTGTCCAGGTCGCCGCCGCAGGTCACCCGCTGCCCCTCGGCCGTGCACCCGTCCGGCGAGTCGACGAACGTCAGCGCCTCGGGCAGGTCGTCCACGACGGAGACCGCCCGGGCGAGGGAAGGACCACGGTTCCGCGCGGTCACGGTGTACTCGAGACGGTCGCCCGGGTGCACGTCGACCCCCGGCGTGACGGTCTTGTCCGTCTCGAGCTCGGCGGACGCGGCGACCGGCGCCGTGGCGGTCGAGGTGTTGTCCGACTCGTCGGAGTCGGCGAGGTGCGGAGCGGTGGCGATGGTGGCGGTGCTCGACAGCTCGCCGGTGGCCCCGGCTTCCAGCGTGCCCTCGAGCGTCACGGTGGCCGAGGCCCCACGGTCCAGCGCGAGATCGGTCGCCACGTCGCCGGTGCCGGTCACGTCGCCGGAGGTCCACCGGACGTCCGAGAGCTGGTCCGGGACGTCGACGGTGAGCGGGCTCGGCGTCGATGCGTTCGCGCCGACGTTCGACGCGGTCACGGTGTAGCTGACGCGTTCGCCGGCGACGACGGGCGGCATGTCGTGCTCCACCCGGAGGTCGGCCGGTTGCCGGACGCGGAGGGAGTCGACCTCGTGCACCTCGGCGAAGGACCCGGTGGCACCGGCGAAGCCGAGCCGGAGCGTCGGCGGGAGCGGCGCCTGACCGTCGCCGTGCAGGGGGACCCGGTCGAGCACCGTGCGCATGCCGCCACCGGCTTCGACCCGGACGGTCGCGGAGAGCTCACCGTCGGCGCCGGGGAGCAGTGTGACGGCGACCTTCCGTGGTGTCGTGCCGGAGGACACCACGCCGCCGGGTGCCGGGATGCCCCGCACGAAGCGGTAGCCATCGACCCCGTTGCCGGAGCCGCGGATCACGACCGAGTCCGGCGTGGCGCCGGGTCCGCTGTCGTTGATCGGCAGGGAGAAGTTGCCGTAGTGGTCGAGCGCGAACGCGGCGAACCCGCCGGGGATCCCCGCGACGTCGCACTTGCCCTGCCCCTGGGTCGCCTGCTTGACGCAGGTGTACCCGAGGCCCGCTCCGGTCGCGCCGACGCCTGCCGGAGCGGCGCCGTCTGCCAGGTACAGCAGCAGGCCGTCGGCGCCGGCGAGGGGCCCGGTGGAGTACATCGCGTAGTCGAACTCGATCTCGAGTCCGGCGGTGGAGGGGAAGGTGTCCGTCGTCGCCCAGGAGCCCGCCTTGCTCGTGGCGTCGTCGGTGAGGCGGAGTCGCCCGTCGAGGATCCGGGCGTCACCGCTCAGGACACCGCCGTCAGCGGTGGCGAAGGACTGGTCGTACGGGAAGGCCAGGTCGGCTGCGGACGCCGACGGGGGTGGCGCCACGAAGGCGGGCGCGGCGAGCAGGGCGAGCGCACCGAGCGACGTCGTGACCGCGACGCACCGCCGGAGCACCCGACGACGCGGTGCCAGGGGAACAGGGCCCAGGGGAACAGGGGCCGGGGGAACAGCGGACGGGTGAACCGGGGCCAGGGAAACAGGGGTGAGTGGATCTGTCATGCCCCGATGGTCGCGATCGGGACGCCACCACGAGGCGGACCCGGGACGATCTGTGGATCGTCACCCCGAGCCTCCCGGCTGTGGAGGACTCAGCCACTCACCGGGCCGGTCAGGCGACCCAGACCGTCGTCTCCCCCGGCAGCACGCCGTCGCCGAGCGGCCCCGATGCCAGCAACACCGTGCCGGCGGGCATCGGCACGGGGTCCGCGCCGAAGTTCGTGTACGACCGCCACCCGTCGTGCCGAGCGAAGCCGACGACGCCGTCCGGGGCGTCCACCCACGCCAGGGTCTCGCCGTGCTGCAGCTCCCGCCGGAGGGCGAACGCCGAGCGGTAGAGCGAGAGCGTCGAGTCGGGTTCGCCGTCCTCCGCCTCGACCGAGGACACGCCGAAGTCCACGGGCTGCGGCAGCTGCGGCGCCACGTCCCCGAAGCCGAACGAGGGCCCGGACCGGGTCCACGGGATGGGCACCCGGCAGCCGTCGCGCCCCTTCACGGTGTGCCCCGACCGGAGCCACTTCGGGTCCTGCAGCAGGTCGCGCGGGATCGCCGCCGCCTCGTGCAGGCCGAGCTCCTCGCCCTGGTACGTGTACGACGACCCGGGCAGTGCGAACTGCAGCAGCGACGCGGCACGGGCTCGCCGGAGCCCCCGGTCGCGGTCCAGGGCCGGCGAGACCCCGTCGGTCATCAGCCAGGCGTCGGTGTCCGCGTCGTCGGGCAGTCCGTAGCGGGTGGCGTGCCGGACGACGTCGTGGTTCGAGAGCACCCACGTGCTCGACGCCCCGGACTGCTCCGACATCGCCAGGTTCCGCTCGATGACGCCCCGGAAGGCGTCGGCCTCGAACGGCGCCTCGAGCAGGTCGAAGTTGAACGCCTGCCCCAGCTCGGTGGGCCGGGCGTAGAGCACGCGACGGGGTGCCGGTGCCCAGGCCTCGGCGATCGCCGCGCGGGGCGGGTCGTACTCGTCGAGGACGGAGCGCCAGGACGCGAACACCTCGTGGACCTCGTCGCGGTCGTACAGCGGGTCGGAGCCGTCGAGCGGCAGGTCGTGCTCGTTCGAGGGCCGGTACGGCACCGACAGGTCCTTCGCGAGCCCGTGCGCGACGTCCACGCGGAACCCGTCCACACCGCGGTCCGACCAGAAGCGCAGGGTGTCCTCGAAGTCGCTCCGGACCGACGGGTTCGACCAGTCCAGGTCCGGCTGTTCCGGGGCGAACAGGTGCAGGTACCACTGGCCGTCGGGGACGCGGGTCCAGGCGCTGCCCCCGAAGTTCGACACCCAGTCGCTCGGCGGGAGCGACCCGTCGGGGCCGGAGCCGTCGCGGAACACGTACCGCGCGCGTTCCACGGACCCGGGGGCAGCGGCGAGCGCGGCGCGGAACCACGCGTGCTCGTCGGAGGTGTGGTTCGGGACGACGTCCACGATCACCCGGATGTCGTGCTCGTGCGCCGAGCGGACCAGGGCGTCGAAGTCGGCGAGCGTGCCGAGCCGCGGGTCGACGTCCCGGTAGTCCGCGACGTCGTAGCCGCCGTCCGCCAGGGGCGACGGGAAGAACGGCGAGAGCCAGATCGCGTCGACGCCCAGGCCGGCCAGGTACGGCACGCGACTCGTGATGCCGGCGACGTCGCCGAGGCCGTCGGCGTCGGAGTCGGCGAAGCTCCGCGGGTAGACCTGGTAGACGACGGCCTGGCGCCACCAGTCCGGGTCCGGGGTGCGCGGGGTGCTGGCGGGGGTCCGTGGGCTCACGCGGCCGAGCGTACCCACGCCGGACACGCCGTTCACGGAGCAACCGGGAATACCTCCCGCTCGCAGGGCATTGGTTGTCGATGAAACCATTCCACTCGGCAACGAGTTCCGTACTGAAAGGTCCATCCATGACGAACGTCCTCGTCCTCGTCGGCAGCCTCCGCGCCGGCTCCATCAACCGCAAGCTCGCCGAAGCCGCGATCCACCACGCCCCAGAGGGCTTCGAGCTCTCCGTCTACGAGGGCATCGTCGACCTGCCGTTCTACAACGAGGACATCGACGGTGACACCCCGCCCGCCGCAGCGGTCGCCTTCCGTCAGGCGCTCGCCGACGCCGACGGCGTGCTGCTCATCACCCCCGAGTACAACGGCACCATCCCGGCCGTGCTGAAGAACGCGCTCGACTGGGCCTCGCGTCCGTTCGGCGCCTCCCCCATCTCCGGCAAGCCGCTGGCGGTCATCGGTTCGGCGTTCGGCCAGTACGGCGGCGTCTGGGCACACGACGACGCCCGCAAGGCTGCCGGCATCGCCGGTGCGAAGGTCCTCGAGGACGTCAAGGTCGCGATCCCGCAGTCGGTCGTCCGCTTCGCCGAGACCCACCCGCGTGAGGACGCCGAGGTCACCCAGCTGGTCCAGGGCGCGCTGGACGCGCTCGCCGCTGCCGCTTCGGAGCCCGCCGCCGCGTAACGCAGCGGCACCCGGTCGCGACGCGACCACCCACCGGACGGGAGGCTCGGTGCCGGACCGGCACCGAGCCTCCCGTCCGTCCGACGGTGCGGAAGACCGCATCCCGTGCGTTCCCTAGACGGTCTAGCAACGAGACGGGTTACCCTGAACCCCATGTCAGCGCAAGAGGTCACGGAGGCGTCCGGGTACTGGTTCCCGGACGACGACGCGACCCAACGCGGCGTCGCCGTGCTGAACGCCCTGCGCCGCTACCGCGCTGCCGAGACGGCGATGCGCCGCCGGACCCGCGACTCGATGGGGATGGGCGAGACCGACCTGCTGGCCGTCCGGTACCTGCTCCAGGCGCAGCGCTCCGGGCGGAAGATCAGCCCGAAGGACCTCTCCGCGCACCTCGGGATCTCCTCGGCGTCGACCACGATCCTCATCGACCGCCTCGTGAAGAGCAACCACGTCCGGCGCGACCCGCACCCCACCGACCGCCGCGCGCTCGTCATCACGCCGACCACCGCGACCGACGACGAGGTCCGCGCCACGCTCGGGATCATGCACCGACGGATGATGAACATCGCCGAGGGTCTGTCCACCGACGACGCCCGCACGGTCGCGTTCTTCCTCGAGAACATGCGCGAGGCCGTCGACGAGATCGACCAGCACTGACACCAGGGCCGACGCCGCGGGGGACACCCCGTGCAGCGTGCTCTGAGAAGACGCCCTGTCGCAGCGCGTAGACCGGAAGGGTCACCGAAGCGAAAGGAGCCTCTCATGCACGCATCGGACAAGATGGCCAAGAACCTCCAGGCGGTCCTCGTGGACCTCATCGACCTGCACGTCCAGGGCAAGCAGGCCCACTGGAACATCCTCGGCACCAACTTCCGCGACCTGCACCTGCAGCTCGACGAGATCGTCGACGCCGCACGCGAGTTCGCCGACGACACCGCAGAGCGCATGCGTGCCCTGTACCTCGTGCCCGACGGCCGCTCCTCGACCGTCGCCGCGCAGAGCCACCTCGACCAGTTCCCCGAGGGCGAGATCACCACGCACGACGCGATCGACCAGGTCACGCTGCGCCTCTACCAGGCGACCGGCACCATGCGTGACGTGCACGACGAGGTCGACGAGGAAGACCCGACGACCGCGGACCTGCTCCACGGCTTCATCGAGCGCCTCGAGCAGCTCGCCTGGATGGTCAGCGCCGAGAACCGCGCCCCGTCCACGCCGCTCGCCGCAGCGATCACCCCGTCGACGGCCGAAGCCTCGGCGCACGCGTAGGGAAGGGGCCCCGTGGACCTCGGGATCCAGGACAAGACCGCGCTGGTCTTCGGCGCGGACTCCGGCATCGGCTGGAACACCGCTCGCATCCTCCTGGCGGAGGGTGCGACGGTCGTCGTGACCGACATCGACCAGGCGCAGCTCGACAACGCGGCGGACCAGCTGGAGGCGCCGAGCGGCAAGCTCCACGCCTTCGCCGCGGACGTCACGAGTGCCGAGAGCCTGGCATCGCTGCACGAGCAGGTGCGGGACGCCGTCGGCGAGATCGACATCCTGGTGCAGTCCTCCGGCGTCACCGGCGCCCAGGGGCTGTTCCACGAGATCGACGAGGACGGCTGGGCGACGACGATCGACATCGACCTCATGGGGCCGGTCCGGATCACCCGCGAGTTCATCGCGGACCTCCGGAGCGGCGGCTGGGGCCGGATCGTCTACCTCGTCTCCGAGGACGCCTCCCAGCCGTACGACGACGAGCTCCCCTACTGCGCCGCCAAGGCCGGGGTGCTCTCGTTCGCGAAGGGCCTCTCGCGCACCTACGCGAAGGAGGGGCTGCTCGTGAACACCGTCAGCCCGGCGTTCATCCACACCCCGATGACCGACACGATGATGAAGAAGCGGGCCAAGGAGACCGGGACGTCCTTCGACGAGGCGATCTCGAGCTTCCTCGACGAGGAACGGCCGTACATGGAACTCAAGCGACGCGGTGAGCCGGAAGAGGTCGCGAACGTCATCGCGTTCCTCTGCTCCGACCTCGCCAGCTTCGTCAACGGCTCCAACTACCGGGTCGACTCCGGCTCGGTCGCCACGATCTAGGAGGGCGTCCCATGACCGACTACCGCTACCTCGTCATCGGCGGGGGGATGGTCGCCGACGCCGCCGCGCGGGGCATCCGGGAGATCGACCCGGACGGCTCGATCGGCGTCGTCAGCGAGGACGTCGACCGTCCGTACGCTCGTCCCGCCCTGTCGAAGAAGCTCTGGACGGACCCGGACTTCAGCTGGGACGACAAGGTCGACCTGCACACCGAGGAGACCGGCGCGGAGTTCGTGCTCGGCACCCAGGTCGTCTCGATCGACCGCGACGGCAAGACCGTGACGACCTCCGACGGCGGCACCTACGGCTACGAGCGGCTGCTCATCGCCACCGGTGGCCACCCGCGCGGCCTCCCCGGCCTCGACCCGTCGGACCGCGTCCTCGACTACCGCAGCGCCGCCGACTACCGACGGCTCCGGGAACTCGCCGACGCGGGGGCGCACATCGTCGTCGTCGGCGGCAGCTACATCGGCACGGAGATCGCGTCCGGGGTCGTGCAGAACGGGGCTCGAGTCACGCTCGTCGACCCGGACGAGGTCGTCGGCGGACGCATGTTCCCCGCGGACCTCGCCGCGGCGTTCCAGCAGCGCTTCGTCGACCACGGCGTCGAGCTCCGCCTCGGTCGTCGCGTGTCCAGCGGGTCGCAGACCGCCGACGGCGTCACGCTCACCCTCGACGACGGCTCCGTCATCGAGGCCGACGCGGTCGTCGCCGGACTCGGCATCGAACCCGCGACGGAACTCGCCGCAGCCGCCGGGCTCGCCGTGCACGACGGCATCGTGGTCTCCTCGACGCTCGTGACCGACGACCCGTCCGTGTTCGCCGCCGGGGACGTCGCCGAGTACCCGGACCGGATCCTCGGGACCCGCCGGGTCGAGCACGTCGACAACGCGCAGCAGCAGGGACGGCAGGCCGGACGGAACCTGGCGGACGCCGACGAGACCTACGACCACACGCCGATGTTCTACTCGGACGTCTTCGACATGGGGTACGAGGCCGTCGGTCGCGTCTCCACGTCGCTCCGCACGGTGGAGGACTGGCAGGAGCCGACCGTCACCGGCGTCGTCTACTACCTGGACGACGACGACCTGGTCCGCGGCGTGCTGCTCTGGAACGTCTGGGACAAGACCGACGAGGCCCGCAAGGTCCTCGCCGAGGCGCACGCGCTGACCCGCGACATGCTGCCGGGCCGCATCACGGCCTGACGAGCCGCGCCGACGCCCTGACGAGCGTCGGTCACGCTCTGGACGCAACCGCCGGGAGGCCCGGTGCCGGTCTCACGGACCGGCACAGGGCCTCCCGGCGGTTCACGTCGCTAGCCGGCCTTGCGCTCGTCGTGCGCGTGCGGACGGTCCCGGTTGAGCTCCGGCGCGACCGCCTCGACGATCTCCGCACGGACCTGCGGTGCGACGGGCGCGACGGCGTCGTCCGCCATCGCGAGCGCGTGCGCGGACTTGCCCGCCTCGAGCACCTCGTCGTCGCCCTTCGCCATCCCGAACAGCTCCTTGAACCGGGCGCGGACCACGAGCCAGGCGTCCCCGGCGCTCAGCCGGGAGAGGTCCGACGCGGTCGAGTCGTCCCGGACCCGCTGCAGGGACGACACCCCGCGGTCGGCGAGGTCGCCGCGGACGTGCGCCACCGCGAGCTTCGCGACCGCATCCGCCTGCGCGTGCATGACGGAGTGCGCTCCGCCCACCACCTCACGCAGGACGGCGTAGGGGAACACCCGGGCCAGACGACGGATCCAGTCGCGCGGCACGAGTGCGTCGTGCTCGCCTCGGACGATGAGGACCCGGGCCTGCACGTGCGGTGCGCGCTGCTCGATCGGGAACGCGACCATCTTCGGGAGCACCTTGCGGAACCAGTGCCAGCCGCAGAGGGCGTACGCGGTGACGGCGTGCCAGCGCACCGCCGAGGGTTCGTGGACCGCTGACCGCACGAAGCGGACCGCGGACTCGCTCATGGTGCGCGCCTTCGAGTCGATGACCGGGCTGATCAGGACGAGGTCGGTGTACTCCGGGTGCCGCGCCGCGACCTCGGTGACGACCTGCGTCCCCATCGAGTGGCCGACCAGCACCGGGTTCGTCAGGCCGAGTTCCTCGATCACGCGCTCGACGGCATCGGCGTAGCGCTCGATCGACACCGGTCCTCGGAACTTGGGCACGCCCGCGAACCCGGGGAGGTCGAGTGCCCGCACGGGACCGAACTCGTTGAGGTTCGGCGCCAGTCGCTCGTAGTACGTCGACGCGATGCCGAGGCCGGCGACCAGCAGGAACGGCCGCTCGCCGACGTCCCCGATGGAGCTCACACGGACGTTCGTGCCGTCGACGGGGATCCGGTCGACCTTGACCACGACGTCGGCGCTCTCCGCGTGTTCCAGCGCATCGGCGTGGCGCGGGGTCTCCTCGTTCACGGGTGTCTCCTCGGGTCTCGGGGGATCGCCCAGCGTACCGTGCGTGTCCCCCGATCGTGGGACGCGGCGGTCTCAGCCCCCGAACGTGTTCGCAGGGAAGCCGTGCACGCGCGTCGGGACGGCGAACAACGCGCCCGAGTGCGGGTGTTCCTCGAGCTGCTCCTCGGTGAGGTTCTCCCGGGCGGTCCCGATGAACAGCGTGCCCATGTCCTCGCCGCCGAACGCGACCGAGGTGGTGTTCGGTGCAGGGAGCTCGACCGTCTCCAGGTGCTGCCCCGCCGCGTCGTAGCGCTCGACCCGTCCGGAGCCGTAGATCGCACCCCAGAAGCAACCCTCGTCGTCGCGGACGAGCCCGTCGTGCGCGGCCCCGACGACGAAGGGCTCGAGTTCGCCGAGCTCCCCGTCCGGGCCGTAGGACGCCCGGAAGATCGTCGACGCGCTCGTGTCCGTGACGTACACCACGTCCCCGTCCGGCGACCACTCGATGCCGTTCGTCACGCCGAACCCGCCTCGGAGCAGGCGCGTCGTGCCGTCCGGCTCGACCGAGTACAACGCCGCGTCCGGCTCCCCCGTCGTCACGTTCATGCTGCCGACCAGGAAGCGTCCGAACGGGTCGCACTTGCCCTCGTTGAACCGGTGGCCCGCCGTCGCGTGCTCGACCGTCGCGATGGTCCTCGGGTCCTCGCCGTCGGGACCGGTGACGACGACCCGGTCGCCGAGGGCCGCGACGAAGCCGCCCTGTGCCCGGGGCTGGAAGCTCGCGAGGGGCGGGGGCAGCGGGACGGTGCTGACCGGCCGGCCGTCGGCATCGGCGGTGTTCAGGGTGCCGAGGGTGATGTCGGCCCAGCGGAGCACGTACTGCTCGGGGTCCCACACGATGCTCTCGGCCAGGACGGCCCCGGCGTCGGAGAACACGCGGACCGGACCGGTGGTGGCGCTCGTCGTCATGCCCCAGGTCTACCGGGGTGCCGCTCCCGCACCACTCAGCGCGGGTCAGATGCGGGCGTACTTCGCCCGGACGAAGCTGAAGACGCCGAAGGCCAGGAACCCGATGCCGATGGCGACGAGGACGAACGCCCCACCGGGCATCGAGCGCAGCGCGTCGAAGGCGCCGTCGAGTCCGGTCGCCTGGTCGGGGTCGCTCCGGACGGCGGCGACGGCGATGAGGACACCGACGATCGTCACGGCCACGCCCTTCGCGACGTACCCGACGACGGCGAGGACCGTCAGGGGCCGCTCGACGGCCTTCGGCGGGGTGACGAGCTGCTTCCGGTACGACCGACGGAGGCCGATGACCACCAGGCCGACCCCGATCGCGATCGCGATGCCTGCGGCGAGCAGGAGGACGAACACCCCGCCCGGCGTCGCGAGGGCCTTCGCCGCGAGGCTCCGGGTCGACCCGCTCGAGCTCTTCCCGGCGCCGAGCGCGTACGAGCCCGCCGAGTACGCGATCACGCCGTAGACGATCGCCTTGCCGGCGTTCTTCGCCCGGTTCAGCCATGCGCGCGCGCTGTCCGTCCGGCCGCCGACGATCGCCTCGACGACGAGCCGGATGCAGAGCGCCGCCGTGCCGACCGCAACGACCCAGAGCAGGACGACACCGCCGGGGACCGCCGCGAGCTGCGCGAGCGCCCCGGACTGGTCGGTCTCGCCGGACTGCGACCCCTGCGAACCGCTGCCGGCCGTCGCGTTCCCGATGCCGAGCAGGATCGCCAGGTACCCGATGAGCAGGTGCACGACACCGCTGCCGACGAACCCGGCGCGGGCGGTGACCTCGAACCACCGGCTGTCCGCCGCACGGCGCGCCTGTCGTCCGGTCTCGCGGGCAGCCTGTTCGGCGGTGTCACTCATGCACACGAGCGTGCCCGAAGCCCCTGCGCATGTCCGGGGTGCGCGCACGGGGTACGGCCGTCGGGGTGCTCCCCGAGGCGGCTCGGGCACGATGGGCTGCATGCCCGAACGCACGCGAGACACCCCCGACGCCTCCGACAACGAGGAGCGCACCGACGGGTACGTCCCGCTCCGCTCCTACGCCGCGATCGGTGACGGCAGGACGGTGGCGCTCATCGCCCGCGACGGGCGCATCGACTGGCTGCCGATCCCCTCGATGGACTCGCCGCCGGTCTTCGCGAGCATCGTCGACGCGGAGCACGGCGGGCACCTCGCCCTGCGTCCGGTCGACGACGGCGCCACGGTGTCCCGGGAGTACCTGCCGGGGACGAACGTCCTCGTGACGACCTGGACGACCGGATCCGGGCAGGTCACCGTCACGGACGCGATGGTCACCGGTGTCGCCGGGCGTCTGCCCTGGGCCGAGATCGGGCGCTGCGTCGAGGGGGTCGAGGGCTCGGTCGAGATGGAGTGGGCCGTCGTGCCGGGGACGCTCCTGAACACCGCCGAACCGCGTCGGCTCGACACCGAGAACGGCACCGTCATCGGCATCGACGGCGTGACCATCGCGATCGTCGAGCAGGGCTTCGAACCCGTCCACGACGACGGCCCCCGGTTCTCCGGACGGTTCACGGCGACGGAGGGCTCGAAGTCGATCCTGACGATCGTCGGCACCCACGACGAGCCGATCTTCCTGCCCGAGCCGGAGCGGACCCTCGAGGGCATCGACCGCACCATCGAGAACTGGTCGACCTGGTCGAAGGAGTTCTCGTACGACGGACCGTGGTCGGACGCCGTCCAGCGGAGCGCCCTTGCCCTGAAGCTGCTGATCTTCTCCCCCACCGGGGCGATCGCGGCCGCACCGACGACGAGCCTGCCGGAGGACCGGACCGGCGGCAAGAACTGGGACTACCGGTTCGCCTGGGTCCGCGACCTGGCGTACACCGTGCACTCCCTGACGAGCTTCGGCCTGCGCGAGGAGACCCACGCCGCGGTCTCCTGGGTGATGCGCACCATCGCCGAGCACGACGAGACGATGCCGATCTTCTACCGGCTCGACGGCAGCAAGGCCGGCGACGTCGAGGAGCGGGACGTCCCCGGGTGGAACGGCATCGGCCCCGTCACCATCGGCAACCGTGCCAGCGGCCAACTCCAGCTCGGCGTCTGGGGCGACGTCTTCGAGATCATGCGGCAGTACGTCCGGGCCGGCAACGTGCTCGACCGGAAGACGGCATCGGTGCTCCAGGAACTCGCCGACGACGCCTGTCACCGGTGGGAGGAACCCGACTCCGGCATGTGGGAGCTCGAGGAGGCGCACCACTACACGACGAGCAAGATCGGCTGCTGGCAGGCCCTCGACGCCGCGGTCGAGCTGCACGACGCCGGGATGATCGACGGTCCCCGGGACAAGTGGGTGGAGAACCGCGAGCTCATCGAGGACTGGGTCGCCGAGCACGGGTGGAACGAGGAGCTCGGCCACTACGTCATGCACCCGGACACCGACGCCCTCGACACGTCGATCCTGTTGCACGCCATGTCGGCGTTCGACCGGGGACCGCGCATGGCGTCGACGATCGCGGCGATCCAGGACCAGCTCCAGCACGGGCCGCTCGTGTACCGCTACTCGGGGATCCAGGACGAGGAGTCGCCCTTCGTCGCCTGCTCGTTCTGGCTGGCGGCCGCGATGGCGTGCACCGGGCGCATCGACGACGCGACGAGCCTGATGGACGCCATGGTCGCGCAGGCGAACGACGTGGGGCTGTTCAGCGAGATGCTCAGCGCCGAGGACGGCGACTTCATGGGCAACATCCCGCAGGGGCTGTCGCACCTCGCCCTCATCCAGGCCGCCCTCACCATCCAGGAGCTCTCCGAGCGGTGAGCGGACGGGCCTGAGCGCACGTCGAGCCCGCCCGTGTGCACAATGGAACGACGATGAACGACATCGATGCACGCATGGACCGGCTCAGGAGGGCCGCCCGCTACCGCTACCAGCAGCTCGTCGACAGCGAGATCGAGCGCGGTTCGCTCGACCCCGACGAGGTGCGGGAAGAACGTCGGCTGCTCAAGGCCGCCGACGTCGCAGCGCATGCCCGGGCCCAGATCGAGGAAGCCGAACGCCGGGGTGTCTTCGAGGGCAACCCGTACCACGGCAAGCCGCTCCCGGGGATCGACGGGCAGCACGATCCGGACTGGTGGATCAAGTCGAAGATCGAGCGTGAGGACATCCGCGGCATCGCGCCGCCCGCCCTGGCCCTGCGCACCGAGGACGCGGAACTCGACGGCGCCCTCGACGCGCTCTCCCGCGAGGACGACGTCCGCGATGTCCTGGTGGACTTCAACGGCCGGGTGAAGGAGGCGCGACGGCAGCTCCTCGGTGGGCCGCCGGTGGTCACGCCGCTCCGGGACGTGGACGCCGAGCTCGTGGCTTGGAGCGCGCGACGGGAGGCTCGGCTCGCGTCCGCAGCGCGCGCTGCGGAGGAGCTGCGGCTCGAGTCCCGACCACGACGCTGGTGGCGCCGGCGGGGTTGAGCCGACCCGAGCCTCCCGGCACGACGCCTGACCGGTACCGCAACGACGAGAACGCCGTCCCCTGGTGGGGGCGGCGTTCTCGTGTGTGGTGGTGGTGGTGGTGCTGGGTGTTACTTGATCTGGGCGGTGATCGTGGCGGTTCCGACGAGGAGGCCGGCCTTGACGGCGTCGGTCTTGAAGGTGCTGTTGAGCAGCTTCGCGGCGTCGGCGGAGACGTGCACGGTGGTGCCGGTCAGGATCGCGTTGTCGCCCTCGAGCTGGAGGGGCTTCAGGGTGCCGCCGTGGAGGGAGAACAGGTAGGCGTCCTGCGCGGCGATCTTGCCGTTGACCAGGACGTCGCCGGAGAGCTTGGAGGAGCCCGGGTTGACGACGAAGTTCTCCAGCGTGACGGTGGTGTCACCGGCCTTGAGGGTCAGACCCGAACCGTTGTGGTCCAGCAGGCCCTGCACGTAGGGACGGTAGTCACCCTTCGGGTTCCAGTACGTGACCGAGCCGGAGGTGATCGGGAAGGACACGGCGCCGTCGGCGAGCTTGGCGGAGCCGGACACGCCGGGGGTGAGCTTCAGCGCGGTGAGCGCGTCGGTGAAGCCGGAGTCGAGGGCGACGGAGGTGTTGCCGCCGAGGACCTCGGGCACCGATGCGACCGGGGCCGGGATCTTCGAGGACGACGACGCGACCGTGTGGATGGTCGGGGTCGAGGCCTGCGCGGCCGAGACGCCGAACCCGGCGCCGCCGAGGATGATCGCGCCGGCAGCGGCGAGGGAGACCGTGGTCTTGGTGAACTTGCGCATGGGAACTGATCCTTTGCTGTGGTGAGGCTTCTCCGGCACGCACCTGTGCGTACACCGAGCACCGGCCGTGTTCGACCGGAGAGCGCCCTGGGCATTTGCCCTGTGCAGATGATTCGGCACCCCTCCCGGAACGGATTGGACGAGTTTCTGGATTCCTTCCGGTGCCCGGATCCGTAGCGTGGGGTCATGGCTCCTGAGCACCTGGCGACGACCGACCGGATCCGCGCGATCGACGCTTGGTGGCGCGCGGCGAACTACCTGACCGTCGGGCAGATCTACCTGATGGAGAACCCGCTGCTGTCCCGCCCGATCGAGCCGGAGGACGTCAAGCCCCGGCTGCTCGGACACTGGGGCACCTCCCCCGCACTCAACTTGATCTACGCGCACTGCAACGCGCTGATCAGTTCCTCCGACCGCGACATGCTCTACGTCTGCGGGCCTGGCCACGGCGGCCCGGCGATGAACGCGAACGCGTGGCTCGACGGCACCTGGCAGGAGCTCTACCCCGGCACGACGCTGCAGCGGTTCTTCCGGCAGTTCTCCTTCCCCGGCGGCATCCCGTCGCACGCGGCACCCGAGACCCCCGGCTCGATCAACGAGGGCGGCGAACTCGGCTACTCCCTCGCGCACGCGTACGGAGCGGCGCTCGACAACCCCGATCTCGTCGTCACATGTGTGGTGGGCGACGGCGAAGCGGAGACCGGCCCGCTGTCCGGCTCCTGGCAGGCGCACACCTTCATCGACCCCGTCGCCGACGGCGCCGTGCTGCCGATCCTCAACCTCAACGGGTGGAAGATCGCCAACCCGACCGTGCTCGCGCGCATCCCCGGCGAGGACCTGACCGCGTACTTCCGCGGTCTCGGGTACGAACCGATCGTCGTGGACTCCGCACGCGTCGACGACGACCCCTTCGCCGTGCACGCGCTCTTCGACGGCGCACTCCGCCGGGCGCTGGCGACGATCGACGACATCCAGGCGGCCGCGCGCGGCCAGGCGGCGCGCGCAGCGGCCGGTGAGATGGCCGGCGCGTCGGACCTGCGTCCGCGCTGGCCGATGATCATCCTGCGGACCCCGAAGGGCTGGACCGGCCCGAAGGAGGTCGACGGCGAGCGCGTCGAGGGCACCTTCCGCGCGCACCAGGTCCCGCTGCCGGCGGTCCGCGAGAACGACGAGCACCGCGCGCAGCTGCAGGCGTGGATGGAGTCCTACCGTCCGGCGGAGCTGTTCGACGAGGACGGCGAGGGCGTCGGCCTCCTCGAGAGCATCCGGCCGGTCGGCGACAAGCGGATGAGCGCCACCCCGCACGCCAACGGCGGCCGGATCCGGACGGCGCTCGACCGGCCGGGGCTGTCGTCGTACGCGGTCGAGGCCGGGACGCCCGCGTCGGCCACCGGCACGCTCGGCCCGTGGATGGCGGCACTCACCGCGCAGAACCCCTCGTCCTTCCGCCTGTTCGGGCCGGACGAGACCGTGTCGAACAAGCTCGACGCGGTCTTCGACGTGACGAACCGGGTCTGGCGGGCGGCGAACAGTGCCGACGACGAGCACATCGCCCCGACCGGACGCGTGATCGAGATCCTGTCCGAGCACCTGCTCGAAGGGATGCTCGAGGGCTACGTGCTCTCCGGCCGACACGGCGTCCTCAACACGTACGAGGCGTTCGCGCACATCATCGACTCGATGGTCGGCCAGTACGCCAAGTGGCTGGAGTCGTCCGCGGACATCGACTGGCGCGCCCCCGTCTCGAACCTGACGATCCTGCTCTCCTCGCACGTGTGGCGGCAGGACCACAACGGTTTCTCCCACCAGGACCCCGGGTTCCTGGACGTCGTCGCGTCGAAGCAGCAGGACTTCGTCCGCATCAAGCTGCCCGCCGACGCGAACACCCTGCTCGCCGTCGCCGAGCACGCCCTCGAGACCACGAACCGCATCGAGGTGATCGTCGCCGGCAAGCACCCGGAGCCGGTCTTCCTCTCGCTGGAGGACGCCGTCGCGCACGCGTCCGCGGGTCTCGGCGTGTGGGACTGGGCGGGCACCGAGGAGTCGGTCGGCCGTGCCGACGTGGTGCTCGTCAGCGCCGGTGACGTCCCGACCGTCGAGACCGTCGCCGCAGCGGACATCATCCGGAAGCACGCCCCCGACGTCGGCGTGCGGGTCGTGAACGTCGTCGACCTGCTGGCGCTCGGCGACACCCGGAAGCACTCGCACCCGGTGTCCGACGAGCGCTACGACGAGCTCTTCCTGCCCGGTACCCCTGCCGTCTTCGCGTTCCACGGGTACCCGTCGCTCGTGCACCAGCTCACCTACCGTCGCCACGGACACGACGACCTGCACGTGCACGGGTTCCTCGAGCAGGGCACCACCACGTCGCCGTTCGACATGCTCATCCGCAACGAGATGGACCGCTTCGCACTCGCACACGACGCCCTGACCCGGGTGGCCGACGGGTCCGACCGGTTCGCCTCGCTGCTCGCGAAGCTCTCCGAGGCGCGTGACGCCGCCCGTGCCTACGCCTACACGAACGGAGAGGACCACCCCTCCGTCGACGGATGGGAGTTCTCCGGGTGGCCGCAGGACGAGCCCGCCTCGGGCGGGACCGGCGGAGACCCGGGCGAGGGCGAGACGGAGGGCGCGGCGCCGGGTCGCTGAGGCCCGCTTCCGTCATCGACGGTCGCTCCACAGCCTGGAGGCTCGGCTCGCCGTCCACAGATCGGCGCACGGTCCACCCACGGCCCGGTCCAGGGCCCCACGATGGCCCACATGGACGGTGCATGGATCGGGTGGACGGGAGCGCTCGTCTCGGTGGTGAGTGCCTGCGGTGCGGTCGCAGCGACGGTGGTGACGGTGCTCGAAGGGCGTGCCGCACGGCGAAATACCGGTTCCTTGGCCCATCGCGACCTGTGGTGGCAGCGTTGGTCCTGGGTTGCCGAACGCGCTTGCTCGTCGGAACCGTCCGGCCGCGAGTCGGCGGCGCTGATGGTCCACGCGCTGGTCACGCGCGAGTGGGTCACCGAGGACGACTGGTGGGTCCTCCGTGAACTCGAGCAGCGCGAGCGCACACGCGAGCCACGTCCAGGAGAGGAAGACGATGATGATCTCTGAGGAGAGCGACAAGGACTTCAAACGACACCTCGACGTCCTCGAGCTCACGACCCCGAAGCTGCTGGCACACCATCACTACGGACCGATGATGCGTGCGCAGAACGCCGAGGAAGAGCTGCGCCAAGCCCGCATGGAATGGCGGGAGCGGCAGGAGCGCGCACGGGCGCGGAAGCTCCGGTACGAAGCGTCGTTCGCCGACTGACCGGCACGGCGTGGCACGCTGGAGCAGTGTCCGACCTCGTGATCCCGGCCCCGTCCGTCCCGACGCTCCCGACGTCCACCGGCGGGCGGTTCCCCGTCCGCCGCGTGTTCTGCGTCGGACGGAACTACGCGGCGCACGCGCGTGAGATGGGCCACGACCCGGACCGCGAGCCGCCGTTCTTCTTCACGAAGCCGGCCGACGCGATCGTCGCGGACGACGCGGACACCCCGTACCCGACGGAGACCGAGCGTCTGGAGCACGAAGTCGAGCTGGTCGTGGCGATCGGCACGGCCGGATCGGACATCGACCCCGCACACGCCCTCGAGCACGTGTGGGGCTACGCCGTCGGGCTCGACCTCACCCGACGTGACCTGCAGGCCGAGGCCAAGCGGCTCGGTCGCCCGTGGGACATGGCGAAGGGCTTCGACGCCTCCGCCCCGATCGGCACGCTGGTGCCCGCTGCCGGCGTCGACCTCACGGCCGGCACGGTCGAGCTCCGCATCGACGGGGAGATCGCTCAGACGGGCGACCTCGCCGAGCAGATCTGGTCCGTTGCCGAGGTCATCGCGACCCTCTCGCGGTTCGTCCGGCTCGAACCAGGGGACCTCGTGATGACCGGGACGCCGGAGGGAGTCGGCCGCATCGAGCGCGGCGCACTGCTCGAGGGCGAGATCGTGGGCGTCGGACGGGTCGTCACGCGCGTCGCCTGACCCGGCGAGTCAGGTGGCCAGATGACGCGGGTGTTTCGAACCGCTGGGACAACTCCGAGCCGCGGAGAGTACCACTGAGCCTGACGCCGCGCGGGAACCCGGCGTCGTGATCACTGGGCGGGGACGACGGGTCGGGGACGACCGCCGCAGCGCCGCCGGATTCGAGGTGCGACGTGCTGGAACACGACTTGCTCGCCACGTCCTGGACATGGGACGGCGACGAACCCATCGACGAGCGCGTCCGCGCCGTCGGTGACGCCGGGTTCGCGGGGATCTCCCTCGCACTCGACGACCTGCACGAGGTCCGCGCCACGATCGGCTTCGCCCGACTCCGCCGGATGCTCGACGACGCCGGCATCGTGTGGGTGCAGCTCGGGACCCTCGGCAACTGGTGGACCTGCACGAGCCGCACCACCGGTGAGGACGCCGACCGCGGTGTGCTGCTCGAAGCCGCCGCCTCACTGCGCGCCTGGCAGGTCGTCGCACGGGCGGACGTCACGCTGCCCGGCGTCTCCCCCACCGCGATGCTCGACGACTGGGGCGTGCTCGCCCGCCAGGCCGACGGCGTCGGCGCGCAGCTCGTGCTCGAACCCGAACCGTGGTCGAACCTGCCCACCGTCGAACGGGCATCGCGGTTCATCACCGCAGCCGGGGCCGGCGGGCTGCTCCTCGACGCCATGCACGCGCTTCGCGGCGGCTCCACGCTCGCCTCGATCCGTCAGGGTGTGATGCCCTCGACCCTCGCGGCCGTCGAACTCAGTGACGGCCTGCTGTCCACACCGAGCGGGATGACGCTCGCCGACGAGTCCCGGGACGGCCGGTACCTGCCGGGCGCCGGCGCGTGGGACATCCCCGGCTTCATCCGCATCGTCCGTGAGCTGGGCTACGACGAACCATGGGGCGTGGAGGTCCGGACCCCGGCGCACCGTGCACTCCCCATCGCGGACGCACTCCGCACCGCCGCTGCCGCCACCCGTGCGGTGCTCGACGCCGCCGACGCGTTCGGCGCTCCGGCGGCACCCGCGATGCCGACGTCGCCGGCCCCGACCTCGGCGGTCGACTTCGAACCGCTGCACCGCCCACGGCGGGAAACCGGCTCAGGCGCGCCCGCGTAACGTCGTCGCCATGAGTGAGCAGGCACCCACCGGAGACGACCGACTGCTGCGGGAGTCGCAGGACACGATCGACGAGGCGAAGGCGGCTGCGGCCGAGGTCGTCGAGCCGTCCGAGGACGAACTCATCGACGAGGACCTCCCCGTCGCGGACGACGCCGAACCCGCGGACGGACCAGCACCCGCCGCCTGATCAGGTGATCTCGACGACCCGGACCGTGACGTCCGTCCGCCGCTGACCGACCTCGTCGGCGAGGCTCGACACGATCGCGTCGCGGACCGCGCGGACGCTCGCGATCGCCGGACGGCCGGCATCCACCGTCACCACGGCGCGGACACGCACCTGGTCGGCCCGGTCCTCGACGAGCACGGCGCCGCCGTCCCGCGGCAGGTCCAGCACCGAGCGGACATCGCGCACCAGCACGGCGAGACTCGGGCCCGGCGGGATCACCGACCGGACGCCCGGGACGGCGAGGGCCGCTTCGGTGGCCATCCGTGACAGTGCCCGCGTGTCGGGTCTCACGACGGTCTCCTCGGGGTCAGGACGTCCGCCACGCGGACCGTCAGGGAACGCACCGGGAACGGCGCGTGGTCGGCCAGCGCCGCCGCGACCATCGTCCGGAGCGTGTCGGCGCGTGCGCGGAGCGGCGCGTCAGCCGTCACCGCGATCGTGACCTCGACGTCGATCGGCGCACCAGCGGTCCCGACGTCGCCGGTGAACCGGGTGCGTCGCACGAGCACACCCGGCACCGTGTCGCCGAGCGCCCGGACGAGCCCGCGGAGGGCCCCCTCGGTCACGACGAGCGTGGAGTCGGGGTCGTCGTCGGGCACCGGGATGTCCCGCCCCGCGTGCGCGGTCGTCCGGATGGTCGCGAGGACCCCCGAGATCCAGGCCTCGTCAGCACCCCGGGCCGCGCGGACGTCCGCCGCGAGGAGGTCGCTCGACGCCTCGCGCAGCGCTCGGAGCCGGCCGAGCGCCCGGGCCGCATCGGGGTCGCGCTCGATGTCGTCGCGCACCGGGTCCTGGCCGGAGTCGAGGTAGTCGGAGAGCTCGTCCAGCGTGAAGGCACCGTAGCGGTCGTCGACGTCGTCGTCGTTCATCGCCACCCCTCCATCTGCGTCAGCACCGTCCGCCTCGCCCGCGCGAGTGCACCACGCACGGCCGCCGTCGACATCCCGGTCTCCTCCGCGATCTCGGCGTAGGACGCGCCGCCGACCTCGCGCATCACCCAGACTGCACGCTGCGCATCGGGCAGGTTCTGCGCGATCCGGGCGAGTTCGTCCACCTGGAGCCGCGCGATCACGACCTCGTCCACCGGTCGCTCGTCACTCGCCTCCGGGACGGCTTCGAGGTCGAGGTGCGGGTGCCGCCGACGGAGCCGGTCGAGCGCCTTGTTCGCAGCGATCCGGAACAGCCAGGAGCGCACACGGTCCGGGTCCTCGACGCGGTCGATGCGCTGCCACGCCTGGAGTGATGCCTCCTGCACGGCGTCGTCGGCCTCCCCGTCGCCGTGCCCGAGGATCCGAGCGGCGTAGGCGCGCATGAGCGGACCGTACCGGCGGATGAGCACGCCGAACGCTGCGGTGTCGCCGTCAGCCGAGCGCTCGACGAGCGAGCCGTCGGACAGCGACGAGAGCGGCTGGTCCTCGGTCAGGAGTCGGCCTTCCGGATCGGTTTCGGGTTCCTGCGTGACGAATCGTCTGCTCAGGACGTCTTTGTGTACGTGCCCATCATCCGCGCTGTTCACGCGCGGGTGACCTGAGCGCGCCGTGGTCGGTCATCCCTGAACGACCGGCCACGGCGCTTCGGCGGCGGCCCGTGCACTCCCTGATCCGGTGCACGGGCCGTCCCGCCAGAGCGGACGTGTCCAGAAGGGCACTCCCCGATCCGGTGCGCGGGCCGTCCCGCCAGAGCGGACGTGTCCAGAAGGGCACTCCCC
>NZ_SMGH01000004.1:290419-1306793 GCF_004346855.1 Curtobacterium sp. PhB136
GGGCCGTCCCGCCAGAGCGGACGTGTCCAGAAGGGCACTCCCCGATCCGGTGCGCGGGCCGTCCCGCCAGAGCGGACGTGTCCAGAAGGGCACTCCCCGATCCGGTGCGCGGGCCGTCCCGCCAGAGCGGACGTGTCCAGAAGGGCACTCCCTGATCCGGTGCACGGGCCGTCCCCACGACCAGCGTCAGCGTCAGCGTCAGCGCTGATGGTGCGGATCAGTCGTCGACCTCGTCGCCGAGGAAGTCCGCGTACGTCACCTCGGAGTCCGTGATCACCGCACCCGGGTCGATCGGCTTCCGCGTCGCCTGGTCCCCCGAGATCGCGACGCGCTCCTCCGGAGTGAACGGTGGCAGGTAGTTGCTCGCGCTCATCGCCACGCCCTTTCGTCCCGAGGAACGTAACAGTCACGCGGGTTTTCCTCAGTGATCGTCACGAATTCGTCCCCCGCCCGGGAGCCGGACGGGGGACGGAAGTTCGCCTCCAGCGGACCTCATGCGGATGCATGCGACGAGTGCGCGCTCACTCTCGGACGACGTCCTCCGGCGACTTGTCGAGGCGCCAGCCCCGCCACGACGGCTGCCGGAGCCGTCCGTCAGCGGTCCACTCCGCGAACTCGACCTCACCGACGCGTTCGGGCGTGACCCAGTGGGCGTCACGGGCGTCCGGTCTCGGGACGTCGACGAGGGGTGACGTCTTCCGCTCCAGCGGCCGGAGGACGCTCGCGATCTCGTCGAGGTCACGGTCACGGAAGCCGGTCCCGACCTTGCCGACGTACTGCAGACCGTCGTCGCCGGGGATCCCGAGGAGCAGGGACCCGACGCCGCCCGCACGCCGACCGCTCCCGGGCTTCCACCCGGCGACCACGACCTCTTGCGTGGCGTGGTGCTTGAGCTTCAGCCATGCCTCGGAGCGCCGGCCCTCGGCGTAGCGGGAGGAGCGCTTCTTCGCCACGACACCCTCGAGCCCCTCGGCCTCGGAGTCCGCCATGGCTCGGTCGAGGTCGCCCTCGTACGCCTTCGGCACGTCGATCGCCCCGCCGGGCTCGACGACGGTCTCGAGGGCTTCCCGACGGTTGTCGTACGCGAGCCGGGTCAGGTCGTGCCCGTCCGCTTCGAGCACGTCGAAGAGCAGCAACCGCACCGGGGTGCGTTCACGCGCGGCGTCGACCTCCCGCTTCTTGGTCAGTCCCATCCGGTTCTGCAACAGCTGGAAGCTCGGTCGTCCGCGGTCGTCGAGCGCGACGATCTCACCGTCGAAGACCCCGTCGACGCCGGCCCGCTCGCCGAGTTCCTGGAGCTCGGGGTACTGCGCCGTCAGGTCGTTGCCGTTCCGGCTCCGGAGCGACACCGAGCCGCCCCGGACCGTGGCGAGCGCACGGACGCCGTCCCACTTCATCTCGAACGCCCACGCTCCGGTGTCCAGCGTCGGCTCGCCCTTCGCGAGGGTCGCCTGCATGGTGCGGCGCTCGACGGGGTCGGTGGAGGAACTCGCAGCTCCCGCGATCCGCTCGCGACCGTCGTCGTCGCGCCCGGCCGAGTGACCGGCGGTGCGGGGAGCGCGGGGAGCGGGCGTCCCCCCTGACGCGTCGGCCGTGGGGTCCGGCTGCTCCTTCGTCAGGTGGATGAGCCAGTTCTTCTCGTCGCCGTCCCGCCCGCGACCACGACCGCGCGTGTGCAGGATCGCGAGGCGGCGGTTGCCGTTCGTCCGTCCGTGCAGCGTGACGATGACCTCTTCGCCCTCGCGCCACTTCTCGAGCGCGTACGTGCCGTCGTCCCAGATGGTGACGGTCCCGCCGCCGTACTCGTCCTTCGGGATGGTGCCCTCGAAGCCGCCGTACTCGAGTGGGTGGTCCTCGGTCATGACGGCGAGGTGGTTCTTCCCCGGGTCCGTCGGCTCGCCCTTCGGCAGCGCCCAGCTGACGAGCACGCCGTCGTGCTCGAGGCGGAAGTCGTAGTGGTCCCGGGTGGCGTGGTGCTCCTGGATGACGAAGGTCGGGGTGCCGTCCTTCCGGACCGTCGGCGCGTCCTGCGGGACCGGTTCGGGGGTCTTGGACGCATCCCGCTTCGCACGGTAGGTCGACAGGCGGTCGTTCGCCGGGCCTCCGGCTCGGTCCTGCCGTTCCGCGTCGTTCGCCTGCTGGGTCCGGTCGCTGTCCCAGTGCCCCTCGTCGGCCCTGCCGACGGCCAACGACGCGGCCGCAACCGGGTGCAGGAAGTCGCCGCGGTCCTCCACCCGCTCGAGGACCTCGTCCAATGTCAGCTGGGCCAGCCCCTTCTCGGTGAGTTCCTTCCACGTGCGCGGTGCGGCGACGGTCGGGTGCGAACGCCCGCGGAGCGAGTACGGCGCGATCGTGGTCTTGTTGCCGTTGTTCTGCGACCAGTCGACGAACACCTTGCCCTTCCGCTCGGCGCGACTCATCGACGACAGGACCAGGTCCGGCATGTCCTGCTCGAGTGCCTTCGCGAGCTCGTGAGCGACCTCGGACACGTGCTTCGTCGCGGAGCGGCCGTCGAGCGCCGCGTACAGGTGGATGCCCTTCGAGCCCGACGTCACCGGGTAGGGGTCGAGCCCCATGCCCTGCAACACTTCGCGCGCGGCGACCGCCACCTCCACGCACTCGGCGAGACCGACGCCTTCCCCGGGGTCGAGGTCGAGCACCAGCCGGTCCGGGTTCTGCTGCGCGCCCCGCGGGCCGAAGCGCCACTGCGGCACGTGGAGTTCGAGCGCGGCCTGCTGCGCCATCCACACGAGCGTCGGCAGGTCGTCCACGATCGGGTACTCGTTGTCGTGCTCGGAGTGCTGGATCGTGTGGTGACGGACCCAGTCCGGCGCGGAGTCGGGCAGGTTCTTCTCGAAGAAGACCTTGCCGTCGACGCCGTTCGCCCACCGCTTCCGGGTCACCGGTCGGTCCTTGACGTGCGGGATCATCCACGGGGCAACGCGCTCGTAGTACTCGATCACGCGCCCCTTCGTCGTGCCGGTCTCCGGGTAGAGCACCTTGTCGAGGTTCGTCAGCGCGAGCCGCCGGTCCCCCACCAGGACCGTCGTCTTGCGCGCGACGGTGCTCGGCCGCGCCGGGCTCACAGCGCCACCCCGGTCGCTCCCGCCACCGTCAGCGTCGTGCCGGACGTGTACGACGACTCGGGCCCGGCGAGGTAGACGTAGGCGCTGCCGAGCTCCACGGGCTGCGCCGGACGGCCGAACGGGGTGGCCTGGCCGTACGCCGCGATCTCGTCGCCCGGGTAGCTGATCGGCTGCAGCGGCGTCCACACCGGCCCCGGGACGACGGTGTTGGCCCGGATCCCCTTCGCCGCGAGCTGCCGTGCGAGGCCGTTCGTGTAGGTGATGATCGCCGCCTTCGTGGCCGCGTAGTCGATCATCCGGGCCTGCGGTTCGTACGCGGACACCGAGCTCGTGGTGACGATCGCGCTCCCCGGGGCCATGTGCGGCACGGCCGCACGGACCAGCCAGAACATCGCGTAGACGTTGGTCTTCATCGTGCGGTCGAAGTCCGCCGTCGACTGCTCGGTGACGTCGTCGTGCACCTGCTGCGCGCCGGCGACGAGCACGAGCGCGTCGAGCCCGCCGAGCTCACTGACGGCGGTGCGGACGAGTTCGGTGCAGAAGTCCTCGTCGGTGAGGTCGCCGGGCAGCATCACGGCGTTCCGTCCGAGGTCGGCGATGAGGTCCCGGACCTCGGTCAGGTCGTCGATCTCCTCGGGCAGGGCGTTCAGCGCGACGTCCGCGCCTTCCTTCGCCATCGCGATCGCCGCCGCTCGGCCGATCCCGGAGTCCGCACCCGTGACGAGCACCCGGTAGCCCGGCATCCGACCGGTGCCGAGGTAGCTCGTCTCGCCGTGGTCCGGCGGCGGGTCCATCTCGCTGGCACGCCCGGACCCCTGCTGCGTCTGCGCGGGGAACGGCGGGCGCGCGTACTTCGTCCGGGGGTCGTCCTTGTCGAGCTGGCTCATGCGCCCATCGTGCTCGCGGAGGCCGCGCGGCGGTTCAGTTCGACGACTCCTGTGGAGGAACACCCCTCGGAACGTCGCTGTGGACAGGGAGGGAGGGGCGTGCCAGCAGTGCGGCGACCGGCCGACGCCACCGCGCCCACGTCACGGCCTGCTGCGTCGCGAGCCCGGTCCAGATCGCCGCACTGATCCACGCCGTCGGCGACCCCGTGACGGCCGAGCCCACGCTCAGCGCCACGATCACCACGCCCAGCGCCGCGGCGACGAGTCCCATCGTCAAGTCGTCCTGCCGCTGGGCCACACGCGGCCGCCAGACAGCATCGGGGACGTCGTCCGGGACGGTACCGCTCCTGATCCACTGCCGGGTCTCGACCACCGCGAGCCGTCCGCCGCGGCGCTGCCATCCCCACCACGTCCCGACCGGGGCGAGCACGAGGAGGACGACGGCGCCGCCGATCAGGAACCCGGCAGACGGGTCGCGGCCGACCGCACCGTAGAGGAGCCCGACCGCCAGCCACGCCGCCGGTCCGGACACCGCGGCGAGTGCGAGCCGCCACAGGGCACCCCGATCGACGTCTCCCCGGTGCCCCACCATGTGCCCGACGGTACCGCTCGGCACGGACGGCGTCCGCTCCCCGCAGCCTCCGGATCGCCCGGAGATCCGCACGCGACCGGCTGGACACGGGCATCATGTGCCCATGAGGTCGATCTGGAAGGGCTCCATCGCGTTCGGGCTGGTCAACGTGCCGATCAAGGTCTACGCCGCCACGGAGACGCACGACGTCTCGATGCACCAGGTCCACGACGAGGACAAGGCCCGCATCCGCTACAAGCGCGTCTGCGAGCTCGGGCACGAGGTCGAGTACGCCGACATCGAGCGCGCGTACGACGACGGCGAGAAGACGGTGGTCCTCACCGCCGACGACTTCAAGAAGCTCCCGCAGGAGCAGTCCCACGAGATCGAGGTGCTCGAGTTCGTGCCGGTCGACCAGGTCGACCCGATGATGTTCGAGAAGACGTACTACCTGGAGCCGGACTCCCGCTCGCCCAAGGCCTACGTCCTGCTCCGGAAGACGCTCGAGGAGACGGACCGTCTCGCGATCGTGCAGTTCACGCTACGGCAGAAGACCCGGCTCGGTGTGCTCCGCGTGCACGACGACGTCCTGCTCCTGCAGGGGCTGCTCTGGGGCGACGAGGTCAGGGCCGCCGACTTCAAGGCCCTCGACACGTCGGTGAAGGTGAGTGCGAACGAGCTGAAGATGTCGTCGTCCCTCGTCGAGAGCATGTCCACGGACTTCGATCCGGACCGCTACACCGACGAGTACCAGGTCGAGCTGCAGCAGCTCATCGACGCCAAGCTCGAGTCGGGTGACGACATCGACACCGAGAAGACGTTCGGGGAGCAGCCGGAGTCCGACGACGAGGGCGGCGACGTGATCGACCTGATGGCCGCCTTGCGTGCGTCCGTGGACAAGAAGCGGACGGGAGGCTCGGGGTCGCGTTCGTCGTCGAGCTCGCGGTCGTCCGGGTCCGGGTCCGGAGCATCGGGTTCCGACACGAAGCGGGCGCCGGCCACGAAGAAGGCACCAGCTGCGAAGAAGGAGCCGGCGAAGCAGGCAGCAGCTGCGAAGAAGGCGCCGGCGAAGAAGCCCGCGGCGAAGTCCACCACGGCGAAGAAGAAGGCGAGCTAGTCGGTCTCGTCCCGGGCGGTCCGCCGCAGGGCGAACGGCAGCGAGGTCCAGAGCACGCCGGTCCCGATGAACACCGCCGCGCCGCCGACGATGCCGCCGATGCCCCCGAGCACCACGTCGAACACGAACAGCACGGTGCCGGAGAACAGCAGTGCACTGGCGATCAGCGTGACGATGAGGATGACGTTCCCGGCGCGCACCAGGTCGTGCTTCTGCCGCTGCCGGAACACCAGGCGGTGGGTGGCCACGGCGGAGAGTGCGACGACGGTGACCACGACCGCCAGGACGACGAGGACCAGGTAGATCGTCTCCTGGCGGTCCGTCAACGACGTGAAGCGCTGCTGGAACGGCAGCGTGAGCAGGAACCCCGCGAGGATCTGCGTCCCGGTCTGCACGATGCGGAGCTCCTGCTGGATGTCGACCCAGTTCCGGTCCCAGCGCTCCGTCGGGGTCTCGTGCCGCCCCCGCTCCGTGTCCGATCCCGTGCCGCCCGTGCTCATGCCCCCGAACCTACCCAGCGCGTCACGAGCGTGAAACACGGTTCGGCGACACTGGTCCCATGACTCCACAAGAGCCAGGGAGCCTGCAGTCGTCACCCGAGACCGCAGGCCCGCCCGTCACCGTGTCCATCACCCGTCTCGTCGAACCCGAGCGCATCCCCGAGGTCACCCGGTGGGTGCAGTCCGGGGTGAACCTCGCGAACCGCTACCCCGGCTTCCTCGGCTCCGGATGGGTCCGCTCCCGTGCACAGTCCCGCGAGTGGCACATGCTCTACCGGTTCGCCGACCACGACTCCCTCGCCACGTGGGAGAACTCCGACGACCGGCTGCGGTGGCTCGACCTCGGCAGGGACCTCGTGGTGGAGTCCCGTGTCGAGAAGCGCACCGGGATCGAGGGCTGGTTCGACGTCCCCGAGGACACCCCGTCGTCGAGCGCCCCGCCGCGGTGGAAGCAGGCGGTGAGCATCTGGCTCGGCTTCTTCCCGGTGAACCTGGCATTCACGTACCTGATGGCGTGGCTCGTCCCCGCGTTCGCACACGTCGCGATCCTGCCTCGGGTCCTGATCACGACGGCCGTGCTCACGCCGATCATGACGTTCTGGGTGCTGCCCTTCGTTACGAAACTGATCCGCCCCTGGCTGCTCGCACCCGCTGCCACCCCAGCCGGTCGCTCGAGGTGACAGAGCCCGTTCAGTCCACCTGCCGCAGGATCCGCTCGATGCCGTCGAGGCGTCGCTCCATGCTCGCGAGGGTGCTCGCGAGTTCACGCTGCGCCGCCGCGTTGCGTTCGGCGGGCGCCCAGTCACCCTGACCGCGGTCCGCCCCCCACTTCAGCCGGGCGATCGAGTACACGACCCCACAGATGATCGCCGTCACCGGCACCAGTACCCAGAGCATCCCAGTCCAATCCGTCATGAATTCTCGTACCCATCCATCCGTCGGTTCAAGCCCGCTTTTGTGCTATCCGGTGACACCGATGCCACGACCTGATTCCGCTTGCCTTGGCTGGACCCGACCGAGGCGGGGAGCGCGTACTCCCCGCCTCGGTCTCCTCGTCTCAGCCGCAGGAGCCGGCTGAACAGCACGAGCTGCTGCCGCAGCACGACGTCGACGTGCAACTGCTGCTGCCGCTCGTCGCCCCGGTCTCGGGCACCGCGACAGCCTCGCGCACCGATAACACCTCCAGCCCGTCGAAGTCGAGGTCAGGCAGCTCAAGCATGGATCCGGACATAGTCGTTCCCTTCGGTGGTTTCGACTGGCGAGGAGCGCGCTCACACCGGTCCATCAAAATGCGTCTCGCCTCGGATGGTCCGTGGCGAGCCCCATGCTGACAGCGCGATCAGCAGGTTCAGCAGTCCGCTCTCGAGCGACCGGTCGGACGCCGAGAAAAGCGGAGAGTGGTTGGCGGGCACGCTGACCGGAGCCCGGCCTGCCGCCAGTACCGCTTGGTCCTCCGGCGGCATCCGGGAGCTTTCGGACACACCCCAGAACCAGTAGACGAGTGGGGCACCAAGCGCGTTCGCAAGCACCCCGACGTCGTCTGAGGTCCCCGACGGCCCAGGCATCAAGACAGCGCTGCGTCCGTGCTCGAGGAACGCGCGATACAGCAGGGCAGCGGCGTCCGGGTCGTTGCTGGCACCGTCGAAGGTCCGCGTCGCCGCCGTGGAGTACACGACGCTGTCGGCGACGACGACGTCGAGCACGCGTCCGAGCGCCTGCCGACGAGCGGTGAGCGACTGTTCGTCCGCTGCACGGAGGTCGACCGTCACCGTGGCACTGTTCGGGAGCGCGTTCTCCGCCGACCCGCCAAGCCGTGCCTGGGTGACCTGCCCGATCCCGGGGTGCACGGCGTCCACGAGACGGCAGAAGGCGACGCTGAGCGCGTTTCGTTCATTACCGATGAGACCCGGATGCCCCCCGGGGGCGGCCAGGTCGACGGACACCGTCTCGTTCCACGACGTGATCGGCCCGGGCCGGAACGCCACCATGTCGTGAGGGAGCGGCGACGAGTGCTGCGCGAGCAGGACAGTGGGGGTCGGCACGAGCTGGTCGATCCCAGCGCGCACCATCGCGGCCGCCCCGGTCCCCGTCTCCTCGGTCGGTTGGAAGATCGCGCGCACGGTGCCCGTCCGACGCACCTCACCTGAACGCAGCGCGGCGAGCGCGCCGATGACTGCTGCGGCGTGCAGGTCGTGTCCACACAGATGATCGGCACCGCCGCTCGTCGCGAGCGCATCCAGTTCCGCACGCAGGACGATGACCGGTTCCCCGGTCCCGACGCGGGCAACCACGCCGTGCCCGCCGACCCCGGCCGTCACCGTCGCGCCGAGGTCGCGGCAAAGTTCGGCGACGACGGCGCTCGTCTGCACCTCGTGCCCGGCAGGTTCCGGACAGGCGTGCAGCCGGGCGAACGCTCCGCGAGCGACGGTCAATCCACGTGGGACGGGCTTCACGAGCGCACCCGGGACGCGAGCGCCCGGCACCGCCAGAAGAGTCCGACCGCAGCACCCAGCACCGCACCGATGCCCGGACGCCGCGCGATCATGCCGAGTGCCAGACCCGCCACGGCGAAGCCCACCGAGGCGATGCCGATGCTCGCGTACTGCAGGTCCTTCTCGTCGTCATTCATGTGCTGTGTTCCCTTCGATCGCAGTGGTCTTCTTCGGCGCCCCGATCGGGATGATCGCGGCTGTGAACGCTCCGACACCGTCGAGGTGCAGGCACTCGTTCACGGCGTCGTCGTCGTACGCCGACATGGGGACGCTCGGCATGTTGAGCGCGGTGGACACCAGGATGAGGTTCTGGCTCATGTGCCCCGCTTCGAGCAGGGTCAGCCGCAGCGCCCGCTGCCCGTACTTCGCGCGCAGGTCGTCGAGCCTGGGCGCCAAGGCGACGATCACCGGGACGGTGTCGTACTCGACCGCGAGCGGTGTGCCCGCGGTGTCGCTGAACGAGGGCGACCACCGCGCGAGTTCCTGGTCGGTTGGCACGTCCACCCACCGTTCGAGAGCGTGTCGCGCGGCGTCGTACCGGTAGCAGCCCGCCTCGACACCCACGACGTCGCGGACGATCACGAACGCGTCGACCGCGTACGCCGCACTCGGGCTTGGGTACGCCCGCCGCGCTATCTGCGGTCGTACGGGCACCGCCGGTCCTTCCGGCACCTCGCCGATCGCGGATCGCAGGAGGCCACCGAGGACCGCCGCCGACAGCGTCGTGCCGTACGACCCGTAGGTGCTCCGTCTGCGGGTGAGGACCGCACCGAGCCCGGGGTCACCCTGAGACTCCGGCAGCGTGGTGACCTGGCGCCGGCCGAGGTCCGGCGCGGGGAGGCCCACGTCGAAGCGCGGCATCTGGTCCGTGGCCATCCGTTCCCGGCGGTATCCGCTCGCTCGGAGGTAGTGCCGGTCGGGCGCGGCGGAGTCATCGTTGAAGTACCGACGGTCGACCGGCCCCCGCCACTGCGACGCGGTGAGCCACGCGGCGATGCGTTCATCGGAGACGGGCACCCCGAGTCGGTTGCAGAACATGTGGACCTGGCTCCAGAGCACGCCGGCCACGCTGTTCTCCAGCTCATCGCCACGAGCACGAAGTGCCTCCAGGTCGGTGACGAGGCTGGAGAAAAGGCGGAACAGGGACGCTCTCCAGGTGTCGGACCCGTCTCCGGCGGACCGGATGACGGCGTCCTTCCGCTGCAGCCACCGATCCGGATCGACGTCGAAGGTCGCGTCGGCTGCGCGCCGGGCTTCCGGGCCGCTGGTCTGCTGTTCCCCCACGAAGTCCCACGAGCCGAAGTACCGGTGCGCTGAGCGGGCACCGCCATGACCGTCCAGCCCGAGCGCGTGCATCGCGAGCGTCATCGCGTCGGTCGCTATCAGTCGCAGCTCGGCGCTGCCCGGGCGGGACGCGAGCAGCGCTCCCGCGATCTGGCTCACCAGCGTGAACGCTCGCTCCGACAACGCCATCGCCGCCGCCCCGCCGTACCGCGCGAGTTCGGCTTCGTAGGGCACGTCGACCACGATCTGGCCGTGCTCGTGCCATCCGACCGGCGAGGTACTCGTGAACTCGCGACTGAACGACGCTTCGTCCAGGTGCAGCTCAGCGGGCGGCAGCGCGGCGCGCACGCCGCGGACCCATTCTGCGTGGGCGGACGCCCCGACCCCGCGCATCCTGACGCGCAGGTGCGGTCCTCCCCACCAGTACCGGACGAAGTGCCAGTCCGTGGGCGCGAATCCGCGGACCGACGGGACGACGGTGTCGGCGATGAACTCCGACAGGGTCGCCGTCGAGTTGTGCAGGTAGATGTGCGCAGTGCGCCACGTCGTGTTCACAGCCTGATTCCCCTCGTCGACCACGGAACGCCCTGGACCTCGACCGGCATCGTCCGCAGCCACAGCTGGTATCCGATCACCGCGTTCGGGTCGGCGCCGAGCGCATCCGCCCACTCGACCTCGTCGTGGTTCCGGGCCGGGCGCGACGCGATGCCGATCCCCGCCGCCGCCAGACACCCCCACTGCGCGATCCAGCCCAGCAGGAACGGGATGACGCGGTGCGTCTGCGAGCCGTGCAGCCCCGCGAGGAGCCGCGGCTGGACCACGAAGGTGATCCCGCGCGACGACGTCATTCGGGGGCGGCCGCGAAGGGTGCGTCCGCTGTCCGACGCCCCCAGGTCGACGACCCGCACGGCGTCGATCGACCCGGGGTCAGCGCCGTGGGCCAGGAGTCGGATGCCACCGTCCGGCACGTGCTCCCCGACGAGCTCGAGTCCGGCACGCAGTGCTCGGTGCACAGCCTCGGCTTGCTCGTCTGTGACGGAACCGCTGGTGACGAGGTTCTCACTCGATCGGCCGCTCGACCGCTGGTCAAGCCACGTTCGCAGGTCGCTCGCCGTGCCCGCTGCCGCTGTGTCGACACACCGGTCGAGCAACGGCTCTGACGGTCCCTCGGGGAGGAAACGGAGTCGGTACGATGCGTGCGCATCGCTACCCGTGCGGCGTAGGAGCGCAGTGGGAATACCGGCGCGGCGCGCGCAGAGGGCGACCGTCGCTGCGAGGTGCCCTGATTCGAGGTCGGCGAGGGTCGCCCGGAGCCCTCCGTACGGGGTCGGGTAGCGAGCCGGGTCCACGTCGAACCCGAGGTGTGCCGATGCCCACGGATACTCGGGCGGAGACGGCTGGCCGGCGCCGAGCGGACCGAACCGGACCTGACGGGTGCCGATAGGGTCCTCCACCTCGAGGACCGCGTCCGCGGCGAAGATCCCTCGCGGTGCGGGGTAGGCGCGATGGGCGACGTACCGGTCGTCCGGCGCGACGCGCCGGGTCCTATGCGCCTCCCAGACGGCCGCCAGGACCGTTGTCCGCCAGTCGGCACCGGGCTCGTGCGACGACTCGGTACGGCGCTGGAGCCGTTCCACCGCACCCGCTAGCGTTCCGGCGCGTCCGTCCTCGGTCGACAAGCCGGCGACGTGTCGATCGTGCTCGAAGAGCGTCCGGACCGTCCCGACGTCCCGACCGGGGCCCGCGTCCCAGAGCGCCTGGCCGGCGCTCCCCCATCCCTGCCGGTTCACGGGAACGGGTGAGGGGGCGGAGTTTCCCCCCAAGTTCCGGCCGGGACCGCGCCGTGGATGATGGACGCTGCTCGCGCCAGCCGAGGCACGTTGTCGATACGACGGTTCAGGTGCCCGAAGGTCATAGGCATGGTCCCCGGGGCGATCACCTTCACCGCGAACACCCCCACGTCACGAAGGTGCGGGGTGCTCTGGTCGACCGCGAGGACGGTCACGCCGACGCGAGCTGCGACGTCGACGTGGTGCCGCAACTCGGCAGTGACGTCCTCGGGAGCGGGCCGCCCCCGCGCGAGGAACTCGTCGAGTGACAGCCGACCACTCGGATCATCGAGGAACCCCCAGAGTTCGCGTGCCTCCGGGAGTCCGTGCATGCCGGTGTGGTCCTCGAGGACGTGCACGAGCTCGTGGTCGTGGAGCATTGGGCGGTAATGGTCCACACGAACGGACTCGCGCATCGTGACCCATTTCGGGTACATGAGCGCGTTCGTCACGCACTCCTCGATCGCCGCAGCGATCGCTCGGTCGCCCGACGGATGCGCTCCCGCAGCCAGAGAGAACGCCGGAGCACGCCCGGCACGGACGAGCTCGTCCGGTGCCGTGACGATGGCGATGGCCACCGGGATCCCGAGGTCGCTCGTCGCGTCGAGGACCCGGAGCCGGAGCCCGTCGCGTTCGACACGGAGCAGGGTGTCCGCCAACGCGGACTCACCGCTGATGTCGATCTCCCGGAGGCGCAAGCGCCCGTACCAGGTCAGGAGGAAGGCGTCGCGTTCCACGATCTCGAAGTACCCGTGCAGGGCGGCCTCCTCGATCGAACCACCGACCGCACAGCCGTTCGACGATTCGTACAGCAGCGCATCGGTCCCAGCGTTCTCATGCCAGTAGACGAGCTGCGCCGGCACGAGGACCGGTTGGTCGTGCGAGAGCCACCAGCCCTCGACCCAGTCCATCTCCTCGGTCGGATCGAACCGCCGGAACGGGGAGTCCGCCCGCTCGTACGTCTCCGGCGTGTGATCCGCCAGCGACCTCGGGTCCAGCGCCTGGTCCCCGAGCGCTTCCCAGGACGCCCGCACGGTCCGAGCCGACGGCTGTCGATGCCCGCCGAGCACTCGCTCGACGCCTTCGAGCAGAGCGGGCACCTCACTCGCTGCGAAGCTGCCGGCCCGCCCGTACCCACCTTCGCGGTGGGCGAACCCGGGTGCGATGGCCTCGGCGGTCATGAGCGGGAACGGCGATTCCTCGTCTCGGTACAGGTGCGCGATCGGCCCGAACCGCCAGTCGACGAGTTCATCTCGTAGGCTCTGCCCGTCCAGCGCGCGCGTCCGGAGGCCACCGGCGAGGGGCGGCTGCGGCGAACGGAGGTCCCACCGCGCCGGTACCGATGCCCGGATGAGGGGGGCGCACCGCGAGCACTCGCTGTGCGGCGTGATGTTGTGCACCGATGACGAGCCGTCCGACGTGTCGAGGACCATGGCATGGCCGGACGGCAACGGCAGGCTCCTCAGTCGTGCGGTCAGCTGCTGGAGCAGGGCAGCGGACCGTGCCCCGGCTGCCGGCACAGCCTGCGGGCGCACGTCGAGAGCCCAGCGTTCGGCGCACTCGCCGCACCCTGCCTCGTGCGGTGTGGGGTCCGGGCCGATGATCAGCAGGTCAGCGAACCGTCGGACAGGTGGGCCGACGGGCTCGGCCACCGCTGCCCCGTTCACGAGACGGCCTCCGCAGTCACGGCCAAAGCGCCGTGCTCGTCCCAGCCGCCGGCGTGCAGACGCGAGAACTGCACGGCGCCCTCGAGCCCGGGCCACCCGAGCAGCTCACGGTTGCCCGACCAGAGGGCACCGAGCGGCGACGTCCGCGCGGTGTCACCGCACTGCGCCCGCCCAACGGCTCGGAGCAGCGCCCCCTCGGCGGCACGTTCCACGCGCAGTCCGTACGCGACGCCCTGAGCACCGTCGCCGAGGTCCGCGACCACGCGAGCGATCCCCGACCACCGCCCGGTGAGCCAGGTCGACTCGACCGAGACCTCGCGGCCCAGGATCAGGACCGCCGCCGATGCGAGCCAGCGGGCGGTGCTCGTGATCGCGGCACCACCGGACGTCGTGACGACACCCCGCCGGGCGCCCTCGTCCGCTTCGAGCAGAGCGACGAAGGCCGTCGCAGCAGCGTCGGTCGTCGTCGGCCCGACACCCAGGTGGCCGAGCGGAACACTGGGCAGCGTGAGGGAACGCCACGCGCTCCCGAGCTCCTCCGCGACGGCGTCGAGCCGCGCCTGAGCAGTCGACGTGCCGATGCCGATCACCCGTGCGTCCCCGGAGACGGCGAGACCCACGGGCTGCTGTGGCAGCGCGGCCGGAACCGCACCGGACACGACGCCGAACACCGGGTCCCACAACGCTTCCATGGACGAGAGCGTGTCGGGCACGGACGTCTCCGGTCCGGGCGCGACCGCGAGTTCGGCGACACGGAGCGCCTCGGGTTCCACTCGGTTGGCGAACGCGGTGAACGGCCGAGGTTCGGCGACGAGCTCTGCCGTCGAGGTGACGTATGTGTTCCCCGTCGATGCGTCGGACGTGGTGTCCATGGCCCGCAGCGCGGCGAGCGCAGTCTGACCGGCGACCAACGCCGCCCAGTTCGGACCGATCGAGGACGGCGCGTCAGTCGCCCAGCGTCGGAAGTCTGCTCCTGCGGTGTCATCGACGGGCCCGTCGATCGGTCCGACGGCACAGGATCCCGCGCGTGCGCCGATCAGGACGAGCGTACGCCGGCCCTGATCGTCCGCCCCGCGGATCACGACCGGGGCGTGCCCGAGTCGGTCGTCGACGCCATCGAACTCGACGGCCGCGAAGCCGCAGAGAACGAGCTGTGCGGCGAGCGCGTCCGCGAGGTCGTCCGTCGCGCCGGTGATCGTGAGCGACGTCGACGCGGTTCGGCGTGCGGCGGCCAACGGTGCACGTGAGACGCGTCGGAGGAAGTCGATCGCCGGGTGCGCCGCAGCAGCGTCGTCCTCGGCCTCGTACCCCACCAGGAGCCCGTGGTCCCCGAGCTCGCTCATCAGCGAACGCACCGTCGACCGCGCGCTGGCGGGGAGCGTCGCCACGAAGTCCGCGGGGTCGACACCGCGCCGCAGGTGCGGTTCTACGGCATGCCACAGCGTCACACCGTGCACGCCGTTGATGACCACCGCCGATCCGCCGGCGCTGATCGCCACTCCGCGCCCCTCCATGTCACGGCTCGACACCGTGGCACGCAGCTGTACACCGGTCGCGGTCACCGATCCGAGTTGCCGGTCCATGTCGTCAGCCCTTCCACGGCAACGTCGGCGTAGCGTCCGCCAGGCCTTCTTGCCTGGCGATCGCCCGATCGATCGTCTCCTGCCACGTCTCACCGACCACGATCTGCGCCGCCTCCGTCAGGTAGAAGGCGAGCGTGTACCGCTGCGCCGGGGTCACGCCCATGAGCGGCAAGAGGTCGAAGAAGCAGTTGATCAGGTAGCGGTACGCGGCGAAGTCCGTGCCGTTGCCGAGCCTCGTGAAGTCGAGTCGTCGAAACTGCGCGTGAAAGTCGCTGTACCCGCGCTCGTCCGAACCGGACCAGCGGCGTCCCGTGTCGTCGTCGATCGACACCGCGCGTTCGTGCCGTTCAGGCAGCGGGTACGGGAGGACCTGCTCGCCGGCGGCCAGTCGATCCGCCTCCTCGCTCGCGGCTGCTCGCCACTCCGCCCAGAACACGCCGTCGTCGCCGGTCGGTGACACCCCGCTGTGGACATCCTGCAGACGTCGCACGAGGCCGTCCTGCTGTCGCTGGAACGACGCACGCAGGACCGACTCAGCGTGCCCGGACGGGTCCGACCAGTGGAGCTGCTCCTTCCAGTGCGACAGGAAAGCCTGGTATCCGGAGACGAGACCCCACTTCGGGTACGACGTCGCGATGATGCACATCGCCATGTACACCGAGTCGGCGTTCTGTGCGGCGGACCGCTTCGTCATCTGCACGAAGCACGGGTCGCGCATCGCACGCGCAAGGACCCTCCCCTTCGCCTCGAACACCGCTTTGTCCCGGATGAAGGTGTCGAGCCGTCGGTCGACGACTTCGACCTGGTTGTCCGGTCGGAGCGGCGCGTGCGGCCCCGGAACGAGCTCGAGCCGGCCGAGTTCCCGGGAGCGTTCGACATACGCCGCCTCGTCGAAGTCCACACTGGACGGCGACTCAGCCAGCCACGCCGACACGCGCGCGACCAAGCGAGCCTGCGCGTCGTCCACCGCTGACTGGCTGCCGCTGACGTTGACGAGGATGTGCGGACCGAAGAGCCAGTGCACCTGCAACCAGACCTCGACGTCGCGGAGCTGCGGCAGGAAGGCGAGGATCCCATCGCTGATCAAGCGTGAGGGTTCGGCACGGTGGTCGACCCGGATGGTGGTGGTCGTCATGGTCAGTCCCCGGTGATCGTGGCTTCGAAGAAGGTCTCGGATGCAGCGGTGCCCGACGTCGGTTCGGGGAGGAGTTCCTCCGCCATCACCATCGGTCCGAGGTCCCCCAGGCGGCGGCGGATGGTCGAAGTGTGGAGCCTGCTGAGGAAGTCGTGGTGCTGCGGCTTGGGGCTCATAGCTCGTTCCATCGGTGTGGCGTGGCTACCACGCAACGCACGGAAGAACACCTGCGATGGCATCTGCGCGGCTCGCCGGTCGGCGTCGAGCCGTCGGAAGTGCTGCGCGGACGACTCGTCGGCCCGCTTGAGCAGCGTGCTCGGGTCGAGTGCCCACCGGCGGCGGAACAGGACCAAGCGCTCGTGCACGATCCGAGGAGCTCGAGCGGTCGGTCCACGGCGGTGCAGGTCCATGCTGACGTCCCCGAACCCGTAGAAGGGCGCCTCAGCGATCATCGCGAGCAGCATCTCGGTCGCCGGGAGCGCGTGCGGCACCAGGAACCCGGTGTAGACCATCTCGACCGCTCGTCCCGATGCACGTTCGACGACCGTGAGGCCCGTGGGCCCGTGCACGATGGCGAGGTCGTCGATCCGTCGGGTGTCGGTGCCGTGGGGGACGTCGTCGTCGAGGACGAGTTCGGCCTCCGTGAGCAACGGCGAGAGGTTGGCGTTGAACCCGAGGGTGGGGCGCAACTGCAGAGTGAGGGCTCCGTCCGTCTGGGAGCGGAGGTGGCTCCGGAGCGCCTCGGTGTGCTCGGGGTCGAGCTGGCGCAGGTACCGGCTGAAGTACCGCAGTCGTCCGCCGTAGAGGTGGTTGACGACGAAGCGGTCTCCGGCGACCTGGCCGAACACTGCCACGGTGCGGCGTCGGGCGATCTCGGCGTCCGGGAGGGTGCTCGCCAACGCATCGAGGACCGCCTGATCGATGGAAACTTCTGTCGCATCGACTCGCGACAGCTCGTTCAGGTGCCGGACGGCCATTGCTCTCGCGTCGAGCAGCCGACGGACAGCCGTCGAGGGCACGCCGTCAATGTCACCAGCCAGGAGCCGTTGCGCCAGCGGGAACGCCCCGGCGGTCTTCCTGGCGAAGCGCCTGATGTCGGTGCAGACACCGCCTTCGCCGTACTGGGCCACGAACGTGGCTTCGAGCGCCGTCGACAACAGGCGCTGATCGTCGACTGCTGTGAGCAACGGTGCGAGAGCGCCGATCGGGTCGCGCCATCTGTCTGGGGACGGGACGGACGCCGAAGTGGTGACGTAGGAGTCCTCGACGATCGGCGCCGTGACCGCAGCGCCGACCGCGGTGGACCAGGCGCGCTCCAGGGTCTCGAGACGCGCTGTTCTTTCCGCATCCCCGAGCTCTCCGAACCCCGCGGTCAGCTGGTGCGTCAACCGCAGGGCAACGACGAGGTCCTGGGCACCGGCGCCTGGCCATGCGCGGAGCGCATCGAGCAATGAGACCTCGAAGTTCGGATCCTGCTCCGAGACCGGAGCGACCGGGACGAGGAGCCCTCTGGAGGCGAATTCCGCGAGGCCTGAGTGCACGGTCTCGAATTGGTGCGTGGCGTCACTGCTGATCCGGGCCGCCAGGTCACGCAGAGACCCGGGCGGGGTCGCCAGGAGCACAGCGACGGTCGACCGCCATGCCTCCGGCACGGGCCACGAGACGTCGACCTCGCGGAACGCGTCGAGGCGAGCGCCCAGACCAGGCGTGACCCAGCTGCGACGGCGGAACGTCAGGGTGCCACCCACCAGTTCCGCACCGGGTGGTGCAGTCCAGACGACGTGGTCGACGTTGGCCGGGTCGGACGTCGCTCTACGCACCGCGTGCCGTGTCAGTAGCCTCTTCACCGCCACGGCACTACGGAGCCCATGAACGTCGTCGGAGGGCAGGTCTCCGAGTGCACGGACGTCGACCGCCGTGTAGCGCGAGAACGGACTCACGCGGAGCGTCGATCGCGAGAAGTACTGCACCAATGCGGGTTCGGACTTGCGCCCCCGCTTGTCCGGGCTGCCCCCACGAGCGCTGCCACGCAGGGCGTGCAGGAGCACGGTGCTGGTCATCGCGACGCTCTGCCGGACACGGTCGTCCCGGGCCCAGGCTGAGAGGACCGCGCGTTCGGACGCCAGGTCCCGCTCCTCGAGCTCGTCGACGGCGCACGCCGACTCGGCCATGCGCTGCGTGTTCCGCGACCATGCGGACGTCAGCGGAGCCGCGTCGAACAGCTCCGGCCCGATCGTCGGGAGCGTCGTCGCAGCTTTGTGGACCGCACGCTTCGCCGCGAGTGCCTGCCGTCTGCTCGCCCCGTCGAGCAGCGGGATGAGCCGTTCTAGTTCGCTGATCGTCGCGTCGCGCAGTGCCTCGCGTTGAGCGGACCCTTCGTGGATCTCAGCCAGTCGACGGTCCAGTTCCGCGCCCCCCTCGTGCCGGAGTACTCGGTACCGATACGTGTTCTCGCGCACCATCCATCGCGGTGTGAGATCGACCCGCACCGTCTGTCCCTCCGTGAACATGGCTTACTCGGCTGACTTCCTGCGGGTGAAGCCCCGAGGCTCGCGTTCGGATGCCCACCGGAAGAAGGCGCCGGACAGGACGATGCCGATGACGGCCCAGCAAAGCAGGATCAGCACTTGTCGACCGTCCCAGACGAACGCTCCCTCGGAGAAGACCGCAGCGAAAAGCTGGAAGAGCGGTGCGCCGGGGAGGTAGGGGACGATGGCGTCGACGAAGGCACCGAGTGGCACCGTGATGAACGCGCCCGACAGGAACGCGAGCGGGAAGAAGATGCCGTTGACGATCGGGACTGCCGCGTCGGCGTTCGGCGGGAGCAGCGAGAGCGCCACGCCGATTGGCGACAGGGCGATGAAGCCAGTCACTGCAGTCACGACGAGCGGCACGATGCGGTTGGGGTCCATCGTGACCCGCAGGCCGAGGAACCCGATCGCGGACACCACCGCGAGCACGATGACCAGGGTGACGAAGATGTTCACGAGGAACGCACCCATGACGACCCACGGCGGTACCGGCGTCGTCCGGAACCGACGGAACAAGCCGTGTTCGCGGCGGATCGCCAGGCCGATCGCGACGTTCGCGAACGTCACCGACATCAACGCGAACGTGAGCACGCCTGCGTAACTGAGGTTTGCCTGTCGGATCTCCGCACCGTTCACGGAACGAATGCTGTCCGCAGCACTCAGGAATGCGACTCCGAACACGACGTAGAACATGACGGGCATGAGCACGATGAACGCGAGGGAAATGACCGACATCCAGAAGTCGACGAATTCTGATCGCGTGTGCAAGAGAAAACTCTTCGCGAACTTGTGTCGCTTTCCAGCGGCTGATGCGATCGTCACGCGGAGACCTCCGGTGCACCGACGAGCTTGACGTATGCATCGTCGAGGGTGGGTGCGGCGATCGTCAGGTCACCGAGGTTGTGCCCCGTCGAGGCTTCCCACGATCGCAGCTGTTCGAGGAGTTCACCGTGAGACGGCGTGACGTACCGGAGGCGCTCGCCGACTCGGATGGCTCCGGCTGGGAGCAGCTCGCGTTCGCCGACGGGGAGATCGAACTCGACCCGTCCGGGGGCCGCTGACAGCTTCACGATGTCTCGTGGGCTGCCGCTCGCGGCGAAGTGGCCGTCGCGGAGGATGTGCACGGCGTCGGCCAGCTGCTGGACCTCGTCGAGGTCGTGGGATGTGAGCACCACGGTCACCCCGGCCCGGTTCGAGTCGGCGATCAGCCCGCGGATCGAGTGTCGTGAGATCGGGTCCAGGCCGGTCGACGGTTCGTCGAGGAACAGGATCCGTGGGCGGCCGACGAACGCCAACGCAAGGTCGAGACGACGTCGCATACCGCCGGACAGGGACCGGACCGGCTTGCGCGCGAACTCGTCGAGGCCGAAGCGGCTCACTGATTCTGCGAGCGGCACGGGGTCCGAGTAGTAGCTGGCCTGCCGGAGGAGCAGGTCGCGCGGCGTCAGCGCGGGCTCGAGGAGCGTCTGCTGCATGACGACGCCGATGACCATCCTGAGCCGTCGGAAGTCCACGACGTGTCCGGGGTCGTACCCGAGGACCGACACCGATCCAGAGTCACGCCCCCGGTGCCCTTCGAGGATCTCGACGAGCGTGGTCTTGCCTGCGCCGTTCGGTCCGAGGAAGGCGGCGACGCTTCCATCTTCGACGACGACGTCGAGTGCCCTGAGCACCTCGACCCCGCGGTAGCTCTTGGTCAGCCCATCGGCTGTGATGGCGGCCATGGATCGGTCCCGTCTGGTTGCTGAATCGTCGGTGATCTGATCAATGCGGCGCTCTCACGCGAACGACAGCCCCGCACGCCGGATCAGCCGCAGGACCCCGACGAGCAGCACGAGCTGCTCCCACAGCAGGAAGTCGAGGTGCAGCTGCTGCTCCCACTCGTCGCCCCGGTCTCGGGCACGGCGACCGCTTCACGGACGGACAAGACCTCGAGACCACTGAAGTCGAGGTCTGGCAGATCAATGATTGAGTTTCGCTCCATGCTGGAATCCCTTTAGCCGCGGAACCGGCCAATCCAGTTCCCCTGGCCGTTAACATATTGGCGTTCTCACTTCACGTCAACCGTAGACATAAGAACTTGCGAAGTGCACCGGTTCATTCGTGACGACGAGCCGGCTCAGGTGCGGTGCCAGCGTTGGAGTGCGACGTCAAGTCGCGTCAGACCAGCACCGACAGCTGGTCGAGGCGCTCCAGGATCACGCCCTCGCGCAGCGCCCACGGGCAGATCTCCAACGACGGCAGGTCGAAGATGTCCAGGCACGCCTCCGCGACGAGCGCTCCCGGCACGATCTGGTGGGCGCGGCTCTCGGAGACACCGGGGAGCGTCGCGAGCTCCTCGACCGACATCGCGAGCAGCGCCGGTAGCTGCTGTCGGAGGACCGCCCCGTCGAGCGACCGCGGCACGAGCGGCCCGGCACCCGACGGCGCGGCTCCGCAGATCCGCGCGATCGACCGGAACGTCTTCGAGGTCGCCACGGCCCGGTCGGGCGCCCCGGAGCGCAGGAGCTTGCCGGCGTCGCGGGCGATCTCGACACGGATCTCGTGCCGGATCCGACGGACGTCGTCCGCGGTCGGGGTGCCCGACGCGAAGAACGACCGCGCGAGCCGGGCCGCCCCGATCGGCATCGACCACGCCACGTCGGGCGCCTCGTCCGCACCGCCGGCGATCTCGAGCGAGCCGCCGCCGATGTCGAACACCGCGAGCCGGCCGGCGGACCAGCCGAACCAGCGGCGCACGGCCAGGAACGTCAGCCGGGCCTCGTCCGAGCCGGAGAGCACGGCGAGCTCGACCCCGGTGCGGTCCTCGACGTGGGCGAGGACCGCTTCGGAGTTCACGGCGTCACGGACGGCCGACGTCGCGAACCCGAGCATGTCCTCGCAGCCGCGCTCCTCGGCGACGCGCACCGACTCCGACACGAAGTCGGTCAGCGCGTCGATGCCGAACTGCGTGACCGCCCCGCGCTCGTCGAGGTGCTCGGCGAGGCGGAGCGGCTGCTTGTACGACGACGCCGGCAGCGGCGCGGCGCCGCCGTGGGCGTCGACCACCAGGAGGTGGCCGGTGTTGGACCCGATGTCGAGGACTCCCACGCGCATGTCTGCAAGATACAAGCCGGGAGGCTGTTCCTACGCCCGCAGGAACGCCTCGAGCTGGTCGGTGGTCGGGTACGACGCCTGCGCCCCGGCCCCGGTCGCGGCGTACGCCCCGACCCCGGCGGCGAACCGTGCCGCGTCGACGAGGGAGTCACCGGCGGCGAGCCGGAGCGCCACGGCACCCATGAACGCGTCGCCGCAGCCCGTGGTGTCGACGGCCTCGACCGGGATCGCCGGGACCTCGACGGGCTCGGCATCGCCGTCGTGCACGACGCTGCCGTCGCCACCCCGGGTGACGATCGAGCGGGCGACGCCGTGGTCGCCGAGCTCGGCGGCCTCGTGCTCGTTCACCAGCAACACGTCGGTGAGGTCGAGGAGCTCGCGGGGCACGTCGCCGAACGGGGACAGGTTCGTCAGGACCGTGACCCCGGCGTCGTGCGCGGCACGGGCGGCGGCGAGGACCACGTCGATCGAGACCTCGAGGCAGAGCCCGAGCACCGCGGCGCCCGTGAAGGCGTCGGCAGGGACGTCATCCGGCGTCAGCGTGGCGTTCGCGCCGCCGGAGATCACGATGGTGTTCTCCCCGTGCGCGTCCACGGTGATGACGGCGGTGCCGGTGGCCACGCCCTCCCGGACGGCGACGTGCGTGGTGTCCGCACCCGCGGCCGCGACGGAGTCGCGGAGCAGCGCACCGTTCCCGTCGTCGCCGACCGCGCCGATCATGCGCACCGTGCCCCCGAGCCTCCCGGCGGCCACCGCCTGGTTGGCGGACTTGCCCCCGGGCAGGGTGGCGAGGTCGGACCCGTGCAGGGTCTCACCGGGCTTCGGGAAGCGGTCGGTGCGGACCACCAGGTCCGCGTTCAGCGACCCGACGATCACGATGGTGTCGGTCAACGGACGGTCTCCTTCTGCGGGGCGACGGACGTGGTCTCGGCGCTCTCCGGACGGGGGATCAGGAACGACGTCGCCAGGGCGGCGATCGTGATCACGGCACCGAGCAGCATCCCACCGGAGTAGCCGGCGGTCCCCGCTGACCCGCCGACGCCGAGGGCGATCTGCAGGGCCGGCAGCACGGCGAAGCTGACGCCGGCGCCGAGGTTGAACGCACCCGCGTTCAGGCCGGGCAGGAAGCCCGGGTTCGAGTCCGGGGACAGGACGATGCCGAGGCCGTTCAGGATGATGTTCGCGATGCCCGCGTAGGTGATGCCGATCAGGACGGTCGCGGCAACGAGGACCGGCAGGGAGTGCACGCCGACGAACGCCATCAGCAGCGTCGCGACGATGCTGCCGATCAGGCCGACACGCAGGATCGCGCGGTAGCCGATCGTCGGGGCGAGGCGACCGGCGAACGGGCCGACGATCCACCCGACCAACGCGTACGGCGTGAGGAACACCAGGGAGGCGAGGTCGGCCTCCATCCCGAAGCCGGCGTCCGGGTTCTGCGCCAGCGACGTGACGAGGCCGTTCACGACGGCGAAGACACCGGTCATCGTGAGGAAGGTCGTCGCGAGGAGCGCCCACGTCGCCCGGCGCTTCAGGAACCGGGTCTCGACGAGCGGCTCCTTGACGCGGGACTCCACCGCCCAGAACACGGCGAACGCAGCCAGCGCGACGACGATCCCGCCGATGACGACGAGCGGGTTCGCGGCGCCGAGCTTCCCGGCCTCGTTGAAGGCGGTGAGGAGTGCGCCGACCGAGACGACGAGCGGCACCACCCCGATCCAGTCCATCCGGGTGCCCGCGGACGGCTTCGACTCGACGCCCCACACGGCCACCATCGCGAGCGCGATCACCGTGACGACGGCGATCACCCAGAAGATGCCGCGGAACCCGAAGTTCGTGGCGATCCACCCACCGGCGAGCGAGTCGATCCCGGCGATGCCACCGTTGACCGCGGTGAGCAGACCGAGCGCCGCGCCGTAGCGCTTCGGGTCGGCGATCTCGTTGCGGAGGACCAGGAGGCAGATCGGGACGACCGGACCGGTGACGCCCTGGATGATGCGGCCGGTGAACAGCATCGGGACGTTCACCGCGAGCGCCGCGACGATGCTGCCGACGAGCATCACGGCGAGCATGCCGACCAGGACGCGCTTGCGGCCGACGATGTCGGACAGGCGCGGCAGGAACAGCGAGAACAGCGCGGCGAGCGTGAAGTACAGGGTCTGCGAGAGCCCGATCGTCGCGTCGTCGGTGTGGAGCTCCCTCGCCATGGTGACCAGGGCGGGGCTGAGCATGCTCGCGTTCAGCTGGAACGCGATGCAGGCTGCGAGGAGCGCGGCGGTGAGTGCGCCGATCGACTTCTTCGTCGATGAGGTGGTCATGTGCGTCAGGCCTTCTCGGTGGTGGTGACGGTGGTGCCGGCTTCGACGGCGGTGGCGGCTGCGCGGGGCGTCCAGCCGGTGTCGGGGGTCTCGCCGATGCGCTCGAGGGCGTCGACGACGAGGTCCCAGAAGCGGCCGTGGTCGAGCTCCATCGCGGCGCTCGTGCGGCAGTCATCCGGGGCGGGGGCACGGAAGTCGGCGACGGTCATGCCGAGGGTCAGCGTGCCCTGGGTCTCGACGTGGATCGGGACCTTCACGGCACGGACGACCGTCGGGTCGATGACGTACGCGACGGCGCAGGGGTCGTGGACCGGCGGGGCGTCGAAGCCCTGCGCGTCCTTGTAGGTCTGGCCGAAGAAGTCCAGCAGCTCGCCGACGAACGCTGCCGGGCCGGTGCCGACGGCCGCGATGCGCGCCGCGACCTCGGGGGTGGCGAGGGCCTGGTGCGTCAGGTCGAGGCCGACCATGACGACGTCCCAGCCGGCGTCGAAGACGATCGAGGCGGCCTCGGGGTCGATCACGATGTTGAACTCGGCGACCGGGCTCCAGTTGCCGACGTGCACGCCGCCGCCCATGAGCACGACCTGCTTGACGCGCTCGACGATGCGGGGCTCCTTGCGGGCGGCGAGGGCGATGTTCGTCAGCCCGCCGGTCGGCACGAGGGTGACGGTGCCGGGCTCGTGCGCCATCACGGTCTCGATGATGAGGTCGACCGCGTGCCGCTCGTCGAGCTCGAACGACGGCTCAGGCAGCATCGGTCCGTCGAGGCCGCTCTCGCCGTGGATGCCCTCGGCGACCTCGATCTCGCGGAGCAGCGGCCGGTCGGCGCCGGCGGCGAACGGGACACCGGTGATGCCGGCGATGCGGGCCACGGCGAGGGCGTTCCGGGTGACCTTCGGCAGGGTCTGGTTGCCGACGACGGTCGTCACGGCGAGGAGCTCGATGTCCGGGTTGCCGTGGGCCAGGAGGATCGCGACGGCGTCGTCGTGACCGGGGTCGCAGTCGAGGATGATCTTCTCGGGCACTGGTGCTCCACTTCGCTGGGGATTCCGGTCGTCGCCGTGGTGTCGGGCTCGCCGGTGGTGTCGGTGGCCTGACGCGCCATGCACGCCGCGTCAAGCGTTTGACATCACACATCATCAAACGCTTGACGTCAAGTCCTGCGGGTCCGCTCGGTAGCATCGACGCGTGGCACCCCCTCCCCGGAACAGCCGTCGTGTCACCGCGGCGATGGTCGCCGAGCGCGCCGGGACGAGCATCGCGACCGTCTCGCTCGTCGTGAACGGCAAGGACCGCGGCCGTGTGTCGATCCCGATCGCCACACGGGTCCGCGACGCGGTCGAGGAGCTCGGCTACGTCGTCGACCACGCCGCCAGCTCCCTCGCGCGCGGCAGTGGCGACCTGGTCGTCCTCATCGCGCCGGACCTGTCGAACCCGTTCTTCGCCGAGGTCATCCGCGGCGTCCGGGACACCGTCGGGGACCGCTTCCAGCTCGTGCTCTCCGTCACCGAGCGCGGCGCGCAACCGGTCGACGCGGACGTCCGGCGCTTCGAGCGGCTGCGGCCCGCCGGGATCCTCGTCGACGCCCCCGCCGCGGGTGAGTCGATGTCCGCGAGCGTCCCCGTCGTGCTGCTCGACGCCCCGGGAGGCGCCGACGCCGTCAACTACGACCTCTCGTCCGGGGTGTCGGCGCTCGTCGCACACCTCGCCGCCGCCGGACACCGGCGCGTCGCGTACCTCGACGGGACGTCACGGGCGACGACGTTCGCCGTCCGCCGGTCCCTGTTCGAGGACGCCTGCACCGCCGCCGGCATCACGGTGTCCCGGACGCGCGCCCAGGCCGACCTGACGATCGACGCCGCTGCGGCCGCGGTCGACGGGGTGGTCGACGACTGGCTCGCCGAGGGCGTCACGGCCGTGGTCGCCGCGGCGGACACCCTGGCGTACGGGGTGCTCCGGGTCGCGGGGGCCCGGGGCGTCGCGGTTCCGGGAGGCCTCGCCGTCGCAGGGTTCGACGACCTGCCGTCCTCGTCGGTCACCGCACCGGCGCTGACGAGCGTGGCACTCCCGGGCGCCGACCTCGGCCGGGCCGCAGCACTCCGGCTGCTCGCGACGCTCGACGGCACCTCGGCGCCGTCGCCGGCGCTCCCCACGCGGCTCATCCCCCGCGCGAGCACCGGCGCCTGACGCGCTGCGCCGGGCGCGCGCACCGTGCGCGTGCGCGTCGTCCGTGCGCCGCGTCCGCTCCGGCAGCCGACGCGGTACGACATGCTCGCTGTCGTACGACAACGGCGTTGTCGTACCTTGCACACGCAAGAGTTCCGTGCGCAACGGTTGCGCGCGCCGAGTGACGACGTCCTCGCAGCCGTACGACAACGACCTCGTCGCACCTTGCGTCCGCAACAGTTGCACACGCTGAACGACGACATGCTCGCTGTCGTACGACAACGGCGTTGTCGCATCGCAGGCGCGAGCGAGCCGCGGGCGCGCGCGACCGCAGACGGACGGGAGGCCCGGTGCCAGCTGGCACCGGGCCTCCCGTCCGTGGATGGTGACGACTACTCGTCGTGCCGGGTCGTCGGGACCGACCCCGTGGCGGAGCCGACCGACTCCGTCGGACGCTCCGCGCCGCGCTGCGCACGCTCGAGCTCGTCCGCCTCGGCGCCACCGACCGCCTCGCCGCGGGCGACCATGCCGGCCACGTCCGCGAGCTTCATCTGCGGGATGAACAGCGCGAGCACGAGCGCCACCGCGATGAACGGCAGCAGGTACCAGAACACCGGGGACAGCGAGTCGGCGTAGGCGTTCACGATGCCGTCCTGCACCGCCTCGGGCAGCTTCGTGAGCTGCGTCGGGTCGATGCTCGCGCTCGCACTCGCCGCCTGCGACGCACTGCCGCCGGCGCTCGTGAAGACGTCGGTCAGGGACTCGGTCAGGCGCGAGGTGAAGATCGCACCGAAGACGGCGACGCCGAGGGAGGCGCCGACCTCGCGGAAGTAGTTGTTCGTCGAGGTCGCCGTGCCGACGTGCTCCGGCGCGACGGCGTTCTGCGCCACGAGGACCACGACCTGCATGATCAGACCGAGGCCGGCGCCGAACACGAACAGGTACACGCAGATCAGCCAGATCGGGGTGGCTGCGGCGAGCGTCGTCATCCCGAGCATCGCCAGGCCGACGACGATCGTGCCGATGATCGGGAACGCCCGGTACCGGCCCGTCTTCGTGATGAGCGTGCCGGAGAGGATCGAGGTGCCCATCAGGCCGACCATCATCGGCAGCATCAGGAGCCCGGAGACGGCGGCCGAGGTGCCCGACGCCATCTGCAGGAACGTCGGGACGAAGCCGATCGCGGCGAACATGCCGAGCCCGAGCACGAAGCCGATCGCCGTGGCGGTGACGAACGTGCGGTTCCGGAAGAACGACAGCGGGATGATCGGGTCCTGGGCCCGCGCTTCGGTCAGGACGAACAGCGCTGCCGCGACGATGAACCCGGCGCCCCACGCCCAGGTCTCGAGCGCACCCCAGCCGTGGTCGCTGTTGCCGCCGAACTCGGTGAAGAACACCAGGCACGCGGTCGTCGCCGACAGCAGCGCGACGCCGAGGACGTCGATGCGCTTGGTCGCCTTCTTGCTCGGCAGGGTCAGCGCGAACCAGGCGACGGCGAACGCCGCGATCCCCACCGGGATGTTGATCCAGAACGCCCAGTGCCACGTCATGTGGTCGACGAAGAACCCGCCGAGGAGCGGGCCACCGACGGCGGAGAGGCCGAAGATCGCGCCGAGCGGGCCGAGGTACTTGCCGCGCTCGGACGCGGGGACGATGTCCGCGATGATCGCCTGGGACAGGATCATCAGACCGCCACCGCCGAGGCCCTGCAGCGCGCGGAACACCACGAACTGCCAGAAGCCGGTCGACATCGCGCAGCCGAGCGACGCCAGCGTGAAGAGCGCGATCGCCACGAGGAACAGGTTGCGGCGGCCGATGACGTCACCGAACTTGCCGTAGATGGGCATCACGATCGTGGATGCCAGCAGGTACCCGGTCGTGATCCACGCCTGGTGCGCGACGCCACCGAGGTCGCCGACGATGGTCGGCATCGCGGTCGACACGATGGTCTGGTCGAGGCTGGAGAGCAGCATCCCGGCGATGAGGGCGGAGAAGATGATCCAGATGCGGCGCTGGGTCAGCAGCAGTGGTCCGTCGCTGCCCGGGCGTGCGCGCTTGGCGGTGCGCGGCGCTGAGGTGCTCATGGGGTGTCGTCCTGTCCGGTGGTGATGGCCGCCCTCATGAGGCGGAGGTTCGTGGTGAGCAGTTCGTCGAACGGTGCGCCCGTCGACTCGTCGTAGTCGTCGTCGAAGTAGTCGGCGGCGGTCACGCGGAGCAGCCCCGCAGCGGACTCGGTCACGAGCCGGGCGCGCGGATCGTCGGGGACGGTCCAGCCGAAGCGTTCCCGCACCGCTTCCGCGACCTTGGCGAGCTGCACGTCGGTCGCCGAGAGGAACCGGGCGACGAGCGCCGGTTCACGCTCGAAGACCCGGCGGACGAGGGCTTCGTCCGCGCGGTCGAGTCCGACGGTGCGCACCTGTTCGACGGCGAGCGCGACGACGGACGTGAGCGGGTCGAGGGTCGCCGGGACCACTTCGCCGCGGGCGTAGGCCAGCAGCATGTCGACGTTCGCGTTGAGTTCGATGCCGAGGACGGCGTCTTCCTTCGAGGCGAAGTGGTTGAAGAACGTGCGACGGGAGACTCCGACGGTCTCGCAGAGCTGCTCGATCGTGAACCCGTGCAGACCGTCGGCCACGGTCGACCGACGTGCTTCGACGATCATGCGTCGACGCAGCGCGCGGGTGCGTTCAGCGGTGCTCACCGAGCAAGAATTGCACTCCGGTCACCAGAGTGCAATTCCTCGTGGAGAGTTCCCAGCTACAGGGCCTTGTCGAAGCAGAACGACCAGGGCATCGTCGCCGCGTACGGCTCGTAGACCGGGATCGCACGCCAACCGGTCTTCTCGTAGAGCGCGACCGCGTCCGGCTGCTTGTCCCCGGTCTGCAGGATGAGCCGCGCGGCCCCCTGCTCACGGCCGACCCGCTCGCACTCGTCGAGCAGCGCGGTCGCCGCACCCTTCCCGCGGGCGGAGGACAGCACGATGAGGCGCTTCAGCTCGACCTCGTCGCGGAGACGGCGGACGGCGATGTGGCCGACGGCCTCGCCGGACTCGTCGATCGCGAGCAGCGAGGTGATGACCGTGGAGGGATCGACCGCGAGCGCGCGGTTCCGTTCCTCGGTGACGGCCGGGTCCTCGTCACCGGCCGAGGAGCCGTACCGCTCGTGCATCTCCTCGTCCATGCGGGCACGGAGGACGACTCCGCGAGGGTCGTCCCAGCTGACGCGTTCGATCGTGATCACGATCGACGATCCTCCCACGACCGAGCAGGAGCGAGCGAACCCCACCGGTTCCCGTGGAGGCCGCGAACGCTCACGGAGCCGGTTGGTCGAGTGCGCCGATCGGCGAGTCGTCGAGTCCCGCGAGCAACGCCGCCGCGTCGTCGTACACCGCAGCGGCGCCCGCCTCCCGCAGCTCGTCGCCGCCGATCCCGCCGGTCATCACCGAGACGCACGGGATCCCGACCTTCGAGGAGGCCTCCACGTCCCACATCGCGTCACCCACCATCACCGCACGGGACGGCTCGACCCCGACCTTGTCCAGCGCGACCTGCATGATCCCGGGGGCCGGCTTGGCCTCGTCCACGTCCTCGGAACTCGTCACCGCGGTGATCCACTGCTCGACATCGAGCACCTCGCGGAGCCGTTCGAGCTCGGACGCCGGGGCGCTCGTCGCGAGCACCACCGCGTGCCCACGGGACGCGACGGCCTCGAGCAGGTCACGGGCACCCGGCAGCGGGCGCAGGAACGGCATGTGCTCGGCGTAGTACGCCGTGTGGTGCTGCTTCGCGGTGTCGCGCTCGTCGTCGGAGGCATCCGGCAGCAGCTCCTCGAGGAGCCGCGAGGAGTCCATCCCGATCGCCCGGTGGATGCGCCAGGCGTCCACTGAGGCCCCGATCGCCCGGAACGCGCGCCACCAGGCGTCGACGTGGGCGTAGTTGGAGTCGACGAGCGTGCCGTCGATGTCGAACAGGACTGCGGTCGTGGGAGCGTCTGCCATCCGTCCAGCGAACTCCCGACGTGCTCGGGACCGGTCCAGCGAGCGCGACGCGACCAGACGACCGAGCCGCGACCAGGCGACGGACGGGAGGCACGGTGCCAGCTGGCACCGTGCCTCCCGTCCGTGCCGTCGTCCGGCCTCAGGCCCCGCGGACGTCGTCCGCGGACTGCTGCGCGTGGTCCTCCACGTCGGACGCGGCGCCCTGCGCCTCGTCCTTGACGGTCTGGGCCGCGTCCTGCGCGGTCCCCTTGAGGTCCTGCGCGTGCTCCTTCGCGACGTCACCGAGCTGCGAACCGACGTCCTTCGCCTGCTCCTTGACCTCGTCGACGAGGGGTGCTGCGTGGTCCTTGAGCTCACCGGCCAGCTCCTCCTCCTTGGACGAGGTCGGGATGAGCGACGATGCGAGCCAGCCGGCGCCGAACGCGATCAGCCCGACGGCGAGCGGGTTGCCCTTGGCCTTCTCGACGCCACGCTGGGCGACGTCCTTCGCCTGGTCGGTCGCACCCGGGGCGGACCCCGGGGCACTCGACCGTGCCGAGTCCGCCGCGCCCATCACGGAGTCGCGGACGCCCTGGAACCGGCTCTTCACCTTCTCGGTCTGGCGGTGGGCGATCGAGGACGGGCTGACCTTGTCGGCGAGTGCGTCGACGTCGGAACCCAGGGTCCCCCGTGTCTGTTCGATCTCTCTGCGGATCTCGTCTGGCGTGCTCATGCGTTCCTCCCGGTGTTGGGCTTCAGTGCGTCGGGGATCTCCTTGGCCGTCTCCACGGTCTGGGGAACACCCTTGATCTGCTGCATCTGCTTGCGTCCCAGCAGCGCGAGGATGCCGGCGACGATCGCGTAGACCACCGCGATCACGACTGCCGACCACGCGTTGCCGATGAGGTAGCCGAGACCCCACCAGGCGGCGATCGACAGGAACAGCAGGGCGAACAGCGCGGTCAGGCCCGCGCCGCCGAACATGCCTGCGCCCTTGCCCGCCTTCTTCGCGGACTCGGTGATCTCGGCCTTCGCCAGCGCGACCTCCTGCCGGAACAGGCTGGAGATGTCGCGGGAGACGTCGGTCAGGAGTTCGCCGAGCGGAGTGCTCGCGGCGCGTTCCTCGGGGGTCGGTTCACCCGTCGGTGTCGCGCCGGGGACGGTGTGGCTCATACGCCGCTCCCGGTCCCGGTGCCGGTGGTGCCGTCGCCGGTGATGTCGGCTTCCTTCTCGTGCTTGACCTCGGTCGCGAGCGCCTTCGTGAGCCGCCCGGCGAGGATCCCGGCGCCCGCGGCGAGCGCGATGAACGTGCCCGGGCGCTTCGCCGCGAAGGACTTCACCTCGTCGAGGAGCGAACCCGGGTCACGGTTCTCGAGGAACCCGGCGACCGAGTTCGCACGGCCGGACAGGTCACGGACGACCTTCGACGCAACGCCCTGCTCGTCGTCGTTCTCCGCCATGCGGCCGAGCTGGTCGCTGATGCTGCGCAGTCCGCCCGCGGCACGCTGCTGCTGTTCGGCTGCCTGTTGCTTGAGGTTCTCGGACGCCTGGCCGTAGAGCTGCTTGGCGTGGTCGGTCGCCTCGGACGCGACCTTGGACGCCTGCTCCTTGGCGGTGCCGGCGACGTCGGACGCCTTGGCCTTCGCGTCACCGGCGACGTCCTGGGCTGCACCCTTGGCCGCGTCGGCCTTCCCGCTGCCGTCGCCGCCGCTGCCGGCCGCACTCGGCGTCGCGGGCAGCTGCTCGTTCGCGGGGACCGGGTCGAACGCCTCGTCGACGGTCAGGTCATCGACGGGGTCTGCGGCGAGGTCCGCGTCGCGGCCTCGGTCGAGCGGGGTGGTGTTCGCCCAGGAGGGCACGGTCACACCCGGGCGGATCTCGTGGCCGTCCGCAGCGGCCGTCCGGTCGTGGATCGGGGTCCCGGAGTCGTTCCCGGGTGGGGTCGTCGTCATGGTGGGCCTTCCGGATCGATGACCGCGGGCGCTGCACCCGCGGCGGTACCGACCGACCATGCGCGCTGCTCGATGGTCAACGGCCCAGGATGGCCTCGGAGCGCACCGGGCTCAGCGCACGGGCCGCGCCCGCACGTGTGCCCGCTCCCCCTGCGGCCCGTACAGGCAGAGCACCTCGGTGACCTCGTCGGTGACGTTGCCGATCCAGTGCGGCGTGTGGGTGTCGAACTCCACGACCTCGCCGGGCCCGAGGTCGAGGTCGCGTTCCCCGAGGAGCAGCCGGAGCCGCCCGGACAGCACGTAGAGCCACTCGTACCCCTCGTGCGTCCGCAGGTCGGGTTCGCCGCCGGCCGAGTTCGGCGGGAACAGCTGCTTGAACGACCGCACGCCACCGGTCCGCCGGGTGAGGGGCACCACCACGCGGCCGCCGTGCACCTCGGGCTGCAGGTGCACCCGCGGGTCGCCGGTCCGCGGCGCTCCGACGAGGTCGTCGAGCGGCACCTGGTACGCCCGCGCCAGCGGCAGCAGGAGCTCGAGGGTCGGCTTCCGCTGTCCCGACTCGAGCCGCGAGAGCGTCGACACCGAGATGCCCGTCTCCGTCGCGAGGGCCGCGAGCGTGACGTCACGTCGCTGCCGCAGGGTGCGCAGTCGCGGCCCGACCCCGTCGACCACCTCGGCCGTCGTGCGCGGGGTGGGGCGGGCCTCCCGTCCGTGGTCCATGCCGGCCATGTTGCCAGACCGGCAAGGATCGTTGCCGGATGCGCACCCACACCGCACGATGTCGGCATGCGTGACAACTACGACGTGATCGTCATCGGCGGCGGAGCCGCCGGCCTCTCAGCAGCCCTCATCCTCGGCCGGTCCCGCCGATCCGTGCTGGTGGTGGACGCGGACGAACCCCGCAACGCCCCGGCGGCGGGCGTCCACAACTACCTCGGGCAGGAGGCGACGCCTCCACGGGACCTCACCAGGACCGGTCGGGACGAGGTCGCGCGGTACGGCGTCGACGTCATGGCCGGGAGGCTCGTGGCCACGTCCGCCACGCCCGTCCCCGACGGCGACCCGGTCGGCTTCACGGCCACCCTCGACTCCGGCGAACAGGTGCACGCCCGTCGGGTCGTCGTCGCCTCCGGCGCCGTGGACGTCCTGCCGGACGTGCCGGGGCTCGCGGAGCAGTGGGGCCGCGGCGTCGTGCACTGCCCGTTCTGCCACGGGTGGGAGATCCGCGACCGCCGCATCGGGGTGCTCGTGACGACGCCGTTCGGGGCGCACCAGGCGTTGCTGTGGCGCGCGCTGAGCGAGCACGTGACGGTGTTCGCGACCGAGCCCGGCCTCGTCGACGACACCGCCCGTGCCGGTTTCGACGCCCGGGGCATCAACGTGATCGACGGCGCGGTGGCCCGGGTGCTGTCGACGGACGGCGTGCTGACGGGCGTGGTGCTCGGCGACGGTTCCGTCGTGGACCTCGACGCCCTGGCTGCTGCGAGCACCGCCGAGGCACGGGTCGACGGCCTCGAGGGGATCGGACTCGTCGCCGAGGACTTCCGGATGGGCGACTTCCGGGTGGCCGGCGCCGTCACGGTCGACGCCATGGGGCAGACCTCCGTGCGCGGGGTCTGGGCCGCGGGGAACGTGGCGTCCCCGATGGCGACGGTCATCGCGTCGGCCGCTGCCGGCACCCAGGCGGGCGCCGCGGTCCACGGCGACCTGGTGCAGGCCGACCTCGCCGCCGCGCTCGCGCGGTCCGGGGTGTCTGCCTACTCCACGCGGTAGCCGGCCTGCGCGGCGAGCAACGGGGCGAGCGTGTAGAGCTGGTCCGCCGCGATCGTCGCGCCGCGGAAACCCTCGAGTCGTTCGACCCGGTCGAGGTCGGCGCCGCGCAGGTCCACGTGGTCGATGCGGGTGTTCGAGCCCTCGGCCGCACGGATCCGGGTGCCCTCGAACGACACCCGCAGCAGCCGGGCGTCGGCGATGTCGAGCTCGTCGATGACGCAGTCGCGGAACACCACGTCGGTGACGGTCGCACCGCGGAGGTTCACGAACCCGAGCTTCATCCCGACGAACTCGACGCCGTTCAGCCCGGAGTCGTACAGCTCCGCGGAGCCGACCCGTCCGCCGCCGATCCGGACTTCACGCCAGGAGCTGCTCGACGCGCGGAGCACCGGGGCGTCGAGCGCTTCGATCACGGTGTCGTGGACCCGCACGCCCCGGAGGTCCGCCCCGTCGGCGTGGAGTTCTTCGACGACGCACTCCTCGATCTCGAGGTCGGGCAGCCGCTCCCCCGCGATGTCGAGCGACGCGATCCGGCGCCCGTCGATGCGGTCCCCGGTGAGCACGTCGCCGGGGCCGGGCGCCCAGTCGGTCAGGTCACCGGGTTCGGTGAGGGTGATCCGAGGAGCGTCGGTGCCGGAGGACTTGCCGGAGGTGCGTGCCATGCACCCAGTCTGTCGGGTGCGGCCGACGTTCAGCGCGCCGGGGTGAGCACGCTGTCGAGGCGGTAGTCCTTCGCGGGACCGCGCGCCTCCCATCGGACCGTCCACCGGTCGACGTCCCCCGCGAGCACGCCCGTGTACTCGTCCGGCGCGCAGTCGTGCACCACGGTGGTGCCCCACACCCAGTCGTGGAACGGCCTGCCGTCGGCGAAGTGGACGGTCCAGCGGTCGTCCCCGGTGCGGCGCACCAGGAGCTCCCGGGAGACCGGTGTCGAGCGGCCGTCGAACGCCATCGTGCCGGTCTCCGTCCACGACACCGTCGAGTCGTCCACCGCTCGGAGCAGTGTCGTCCCGGTCACGCGACCGGTCGTCCCCGCGCGGCGGTCGAGCACGGCGCGGTCCAGTGCCCAGTCGCCGAGCAGGTCCGGAGGCAGCACCGGGCCAGGCTACCCGTGCAGGGGACCCGACCCCGGGACGCTCGTGCCGTCCGCGAACCCGGCCACCAGCTCACCGAGCGCGTCCGTGGAACGGTGCCGGGCCTCCCAACCGAGTTCCGTGCGCGCACGCTCGGTCGACATCACCGGGACGGACGCCGCGATGTCCACCCAGCCGGCGTCGGTCGGCTGGATCCGGAGCAGCCACGTCAGCGTCACGATGCCGCGGATCAGCCGGAACGGTACCCGGACCGCGCCGCGCATGCCGAGGACGGCGGCGATGCGCGGCGGGGTGAGCACCGGCGAGGCGGCGATGTTGAACGCGCCACCCGCACGCTGGTCGACCACCCGCCAGTAGGCGTCCGCAACGTCGTCGGCGTGCACCGCCTGGAACACGAACGCGTACGGCAACGGCAGGACCGCCCACTGGATCCACCGGACGGCGCGCATCGGGATGAGCTTCCCGAGGAACAGTCCACGGATCTCCGCCGCGGCAGCACGCTGGAAGACCAGCCCGGGACGCAGCCGCGTCACGACGACCTCCGGGTGCTCCCGCGCGAAGGCGTCCATGGCCCGCTCGTTCTCCGCCTTGTGGATCGCGTACGTCGCCGTCGGGATGCCGTCGACCGGCCAGGACTCGTCCTTGCGGTCCCGCTTGCCGTCGACGTCGACGCCCCGGTACGCACCGACGGACGAGGCGACGACGACCTGCGGCACCTCGGCAGCGGCGACCGCGGCCAGGACGTTCGCCGTCCCGACCACGTTCGTCCGGTGCTGCGCGGGGATGTCGTGCGTGGGCTGGAGCGCCCACGCCAGGTGGATCACCGCGTCGGCACCACGGAACACCGCGGCGAGCTGCGACACCGCATCGGGCGCGCCGACGTCGACTGCGTGCCACACCGCGTCGCCGTACGGCGCGGTGTGCACGTCGGGCAGACGCCGGGCGACCCCGACGACCTGCAGGTCCTGCTCCGCGGCGAGCCGGCGGAGCACGGCCGTCCCGACGTTGCCGGTCGCACCGACGACGACGACCCGGGTCATGCGGCGGCCGACGCGGCCATCGCCGGGTCGAGCACGACCTTCACGCAGTCGTCCTCCTTCTTCTGGAAGACCTCGTACATGCGCGGCGCGTCCTCGAGCGAGACCCGGTGGCTCGTCAGGTCGAGCGTGCCGAGCGGGTCCGACGGGTCGGAGACGAGCGGCATGATGTCGTCGACCCAGCGCTTCACGTTGCACTGCCCCTCACGGATGGTGATCTGCTTGTCGAACAGCGTCATCATCGGCATCGGGTCGGCCATCCCGCCGTAGACACCGCTCAGCGAGACGGTGCCGCCGCGGCGGACGAGGTCGATCGCGGTGTGCACGGCTGCGAGCCGGTCCACCCCGGCGGTCTCGATCGCCTTCTGCGCCAGCTTGTCGGGCAGCAGGCCCGCGGCACGCTGGGCGAACCCGGCGACCGCGTTGCCGTGCGCCTCCATGCCGACCGCGTCGACGACGCCGTCCGGTCCGCGACCGTCGGTGAGGTCGACGAGCTGCGCGACGACGTCCTTGTCGAGGTCGAAGGTCTCGACGCCGTACTTCGCGGCGAGGTCACGGCGCACCGCCTCGGGCTCGACGGCGAGCACCCGGAAGCCGAGGTGCTTGCCGATGCGGGCGGCGAACTGTCCGACCGGGCCGAGGCCGAGCACCGCGAGGGTCCCGCCCTCGGGCACGCCGGCGTACTGCACGCCCTGCCACGCCGTCGGGAGGATGTCACTGAGGAACAGCCACCGGTCGTCCGGGGTGCCGTCGTCCGGGATCACGATGGGGCCGTAGTCGGCGTGCGGCACGCGGAGGTACTCGGCCTGGCCGCCGGGGACCTGGCCGTACATCTTCGTGTAGCCGAAGAGCGCGGCGCCGCTGCCGTACTCCGTCACCTGGGTGGTCTCGCACTGGGACTGCAGGCCGTGCTGGCACATCCAGCAGTGACCGCAGGAGATGTTGAAGGGGACGACGACACGGTCGCCCACCTTGAGGTTGGTGACCGCGCTGCCGACCGCCTCGACCACGCCCATCGGCTCGTGGCCGAGGACGTCGCCCTTGTCGATGTACGGGCCGAGGACCCGGTACAGGTGGAGGTCGGAGCCGCAGATCGCGGTCGAGGTGATCCGGACGACCGCATCGGTCGGCTCCTGGACCGTGGGATCGGGGACGGTCTCGACGGACACCTTCTCGGTGCCCTGCCAGGTCAGTGCGCGCACGGTGGGCGCTCCTCTCGTCGCGGTGTGTGTGCCTTCCCGTCTACGCGCTCGCGTCGTGGCGGCTTCACAGCGCCGGGTCGTCGAGGGCCGCGGCCAGGACCGCCTCGTGACCAGCGCGGTCACCGGGACCGGCGCTGCCGGCCAGCATGATGAGCGACTTCCAGAGGGCCCAGCCGCGTCCGCGCGCCCAGGTGCCGTCGTCGAGACCGACGGCGTCGCGGAAGACCCGCCGGGCCGGCCGGTCGAGGAACGTCCACGCGAGCACCAGGTCGCACGCCGGGTCGCCGACACCGCACGTGCCGAAGTCGATGAGCGCGGAGAGCCGCCCGGCCCCGTCCACCAGCAGGTTCGTCGGGGCGACGTCGCCGTGGAACCAGACGCCCGGTCGGTCCCACCTGCTCGCGCACGCCGCTGCCCAGACACTCCGGCACGCAGCCTGGTCGACCGTGTCCCCGAGCGCCGCGAGTGCCCGCTCGACCTCGTCGCCGTAGACCGACGGGTGTGCGCCACGGTGGAACGAGTGCGCTCCCGCGACGGGACCGTCCGCCGGCGGGACCGTCCGGAGCTGCCGGAGGACCGCGCCGACGTCCTCGGCGAGCGCCGTCAGGTCGGGGTCCGCTCCGGCCGCGACCCGGCCCGGCAACCACCGGCGCACCGACCACGGGAACGGGTAGCCGCTGCCCGGCCGTCCGAGGCCGACGGGTTCGGGCACCGGGATGCCGAGCCGGGGCGCGAGGTACGGCAGGACCCGCTGCTCCTTCTCCACCGCGGGGACGTAGCCCGCGGCGCTCGGGAGCCGCACCGACAGCGTGTCCCCGAGCCGGAACGTGCGGTTGTCCCAGCCCTGCGGGACCGCCTCCTCGACGGGGAGCCCGGCCCAGGTGGGGAACTGCTCGGCGACGAGGCGCTCGACGAGCGCGGCGTCGATGACGGGCACCTCGGTGTGCGGCATGCGCCCATCGTCCCGGTCCGCGGCCCGGCCGTCTAGGCTCCGGGCATGGCGACGACCTCCGAGCTGCTGACCGCGAACCTCCACGACGTGTTCGGGAACCGGGATACCGAGTCCCGGCGGGCGGCGATCGAACGCACCTTCGCCCCGGACGTGGCGTTCGTGGACCCCGACGAGACCGTGACCGGCTGGGACGCGCTCGAGGCCAAGGCCGCTGCCCTCCTCGACGGCGCACCGGGTGCCTTCCAGTTCGTCGAAGAGGGGCGCCGCTACGTCTCCGCGTCCCACGGCGCACTCGCCTGGGGCTTCGGCCCGGTCGGCGACCCGCAGGTCCGCGGCGTCGACGTCATCGAGGTGCGGGACGGGGTGATCGCGCGCCTGACGACGATCCTCGCGGAGGCGCAGCAGTCCTAGCGCGTCTGGCGCAGCAGACCTAGCGGGTCTGGCGCAGGCGGTCGCGGTCCGCGGTCGGCAGGTGTTCGGTCGCCGTCGCCAGGGCGTCCTTCGTCAGGAACCGTCCCTGGCGCTCCAGGAACGTGACGAGCGCCGGCTCCGAGGCGCGCTTCCCGACCTCGCGGAGGACCCACCCGAGCGCGGACTGCACGGTCTCACCGCGCTCACGCACCAGTCGCCCCACGACGGCGAGCGGCACGTCGGCGTCGCCCTGCTTCACGAACGCGAGCGTCGCCACCACTGCGATCCGCCGCACCCACGCGACGTCGGACTTCGCGAGGGCGAACAGCGGCCCGGTCGAGCCGCCGACCATCGGTGCGCCGACGAGTTCCTCCGCGGCGATGTCCACCAGGTCGGCACGGTCGATGCGCTCCGCCCGCGCAGCGCCGAGGTACTCCTCGGCCAGCTCGGGGTCCGGGCGGCGGCGCATCGCCTGGACGAGGAGCACGACGGCCAGGAGCCGGGCGCCGGGGTCCTCGCTCCAGAGCAGCGCGGACCGCTCCCCCTCGTCGAGGTCCGCGAACCCACGGGCCACGCGTCGCGCCGCCGCGACGTCACCGGGCGTGCGGGCGAACGCGGCGAGCACGTCCTCGGCGGTCGTCACCCTCACCGGGTGCCCGTCGGGTCCTCGGCGGCACCCTCGAGCCCGCCGGGGCCGGGCGTCGCCGCTGCCCGCGCGGTCCGGAGGCCCCGCCGCACGACGATCACGGCGACCACCACCAGGAACCCGGCGAACAACCACGTCGCGACCTGGGGATCGACCGCCCGCGCGAGGAGCGCACCGGCCGGGGAGCAGACCGCCGCGGTGATCCCGACGGTGAGGCCCACGCGCAGGTCCACCGCGCCCTTCCGCAGGTTCGCCACGGTCCCCGACACCGTCGTCGGGACCATCGTGAGCAGCGAGGTGCCCTTCGCGAGCAGGTCGCCGGCGCCGAGCGCGAGTTCCATGCCGGGCACGATCACGACCCCGCCGCCGACGCCCACCAGGCCGGAGAGCACCCCGGACAGCAGACCGATGCCGAGCAGGACGAGCGCCTCGACCAGGCCGAAGTGCACCGTCCCCTCACGCGAGGGCGTGTTCGCGAACAGGGAGACCAGCACCACGACGATGAAGCCGACGAAGATCCACGGCAGGACCCGCAGCGAGATCGCGCGGAGCATGCGGGCACCGATCGGGGCGCCGACGACACTGCCGACCGCCAGTGTCAGCGCCGCGAGCCAGTGCACCTCGCCCTGCACCGCGTAGGTGATCGCGCCGACGACGGCCGCGGGGGCGATCGCCACGAGGGACCTCGCGGAGGCGCTGCGCTGGTCCACGTGCAGGAAGGCCATCAGGGCCGGGACCACGATGACGCCGCCGCCGACCCCGAACAGGCCGGAGAGGACCCCAGCGGCGATGCCGATCGCCACGAGCACGAGGAGTCGGGCGGCGCGGGAGTTCATCCCGTCCAGGGTACGGCCGGGGTCGCGCCAGGGCGCGCCCGGCGCACAACCGAAGGCAGTCCGCACCACGCGATCCCGTGGTGCGCATCGCGTTCCGTTGTGCGCACCCGGACCGCACCACGGATCCGGACCGTACCGCGCACCCGGACCGCGCCACGGATCCGGACCGTACCGCGCACCCGGACCGTACCGCGCACCCGGACCGCGCCACGGCCCGGACGGGAGGCGCGGTGCCAGGCCGCCACGAGCCTCCCGGCCGGTGGTTGGTCACGTCGAGCGCGAGACGCCCCGAGAACCCGATGCTGAGATCGCAGGCTCTGTCGCCTGCTGTCTCAGGAGGCGACGAACAGTGCGATCTCAGCGGAAGCGGGCGACGCGCGCGCACCGCGAGCGCACCGCGAGCGCACCGCGCACGGCCCGCGGCGTCAGCGGAAGTGCAGCTGCGTCAAGGGGTCCTTGAGCGTGCCGTTGACGCGCGTCTCGACGTGCACGTGGGGGCCGGTGGACTGGCCGGTGTTGCCCGACTTCGCGATCTCGGTCTTCGACGACACCACCTGCCCCTTCTTCACCTCGATCTTGCTGAGGTGCGCGGTGAGGACCGTCGTCAGCCCGTACTTGACGACGACGTAGTTGCCGAACGTCGCGTTGTTCGCGACGGTCTCGGTGACCGTGCCGCTCCCCGAGCCGTACACGGCGGTGCCGGTGACGACGCCCGCGTCGGCGCCCTGGTGGTAGCGCGGGGTGTGCCCGGCACCGCGGTCGTCGCCGAACTTCCCGGTGATCCGGGTGGACGCGACCGGCCAGAGGAGGCCGCTGACGGGGCGGGTCGACCAGACCCGGGTGTCCTTGCTGCCGTAGAGGACGACGTTCGAGTCGACCTGCACGAGGAGCTGACCACGTCCGGCGGTGGTGGTCTTCGACGACCAGAGCGCACGGTTGTCGGGTCCGTAGACGACCAGGCTGCCGTCGGTCTGCACGGACGCCCACGATCCCGGGTGCCCGTTGGTGCGCGATGCCCACGCGGCCTTGCCGTTGAGGTACTGCACCAGGTTGCCGTCGGCCTGCATCGTGAACTTCCGGGCGGAGCTCGCGTCCGAGCGCAGCACCGTGCCGGGCTTGATGACGTTGCCGGCGGTGACGCGGTCCTGGAAGTTCTGGAGCTGCCAGATGGTCCGCTTCACGGAGTCGCGCATCCGGAGCGACCCGTCGGGCAGCACGCCGAAGTCGTAGCCGACGTGGCCGGAGGTGCCCCACTTCGCGACGGTCTTCGAGCCGGAGCGGATCGAGAAGACACCGTCGGTCCCGACGACCGCGACGGCCCCGGGGTACTTCGCGGTGTTCGACGCCCAGAGGACGGCGTTCCCGATCCCGTACTCGACGAGGTTGCCGTCGCCCTGCATGACGAGCCGGAACTGGCCGTTCGACGACGTCATGACGTCGCCGGGCAGCAGCTTGGTCCCTGCGGGGACGCTCGTCGAGACGACGGTCGATGCCCGGGCCGGCGCAGTGGTGGCTGCTCCGGCCGGTGCGGCGATGGCGATGCTGCCGGTCACGGCGATCACCGCTGCGGTGATGACGGCGGCCAGCCTGGTCCTGGTCGTGGTCGTGGTGATGCGCATGGTTCCCCTGTGTCGGCGGCTCTCCCTGACGAGCCGCGTGCGGACTGCCCGGTGCAGGCCGCCGAACGATGGTCACCGAGGGGTGTCGGATCGACACAGCCCCAGTCGTGGGGGCTGGTCACGGGCTGCCCGATGTGCAGGACGCGTCACACACTCGAAACAAAATGTATACAAACGAGATCGCGGATCCATGATTGTATGCAATCAACCCCGCTCCTGAGCGCGATCCCACAAGGAACGCCACAGCCCCACCAGCATCAGGATCCCCATGTCCCCGATCAGCCCCCGACGCCGCCGCACCCTCCTCGCACTGCCGGCCGTCGTCATCGCAGCGACGCTCGCGCTCACGGCGTGCGTCCCCGTCCAACGCTCGAAGGCCGGCGGCACCACCGCGGGCACCGTCACCACCGCCGCCATCGGCGACCAGCAGGTCCAGGAGGGCGGCGACCTCGTGATGGCGCTCTCAGCCGAGCCGGACCGCCTCGACCCCACGACGTCCTCGTCGCTGTACACCCGGTACGTCATGGAGACGATGTGCCAGAAGCTCTACGACATCGACGCGGAGGGCACGATCGTGCCGATGCTCGCGACGTCGCTGCCGACGGTGACGGACGGCGGGAAGACCGTGACGTTCCCGGTCCGCACCGGTGTCCGGTTCGCCGACGGCACCCCGTTCGACGCAGCAGCGGTGGTCACGACGCTCGAGCGGAACCTGACCAAGGCCGACTCCAGCCGGAAGAGCGAGATGGGCCCGGTGACGGACGTCAGCGCGGTCGACGACCACACGGTCCGGCTCCGGTACGCCACACCGTTCGCCCCGATCACCGCGGCGCTCGCGGACCGCGCGGGCATGGTGATGTCGCCGGCGGCACTCGCGGACGAGGGCGACGACTTCGGGGACGCCCCGGTGTGCGTCGGCCCGTACAAGTTCGTGAAGCGCGTCCCGCAGACCTCGATCACGGTCGAGAAGGACCCGGAGTACTACGACCCCTCCTCCGCGCACTTCGACACGATCACGTACCGGATCATCACCGACGCGAGCATCCGGGCCGCGAACCTGAAGTCGGGCGACGTGCAGGTGGCGGACACGATCTCCACGCAGGACGTCGACGACCTGCGGACGCGGAAGGACCTGACCGTCCTGCGCACCGGGTCGCTCGGGTACCAGGGCATCACCGTGAACATCGGCAACCAGGACGGCGTCGGCACCGACCCGAAGCAGATCGACACGCCGCTCGCCGAGCGTGCCGACGTCCGCCGGGCGCTGTCGATGTCGATCAACCGCGCCGAACTCGTGCAGAGCGTCTTCCACGGCTGGGCCGACGTCGCCTGCTCCCCGGTGCCGAACACCAGCGTCTTCGCGAGCGACGCCAGCAAGGCCTGCCCCGCGTACGACCCCGACAAGGCGAAGCGGATCCTCGCGAAGGCGGGCGTGCAGCAGCCGTTCCCGATCGAGATGGAGGTGACGAACACCCCCGACACGGTCCGGTTCGCGCAGGCCCTGCAGTCGCAGGCCCGGGCGGGTGGGTTCGCGATCACGATCACCCCGGTGGAGTACACGACGCTCCTCGACGACCAGACGCGCGGTGACTTCCAGGCGCTCCAGCTCGGCTGGTCCGGACGCGTCGACCCGCACGGCAACATCGGCGGGTTCCTGAGCACGGGCGGCGGCAACAACTACGCCGGCTACAGCAACCCGGAGGTGGACGACCTGATCACCCGGGCCTCCCAGTCCACGGACGAACAGGAGCGCGCCGACCTGTACGGGCAGATGACGACCATCGTGCAGCGCGACGACCCGATCATCTACCTCTACCGGACCCGGAGCATCACCGGCGTCCGGGACGACATCGCGGGCGTCTCGACGTACGCGGACGGCGTGGTCCGGCTCAGCCAGGCTGCATTCGTGGAAGGCACGAGCAAGTGATCCGCTACGTCACGACCCGCATCTGGCAGTCGGCGATCACCCTGGTGCTCGCATCGATCGTCGTGTTCGTCGGGGTCCGACAGCTGCCGGGCGACCCAGCCCTGGCCCTGGCCGGCGAGGAGGCGAGCCCCGCCCGCCTGGCCGCGGTCCGCGAGCAGCTCGGCCTCGACGACTCGATCCTCGTGCAGTACTGGCGGTTCGTGGTCAACGCGCTGCACGGCGACTTCGGCCGCTCGACCCGTACCGGCACCCCGGTGACGGAGCTCATCGGCTCGACGCTGCCCGTCACGCTGTGGCTCGCGCTCTACGCGATCGTCGTCGCGGTGCTCGTCGGCGTCGCGCTCGGCACGATCGCCGAGCGGTACCGCGGGCGCTGGCCCGAGTGGATGGCGAACGCCGCCGCGCTCGTCGGCCTCAGCGTGCCGAACTTCTGGCTCGGCATCCTCGCGATCGTCTGGCTCGCGGCCGGCCTCGGCTGGTTCCCGGCCTCCGGGTACGTGTCGATGACGACGAACCCGCTGAGCGCGCTCTACCACCTGACCCTGCCCGCGCTGATCCTCGGGACGTCCCTGGCGGCCGTGATCATGCGGCAGACCCGGGCGTCGATGATCGAGACGATGAAGACGGACTTCGTCCGCACGGCCCGTGCGAAGGGCCTCGGCCGCGGTCGGGTGCTGTTCCGGTACGGCCTGCGGAACTCGATGATCGTCGTCGTCACGATCGTCGGCCTGCAGCTCGGCGGGCTCATCTCCGGAGCGGTCGTCACCGAGCGGATCTTCGCCCTGCCCGGGTTCGGCAAGCTGACGCTCGACTCGGTGTTCACCCGCGACTACCCGGTGATCCAGGCCGTCGTGCTCGTCATCACCGTCGGGTACGTCGTGATCAACCTGGCCGTGGACGTCCTGTACTCGGTCATCAACCCGAAGATCCGCGTGGGAGGCTCCCGATGACCGCCGTGACGACGAACTTCGACCTCGGCTCGAGCCGTGGCCGCGTCTGGAAGCAGGTCCGGGCGAACCGGCTCGGCCTGACCGGCGGCATCATGCTCGCGATCGTGGTGCTCGCCGCGCTCACGGCACCGCTCGTCGCGCCGCACGACCCCACGGAGACGCACTTCGACCTGCCGTTCCAGGTGCCGTTCACCGTCGGGTTCGGTCTGGGTACCGACGACCTCGGCCGCGACATCCTCTCCCGCACCCTCTACGGCGTGCAGGTCTCGCTCGTGGTCGGTGCGCTCTCGGTGCTCGTCGCCGTCGTGGTCGGCACCCCGCTCGGGCTGCTCGCCGGGTACTGGAAGTGGCTGGACGCGATCATCTCGCGGCTGACCGACGTCGCCCTGGCGTTCCCGTTCCTCATCATCGCCGTCGGGCTCGCCGCGATCAGCGGTCCGAGCCTGTCCAACGCGGTGATCGCGATCGGGGTCTCGCACGTCCCCGCGATGATCCGCATCGTCCGCGGTGAGACCCTGCGGATCACGAGTGCGGACTTCGTGACCAGTGCCAGGACCCTCGACGCCGGTGGTGCCCGGATCATCGCGCAGCACGTCCTGCCGAACTGCGTCTCCGCGATCATCGTGCAGGCGACGGTGATCATGCCCGTCGCGGTGATCGGCGAGGCGCTGCTGTCGTTCCTCGGCCTCGGCATCCAGCCGCCGACGCCGAGCCTCGGCATCATGCTCTCGGACGCGCAGCAGTACCTCGGCCAGGCGCCGTGGGCCGCGGTCGTCCCGGGCATCGCCATCGCCGTGATCTGCCTCGGCTTCAACCTCTTCGGGGACGCGCTCCGCGACGCCCTCGACCCGACCGCATCCGACCGGAAGTAACCGCATGAGCACCAACCCCGCGTTCGTCACCCCGAGTGCCGACACGACCCGCCCCGACCTCGCGGGCACCTTCGGGATGGCCGCGTCGACCCACTGGCTCGCCACGTCCACCGCCCAGGCCGTCCTGGAGCGCGGCGGGAACGCGTTCGACGCCGCCGTCGCGGGCGCCTTCGTCCTGCACGTCGTCGAACCGCACCTCAACGGCCCCGGCGGGGACATGACCGCGGTGTTCGCCACCGCCGAAGAGCAGGTCCCCACGGTCCTGACGGGCCAGGGCCCGGCACCGGCCGGAGCGACACCGTCGCACTTCCGCGCGGAGGGCCTCGACCTGGTCCCCGGTGCCGGGGCGCTCGCCGCCGCCGTCCCCGGAGCGGTCGACGGGTGGCTCCTCCTGCTCCGCGACCACGGCACGTGGGAACTCGGCGACGTGCTGTCCTTCGGCATCGGGTACGCCCGTGACGGCCACCCCGTCGCACCGCGCGTGGTCGCGACGATCGCGACGGTGCGGGGACTGTTCCAGGACCACTGGCCGTCCTCCGCGGACCGGTGGCTGCCGGGAGGCTCGGTGCCGGCCCCGGGGGACGTCATCCGGAACGAGACGTGGGCATCAGTGCTCGACCGCCTCGTCGACGCCGGCTCCGGCCGGCCCGACCGGGTGGCTCGGATCGACGCGGCTCGCGATGCGTGGGCCGAGGGGTTCGTCGCCGAGGCGATCGACCGCTTCGTCCGGTCCCCGCACCGCCACGCGTCGGGCACCGACCACGCCGGCGTCATCCGTGCCGAGGACATGGCCGCGTTCCGGGCGTCGTACGAGCCGGCGACGACCGCCGAGTTCCGTGGTCGCACGATCGCGAAGACCGGGCCGTGGGGCCAGGGGCCGGCACTGCTGCAGACCCTGCGGCTGCTCGAGCCGCTCGACGACGCCTTGCTCGACCCGTCCACCGTCGCGGGAGCGCACACGATCGTCGAGGCGCAGAAGCTCGCGCTCGCCGACCGCGAGGTGTACTACGGCGACGGCGACGTCCCGATGGACGAGCTGCTCTCCGACGCCTACACGGACGCCCGTCGTGCGCTGATCGGCGAGCGCGCCTCGCACGACCTCCGTCCGGGGTCGGTGTCCGTCGCACCCGGCGAGCTCCCGCCGCTCCGCGAGACGTACACGCCCCGGGGCGAACCGGTCGCCGGCGTCGGCGAGCCCACCGTCCCCGGTGCCCGCGGCGACGCGGTCGCGGGCACCGTGGAGGACCAGCCCGTCGCGGGCACCGAGAGGGACCAGCCCGTCGCGGGCGCCGAGAGGGACCAGCCCGTCGCCGTCCCCGCGGAGGACGATCCCCTGACCGAGGACCGCGGCGAGCCGATCGTGATGGAGACCGGCGAGACCCGTGGCGACACCTGCCACATCGACGTCGTCGACCGCTGGGGCAACATCGTCAGCGCGACACCGTCCGGTGGCTGGCTGCAGTCCTCGCCCACGATCCCCGAGCTCGGCTTCTGCCTCGGCACCCGCATGCAGATGACCTGGCTCGAGGAGGGCACCGCGTCGACGCTCCGCCCCGGTGAGCGCCCGCGCACCACGCTCACCCCGACGCTCGTGCTGCGCGACGGCGAGCCCGTCATGGCACTCGGGTCCCCGGGCGGCGACCAGCAGGACCAGTGGCAGCTGCTGTTCCTGCTCCGCACGATCGTCGGCGGGTACTCCCCGCAGCAGGCGATCGACGCACCCGCGCTGCACACCACGTCGTTCCCGGGGTCGTTCTGGCCCCGCACCTGGACCCCCGGCGGCGTCGTCGTCGAGGACCGGCTCGGCGACGACGTGATCGCCGGGCTGGAGGAGCTCGGCCACGTCGTCACCCGTGCGGGCGACTGGGCGCTCGGACGCCTGTCGTGCGTGACCCGCGACCCCGCCACCGGCGTGCTCGGTGCCGCCGCCAACCCGAGAGGAGCACAGGGCCATGCCACTGGACGCTGACCCCACGACCCCGCTGCTGTCCGTCCGCGACCTCCGCGTCGCCTTCGGCGGCCGGGAGGTCCTGCACGGTGTCGACCTCGACGTCCGGCGCGGTGAGCGCGTCGCGATCGTCGGGCAGTCCGGCTCCGGCAAGTCGACGCTCATCGCCGCGGTGCTCCGCCTGCTCCCCGGCGCCGGCGCGATCACCGGCGGGTCGATCCGCCTCGGCGACCTCGACGTCGCGAACGCCGACGAGACCGCGATGCGCCGGGTGCGTGGTGGCCGGATCGGGCTCGTGCCGCAGGACCCGTCGACGAACCTCAACCCGGCGATGCGGGTCGGCGCGCAGATCGCCGACACGCTCCGCGCCGGCGGGGTCCGCGGTCGCGCGGCGATCCGGCAGCGAGTCGTCGCGCTGATGACCGAGGCCGGCATCCCGGAGGCGGAGCGCCGGGCGGACCAGTACCCGCACGAGTTCTCCGGCGGGATGCGGCAGCGCATCCTCATCGCGATCGCCCTCGCCCGTCAGCCGGAGCTCCTCATCGCGGACGAGCCGACCAGCGCGCTCGACGTGACGGTGCAGCGGCAGATCCTCGACCACCTGCAGACGCTCGTCGACCAGCACGGCACCACGCTGCTGTTCGTGACGCACGACCTCGGGGTCGCCGCGGACCGGACCGACCGGGTGATCGTGATGCTCGACGGCGAGATCGTCGAGCAGGGTTCCCCGGAGACGATCCTCCGGGACCCGCAGCACGAGTACACGAAGCGCCTCATCGCCGCCGCGCCCGCGCTCTCCGGCCTGCCCCCGGAGCCGACCGACCCCGGGGAGCCGGTCCTCGTCGTGACCGACCTCGTGAAGGAGTACCGGCTCCGGGGCCGTGGGGCGGGGACCCTGCGGGCGTCCGACGGCGTCTCGTTCTCGGTCCGGCGCGGCACCACGACCGCGGTGGTCGGGGAGTCCGGGTCCGGCAAGACGACGGTCGCGCGCATCCTGCTCGGGCTCGAGGCACCGACCTCCGGCACCGCGCTGGTGGACGGGGCGTCGATCGGGACCGCACGCGGGGCCGAGCGGCGGGCCATCCGCCGACGGGTGCAGCCGGTGTTCCAGGACCCCTACGGCTCGCTCGACCCGACGTCGACGATCGAGCGGATCATCGACGAGCCGCTCCGGGTGTTCGGCATCGGCGACCGCGCGGCACGCACCGAGCGGGTGGCGACGCTGCTCGACCAGGTCGCGCTGCCCCGCTCGGCCGCGCAGCTCCGCCCGAACGAGCTCTCCGGCGGCCAGCGACAGCGCGTCGCGATCGCCCGGGCGCTCGCGCTCGAACCCGAGGTGCTCATCCTCGACGAGGCGGTGTCCGCACTCGACGTCCTCCTGCAGGAGCAGATCCTCGCCCTGCTCGACGACCTGCAGGACCGGCTCGGGCTGAGCTACCTGTTCATCACCCACGACCTCGGGGTGGTCCGCCGGATCGCGGACGACGTCGTGGTGATGCGCCGGGGCAAGGTCGTCGAGCGGGGTTCGGTGGCCGAGGTCTTCGACGCACCGCAGGAGCAGTACACGCGCGACCTGCTCGACGCGATCCCCGGGCGGGCGCTCGCGGAGCAGACCGCGTGAGCGAAGGCCCGCCCGTGAGACGCTGGTGCACGTGCTGAACGGTGCCGGAGTCCTCGACGCGATCCGCCGCGACATCGTGGCGGGCGAGCTGACGCCCGGCACCCGGGTGACCGAGGCGTTCCTGGCGGAGCGCTACGGCGTCTCCCGGGTGCCGGTGCGCGAGGCGCTCCGAGGCCTCGAGGGCGAGGGCTTCGTCGTGTCGCGGCCGAACGCCGGATCCCGGATCGCGGCGATCCCGTTCGACGAGGCCGACGACCTCTTCGCCGTCCGGGAAGCGCTCGAGATCGCCACCGCCCGCCGCGCCGCCGCACGCGCCCGCACCCTGTTCGACGGCGATGCCCCGCCGGAGGACTGGTGGCGGGTCCGTCGGGAGCTCGGCGAGGTGCTCGACGCCGGGGACGGCGCCGTCGACCGCGGCGAACTCGCGCTCCTGGTCGGCCTCAACGACCGCTTCCACTTCCTCGTCGCGGAGCTGTCCGGCAGCGCGACGCTCGCGACCCTGCTCCGGCAGCTCTCCCGGAAGATCGAGTGGCTCTACGCGATGGACACGTCCTCGCGCGGGAAGCGCCTGTGGCCGGAGCACCGGCGGATCCTCGGGGCGATCGACGCCGGGGACGCCGAGGCCGCGGCGGAGCAGATGGGCTGGCACGTCCGCGAGAGCCGGATCGGCTACGTCGCGCGGTCCTCCCCCGACCGTGCCGCGGAACTGCGCGTGAACGGCCCGGCGGTCTGAGACGGCTCAGGCCTGGGCTGCGCGGCGGAACCGGGACGGCGGCGATCCGAAGGCCTTCGTGAACGCCGCCGTGAACGCTGCGGGTGAGGCGTACCCGAGTCCGCTCGCGACCTCCGTCACGGTCGCGTCGCGGAGCGCCGGGAGGCTCGCCAGCAGTCGGGCGCGCGTGCGCCACGCCGCGGGTCCCACGCCCAGGGCCGCGCGGAACCGCCGGTCGAGGGTGCGTTCGCTGACCGCGGCGCTGCGCGCCCAGTCCGCGTTCGTCACGTGCACGTCCGGGTCCGCCAGGTAGGCGCGGCAGAGGTCGCGGAGGGCGCCCGCCGTCGGCAGCGCCACGGTCAGCGGGAGCGGCGCGACACGCTGCAGTTCCTGCAGGGCGAGCCGCAGCACGGCGCCGTCCCGGCCGTGGGGGTCGTACTCGAGCGGCAGGTCGAACGCGGCGCGGAGGAGTTCCCGGAGGAGCGGACCGACCTCGACCACCGTGCAGGAGGTCGGCCACCACGGCACCGCGTCCGGCTCGACGTAGAGGCTCCACGTGGTGACGTCGAGCATCCGGACCTTGTGCTCGACGCCGGGCGGGATGAGCACCGCCCGGTCGGTCGGCACGGTCCACGAGCCCTCGTCCGTCTCGACGAGCATCACGCCGCTCGCCCCGTAGAGGACCTGCGCCCGCCGGTGCGCGTGCCGAGCGAGCAGGAAGTCGGGCGGGTACTCGGTCCCGATGGGCAGCACGTCGCGTGACAGGTGGTCGTGCTCCTCGACCCGGACGTTGCGCACGCACCGAGGCTAACGCTCGAAGGTCTCGGGCCGAACATCGATTGCTCGCCGTGACCCACGACCGGTGGACTGGACCCATGACGTTCCTCGTGCTCACGCTCATCGGCCTGCTCGTCGGTCTCACCACCGTGCTGTTCGGCTTCGGCGGCGGGTTCGTGACGGTGCCCGTCATCACGGTCGCGGACGCGGCGATGGGCGGGGACGCGGTCCGGGTCGCGACGGCAACCTCCGCGCTCGTGATGCTCGTCAACGCCGCGGTCGCGACGGCGTCCACGCGCCGGGACGTGCTCGCACGGCTCCGCGGCCGGACCGGGCTCTTCGTGCTGCTCGTGCTCGGCGGGGCGCTCGGAGCGGCGGCGGCGCGGTTCGCTCCGGACGGGCTGCTCCGCTGGGGCTTCGTCGTCTACGTCGGCGCGACGATCGTGGACCTGCTCGTCCGGCCGGGCTTCCTCCGACCCGACGCCCTGGGGCCCGGGAGCAGGCCGGGTGGCGCCAGCGTGCGGACGGTGCTGGGCCTCCCGGTCGGTGTGGTCGCGGCCTTCCTCGGGGTCGGCGGCAGCGTGATGACCGTCCCGATGCTGCGGCGGGCCGGGGGGACCATGTCGGTGGCGACCGCCCTGGCGAACCCGCTGACCCTGGCGATCGCCGCGCCGGCGGTCCTCGTCACGATGCTCGTGCACGGAGCCGTCCCGGCGTGCCCCGGGCTCGTCGGGGCCGTCGACGTGCCCGCCGCCGCGGCGCTCCTGCTCGGCGCGATGCCGGTGATCGTGGCGCTGCGGCGACGCCCGCCGCGCATCCCGGAGGCAGTGCACGCGTGGGGGTACGTGCTGCTCCTGGGTGCGGCGGGCGTCGCGGTCGCCGTGGGGTGAGGTCAGGCGGAGGGGACGACCACCGCGCGACCGGAGAGCTCCCCGGCCTCGAGCTTGCGGTACGCCTCGAGCGCGTCGTCGAGCGAGTAGCGCTCGATGTCCGGGACGATCTGCCCCGCGCGGTACATCGCGACGACCTCGTGCAGGTCCGCGATCGTGCCCCAGTACGTGTTCGTGATCGTCGACTCGTACGGCGTCGAGAAGAAGTTCCACTCCGTCGTGCCGCCCGCGATGCCGACCACCGTGAAACGCCCACCGACGGCCATCGACGCCTGCGCGGTCGTGATGGTCGGCGTCGCCCCGACGAAGTCGAACGCCGCGTCGACGCCCTTGCCGCCGGTGATCTCCCGGATCGCCGCGACCTGGTCCGGCCCGCCGGGCACCGTGATCGCACCGCGCTCGGCGGCGCGAGCCATCGCCTCGGGCTTCATGTCCGTCGCGATGACGGTCGCACCGGTGAGGGCGGTGAGGATCTGGACGGCGATCTGGCCGAGCCCGCCGAGCCCGACGACGAGGGCGTACTTGCCGCCACCCGCCAGGTTCGGCAGCGAGTTCTTGATCGCGTGGTACGGCGTGAGCGCGGCGTCGCTGAGGGGCGCGGCCGCGATCGGGTCGGCGTCGCCGAGCGGCACGAGGTTGCGCGCGGGGACCGTGACGTACTCCGCCATGCCGCCGTCACGGCCGAGACCGATGCCCATGTACGGGTTCGTCGCGGCGTTCTCGCAGTAGGTGTCCTGCCCCTTCGAGCAATAGCTGCAGTGGCCGCAGCCGACCGGCCCGTAGACCAGGTAGGCGTCACCCTCGGTGAAGCCGGTGACCCCGTCGCCGACGGCCTCGACCCAGCCGGAGTTCTCGTGCCCGAGCGTGAAGGACGGGTCCTGCGCGCCGGGCTGGCCGGCCTGGAACTCGCGGTAGACGGCGACGTCCGAGTGGCACGCGCCGGCACCGGCGACCTTGAGGAGCACCTCCCCCGGGCCGGGCGTGGGCTTGGGGACGTCCTGCAGGGACGGGAACGTCTGGTACTGCTCGAACACGACGGCGCGCATGGCTGCCTCTCCTCCGTTGACGGGTGTTGACGGGGTCTGAACGACCTGTCGGGGCGTCGTGGTGGGGCGCGCGGCGTCGCGATCGGATCGTCTCGATCCGGAAATCAAGACTACACCTGTTGCCTATCCGGCCGGAAGGCGTGCAGTCGGCTTGTAGGCGTCCCACAGGGTCCGGTCGAAGCGGGCGCCGCGAGCTCGGGGCCGGCTGCAGACCATGCCCGACACGACGAGCCACCCGAGCGGCCCGGTGAGGACCAGCAGCAGGACCCAGAGCCCGGTGTGGTCGCGGTCGTGCAGGCGCCGCACGAGCAGCGACCACCGCGGGACCGCGGTGACCGCGAGCCCGAGCAGCACGACGACGTCCCACGGGTTCGGCGCGACGCGGGGCCCCTCGCCGTAGCCGAACTCGCCGCCGCGCGCCGGGTCACCGAACAACGAGAAGTGCACGGACGGCGAGGGCACGATCCCGAAGGGGTCGGCGTAGGCGTCCCACCGCCACGGAGTCCCCATCCAGACCGGGAGCCCCACGAACACCGCGACGACGAGCAGCTCGACCGCCATCGGCCAGAAGAACTCGGAGCGGCTCGCCCGCCCGTGGAACCGCCAGCCCTGCGTCCAGAACCGGACCAGGGCGATGACCGGCCCGGCGTCGCGGACCGCGCCGGGCGTGCGCACGCGGGCACGGAACGTCGTTGCTTCCCCCATGCCCCGACCCTACCGAGACTGCGTCTTCGCCGAGAGCCGGTTGCGAGAACGTGCGTTCTCCGATTGACTCGGACACGTCGGCCCACCCCGTGGCCGAACCCCCACACGAAAGGAGCGGCCATGCCCACGCGCACCGCACGCACTGCTTGGAACGGCGGCCTGAACGACGGCTCTGGCCAGGTCGAACTCTCCAGCTCGAAGGTCGGCACGTACGACGTCTCCTTCCCGAAGCGCGCCGCCGAGGACGCCGGTGGCACCACCAGCCCCGAGGAGCTCATCGCCGCAGCCCACTCCGCCTGCTACGCGATGCAGTTCTCCGCGGTCCTCGGTGAGGCCGGCGGCACCGTCGAGGCCCTCGACGTCAAGGCCGACGTCTCCCTCGGCCCGGACAGCGCCGGCGGGTTCAAGCTCACCGGCATCGCCCTCACCGTGCACGGCGAGGTCTCCGGCATCGACGAGGCGACCTTCCTCAAGGCCGCCGAGGACGCCAAGGCGACCTGCCCGGTCAGCAAGGCACTCACCGGGGTCGAGATCACGCTCGACGCGACCTTCGAGCAGTAGACGTCACCACCAGATCGGACGGGAGGCGCGGTGCCAGCTGGCACCGCGCCTCCCGTCCGTCATTCGGTGCCCCCGTCCGCCACTCGGTACGCTGACAGCCATGACGGTCCGACCGCGCCGCGCCTGGACGCACGCGACCCTGTGGCTCGGCCTGCTGGCCCTGGTGGTCGGCGTGGTCGTCGCCGCGACCGCACCACCGGCGTCCTTCGGCTGGTTCGCGTACGCCCCGCTGTCGGACTACGCCTTCGTCGCGGGATCGACGAACTGGCACTTCTGGACGGGCGTCGCCGTCGCCGTCCTCGGGGCGGTCGTCGCCGCGTTCGCGGCGGGGCGCCTCACCGTCCGTCGGTCCCGATGAGTCGGGCGTCGGCGGCAGCGAGCGCCGCACGCATCCGCTCGGCCTCACCCTCGGCCCAACTGCCGGAACTCGCCAGCGGGAGCTCGGTCATGAAGCGGCGCAGGTGTTCGGGGTACGCCCGGACGACCCGGTCGGGGTCGTCGAGCACGGTCCGGTAGAGGTCCGGGCCGTCGGCGTAGAACAGGTCGGTGACGACCAGCCGGCCGTCGCGGCCCCGCATGACGTTCGCCGGGTTGTCGTCGAGCGGCCCCCACCACGGCTGCTCGACCGCACCGCGCGCGTGCACGGCCGCGATGTGCGCGGCGAGCGCCGCGACGTCGGGCATCCGCGCCGCGATCGACCGGTGGAACGCGGCAGCCTCAGCCTCCCGAACCGGTTCGAGGTGCTCCATCAGCGTGAGGTCACCGCCACCCTCGAGCACGCGGTGCCCCAGCAGGAGCGGGACCTGACCGGTGGTCGCGGCCGACCGGTAGAGCGCTGCGGAGTACGGCGCGGCCGGGTCGAACGGGCTGATCCTGGCGACGGAACGGCCGTCAGGCGAGCGGAGCGCCCACGCCCAGTCGCCCGTCCCGCAGCGCGTCCAGCCGGCGTCTCGGAGGAGACGGTCGGCATCGACGTGCGTCGCGCCCGCAGGCAGGTCGCCGACGACGGCGAGGTCCGGATCAGGAGACGACAGCGGCATGCGCACCAGGCTAGGCGACGCGTTCAGCGCGCACCCGGACTCGGCTGGAGGCGGCAGGCACAATGGGCTGATGGCCGACCCGCTCCACCCTGCTCCCCGGACGGGCCGCCCTCCTCGTCCCCCACACCGCGCACGTGCCCGCAGCGTCGCGCAGCACGACCTCCGGGACATCCGCGCACGCCTCCGCGGCACGATCTACGAGCACGTCGAACCGGACCGGCAGACGGCGGCGCAGTACACCGCTGCGCAGATCGTCGACTTCTGTCTCGACCTGGCCGAGGTGATGCTCGCATCGGGCGCGGACACCCGCAGCGTCGAGATCGCCCTGGTCGCCGTGGCCACGAAGTGGAACCTGGCTCCGCTGGAACTCGACTTCACGGGGAGCTCCGTGACGATCCAGTACGCGCCGTCGGATGCCCCGATGCTCGTCAAGATGCGCACGGTGCGCTCCGACGGCTCGGACCTGAACCGGCTGGCGTGGGCGAACCAGATCGTCGACGACGTCATCCACGACGAACGCGACATGACCTCGGCGGTGAGCGCGCTCGTCGCGGTGCTGCGGATGCCCTCCCGCTGGCCCACCTGGACGGCCGACGTCGGGTTGTCGATCCTCGGGACGTCGATCGCGATGCAGGCCGGCGGTGGATGGCGTGCCGGCGTCGGCGCGTTCGTGCTGATGCTCGGCATCATCGTCTCCGGGCGATGGCTGACCGGCCGCGGCTACCCGCAGTTCTTCGTCTCCGGGGCACAGGGCGCCGTGGCGTCGGCGCTCGGCACCCTGGCGATCGGCGTCGGGGTCCTGCACCCGGGCGGCGCGGCCACGATGGTCGCCGCCCTCGTCGTGCTGCTGCTCCCGCACCCGTCACTCGTGACGTGGGCGCAGGACGCGATCTCGGGGTTCCGGGCGATGGCCGTCGCGCGCGCCTTCTACATCGGGCTGATCATCGCGGCGATCGTCGTCGGGGTACCGGCCGGCATCGCGCTGACGAAGTGGCTCCACCTCGAGGTGGACCCGTCCGGCATCGTCACGCAGACGCTGCCGCTCTGGGCGTCGCTCTCGCTGACGGTGGTGTCGGCGGGGGCGAACTGCTTCGTGCAACAGGCGAGCGCCCGGGTCATCCCCGTCGCGGTGGTGTTCTCGGTCGCCGCGGGGGCAGCACTCTGGGGGCTGCGGCAGCTCGGGTTCCCGCTGCTCGGTGCGACGTTCGTCGCCGCGGTCCTGCTCGGCGTGCTCTCGACCTACGCGGCCGTGCGGATGCGGACCGCCGTCGCTGCGATCGCGGTGCCGGCGTTCTGCGGGGCACTGCTCCCCGGTGTCGCCGTGTCGAACGCGCTCCTGAACTTCATGTCCGGCACGTCGAGTGCGGCGCTCGACTTCGTCGCCGCGGTGTCGGTGGCACTCGCGATCGGCGCGGGGCTCGTGCTCGGCGGGCTCTTCGCGACGCCGGGTGCCCGACGTGCGCTCCGCCGGTCGCGCCGGGTGGTGGTGCACTCGGTCCACAACGACACGACGGCCATCCGCGTGATCCGCGACACCGGGTACGACCCGGGCAACGGGACGGTGCCGCGGCTCCCCCGCACGCCCTGAGCGCGTGGCTAGATGTCCCAGCCGTCGTCGGACCACGTGGACAGGCGACGAGCGGCCTGCGGCTCGTACCGCTCCATCCACCCGCGCTCGAGCCGCGCGACCGCACGGTCGAACGCCGGCACGAGGTCGAGGTCCGCGCGCAGCAGCGCCTGGAGCTGCAACCCCTCGTACAGCGCGATGAGCTGTTCGGCACCGCGGCGGGGTTCCATCGTGTGCGGCGCCCGCCCGACGGCGATGTCGTGCTCGAGCCCGCGCTTGATCTGGGAGAAGAAGAGCTGGTAGCGGGACCGGAGGTACGAGGACATCGGGTGCGCGGGGTTCCCCGAGACCGAGAGCAGCGCCACCAGGAGCCGCATCAGCGCCGGGTCCTCGGCGTTCGAGGCGACGATCGCGCGGAGCAGCTGCACGGTGCTGCCGTTGCCGACGACGCGCGTGACCTCGTCCATCCGTCCGCCGTTCCAGCGGTCGAGCGCGGCGAGCACGAGGCCGTCCCACGACGGGAAGTGCTGGCGGAGCTCGTGGACGGTGATGTCGAGGCGTTCGGCGACGGCCTCGGGCCGGGCCTCGTGGAAGGGCACGTCGTGGAGCAGGTCGACGGTCGCGCCGACGATCGTGATCCGCAGGTGCAGGGTCGCGGCTGCTGCCGCTGCTGCCGCGGTGTCCGCGCTGGTGTCCTCGAGCATCCTGCCCTCCGTCTGCGCACGTCCTGTCCGCAGGTTCATCCAAACGTGTCGAGCGGCGGAACAGAATCCCCGGTCCGGGTGTCGGCATGATGGGGGACACGGGCCCGGGGCCGGTCTTCCTGGCGTGTTCCCGGCATGGTGTGTGACGATGCGGCGATGACCCCGAACGACCCCACTGCGCAGGGACTGGCGACCATGGCGTCCGCCGGCTTCGAGTTCGGCGGTGACCCCGACCAGGTCGCGCACGACGTCCGGACGATGTGGGAGCAACTCGGTCGACCGCCGGGCGCGTTCGACGCCGCGGCCCAGGCGATCGCGGTGTTGCCGCAGCGGCCGGAGGTCCCGATCGCCGACCAGGCACGGCGCCGGCAGCTCGAGCGCGCATTCGGCATCAACCCCGTCGAGGTCGAACTGGCTGCTGCGCTGTCCGCGCGGGAGCTCCTCGAGCGTCTGGCTCGGAGCTGTTCCGTCGGCTAGATCTGCCGCACGTGTTGCGTAATGCAGGGTAGGTGAGGCTACCCTTACCGAGTGGTCGATCTCGATGCCCGTGCAGTCACGGTGGCGTACCAGGGCGATGCCGTCGTGCACGGCGCGTCCCTCGAGCTCGTCGCCGGCCGTGTGACCGCGCTCGTCGGCCCGAACGGCTCGGGCAAGTCGACGCTGCTCCGGACGATCGCCCGGCTCCAGCCCGCGCGGTCCGGTTCGGTGGCGCTGCGCACCGACGACGACACCGTCGACGGGCTCGCCCTCTCCCCCAAGGCGTTCGCGAAGCAGGTCGCGCTCCTCACCCAGGGCCGACCGACCCCCGGCGGCCTGCGCATCCGCGACGTGGTGGCGTTCGGCCGGCACCCGTACCGGTCCCGGTTCGGCGGCACCGACCCCGACGGCGCCGCGGTCGTCGAGCACGCCCTCGACGTCACCGGGCTCAGCGACCTCGCCGACCGCCACGTCGACCAGCTCTCCGGTGGACAGCTGCAGCGCGTCTGGCTGGCGAGCTGCCTGGCGCAGCAGACCGGTGTGCTGCTCCTCGACGAACCGACCACGTACCTCGACCTCCGCTACCAGGTGGAGCTGCTCGACCTGATCCGCGACCTCGCCGACGAGCGCGGCATCGCCGTCGGTGTCGTCCTCCACGACCTCGACCAGGCCGCCGCCGTGGCGGACCGCGTCGTGCTCCTCGAAGCGGGTGTGGTCGTCGCCGACGGCACCCCGTCCGAGGTGTTCACGTCCGCGGGGCTCTCCGCCGTCTACGGCATCCGCATCGACGTCGACCACGACCCCTCGACCGGACGGCTGCGCACCCGCGCCGTCGGCCGGCACCACACCCGCACCGAAAGGCTCCACAGCAGCTCATGAAGCGTCTCCTCTCCGCCACCGCGATCGCGGCCACCGCCCTGATCGCCCTGACCGCCTGCGGGTCGACCCAGTCGGCGTCCGACGCGTCGTCATCGGGCTCGAAGATCACCATCACCGACGCCACCGGCACGAAGGTGACGCTCGACGGCCCCGCGGAGAAGGTCGTCGGCACGGAGTGGAACGTGGTCGAGGACCTCGAGACCCTCGGTGTCGCCCCCGTCGGCGTCGCGGACGTCAAGGGCTACGGGAACTACGACTCCGCCGTCCCGCTCACCGGCGACCCGAAGGACATCGGCACGCGCGGTGAGCCGAGCACCGACACCATCGCCGCCCTCGCGCCGGACCTCATCGTCGCGACGAACGACCTCAAGGCGTCGGTCGTCAAGCAGCTCCGGAAGATCGCCCCGACGATCGTCGTCGCCTCCGCGGACGGCAAGGACCAGCTCGGCACCATGCATGACACGCTCGACATGATCGCGAAGGCGACGGGGACCGCCGCCGAGGCGAAGACCGTCTGGTCCGGGTTCGAGGACAAGCTCGCCGCGGGCAAGAAGGAGCTCGCCGACGCGGGCAAGGCCGGCACGACGGTCGCGATGGCCGACGGGTACGAGCTCTCGAACCAGGTCACGATCCGTCCGTACACGTCGACCTCGGCACTCGGGACCGTGAACGAGCGACTCGGGCTCGAGAACGCCTGGGACGTCGACGGTGACGCCGCGTACGGCCTCGGGTCGACCGACGTCGAGGGCCTGACGAAGCTCGGCGCCGACACGCAGTTCCTCTACATCGCGAACAAGGCCGACGGCAACGACGTGTTCGCCGACTCGCTCGCGTCGAACGACGTCTGGAAGTCGCTGCCCTTCGTCGAGGCCGGCAACGTGCACCGCCTCACCGACGGCATCTGGATGTTCGGCGGCCCCGGTTCCATGGAGGCGTACATCGACGCCACCGTCGCCGCGATCACGAAGTAACGGGTGATCGACACCCTGGCACCCGAGCGGGCCGACCGGCGTTCCGACGTCGGTCGGCCCTCCGGCCGTGGGCGGCGCGTCTCCCTGGGCCTCGGCGTGCTCCTCGCCGGTGTCGTCGTGGTCGTCCTCCTCGCCGCGATCGACGTCACGCAGGGAACGGCCCACGTCGGGGCCGCCGCGGTCTGGAAGGCGATCACCGGGCAGGCGGACGGCACCGACGCGTCGGTCGTCATCGCGTCCCGGCTGCCGCGCATGGTCGCGGGTCTCCTCGTCGGTGCGTCGCTCGGGATCGCGGGCGCGGCGATGCAGGCCGTCACCCGGAACGTGCTCGCGGCGCCGGACACCCTCGCCGTGAACGCCGGCGCCTACCTCGCGCTCGGGGTCGCCACCGTCTCCGGTGTGGGCTTCGGCGTCCTCGCGCAGTCCGGCATCGCCTTCGCCGGCGGACTCGGGGCGGCTGCGCTCGTCCTCGCGCTGTCCGGGCTGGGCAACGGGACGGTGCGCCTGGTGCTGGCGGGCTCTGCGCTCGCGCTCGGGCTCGGTGCGGTCACGAACGCCCTCATCCTGCTGTTCCCCCAGCAGACGCAGGGCATGTACGCGTGGAGCCAGGGTGGCATCGCGCAGAACGGGTTCGCCGGTGTCGCGCAGATGCTGCCGTTCCTGGTGGTCGGCGTCGGGGGCTTCGTCCTCGTGTCCCGACGGGTCGACGCCCTGGCGCTCGGCGACGACGCGGCGCGGGGACTCGGTGTCCCGGTCCGCGGCACCCGGGTCGTCGCGATCGTCCTCGCGGTCCTGCTCTCCGCCGCTGCCGTCACGATCGCCGGCCCGATCGGCTTCGTCGGCCTCTGCGCACCGGCGCTCGTCCGTCCCCTCGCCCGCCGCTTCCCGACCATGCACCGCTCGTGGGCGGCGTTCCCGGTCGCGGGGCTCGTCGGCGCGGGCATCGTGCTGGCGTCGGACGTGCTGCTCCGCGCGTTCGTCACCGGTGACACCGCCACGGCCGTCCCCACCGGGATCGTGACGAGCGTCGTCGGCGCGGTGTTCCTCGTCGTGATGGCGATCCGCACCCGCGACTCGGGCCAGACGGGTCAGCTCGAGGGGTCCCGGGTCCCCGGCCGCTGGACGGTGCTCGTCGTGACGCTGTCCCTGGCCGCGGTGCTCGTCGGGGTGGTGATCGCGTCCGTGCTCCTCGGGGACGCGAAGCTGCTGCTCGGCGACGTGACGAACTGGCTGACCGGCCGGGCGAACCAGGCGATCTCGTTCATCCTGGACACCCGGGTGCCGCGGGTCCTCGCCGCGCTCCTCGCCGGCGCGGCGCTCGCACTCGCCGGCACGATCGTGCAGGCCGTCACCCGGAACCCCCTCGCCGATCCCGGAGTCCTCGGTGTCTCGAGCGGAGCGGGACTCGGTGCGGTCGTGATGGTGACCGCGCTGCCGGTGGTGGGCTCCTGGACGATGGCCGGCGGTGCGTTCCTCGGTGCGACCCTGGCGGCGGCGATCGTCTTCGGCCTCTCCGCACGCGGCGGGTTCCGGCAGGACCGGCTGGTGCTCGTCGGGATCGGCGTCTCGTCCGGCCTCACCGCGATGATCAGCCTGGTCATCGTGCTCACGGACCCGTTCAACGCGACGAAGGCGCTGACCTGGCTGTCCGGTTCGACCTACGGTCGCACGTGGTCGGACTGCGTGCCGGTGGCGGTCGTCCTCGTGCTGGCGCTCGTCGCGGTCATCGCCCGCCGTCGGGAGCTCGACCTGGTGTCCCTGGACGAGGACACCCCGCGACTCCTCGGCGTCCGGCTGTCCCGTGCCCGCCTCGGCTTCCTCGCCGTGTCGGTGGTGCTCACCGCGACGGCGATCGCCGCCGTCGGGACGATCGGATTCGTCGGGCTCGTCGCACCGCACGCGGCCCGGGCGCTCGTCGGCCGGAAGCACGCGGCCGTGGTCCCGGTCGCCGTGATGCTCGGCGCGGTGCTCGTGTGCGCCGGCGACGTCGTCGGCCGCACGGTCATCGCGCCCGCCCAGCTCGGCGCCGGCATCCTGACCGCCGCGATCGGCACGCCGTACTTCATCTGGCTGTTGGTCCGCACGCCGCGCACCGCGCGCTGAGCACCGCGCACAGCGGCCCCGGCGCGCGGCGCGCTACGGCGTCGGCATGCCGCCGTCGACGTGCAGCGTCTCGCCGACGACGTACGACGACTCGCCACTGGCGAGGAACACGTACGCCGGCGCGAGCTCGGCGGGCTGGCCCCAGCGGCCGAGGTAGGTCTGCTCCCCGGCGGACGGCAGCGCCTCCGGCGGCTGACCACCGGCCGGCTGCAGCGGCGTCCAGATCGGCCCGGGCGCGACCGCGTTGACGCGGATGCCCTTCGGCGCGAGCTGGGCCGCGAGCCCCTTCGCCAGGTTGTTCACGGTCGCCTTCGTGGCCGCGTAGTGCACCAGGTGCGGGGACGGCGCGTACGCCTGGATCGAGGTCGTGTTGATGATCGTCGAGCCCGGCTGCAGGTGCGGCACCGCGGCCTTGGTGATCCGGAACGTCGCGTAGGCGTTCGTCTTGAAGGTCTCGTCGAACTCCTCGTCGGAGATGTCCACGATCGAGGAGACGTTCTGCTGCTTGCCGGCGTTGTTCACGAGGATGTCGAGCCCGCCGAGCTCACGGACGGCGGTCGCGACGAGCTCCTCGCAGAACTCGAGCGAGGTGATGTCTCCGGGGATCGCGACGGCCTTGCGTCCGGCCGCCTCGATCAGGGAGACGATCCGGTCGGCGTCCTCCTGCTCCTCGGGCAGGTACCCGATGGCGACGTCGGCACCCTCGCGGGCGTAGGCGATCGCCACGGCGGCCCCGATGCCGGAGTCGCCGCCGGTGACGAGTGCCTTGCGGCCCGCGAGTCGGCCGGAGCCGCGGTAGGTGTCCTCGCCGTGGTCGGCCGGCACGTTCTGCGCCATCTCCGCGTCCGTCCCGGCGCCCTCGAGGTACTGCTCGTCGGGCTGCTTGTCGGCGTAGAGCTTCGTCGGGTCCTGCATCGTGTACTGGTCGATCTGCTGGTCCGTCATGCCCTCGACGGTACGCAGGGCGTCCCCCGGTTGCGTTCAGGAGACTGTCCCCCTGCACACAGCCCGGACGGGAGGCTCGGCACCGGTCCGACGAGCCGGTCTACGCCGGGTGGGCGGCCAGGAACGCGTCCGTCTCGGCCCGCGTGGGCGCCGTCGCGGGACCGAGACGGGACACCGCGATCGCAGCGGCGGCGTTCGCCCGGCGGACCGCGTCGACGAGGCCCGCGCCCCGGGTGAGCGCCGCGACGAGCACACCGCCGTGCGCGTCCCCGGCACCGTTCGTGTCGACGGCCGCGACGGCGAAGCCCGGAACCAGGACCGGGCCGTCGGACAGCGACGGGTCCGCGACCCAGCACCCGGCCCCGCCGTCACGGACCAGCGCCGTGCCCCGCGCACCCGCGGCCACGGCGGCGACCGCCTGCCGGAGGTCGGCCGACGTCGGGGACATGAGCCGGGCCTCCCGGGCGTTCGTGGAGACGACGTCCGCACGCGCCGTCACGGGCGCGACCACGGACGGATCCAGCGTCGCGACCAGGGGCGACGGGTCGAACACGACCCGCACCGATGCCGGGACCGTCCCGATCCACGCGGCGATCGCGGCACCGTTGACCGGGTGGGCGAGCCCGTAGCCGGAGACGAAGACGGTGTCGTCCTCGCGGAGGTCGATGCGGGCGAGCTCGGCCGGGCCGAGCCGTCCCTCGGCGCCGACGGACGTGACGAAGGTGCGCTCGGTGGAGGCGTCGACGAGCGCCACGCAGTAGCCGCTGTCGACGTCGTCGATCCCGGGCTGCAGCACCTCGACGTCCGCGTCCGCCAGGGCTCGTCGCACGACGTCGCCGAACGGACCGGTGCCGTACTGGCCGGCGAACACGACCTCGAGGCCGTCGCGCCGGGCCGCGACCATCGTGTTGAGCCCGCCGCCCGCGGTGATGTCCGACGACGATGCGAGCACGTCACCCCCGGGCTCCGGCAGCTCCCCGATGCGCATCACGATGTCGACGATGACGTTGCCGACGGAGACGAGCCGCGGCATCAGGCGCGCTCCGCGACCGGCATCGGCGCGGACTCGTCGGCCGGCTCGTGGAGCGTGCCCTTCGGTCCGCCGGTCAGGACGTAGACCGCTGCGGCGACGATGAACGTGACGATCCAGCCGAGGCCGTTCGCGCCGATCCAGGTGTGCGAGAACGAGCCGACGAACACCGGGTCGGCGTCCCCGACCTGCACGCTCGTGAACAGGAACCCGACCACGATCGCGACGGCCCAGGCGATGACCGCGCGCCAGGCGATGCCGCCGGAGTACCAGTAGCGACCCCCGGCGCGCAGGTCGAGGAGCGCGACCGGGTCGTACCAGGTGCGGCGCACGATGTCGGCGATGAAGACGCCGAGCCAGGCGGTGATCGGCACGGCGAGGACGGAGATGAACGTGATGAACGGCGCGTAGAAGCCGTCGGCCACGAGCATGAAGTACAGGGCGCCGAGGAACGTCACGACCACGTCGACCGTGACCGCCCACACCCGGGGCACCTTGATGCCGAGGGTCAGCGTGGTGAGGCTGGCGGAGTACACGGAGAGGTGGTTGGAGAGCAGCAGGCCGCCGAACGCGGCGATCAGGTACGGGATCGCCATCCAGCTCGGCAGCAGGTCACGGATCGCGGCGACCGGGTCACCGGCCTGCGCGAGGGTCGGGTCGCCGGCGGAGACGAGCGCTCCGAGGCCGACCAGGAGCACGAGCGGGATGCCCGCGCCCGCGGCACTGGCGGCGACGAGCTTCGACGCCCGCACGCTGGTCTTCGTGTAGCGGGCGATGTCGGCACCGGCGGTCGCCCAGCCGATCCCCGTCCCGGCAGCGATCGTGCCGATGCCGATGGCCATCGCGGCGAAGGGGCCGGCGGGAGCGCTGCCGACGACGTGCCAGTCGACGCGGACGACCAGGAACACGGCGACGAACACGTTGAGCGCGCCGAAGACCCACGTCGCCCACTTCTGTACGGCGACGATGAAGGCGTGACCGAGCCCGGAGATGAGCACCGTGGCGATCACGAACACCAGGATCGCGACGACCGTCAGGAGCGGCTCGTGCTTCGCGTCGCCGTCCGTCCCGAAGAGGATGGTGAACAGGGACAGCAGCACGAACGCCGCCGTCGTGGTGTTCACGGTCTCCCAGCCCAGTCGGGACAGCAGCGAGACGAACGTCGGGCCGATGTTGCCGCGGACGCCGAACACCGCGCGGCTCAGCGTCAGGCCGGGAGCGCCACCACGACGACCCGCGATCGAGATCACCCCGACGAGCGCGAACGACCCGGCCGCACCGACCACCGCGACGACGAGCGCCTGCCAGATGTTGAGGTGCTGGAACGCCACCAGGGTCGCGCCGAGGGGCAGCCCGAGGATCGAGATGTTCGCTGCGAACCACACCCAGAACAGCGCGCCGGAGCTGCCGGTGCGCTCGGCGGCGGGCACGGGTTCGATCCCGCGTTGCTCGATGCTGGTCAGGGTGCCGGAGGCGGGACGGTCGGTCATGGTTCCTCTTACGTCGTCGGAAGGGCTTCGGGGGGGGGACCGGGCGGTGGCTCGTGGGGGATGCCACCGACCGGGGCTGTGGGGGCGTGGCTAGTGCGTGCCGCGCAGTGCGAGGAGGGGGGCGACGACGTCCGCGAACCGGATGTCGTTCACGCGTTCGACCCGTTCGGCGGCCCCGTCGGGCCACGCGGACGGCCCGTGCACGGCGCCGAGCACCGCACCGGCCATCGCGGCGATCGTGTCGGTGTCGCCGCCGGTGCTCGCGGCGGTGCAGAGCGTCTCCCACGGGTCGAGGCCGAGCGAGACGAGGGCGAGCGCTGCCACCACCGACTCCTGGCTGGCGACGCTGGTGCCGATGACGCCGTCGATCACGTCGATGCGGTCGGCTGCGGGCACGGTCGGCAGGTACCCGCGCGCCCACGCGGCCTTGTCGGCGATCGAGGCGCCGGCGATCCAGTGCCCGCGGCGTTCCCCGATGCGGGCGGCGGCCACGGCGACGTCGAGTGCCTCGTCGCGGGTCGCGCCGTCGACGCCGGCGCTCACGGCGGCCGCGATCGCCGCGGCACCACCGATGCCGAGCCCGGTGTCGTGGGTGACCCGAGACGCGTCCTGCACGGCGTCGACGAGCGCGTCGAGGTCGTCGGCACGCGTGCTGATGCCGACCGGGGTGATCCGCATCGCGGCACCGTTCGTCGTGCCGGTCGACCCGGCCTCGGACGCGGGGACGCCGTCCAGGATGCGCTGCACCGCGGTCTTCGTGCTCGGGCCGAGGAGGTCGAGCGACCCCTTCGCCGCCATCCCGCGCTCCCAGTCGATGAGCGCCTCGGCGAAGCGGGTCGGGTCGAGCCGTCCTTCCCCCTCGACCAGGAGCCGTGCGACGAGGACGGCCTGCTCGGTGTCGTCGGTGATGCTCGCGGCGGGCATGCCGTGCGCGATCCGCTGGTGGGGGCCCGCGTCGACGAACCCGGCGATGCGCCCGTGGTCCTCGCGGATCTCGCGGAGGGACATCGACTGCGTCGGCATGCCGAGGGCGTCCCCGATGGCGAGCCCCCGGAAGGCGGCGAGGGCGTGGTCGTGCTGCGCGGTCATCGTGCGTCCTGTCCGGTGGTGCTCTGGAACCGCATGTGGATGCGGAAGCGCTCGGGGTCGAGGAGACTGTCGACCGCCTCGACGAACGCCCCGCTCGCGGTCCGGGACACCCGGCGGCTGTGCAGGAACGGGGTGCCCGGGGTGCGGTCGAGCACCGCGGCCTCGGCGTCGTCGAGCGGCCGGACGTCGATCCACTGCTCGGCACGGACCGGGACGAGCCCGGCCGCCTCGATCGTGGCGCTGAGGGAACCGTCCACCAGGCCGTCCTCGACCGCGCGGTCGAGCCGGCCGATCCGCGGGACGATGCTGCGCTCGTAGGACACGTGCGGGCCGTCCACGACCGAGCGCACCCGGTCGACCGCGACGAGCTCCGGGTCCGCGCCGACGACGCCGGCGAGCTCGGCGTCCGTGACCCGTTCGATCCGGAGGGTGCGCGCGACGACCTCGGCGCCGCTGCCGGCGATCGAGCGCGCCCAGCCGGCTCGGGGGTCGAGCGCTGCGCCGTCGAAGGTCACGACCGAGCCGATGCCGCCGTGGGTGGCGATGTACTCGTCGTCGGCGAGGTCGGCCAGTGCCGCACGCACCGTCCCACGACTGACGGCGAACCGTTCGGCGAGCTCGTGCTCGCCGGGGAGGCGTTCCCCGGAGACGTACCGACCCGTCGCGATCGCGTCGCGGAGGGCTTCGGCGACGAGACGTCGCTTCGATGAGACGGGCATGGCAGCGATGGTACATGTACAAGACCTGTCCAGTCGAGCGCAATGTCACGGTCCGGTGACGGCCCGGCCCCGATTCGGTAACACCCGTCGTCCAGGCGTGGTCATGGCCCTACGGTCGAACGGTGACTGCACGGACCATGCTCGCGCTCGGCGCCGCGACGCTCGCCCTCCTGGCGGGTGCGACGGCCGCCGACCTGTCCAACGGTCCCGCCACCGTCGACCGTGCCGCAGCAGCCGAGATCACCCCGGTCGCCACCCCCACGCACGTCTCGAACGCCAAGCTCAAGCGCGTCGACGCCGTCGAGCTCGGCGCCGAGTCGATCGTCCTCCGCCGTGGCGAACGGACCGTCGCGGTCGCCTCGATGCGCGACTCCCGCACGACCGTGTCGTTGCTCAACCGCCTGTTCGGCACCCCGTCCCGCACCCAGACGGCCGAAGGCGACGGCGGCCGTTGCTTCCCCGCCGGCACGACCTACACGTGGGGCGGCGCCATCCGTGTGGCCGCGCTCTCCACCCCGTCCAGCCTCGGCAACTCGCTCGAGGTCCGGGTCCTCCGCGACGACGTCCGCTCCCGCACCGGCGGCGTCGTCGAGCTGACCGGCCCGGACGACGTCCAGGTCGGGGACGACATCGCGCACCGCATCGACGACGCCGCACATGCCGACCGTGAGTCGCTCGGCTCCGGCGACTCCGAGGCGTGGCAGCTCCTCCTCGCCGAGGGCTGGCCGTCCGACTCCGACGGAGCCGGCACCAACGGCGTCTCCGCACTGACCGACGGCACCACCGTGACGGTCATCGGTTCGCCGATGCCCGTCAACGCCGTGCACGGCTGCTGACGCCGGCGCGACACCCTCGGCGCGCGCCGCACGCACTCACATCCGGATCGTGGCGACCACCGGGAAGTGGTCGCTCGCGAACCACGTCTCCGGCCCGTCGTGGTCGATGCGCACCCGGTCGACGCCGGCGACGCGCTTCGTCAGCACCCAGTCGATCCGCTCGCCGGAGTCCACGGGCGGCAGCCAGTCGTTGAACGTCGCCGTCCGGTCCGCCGGGTCCCCCGCCACCGTCCACGCATCCGTGTAGCCACCGTCCGCGAAGACCCGCGACGCCGCTCCCGCACCGGCGGGCTCGTTGCAGTCCCCGGCCACGACGACCGGGCCGTCGATCCCGGCGAGCCGCTCGACGATGAGCGCGGCGCTCCGGCCACGGACCTCGTCCCCGTGCTCGGTCGGCTCGTGGTCGAGGTGGGTCGTCAGGAGCGTGAACGCCGGCCCGTCGGCATCGAGGAACTCCACGTGGTTCGCGATCCGCGGGAACAGGCTGCCCCAGGTGTTCGACGCCGGCTCGTCCGGGGTGTCGGACAGCCAGAACGAGCCCGTGTCCATCGGTCGGAGCCGCTCGGTCCGGAAGAAGACCGCCGCGTGCTCCCCCGCCGTGCCGCCTTCGCGTCCCTGGCCGACGTCGGCGTACCCGGGCAGGCCCGCGCGGAGCTCGTCCATCTGGTGGTCGAAGGCCTCCTGCACGCAGAGCACGTCGGGGTCGTTCCGTCGGACGATGTCGAGCAGGACCGGCAGACGCGCCGGCCAGTCGTGCGCCGGATCCGGGTTCTTGACGTTGTAGGTCATCAGGGTGATCGGACGCGCTGCGTTGCTCACACCCTCGAACCTAGTAGATGCAGGAGTCCGCTTGCCCGTAGTTGTGCACGTCGGTCGACGTCGCACTCGGTTCGGACGCGGCCTTCGACGACGGCTTCGACGAGGGCTCGGACGCGGCGGACGACGAGGACGGTGCCGCCGGCTCCGCGGCCACGGCGGTCTTGCCGTTCTTCCCGAGCACGAGCGTCACGCCCTGCACGGACGACGTCTGCACGGGCAGCGCGCCGGGGACGGCGGCGACGAGGGCCTTCGCCTGCGCCTCCATGCCCGCCGGGTACTGCACCATCGTCGCGATCGTGGTGTCCGAGGAGCCCGGGGTCCCGACCTGGAACCCGCGGCCGGCGAGGACCGTGGTCGCCGCCCCGGCCGCGCCCGTGATCCCGCTGCCGTTCACGACCGTGACACTGACACCCGACGCGGCCGCGGCCGTCGCCTTCGTGTAGGCGTCCGACTGGCCGATGAGGCCCTGCACGAACGCGGGCATGCCGACCGTGTCCACCTCGACGATGGAGAGCGCGGAGCCGCCGACGTCGATCGTCGGGGTGCCGAGGATCGGGATCGTCGCGGACTGGATCGCCGACGGCCGCAGGTTCCGGAGCTGGGACGCGAGGGACAGCAGGTCGAGGCCCTGGTCGGTCTCGACGGAGTCACCGATCGCGTCGATGATGTTCGTCGTCTTCACCGGGTTGAGGAGTGTGCCGGCGGAGAGGATCTTCCGCGCTTCCTGCGAGAGGAAGTACTGCTGGCGCACCGAGCGGTCCAGGTCGCCGTTCGGCAGGCCGTGGCGCTGACGCACGAAGGAGAGTGCCTGCTTCGCGGTGAGCTTCGAGTTGCCGGCGGGCAGGTCGACGCCGGAGTACTTGTCCTTCGCGGGCTCCTTCAGGCAGACCTCGACCGGGCCGAGCTGCTTCACGATCTCGTAGAAGCCGAGCAGGGACACCCGCACGTAGTGGTCGATCGACAGCCCGCTGAGCCCCTCGATCGTCTTGATGAGCATCTGGGCACCGCCCGCGGCGCCGCCGTTGTTGAGGGTGCCGTAGTAGAACGCGCTGTTGAGCTTGCCCTTGCCGACGCCGGGGATGTCCACGTAGGAGTCGCGCGGGAACGAGATCATCGTCGCGCTGCGCCCGTCGGCTGCGATGTGCAGCACGATCATGGTGTCGGTGTTGGTCGATCCGCCGTCCGAGGTGGTGCTGAGCTCGGCCATCTGCTCGGGCGTCGCGTTCTCGGGACGGTGGTCGTCACCGACGAGCAGGATGTTCATCGCCTTGCCGTCGACGTCGTCCTTGGTGCTCGTCGATCCACCGATCGCGTCGACCTTGGTGACGCTCGACGCCAGGCGGTTGTAGGCGTACGCCGCGTACCCGCCGCTGAGCAGCAGGGCCATGGTGAGCACACCGGCGACGGCGGGGAACACCACGCCGAACCCGCGCTTCTGGCGGCCGTGCCGGGGCGGCACGGAGCCGCGTCGGCGGCGCAGGGTCGTCTCTTCCGGTTGCGAACTCACCTGAGCACGATAACCGGAGACGGTGCGTGGAGTATGGCATCCTCCTGCGAAATGTCGCCAACACCCCCCGGACGGGAGGCACGGTGCCAGCTGGCACCGTGCCTCCCGTCCGTGCTCATGGCCGCGTCTCACTCCTGCCGCAGCGTCTCCTTGTTGGTCTCGCGGGCACGCAGGACCGCGATGCCGCTGATCGCGGCGGCGGCCATCACGTAGAAGGCCGGCGCGAAGTTGTTGCCCGTCGAGGCGATGAGCCACGTGGCGAAGTACGGCGTGATCCCACCGAAGACCGCGACGCTGATGTTGTACGCGATGCCCATCGACCCGTACCGGATGTTGGTCGGGAACAGCTCGGCCATCGCAGCACTCACGGCACCGTCGAACGCGGCCATGAACAGCCCGAGGAGCATCATCGCCCCGGCGGCCGCCCAGAAGTTCCCGGCGTTCATGAGCATCAGGGTCGGGTAGGTCAGCACGACGAACCCGGCACAGCCGGCGAGCATGACCGGCTTCCGGCCGATCTTGTCGGACAGCAGGCCGAAGAACGGCACGAGGGCGGCGATCACGATGAAGCCGAGTACCACCGCGCCGTAGGACACCATGGGCGAGTAGCCGAGGTCCGCCTGCAGGTAGGACGGCATGAAGGTCTGCAGGATCCAGTGCCCGACGGCCTTGATCACGACGAAGCCGACGCAGAAGAGCAGCGCTCGCCACGACGTCCGGATCGAGCGGCGCAGCGGGTTCGCCGCGACCTCGCCCTTGGCCTTGAGCGCGCGGAACTCCGGGGTGTCCTCGAGCTTCGTGCGGAGGTACAGCCCGACGAGCCCGAGCGGGATCGCGATGAGGAACAGCACCCGCCAGCCCCACGACTGCAGGGCGTCCCCGCCGGCGACCGCCGTGAAGAGGAAGACCAGGCCGCCACCGACGATGAAGGCGACGAACCCGAAGACGTCGATGAAGCTCGTGACGAAGCCGCGCCGGTTCGACGGGGCGTACTCGGCGAGCAGCGTGGTCGCGCCGGCTCCCTCACCGCCGGCGGCGAAGCCCTGGACGAGTCGCACGAGGACGAGCAGGACCGGCGCCCAGAGTCCGACCACCTGGTACGTCGGCAGGATGCCCATCACGGCGGTGGCCCCGCTCGTGATGAGGATCACCGTCGCGAGGGTGGTCTTCCGGCCGACCCGGTCACCGAGGGACCCCCAGAACAACCCGCCGAGCGGTCGCATCACGAAGCCGGCACCGAACACCGCGAACGCGGACAGGAGCGCCACCTGCGGGTCGCCCTGCTTGAAGAAGTGGAGCGAGATGACCGTGGCCAGCGTGCCGTAGAGGCCGAAGTCGAACCACTCGACGAAGTGACCGACACCGGCCGCGACGATCACCTTCCGCATGCTCTGGCGGCGGGCGTCGTCGCCCAGCGCGGCCCGGACGTCCGGGGTGGTGGTGGCGGCGTCGGCGCTCGTGCGCGTTCGGGTTCCGTCGCTCATGGGGTGACCTCACACTTCGTTGTCGAGAGTTCGTTGACGATAGCACTCGTCGGGCACACTTTGCCACACAGTGGGAAAGAAGCGCCAGCAAGTGATACCGTCGCTGCCATGCAGTTCCGGAACCAGCACCACGACGTCGTGGTCGTCGGCGGCGGCCTCGCCGGTGTGAGCGCCGCCGTCGCCGCCGCCCGCCTCGGCTCGAGCGTCGCCCTCGTCACCAACCGCCCGGTCCTCGGCGGCAACTCCTCGAGCGAGATCCGCGTGTGGGTCGTCGGCGCGACCGCCCACGGCACCCAGCGGTTCGCCCGCGAGACCGGGATCATGGGCGAGCTGTTCCTCGAGAACCAGTACCGGAACCCGCAGGGGAACGCCGTCTACTGGGACCAGGTGGTGCTCGACCTCGTCCGCGCCGAGCCGAACGTGCACCTCCACCTCAACACGGACGTGCGCACCGTCCGGACCTCCGACGACGGCGGACCGACGACGATCACCAGCGTCACGGGCTGGACGATGGGCTCCGAGATCGAGACGACGTTCACCGCGCCGGTGTTCCTCGACTGCACGGGCGACGGACTCGTGGGCGCACTCGCCGGCGCCGAGTACCGCATCGGCCGCGAGGGCCGGGACGAGCACGGCGAGGACTGGGCACCCGAGCACGCCGACGACGAACTGCTCGGCAGCTCGATCTTCTTCTCCACGCACGACACCGGCAGGCCCGAGAAGTTCGTCGCACCGTCGATCGCCATCGACGTGTCGCAGACGCCGATCCTCGCGAACCGGGCGATCGGCACCGGCGACAACGGCTGCAACTACTGGTGGATCGAGTGGGGCGGCGAGCTCGACACCGTCACCGACAACGAGCACATCCGCGACGAACTCTGGGGCGTCGTCTACGGCATCTGGGACCACATCAAGAACTCCGGCCGGTTCGACGCCGACACCCTGACGCTCGACTGGGTCGGCGCGATCCCGGGCAAGCGCGAGTACCGCCGGTTCGTGGGCGACCACACCCTCACCCAGCAGGACCTGCTCACGCAGCGGTCCTTCCCGGACACCGTCGCGTTCGGCGGCTGGTCGATCGACCTGCACCCGGTCGAGGGCGTCTACGCCGAGACCGCCGGCGCCCAGCAGCGCTACACGGACGGCACGTACGACATCCCGTTCCGCTCCCTCTACTCGGCGAACGTCGCGAACCTGCTCGTCGCCGGACGGAACATCTCGGCGTCGCACATCGCCTTCGGCTCCACCCGCGTGATGGCGACCTGCGCCACCCAGGGCCAGGCGGCCGGCACTGCGGCGCACCTCGTCGCACGGCACGGCATGACGCCACGCCAGCTCGGGTCCGACCACATCGCGATGCTGCAGCAGACGCTCCTCCGCGAGGACGCCCCGCTCATCGGCGTCCGGGCCGTCGACGCCGCGGACCTGGCACGCCGTGCCCGGATCAGCGCGAGTTCCGAGTTGACGACGATCGACACGACGCCGTGGCAGACCGAGGAGCCCTTCGCGCTCGACCGCGACGCCGCGATCGTCCTGCCCGCGGACCCGTCCCTCGGCACGATCGCCATCCGCACCGACGCCGACGCCGCGACCGACCTGCGGGTCGAGCTCTGGACCACGGGCAAGCCGCAGAACTACGCCCCGATCGACCACGTCTCCACCCACACCACGCGCGTTCCGCCCGGGTCCGGCGAAGCGGTTGTCGACCTCGACTTCCACCCGGCGGAGCCGTGCAACGCGGTCGTCGTCGTCCGCACCGCACCCGGCGTCCGCCTGCTCCGGACCGACGGCCACCCGTACGGCGTCCTCGCGCTCCGCGCCCGCTCCGCCGACGACGCGGCCTTCGACGACCACATCCCGGAGGAGGACGACCAACCCGTCACGGACTGGGAGGCACGGGCCCTCCGCGGAACCTGTTTCGCGTTCACCGTGACCGGCGAGACGGACGCGTGGCGAGCCTCCCGGGTGGTGGACGGCATCCAGCGTCCCCACGGTGGGCCGCACATGTGGTCGAGCCACGCACACGACACCGCGACACTGACGCTCGACTGGGCGGAGCCCGTCGACGTCCACCAGGTCCGCATCGTCTGGAACGACGACGTCGACGCGGACCTCATCAACCTGCACCACCACCGGACGCACTGGGACGCCGTCCCGGACCTGGCCCGCGACTACCGGGTCGAGGCGTGCGTGGACGGTGCGTGGCAGCCCCTCGCGACCGTCGCGGGGAACCGCCACCGGCACCGGGTGCACGACGTCGACCCGGTCCGCACGACGTCGCTCCGCGTCGTCGTGACCGCGACCAACGGGTCGCCCTTCGTCACGGCGAGCGCCGTGAAGGTCTACTGACCACCGCACCACCCATCCGACGATCAAGGGAGATCGCCATGCGCCTGCGCGCCACCACCCTGCTCACCGCGATCGCGGTCGCGTCCGTCACGGTCGCGTCCGTGTCGACCTGGACGGGAGGCCCGGCGCACGCCGCCGACGCCGCGCCCGGCCCACGGGCGGTCGCCGCCACGACCGTCGGCACCGCCGCGATCCAGGCGAACCCCGGCAACCCGGCCGCACCGACAGCGACCGCGCACACCGTGTCGGCCAACGCGACGGCGGTCCCCGTCAAGGCGGAGTCCGTCAGCGGCACCTCGCACGACGTCGCGATGTTCGCGAAGGGAACCGGCACCGCCACGGTGCGCGTCACGATGCCGGGGCTCGCCACGTCCGCGACCCCGGTCGTCACGCCCAGGACCCTCGCGATCGCCACCACCCGCTCCGGCGACACCGTGACGTTCACGATCCGCGACGCGCACCCGCTCGTCATCGAGACACCAGGCGTCCGCGCGCTGTTCCTCTACGTCACGCCGTCCGAGACGGACGTCCCGTCGGCCGCCGACCCGAACGTGCTCTACTACGGGCCCGGCGAGCACGACGCCGGCGTGATCCGACCGACGTCGGGGCAGACCGTCTACCTGGCGCCGGGCGCACTCGTGCGCGGCCGCATCGACGGCGACGGGGTGACCGGGGTCACGGTCCGCGGGCGCGGGATCCTGGACGCCGGCGACGACACCTCCCGCACCGACAAGACGATGGCGATCCGCTTCCACGACAGCTCGGACATCACCGTGGAGGGCATCGGCGTCCGCAACGCCCAGTGGTGGCAGACGCTCTACATCCGCTCGTCCGGCATCGACGTCTCGTGGATGAACCTGATGGGCACGCTCATCAACAACGACGGCATCGACACCGACGGCGTGCAGGACATGACCGTCAGCCACGACTTCGTGATGAGCGGCGACGACGGGTTCGGCTGGCACGCCCTCGACGCCGCCACCAACGGCGAGCCCGAGACCCGCGGGCTGCACGCCGACGACACCACCTTCTGGAACGTCACCGGCGGGAACCCGGTGCGCTTCGGGTCGTCGATGGAGACCGAGGTGTTCACCGACGTGTCCATCACACGGTCGTACGTGCTCCGCGCGAAGGAGGTGGCACTGAAGCTCGACGTGCAGGACTGGGCGACGCTCTCCGACGTCACGGTCGACGGCTACCACGTGGAGTCGCAGCCGGTCGGGAAGCAGGCGATCGTGATGCAGGTGCTCAAGGGGCCGTACTCGAACGACACCGGGTACGGCGACGAGCGCGGGCGCATCACGGGCATCACGATCCGGGACTTCACGAGCGTGAGCGCGGACCCGGTGACGCTGTCCGGGTGGGACGCCGCGCACGGGGTGTCGGACGTGTCGTTCTCGGGCGTGGTGCTCGGCGGTGTGCCGCTGACGGCGGCGCAGGTGCGGACGAACGCGTTCGTGTCCGGCGTGACCGTCGCCTGACCACGCATTCGCGTCGGGCGTGACCGTCGCCTGACCACGCATTCGCGTCGGGCGTGACCGTCGCCTGACCACATGTGGAATACGCGGTTCCGGCTGCGGCCAGCACCTACGCTGACGCCGGGTCCGCGTCACCGCCGGAGCGCGGCCCGGGCAGAGTTGAAGCCCACCACCGCGACAACGGTGATGGGCTTCGGTCGGCTCTCCGAGCGGAAAGCCAAGGGACACACAGGGTCCCAAGCTCACAAGCTCGGACCAGTGTACCGCCCAGATGGACGATGCACACCCCTTGGCCTGCGCTTCTCGTGTCCGCCGGCGCAGACACCAGGAGGTGGATCGATGTCCCAGGACAACGACTCCAAGCCCAGGCGTCAGGTGCTGTGGTTGGGGGTCGCGAGCTTGCTCGTGAACCTCGCCAGGCTCCTCGTCGACCTGTGGCGCAAGGGCTGAGAACCAGGGCACCCCGCGTCGCAGTCGGCGCGGGGTGCCCGCTCGACCAGCAGAATGGGCACATGGCCACCACCCCTCCGAACCAGAGCATCGAGCGCGCCGTGGCGGTCCTCGGCGCGCTCGGCACCTCCGAGAGCGGGAGCGTCCGCGCGTCGGACATCGCCCGCGCGATCGGGCTCGGGACCTCGACGACCGGGCGGCTCCTCGCGACGCTGGAGTCGCTCGAGTTCGTCCGGCGCGACCCGGAGACGCAGGGGTACTCGGTCGGGCGGGCGGTCCTCGAGCTCGCGAGCCAGGGCCTCAACCACAATCCCGTGCACCGCGAGTCCCGCGCCGCCGCGCAGGAACTCGCGCACCGCATCGGGCTGACCGCGAACGTCGGCGTGCTCGACGACGCCTGGGCGATCTACCTCTGCCACTTCGAGGGGTCGCTCGCGCCGAAGTCGCACACGATGATCGGGATGCGGCAGCCGCTGCACGCGTCCGCGCTCGGCAAGGCCCTGATGCTCGACATGAGCCAGGCGGAGCGGGAAGCGCTGCTCGGGGAACTCTCCCGCTACACGGACCACACCATCACCACGCACGACGCCCTGACCGCCGACCTGGCGGCCTCGGCGTCGCGGGGGTGGTGTGTGGAGAACCAGGAACTCGCACTCGGACGGTTCTGCATCGCCGCGCCCATCCGGAACGCGTCAGGACGGATCGCAGCGGCGCTGTCGATCTCCGGACGCGTGACCCAGCTCCGCGACCGCGACATGGACTCGCTCGCCGAGGACCTCATCGAGGTCGCCGACCGGATCAGCGTCGGGTTGGGGATGATCTCCGCCGTCGCGCACTGACCACCGCGGGTCAGCCGCGGGCCGCGGGCCGCGGGTCAGCCGCGGGCCGCGGGCCGCGGGTCAGCCGCGGGTCGGCAGCAGGTGCACCGCTTCCATCGCGAGCTCGGCGGCGATCGGGTCCTTCGCGAGGACGGCGTCCTTGAGCTTCTGGAGCTCGGGGAGGATGACGTCGGCGGGCACCAGCTCGGCGAGCTCCGGCACACGGAGCTTGAAGGCCAGGCCGTCGGTGGTCGACCGGCAGAGCTGCTCGAGGGACGGGTTGCCGCAGGCCCCGGCCCAGAGCGAGTAGATGTCCGCGCCGTCGTGGGCGACCTTCGCCTGTTCGTCCTTGCCGACGCGGGCGACGACGTCGTCGAGCATCTTCACGATCTTCTTGCGCTCCGCGTCGGTGAAGCGCGGCACCGCCAGGCGGACGACCCCGCCGTAGATCACGCCGAGCGTGCGGTACGCGTCGAGCAGTTCGTCAGCAGTCGGTGCCGCGACCCGCGTGTAGCGGTTCGGGGCCATCTCGATCAGGCCGGCGCGGGCGAGTTCGGCCAGGGCTTCGCGGATCGGGGTGCGGGAGACGCCGAGCCAGGAGATCAGGTCGTCGTCGTTGAGCCGCTCGCCGGGCTCCAGCGTGCCGTCCATGATCGCGTCGCGGATCTTGTCCTGCACGGTGTCACGGAGGAGCTTGCGCTCGGCAGCAGGCTGCGTCGAGGGAACTGGCATGTGCACAGCGTGTCACATGTCGGCGGAGCGACGCGAGAGGCGCGACGGCCACCAGGCGCGTGCGCCGAGGTCGTACGCCAGGGCCGGGACGAGCAGCGAACGGACCACGATCGTGTCGAGCAGGACGCCGAACGCGACGACGAACGCGATCTGCACGAGGAACAGGATCGGGATCACGCCGAGGGCAGCGAACGTGGCGGCGAGCACCACCCCGGCTGAGGTGATCACGCCACCGGTGACGCCGAGTCCGCGGAGCACGCCCTCGCGCGGGCCGTGCCGCAGGGCCTCCTCACGCACCCGGGTCATGAGGAAGATGTTGTAGTCCACCCCGAGCGCCACCAGGAACACGAACGAGTACAGCGGGACGGACGGGTCCGCGCCGGGGAAGTGGAACACGTGGTCGAACACCAGCGCGCCGACGCCGAGCGCCGCGGCGAACGAGACGATCACGCTGCCGATGAGGACGAGCGGTGCGACGATGCTCCGCAGCAGGAGCATCAGGATGAGCAGGATGACGACGAGCACCACCGGGATGATCAGCGAGCGGTCCCGGATGCCGGTGTCGTTCGTGTCGATCGCCGTCGCGGTGACCCCGCCGACGAGCGCGCCGGGGTCGACGCGCTCGACGGCGGTGCGGAGTGCGCGCACGGTCGTCTCGGCAGCGCCCGAGTCGGCGGCGGAGCTCAGGGTCGCCTGGAGCAGGACCTGCCCGTCGACCACGGTGGGGCCGGCGCCGCCGCTCCCGCTCGCGCCGCCGCTCCCGCTGACCGGCACCGTGCCCGCGGGTGCGTCCTTCGACACCACCACCACACCGTCGACGCCGTCCACGCCGGTGATCGCCGATGCCAGGTCGTCGATGCGGTCGGCGTCGCCGATCACCTGCGCCGGGCTGCCGGAGCCTGCGGGGAAGTGGTCGGCCAGCACGTCCTGACCGTCGCGCGCCTGCGACTGTCCGATCACCAGGTCACTCTGCGGGACACCGTCCGCCTTGAGCCCGATGAGCCCGGTGCCCATGGCGAGCAGTCCGACGGTGCACACGATCCACACGACCCGCGAGCGGCGGGACACGAGCCGACCGACGCGTGCCCAGAGTCCCCGGGCGTCGGGACCGGTGACCACCGGGTGCGCGCTGCCGTCGAGCGGACGCAGCGGCCAGAACGCGGCGCGACGGAACATCAGCAGCAGCGCGGGCAGGAGCGTCAGAGCCGCCAGCAGGCTGAACGCGATGCCGATCGCCGCCACCGGGCCGAGGGCCTTGTTCGAGTTGAGGTCGGAGAGCAGCAGGCAGAGCACGCCGACGATGACGGTGCCGCCCGACGCCAGGATCGGCTCGAGGCTCCCGCGGAGGGCGGCCTTCGTCGCGTCCCAGCCGGTGCGGTAGTCGCGGAGCGCCTCGCGGTACCGGGAGACGTAGAGCAGCGCGTAGTCGGTCGCGGCACCGATGACCAGGATCGAGAGGATGCCCTGCACCTGCCCGTTCACGGTGACGATGCCGGCCTTCGCCAGCGCCCACACGACGAGGATCGACGCGGTCAGTGCGAAGGTGGCCGTCCCGAGCACCAGGAACGGCAGCAGTGGCGACCGGTAGACGATGACCAGGATGACGAGGACCGCGGCGAGGGCGACCCCGAGCAGGATGCCGTCGATGCCCGCGAACGCCTCGGTGAGGTCGGCCGTGAACCCGGCCGGACCGGTGACGTAGCCGCGCATCCCGGACGTGAGCGCGTCGTCGACGTCCGCTCGGATCGCCGCCACGGCGTCGCCGGTGTCCGCCGCGCTCGTCAGCGTCGCCACGATCTCGACCGCGTCCCCGTCCTCGCTCGGGATCGCGGGGCTCACCGAGTCGACGTCGGAACGGTCACCGAGCCGTTCGACGAGCGCGCGGGCGGCCGCTGTGTCGGACGCCGCGAAGCCACCGGAGCGTTCGAGGACGATGACCGCGGGAGCGCCGGTGTCGTCGCGGAACGCCGCCGAGCGCTCCTGCACCTTGGTCGCATCGGCCGACGCGGGGAGGAACGAGGTCTGGTCGTTCGTGGAGACCTCGGAGATCTTGCCGAAGAACGGTCCGCCGATCGAGGCGATGACGAGCCAGGCGACGATGACGACGGCGGGGATCACGATGCGGAGGAAGCGGGGCACGAGGTTGAGCGTACTCGAATGATCAGCATGCTGATCATTCCGTCGCACATGCGGAGCGACCCTAGAATCCAGACATGGACGACGACCCCGCCGAGTGGCCCCTCGGGCGACTGCTCGCCGCGGCAGCCCGCTCGGTGGAGCGGGACTGGGACGAACGACTCCGCGCGATCGGACTCCCCCACGCGGCACTCATCGCGATCGACATCCTCATCCGCACCGGGCCGACCGGCGCCGACACCCTCGCCCGGACCGCCCGCGTCCAGCCGCAGACCATGTCACGCACGCTCGAGCGGATGGAGCGCGACGGGCTCGTCGAGCGCGGTCCACACCCGGATGACCGTCGCCGGCGCGTGGTCACCGTGACCGACCGCGGGCGAGCCGCCTGGGACACCGCAAAGCACATCGAGCGTGAGGTGCTGCCCGACGACCCGGCGCTCCGGTCGGCGCTCGGACGGATCCTGGGTACCTCCTGATCCCATTGCGGGTGAAATACCACATGTTGTAACCTTGGGAAGTCGGTGCCACGGCCGGCCGGAACCCAGGAGTCACCATGCCCGGTCGTCGCGCCACCCCGCGCCGTCGCCGCCCGTTCCTCGTCGCCCTCGTCGCGACGCTCGGCTCGCTCGTCGGCATCGCGGCGGTGATCGCCGTCGTCGCGAGCGTCTTCGTCGGCGGACTCGCGCGGAGCTACGACCGCGAGTCCGACACCATCGCCGAGCCGTTCCCGACCGGGACACGACCGGCCACCACCGACGGTGCAGAGAACATCCTGCTCATCGGCTCCGACTCCCGGAAGGGACTCGCGCAGCAGGGCGACACCGCAGCGGGCGGGCGATCGGACACGCTGATGCTCGCCCACGTCCCGGCCGACCGGAAGGCCGTGTACCTGATGTCGATCATGCGCGACTCGTGGGTCGACGTCCCCGGCCACGGCAACGCGAAGATCAACGCGGCGTACTCATGGGGCGGCATCCCGCTCACGGTGCAGACGGTCGAACAGCTCCTCGACGTCCGCATCGACCACGTCGCCGAGATCGACATGCGCGGCTTCGGCGCCGTGACGGACGCCCTCGGCGGCGTGACCGTGCAGTCCACCCAGGACTTCACCGCACGTGGCCACCACTTCACCGTCGGGGCGAACCGCCTCGACGGCGACGCGGCACTGGCCTTCGTGCGGGAGCGGTACGCCTTCGCCGACGCCGACCACACCCGGGTCCGGAACCAGCAGGCGTTCATGCGCGGGATCGTTGACGGGGTGCTCTCGAAGGGCACCATGACGGATCCCGGACGCATCCAGGACTTCGTCGCCGCGACGAGCGGGTACCTCGCCGTCGACCCGGGGCTGGACTTCCGTACGATCGCCGGCCTCGGATGGTCACTGCGCGGCGTCCGGCCGGCGGACCTGCAGACCTTCACGATGCCGACTGCGGGCGGCGGGACCTCAGCCGACGGTCAGTCGTACGTCGCGGTGAACACCGTCGCCGTCCAGGCGCTCAGCTCGGCGCTGCGATCGGACGACCTCGGCCGCTGGCTGCAGGAGAACCCGCAGTAGCGCTGCACGACGAAGCGCCCCGACTCTCGGAGGGAGAGCCCGGGGCGCTTCGTCGGTGATCGGTCTGCCGGAGGTCAGGCCGGGAGCTGCAGCGTCTGACCCGCGTAGATCAGGTTCGCGTCGTCGATCGAGGTGTTGGCGGCCCACAGCTTGTTCCAGCCGCCGTCGACCTTCAGCTTCGTCGCGATGGTGTCGAGCGTGTCACCCGACGCCACCGTGTACGTCTTGCCGCTGGTCTTCACCGCGGCGGGCTTCGACGGCGCGGCCGGAGCAGCCGGGGCTGCCGGTGCGGCGGTCGTCGTCGGCGTCGTGGCCTTCGGCGCCGCCTGCTGCGCGGGGGCCGGAGCGGCCGGAGCCGGTGCGGCCTGCTGCTGCGGGATGGCGGCCGGGGCGGCGCCGGTGGTGCCGCTCAGCCCGAGCTTCGCGGAGCAGGCGGGCCATGCACCCCAGCCCTGGGAGGCGAGGACGTGCTCGGCGACGGCGATCTGGGTCGCACGGCTGGCGTTCGCCGGGCTGCCGGAACCACCGTTGGCGGTCCAGGTGCTCTGCGTGAACTGCAGGCCGCCGTAGTAGCCGTTGCCGGTGTTGATGGCCCAGTTGCCGCCGGATTCGCACTGGGCGAGGGCGTCCCACGTCGAGCCGGACGCGGCGTTCGCGGGGGCCGAGAGCCCCACACCGGCCGCGGCGATGCCGGCGAAGGCGAGTCCGCCGAGGAGGGCGCGGGTACGGGTGGTCTTCTTCATGTCGTTGCTCCAGCGGGGTCGCACGCCGTTCGGCGGACCACTGCCCACCCCGACCGATCGCGGTCTGTTGAGGTGTCGCCGGGGGCAGTGGTTCGCGCCGGCGTCACGGTCGGCCACCATAGGAAACTCCGCGTCGTTATCAAACTGAGACCAAGGGTTCTACCCATCAGTGCTATGTACCCCGCGAGGAAACCTGTACGGGACGATCGCCATGCACATGGCGATCGGGCGTACCCGGGTACGCGAACATCCGAATCCCCTGGCAACCGCGGCCGCAGGGCTCCGGATCAGACCCGGGAGAGCAGCGTGACGGCCTCGAGGTGCCCGGTCTGCGGGAACATGTCGAGCACCCGCGCGCGGCGGAGTCGGAGCGACGGCATCCGGGCGAGGTCCTTCGCGAGGGTCACCGGGTTGCAGCTGGAGTAGACGACGTGCTGGACGTCGGACGCCTCGAGCCAATCGGCGAGCGTCGCCCCGATCCCGCGCCGGGGCGGGTTCACCACGACGAGCTCCGGCGTCTGGTCCGGACGGGAGCGCAGCGCGTGCTCGGTCGCGTCGTCGGCGGCGAACCGGACGTCGACGAGCCCCGCCTCACGCGCGGACTGCTTCGCGGAGCGGATCGCCTCGACGCTGGTCTCGATGCCGGTGACGGCGCGGCCGGGTCGGGCGGCGTGGAGCGCGAATCCACCGACGCCGCAGTACAGGTCCCACATCGAAGCCGGAGCCACCTCGTCGATCCAGTCCGCGGCCTGCGCGTAGAGCTGTGTGGCGACGTGCGTGTTCGTCTGGAAGAAGCTCTGCGGGCGGAAGTGCATCGTCACCGGCCCGAGCCGCATCGGCAGCGTCTCCTGCTCGGTGAGCACGACCTCCCGGACGCCCTCGGTGACGGCCTTGTGCTCCGGCAGCAGGTTCGCGGTGACGACCACGAGCTCCGGCAGGGCGAGCAGCAGGTCGCCGAGGCGCGATCGGAGCCGGGCCAGCTGCCCCTCGGACCGGAGCACGAAGCGGACCATGAGCGCGCCGTCGGGAGACTCCGTCACGAGCACGAACTTCAGTTCGCCCCGGCGGGTCGCGACGTCGTACGGGATGAGGCCGGCCGACGAGACGAAGTCCGCCAGGACCGGCAGCGCCGCGCGGATGCCGGGCGTGCAGATGCCGCAGTGCCGGATGTCGACCCCACGCTGGCGGTGGTCGAGGATCCCGATCGTGGGGTGCTCGACCGATCCGCCGACGACCATCTTCGCCCGGTTGCGGTAGCCGGACTCGGGGCTGGTGATCGCCGGGAGGAACTCGACGGAACCCGGTCCCCCGGCAGCCTCGACCGCGTCGTGCAGGAGCTCGCGCGTGCGGAGTTCCTTGTCGAGGACCTGATCGGCGTACGGCTGCCCCATGAGCGTGCACGAGCGGCACACCCCGCGGTCGAAGTAGTCGCACTGCATGGCCGAGTCAGGATACGGCAGCGCGCTCCCGCACGATGACCCCCGCGAGCGCCTGCTCGTACCCGTCGCACACGCCGTCCCACGTGTACGCGGTCCGCGCCCGGCGGAGCACGGCGGCACCGCGCAGCTGCTGCTCTTCGGGGTCGTCGAGCACCGCGAGGACCGCGTCCGCGATGGCGTCCGGCTGCGGTTCGACGAAGACGGCGCCGTCGTCCCCGAGGACCTCGCGGTTGTAGACGGTGTCCCTGGCGACCGTCGGCGCGCCGCAGTGCATCGCCTGGACGAGCGCCGGGTTCGTGCCGCCGACGCTGTGGCCGTGGAAGTACGCGCCGGCGTGCTGCCAGAGCGCGAAGAGCCGCGCGTCGTCCGCCACGTGCCCGAGCCACCGGACGTCGCGGTTCCGCGCGGCGAGCGATCGGGCCGCGTCGTCCAGGCCGCCGCCGTACCCGCTGGACCCGACGATGACGACGGGGTGGTGCCGGGCGATGCGCTCGGCGGCCTCGAGGAACTCCGCCACGGTGTTCTCCGGGACGAACCGGGCGACCACCAGGGCGAAGGGCCGCCCGGTGAGGTCGGTGTCGTCCTCGTGCAGGGGCAGGGCGCGGCTCTCGGTCCCGCCGTAGGGGATCATCACGCCGGTCCGGTCGAACTCACGGCGCCAGTAGGCGCCGATCGCGTCGGCGTCGAACACGAGCCGGTCCGCGAACCGAGCGGTCATCCGGGCTCCGGCCTTGAAGACGAAGCGGGCGAGGCGCCCCCACTTCGCGCGCTCCCACTCGATGCCGTCGACGTTCACGACGGTGGGGATGCCAGCGAGTGCCAGCAGGGGGAGCCAGAAGCCGTTCGCGCAGTTCATGACGAGCGCGACGTCCGGGCGCCGGCGGATGGTGTCGAGCACCGCGGTGAGCCCGAACGACAGGGTGCTCAGCGCCTTCGACTCGGTCCCCCGGGTGGTCCGCCGGACGACCCGGGGATCGAGCGCCGGGTCGTCCGTCCGTTCCTGCCCGGGGCGGCCGTACACGGTGACGCCCCACCCCGACTCTGCGAGGTGGGGCGCGATGTGGCGCACGGCCGTCTCGAAGCCGCCGTAGTAGGAGGGGTAGCCCCGGGTTCCGATGATCGCGACATGGGGCATGACGTCTCCGCTCGTGGTGGGTGTACATGTATTTTACATTGCACATACCATGAACGGAAGGGCTGTCAGATCCGGGCGGCCGTCCGGATCCGGTAGATCGACGTCGTCGCGGCGATGAACAGCGTCGTGCCGTCGTCGCCACCGAAGCAGAGGTTCGCGACGACCTCCGGCACGGGGACCTCGCCGATCCGCCGACCGTCGGGGGCGAACACGACGACCCCGTGGTGCGAGGACGACCAGACGTTGCCGTCGAGGTCCACCCGGATGCCGTCGGGTGCCCCCTCGCCCGGTTCGAGCGTCGCGAAGACCCGCCCGTTCTTCACCCGGACCGCGGCCGCGACGCCGCAGTCCCCGGCACCGCGCGCGCCGCCGCCACCGACGCCGTCCACGGACACGTCGTACGCCCGGATCACCGGCCGCTCCGACGACGAACTCGCGACGTAGAGCACCCGCCCGGTCGGGTCGAACGCCAACCCGTTCGGCTCGTCGGCATCGAGCACGACGGGGCGCAGGTCGGAGCCGTCCGGGCCGCAACGGAACACCCAGTGGTCGCCGTACTCCCGCACACCGGGGTGCCCCTCGCGCGGCTGCGTGATGCCGTAGGCCGGATCGGTGAACCACACGCTGCCGTCCCGCGCGACCACGACGTCGTTCGGAGAGTTCAGCCGCACCCCGTTCCACCCGTCCGCGATGACCGTGACGACACCGTCCCGGTCCCGCTCGACGCGACGGTTCCCGTGCGAGCACTGCACGACGGACCCGTCGGCGTCGAGGGTCCGGCCGTTGGTGAACTCCACCCCGTCGGCGTACGTCGTGGTGGCACCCGAGGAGGCGTCCCACTGCAGGATCCGGTCGCCGGGGATGTCGGACCAGCGGAGCGTCCGGGTGGCGGGGATCCAGCACGGCCCCTCCGCCCAGGTGCTGCCGGTCGCGATGCGCTCGAGCGCGGACGGGTCCGGGACGAGGTCGGTGATCGACGTCATGCGCGCCCGCCGCTCAGTCGGTCGTGTCCTGCAGGCCGTCGAGCGTCGCGACGTCCTCGGGCGCGAGCACGAAGTCGACGTCGGCGTTCTCGGCGATCCGCGACGGGGTCGTCGACTTCGGCAGCGGGAGCACGTCCTTCTCGAGCAGGTACCGGATCGCGACCTGCGCCACGGTCTTGTCGTACTTCGCCGCGATCTCGCCGATGGCCGCGTTCGACAGGAGTCCACCGGTGGCGAGCGGCGAGTAGCCCTCGACGAGGATGTCCTGCTCCGCGCAGAACGCCGTCGTGTCGTCCTGGGTGTTGCCGATGAACCAGCGGATCTGGTCGGCGTGCGGCACGACGTCGGTGTTCGCGAGGAGGTGCTCGAGATCGGCGACGACGAAGTTCGAGACCCCGATGGACCGGGTCTTGCCGGCGTCGTACAGCTCCTCGAAGACCTTCCAGACCTCGACGTTGCCGTCGCGGTGGTCGCTGCCCATGTCGCTCCACGGCCACGGTGCGTGGATCAGGTAGAGGTCGACGACCCCGAGGTCGAGGGCCGCGGTGGACGCCGCGAAGGCCTCGCGCGCGCCGGACGCCGTCTTGATCTCGGCGGGGAGCTTCGTGGTGATGAACACCTCGTCACGCGGCACACCGCTGTCGCGGACCGCCTCGCCGACGCTGGCTTCGTTGCCGTAGGCCGCCGCCGTGTCGATGTGCCGGTAGCCGGCGTCGAGTGCGGCCCGGGTGGCGTCGTACGCCTCGGACCCCGGCGGGATCTGCCAGGTGCCGAAGCCGATCTGGGGGATGTGGAGTCCGTTGGACAGGACGAAGGTGTCTGTGAGAGCAGGCATGGACCGGACAGTACGCGCGCCTCACCCGGTGAGACCGACGGACAGGATCCGGTCGTCGCCGGCGCCGGGGGTGCCGCGGCCGTCGGTGTTGTTCGTGACGAACCAGAGGGTGCCGTCTGGTCCCGCGAGCACGGTGCGGAGCCGCCCGTACTCCCCGGAGAACCACTCGCGCGAGTCGGACGGGTCGGCGGCGGGCACCGACCGGAGCACCTCACCGCGGAGGTTCGCGATGAACACGGTGTCGTCGACGACGGCGAGGCCCGACGGGCTCGCGGCGTCGGTCGACCACTGCCGCACCGGGTCGACGAACCCCTGGCTCGTGCCGCCGGCGCCCTCCACCTCGGGCCACCCGTAGTCCTTCCCCGGTTCGATGACGTTGAGCTCGTCCCAGGTGTCCTCACCGAACTCGGACGCGAACATCGTGCCGTCGGACGCCCACCCGAGTCCCTGCACGTTGCGGTGCCCGTACGACCAGACCGGCGACCCGTCGAAGGGGTTGTCGTCGGGGACGTCGCCCGTCGGGGTCAGGCGGAGGATCTTGCCGGCGAGCGAGGACCGGTCCTGCGCCTCGGACCGGTTCCCGGCGTCCCCCACGGTGACGTAGAGCATGTCGTCCGGCCCGAACGCGATCCGGCCGCCGTCGTGGAAGGTGTTCGCGGGCAGCTCGTCGATGACCGTCGTCGGGTCGCCGAGCGCGAAGGACCCGGCGCTGCCGGTGAGCGGGTAGCGCTGGACACGGTTGCCGTCGTCGGCGGTCGAGTACACGTAGAGCGCGTCGTCGTGCAGCGCGAGGCCGAGGAGCCCGCCCTCCCCGCCGTGCGAGACGCCGTCGATCGACCCGACCGTCCGCGGGGTGCCGTCGTCGCCGAGCTCGAGGACGTCACCGGAGTCCCGGAGGCTCACGAGCGGGGTGCCGTCGTCGGTCAGCACCACCGACCAGGGCGCGTCGAGTCCGGTCGCGACGTCCGTCACGGCGCCGGTGGGGACCACCTCGCCGTCGGCCAGGTCGGTCGGCGTCGGCGGGGCGGTCGCGGCCCGGCGCGTGGGCTCGTCGTCGGCGTCCGAGCCGGCGGTGCAGCCGGAGAGCGTGAGGGCGACGAGCGTGAGGACGACGAGCGGCGATGCGGTTCGGGTACGCATGGCGCGCACCGTACGCGCGCACCCCGCGGGCCAGCCGGACACGACGCGCCCGCCGGTCCGACGCGCCGGCCCCGGTGACACCGCGGCTCAGCGCGGCAAGCGGATCTCGACGACGAGGCCGCCCCCGGGACGCGGCCGCAGGTCGAGCGCGCCACCGTGGACCGCCGCGACGCGTGCGACCAGCGCCAGCCCGAGCCCGTGCCCGCGTTCCGCCCCGGACCGCCCACGGCCCCCACCCCGGAGGAACGGCTCCGCCAGTCGCCCGACACGCTCGGGATCGAGCGTCTCGCCGGGGTTCTCGCAGCGGATCAGGACGTCGGAGGCATCGGCGAGGACGGTCATCGTCGCCGTTCCGGGAGCACCGTGTCGCGCGACGTTGTCGAGCAGGTTCCGGAGCGCCTGCCGGAGGAGCCGTCGGTCGCACTCGAGCACGACGTCGCCGGGGCCGATGTCCACGCCGACCTGCACGCCCGCCTGCTCCAGCGCCGGCAGCACTTCCTCGAGCGCGTCCGCCACGACCGGCCCGAGCGCCTCCGGGCGACGCCGCATCGACACCCGGTTCGCGTCCGAGAGCTCGAGGAGTGCCTCGCAGGTCTCGGTCGCACGGCGGTTGGTGACGGCGATCCGGCGGAGCACCTCGTCGACGTCACGGTGCTCCGGGGATGCCTGCGCCACCTCGGTCACGGTCCGGATCACCGCGAGCGGTGTCCGGAGCTCGTGCGCGGCGTTCGCCGCGAAGCGCTCATGGACCGCCACGGCGTCCTGCAGCCGGTCGAGCATCAGGTCGAACGTCGCGGCGAGCCGGCCGAACTCGTCCGATCGACGGAGGCCCACACGCTGGGAGAGGTCGCCGTCCGCGGCGCTGAGGGCGGCACGTGCGATGCGGTCGAGCGGCCGGAGCAGCGTTCCGGCGAGCACCCACGCGAACACCGCCCCGACGACGGCGAAGAACGCGATCGCCACGGCCGCGCCGGTCACCACCATCCGGATCACCTCGCTCCGCCGCGGGAACTCGCCCCGGTCCACGGCGTAGGCGGGGAAGTCCTGGATGACGAACACGAGCCCGGCGAACGCGGCGAGCGCGGCGAGGGTGAAGACCGTGCAGGCGGTCAGCGTCAGCCGCGTCCTGGTGCTCACGCGTCGACGTCGATCCGGTACCCGACTCCGGGGACGGTCGTGATCGGATCCGGCGCACCGAGCGCCCGTCGCAGCGTGGAGACGGTGACCCGCGGAGCGGTCGTGAAGGGGTCGGCGTGCTCGTCCCAGACCTTCTCGAGCATCACCTCGGCGCTGACCAGCTGTCCGCGGGCGCCGAGCAGGAGCTCGAGGACCCCGAACTGCTTCCGGGTGAGGTGGACCGGGTCCCCGGCCCGGACGACCGTGCCGCGCGCCGGGTCGAGTTCGATGTCGGCCGCGCGGAGCACGAGCGGTGCAGCGGCGGCGCTCCGTCGCCCGAGCGCCCGCACGCGGACGACGAGCTCGGCGAACGCGAAGGGCTTCGGGAGGTAGTCGTCGGCACCGAGCTCGAACCCCTCGACGCGGTCGTCGAGCCGGGCGGCAGCGGTGAGCATCACGATCCGGCATCCCCGTCCGGCGGCGACGACGTCCCGGCAGACGTCGTCACCGTGTGTGCCGGGGAGGTCACGGTCCAGGACGAGCACGTCGTAGTCGTGGACGAGTGCGAGCTCGAGGGCCCGGTCGCCGTCGCCGGCCACGTCGACGGCCCAGCCGTGGCTTCGGAAGCCCGCGGCGACGGCGTCCGCGAGGAACGTCTCGTCCTCGGCGATCAGGATGCGCATGCGGACTCCCCCGGATTGGACAACATGTGAAATGTTAACGGTCCGGCCGTGGGCGGCGCAAGCGGTCCTCCGGTTCAGGTGCGGTCGACGATCTCCCGCATCGCCGCCGCCGCCCCCGGAGCATCCCCGCGCGCCACGGCGTCGGCCAACGCGACGTGCAGCGCCATGTCGTGCGGGTCCGGTCCGATGTGCTCGCGCTCGTCGAGCGCGCGCTCGACGACCTGCGCCAGCCGGGCGAAGACCGCGTTCCCGGACAGGTCCAGCAGGCGACGGTGCACCGCTCGGTCGGACTGGAGGCGCGTGGCGGCGTCCGCGCCGTCGGCCGCGAGTCGGCCTGCGGCGGCGACCAGTGCCTCCAGGCCGTCCGGTGGGACCGCGCCGGACGCGACACGGTCCGCTGCCGCGGCTGCCGCTTCCGGCTCGACCGCGCGCCGGAGTGCGCGGAGTTCCGCGAGCACCGCGTCGCGCTCGGACCCGGCGAGGCGCCAGCCGACCACGCGCGGGTCGATCACGTCCCAGTCCTCCCGCGGGCGGACCCGGAGGCCGACGCGACGGCCCGCACTGAGGAGACCGAGCCCGACGAGGACCCGCGTCGCCTCGCGGACGATGCTCCGACTCGCACCCGTGCGGACGACGAAACCGTCGATGCTGTCGACGTGTCCGGTCGGCAGTGTTCCGGAGACGATCGCCGACCCGAGCTCGTCGAGCACCCGGTCGAAGGTGCTCGTCACCGCTGTGCGACCGGGCTGATCACGAGTTCGTCGACGCGGACGTGCGCGGGGGCGTCGAGCACGAAGCCGATGGTGCGGCCGATGTCCTCCGGGGTGAGCATCACGGCACGCGCTGCCGCGTCGGGGACCTCGGGGCGCTGGTCGAGGAAGTCCGTCGCGACGTCGCCGGGGCAGAGGTGCGTCGCGCGGATCCCGTGCGCCGCCTCCTGCTGGTTGAGGCTCCGGACGACCGAGCCGAGTGCCGTCTTCGATGCCGAGTACGCCACCCCAGCGCCGGACTGGAACGACCACCCGGCGTACGAGGAGACGACGACCACGACGCCGCCGGACGCCCGGAGCGCGGGGAGTGCCGCGTCGACGACGGCGACGACGGCGGTGAGGTTGGTGTCCACGATCGCGCGGAAGTCCGGCATCGACTGGTCGTCCCACCGGCGTCGCGGTGCGTTCAGGCCGGCGGCGAGGACCAGCCCGTCGAGGCGCCCGTACCGGTCCGCGATCGCCGCGGCCGCGGCGGGGACGGCGTCCGGGTCGGCCGCGTCGAGCGGCAGGACGTCCGCGGTCCCGCCGGCGGAGCGAACGTCGGCGGCCACCGCCTCGAGCCGGTCGGCGCGGCGCCCGCTGAGGACCACCGTCCAGCCGCTCCCCGCCGCGGTGCGCGCCGCTGCTGCACCCATGCCGCTGCCGCCGCCGGTGATCCAGAGGACCCGCTGTGCCGGCTCGGCCTGTTCCGCATCGTTCGTCATGCTGATTAGTATGCCTATTGAGGCCGGCGACGTCCGCCGGTCGAAGGGAGCGACGATGCACCTCGACCTCAGCGACCGCGTGGTCGTCGTCACCGGAGCCGGCCGCGGGATCGGCAGCGTGCTCGCCACCCGGTTCCGCGCCGAAGGAGCACGGGTCATCGCCCTCGACCTCGCCTTCGATGGACCGGACTCCCCCGACCACGTCGTCTGCAACGTCGCCGACCCGGCGTCGGTGCGCGCGGCGGTGGACGTCGTCGTCGAACGACACGGGACCATCGACGTCCTGGTGAACAACGCCGGCATCAACGTCGACGGCCTCGTCGCCGACCTGCAGTGGGACGCGTGGCAGCGGTGCATGGACGTGAACCTCGGCGGGACCTTCCTGATGAGCCAGGCCGTCGCACCGGTCATGCAGCGGGCCGGCCGTGGCCGGATCATCAACGCGGCGTCCTTCGCGGCGATCGTGCCGAGCGTCGGGAGCGCCGCGTACGCCGCGTCGAAGGCCGCGGTCGTGGCGCTCACCCGGGTGCTGGCCTCGGAGCTCGGGCCGTGGGACATCACGGTGAACGCGTACGCGCCGGGGATGGTGCCGACGGCGATGAACGGCTTCGCGACGATGCCCGCCGAGGCGCAGGACCGGCTCCTCGACACGCTGTCACTCCGGCGGTGGGAGACCCCGGACGACGTCGCCGACCTGCTGGTGTTCCTGGCGAGTGACGCGTCGTCGTACATCACGGGGACGCTGCTCGACGTGTCCGGCGGCAAGCTCGCCACGCAGATCCCGTCACGGGCGCACGGTCGGTAGCGGCTCGCGGGGCCGACGGTGCCGGCGCCGGCGCCGGCGCGGCCGCTGCGCTGGCGCTGGCGCTGGCACAGGCGCTGGCACAGGCGCTGGCACAGGCGCTGGCGCTGGCGTTGATCACCGCAGCATCCGCTCCAGGAGCTCGCGGAGTCGTCGGCGGTCGGCCGGGGGGAGCCGCTCGGTGAGGGGCAGGAGGGCGTCGCGCATCGCCGACTCCAGCGCGAGCGCGACCTCGTGCCCACGGTCGGTGAGCACCACGTCCACCGCGCGGGCGTCGTCCGGGTTCGGTTCCCGCGCGAGCAGGCCCTTCTGCGACGCCCTGGCCACGAGCCCGGTCATCGTCGACTTCTCGAGGCCGAGGTACTCCGCCAGGTCCCCGATGCGGAGCCGCCGGTCCCGCAGGATCGCGAGCACCCGGAGCTGCGTCAGCGACAGGCCGGCGTCCGCCGCCAGGTCGGTCAGCGCGCCCATCGTCGTGAACGCCGCGTGCCCGAGGGCGTCGACGAGGCGGTCCTGCTCGCTGGTGTCCATGCACGCAGCCTACTTGACGATGTTCGTGATGCGAACTACTTTGATTCGTAACACGAACCAAAGGAGCACATCATGCACGCATCCGTCGTCACCCGCTTCGACACCGCTCCGACCTGGGCGGAGTTCCCCGAGCCGACCCCGACCCCCGACGAGGTCCTCGTCGAGGTCGTCGCCGCCGGCCTGCACCCCCGCGTCCGCTCGCAGGCGTCCGGCTCCCACTACACGAGCGAGGGCGCACTGCCCCTCGTGCCCGGCGTCGACGGCGTCGGCCGGTTCCCGGACGGCACGCTCCGGTACTTCGCCGTGCAGTCCGACACCCGCGGCTCGATGGCCGAGCGCGTCGCCGTCGACCCTCGTGCCAGCGTCGTCCTGCCGGACGGCGCGGACCCGGTGTCCATCGCGGCCGGCGTCAACCCGGTGATGTCCTCCTGGGTCGCGCTCCGCCGCCGGATCGACTTCCCGGACGGTGCCCGCGTCCTGGTGCTCGGCGCCACCGGCGCCTCGGGTCGTGCGGCGGTCCAGGTCGCGAAGCACCTCGGAGCCTCGCACGTCGTGGCGAGCGGCCGGAACGCAGACCGTCTCGCAGCGCTGCCGGCCATCGGCGCGGACGTCGTCGTGCCGCTCGACGACGTCGACGGCCTCGCCACAGCGGCGTCCGACGTCGACGTCGTCATCGACTACGTCTGGGGCGCACCCGCGGCGGCGGCGATGGCTGCCATCGTCACGGCACGGCGGGAGCGCGGGATCCGGCTCGACTGGATCGCGATCGGCTCCACCGCCGGTCCGGAGGCCCCGATCCCGTCCGCCGCGCTCCGTGCGTCCGGCCTGACCATCGTCGGGAGCGGGCAGGGTTCCGTCGGCACGGGCGCGTTCGTCGCGGAGCTCCCCGGCATCGTGGCGGCGATCACGGACGGCACGATCGCCGTGGACGCGGCCGCCGTGCCGATGCGCGACGTCGAGGCGGCCTGGTCGGCCGCAGGCGACGGCCGCACGGCACTGGTGCTCTGAGGGCCTGGTCCGGCACCGGCGCTGGTGCGCTGAGCGGCCGGTCCGGCACCGCACGGATCCGGGGTCCAGCGACACCACACACGGACGCAACGCCCTCCACCGTTGACTGTCCTCTCGGAACGGCACCTCGCCGTCCGGGAGGAGACGACACCGATGGACGAGCACACGCCCACCGGTCCGGCACGAGCACACCGACGCGGCCGCACCATGATCATCTGCACCGCCGTCGCGGTGACACTCGGGCTCGCCGGCGCCGGAGCGGTCCTGGCCGGCACACCCGGCGGCGATGCCGACGCCGCTACCGGGCCGAAGCCCACCACCGCCGTCGTCGAGCGGAAGAGCGTCGACCGCACGGTCACCTCGCGGGGCACCCTCGGCTACGACTCCCGCGGCCCGGTCACTGCACAGCGCGGAGGGACGGTCACCGCGCCGCCCGTCCCCGGGACGGTGCTCACCCCCGGGGCGACCCTGCTCCGCATCGACGACCGCCCGGTCACCGTGTTCCGCGGGGCGCTGCCGTCCTGGCGTCCCTTCGCGGCCGGGATGGCGAAGGGTCCGGACGTGCGGCAGCTCGAACAGGCGCTCCGCGACGCCGGGTTCGACCCGGGCTTCGTCGACGAGGAGTTCACCGCGGTGACCGGTGCCGCCGTCGAGCGCTGGCAGAAGTCGCTCGGGGCCCCGCAGAGCGGGACGATCGCGCTCGGGGACGTGCTCTTCATGCCGGAGGACCTCCGTGTCGGTTCCACCACGCTCACCGCCGGGGCGACGATCGCCGCGGGTGACGAGGTCGCGACGCTCGCCACCGGCACCCGCGCGGTCGCCGCGACGATCACCCCGGAACAACGGTCGTCCGTGCACGCCGGCGGCACGGCCACCGTGACGCTGCCCGACGGCAAGGCGGTCCCCGCGAAGATCCGGAGCGTCGGCCAGCCCGAGCAGCCCGAGGAGGACGAGACCGGTTCGCCGCGGGTGCCGATCACCCTGGCGCTCGACGACGACGCCGCTGCCGGTGACGCCTCCGACGTGGACGTCCGGGTGGACATCGCCACCCCTGGGATCCGCGATGCCCTCGTCGTCCCGGTCGAGGCCGTCCTGGCGACGGGGCACGACACGTACGGCGTCCAGGTGCTGACCGGCACCACCGTCCGCACGAAGACCGTCGAACTCGGGGAGAGTGCGGCCGGTTCGGTCGCCGTCACGAAGGGCCTGCGCGCCGGCGAGCGCGTGGTGGTCCCCCGATGACCGCCGCGATCATCCGGCTGGAGCACGTGCGGAAGCACTACGGGTCCCCACCCGTCACCGCGATCGACGACGTGTCGCTCCGGGTCGACGAGGGCGAGCTCGTCGCGATCGTCGGGCCGTCCGGCTCGGGCAAGTCGAGCCTGCTCAACGTCGTCGGCACGCTCGACCGGGCCGACGAGGGGCTGGTCGAGATCGCCGGGCACGACATCGCGCGCCTGGACGACGGTGCGCTCTCGGCGCTCCGTTCCGGGAGCATCGGGTTCGTCTTCCAGCAGTTCCACCTGGCCGAGGGCGTCTCCGCGCTCGGCAACGTGGCCGACGGCCTGCTCTACTCGGGCACCCCGCGCCACGAGCGTCACGAACGCGCGCGGGAGATGCTCGAACGTGTCGGCCTCGGGAACCGGACGACCCACAGGCCGAACCAGATGTCCGGCGGTGAGCGGCAACGCGTCGCCATCGCCCGCGCCCTGGTCGCCTCCCCGCCGCTCGTCCTCGCCGACGAACCCACCGGGAACCTCGACCAGCGCTCCGGCGCGTCGATCGTCGACCTCCTCCACGAGCTGAACGCCGACGGGACGGCGATCGTCGTGATCACGCACGACACCGCGCTCGCCGCACAGCTCCCGAGACGCATCGCGATCCGCGACGGCGCCGTCGTCGCCGATGAGCGGAGCGCAGCATGAGCCGCCGGTCCGCCGTGGCACGTCGGCTCTCCGCGACCGCCGCCGGACTCACGCCGTCGCGGCTCCGCCGATCCGACTCGGTCCTGCTCGGCGTCGCCGGTCTGCGTGCACGCCCTGGCCGCCTGGTGCTCTCCGCGCTGGGGATCGCCATCGGCATCGCCGCCATGATCGCCGTCGTCGGCATCTCGACCTCGAGCCGCGCCGCCCTCGACGCCGAACTCGACCGACTGGGCACGAACCTGCTGCGCGCCGTCCCCGACGCGCAGGCGAGGACGGCCGTCCAGCTGCCGGAGGACTCGGCGGCGCGGATCGACCGTCTCCCCGGTGTCGAACGCGCCGCCGGGTACGCGGACCTGCACACGAAGCTCTACCGCAGCGCGTTGATCGACCGCGCCGAGACGGGAGCGCTGACCGTCGGCACCGCTGACGACGCACTCGCCCCGCTCCTGAACGCCTCGGTCGCCGCCGGACGATGGCACGACCGCGCGTCCGACGGGCTCGGCACGGTCGTGCTCGGCTCGCTCGCCGCGGAACGCCTCGGCATCACGGGGCCCGGTGCACAGGTCCTGGCCGGGGACACCCCGGTGACGGTCATCGGTGTGCTCGGCCCGCTCCCGCTGGCGCCGGACCTCGACACGAGCGCCTTCGTGGACCGGACGACCGCGCGGACGATCGGGTGGGACGGACGACCAACGATCCTGTTCGAACGATCGACCGACGAGGCCGTCGCAGCACTCCGGGACCAGGTCGCCGGCACTCTGCTGCCCGGTTCCCCCGGCGACGTGGCCATCTCCCGCCCGTCCGACGCGCTCGCCGCCCGCGACGCCGCGGACAGTGCGTTCTCCGGGATGCTCGTCGGCCTGAGCGGCGTCGCGCTGCTCGTCGGCGGGATCGGCGTCGCGAACACGATGGTCATCGCGGTGCTCGAACGGCGCCGGGAGATCGGACTGCGCCGCGCGCTCGGTGCGACACGACGGCACGTCCGGACGCAGTTCGTCGTCGAGGCGCTGCTGCTCTCGTTCGCCGGCGGTGTGCTCGGCGTCGGGATCGGCTCGGGCGTCGTCGCGGCCGTCGCGGCGGGCAACGGGTGGGCGTTCGTCGTCCCGTGGAGCGCGTTCGCGATCGGCCTCGCCGCCACCCTCGCGATCGGTGCACTCGCCGGCGCCTACCCCGCGATGCGCGCAGCGCGGACACCCCCGACGGTGGCGCTCGCGTCCTGACCGCAACCAACACGGACACACCACCCCACGACCCCGTACAAACAGATCGAAGGAACCACCATGCGCTCCATCCGGACCTCCACCATCGCCACGGCAGCCGGGCTGCTCCTCGCCGCCCTGGCCCTCACCGGGTGCTCCGCCGCCGGCCCCGCCCCGACCGAGAAGTCGTCGTCGTCGAGCGGCACCGACGACCAACAGCGCTCCAAGTGGTTCGCCGACGTCGACAAGTGCTTCTCGGACGCGGGTTTCGACCCGGACGACGAGAGCCTGCAGCAGCCCGGTGCGCCCCAGGCGGCGAAGGACGCCTGGACGAAGTGCTCGGAGGACGCGGGCGAGATGCCCGGCGTGCTCGACGAGAACGACCCGGCGGTGAAGGCGGCGTCCGCTGCGATGGGCGCTGCGCTCGACAAGTGCTTCCGCTCCCTCGGCTACACCGTGCCGCCCAGCGACGTCCCGGGGTCGCAGATGCCGGAGGGCATCACGGACGACGAGTTCAACAAGTGCTCGGAGAAGAGCTCGGACGTGTTCGACGACACGCTCCGCGAGAACGGCATCGATCGGAAGAAGGACTGACACGACGACTCCCGATCGGGAGCACAGTGATGGGGAGAGCCTGCCACCGCGACAGCAAGCTGTCCGGTCGTTCAGGTTCTCCCCATCCGGCTCTCGGTAGCCTGTGAGCCACCCAGAGCCGGACTTGCACGCCCGACCCCGAGGAGGCGCCCCATGGTCACCGTCCTCGTCGCGTTCGCCGTCATCGCCCTCGTCGTCCCGGCCCTGACGCCGCTGCTCGGCCGTCGCGTCTTCTACGTCGCGGCGCTCGCACCCGCTGCCGCCGCGGTCCTCACGATCGCGCAGACCGACCGGGCGCTGCACGGGGGTGTCTCCGAGTCGTTCACGTGGATCCCGCAGCTCGACCTGTCGATCGCCCTCCGCGTCGACGCCCTGTCCTGGGTGCTCGCCCTCGTGGTGTCGGTCGTCGGCGCGCTCGTGCTCGTCTACTGCGCGTCCTACTTCGGCCCCGACGAGCCGGGGCTCGGCCGCTTCGCGGGGGTCCTGACCGCCTTCGCCGGGTCGATGTACGGCCTGGTGATCGCCGACGACGTCATCGTGCTCTTCGTCCTGTGGGAAGCGACGACGGTCTTCTCGTACCTGCTCATCGGGCACGACGCCGCGAAGCGGGCGAGCCGGGCGGCCGCGATGCAGGCCCTCGTCGTCACCACCGCCGGCGGGCTCGCGATGCTTGCCGGCCTCGTGATGCTCTCCGTGACCGCGGGCACGACCCGGCTCTCGGCCATCATCGCGGAGGCACCGACCGGCACGATCGTCACCGTCTCGGTGGTGCTGATCCTCGCCGGTGCGCTGACGAAGTCCGCCATCGTCCCGTTCCACTTCTGGCTGCCAGCGGCGATGGCGGCCCCGACCCCGGTGAGCGCGTACCTGCACGCCGCGGCGATGGTGAAGGCCGGCATCTACCTCGTCGCCCGGCTCGCCCCCGCGTTCGCACTGCTCGAGGGCTGGCGCGAGACCATCACGGTGCTGGGGGTGCTCGGCATGGTGATCGGCGGGTACCGGGCACTCCGGCAGACCGACCTCAAGCTGCTGCTCGCGTACGGCACCGTCGCCCAGCTCGGCTTCCTCGTGCTCGCCGCCGGGTGGGGCACGCCGGCGATCGCCCTCGGCGGGGTCGCGCTCCTCGTGGCCCACGCGACCTTCAAGTCGACGCTGTTCCTCGTCGTCGGCACCATCGACCACGTCACCGGGACCCGTGACCTCGGCGCCCTGAGCGGGCTCGGCCGGAAGATGCCGTGGCTCACGACGGTGGCCGTGCTGGCGCTCGTGTCGATGGCCGGCATCCCGCCGACGATCGGCTTCGTCGCGAAGGAAGCCGTGCTGACGGGCTTCATCGAGGCGCTGCACGGCCCGGGATCGGGCTGGGCGTGGTTCGCGCTCGTCGGCATCACGGTCGGGTCGATCCTCACCGTCGCCTACTCGCTGCGCTTCCTCTGGGGCGCGTTCGGCACGAAGCCCGGTGTCGAGCCCACCGAACCGCACGCCCTGCACGGCCTCGGCGTCGTGCCCTCGGTCCTCGGCCTGGCCGGGCTCGCGCTCGGGCTGTTCACCCCGGTCGTCGCCCACGGCATCGAACCAGCAGCCACCGCGGCGTCGATGTCCGGAGCGGAAGCGGTGCCGCACCTGGCGCTGTGGCACGGACTCGAGCCGGCGCTCGGCATCTCCGCGATCACGCTCCTCGGCGGACTGGCCCTGTTCGCCGCCCGCTCCCGGGTCGAGGCGCTCCAGCACCGCCTCGCCGGGTTCCCGAGCGCCGCGAACACGTACCGGCACGTGATGCGCGGGCTCGACCGCGGCGCCACGGCCATCACCGCCGGCCTGCAGCGCGGTTCGCTCCCCTACTACCTGACGGTGATCCTCTCGGTGTTCGTCGCCGGGGCGCTCGCCAACCTGGTGCTCGGTGGTCCGTGGCAGTTCTCGATCCGGTTCGCCGACTCGTGGGGGCAGATCCCCGTCGTGCTCGTGATGTCGGTCGCCGCGATCGCCGTCACCACCGCCAAGACCCGGTTCGCCGCCGCCGTCCTGGTCGGGGTCACCGGCTACGGCATGTCCGTGCTGTTCGTCCTGCACGGCGCCGTCGACCTCGCGCTCACCCAGCTCGTCGTCGAGACCGTGACGCTCATCGCGTTCGTCCTCGTCCTCCGACGCCTGCCCCCGCGCATCGCGACGGCGAACCCGTCGCGCTTCCGCCTGCTCCGAGCCCTGTTCGCCGCACTCGCCGGCGTCACCCTGGCGATCGTCGTCATCGTCGCCGCCTCGGCCCGGACCGCCGAGCCGATCTGGCCGGACATCCCCGCGCTGACGAGCTCCTTCGGGCACGGGCTGAACGTCGTGAACGTGGCGCTCGTCGACCTCCGCGGCTGGGACACCCTCGGCGAGCTCACCGTGGTCGTCGCCGCCGCCACCGGGGTCGCCAGCCTCATCTTCGTGAACTCCCGGGAGGACACCCTCCCCCGCCTCCGCGACCTGGCGAACGACGTCACGAACGACAAGCACCGCCCGGACGGCGAACCCCGCGCCTGGCTGCCGACCAGCGCCGCGCTGCCGACTGGCCGCTCAGCACTCCTCGACGTCGTCGTGCGCCTGCTGTTCCACGGGCTCATCGTGCTGTCGGTCTACCTGCTCTTCGCCGGCCACAACGCTGCGGGCGGCGGGTTCGCCGGCGGTCTCGTCGCGGGCATCGCCCTCGCCGCCCGGTACCTCGCCGGCGGTCCGGCCGAGCTCGGCGCCGCCGCCCCGGTGCGCGCCGGACGCCTGCTCGGGCTCGGCGTCGCGACGGCCGCCGTCACGGCGATCGTGCCGCTGTTCTTCGGCCGGGAAGCCCTGTACTCCGAGTTCTTCGAGGCGACGGTCCCGGTGCTCGGGCACGTCGAGTTCGTCACCGCCACGTTCTTCGACATCGGCGTCTACCTGGTGGTCGTCGGCCTGGTGCTCGACGTGCTGCGCAGCCTCGGCGCCGAGGTGGACCGGCAGCGCCTCGAGGACTCCCGCGTCCCCACGAACGACACGATCGAGGGCAACCCGGAGCAGGAAGGCGTCACCGCATGACCATCACGCTCGTCCTCGTCATCGCGATGGCCGTCCTCTTCGCCGCCGGCGTGTACCTGCTGCTCGAACGATCCCTGACCCGGATGCTCCTCGGGTTCCTGCTCCTCGGCAACGCGCTCAACCTGCTGCTGCTCGTGATGTCCGGCGCGGCCGGCGACCCGCCCATCGGCAAGTCCTCGAAGGGCATCACCGACCCGCTCCCGCAGGCCTTCGCCCTCACCGCGATCGTGATCACCTTCGCCGTCAGCGCCTTCCTCCTCGCACTCATCCACCGCTCGTGGACGCTGTCCCGCGCCGACGAGGTCGAGGTGGACGAGGCCGACGTCGCCATCCGCCGTGAGCGATCCGCCGCCGACGCAGAAGAGGAGTCCCGATGACCTCCCTCGTCCCGCTCCTCGTCCTCGTGCCGCTCCTCGGGGCCGCGGTCGCGCTCGGGCTGCTCCGGCACCAGAAGCTCCAGCGCGCGATCACGGTCGGCGTGCTCGTCATCGCCCTGGCGGTCGCCGCGACGCTGATGGTGCTCGTCGACCAGCACGGCACGATCGTGGTCCAGGTCGGCGGCTGGGACGCCCCGTACGGCATCTCGCTCGTGGTCGACCGGCTGAGCGCACTGCTGCTGACCGTGTCCGCGAGCGTGCTGCTCATCGTGCTGCTGTTCTCCATCGGCCAGGGTCTGGCGGCGGACGACGGCGAAGCCCCGGTGACGATCTTCTACCCGACCTACCTGGTCCTCGCGGCCGGCGTGCTCGACTCGTTCATCGCGGGTGACCTGTTCAACCTCTACGTGGCGTTCGAGATGCTGCTCGTGGCGAGCTACGTGCTGATCACCCTCGGCGGCAGCGAGCAGCGTGTCCGGGCGGGCACGACGTACATCGTGACGAGCCTCATCGCGTCGGCGATCTTCCTCTCCGCGATCGGGCTCGTCTACGGCGCGACCGGCACCGTCAACATCGCCCAGATCAGCGAGCGGATGGCGGCACTGCCCGAGCACGTGCAGCTGCTGCTCCACACGATGCTGCTCATCGGGTTCGGCATCAAGGCCGCGGTGTTCCCGCTGGCGTTCTGGCTGCCCGACTCGTACCCGACCGCGCCCGCACCGGTCACCGCGGTCTTCGCGGGCCTGCTGACGAAGGTCGGCATCTACGCGATCATCCGCCTCGAGACGATCATCTTCCCGCAGCCGCAGCTCAACACCGTCCTCCTCGTCGTCGCGACGCTGACGATGGTCGTCGGCGTGCTCGGGGCGGTGTCACAGACCGACGTCAAACGGCTGCTCTCCTTCACGCTGATCAGCCACATCGGGTTCATGGTGATGGGCATCGGGCTCGGCTCCGTCGCCGGCACCGCCGCCGCGGTCTTCTACACGGTGCACCACATCGTCGTGCAGACCACGCTGTTCCTGGTGTCGGGGCTGATGGAGCGCGTCGGCGGCACCACCTCGACCCGGTCGCTCGGCGGGCTGCTGAAGGCCGCTCCGCTCCTCGCGGCGCTCTACCTGGTCCCGGCGTTCAACCTCGGCGGCATCCCGCCCTTCTCCGGCTTCATCGGCAAGCTCGGGCTCTTCCGCGCGGCGGCACTCGACGGCAGCCCGATGGCCTACGTCACCATCGGCGCCGGGGTGGTCACCTCGCTCCTGACCCTCTACGCGCTGATGCGCGTCTGGGACGCCGCCTTCTGGCGGCCGAAGCCCGCAGCCGAGGCGGCGGCGCCGCACGCCTCGGTCGCCGAGCCGCACGAGCACCTCCGTGCTCCGGAGCCGGCACCCGTCACGGTCTCCGAGACCGACGGCACAGTGCTGACGGGAGGCTCGGTGACCGTCACGGAACCGGCGGCGGTGAGCACGGCCTCCAGTTCGGAGCACACCCGCCTGCCCCGCATGCTGGTCGGCGTCACCACCATCGCGGTGCTCGGATCCGTCGCCCTCACCGTCGTCTCCGGACCGCTCTACGGCTACGCGACCCGCGCAGCGGAGTCGCTCGAGTCCCCGGTGCAGTACGTGCAGGCCGTCCTCGGGGAGCGCCCGTGACGAACGACACCCGACGCATCACGAACGCCCGACGGATCGCCGTCGCGTGGCGGTACGACGTGCCGCTCGTCGCCGGACTGACGGTCCTGTGGGCACTGCTCTGGGGATCCTGGACCCCGCTCACCCTGCTCTGCGGCATCGTGGTCGCGCTGCTCGTGACCCAGGCGCTGCCGCTGCCGCCGGTCCCGCTGTCGGCACGGTTCTCCGTCGTGCACACGGTCTGGTTCCTGATCATCTGGTCCGGACTCGTCATCGCGGCGTCGTTCCGGGTCGCCTGGGTGGCGTTCCGTCCCCGGGGCGTCCGGCGCAGCTCGATCGTGCTCGTGCAGATGCACACCACCTCGGAGATGACGTTCACCCTGGCGACGCTCGCGGTGTCGCTCGTGCCCGGCTCCTACGTCGCGGACGTCGACCTCCGACGACGGCGGCTGCTCCTGCACGTCCTCGACACCGAACAGGAGCGCCAGGTGGAAGCCGCGAAGCGTGAGGCGCTCGGGATCGAGACGCTCGTGATCAAGGCGCTCGGGTCGAAGCAGGACGTCTCGGAGCTGTCCGAGCCGCTGCCGGAGGTGACCCGGTGAGCGCCGCCGTCGTCGTCATGGGGATCGGCATCGCGCTGGTGCTCGCCCTGCTCGGTGCGACGCTCGCGCTGGCCGTGTTCCGCATCGTCCGCGGACCGACGATCCTCGACCGGATGATCGGATCCGACATGGTCCTGACCACCGTGCTCGTGGTGATCGCCGCCGCGATGGTGATCCGACGGGACCTCACCGCGGTGCCCGTCCTGGTCGTGATCGCCGCGACGAGCGTCTTCGCCACCATCGCCGTCGCACGCGCGGTCACGCCGTCGTCGGACCCCTCCGACGACGGGACCGACGTGACGACCCCGGAACGGAGCGAGCGGTGACCGAGATCCTGCAGTCCTTCATCGACGCGGCCGGCGTCCGGGCGTGGATCGCGCTCGGGCTGCTGCTCGTCGGGTCCCTGCTGTCCCTCGGCGCCGGCGTCGGCATCGTCCGGTTCCCCGACCCGCTCGTCCGGCTGCACGCGATGGCGAAGCCGCAGGTGCTCGGGCTGGCGTTCGGGCTCGCGGCGATCGTGGTCGCGGTGTGGACGTGGACCGCGCTCTGGGTGGTCCTGCCGATCATGGTGTTCCAGCTGTTCCTGGTGCCGGTGTCGACGCACATGATCGCCCGCGCCGGTGTCCGCTCGGGCGACTACCGCCACGAGGACCTGCTCGTCGACGACACCGAGTCCTAGGCGCCCCGCGCTGCTGCGCCGGCGTCCGAGACGCCGCCCACTGCGGGGGCGTTTCGTGGACTCGGAGGCGTCTCGCGGACTCGGGGGCGTCTCGCGCGCCGAGTGGCGCCCGGTCAGCTCCGGCGGGACAGGAGCAGGTTCACGACGGCGGCCACGACCACGATCGCCGCGGAGATCGCCGGGAAGAGCATCGCCGCCTGCGTGCCGGAGCGCTCGGCGACCTCGCCGACGACGGCCGAGGTGAGCGACTGCCCGACGATCACGGCGGAACCGAGGATCGTCATCGTCGTGGCCGAACGACCCACCGGGGAGCGGTCGGACCCGAGGCTGTACTGCGCGACGAGGGTCGGCCCGATGCCGATGCCCATGACCGCCAGGACGATGCCGACCGCGACGACGGAGTCCGCCGACGCGAAGGCGATCGCGCCGCCGAGGAGCACGACGCCGAAGACGAGCCAGCGCCACCCGACGCCGAAGGACCGCGGGAACGCCGCCGATCCGAGCGCCAGGCCGGCCGAGCCGATGCCCATCAGCCCGTAGAGGAGCCCCGCCTGCGAGGACTCGCCGTGGGTGCCCATGAACGCCGTCAGCGAGGTCAGGGTCGAGCCGAAGAAGAACCCGATGCCGAGGATCCCGACGACCACCACGACGAGGCGCGGACGCAGGAGCTGGCGGGCCGGGGCCTGGACCACCTCCGCGTGCTGCCCGACCGCGAGCCTGCCCGTCGGGTGCAGCGCGAAGGCCGTCACGAAGACGAAGGTCAGGGCAGCGGCACCGGCGACGGCCACCCACGGGGCGATCGCACTCGCGAGCAGCCCCACCAGGAACGGCCCGATGATGAACACCGTCTCGTCCGCCGCGGACTCGTACGCCATGGTGCCGCTGAGCACCTTCTCGTGGCGGTCCTTCGCCATCCGCTGCCGGATGATCGCCACGAGCCGGGTGCGGGACATCGGTGCGACCTGCGGCGCCGAGGCCCCGATGCAGAACGACATCGCGAGGACCGCGAGGTCCGGCGCGGTGCTCTGCACGACGAGGGGGAAGACGCCGAGCAGGACGCCGTTCGCGATGCCGACGGGGACGAGCACCTTCCGCTGGCCGAGGCGGTCCGCGGCGGCGCCGACCATCGGGCCGAAGATCGCCGACCCGATGCCGACGAACGCGGAGTTGATGCCGCCGAGGGCGACGGAGTCGCGCGATGCGACGACGAGCGTCAGGACCCCGACGACCATCATCGCGAAGGGGAGCCGCGCGATGAACGCGATCGGGAAGTAGGAGCGCCCGGCGTGGGCGATCAGGGAAGCGTCAGAGGAGCGCGCCTGGAGCATGTCGTGGTGTGCCTTCTCGGCCCACGTTCGTTCCGCGGACCCATCGGGTGCCGCCGCTGTCCGCCGAGGTGCGGCGGCCGGTAGATACACACTGCGTCCTCCGAGGGTACCAGCGGCCGATCCGGCACCGGCGGCCCGCGAGACGAGTGCCCCGCGTCGGGGCGGCTGGGATCAGGCGGCGAAGCGGACGAACGACCGCAGGCCGGACGGCGCGACGTCGTGGGCCTCGGTGAAGCCGCAGGACTCGTAGAAGGCGCGCTGCCCCGGCTCGGCGTCGGTGAGCAGCACGACCTGCCGGATGTCGGCCACCCGCTCGAGCACCGCGCCGAGCAACGCGGCCCCGACGCCGGCCCGCTGGGCGGACGGCGCGACGAGCAGGTCCTGCACGTACGCGATCGTGCACCCGTCGGAGACCGTGCGGACCAGGCCGACCAGCTCCCCGCCCTCGCTGCGCGCCGTCAGCACGAGGTGCGACCCGAGCACCGCGGCGTGGAGCCGTCCGGGGTCGTCGGTGTACGCGGTCCAGCCGACCGCTGCGTACAGCGCGACGAGCTCGTCGAGGTCCGGACGGTCGTCACCGAGGGAGAAGTCCACAGCACCAGTCTCGCGGGTCCGGCGACGGCGGCGTCAGCCCCGCCGGCCAGACCGTCGAGCGAACGCGTCGAGCGCCCGGAGGACGTCATCGCTGCGCCACACCGTGGTCCGGAGCTTGTGCTCCGACTTCGACACGAGGACGCCGGCAGCGGTCAACGCGTCGAGCGCTCGGTACACGTTCAGCGAGCCGCCGAGCTGCGCGGACAACGACGATGCAGTGAGGACCGGCTGTCGTGCCACCACCTCGAGCACCCGCCAGACACTCGAGTCGGATCGCGCGGTGACGCTCTCCCGCCAGTGCGCCTGCACGGCATGGACGTCGTCGACGAGCACGCTGGCGTTGTTGACCGCGCGGAACGACGCTTCCGCCGTCGCGACCACGATCGGCTCGATGTCGCCTGTCCGGTACGCGTCGAGAGCAGCGTGGTACCCGGCGGTGTCCGTGAGCAGACCCGCCGAGACGGGGATCGTCACGTTCCGTGTGAGCCCGGTGCCGCGGAACATCGCCTGCATGAGCGCACGACCCGTTCGGCCGTTGCCGTCCGTGAACGGGTGGATGGTCTCGAACTGGGCGTGCGCGACCGCGATCTGCACCAGGCGCGGCAGGTCCGTCCGGCGGGCGAACACCATCACGTCGTCGACGAGGTCGGGGACTCTTCCTGATGCCGGCGCGACGAACTCCGCACCCGCGGGGCTGTCCGCGCTGCGGCCGATCCAGACGGCCTCGCCACGCCAGGCGCCGGCGTCGTGGTGCGGATCGCCGTCGAGGAGCACACCGTGCATCGCGAGCACCGACGCCGGCGTGAGGTCCGCTGCGAGATCGAGCGCGCTCTGCATGGCACGAGTGTTCGCGACGATCTGCGCAGCGTTCTGCCGTGAGTCGTCGCCGAGCTCCGCCGTGTAGATCGCCCGCGCGCTCGCCGTGAGGTTCTCGATCTGCGACGACGCGGCGGCTTCCGACCGGAGCAGGAGCGAGGCGAACGGTGCGATCTCACCACCGAGTTGCGCGTCGAAACGGATGAGCGCTTCGACCGCGTCGTCGACCAGTGCCGCGGTCGCGGACGAGACAGCCGGATCCAGTTCGGCGATCCGTGGTGGCACGGCCGCTCGGTACGGGTGGCCGAGCGTGCTCCGGCGGCTTGCGGCGACACCGAACCCGGCGTACTTCGACTCGAACCAGAGTTCTTCGGAGTCGATCGGGGGCCAGGGCATCGCACTCCGATCCGTGCGCACAGGGTGTGCGTTGTGACACTTGAGGACCTAAGTGTAACTGCGTGGTGTGCCGAGTGACACTTGCGCGACCGGACGCAGCGGTCAGCGGGCCTCGCCCGTGGCCCAGAAGTACGTCAGGGGTGCACCGTTCACCAGGTGGTCGCCGATCACCCGCTGCTGGAACACGACCGGGTTGTGCGACGACAGGGTCCTGGCGTTCCGCCAGTGCCGGTCGAGCGAGCGGTCCCGGTCGGTCGCGCTGGCACCGCCCACCTCGAACAGGGTCGTCGTCGCGCGGAGCGCCAGCTCGACCACCGAGGACTGCAGTGCGATCGTCCGGAGTTCCGCCGCGTCGATGTGGGCTCCGGCGTCGAGGGCGTCCGAGACGATCGCGTCGTGCGCCTCGTCGATCGCGGCGGCGGCGCTGAGGACGAGCGCCTCGGCGGCGACCGCGTCGGCGGCGATGCGACCGACGACCGACTGCACGAGCGGGTCCGACGCGGCGGTGGCCCCGACCCCGTGCTGGTAGTGCCGGGTCCGGGAGCGCACGAACGCGGCTGCGTCCCGGGACGCCGCCGCGGCGACCCCCGCGAGCGACGCCAGCAACACCGTCTGCAGGAACGCCGGCAGCACGGTGCGCCGCTCGCCGCGTTCGGGTCGGAGCTGCCAGAGCTCGACCCGGACGCCGTCGAACCGGGTGGTGCCGCTGCCGGTGAGGCGCTGGCCGAAGCCGTTCCAGTCGTCGCGCACCTCGACACCGGGGTCGTCCACCCGCACGGTGACGCCGACCGTGTGGCCGTCCGGGGTCTGCGCGGTGACGGTCGTCCAGTCGGCGAAGATCGTGCCGGTGCTGTAGTGCTTCTCGCCGTGCAGCCGCCAGCCGTCGCCGTCCGGGACGAGGTGCGTCGCGAGCGACCCGACGCCGGCACTGCTCCGTTCGTGGCTGGCGTTGCCGAAGACCTCGCCGGCGGCGATGCGGGTGAACCACTCGTCACGCCGGACGACCCCGGGGTCGAGCAGCAGCTCCTCGACGAAGGAGAAGTGCGCGCGGAGCAGCTGCGGGATGTTCGAGTCGGCCTCGGCGAGCCGGACGAGCAGTGCGAACAGGTCGCTGGCCGAGGCTCCGCTGCCGCCCGCGGCGACGGGGACGGTGACCGCGGTGAACCCGGCGTCGGCGAGCCAGCGGACCTGCTCGTGCGGCAGGGTCCGGGTCTGCTCACGGTCGACGGCCCCGTCGGCGATGCGGTCGAACACGGGGGCGAACTGCTCGAGCAGCGACGTCCGGATCACGGGGGCGGTGATCGTCATGATTCCTCCTGGGAAGACTGGGGAGACTGGGGAGACTGGGGAGACTGGGGAGACTGGGGGTTCCGGTGGACGCTGACGCCGGGGACCGCGTCGAGCAGCCCCTGCGTGTACGGGTCGCGCGGGGAGCGGAAGACCTGGTCGGCCGGCCCCTCCTCGACGACCCGACCGTCGCGCAGGACGAGCACGCGGTCGCTGACGTGGTGGATCACACCGAGGTCGTGGGAGATGAAGAGCGCGGCGGTGCCGTACTCCTGCCGGATGTCGGCGAGCAGGTCGAGGACCTGCGCCTGCACGGAGACGTCGAGCGCGCTGACGGCCTCGTCGAGGACGAGCACGTCGGGATCGGTGGCGAGTGCCCGGGCGATCGCGACGCGCTGCCGCTGGCCGCCGGACAGGGTGAGCGGGTGTCGCCCGGCGAGCGACGGGTCGAGTCCCACGCCCTGCAGGAGCGAGTCGACCCGTGCCGCGTCCGACGAACCGGGAGCGCCGGCCCCGCGGGCGGACCGCGCCCCGACGAGGGCCGAGCGCACGAGCTCGCCGACGGTGCGCCGGGGGTCGAACGAGGAGAGCGGGTCCTGCGACACGGTCGCGATCCGGGGACGGTCGGCCCGGCGGGCACGTTCCGGCAGCGCTGACCACGGCCGACCCTCGAACAGCACCTGCCCCGAGGACGGCGGGGTCAGCGCGAGGGCGATCGCCGCGGTCGTGGACTTGCCGGACCCGGACTCCCCCACGATGCCGAGCGTCTCGCCGGCCCGGAGTTCGAACGACACGTCGTCCACGACGGTGCGGACGACCCCGTCGGGCCCCCGGTACCGCTTGCTGACGTGCGAGACGGACAGCACCACGGAGCCGGCGACCGGCACCGGGCGCGACGCCGGACGCGGCGCGAGCGTCGCCGGCGGTGCGTCCGACAGCCGCGCTCCGGGTGCGTGGGCGGAGGGGATCGCGGCGAGCAGGCGCTTCGTGTACGCGTGCTGCGGGTCGCCGAGGACGGCGGCGACGGGCCCCTGCTCGACGACGACGCCGTGCTGCATCACGACGACCTCGTCCGCGAGCTGCTCGACGACGCCGAGGTCGTGGCTGATCAGCACGAGACCGGTCCCGCCGGCACGGAGCTCGTCGAGGAGCGCGAGGATCTGCGCCTGCACGGTGGTGTCGAGTGCGGTCGTCGGCTCGTCGGCGATGAGCACCGCGGGGTCGAGGGCGATCGCGGCGGCGATGAGCGCACGCTGCCGCAGCCCGCCGGAGAGCTCGGACGGCAGCTGCCGTGCACGCAGCGACGGCGAGGGGATCCCCACGCGGCCCAGCAGCGAGAGGACCTGCTGCTCACGGGCAGAGCGCGGGCCCACCCCGTGCGCGCGGAGTGCGTCGGCGACGGATGCGCCGACCCTCCGGAGCGGGTCGAGCGAGACGAGGGCGTCCTGCAGGACGTAGCCGACGTCCTTGCCGCGGACCCCGCGCCACGCACGGTCGGACAGGTCGCGGAGGTCGCGGCCGCCGAGCGAGAGCGCCCCGGCGGTGGTCGACGACGACGGGCCGTTCAACCCGAGCAGCGACCTGGCGGTGACGCTCTTGCCGGAGCCGGACTCGCCGACGATCGCGACGCAGCGGCCGGGTTCGAGCGTGAACGAGACGTCCCGCACGACGGTGCGGTCGCCGAAGGCGACGGAGAGGTCCCGGACCTCGACGAGGGGACCGGTCGGACGGGCGGCACCACCCGACGGGACGGAGGACGTGGCGGACGTGAGCAGGTCAGGAGCGGTCACCGGGGGCCTCCAGGCTGGGTCAGGGTCTGCACGGCGCGACCGACGGCGGTCAGCGACAACGCGAGGAGCACGATCACGACGCCCGGCCAGAAGTCGAGCCACCACGCCTGCTGCAGGTAGTTGCGGCCGGCGTTGAGCATCGCGCCCCACTCCGGAGCGGGCGGCTGGACGCCCATGCCGAGGAAGCCGAGGGCCGACGCCCAGACGATCGCCTGCCCGATCCCGAGCGTGACCAGGACGGTGAGCGGGCGGAAGGCGTTCGGCAGCAGGGTGTGGAACAGGACGTGCGCCGAGGAGTGGCCGAGCGCCCGCTCCGACTGCACGTACCCGGCGTTCCGCACGGCGAGCACCTGCCCGCGGACCATCCGGGCGTACCCGGGGACGGTCGCGATGCCGACGGCGAGGATCTGCGTCCCCGCGCTCGAGCCGAACACGGCGATCAGGATGAGCGCGAGCAGGATGCCCGGGAACGCGTAGAGGACCTCGATCACGCGGGTCACGACGGCGTCGACGGCACGGCCGCCGAGCCCGCCGAGGACCCCGAGCAGGACGGCTCCGGCGAGCCCGAGCGCGGTGGCGCCGACGCCGATCAGGACGGACTGGCCGGCGCCGTGCACGAGGCGCGAGTAGACGTCACGGCCGGACTGGTCGGTCCCGAAGACGTGCTGCGCGCTGGGAGCGTCGAAGCTCTTGCCGAGGTCGATGGCGAGTGGGTCCTGCGACGCCAGCAGGGACGGCCAGAGGGCCGCCACCGCGACGAGCGCGATGAAGGCGGCCGCCACCCAGAACGACACGCGTCGCAACGGGTGGGAGGCTCGGCGCACCTTCCGCACACCGGCTTCGGCGGGTGCCGGGTCGGGCTGCAGGGCACGGGGTTCGCTGGGTGCGATGGTCGCGGTGGTCATGCTGCGGCTCCGGTCGTGCGGCGCAGTCGTGGGTCGACCACGACGTACGCGATGTCGGTGAGGATGTTCGCGACGACGTAGACGAGTGCGACGACGAACGTGATGCCGATGACGAGCGGCAGGTCCTGCGCGCTGACGGCGGCGACGAGCACCTGGCCGATGCCCTGTCGGGCGAAGACGACCTCGGCGATGACGGCACCGGAGACCAGTGAGCCGAGACCCCAGCCGGACAGCGTGACGCCGGGGAGCGCCGCGTGCCGGAGCACGTACTTCCCGCGGATCGCGTTCTCGGACAGCCCGCGGCTCCGGGCGGAGAGGACGAACGGCTGCTGCTGCTTGTCCTCGAACTCGTCGCGGGTCACCTGGCCGAGGAACCCGGCGAGCGGGATCGCGAGGGTGAGTGCCGGCAACACGATGCCGAGCGGGCCCGAGCCGATCACCGGGAACCAGTGCAGCTGCACCGCGAACACCAGCAGCAGCACGAGCCCGAGCCAGAACTGCGGCAGCCCGGCGGCGACCGTCTCGACCACCGAGCCGATGCGGCCGACGATGCCCGGCCGCCCCGCGGTGAGCAGGGTCGAGACGATCGAGAGCACCCAGGCCAGGACGAGCGCGGTCACGGTGAGGGCGAGCGTCGGGCCGATCTGCCCGGCGATGACGCTCGTGACGGACTGCTTCAGCGTGTACGACTCACCGAAGTCGAGCCGGAACAGGCCCGCGAGGAAGTCGCCGTACTGCGCCAGGAGCGGCCGGTCGAAGCCGTACTGCGCGGTGACCGCGGCGACGGCCTCCTTCGTCGGGTGCGCTGCGGCGCCGCCGAGGATCGCGACCGCGGGGTCGCCGGGGACCGCGTGCTCGAGGAAGAACACGATCGTGCCCACGGCGAGGAGCAGGACCACCGCCTCGACGATGCGTCTGGTGACTCGGATGACCATCACTTGCCTCCGTCGATCAGGTAGGCGTCGGAGAGGACGGGTTCGCCCTCGCTGGGTTCGATCCACACGCCGCTGACGCGGTCGGCGATGCCGAGGCGGGTCTGGATCGGGTAGAGCGGCAGGCTCCAGGCCTTCGACGTCAGGATCTGCTGGGCCTTCGCGTACGCGGTCGCCTGCTTCGCCGGGTCGGTCGTCGCGGTGCCCGCGATGAGCAGCCGGTCGAGTTCGTCGTCGTACGCGAACGCCGAGTTCTGGCCGTTGTCGACGTCGTAGGTCGCCTTCGAGTACTTGATGTACATCACGTGCGGGGTCGGGCTGTTCCAGTAGTTCCCGAGCAGGTCGTACGCCTTCGGGTTGCCCCACACCGCGTTCATCGAGGACGAGTCGAGCGCCTGCAGCACGACCTTGATCCCGACGCGCTTCTCCATCGCCTGGATGTCCTGCAGGATCGTGACGTCCGCCGGCGGGGTCTCCGCGGAGTCCGCGTTGTAGGGCAGCTCCACCGTCAGGGTCTCGCCGTCCTTCGTCCGGTAGCCGTCCGCGTCGCGTCCGGTCCAGCCGGCCTCGTCGAGGAGCTGCTTCGCCGCTGCCGGGTCGTACGGGAACGGCTCGTGGTACGCGGCGTCGTAGTGCGGCGTGCCCGAGGAGACGGCGTCGCCCTCGTAGGGGAACACCCCGTTGTAGGCGCTCTCGACGGCCTCTTTCGCATCGGAGGCGTGCACGAACGCCTGCCGCACCCGGATGTCGCTGAAGACGGTGCTCTGCGTGTTGAGGTCGAGGCTGAACGGCGAGCCCGAGTGCACGAACGACTGCAGCTCGATCGACGGGTCCGCCTTCGCCAGCCCCTCGCTCTCCGGCGGCACGTTGAAGATGACGTCCGCCTCGCCGGAGCTCAGCGCGCCGTACCGCGTCGTGTTGTCCTTGAGGAACTTCCACGTGATGCCGTCCAGGTACGCGGGCCCCTGGTGCTTCGCGTCAGCCGGGGCGCTGTCGTACGAGTCGTTCCGGACGAGCTCGACGTCGCGCTCGTGGTTCCACCCGGCCACCTCGAACGGCCCCGTGCCGACCGGGGACTCGCAGTTCGCCGCGAGCCCACGGGCCATGGCCTTCGGGGACTCCATGCCGAAGAACGCCTGCGACAGGGCGGCCAGGAGCGGCGAGTACGGGCGCTTCAGGGTGATCCGGACGACGTGGTCGCTGATCGCGGTGGCCTTGTCGAAGTACCCGGTCAGGTACAGCAGGTCGGTCGACGACTGCGTCGCCGGGTCGAGGATCTGCGTGAAGTTGTCCACCACCGCCTGGGCGTCGAACGGGGTGCCGTCGGTGAACTCCACGCCCTGCTTCAGCGTGAAGTCGTACTGCGTGCCGTCGTCCGAGATCGTCCACCCCGTGGCGAGCCACGGCTCCACGCTGCCGTCCTCCTGCAACGACACGAGCGAGTCCAGGTACTGGCGCGCGATGTACGTCTGCGGCATGTCCCCGGAGTTGTGCGGGTCGAGGCAGGTCGGTTCCCGATCCGTGGCGTAGACGAGGGTGCCGCCGCGGACGGGGCCGGTGTCGGAGGTCGCCGCGGTCGAGCCGGCGGAGCAGCCGGCGAGGAGCACCGCGGTCGCGGCGGCTGCGGCGAGCGCCGCGGTCACGCGGCGGCGGAGACGGCGCCGTCGGACCATCGGCCGGGCGGTGTCGGATCGGGTCATGTCGAGGACCGTAGGCAGCGCGACCGGGGTGGGTCGAGCCTCCCGTCTTCCGTCGCAACGGACCGTCACACGGCGTCGCGTGCCGGGGCACACCCGTCATCCGGCGTCACGTCCGACGGGTCCCGACGTGTGGTTCGTCATGGTTCGTCACCAGCGTCCCCGGGCGGCACGCGCGCCCATATCGTGGCGCCCATGGAGCAGCGGACGATGGGGCGGACGGGTGCGCCGGTGAGCGCGCTGACGCTCGGGACGCGGGCGATCGCGGACGTCGCCGCGCGGGACGTGGACGAGGCCGAGTACCTGGTGCACGAGTCGTTCGCCCGGGGCGTGACCGCGGTGGACGTGTCCGACGCGCACGGCTCCGGGCTCGCGGAGGCCGCCGTGGGGGCGGCGCTCGCGGGCCGGCGGGACGAGGTCTTCGTGTCGGTGCGCTTCGGCGACCCGGTCGACGACGACCCCGCCCACCGCGGTGCGGGGCGGCGGTGGATGTTCCGCGCGGTGGAGCGGAGCCTGCAGCGGCTCGGCACCGACGTCATCGACCTGTACCAGCCCGCGCGGCCGGACCCGGCGACCTCGCTCGACGAGACGCTCGACGCGCTCGCGGACCTGGTCGCGCAGGGCAAGATCCGCTCGTTCGGGATCCCGGGCTTCCCCGCGGAGGAACTCGTGGAGGCGCAGTGGCTCCGATCAGGGGCGAAGAGCGCCACCGCGACGCACGTGCCCTACTCGATCCTCACCCGGACGGCCGAGCGCACCGTGTTCCCCGTCGCCCGGCGGTTCGGGCTCGGCGTGCTCGCCGGGTCGCCGCTGGCCGGTGGGTGGCTCGCGGGCGCCTACCGCGCGGGGACCGTGCAGCCGCGGTCGCCGCACGCCGTGCAGCAGCCGGACGTGTACGACATCGGGTCGCCGCGGAACCGGCGGAAGCTCGAGACCACCGACCGGCTGGGACGGCTCGCGGACGACGCCGGGCTGACGCTGCTCGAGCTCTCCGTCGGGTTCGCGTTGACGCACCCGGACGTCGCGTCGGTGGTGGTCGGGCCCCGGACGGTCTCGCACGTGGACGCCTACGCGCAGGCGGCGGAGGTCGTCCTCGACGACGAGCTGCTCGACGCGGTGGACGCGATCGTGCCGCCGGGGACCCACGTGCTCGAGCGGGACACCGGGTCGACGCTGCCCGCGCTGACGCGGGAGCGCCTGCGCGGGCGGGTCGCGGCGCGCGCGTAGGCGGGTCCGCGCGGCGGGGGTTGTTTCGCGCGTAGGGGGTCGTTTCGCGCGTAGGGGGTCGTTTCGCGCGTAGGAGGTCGTATCTTCCGACCCCCCACGCGCGATTCGACTTCCCAGTGCACTCGCGATGGGAAGGAACGTGCGCCGGTCAGGAGACCTCGCCGGCGCGCGCACCTGCCCAGAGGTCGACGTCGGTGATGCCGACGGAGTGCTCGTCGATGACGCGGAGCTCCTCGTCGGTGAAGGACAGGTTCGCCAGGGCCTGCACGTTGTCCTCGAGCTGCGACACCCGTGACGCACCGATCACGAGCGACGTCACCCGCTCGTCGCGGAGCGCCCACGAGAGGGCGAGCTGCGCCATCGACTGTCCGCGCGCCTCGGCCACGGCGTTGAGTGCGCGCAGGTGCTCGACCACCTCGGGCGTGATGCTCGAGGCGTCGAGGGACTTCCCCGCCGCGGCGCGGGAGTCGGCCGGGACACCGTCGAGGTACTTCCCGGTGAGCAGCCCCTGCGCGAGCGCGGTGAAGCCGATCACGCCGAACCCGAGCTCGCCGGCGGCGTCGAGGAGCCCCTCGGTCTCGATCCAGCGGTTCAGCATCGAGTACGAGGGCTGGTGGATGAGGAGCGGGGTGCCGAGGTCGCGGAGGATCTCCACCGCCTGCCGGCTGCGTTCGGCGTCGTACGAGGAGATGCCGACGTAGAGCGCCTTGCCCTGCTGGACCGCGGTGTGCAGCGCGCCCATCGTCTCCTCGAGCGGGGTGGACGCGTCGAGGCGGTGCGAGTAGAAGACGTCGACGTAGTCCAGGCCGGTCCGGCGCAGGGACTGGTCGAGCGAGGCGAGCACGTACTTCCGCGAGCCGCCGCCCTGCCCGTACGGACCCGGCCACATGTCCCACCCGGCCTTCGTGGAGACGATCATCTCGTCGCGGTACGGGGCGAAGTCCTCCCGCATCAGACGGCCGAAGTTGACCTCGGCGGCACCGTAGGGCGGGCCGTAGTTGTTCGCGAGGTCGTGGTGGGTGATGCCGAGGTCGAACGCCCGGCGGCTGACGGCCCGCTGCGACTCGAAGGGCACGTCGTCGCCGAAGTTGTGCCAGTACCCCAGGGAGAGCAGCGGCAGGTCGAGGCCGGAGCGGCCGGTGCGGCGGTACGTCATCGAGTCGTAGCGGTCGTCGCTGGCGATGTAGGTCATGGTCCGAGCCTGGCACCTCGCCCCCGGATCCGAGCAGATACCGAGAAGCGCCGGCGTGGCCGCGGCTGCACACTGGGACCGACCAGGAGGGAACGACCATGGCACGGACGACGAAGACCGAGGGCACGTTCACGGACGAGGAACGCGCTGCGATGCAGGAAGCCGCGGCGGAACGGCGCACAGCGCGCTCGCGCAGCGGGACGAAGGCGGAGAAGGCCGCAGCGGAGGCGCAGGCGGTCGTGGACAAGATCGCGGCGATGCCCGAGCCGGACCGCGGGTTGGCGGAGCGGATCCACCGCATCGCGCTCCAGGCGGCACCGGAGCTCGCGCCGCGGCTCTGGTACGGCATGCCGGCGTACGCGGCGGACGGCAAGGTGGTGTTCTTCTTCCAGGACGCCGCCAAGTTCAAGGCGCGCTACGCCACCCTCGGGTTCCAGGACCCGGCGCAGCTGGACGACGGGACGTTCTGGCCGACGTCGTGGGCGGTCACGCCCGAGTTCTCGGCGGCGGACGAGGCGACGGTGTCCGAGCTGGTCCGGCGGGCGGTCGGTTCGCGCTCGTAGGATCTCCACCATGGTCGAGATCCCGCACCCGCGACCGACCGATCTCCTGACGATCGGCGAGGTCGTCGCACGCACCGGGGTGGCGGCCAGCGCGCTGCACTTCTACGAGCGCAAGGGCCTGATCCACCCGGAGCGGACCGACGGTGGGACGCGGCTCTACCCGCGGCACATGGAACGGCGCATCGCGATCATCCAGGTCGCCAAGCGGCTCGGCATCCCGCTGAGCGAGGTCGCGGAGCAGTTCGCGGCGCTGCCGGAGGACCGGATGCCGTCGCTTCGGGACTGGAACCGGCTCAACGAACGGTGGCGCGCGCGGCTCCGGGCACGCCAGCTCGAGCTCGAGCGGCTGCAGCAGGAGATGACGCAGTGCATCGGGTGCGGGTGCGTGTCCCTGAACGCCTGCCTCGTGATGAACCCGGGCGACGCGCTCGGCGCCGAGGGGCACGGCGCACGGCGGCTCCTGCCGATCGAGGACGAGGCCCCGGCGGCCGACTAGCCCCGCAGGCCGTCGTCGATGCGGGTGAGGAGCGTGAGCGCCGCCTGCACCCCGGCGGTGTCGGCCCCCAGGGCGTCGCGCAGCTTCCGGGCCCAGTGTGCGTGCAGGATCGCGATGCTCTCCTGGGCGCGCTCGGTCGAGAAGAGCTGGACGAGCCGGGCGTCGGCCGGGTCGGGCCGACGGTCGACCATGCCCTTCGCCACGAGCGACCTGAGCGCCACGCTGAGGTTGCTCCGGTGCAGTGCGGTCGCCTCCGCCGTGGCGCTCGGCGACGTGCCCGGGTGCATGTCGACCCAGCGCATCACGAGCGCCTCGGTGCCGGTGAGCGGCACGATGTCGAGCGCGGTCGTGCCGTGCGGGTCGACCTCCCGCGAGATCCGGAGCACGGCGTCGGCGAGTTCGGCGAGCACGTCGTCGGTCACCGCGGGGTCCATGGGCAGCACTGTACCGCCGCTCGGGCATGGGTTATGATTTCATAACCATGACGACGAACACCGGTTCCATCCGCGCGCACATCGCGACACCTCCGACCACCCGATCGCAGGGCATCACCACCGCACTGCTCCTGGTGCTCGGCCTCCTCAGTGCGGTGGCGCCGTTCGCCACCGACCTGTACCTGCCGGCGTTCCCGGAGATGACGACCGAGCTGCAGGCATCGGCCACGACCGTCCAGCTGACGCTCACCGCGTTCCTCGTCGGCGTCACCGCGGGCCAGCTCGTGTTCGGCCCGCTGTCCGACCGGTTCGGCCGCGTGCCGCCGCTGATCGCCGGCGCGGTGGTCTGCGTGCTCGCGAGCGCCGCGGCCGTGCTCGCGCCGAACGTCGGCGTGCTCATCGTCGCGCGCCTGCTGCAGGGCCTCGGTGGTGCGGCCGGCATGGTGATCGGTCGCGCCGTGATCTCCGACCTGGCGACCGGCAAGCCCGCGGCCCGCGCGTTCTCGCTGATGATGATCGTCGGCGGCGTCGCACCCGTCGTCGCCCCGCTGCTCGGCGGTCTGCTCACCGGCCCGATCGGCTGGCGCGGCCTGCTCACGATCGTGCTCGGACTGTCGATCGTGATGCTCGTGGCGGTGCTCGCCGTGATCCGCGAGACCCACCTCCGTGCTCGCCGCGACCAGCTCCGCGTCGAGCGGCAGGCCACCGGGTCACCGCTCCGCGCCCTCCGCTCCCGCACCTTCCTCGGCTACACGGCGGTGTTCGGCTTCGCGTTCGCCGTGATGATGGCGTACATCTCGGCTTCGCCGTTCCTGTACCAGGAGATGATCGGCTTCGGCACCGTGGCCTACGGCATCGCGTTCGGCATCAACGCGCTCGCACTGATGGGCGTGAGCATCCTGTCCGCCAAGCTCACCGAGAAGCGCTCGGTCGTCGGGGTGCTGTCGCTCGGCATCGTGCTCGTGCTGGCGTCGACGGTGGCCTTCGCCGTGCTCGTCGTCACGTCCGCACCGGTCTTCTTCCTCGCCGTGCCGCTCTTCACCGCGGTGGGCAGCCTCGGCCTGGTGCTCGGGAACGCGACAGCCCTGGCGCTCGGGGCCGTCCCCTCGGCTGCCGGCAGCGCCTCGGCCGTGCTCGGCGCCCTGCAGTTCGGGCTCGCCGCGCTCGTGTCCCCGCTGGTGAGCATCGGCGGGTCCGCCACGGCGGCGCCCTTGGCCGTCGTGATGGTCGCGTCCGCGGTCATCGCGGTGGTCGCGCTGCTGGCGGCCCGCGGGCGGCGCGCACCGGCCCGCGCGTAGGCGGTCGTGCCCCGCGTAGGCGGTCGTTCCCCGCGGAGGAAGTCGAATCGCGCGTCGGCAGTCGGAAGTTCCGACCGCTGACGCGCGATTCCACTTTCCATCGCGGCCGCTGTGGGTGACTTCGCGCGGTGGGTGACCTCGCCCGAAAGCCCGTCCGCGCGGAGGTGTCAGCGACTGACGGCTTCCGCAGGACGCAGCAGCGGCAACCGCGGCATCAGCCAGTCAGCCCACACCACCCGGGCGGCCGGGGCCACGGCCAGCGCCCACGCCACCGAGGCGAGCGCGTCCGTCGGGTAGTGCACCGCGTCGATCGTCACCGAGAACCACACGACGACGACCGCGATCGTCCCGAGCACCACCGCGAGCCGGTGCCACCGGGTGTCCCGCAGGACCCAGCACAGCGCGATGGTGAAGGCGACCATGAAGACGGTGTGCCCGCTCGGGTAGCCCGGGTCGGGCTGCACCGGGTACGGGTGCGGCAGAACGGCGACGTCCGGCCGGGCACGGTGCACGATCTCCTTGACGATCGCGGACGGCACCCACGTGATCGCGACCACGCCCGCGAACGCCGCCGCCGGCCGGATGTTCCGCTGCACGGCCCAGATCACACCGGTCACGACGACGGTGACGACCAGCGCCGGCGCCGGGCTGATCGCGTGGTAGACCCCGTTCGTGACCGCGCCGATGAACCCGGTGTGCAGGGCGTTGAGCGCGCGGGAGAGTCCGATGTCCACGGTACCCAGGAAGAACCCGATGACCGTGATGAGCACGACGGCGCCGATGCCGACCGCCACGGTGGTCAGCGGGTAGGGCGAGCGGACGAGGATGCCGTTCGCGTCGGGCTCTCGCCGTCGTGGGCGGAGCGGCGGCGCGTCGTCGATCATCCGACCATCGTCGCACCCTGCCCTCGCGAGCACGTGCCAAGACGATCAGAAAGCACACAGCGGGCGGCAAGGGGCGTGGCCGGAGGACTACACAGGGAGCATGCCAACCGTTGCCGAGAACATCGTCGCCACCCTCCGCAAGAACGACGTCCAGCGCATCTACGGCCTGCCGGGCGACTCCCTCAACGGGTTCACCGACGCGCTCCGGAAGGACGGCACGATCCGGTGGGAGCACGTCCGCCACGAGGAAGCGGCCGCCTTCGCCGCCTCCGCCGAGGCCGAGCTCACCGGGGACCTCGCGGTCTGTGCCGGCAGCTGCGGCCCGGGGAACCTGCACCTGGTCAACGGCCTCTACGACGCGAACCGGTCCCGTGTGCCGGTGCTCGCCATCGCCGCGCACATCCCCACCGCGGAGATCGGCTCCGGCTACTTCCAGGAGACCCACCCGCAGGAGCTGTTCCGCGAGTGCTCCGTGTACGTCGAGTACGTCGCCGACCCGACCCAGATGCCGCGCCTGCTCGAGATCGCGATGCGCGAGGCGATCGAGAAGCGCGGTGTCGCCGTGCTCGTGATCCCGGGCGACGTGCTGCTCGCCGAGGCGAAGAACGACCGTGTCACGACGATCGAGCGCACCACGCCCCGCATCATCCCGAGCGAGGCGGAGCTCCAGCGCACCGCCGAGCTCCTGAACGGCGCGGACCGGGTCACCATCCTCGCGGGCGCGGGGGTCGCTGGGGCCCACGACGAGGTCGTCGCCCTCGCCGAACGCCTGCAGGCCCCGATCGTGCACGCCCTCCGCGGCAAGGAGCACATCGAGTGGGACAACCCGTACGACGTCGGCATGACCGGCCTCCTCGGGTTCGCGTCCGGCTACCGCGCGATGGAGGACGCCGACGTCGTGCTGATGCTCGGCACCGACTTCCCCTACCAGCAGTTCTTCCCCGCGAAGGCGAAGCACGTGCAGGTGGACATCCGGGGGTCCCAGCTCGGCCGCCGACACCCGGTCGACATCGGCCTGGTCGGCACCGTGAAGGACACCGCGCTCGCCCTCATCCCGCTGCTGCACGGCTCGAAGCCGACCCGGCACCTGCAGGACGCGCGGAAGCACTACGCGAAGACCCGCGAGAAGCTCGACGACCTGGCGGTGCCCGCCGGCAAGCACAAGGCACTGCACCCGCAGTACGTCGCGCGGGTGCTCGACCGCCTCGCCGCCGACGATGCCGTGTTCATCCCGGACGTCGGCTCCCCCGTCGTGTGGGCGTCGCGGTACCTGACGATGAACGGCAAGCGCCGGCTGATCGGCTCGTTCGTGCACGGCACGATGGCGAACGCGGTCCCGCAGGCGATCGGCGCGCAGGCCGCGTTCCCCGACCGGCAGGTGATCGCGATGGCGGGCGACGGTGGGCTGACGATGCTCCTCGGCGAGCTCATCACGATCGTGCAGAACAAGTTGCCCGTGAAGATCGTCGTGTTCGACAACTCGTCGCTGAACTTCGTCGAGCTGGAGATGAAGGCCGCCGGCTTCGTGAACTACGGCACCGAACTGCAGAACCCGGACTTCGCCGCCGTCGCCGAGGCGATCGGCATCAAGGGCTTCCGCGTCGACGAGTCCGTGGAGTTCGAGGACGCGATGGCCGCTGCACTGGCCCACGACGGGCCCGCCCTGGTGTCGGTGAAGTCCGACCGACAGGAGCTCTCGATGCCGCCGGCGGTGACGCTCGAGCAGGCCAAGGGCTTCACCCTCTACGCGATCCGCACCGTGCTGAGCGGCCGCGGCGACGAGCTGTTGGACCTGGCGTCCACCAACTTCCGTCAGTTCATCTGACGGAACCACGGCCGGACGGGAGGCCCGGTGCCAGCTGGCACCGGGCCTCCCGTCCGGCTCTGGTCGCGACTCTGGTCGCGACCTTGGTCGGGACCAGGGTCACCAGCCGAGGGGCTGACCATCCTCGAGCAGGACGCCGGTCGGGCCCTCCGGGCCCGCGCTGGCGGCGGCCACCACGGTCGCCGCGCTGACCTCGACGGGGCGCCCGTGCGGGTTCGGCACGCCGCCGAGCTCCGTCGCGGTGTAGCCGGGCTCGAGCGCGACGAAGTGCACCTCGGGCGCCATCCGGGCGTACTGGACGGTGAGCATCGTCACGGCGGACTTGCTCGCGCCGTACACCGCGGCCTGCACGGTCGACGCGGCGCTCTCCGGGTCGTGCACCGCGGTGAAGGAACCGAGCGCGCTCGAGATGTTCACCACGAGGGGGTTGGTGGAGCGGCGGAGGATCGGGAGCGCGGCCTCGGTCGTGCGGACGATGCCCACGGCGTTCGTGTCGAACACGGCGAGCGCATCGGGCCCGTTCAGTCCCCACATCGCGATCCCGGCGTTGTTCACGAGGACGTCGAGGCCCCCGTCGGCGTCGATCCGTGCGAAGGCCGCGGCGACCGAGTCGTCGTCGGTGACGTCGAGCTGGACGGAGCGGGCACCGATCTCCGCGGCGACCGCGGCTCCCTGCTCGGCGTTCCGGGCGCCGATCCAGACGGTGTGCCCCGCTGCGGCGAGCTGGCGGGCGGTTTCCTTGCCGAGGCCACGGGTGGCTCCGGTCACGAGTGTCGTTGTCATGGGTCCAGCGTCCGTCGCCCCGGCCGGCGCAGGGAGTCGTCCCGTTGTCGTAGGACTGCCGGGGCCAGGACCCGCTCGTCGCGGACGCGCAGACTGGCCACATGACGGAATCGGTCTCGGACTTCGGGAGCACGCTGCGGCGGCTCCGCGACCACGTCGCTCCCGACGCCGTGGGCGTCGCCGTCGGGCCGCGGCGGCGGGCGGTCGGGCTGCGGCGCGAGGAACTCGCCGGGCTGGCGGGCATCTCGGCCGACTACCTGACCCGGCTCGAGCAGGGGCGTGCGACGTCGCCGTCCGCCCAGGTCGTCGAGGCACTCGTCCGCGCACTGCGGGTCGCCGATGCCGAGCGCGAGCTGCTCTACCGGCTCGCCGGGCACGCGGCCCCCGGCGCGGACGTCGTCCCCACGCGCATCCCGCCGAGCGTGCAGCGGCTGCTCGACCGGCTGGCGGACACCCCGGTCGCGGTCCTCGACGCCGCCGGGAACCTCCTCGTGGCCAACGCGCCGCACGACGCCCTGATGGGGTCGATCTCGGCGTACACGGGGCACGAGCGGAACACGGCCTGGCGACACCTCGTCGGGCCGGGGAGCCGTGCGGTGCACACCGACGCGGAGCAGGCGGCGTTCGAGGAGTCGCTGGTCGCGGCACTCCGCATGACGGTGGCCCGGTACCCGCTGGACCGGCAGCTGCAACGGCTCGTGCGGGACCTGCGCCAGGCGAGTCCGCGGTTCGTGGAGCTCTGGGCGTCGGGCTCCGGGGCGCCGACCGCGCCGTCGCGGCGGAAGGTGATCGACCACCCGGCGGTCGGGCGGATCACGCTCGACTGCGACTCGCTCGTCGTCGCACCCGAGGACCTCTGCATCCTGGCGTACACGGCGGAGCCGGGGACGGTCGACGCCGAGCGGCTCGCCCTGGCGATCGTGCTCGGGACGCAGTCGCTCGCCGAGGAGCGCTAGCCGCGCGGACGGCGGGCGAGCGGACGGCGGGCGAGCGGCCGGCGGGCGAGCGGCCGCCGTCGTCAGAACGCGGGGGTGCCGCCGGCGATCGTGATCGTCGAACCCGACTGGTAGCTCGACTCGGGGCTGACGAGGTGCACGTACGCCGCGCCGAGCTCCGCGGGCTGGCCCGGGCGCCCGAACGGCGACTGCTCGCCGAAGTGCGACACCGTCTCGGCGTCGTCCGAGCCCGGCTGCAACGGCGTCCACACCGGCCCCGGCGCGACCGAGTTGACGCGGATGCCCTTCGGCGCGAGCTGCTGCGCGACAGCCTCGGTGAAGAGCTTGATCGCGCCCTTCGACACGGCGTAGTCGATCTTGTCCGGGGACGGCGTCGACGCCTGGATCGACCCCGTGGTGACGATCGTCGAGCCCGGCTCGAGGTGCGGGACCGCGGCCTTGGTCAGCCAGAACAGCGAGTAGATGTTCGTCTTGAACGTGGAGTCGAACATGGACGTGTCGAGGGTCAGGATGTCGTCATTGCTGTCCATCCGACCGGCGACCATGACGAGGGTGTCGAGCCCGCCGAACTCGTCGACGGCCTTCTGCACGAGGTCGCCGCAGTACTGCTCGTCCGAGATGTCGCCCGGGAACAGCACCGCACGGCGTCCCTCGCCCTCGAGCAGGTCGCGCACCTGCTCGGCGTCCTCCTGCTCGTCGGGGAGGTAGGAGAGGACGAGGTCGGCGCCTTCCCGCGAGAGCGCGATCGCGGCGGCACGTCCGATGCCGGAGTCGGCGCCGGTGACGATCCCGCGGTAGCCCTCGAGCCGGCCGAGGCCGACGTAGCTGTCCTCGCCGTGGTCGGGCTTCGGGTCCATCTTCCACGCGGCACCCGGCAGCGACTGCTCCTGCTTCGGGTACGGCGGTGCGGGGTAGAGGGTGTTCGGGTCGCGCTTGTCGTACTGGCTCATGCCTCCAGCATCCTCACGCTCCCGCAGACCGCGTTCAGCCGCTCCACGCAGCCCGTCGCTGCCGAGCGCCGGAGAGTGCGAAGATGCAACATCAGTTCGGCGGTACCGAGACAAAGGATGCATGGCACCGATGGAGGGTCAGGAAGCGCAGCAGGCGCTCCTCGCTGGACGGTACCGGTTGACGTCGATCATCGGGCGGGGCGGCATGTCCATCGTGTACGCCGCACACGACGACACCCTTGATCGCCCGGTGGCCGTGAAGGTCTTCCACCCCGGGCTGGTCGACATCGCACGTCAGGAAGCGGAACAGGGCGTCCTGGCGTCGCTCGACCACCACAACCTCGTCAGCCTGCTCGACGCCGGCGTCGTCACGGACCAGCACGGCGCGCAGCAGCGCTTCATCGTGATGGCGCTCGTGCACGGCCAGGACCTCGAGGAGCGGCTCGCGCTCGGCCCGCTCGCATCACGGCACATCGCCGAGATCGGGTACGACATGGCCGAGGCGATGCACTACATCCACGACCGCGGCGTCGTGCACCGTGACGTCAAGCCGTCGAACATCCTGCTCGTCGACTACGGCAACGCCGCCGATCGCGCCCGGGCACGCCTGACCGACTTCGGCATCGCCCTCGCCCAGGGCGTCGAGCGCCTGACGGCGGACGGCGTGACGACCGGGACGGCCGCCTACCTCAGCCCGGAGCAGGCATCCGGCGGCGAGGTGGGTCCCGCGAGCGACGTGTACTCGCTCGGGCTGGTGCTGCTGCAGTGCTTCACGCGGCGCCGCGAGTTCCCCGGGTCCCTCGTCGAGTCCGCGGTCGCCCGGCTGTCCCGGGACCCGGTCGTCCCCGAGCCGCTCCCGCCGCACTGGCAGGAGGTCCTCCGTGCGATGACCGCACGCGACCCCGCGGCTCGTCCGACCGGCGGAGCGCTGGTGTCGTTGCTCCGGGACGTCGTCATCGCCGACACCGCCGGCGACGACCAGGGCGCACAGCCGGTCCCCGTCCCGCCCAGCACGGCGCAGCCGGCAGCGGTGCGCCCCGCGACCCTCGACGTCCTGCCGGAGGAGGCGCTCCAGCGGACCACCGCCATGGCGGCACGGCTGTTCGACGCCCCGATCGCGCTGGTCGAGGTGCTCGACGAGGACCGCGAGTGGTCGCAGTCGTACATCGCCGAGGGCATCGACGAGTCCGCGCGCAACATCAGCTTCCGCAACGGGTTCGCGCCCGTCCCGGTGCCGGTCGTGATCCCCGACGGCTCGGCGCACCCGGAGATGCGCGACAGCCCGCTGGTCACCGGCCCGCTCGGGATCCGGTTCTACGTCAGCGTGCCGCTGGTCCGCCACGACGGGGTCGCGATCGGCACCCTCGCGGTGCTCGACACCCGTGCGCGGGAGACCGACGACGCGGACATCGCGAACCTCCGGGACCTCGCCGCACTGGCCGTGACCCAGCTGGAGTTGCGGCAGGAGTCGCTCCGCTCCACCAGCGACGCGCTGCCCCTGGGCTCGCCGGAGCACTGAGCCCGCTCAGCGCTCGGCCTCCGGCAGCGCGACCGTCGCACTACCGAAATCGATCCGAACCACGGACATCCGCGGTTCGGATCGGTTTCGGTTGTGCTGCGCCGATCCGCACCGCGGACGCACGCGGGCAGCGCGGGCAGCGCGGGTAGCGCGAGCACCGCGAGCGGGGCGGCGCCAGCAGCGCGCGCTACGCGAGCTCGGGATCGCGGACGAGCGCCCGCACCTGCGCGGCAGCGCCGAGCGCGACCGCGTCCGACCCGAGCGTCGAGGGCTCCACGCGGATCGTCGCACCGCTCACCGGCGGTTCGGCGGCGATCGCGGCGGTGATCGCCGGCCCGAGCAGGTCCCACGACCGCGCCACCCCGCCGCCGATGACGACGGTCGTCACGTCGAGGATGCCCGCCGTCAGCAGGATGCCCCGAGCGATGCCCCACCCGGCGTCCGTGAACACCGCTGCCGCGTCGACGTCGCCGTTCCTGGCGGCGTCCGCGACCTCGTGCGCGGCGAGGCGGTGCCCGGTCCGTGCCGCGTACCGCGACGCGATGCCCGGTGCGGCGGCGATGGTCTCGAGGTGCCCGTACTGCCCGCAGGTGCAGAGCGCGTCGCCGAACCCGGGCACGTGGCCGATCTCCCCCGCGGCGCCGTGGGGTCCGGCGAAGAGGGTGCCGTCGAGCAGGATCGCTCCGCCGACACCGGTCCCGAGTGTCATCCCGAGCACGTCCCGCGCGCCGGTGACGGCACCGGCAGCGACCTCCCCGAGCAGGAACGCGTTCACGTCGTTGTCGAGCGTCGCGGGCACACCGAGTGCCGCCGACACCGCGTCGGTCACGCCGTAACCAGCCCAGCCGGTGAACGAGTTCCCCGTGACGAGGACGGTCCCCGTGGTCGCGTCCACGACGCCGGCAGCGCCCACCCCGACACCCGCCAAGGAGGCCCGGTGCGTGTCGAGCAGGTCGCTCACCGCGCCGAGGGCCGCCGCCACGATCGCCGCCCCGCCCGCGTGCGCCGGCGTCGGCAGGTCGCGGCGGTCGATCACCTCGAGCGCCGGGGTCGCGAGCACCACCTTCGTGTTCGTGCCGCCGACGTCGATGCCGGCCAGCACACGCGTCACGAGGACACCGCCGCGAGGGTCGCGAGCCGTTCGGTGCGGCGCTGCCGCTGCAGCACCGGGTCCGGGACGGGCACCGCGGCGAGCAGGCGCCGCGTGTAGTCCGTCGTCGGGTGCAGGAGCGTCGTCCCGGTGGTCCCCTGCTCCTCGATGACGCCGCGGCGCATCACGACGACCCGCTCGGCGAAGTGCTGCACGACGGCGAGGTCGTGCGACACGAACAGGCAGGCGAAGCCGAGCTCGCCCTGGAGCTCGGTGAGGACCTCGAGCACGGCCTCCTGCACGCTGACGTCGAGCGCCGAGGTCGGTTCGTCGGCCACGAGCAGCCGGGGGTCGAGCACGAGCGCCCGAGCCAGGCTCACGCGCTGCCGCTGGCCGCCGGAGAGTTCCCGGGGCGCCCGGTTCGCGAGCGCCCGGGGCAGCCGCACGGCGTCGAGCACCTCGTCGACACGCCTGCGCCGATCGCTGGTGGACATCCCGCGGCGGTGCACGGCGAGCGGTTCTGCGATGCACTCCCCCACGGACATCCGGGCGTCGAGCGACGCGACGGGGTCCTGCAGGACGACGCCGATCCCGGAGCGCAGCGCCCGCGCGTCCCGTCCGCGGGCCCGGCGGAGGTCCTGCCCGAAGAGGTGCACCGAGCCGGCGGTCGGCCGGATCAGCCCGAGCGCCACCCGCGCTGCCGTGGACTTGCCGGAGCCGGACTCACCGACCAGGCCGACGGTCTCCCCCGCGTGGACCGCGACGTCGATGCCGCTCAGGGCGTGCACCGCGCGCGCCCCGCGCCCGAACGTCACCGAGACGTCCCGCAGGTCGACCACCGGAGCCGATCCGGGCCTCCCGTCGGTCACACCGGTCAGCGATGTGTCCGGAGCCGCCGACCGGTCGCGAGCGGCGACGGACTCGGGCGTGTCCAGGCGGGGCACCGCCGCGAGCAGCCGCTTCGTGTACTCGTGCTGCGGACGCAGCAGGACGTCCTCGACGCTGCCGGTCTCCACGATCGCCCCCTGGAGCATCACGGCCACGCGGTCGGCGAAGTCCGCGACGACACCCATGTTGTGGGTGACGAGCAGGACCCCGGTCCCGCTGTCCACCGCGAGTGCGCGGAGCAGCTCGAGGATCTCGGCCTGCACCGTGACGTCGAGCGCCGTCGTCGGCTCGTCCGCGATGAGCAGCTTCGGCGAGTTCGCGATCGCCATCGCGATCACGACGCGCTGTCGCTGTCCGCCGGACAGCTGGAACGGGAAGTTCTTCGCGCGCGAGGCAGGGTCGGGGATCCCGACCTTCCGCAGCAGATCAACGGCTTCCTCAGCAGCGTCCGCTGCCGAGACGGAGCGGTGGTTCCGGATCACCTCGGCGATCTGCGCACCCACCCGGGTGAGCGGGTCGAGCGCGGTGGCGGGCTCCTGGAACACCATCGAGACGGTGCTGCCCCGGAGTCCGCGGAGGGCGGGCTCTGCTGCACCGATCACCTCGTGGCCGGCGACGACCGCACTGCCGGTCGCCGTCGCGTTGCCGGAGAGCAGCCCCATCGCGGCGAGCGCGACGGTGGACTTGCCCGAGCCGGACTCCCCGACCAGCGCGAGCGTCTCGCCCGGCGCGACCGACAGGGAGACGCCGTGGACCGCGTCGACCGTGCCGGACTCGGTGCTGAACGAGACCCCGAGGTCCGTGGTCTGCAGAATGGTGTCGGTCATCCCCGGCCCCTCACGTCGAAAGCGTCCCGGAGCCCGTCGCCCACCGCGTTGAACGCGCAGACGACCAGGATCACGGCGAGACCCGGCGGCACGATCAGCCACCACCGCCCCGAGTACGCGGCGGTGAGTCCCGCCGAGAGCATGCCGCCCCAGTCCGTCGCCGGCGCCTGCACGCCGAGGCCGAGGTAGGAGACGTACGCGACGAGGAGGATCGCGTCGGCGACCTGGAACGTCGCCGCGACGACGATCGTCGAGACCGAGTTCGGCAGCAGGTGCTTGCCGATGGCGCGGGCGTGCGAGCCGCCGATCGCGCGGAGCGTCAGCACGTAGTCGCGGTTCTTCAGCGTCAGGGTCTCGGCGCGGATCAGGCGGGACGGCACGAGCCAGGACACCAGGCCGAGGATCACGATGAGCCCGGCGACACCCGGCGTGGTGATCGCCGAGATCACGAGCAGGATGAACAGCGCGGGGATCGCGATGCCCGCGTCCACGATGCGCATCATCACGGCGTCGACCCAGCCGCCGACGTACCCGGCGACGGACCCCCAGAGCGTCCCGACGACGGTGGCCAGGACACCGGCGGCGATGCCGACCATGAGCGAGACCTTGCCGCCGTACATCAGGCGGCCGAGGACGTCGTGGCCGACGGCGTCGGTGCCGAGCCAGTGCGTGGCGCCCGGGCCGAGGTTCGCCTGGGACAGCTGCGTGTGGGTCTGGTCGGTCGGGTACAGGAACGGGCCGACGAAGCAGAACAGCACGATCACGACGATGACGGCGAGGCCGATGACGGCGAGGGTGTTGTGCGAGAACCGGCGGGCGGCGAGCCGCCACCCGGTGGACGCGACGGAGACGGTCCCGCCGGGGGCTTCCGGTGCGATCTGCACGGTGGTCATGCGCGACCTGCCTTCACTGTGCGGTGTCGGGACGTGTCGATGTGAGCTGCGCCGGTCATGCGCGGTCCGCCTTCACTCGGGGGTCGATCAAGGACTGCGCGACGTCGGCGAGCAGCGTGCCGATCACGGTCGCGATCGAGATGACGAGCACGCAGCCGAGGAGCGTCGGGTAGTCCGAGGACTGCGCCGCGTTCCAGAACAGCAGGCCCATTCCGGGGTAGTTGAAGAGCTGCTCGGTCACCAGCGCGCCGCCGAACAGCACGGGCAGGTAGTAGCCGAGCATCGCCACGACCGGCGTCAGGGAGTTCCGGAACACGTGGCGGCGGAGGATCGTCATCGTCGACGCCCCTCCGGCCCGGGCCGTGCGGACGTAGTCCTCCTGCAGGTTCTCCAGCGTCGAGGCCCGCATGTACCGGCTGAACACGGCGATCATCGCGAGCGCTCCGGTGAGCACGGGCAGGACGAGTCCGGCGGGGTCCTGGAAGACCTCGGCGAGGGTGTTGCCGCTCGGCGCCTGCGAGGGCAGCCACGGCAGCTGCTGGCTGAACACCACGATCAGGATGAGCCCGAGGAAGAACGCCGGCGTCGAGTAGAAGACGAAGGCGAGCGCGGTGACGGTGTAGTCGACGGCGCCGTTCCGGCGGGCCGCCTGCCACATGCCGATCGGGATCGCGATGACCAGCCCGAGGACGGCGGAGAGCCCGGTGAGGACGAGGGTCTTCGGCAGGCGCTCGCGGATGAGCTGCGAGACCGGCTCGTTGAGTGTGTACGAGGTGCCGAGGTCGCCGGTCAGCAGCCGTCCGAGGAACCGGAAGTACTGCACGGGCAGCGGCTGGTCGAGCCCCTGCGACTGGTTGAAGGCCGCGATCTGCGCCGGTGTCGCGGAGACGCCGAGGACGCCGCGAGCGGGTCCGCCGGGCAGCGCGTGCAGCAGGCAGAACACGACGATCGTGACGATGAGGATCACCGCGAGCGCCTGGAGCACCCGCCGGGTGAGGTAGAGGGCAGTGGTCATGCTGCTTCCGTTGGTCGGTTGGTTGCCGCGAGCAGGACGGGAGGCTCGGTGCGGGTCGGACCCGCACCGAGCCTCCCGTCAGGTGGTCACTTGCTCCACTTCCACTGGGCCGGGTGGAAGTTCGCGAGCGAGTCCTGGTCGAACCCGGTCAGACCCTGCTTGACGACGGAGACCTGGTAGTCCGGGCTCGGCAGCCAGATGACCGGCAGGTCCTTGGCGACGGCGGCGCTGTACTGCTGCACGGCGGCGGAGTCGGTCGAGGTGGTCGTCGCGTCGATGAGCGCGTCGACCTGCTTGTTCGAGTAGCTGCCGAAGTTCGCCGAGCCGCCGGTCTGGAAGAGCGACTCACCGGTCGGGTAGGCCGGGAAGTACCAGCTGCCCGCGGTGCCGAAGAAGGACAGGTCCCAGTCGCAGCTGGCTTCGTCGCTCGTGCAGGTCGGGGTCTGTGACAGGACGCTCGACACCGGAGCCGTCTTGATCGTGAAGCCGATCCCGGTCTTCTGGAGCGAGGACTGGATGGCGCTCATCATGTTGTCGGTCACGGTCGAGCCGGACTGCGACAGGACGGACATCGTGAACTTCGTGCCGGCCGCGACGCCCTCGCCGCACTGGCTGGCGCCGGACCCGGCGTCGGTGCAGACCATCGTGCCGCTCTTCTCGGTCCAGCCGTGGCTGGTGAGCAGGGCCTTGGCCTTCGCGGTGCTGAACGGGTACGGGTTGTCCTTCTGCGTGTCGGACACGTAGTCGGACGCCTGCGCCTGCGGGATCGGCCCGTAGGTCGAGGTGGCCGTGCCGTTGAAGACGACCTTCGACAGGCTCTTCTGGTCGACCGACATCTGCACCGCCTGGCGGGCGTACAGCTGCTTGAAGACGGCGCCCATCGTGGGGTTGTTGAAGTTGTACGGCATGTACGTGATCGCCCAGCCGGTCCACGGCTCCACGTCGTAGCCCTTCGACGTGAAGGAGTCCTTCTGGTCGAGGTCGGTGGCGTTGATGTAGCCGTAGTCCACCGCGCCGGAGCGGACGGCGTTCGTCTCGGCGTCGGTCGTCGTGTACGGCAGCAGGTTCACCGTCGTGATGGAGGGCTTCTCGCCGCCGTCGTACTGCTTGTTCGCGGTGAGCTGCACCTTGCCGGCGGTGGTGAACGAGGTCACGCCGTACGGCCCGGAGATGGTCTTCCAGAGGTCGTCACTGGCGTAGTCGGAGATCTTCCCCGCGGCGGTGTTGAGGTACTTCCAGACGGCCTTCGCACCGGCGGTGGTCTCGTCCGCGTCGGTCACCTTCGCGTCCGCGCTGGTCTTGTCCCAGGCGTGCTGCGGCAGCGGGATGATGTGGCTCAGCTGGTTCGCGAGCATCCAGTCGGAGTTGTACGCCTTGTCGAACGTGATCGTGAAGTGCGTGTCGTCGACGGCCTTGAACGAGGTCCAGTCGTCCGGCGCCTTGCCCTCGGAGTACGAGCCCCACTGGGCCTTGTTCGCCTTGATCAGGTTGAACCAGAACTCGACGTCGCGGCTCGTGATGGCCTTGCCGTCGGACCAGTGCCGGTCGCCGAGCGTCATCGTGACGCTCTTGCCGTCGCTGGCGAAGTCCGCGGCCGTGGCGACGGAACCCGCCTTGTTCCACGCGATCTTGCCGGTCGAGCCGTCGTAGGCGACGAGGGGTTCGTACAGCGACTGCGCGATGGAGCCGTTGTTCGTGTTGAGGTGCGCTGCGGTGCCGATCGGGAGGATCCAGTTCGGCGTGAAGTTGGCCGGCAGCGCGTAGTTGATCTCGTCGGACTTCGCGTTCGTGGTGGCGGAACCGCCCCCGGAACAGCCGGCGAGCAGCGCGCTGACCGCGAGTGCCGCTCCGGTGAGGAGGGCCCAGCGACGGGGCTTGGTCATGCGGACTCCTTGTACGAGGGATGTCGGGATGCGCACAGTCAACGACCAAAGTCGTTGGAAAAACAAACGTTCTCGTGTAAATACTTCGTTTCTGCGGTTCGGTGGAAAGGGTTCACCGCTCTGTCTGCCCGTTAGAGTCGCGGTCGAACGGCAATTCGCCCGTGCTTCCGCCTCGATTGGAGAAAGTCGTGCCGGACCTCAGTTCCCGGGTGCTGGAGCTCATCGCATCCGGTCAGGCGTCGAGCCGGACCGAGATCGCCCAGCTGCTCGGTGCCGCGCCGTCGACCGTCTCGCACGTCGTCGGGCAGTTGCTCGAGCACGGCATCCTCGCCGAGGAGGGCACCGACGCCTCGACCGGTGGCCGGCCCCGCAAGGTGCTGCGGATCGGTGGGGTGGACGAGTACGCGGTCGCCGCGGACGTCGGCGGCGGACACGCGCGCGTCGGCATCGTCCTGCCGGGAGGCTCGCTCGAGTCGGTCGCGAACGTCCCGTTCGCGCTCTCCGACGGTCCGGCCGCCGGCCTGACGCGCCTGGCGGCGCTGTTCGACTCGCTGATCGACGGCCGTGGACGTGACGGACTCCGCGGCGTCGGGCTGAGCCTGCCCGGCCCCGTCGACGTCGAGGCGGGGGTCGTCGACCTGCCGAGCCGGATGCCCGGGTGGAACGGGTTCCCCGTCGTCGCCTGGTTGACCGAGCGCTTCGGTGTGCCGGCGGCGGTGGACAACGACGCGAACTGCATGGCAGCGGGCGAGCAGACGGTGCAGGACCCGGCCAGGCGGCAGGCGATCACCGTCAAGGCCGGATCGGCGATCGGCGCCGGGATCATCATCGACGGCCGGCTCTACCGCGGGTCGACCGGCGCCGCCGGGGACATCACGCACGTGCGCATCGACGCGGCCGGGGACACCCCCTGCTCGTGCGGCAACACCGGGTGCCTGGAGACCGTGGCGTCCGGTGCCGCCCTCGTGCGGATCCTCTCCAGCGCGGGTGTGCCGGTGTCCTCGACCGCGGACGTCGTCCGGCTCGCCTCGGACGCCGACCCGGAGGCGACCCGCGCGGTGCGGCTGGCCGGGCGGTACCTCGGCGAGGTGCTCGCCGCCAACGTGAACTTCTTCAACCCCGATGCCGTCTACCTCGGCGGCATCCTCTCCACCCTCGACCCGTTCGTCGCGGCCGTGCGGAGCCAGCTCTACCAGAGCTGCCACCCGCTCGTGACCGAGCACCTCGCCATCGAGCGCGCCTCGCTCGGCGCGGACGCGGGTCTCGTCGGCGCCGGGCAGTTCGCCCTGCAGCGGGGCCTCGCGGCCTCGTTGCAGGAGCTGTCCACGCCGATCCCCCAGTCGACCACCAGGAACAGGAGCGTCCGTGTCTGACACCGTCCCCACCTCGCCCACCGCACCCGCCCGCCGCCCGGTCATCGCGATCGCCGGGCTCGCCATCGAGACCTCGACGTTCACCCCGACGAGGACCCTCGCGCCGGCCTTCCACCCGGACCGCGGGGACGAGGTCGTCGCGCGGTACCCGTTCCTGGCGTCGCTGGACGCGGACTTCCACGGCGCACTGATCGGGCACGCGCTGCCCGGCGGGATCGTCGCGCGGGACTCCTACGAGGCACTCGCGGACGAGATCGTCGCGCGGCTGGCCTCGATCGTGTCGACCACGTCCGTGGACGGCCTCTGGTACGACATCCACGGGGCGATGGTCGTCGAGGGGCTGGACGACGCCGAAGCGGACCTGCTCGGACGCATCCGCGCGGTGATCGGCCCCGACGTCATCGTGTCCGCGTCGATGGACCTGCACGGCAACGTCACGCAGGAGCTCGCGCACCAGGTCGACCTCGTCACCTGCTACCGGATGGCCCCGCACGAGGACGCCATGGAGACGAAGGAACGCGCCGTCCGGAACCTGGTCGACGTGCTCACCACCCGGCCCGTCGGGGCCCAGCGCCCGGTGAAGGCGTGGATCCCGATCCCGGTGCTGCTGCCCGGCGAGCAGACCTCCACGCGCATCGAGCCCGCCGCGTCGCTGTACGCCCAGGTCCCCGAGGTCGAGGCGACCGACGGCGTGCTCGACGCCGCGATCTGGGTCGGGTACGCCTGGGCCGACCAGCCCCGCGACCGCGCCGTCACGGTCGTCACCGGATGGGACCGGGACGCCGTCGCCGCCGGTGCCGAACGACTGGCGCGGGCGTTCTGGGACGTCCGCGAGGACTTCGTCTTCGTGGCGCCGACCGGCTCGTTCGACGAGTGCCTCGCCGCCGCACTCGCCCCCGGTGCCGCACGGCCGTACTTCATCTCCGACTCGGGCGACAACCCGACCGCCGGCGGCTCCGGCGACATGACGTGGGGGCTCACGCAGGTGCTCGCACACCCGGCGTTCCAGTCCGCCGACGGCCCCGTCGTGATCTACGCGAGCGTCCCCGGCGCCGCCGCCGTGGCCACCGCAGTGGACGCCGGCGTGGGTGCCGTCGTCACGGTGACCGCCGGCGCGACGGTCGATGCCGTGCACGCGGGACCGATCACCATGACCGGGCGGGTGCACGCGATCAAGCACGGCGACCGCGACGCCGAGACCGAGGTCGTGCTGCAGGTCGGCAGCGTCTTCGCGATCCTCACGAAGCTCCGGAAGCCGTACCACCACGAGCACGACTTCACCGACCTCGACCTCGCGCCGCGTCAGGCCGACATCGTGATCGTGAAGATCGGGTACCTCGAACCGGAGCTGTTCGACATGTCCGCCGACTGGATGCTCGCGCTCACCCCCGGTGGCGTCGACCAGGACCTCGAACGGCTCGGGCACCACAGGATCGTGCGACCGATGTTCCCGTACGATCGGGTCTTCCCGACCGCGCCCGACCTGCGCGCCCGGATCATCCCGTCCTCGAACGAACCACTCGGAGCCATCGCGTGAGCACTGCCCCATCCGTCTCGCTCGAGATCGCCGTCACCTCGCCGGGCGGTGCGGTCGTCGCGCGGGACGGGGGCGCCGACCGGGTCGAGCTCTGCGTCGGCCTGGAACTCGGTGGGCTCACCCCGTCGCAGGCCCTCGTCGAGGCCACCCACGAGACGGGCATCCCCGCGCACGCGCTCATCCGCAGCCGGCCGGGCGGGTTCGTCTACGACGCCGCCGAGATCGAGCTCATGGAGCGCGAACTCCGCGCCGTGCTCCGATCCGGGGCCGCCGGCGTCGTGGTCGGGGCACTGCGCCCGGACCACACCCTCGACGACGACGTCCTCCGTCGCTTCGTGGACGCCGCACGCTCCGTCCGCGACTCCGTCGAGGTCACCCTGCACCGGGCGATCGACCACGCCGCCGACCCGGTCGCGGCTGCGGCGACGCTCGCCGACCTCGGGTTCACGCGCGTGCTGACCTCGGGCGGCCAGCCCACCGCCCTCGCCGGAGCCGCGACGATCGCCCGGATGGTGTCGGCCGCCGGGCCCGTGCAGGTGATGGCGGGCGCCGGGGTCATCCCCGCTGACGTCCCGGCGCTCGTCGCCACGGGAGCAGCCGCCGTCCACCTCTCCGCGAAGCGTCCGGCGCCGGACAGCGCGCACGCGGGCGTCCCGATGGGCGGTGCCGACGACGGCTCCGCGCACTTCGTCACCGACGCGGACGTCGTCCGCGCTGCGCGCGCCGCCCTCGACGAGGCGTAGCCCGCCGCCGCACACGCCCGCGTCGCCCGCGTCGCACACGCCCGCGCCGCCCGCGTCGCCCGCGCCCCCTGCGCTCGCCGCGGTCAGTTCGAAGGTTGACAGTTAGAGATCGAACACTTAGAGTTCTGATCATGACGCAGCAGGCACCGCACTTCGACTCCCCACTCCAGCTCATGCGCTGGATCGGGTGGGCGCAGCGCAAGGCCGCCGATGAGTGGGTGCGCGACCGCGACCTCACGCACGAGCAGAGCTTCGTGCTCGGCTACCTGCAGCAGAACCCGGGCGCCATCCAGCGCGACATCGCCGAGATGACCCGGACCAGCGCCGCGAGCGTCTCGAGCCTCCTGCAGGGGCTCGAGAAGCGCGGCCTGATCGAACGCCGAGCGGACGCAGCCAACGGCCGCACGAAGCTCGTCCACGCCACACCGGCCGGCATCGAACTGATCGCCGGGTTCACCGACGCGATGCTCGCCCTCGACGACACCCTCCTCGCGCCGCTCACCACGGACGAACGCGACACCCTCCGCACCCTGCTGCTGAAGGTCACCGCGGAGCTCGACGAGCCCACCCGGTAGACCACCGCCCACCCGGGCGCCCCCCACTCCCATACAAACCATCGCCGCGCCGGCGTCCGTCGGCGCGCGCTCGACCCTGCCCGGAACCGGGAGGGAAGGAGCACACCATGACCACCGAAGCCCTCACCGCCGCACAGAAGAACCGCTGGTACCTCTCCGCCGCCCCGATCGCCAGGGCCCTCGTCCACCTCTGCGTCCCGATGGCCGCTGCGATGGTCGTCAGCGCCCTCTACAACGTCATCAACGCGGGCTTCATCGGCTCGCAGCACGACACCTCGCTCCTCGCCGCGATCACCTTCGGGACCCCGCTCCTCGGCCTCATCATGGCGATCGGCGGCGTGTTCGGCGTCGGCGGCAGCGCGCTGATGTCCCGCCTGCTCGGCGCGTCCGAGAAGGACCCCGCCAAGGCCGGCGAGATCAAGCACGTCGCGTCGTTCGCGGTGTGGGGCTCCGTGATCACCGGCATTGTGCTCGGCGGCATCGGGCTCCTGCTCCTGCAGCCCCTCGTCGGCGTGCTCGGCGCTGACGCCGCAGCCGTCCCCGCCACGAGTGCCTACGTCAGCGTGATGCTCGCCTTCGTCCCCGTCCTCGCCGCCGCGTTCTGCCTGGAGCAGATGGTCCGCGCCGAGGGCGCTGCCCGCCAGGCGATGATCGGCCTCATCCTGTCGACGATCGGGAACCTGGTCTTCGACGTGCTCTTCATCCTGGTGCTGCACTGGGGCGTCGCCGGAGCCGCGCTCGCGGTCGGCCTCGCCAACGCGGTCAGCATCGTCTACTGGGTGCTGTGGCTCGGCAAGCACAGCGAGAACGTCTCCCTGTCGCTCCGCTGGTTCACGCTCCGTCCCGCCGTCCTCAAGCCGGTGTTCGGCATCGGCGTCAGCGAGCTGCTGCAGGCCGGGTTCCTCATCGTGACCACCCTCGTGCTCAACAACCTCGCCGCGCAGTACGGCGACGACCCGCTCGCCGCGATGGGTGTCGCGGTCCGCATCGCCCAGGTGCCGGAGTTCCTGGTGATGGGCGTCACGATCGGTGTGCTGCCGCTCCTGGCCTACGCCTACGGCAAGGGCGACCGAGCCCGCCTCAACTCGGCGCTGAAGGCATCGGCACTCACCGTCGGCGCGATCGTGCTGCTCTTCTCGGGCACCGTGTTCGTCTTCCGCGAGCAGGTCTTCACGATCTTCTCCTCGGACCACTCGGTGCTCGCGATCGGTCTCACGATCCTGGTCGCCCAGCTCGTCGCCACCATCGTGAACGGCTTCACCGGCCTCTTCACGTCGCTGTTCCAGGCGGCGGGACTCGCCACCCCGGCGATCGCGATGTCCATGGCGCAGGGCATCCTCTTCATCCCGATCGTCCTGCTCGGGAACCTGTGGTTCGGCCTCGCCGGCATCATCTGGGCCCTGACGATCACCGAGATCCTGGTCTTCCTCGCCGGTGTCGTCATCTGGCTGGCATCGCGCGGTCGGATCGACCGCGGTCTGGCCGAGGGCAGCGCAGAGCGGGCGGAAGCCGTCCTGGAAGAAGCGGCCGCCTGACCGGACGCACCCGATGACGGACGGGAGGCTCGGTGCCGGCTGGCACCGAGCCTCCCCTCCGTTCACCTCCCCGTCACCAGCACGTGGGAGGCTGGTGACGGGGCGTCGCCGCCCGCAGCCCAGCCAGCCGCGAGCGGAGACCGATGCCACCACCCGACCTGATGGTCGTCACCGACCTCGACGGCACGCTCCTCGACCACCACGACTACTCGTTCGACGCGGCCCTGCCGCTGCTCGACCGGCTCCGGGCGGACGGCGTGCCGGTGGTGTTCTGCAGCAGCAAGACCGTTGCCGAGATCACGGCGCTGCAGGAGCGGACCGGGCTGGTCGGTTCGCCCTTCGTCGCGGAGAACGGCGCCGTCGTCGTGGGCCACGACGGCCGCACCCTCACGGGGCCGGCGGACGGCGGACTCGAGCGGCTCCTGGCAGCGCTCGACGACCTCCGAGGCGCGCTCGACCTGCACTGCGAGACGTTCTCGACCGTCACCGACGAGGTCGTCGCGACGTGGACGGGCCTCGACGTGCAGGCCGCAGCAGACGCCCGGCGGCGCGAGGCGTCCGAGGTCCTGCTCTGGCGATCCGAGGACGACGACCAGGCGGGCGAGTTCCGCGCAGGCCTCACGGCAGCCGGGCTCGACCTGGTCCGCGGCGGCCGGTTCTGGCACGTCCTGCCCGCAGGGTGCGACAAGGGCGCCGCCGTCCGGACACTCGTCGCCGACCACGAGCGTCGGACCGGGAACACCCCGCGCACCATCGGACTCGGCGACGGGCCGAACGACACCGCGCTCCTCGACGCCGTCGACCTCGCCGTCGTCGTTCGCGGGCACGGTCCAGCACCCGGACCGCTCGCCGACGACCGACCCGAGCGCGTGCATCGCACCACGTCCCCGGCCCCGCAGGGGTGGACCGAGGGGCTCACCCACTTCCTGGGGAACGACCGATGAGGAGCGACCGATGAGCGACTTCCACCAGAACGGCGTCATCACGACGTTCCACGACCTCAGCCGTCGCAGCGCTGCGAGCATCGAGGACGACCTCCGGCGCTTCGCGGAGAAGCGACCGATGAGCCTGATCCTGCCCGCCCTGTACTCGGAGCTCGAGCGCCCGGCGCTGCACCGCATCGTCGACGAGCTCGCCGAGGCGGACTGGCTCAGCGAGATCGTGATCGGGCTGGACCGGGCCGACCGCGCGCAGTTCGAGCACGCGCGGGAGTTCTTCGCGCGACTGCCGCAGCGGCACCGGATCCTCTGGAACGACGGGCCGCGACTCCGGGAGCTCGACGCCGAGCTCGAGCGGGAGGGTCTGGCGCCCGGCGAACCCGGCAAGGGCCGGAACGTCTGGTACTGCACGGGCTACGCGCTGGCGTCCGAGCGCGCCGAGTGCATCGCCCTGCACGACAGCGACATCACCACCTACGAGCGCGGGATGCTCGCCCGGATGCTGTACCCGCTGGCGAACCCGGCGTTCGACTACGAGTTCTCGAAGGGCTACTACGCCCGGGTCGCCGATGGCCGGATCAACGGACGCGTCGGGCGGCTGCTGGTCGGCCCGCTGCTCCGCTCGCTTCGCCAGGTCTACGGGGAGTCCGAGTACCTGGAGTACCTCAGCAGCTTCCGCTACCCGCTCTCCGGCGAGTTCGCGATGCGCGCGCACGTCCTCAACGGCCTGAAGATCCCCGGCGACTGGGGCCTGGAGATCGGGATGCTGTCCGAGGTGTACCGCGACTACGCCACCCGCCAGGTGTGCCAGGTCGAGATCGCGGACGCGTACGACCACAAGCACCAGCCCCTCGCCGAGGCGGACGGCAGCGGTGGGCTCGCGCGGATGGGGAACGACATCGTGCAGTCGCTGCTCCGGAAGCTCGCGACCATGAGCGTCCCGCTGACGTCCGACTCGTTCCGGGTGCTCAAGGCGACGTACTACCGGAACGCGCTCGACATCGTGGAGATCTACCGGCACGAGGCGGAGATGAACGGCCTCGGGTTCGACCAGCACGCGGAGGAGGCCGCGGTCGAGCTCTTCACGCAGGCGGTCCTCGACGCCGGCACGGCCTTCACCGCCCGCCCGAACGACAAGCCGTTCATCCCGAGCTGGAGCCGCGTCCGCTCGGCCGTCCCCGACGTGCTGGAACGGCTGAGCGCGGCGGTGGAGGCCGACCAGCACGACTGAGGCGTCATCCGGCGAGCACGGCCGCGACGTGGCGGTCGATCCACTCCTCGGTCGGCGCCGGTTCGAGCCCGAGCAACCGGCGGCGGTGCGGCTCGCCGAGCAGGAGCGTGAAGAGCCGCTCGGCCCGCACGACGTCGCCGTCGAGGTGTCCGGCGAGCCACCGCTGCGCCGCCTCGGGCCCCGTCGCGTAGAAGTCGGCGGCGATCTCCGGCTGCTCGAACGCCACGGCGAGGACCGCACGCTGCAACCCGATCGCCCGGTCGCCGAAGAGCGCGCGGCACACGGCCACGCCGGCTGCACGGGGGTTCGGCGCCGGGACGTCCTGGTACGCGTGCTGGTGTCGGACGACCTCGTGCAGCAGCGCCGGCTTGTCCCCGACGTACGCGTAGACGGTCCGCTTCGTGACCCCGGCCGCCTCGGCCACGGCGTCGAGCGTCGTCGCGTGGTACCCGACCTCGACGAAGGAGGTCGTCGCCGCCGCCAGCACGCGTCCGAGTCGCTCGGCCCGCTCGGGAGCGGTCGGCCGTCCGCGCTTCGTGGTCATGCAACCCAGCGTAGCGAATGATACGGTGCCGTTTCATTCACGACACGAGGAGCACCGTTGGACGACACCGTCATCTGTCACATCGCGATCGCGGACGACTGGGAGATGAGCCGCGGCTTCGGCGAGTACGAGGTCGCAACCCGGGGCGTGCACCTCGACGAGACCGGCTTCGTCCACGCCACGACGCCGGATCGCATCGACAGCGTGCTGGCTGGGGTCTTCGGCGGCCTGCGCCTGCCCCTGCTGCGCATCGACCTCAGCGTTCCCGGGCTCCGCGGCGCCGGGGTCGAGGTGGCGTGGGTGGACGGCGTCCCGCGGATCGGTGGACCGATCCCGATGACCGACGAGGTGGTGCTGCGCGAGACCGCGATCACCGCGACCTGAGCAGGAGACGCGGCGTGAGCAGGAGACGGAACGTGACCAGCGACGGAACGGAGGCCCGGTGCCAGCTGGCACCGAGCCTCCCGTCCGCCGTCCGGTCACCATCTGCGTGACCGGACCGGCTCAGTCGGCCGCGTCGAGGACCGCCTGCGCCTTCTTCTCCGCCGTCTCGAGGGCGTCCGCCGGGTCCTCCTTCAGCAGCATCGCCTTCTCGAGCTCCTTCGAGAGCGCCTCACTGACCTCGCCGTAGGCGACGATCGAGGGACGGGACTTCGCGTAGGCGAGCTCGTCCGCGAACGCCTGCAGGCGCGGGTTGTCGGCGAGGTGCTTCTTCCACGTGGCGTCGTCGTTCGTCGCCGTGTTGGCGGGGAGCAGGCCGGTCGCGATGTCCCACTTCGCCTCGGTCTTCGGGCTCAGCCACCACTGCATGAAGTCCCACGAGGCGTCCTTCTCGGCCTTCGTGCCCTCGAGCAGGTACGAGTTGTTCGTCCCGAGGTTCGCGGCGTTCTGCTTGATGCCGGGGAGCGGGAAGACGCCGACGCTGTCCTTGCCGAGCGCCTCGTCGAGCGTGCCGAGGTCGTACGCGCCGGTGATCGCCATCGCGGCCTTCTTCGCCGTCATGGCTGGCGTGCCACCGTTCGACGTGGAGGTCATCAGCGACTGCGGGTACGCCGAGCCGTCCTTGAGCATGTCGGTCCAGGCCTTCAGCGCGGTCACGCCGGCGTCACTGTTGAACTCGACCTTGGTGTTGTCCGCGTTCATGAACTCGCCGCCGGCGCTCCAGAGCATCGACTGGTACGTGAAGACGGGCCATTCACCGGTGCCGATCGGCAGGTACATGCCGTACTGGGTGGTGCCCTTGGTGAGCTTCTTCGCGTCCGCCTGCAGTTCTGCCCACGTGGTCGGGGTGTCCGTGATCCCGGCCGCCTTGAACATGTCCTTGTTGTAGACGACGGCGTAGTCGCCGATGTCGGTGGGGAGCGTGTAGGTCTTCCCCTCGAACTTGCCGGTGGCGAGCATGCCCTCGGTGAAGCTGTCGGTGGTGATGGTGGAGTCGCTGGCGGAGAGGTACTTCTCGAGCGGCACGACCTTGCCCGTCTCGACGACCTGGCCGATCTTCTGCGGCGTGCTGTCGCCGAGGACCATGTTCGGACCGGTGTCGTTCTTCAGCGCGTTGATGAGCTTCGCGTCGAACTGGTCGCTCTGCGCGGCGTACTGCGCGGTGACCTCGATCTTGTCCTGCGAGGCGTTGTACTCCTCGATGAGCTTCTTGGCTTCCTTCGCCTGGTCGCCGGTGTAGTTGTGCCACACGGTGATCTGGGTCTTGCCGTTCGAGTCGCCGCTGTTGCCGGTGACGGAGCCGCCGGCGCAGGCCGACAGGGAGACGGCCGCAGCGACGGCGAGTGCTGCCACGCCGAGCATTCGTGAACGCATGGGATGTCCTTTCCGGACCTCGGGGAGAAGTGCAGGGAAGTGGTGCGTGGTGTGGTGCGGTTCAGCGCAGACCGCCGGCCATCGCCGACACGATCTGCTTCTGGAAGATCAGGAACACGATGAACACCGGCAGGATCGCCAGGGTGGAACCGGCCATCAGGAGGTTGAAGCTCTCGGCGGCGTTCGCGGACTGCAGCTGCGTCAACCCGACGGAGACGGTGAAGAACTCGGTCTTCGAGGCGACGAGGAACTGGAAGAAGAAGTTGTTCCAGTTGTAGACGAACGACAGGACCGCGAAGGAGCCGATCATCGGTGTCGCCATCGGTGCCACGACGGACCACATCCGCCGCCAGACCCCGGCGCCGTCCACCCGGCTGGCGTCCTCGATCTCGGCCGGGAACGACGTGAAGAACTGCCGGAACAGGAACACCCCGAGGATCGAGGGGATGTTCGGGACGATCAGCCCCTGGTAGCTGTCCAGCCAGCCGAGCGAGGAGAGCAGGCTGATGAGCGGTGTGAACACCACCTCGAACGGCACCAGGAGCGCGGCGAGCAGGATCACGAAGACGATGTTCTTGCCCGGGAAGTGCAGGCGGGAGAACGCGAACCCGGCCGCGAGGCTCGTGACGATCTGCCCCGCCGTGGTGAGCACGGCGACGATGGTGGAGTTGAGGTAGTAGATCCCGAACGGCGCGACCTCGAACACCTGCGTGTAGTTGTCGAACCGCCATTCCCGGGGGAAGAAGGTCGGCGGGAACGACAGCGCTTCGGCCGAGGACTTGAAGCTCGTCAGCACCATCCAGAGGAACGGGCCGAAGAACACCACGACCGCGACGATCAGGATGAGGTGGCGGAGGACCGCCGGACTGGTCTTCCGCCAGCGTGCACGGAACGGCCGGCGGCGGATCGGCGGCCGGGTCGCCCCGGTCGGGGCCGGACGGGAGGCTCGGGGCACGTTGCCGGTGGGGGCGTCGGCTTCGATCTGGGTCACGTCGGCCTCCTAGGTCAGCTCGATGGGGTCGCGGCGGTTGATGAACCGCAGCTGGATGACGGCGACGATGATGCCGACGAGGAGCAGGACCACGGCCGCTGCGCTCGCGGAGCCGCCGTGGAAGAAGACGAAGCCCTGTTGGTAGATGTAGTAGAGGATCGTCTCGGTCGACCCGAGCGGGCCGCCCTGCGTGAGGACGTAGACCTGGGTGAAGACCTGCAGCGCGCTGATCACGCCGGTCACCGCGAGGAAGCCGGTCGTCGGTGCCACCAGGGGCAGCGAGATCGTGAAGAAGCGGCGGACCGGGCCGGCCCCGTCGAGCGTCGCGGCCTCGTGGTAGCTGGCCGGGATGTTCGTGAGCGCGGCGGAGTAGATGATCATCGCGTAGCCGACGCCCTGCCAGACCGAGAACACCATCACGCTGACGAGCGCCCACGGTTCGGAGTTGAGGAAGCCGATCGGGGGTCCGCCGAGCGCGGTGATGACGCCGTTCACCAGGCCACCGAGCGGGGACAGGATGAAGCTGAAGATGAGCGCGCTGCCGACGATCGGGGCGATGTACGGCACGAAGAGCAGCGCGCGGTAGACACCACGTCCGCGGAACGGCTGGGCGAGGAGCGCGGCGAAGAACAGACCGAGGACCATCGTCACTGGGACGACGATCACCACGTAGAGCGCGGTGTTCCCAGCGGCCTGCAGGAACTCGTCGTCCTGCAGCAGCCCGGCGAAGTTGTCGAGGCCGACGAAGCTGCCCGCGACGCCGGTCGCCGGGTTCCAGTTCGTGAACGAGTACCCGACGGTCTGGACGAGTGGGTAGAGGTAGAAGAGCGCCAGCAGGATGCTCGTCGGGGCGATGAGGGCGTAGCCCGCTCGACCTTCCTTGCGCTCCAGTGACGACCTGGGTGGTGCTGCGACAGCACTCGGCATCGTGCCTCCTTCGTTCTTCGTTGAACGTTAGGAATTGTGTGTTTCCGAGACATTACCCGTCGATGACGAAAAGTAAACACTCGATTTCTGCGTTACTTCGTTCGAACGTCGACGCAACTGCGGGTTAGCATGACGCCATGAACCACCGCCTCTACCAGGACGTCGAGCACGTCCACGGGTCGGTCGGCGACGTCCTCCGTCTGATCAGGACGGGTGACACCGCGTCACGATCGACCATCGCCCGCACCACCGGGCTCGCGCCGTCCACCGTCGGGCTGCGCGTCGACACGCTCGTCGAGCTCGGCCTCGTCCACGAGGTCGGTGCCGAGGGGTCCCGCGGTGGTCGTCGTGCACGCCGACTCGAACTCGACGGTGCCGCCGGGTTCGTCGCGGCCGCCGACCTCGGCGCGAACCACGCCCGCATCGTGCTGAGCGACCTCGCCGGACGCACGATCACCGACACGGACGACACCGGCGTCTCCGAGCCGCTCCCCCGCGCCGACGGCCCCGCCACGGCCGTCGCCGAACTCTGGCGACGCTTCGTGCAGCTCGCCGAGGACGCCGGCCTGTCGATGGCCGACTTCCGCGGCGCCGCGATCGGGGTCCCCGCCCCGGTCGCGTACCCGAGCGGCCGGATCGTCACGCCGGCCTTCGAACCGTCCTGGCACGACGCCGCACTCGGCACGCTGTTCGAGGAGCACACCGACGCCCCGGTCCTGGTCGAGAACGACGCGAACCTCATCGCCCTCGCCGAGCGCTCCGACGCGCTGCCCCCGGAGTGCTCGCAACTCGTCGCCGTGAAGCTCGGCACCCGGATCGGCGGTGGGGTGATCGCCGGCGGTCGCCTGCACCGCGGGGTCGGTGGCGCTGCGGGCGAGGTCTCGCACACGTCGGTCGACGGTGTCTCCGCGATCGGCTGCACGTGCGGTGTGCCGAACTGCCTGGAGTCGGTGGCGTCCGGTGGCGCGATCACCGCCCGGCTGCGCGCTGCCGGACACGATGTCGGGACCACCGGGGACCTGCTGCGGCTCGGTGCCCAGGGCGACGCCGCGGTCGTCGAGGAACTCCGCGCCGCCGGCGAACTGATCGGCCGGGTCCTCGCCGGGATCGCCAACTTCTTCAACCCGCGCGAGGTCGTGCTGGCCGGGGCGATGTCGGCATCCCCGCCGCTCGTCGCCGCGATCCGCAGCGAGCTCTACCGGATGTGCCTGCCGCTCGTCGCCGACGACCTCGAGGTGCGGGCCAGCCGCGCACCGCGGGACGCCGGCATCCGCGGCGGCGTGGTGCTCGCGCTCGACGAGGTCCTGGCACCGGCGCGCATCGACGAGCTCGCCCGCAACGCCGTCATGGCGGAGGTCGGCTGATGGCGGTCGTCGCCGTCGACATCGGCGGGACCACCGTGAAGGGCGCCCTGTTCGACGCCGACGGCACCGTGCTCGACCGGGCGACCGTGCCGACGTTCCCCGTGCTCTCCCCGTCGGACGCCGCGGAACCAACCCGCGCGCCCGGCGACTCCGTCGGCCCCGGCGGGCCCGCGCTCGCCGCCGTCGTCGGGCTCGTCGACCACCTCGCGGCGAGCGCCGCACGCACCGGCCGCGCCCTCGCCGGCATCGGGCTCTGCTCCCCCGGGCTCGTCGACGCCGAGCGCGGTCGCGTGGTGCTCGCGGTGAACCTCGGCTGGGCCGACCTGCCCGTCGCCGAGCTCCTCGCCGACCGGTTCGGCGTCCCCGTCGCGCTCGACCACGACGCCCGGGCAGCAGCGCGTGCCGAACAGGCCGCCAGGAGTGCTGCGGACAAGTCCGTCGACGAGTTCGTGTTCATCCCGATCGGCACCGGCATCGCCGCGACGATCTTCACCGGCGGCACGATCGTGCACGGCGCAACCGGCGGTGCCGGCGAGTTCGGGCACGTCCCGGTCGTCCCCGGCGGTGAGGTGTGCACGTGCGGCCAGCGCGGCTGCGTCGAGGTGTACGCCTCCGCCGGCAACGTGTTCCGCCGCTACCGAGCGGCCGGCGGCGCCCTCGCGGCGAGCACCCGCGAGGTCGTCGCGCTCGTCGGCACCGACCCCGTCGCGACGCGGGTCTGGGCCGAGGCGATCGATGCCCTCGCCACCGGGGTCGTGATGCTCACCGCCGTCCTCGACCCGAGCGCCGTCGTCATCGGCGGCGGGCTCGGTGAAGCCGGGGAGCGCCTGCTCGCCCCGCTCCGTGCCGGCGTCGCCGAACGTCTCGGCTGGCGCCCGGTCCCCAGCATCGAGCAGTCGCTCGTCGGGGCGGGTGCCGGACTCGCCGGCGCCGCGCTGCTCGTCGGCACCCCCGTTCAACCGCACCCCGTGAAGGAGTCCTGATGTCCGACACCCCCGCCCGGATCGGCCTCGTCGGCGCCGGAGGCATCGCGTACGCGCACATGCCCGGTCTGCTGCGCCTCGGCCCGGTCACCGTGTACGCCCAGGACGGTGCGCCCGAGCTCGCCGCCGCGTTCGCCGGAGCCGCGGAAGCGGCCGGGTCCTCGATCACGGTCGTGGACTCGCTCGACGCGCTGCTCGACGTCGTCGACGTGGTGGACGTGGTCACGCCGACGTTCGCGCACGCCGAGGTGGTCCGTGCCGCCCTCGCCGCGGGCAAGGACGTGGTGTCGGAGAAGCCGCTCGCCCGGACCGACGCCGACGCGGCGGACCTGCTGGACTGCGCGCGGGACGCCGGCCGGCAGCTCTACCCGGCCCACGTCGTCCGCTTCTTCCCCGCGTACGTGCGCCTCAAGGAGGCGGTGACCAGTGGCCTCCTGGGCGATCTGGCCGTCCTGCGGTTCGTGCGGTCCGGCGCCTTCCCGACCCGCACCCCCTGGTTCGCCGACCGCGCGCTCTCCGGCGGGATCGTCATGGACCAGATGATCCACGACCTGGACATCGCTCGCTGGGTCGCCGGCGAGGTGACGACGGTGTCGGCCGTGGGTGTGCGCACCGGCACGGACGCGGAGCCCGTCGAGGCGGCGCACGTCCTCCTCACCCACGCGTCCGGGGCGATCAGCCACGTCGCCGGGATCTGGGGGCCGCAGCACCTGGCGTTCTCGACCGAGTACTCGGTGACGGGGACCGGCGGCAGCCTGTCGCACCGCTCACGTGACGAGCAGGACTACGTCGCGGACCTCGCGTCGCCGGAGGCGGTCGACGGCTTCCTGCCGCAGGTCGACCCGGCCGATGACCCGTACGGGCTGGAGCTCCAGGAGTTCCTCGGGGCGTTCGCCGGCGCGGACGCACCCCGGGTGAGCGCGGCGGACGGGGTCGAGGCGGTGCGGATCGCGAACGCGGCCCTGGCGTCCCTGGAGACCGGGCAACCGGTGCAGCTCGAGGTCGCTGCGGAGGTGTCCGCATGAGCACCCTCCGCGTCGCCGTGATGTCCTTCGCCCACACCCACGCGATCGGCTACCTCGCCGCCCTCGCCGCGATGCCCGGCGTGGAGGTGCGCGGCTCGGACCCGGACGGCGTCAGCACCGGCGACTCCGTCGTCGAGCTGCGCGGCCGCGACCTCGCCGTCGCGCTCGGCGTCGACTACGCGGACTCGTACCAGGACCTCCTCGTCTGGCAGCCCGACGCCGTCGTGGTCACCAGTGAGAACGCCCGCCACCGTGAGCTCGTCGAGCTGGCGGCAGCGGCCGGCGCGCACGTCCTCTGCGAGAAGCCGCTCGCCACGACGTGGGAGGACGGCATCGCCATGCGCGACGCGGTCGAGGCGGCCGGGGTGATGCTCATGGTGGCGTTCCCGGTCCGCTTCGCCTCGGCGTTCGGCAAGCTCCGCGCCGCGCACGACTCCGGCGCGCTCGGGCAGCTGTTCTCGGTCCGCGGCGCGAACAACGGCATGCTGCCCCTGACCCGCGACTGGTTCACCGACCCGGCGCTGAGCGGCGGTGGCGCGATCGTCGACCACGTCGTGCACATCGCGGACATGCTCGAGGGGTTGATGGGGGCAGCTCCCGTCACCGTCACGGCGATCGCGAACCGCACCCTGCACGCGACACGTGCCCGGGCCGAGACCGCCGGGCTCGTCACCATCACGTACGACAACGGCGTGGTGGCCGCGATCGACTGCTCGTGGAGCAAGCCGGACACGTCACCGGTGTGGGGCGGGCTCACGCTCGACGTCGCCGGGACGGGTGGCACGGTGTCGCTCGACTTCTTCGGGGCGGCCGCGCACGGGATCGCGGCGGACACCGGGCTGCCGATCGAGTCCCGCTACGGCGCGGACTTCGACCACGCGATGCTCGGCACGTTCATCGACGCGGTCCGGACGGGCGTGCAGCCCCAGCCCGACGTGCGGGTGGGGCTGCGGACGCTGTCGATCGTGCTGGCGGCGCAGGAGTCGGTGCGGACCGGACGGACCGTGACCGTCCCCGCCGACGCGGTCGCGGCCGGGACGGCCCAGGCACCGACCGAGCCGGTCAGCGCCGCATCGCGTCAGCCAGCTTGACCCGGCCGCCGGTGCGGAGGAGCGCGTTCTCGTAGACGCGGGCACCGACGACCACGACGAGGGCGGCCGAGGCGATCACGACGAGCAGGGAGACGATCGGTTCCCACCACTCGGCCGTCCCGAGGAAGATCCGCATCGGCATCCCGATCGGGGCACTGAACGGCACGTAGGACATGATCCCGAGGACCGTGGGGTTGTCCGCGGCGAAGATGATCAGGAAGTACGGGATCATCAGCAGCATCATCACCGGCGTGGTTACGCTTCCGACGTCCTCCTGCCGGGAGACCAGCGCCGCCGAGGCCGCGAACAGCGACGCGACGAGCACGAACCCGACCGCGAAGAACACCACGAACCAGAGCATGCTCGGGCCGAGCAACGTGAACAGGTTGTCCTGCCCGGTCAGGGCGAGCGTCACGGCGGCCGCGATCGCGATCGCCACCACCTGCCCGAGCGCCATGATGCTGCTGCCGAGCACCTTGCCCGCCAGGAGTGCGCGGGCGGGGATCGCCGCCATCAGGATCTCGACGACCCTGGTGGACTTCTCCTCGACGACGCTCTGCGCGATGGACTGCCCGAACGTCACCGCGGCGGCGAAGTAGACGATGCCGAACGCGACCCCGATCAGCGACACGAGCCCGGGGGCGATCGCGTTCGGGTCGAGGAGCTCGACGCTCGGCGAGACGCTGAGCGCCTGGATGACGTCCGTCGGTGCGCTGTCGAGCCCGACGACGCCGAACCCGAGCGGACCGGACTCCGGCACGATCGCCGCGTCGACGTCCCCGCTCCGGACGAGCTGCTCGGCGGCCGCACGGTCGTCGACCTCGGTCACGTCGAGACCGCCGGTCGACGGCAGGGTGACGCCGCTCACGACGGCGACCGGGGTGGTGCTCCCGGCGGCGGACTTGCCGACGATGCCGCCGATGACGATCGACGCGACGACCATCAGGAGCAGGATCAGCGCCGAGACCACGAAGGCCTTGCTGCGGAGCCGCGCCTGGATCTCGCGGACGGTGACGAGGCGGACCGCCTGGGTGGTGGAGCTCATCGGACGACCTCCCGGAAGACCTCGCTGAGTCGCGGGACCCGCGGGCCGAACGACCCCACCGTCCCCGTGGTGACCGCCCGCTGCAGCACGCGCTGGGCCACGGACCCGGACGCCTCGAACACGGCGTACCCGCCGTCGAACTCCCGGACATGCACGCCCGGCTCGTCGCGGAGCCACGCCACGTCCCCGTCGACCAGCAGCTCCCACGCCGCGGGACCCGCCGCACGGCGCAGTTCGTCCTGCGGTCCGGCGGCACGGATGCGGCCGTCGGCGATCACCACGACGTCGTCACAGAGCCGCTCGACCACGTCGAGCTGGTGGCTGGAGAACAGCACCGGGACCCCGTCGGCGGCGGCTTCGCGGAGGACGCCGAGCACGGTGTCGACCGCCATCGGGTCGAGGCCGGAGAACGGTTCGTCGAGCACGAGCACCTCGGGGCGGTGGGCGAGCGCCGCGGCGACCTGCACGCGCTGCTGGTTGCCGAGCGAGAGCTTCTCCACCGGGTCGTCGGCGTGCGCACCGAGCTCGAGGCGTTCCAGGAGCTCGGCGGTCCGCGCCGCCGCGGCCCGACGGTCGACGCCGTGCAGGCGCGCCAGGTACGTGACCTGCTCGGCGACGGGCATCTTCGGGTAGAGACCGCGCTCCTCGGGCATGTACCCGAAGCGGCGGCGGTCGGCGGGGCCGATGGCCTGGCCGTCGATGGAGACCGTGCCGCTGTCGGCGTCGAGCACGCCGAGCATGATCCGCATGGTCGTGGTCTTGCCGGCGCCGTTGCCGCCGACGAACCCGGTGAGCCGGCCGCGGCCGACCGTGAAGGCGACGTCGTCGAGCACCCGTCGGTCGCCGAAGTGCTTGGTCACCCCGTCGATGCTGAGCATCAGGTCTTCCCCTCTCGGCGGTGGGCTCTCCCACCGCACCACCGACGCTACGGAGGAACCGCGGCGGGGACCTCCCACGCCGGACGGGCACCGGGCCTCCGTCCCGAGGCGGAGACGCGGGCTACTCGCCGGACCGGACCACTCCGTGCTCGTACGCCCAGACCACCGCCTGCACGCGGTCCCGGAGCCCCAGCTTCTGCAGCACGTTCGACACGTGGGTCTTCACCGTGGCCTCGCCGACGAACAGCTGCCGCGCGATCTCCCCGTTGCTGCGCCCGCGACCGAGCAGCCGCAGCACCTCGGTCTCGCGTTCGGTGAGCCCCGCGATCGGCCCGTCGTCGACGACCACCGCCGGCTGGGACCCGGTCGCACGGCTGATCACGCGACGGGTCACGTCCGGCGCGAGCAGCGCGTCACCGGCGGCGACCGTGAGCACCGCGTCGACCAGCTTCTCCGGGGATGCGTTCTTCAGGAGGAACCCGCTCGCGCCCGCATCGAGCGCCGCGAAGAGCGTGTCGTCGTTGTCGAACGTCGTGAGGACGAGGACCGGCGGCGGGTCGTCGAGCGCGGTGATGCGCCGTGCAGCCTCGAGCCCGTCGACGCCCGGCATCTGCACGTCGAGGCAGACCACGTCCGGACGGTGTTCCTCGACCGCGCGCACTGCTGCGAGGCCGTCGGCGGCCTCGGCCACCACGCGGATGCCCGGCTCCGACTCCAGGATGACCCGGAAGCCGGCGCGGACCAGGTCCTGGTCGTCGGCGAGGACCACGCGGATGGTCACGGGGTCGGCAGCCATGCGCGCACCAGGTACCCTCCCCGGGCGCGGGGCCCGATCTCGATGCGGCCACCGACGGCAGCCACGCGTTCGCGCATCCCGACGTGGCCGAGTCCGCCGCCGCGGCTCCGGTCGGTCCCGTCTCCGGACGGCGGACGGGAGGCGCGACTCCCGATCCCGGTGTCGGTCACCTCGACCTCCACCCCGTCCGGCAGGTACCGCAGTCGCAGGTCGGCGCGCGCGTCCGGACCGGCGTGCTTCAGGACGTTGGTCACGGCCTCTTGCGCGATGCGGAACGCGACGGTCGCGACGGTCGGCGGGACCGGGCGTTCGTCCCCGACGACGGTGTACTCGGCTCGGCGACCCGCAGCGGTCGCGGCGGTGGCGAGCTCGGCGATCCGGGCGAGCCCCTCGGTGCTCGGGGCGTCGGCCGTGCTGCCGTCGACGTCGCGGTCGTCCTCGCGCAGCGTGCCGAGCATCTTCCGGAGTTCCTCGACCGCGGTCCTGGCGCTGTCCTCGACGACGCCGAGGGAGGTGGCCGCCAGGGCCGGGTCGCGCTCGAGCACCCGCCGCGCCGCCCCGGCCTGCACGCCCATCAGCGAGACGTGGTGGGCGACGACGTCGTGGAGTTCGCGGGCGATGCGGACCCGCTCGAGCGCGACGGCCTGCACCGCGTTCCGTTCCCGTTCGACCGCGAGTTCGGCGGTGCGCTCGGCCAGCGCGTGCTTCGCCACCGCGGACGCCCATGCCCGGTTGCCGGAGTACCAGGCCGCACCGAAGTAGACCAGGTTGATGATGATCGACATCAGCGAGTTCGCGATGACGGGCGACACCAGGCCGTCCCCGTCGTTCGGCAGCGCGCTCGGCACCGACCAGCTGAACGAGATCGCGAGGAACAGCCACACGAACATGCCAGCGATGACGACCCACCGGACGATCTCGGCACGCAGCCGGTCCGAGCACCACGCCCCCACCGTGTACAGCGCGATGAAGAGCGTGAAGTTGTTGAAGAAGAGTTCTGGCACGTGCAGGACCTGCATCGCCGCGAACGTCAGGGCGACCACCACGGCGACGGTCATCGGGAACCGGCGGCGGAACGCGAGCGGGGCCGTGTTCGCCAGCACGAGGAGCACGGAGACCCACCACGGGGCGAGCTCGTCGTAGAAGCCCGTGGAGCCGTAGAGGATCGTCGACACCGCCATCCCGAGGGCCAGCGCCGCGGCGAGCAGGGCGTCCTGCCGGTACTCGCGGCGCCCGACCGGCAGCCGCGACCAGTCGTCCTGCGTCTCCCCCGCCGTCACCATGCCGCCAACGGTAGCGGGTGCGGGCGAGCACGCGCGGGGGCGCACGACTACGCTCCACCTACCGGGGCCAGGGGTGACCCCGCGAGGGATCAGGGGCCCTGCCATGACCGCACGACGATGGACGACGGTCGGGATCACGACCGCGATGACACTGATCGGGGTGCTCGTCGCGCCGGTCACCGCCGCGACGGCCGCACCGGCGGACGGAGCGCTCACCGTGATGCTCACCGACCCGGACAAGCAACCGCTCGCGATGGAGGGCGTCGCCGTCGACCTCCGCGCTGCCGACGGCTCAACGGAGGCCTCGGCGACGAGCGACCAGCGCGGACGGCTGACGTTCGAGGACGTGCCGGCGGGCACCTGGACGCTGCACGGTGAGCGCGAGGGCTCGTACGGCTTCGACGACGTCATCCCGGCCGAGCGCACCGGGGTCGTCGTCGCGCCCGGTAGTCACGACGCGGTGGTCCTGGTCGTCCGACGGGGTGCGTCCATCGGCGGCACCGCACACAACCCGTACGGCGCGGACCTGTCCGGCGCAGCCGTCGTCGTCCGCGGCTGGAACACCGGCACGGTCAAGCGCACCGTGACCGCACCCGACGGGCACTACTGGGTGCACGGGCTGCCGAGCGACGACTACAGCGTGCAGGTGAACGCGCACGACGAGACGCTCGACTCATGGCCGGCGCTCCGCAGCCTGTCGTGGGGGTTCCACCGCGACCCGGGCAGCACCGCCGAACGGGCCTACGTCCGGGTCGCGCACCAGGCGGTCGGGCGGACCGAGACCGTCGTGGACGGGATCGACGGCAGCGCGACCCAGGGTGTCTCGCTCGGCGCGATCGTCAACCCGCAGCTCGACACCGACTTCACGAACGCCCGGGTGCACGTCTACGGGGAGTCCATCGGCAGCACCTTCGACACCACGATGACCTACTGGACGCCGGGCCGTGGTGGCTTGTTCGGTGTCGTGCTGAGTGCCGGTCGCTACAAGGTCGAGGTCGTCGGCTGGTCGCCGAGCCAGCGGAAGGACGTGTCGTACTGGTACGGGGGCGAGGGCAACCGGCCGGTGGCCGATCGCGCCTCGTCGCACACGGTGGTGATGGCCGCCGACCAGAGCCGCACGATCAACTTCTGGAGCACGCGCTGACGCGCGGCCCCTGCTGCCCGCGCGGCCCGGTCGGCCCGTGCGTCAGCTCGCCGGCGGTGCGTACAGCTGCAGGTCGTTGCCCTCGCTGTCCTTGAAGGGGACGATCTTCCCCCACGGGTGCTCGCTGATCTCGCCCTGGATGTCCGCACCGCGTTCCTTGAGCCCGGCGACCTCGTCCTCGATGCTGCCGTCCGGCTGGAACGACACGACCGCGCCGCCGTCCTGCGAGGGGCCGGCCGACTCGCGGCCGTTCAGCCCGATGCGCAGGCCGTTCGCGTCGATCTCGCTCCAGTCGTCGGACTCGCTCGTGACCTCCAGCCCGAGCGTGTCCCGGTAGAACGCGACGGCGCGTGGCATGTCGGTGACCGGGACCCAGACTGCTGCGACTCCTGTTGCCATGGTGCTTCCTCTCGTCGGTGGTGCTCGTCCGTGGTACGAGCGGGACGGTAGGCACGCGGCGGTGCGTGCGGGTCCAGGAAGGTGCGCGGAACGCATCGCGGGCGTAGGTTCCGCCCCATGAAGCTGGTCACGTACTCGATGGGGATGACGCTCGACGGCTACATCGTGGGGCCGGACGGTGGGTTCGACTGGGGTGCGCCGGACGCGGAGGAGTTCCGCGCCTCGATCGACGAGATCCGCGGGATCGACGTGCACCTGCTCGGACGGCGGCTGCACGAGACGATGGTCTACTGGGAGGACCCGGAGCAGGCGACGTCGTGGGACGACGCCGAGCGCGAGTGGGCGGACCTCTGGAACGCGTTGCCGAAGGTGGTGTTCTCGAGGACGCTGTCGAGCGTCGACGCGAGCAACACCCGGCTGGCGACGGTCGGCCTCGCGGAGGAGATCGAACGGCTGCGTGCGGAGCCGGGCGACGGCGACATCGCGATCGGCGGCGCGACCCTCGCGGCAGCGGCCGCCGAGCTCGGGCTGATCGACGAGTACCGCGTCCGCGTCTCCCCGGTGCTGGTCGGCGGCGGGATCCCGTACTTCCCGCCGACGCAACGCCAGGTCGACCTCGAGCTGCTCGACACGCGGACCTTCGCCACCGGCGCGGTGGCGCTCCGCTACCGCGTGCGGCGCTGACGGACGGCCACCGCAGGGTGGGATCAGAGCGCGAGCAGCAGCACCACCAGGGTCGCGACCGACACGGCGAGCAGGACGGCTGCGCCCTGCAGGCCCTTGTCGTGCGCACGCACGTGCGCGACGATCGCACCGGCGAAGTAGATGACCGCGCCGATCGCGGCGGCGATCCCGAGCGCCGGGACCCACAGGCCGACGACGAGCCCGATGGTGGCGAGGACCTCGAGCACCCCGAGGATCCGCATCTGGCCAGGGGTGACGCTGACCGTGGCCATGTTCGCGCGCATCTGGGCGGCCCCGACGAGCTTCATCACCCCGGATCCGAGCATGGCGACGGCGAGGACGAGGGACAGGATGACGGCTGCGATGTGCACGGGGGACTCCAGATGAAACGGACAGTTGTCTCCGCTTCAATCCGGACAGCACTCCCCGTATTCCCGGATCGCAGTCGTACACTCCGATCGTGAGCGAGACGACACCACGGGCACCGCGGCGGGACGTGCTCCGCAACCGGGCCGCCATCGTCGACTCGGCGTGCACGGCCTTCGCCGAACGCGGCCTCGACGCCCCGCTGGAACCGATCGCCGCGGCTGCAGGAGTCGGCAACGCCACGCTCTACCGGCACTTCCCGGAGCGCGCCGCCCTCTGGGAAGCCGTCCTGCAGGCACCCCTGCAAGAGGTCCTCGACCTGATGCGGGAGTGCCTCGCGCGCTCCGAGGACGACCCGTGGGCGGGCTTCGCGACCTTCATCCGGCGGACCGCCGACATCGAGGCCCGGCGTGAGGGCTTCAGCGAACTCATGACGACGCGGTTCACCGGCGCCCCGACGCTGCTCGCCCTGCGCGCCGAGATCCAGGCGGGGCTGGAGTCGCTCTTCCGCCGAGCGCAGGAGGCCGGCGCGGTCCGGGCCGATGCCGCGCTCGAGGACGTCGCCGTGGTGCAGCTCTCGATGGCCCGCACGATCGAGACGTTCGGCGACGTCGCGCCGGAGCTGCACCGCCGCTGGGTCGACCTGATGCTCGACGGCTTCCGTGCGCCGGGCGCGGATCGGGAGCCGCTCGGCGGGCCGCCGCTCCGCCCGAACCAGATCTGGCGGGCGGTCATGCGCCGACGGTGATCAGTGCCTTCACGGTCTCGCGCTCGTCGGACGCCCGGTAGGCCTCGGCGATGTCGGCCAGGGCGAACGTGCTGTCGAAGACGATGCCCGGCGTGAGGGCGCCGTCGAGCACGTCGGGCAGGAGTTCGTCGATGTACGCGCGGACGGGTGCGAGCCCACCGCGGAGCCCGACGTTCGTGGCGTACATGCGGCCGATGTCGACCGCGCTGCCGTGCGGGACACCGACGAACCCGATCTGGCCACCGGGGCGTGCGATGCCGAACGCGGTGGTCATCGCCTGCCCGGTGCCGACGCACTCGAGCACCGAGTCGACACCGCGACCGGCGGTGAGTTCCGCGACCGCCTCGACGGCAGCATCGCCCCGCTCGGCGACGACGTCCGTGGCCCCGAGCCGCCGGGCGAGCTCCTGCCGGTGCTCCGCACGACTGAGGGCGATGACGCGTTCCGCGCCGAGGCGACGGGCGGCGGCCACCCCGCAGAGCCCGACGGCGCCGTCGCCGATCACCGCGACGGTGCTGCCCGGACGGACCGCGGCGGAGACGGCGGCGTGGTGCCCGGTTGCGAGCACGTCGGACAGGGTCAGCAGGTGCGGGAGCATCTCGGGTGCGGGACGGTCCACCCGGACCAGTGTCGCCGCGGCGAACGGGACGCGGACGTACTCGCCCTGCGCACCGTCGGCCCCGGGTTGCCCCCAGATCCCGCCGGACCGGCAGGCAGACGGGAACCCGTCGATGCAGGGACCGCACGTACCGTCGTTCCACCGGAAGGGGGCGATGACGAAGTCCCCCGCCCGGAGCCCGGTGACGTCGGGCCCGACCTCGACGACCTCGCCGACGAACTCATGGCCGTTCCGCTGCCCGGGCGCGCGCGGACTCTCGCCGCGGTAGTACCAGAGGTCGGACCCGCAGACGCAGGTGACCTCGACCCGGACGATCGCGTCGGTCGGGGCGAGCAGAGTGGGATCGGGAACGGCCTCGGCGACGATGTCGCGCGGGGCGGTGAAGACGGCGGCGAGCACGATGCCCCTCAGGCGCGGTAGAGCTCGGGCACGGCGCCCAGCAGGGTCGCCGTGTAGGGGTGCTGTGGGTCGTCCATCACCTGGGAACCGGTCCCGAGTTCGACGACCCGGCCCTGCTGCATGACCGCAATCCGGTGGGCCACGTGGTGGACCACCGCGAGGTTGTGCGAGATGAACAGGTACGTCATGCCGGTGCGCTCCTGCAGGTCCACCAGGAGGTTGAGCACCTGCGCCTGCACCGAGACGTCGAGCGCCGAGGTCGGCTCGTCGAGGACGACGAACTCGGGCTCGACGACGATGGCACGTGCGATCGCGATCCGCTGCCGCTGCCCTCCGGAGAACTCGTGCGGTTGCCGGTCGAGCGCGGACTCGTCCAGGCCGACGTCGGTCATCGCGGTGCGGAGACGTTCCGCCCACGTCGACCGGAGCACACCCGCCGCACGGAGGGGCTCGACGAGGCTCTGCGCAACGGTGAACCTGGGGTCGAGCGAGTCGTTCGGGTCCTGGAACACCATCCGGATCCGACGACGGTGCCGACGGAGGTCCGCGCCGGAGGCACGGGTGACGTCCTCGCCGTCGAACTCGACGCTCCCCCCGGTCGGGCGGCGCATCAGCATGAGCGCCCGGGCGAGGGTGCTCTTGCCACAGCCGGACTCGCCGACGAGCCCGAGCGTCTCGCCCCGCCGGATCTCGAGGTCGACGCCGTCGAGGGCTCGGAAGCGGTGGCCACCGTGGCCGAACTCCTGCACGAGGCCGCGGGCGGCGACCTGCACGGTCGGTGTCGTGGTGACGGACGGGTTCGGGTCGCTCATGCGATCGCCTCCTCGAGCGCTGCTCGGTCGATGACCGCCAGCGGGGAACGGGCAGGGGTGGCCCGGGTCGGGATGCTGCCGAGCAGCGCCTTCGTGTACGGGTGCGACGGGGCACCGAGGACCTCGGCCGCCGGTCCGGTCTCGACGACCCGGCCGCGGTACATCACGGCGATGCGGTCGCAGAGCTGCCCGATCACCCCGAGGTCGTGGCTGATGAACAGCACCCCGACGCCGGTGTCGTCCCGGAGCGCGCGGAGGAGCTCCAGGATCTGCGCCTGCACGGTGACGTCGAGTGCGGTCGTCGCCTCGTCTGCGACGAGCAGCGCGGGCGACGCGGCCATCGCGATCGCGATGACGACTCGCTGCCGCTGCCCGCCGGACAGCTGGTGCGGGTAGGAGCGGAGCCGGCGCTCGGGGTCCGGCATCCGCACGAGCCGGAGGAGTTCGAGTGCGCGCTCCCGAGCCGCGGCCGCGTCAGCCAGGCCGTGGATGCGGAGCACTTCGGCGATCTGGGCGCCGACCCGGACGCAGGGGTTGAGCGCGGTCATCGGCTCCTGGAACACCATGCCGGCGGACCGGCCCCGGAGGTCGCACCACGCGAGTTCGTCGAGGCCGGTGACGTCCTGGCCGGCGACCTCCATCCGGTCGACGAGGATCGAGGCCGAGTCCGGGAGCAAGCCGAGCGAGGCGAGGGCCACGCTCGACTTCCCGCTCCCGGACTCGCCGATCACGCCGACGATCTCCCCCGAGCCGACCCGCAGGTCGACGTCCCGGACAACGGGTTCGGCGTCGCCGTACGCGATGTCCATCCGTTCGATCCGCAGGGCGTCGCCGCGCGGTTCCCGGGTCGTCGTTTTCATCGGTGCCTCTCAGAAGGGGTCGTCGTCGATCGGTTGAGCGGTGGCGCTACTGCTCGAGCCAGGCGTCCTTGAGCGCCACGCGCGAGCCGTACGGGTCGGTCGTGTAGCCCTGGAGCTTCGCCGAGTCCCACACCTCGAAGTGCTGCGGGACGGACATCGGCACGAGGACGAGCACCTGGCTCGCGACCTCGTCGTCGAGCTGCTGGATGAGCTTCGCCTTCGCGTCCGGGTCGGTCTCCGACTTGGCCGCCGCGAGGAGTTCCTTCGCCTTGTCCGCGTCGGCGTTGCCGTCCCAGTGGTTCTCCGCGCCAGCCTCGGAGAGGAACGGGTCGAAGTAGAACGTCGGGTCCGCACGGAACGACCACGGCAGCGACACCATGTCGGTGAAGGACTGGCCAGCGGTGAAGATCGGTGCGAGCTCCGAGGTGGACTTCGACTCGAGCTTCAGCGTGATGCCCGCCTTGGCGAGCTGCTGCTGCATGAGCTCGTAGATCGGGTGCTGCGAGGCCGCTGCGTCACCGAAGTAGGACAGCTCGATGGTCGGGCTGGTCTGGCCGGCCTCCTTCAGGAGCGCCTTCGCCTTCTTGATGTTCTGCGTGTAGTACGGGGTGTCCTTCGTGACCTCGGGCGAGGACGGGTCCCCTGCGGGCGTCACGTACGAGACCTTGCCGTTGCCGAACATCGCGGTGTCGACGAGGGCGTCGCGGTCGAGTGCCAGCGAGACCGCGCGGCGGACTCGGACGTCGGAGAGCGGACCGGACTCCGGGTTGATGAAGATCGGCAGCCCCTGGGTGTCGTAGGTCTTGCCCTGGGTCCAGCCGGCGCTGACAGCCTGGTCTGCGACGGTGCCGTCCGAGAACCACGCCGCCTGCACACTGCCCTGCTGGACGGCGGCGAGGCGGGTGCTGTCGTCGGGGATGATCTGGAAGACGATCTCGTCGAGGTAGGGCTTCTTCGATCCCCAGTAGTACTTGTTCTTCGTCAGCGTGATCGAGACGCCGTCCTTCCAGTCGGTCACCGCGAACGGGCCGGTGCCGTAGGTCTGCTTCTCGCGGTCGTCCGCCGAGGCGTCGGCGTACCCGTCGGAGCTGACGACCATGAAGGTCTCGCGGTTCGACAGGCCGTTGAGGAAGGTGCTGTCCGCGGCGGAGAGCGTGAACTCGACCTCGTGGTCGCCCTTCGCCGTCACCGACGTGAGCTTGGACAGGTAGGCCCGCTTGCTCGTCGTGGACTTCTGGTAGGTCTCGAACGTGTAGACGACGTCCTCGGCGGTGAAGTCGGAGCCGTCGGAGAACTTGACGCCCTTGCGGAGCGTCAGGTCGTAGGTGGTGTCGTCGACCTCGTCGTACTTCGTCGCGAGGCCGGGCTCGATGTCGCCGTCGTCGTTCTTGGTGAGGAGCGTCTCGTACGACTGGTCCATGATCGTCTGCGCCGCGAGCGCGGTCGCGACCATCGGATCGACGCCGCCGGCGGTCGGCTGGGCGTCGATCGCGTAGTTCAGCGTCCCCCCACTGACGGGCGTTCCGCCGGAGGCGGTGTCACCCGCGGTCGACCCGCTGCTGCAGGCGGTCAGTGCGGTGACGAGGCCGATCGCGGCGATGACCGCGGCCGTGGTCCTGGTGCGTTTCATGCGTCGGTTTCCTTCTGGAGGCTCGGGGTTGCGGGGTCGGGAGTGGGTGCGTCGGTGCGGTGGTCGCCCTGGGAGCGGACCGCGAAGCGCGGTCCGCGGCGCGAGCCGGGCAGGCCGGCGTCGCGACGAGGAGCGAGGGTGGCCTGCACACCGTCGGCGAGGAGGTTCCAGCCGGCGGAGAGCAGGACGATGAGGACGGCCGGCAGCACGATGAGGAGCGGCTGCGTCTGCATGAAGCGGGTGAACTCGCTGATCATGCGGCCGGCGGAGGGCTGGGGCGCCTGGACGCCCTGGCCGAGGTAGCTCAACGCCGCTTCGAGGAGCACGACGTTCGAGGCGACGGAGGCGAACTGGATGACGAGCGGCGTGAGCGCGTTCGGCAGGAGGTGCGTCACGGCGATCCGGACGGGTCCCACGCCGTTGATCTGGGCGGCGAGCACGAAGTCGCGCTCGCGCAGGGCGAGGACCGGGGCACGCATCACCCGGGCGAACGTCGGCGCGAACACGAACCCGAGCGCGATGACAAGTGGCAGCGGGCCGCTCCCGATGACGACGCCGACCACGAGGGCCACGAGGATCGCCGGGATCGAGAGGACCGCGTCGACGGCCCGCATGATGATCGTGTCGGTGATGCCGCCGGTGTAGCCGGCGACCACTCCGAGGATCGTCCCGACGACCGCGGCGAGGAGTGCCGCACCGCCGGAGATGAGCAGGGAGGACCGGCCGGCGATCGCCAGGCGCACCATGCTGTCGCGCCCGACGTTGTCGGTGCCGAGGAGGTGCGCAGCGCTCGGGTCGAGGAGCGAACCCGCGACGCTGGCGAGCGGGTCGAACGGCGGTGCGATCGACATCCAGGTGCCCCAGACGACGACGCCGACGAGGATCACCAGGCCGGTGACGAGTGCGGGCGACGGGTTCCGTCGCGGCCGGGCTGCCCGGGGGACGGTGGCGACGGCCGGCGCACGGCCCGTCCCCACGACGGTGGTCTCGGTCTGGACGGTCATGCGGTCGCCACCACCCTCACTCGGGGATCGATCAGCGGGTACAGGAGGTCGACGACGAAGTTGATGACGACGTAGACCAGGCCGAGGAGCAGGACGCAGGCCTGGATCACCGGGTAGTCGGAGGACCGGATCGCGTCGACCAGGACGGTGCCGATGCCGGGGAGCGAGAAGACCGTCTCGGTGACGACCGTCCCCCCGACGAGCCCCGCGAGCTCGATGCCGACGATCGTCGTCACCGGCACGAGGGCGTTGCGGAGAGCGTGGCGGTTGATCACCCGGGAAGGCGTCGCGCCCTTCGCCCGTGCAGTGCGGATGAAGTCCTGCGAGAACGTGCCGAGCAGCGTGCCGCGCATGTACCTGGCGATGATCGCCGCCATCACGAGACCGAGCAGGAGCGACGGGAGCACCATCACGCCGAGGTTCCCGGCCGGGTCCTGGGCGAAGGGCACGTACCCGATGAGCTTGAGCTTCAGGGTGAGCGAGTTCACCAGGATGAGCACGGTGCCGAGGGCGAAGGGCGGGGTCGCGAGGAAGGCGAAGGAGAACCCGCGGACGCTCTGGTCGGCGACGCCGTTCGTGCGTCGGGCCGAGAGCACCCCGGCCGGGATGCCGATGAGGACGCCGAACACGGTCGCGAGGACGGCGAGCTCGATGCTCACCGGCAGGCGGGTGCCGACCATCTCGGCGACGCTGTAGGGCTTCGTGAGCGACTCCCCCAGGTCACCGGTCAGCAGGCCGCCGATCCAGGTGAAGTACTGCACCCACCACGGCCGGTCGAGGCCGAGCTGCTGGCGGATCTGCGCGATCGCCTCCGGGTCCGGGTTCGCCGGGTCGACGAGCGCCGCGGCGGGGTCGCCCGGGATCAGGCGGACCATCGCGAAGACGATGATCGACAGGAGCGCCAGCACGATGGCCGCCGACAGCACCCGTCCGAGGACGTATCTGGTCATCGGGGTTCCTCCACGGTGTTCTCGAGCGGGAGTCCGCGGTCGAGCCGGACGAGCTGGTCTGCGACGAGGTCGAGCAGCAGGCGCGGCATGAGTTCGGTGTTGCCGCCGACGTGCGGCGTGACGATCACGTCGTCGAGCGCCCACAGCTCGTGGTCGTCCGGCAGCGGCTCGGGGTCGGTGACGTCGAGCGCCGCGCGGAGCCGACCGGCCCGGAGTTCGACGAGGAGCGCCGCGGTGTCGACGACCGGACCCCGGCCGACGTTCACGAGCAGCGCCCGGTCCGGCATGGCGGCCAGGACCTCGGCGCCGATGAGTCCACGCGTCCGGGTGGTCAGCGGCAGCGTCACCACGACGACGTCCGCATCCGCGGCGAGCGCCGGGAGCGCGTCCGGTCCGTGCACGGCCCGACCGTCGGGCAGTGTGCGCTCGCTGCCCGCCACCCGCGTGACGGCGACGCCGAACGGCTCGAGCATCCGCTCCACCAGGGAGCCGATGCCGCCGTGGCCGACGAGGAGCACCCGGGCGCCGGCGAGGCCGGGCGTCCGGCGGTTGTCCCAGCGATCCGTGCCCGTCGAGGCGCGTCGGACGAATCCGGCGAGGTCGCGCTGCGAGGCGAGCACGAGTGTCACGGCGAGTTCGGCGGTCTGCCGTTCCATGACGCCGACCGCGTTGCACAGCGCCGCGGCGGGCGGCAGGTGCGCCGCGACGCCCTCGGCCCCGATGGAGAGCAGCTGGACGAGCCGCACGGACTCGGCCGTGGCGAGCGCAGCGAGTTCGGTCGGTCCGACGTAGCCGGGGTTCGGCGTCGCGCTCGTGGTGTGGAACGGCAGGACGACGGCGTCGAGCTCCCGCGCCGGGACGCTCGGGGGGCCCTGGAGTGCCCACGGGACCAGCCGGACGTCGGCGCGGGAGGCGATCCGGGCCTCCAGGGCGATGCTGTCGATGGCGGGCGGGACGGACACGGTGATCACGAGGTGAACCGTCCGTCGACGACGGTGCCCAGCACCGGGATGTCGGCGATCGCGGACGTGTCCACGAGGAACGGGTCGGCTTCGAGGAGGACGAGGTCGGCCAGGAACCCGGGCGCCAGGATGCCGAGCCGGTCCTCCATCCCGGCGGCCCAGGCGGCCGTCGTGGTGACCGTCGCGACCGCCTCGGCGACCGTGAGTCCCTCGTGCGGGGCGAGCGGTCGACCGGTCGACGACCGGCGCTCGACGGCGGTCTGGATCGCGCGCAGCGGCGTTCCCGGCAGCGGACGGTCGGTGCTGCCGATCAGCGGGACGCCCGCGTCGAGGAGTGAGCGTCCGCGGTAGAGCCACGGCACGCGGTGCTCGCCGACCTGGCCGGCGAAGTCGTCGCCGGAGTCCCAGAGGAAGCACGCCTGGCCGGCGACGGCGATGCCGAGCGCGGCGAGGCGAGGGACCTGGTCGTCGCGGATCAGGCCGCCGTGCTCGATGCGGTGGCGGCCACGATGGTGGGGTGTGGCGGCGAACGCACGCTCGAACCCGTCGAGTGCGACGTCCAGTGCCGCATCGCCGATCGCGTGGACGGCCAGCTGCCAGCCGCCGGCGACCGCGTCGGCCATGTCCGCCATGAGCACGTCGGCGTCCTCGGTGAGCGCTCCGCGATCGTCGCTGCCCTCGTACGGCTCGGACAGGTGCGCGGTGCGGACCATCATGCCGCCGTCCAGGACGAACTTGAGCGGGCCGATGCCGAGCATGTCGGCGCCCATCCCGGTGCGCAGGCCGAGCGAGAGCCCTCGGGTGAAGCCGTCACCGCCACGGACCGCGTGCAGGGCGTCCTTGCTCGGCATGATCTGCATGCGGAGCGGCAGCCGGCCCTGTTCCTGCAGCCGGCGGAACGCCTCGAGGTCGAGCGGGTTGAGGCTGCCGATCCAGCCACCGGCGCCTGCTTCGATGCACATCGTGACGCCCTCGGCGCGGGCCTGGTCGGCGGCGAGCGCCACGGCCTCCACGACGTCGTCGATCGCGTACGGGAGGCGCTGTCCGCGGACGACGTCCTGGTGCCCCTCCTCGAGCAGACCGACCGCGACGTCCGGGTGGGCGCGGAGCGCCAGGTCGTCGATCCGGTCGAGGACCGCGGTCGAGACGACCGAGGAGTGGCTGGACACGTGCCTGGCCCATGCGCGGCGGGGACCGACGGCACGGTCGAGCTCGAGTGCGGTGAGGTCCCGGCCGAGCACGCGCTGGTCGTACCCGCTGATCGTGACCCAGCCGTCCTCGGGGACCTCGGCGGCACGGGCCGCGATGGCCTCGAGCGCGCGGTCGACCTCGGTGATCCCGCCGATGTCGACGGCCTGCAGGGACTGCCCGACGAGCTGGAGGTGCGTGTGCGCGTCGATGAAGCCGGGCAGCACCGTGGCACCGTGCAGGTCGACGATCTCCGCGGCGTCGAGGCCGGCGACGTCCTCGTCGAGCCCGACGATCCGGCCCTGCCAGATCCCGATCGTCGTCGCGGTCGGACGTGCGGGGTCGAGCGTGCGGATCGAGGCGTTCGTGATGAGCAGGTCGAGTCGCATCAGTGTCCGGCCTTCCGGGGTTCGGGGGCGCCTTCCGAGGCGTGCATGGCGGTGGCGATCGCGCGGTGCTCGGCGACGGGCGACTCGGCGAGGTGCTCGATCGTGCTGCGGCGGTCCTCGGTGGTGCGGTTCTGTCCGAGCTTCGCTTTCGCCCGGGCGTCGTCCACCACCACGCGGAACCCGACCACGGCTGGCAGGAGCTGGTCGATGCGGGCGTCGGCGGTGGCGTCGATCGTCCACGGGCCGGCGTCCACCGGGGCCTTCCGGGACTCCTCGGTACGGATGAGCTCGACGAGGTGCTCCCGGAGGTCGTCCGTGCCCAGGAGCTCGGACCGGCCGCTCAGGTGCGCGACGGTGAAGTTGTAGGTCGGCAGACCCGGACCGCCGTACCAGCCGGCGCTGACGTAGGCGCGCGGGCCGTGGAACACGCAGAGCAGTCGTTCGCCGGCCAGGACGGCCTGGGCGAGCGGATCAGCGCGCGGCACGTGTCCGGTCAGCACGGCGGTCGTGCCGTCGCCGGGGCCCGCCGTGTCACCACCCGTCTCCAGCAGGAGGGGCAGGTGAGCCGCACGGAGGGGCGACGCGGCGACGATCGTCGCCAGCGAGTTCGCCGCGATGAGCGCACCGACGCCGTCGAGGGCGTCGGATTCGAAGAGAGGATTGACCCACACAATGTGTCCTAGTACAGTTGATAACTGTGTTAGTGGATGACTTACGAAAGTCAGTTTCCTCACGTGATCTCGTGGAAGCAATCTCAGCGGCGATCCGTAACGGGGAGTTAACGCCGGGGGCGGATCTCCCCTCAGTACGACATGTGTCGGAAACATCCGGGCTCAGTCCGGGCACCGCCGCACTGGCGTTCCGGATGCTCCGTGAGCGGGGCGTGATCGCGTCGACCCACGGTCGTCGCAGTCGTGTCGCTCAGCTGCCGGCGCTCCCCCGCCCCGTCGGCGGCCCCGGCGTGCCCTCCGGCGTGCGCGACCTCTCCACCGCGTCCCCGGACCCGCTGCTGCTGCCGGACATCGGCGCCCTGCTCTCCCCTGACCTCTACGAACCGGCGCTCTACGACTCCGAGTCCGTGCACCCCGCGCTCGCCCGGGTGATGCGGGCCCAGTTCGCCGCGGACGGGATCGTCGGACCGCTCACCGCGACCAATGGGGCACTCGACGCGATGGAGCGCATCCTCGCCGCGACCGTCCGGCCCGGTGAGACCGTGGTCGTCGAGGACCCGCAGTGGGTGTCGTCGCTGTCCCTGCTGCGGGTGCTGCAGCTCGAGGTGGCACCCGTGCCGGTCGACGACGAGGGACTCGACCCGGACGCCCTCGCCGCCGTGCTCGCGTCGCGTCACTGCAGCGCGCTCGTGCTGACCCCACGGGCGCAGAACCCCCGCGGGTCGGTGATGTCCGAGGCGCGGGCCGCCGCGCTCCGAGCCGTCGTGGCCCAGCACCCGGACCTGATGGTGATCGAGGACGACCACGCCGCGCCGATCACGGACACCCCGGCGGCGACGGTCACGACGGACCGCCGGAGATGGGCCGTGATCCGTTCCATGAGCAAGGCCCTCGGCCCGGACCTGCGGCTCGCCGTGACCGCGTCCGACCGGGACACCGCCGACCGGGTGCAGGGACGGATGCTGCTCGGCCCCGGGTGGGTGAGCCACTTCACCCAACGCATCGTGGCCGCCGCACTCAGCGACGAACGGTCGCTCGAGGCAGTGCGCCACGCCACCGAGGTCTACCGGCAGCGCCGGAGCGCGCTCGTCTCCGCGCTCGCGGCCTACGGCATCGCGGCGCACGGCGCGAGCGGGCTGAACGTGCTCGTCCCGGTCCACGAGGAAGCGGCCGTCACGGCACACCTCATGACGAAGGGGTGGGCGGTCCGTCCGGGCGAGGGGTTCCGACTCGGGACACCACCGTTCATCCGTGTCACGACGGCTCGGCTCGACCCGGTGGACGCCGTGCACCTGGCGGCCGACATCAGCGAGGCGGTGGACGGAGGGACACGCCGACGCGACGAGTGACGTCACCGGGGAATGGAACGGGCCGCGGCGGCTTTGACGCCTCCATGACAACGTCAGCAGAGCGCCGCGGGTGGCTCAGCGTCCTCTCCGTCGCACTCGGGTCCTTCGTCCTGGTGCTCTCGGAGTTCCTGCCCATCGGGCTCCTCCCCGCGATCGCCACCGACCTCGACGTCCCCGTCGGGACCGCCGGGCTGATGGTCGTCGCGACCGGCCTGGTCGGAGCCGTCGCAGCACCGGTCGTCACGGTCGCCACGTCGCGCCTCGACCGTCGCGTCGTGCTCGTCGCCCTGACGGTCCTGCTCGTCGTCGCCGACGGCCTGGCGGCCATCGCACCGTCCTTCGCGGTCCTGCTCGGTGCGCGGCTGCTGCTGGGTGTCGGGATCGGCGGCTTCTGGGCCATCGGGGCGGGGATCGCCGGGAGGCTCGTGGCGGCCCCGTCGGTGATCCGTGCGACCTCCTTCATCACGGCGGGCGTCTCGGTCGCCACCGTCGTCAGCCTCCCGCTCGGCGCGTTCGTCTCCGCGCTGGCCAGCTGGCGCCTCGGGTTCGTGATCGGCGGTGCGCTCGGCCTCGTGGCCCTGGTCCTCCAGCTCGTGATGCTGCCGAGCATCCCCGCGGTGCAGCGGGTGCGCTTCAGCACCCTCGGCGCGCTGCTCCGGGTCCCGCGGGCACGGGTCGGGCTCATCGCCGCCGCGTTCGTCTTCGCGGCGCAGTTCGCGGCGTACACCTACGTCGCGCCGTACCTGCAGGACCTCGTGCGGGTCGGTCCGGAGACGGTGACCCTGGCGCTCCTGGTGTTCGGTGTCGCGGGCATCGTCGGCAACTTCGCCGCCGGGTTCACGCTCGGCAAGAGCGTGCTCGGCACCATCGGGGTGTCGAAGGTGGTCCTCGCCGCCGCGGTCATCGCCCTGCCGCTCCTGGCGCACTCGGTCGTCGGCGTGTTCGCGCTGCTCGTCGTGTGGGGACTGGTCTGGGGTGCGCTCCCGCTCGGGATGCAGACGTGGATGTCCACGGCGTCCCCGGGCGGTTCGGAGACCGGCCTCGCCCTGTTCGTCACGACCATCCAGCTCGCCATCGCCGCGGGTTCGGTCCTCGGCGGCGTCGCGGTGACGTCGTTCGGTCTCGCCGCGGACTTCTGGTTCGCGGGTGGGATCGCCGTGATCGGTGCGGCCGTGATCGTCGGGCTCGGTCTGCGGCGTGCGAACGGGATCCCGGTGGCGCCGGACGCGACGGCCGCCGACGTCGCCGCCGCGCCGACCGGTCCCGTCGCGACGGTCGGCAGCACCGGCGCCTGAGCTCGGCCCGCCGGGCAGGCGCCCGCCCGGGGAGTGGGTGTCGAGGGAGGGGACGGACTGCGGGGGCGCGGCGCGGTCCCCTCCCTCGGAGCACGCCCTTCCCCCACCACAGGAGACTCCGCAGAGGGGCGCGCTCGTCGCGATCAGGTCGTGATCGCGAGTTCTCGTGGTCCGCGTTCGGGGACGGGGGCCGGGTGCGCCCGGCTCATCGTCTCCAGCACGCGCACGACCTGGTACGAGTAGCCGAACTCGTTGTCGTACCAGACGTAGAGCACGACGTCGTCGCCGTTCGCCTGCGTCGCGAGCCCGTCGACGACACCCGCGAAGCGCGACCCGAGGACGTCGGAGGAGACGAACTCGGGCGACTCGACGTAGTCGACCTGGGACCGCAGCGCCGAGCCGAGCGACACGCTCCGGAGGAACGCGTTGACGCCGTCCCGGTCGGTCGGACGCCCGAGCCGCAGGTTGAGGATCGCGAGCGACACGTCGGGCGTCGGCACGCGGATGGCGCTCGCGGTGAGCTTGCCGTCGAGCGCAGGGACGGCCTTCGCGACGGCACGGGCGGCACCGGTCTCGGTGATCACCATGTTGAGCGGCGCCGCACGGCCGCGACGATCCGCCTTGTGGAAGTTGTCGGTGAGGTTCTGGTCGTTCGTGAACGAGTGCACCGTCTCGATGTGCCCGCGGACCACGCCGTACTCGGCGTCGAGCGCGGCGAGCACCGGGGCGACGGCGTTCGTCGTGCACGAGGCCGCCGCGACGACGTCTGCGTCCTCGGCGTCGGCGCCGTTGATGCCCTGGACGACGTTCGGGACGCTGCCCTTGCCGGGTGCGGTGAGGAGCACGCGTGCTGCGCCGGGCGCCACCAGGTGCCGCCGGAGCTCGTCGTCGGTGCGCCACCGGCCGGTGTTGTCGACGATGATCGCGTCGTCGATCCCGTACGCCGTGTAGTCGATCTCGCTCGGGTCGGACGCCCGGATCACGGCGATGCTGGTGCCGTTCGCGATGATCGTCTGGGCGTCCTCGTCGACGGAGATCGTGCCGTCGAAGGGACCGTGCACGGAGTCGCGCCGCAGCAGGCTCGCACGCTTGACGAGGTCGTCGGCGCCGGTCGCTTCACGCACCACGATCGCCCGGAGCCGCAGCCCGGTCGCGCGGGACTGGTGGGAGATCAGGATCCGGGCGAGCAGGCGTCCGATGCGGCCGAACCCGTAGAGCACCACGTCCGTCGTCGGCAGCGGCCCGCTGCCGTCCGCGGACCGGAGCTGTGCGGCGATCGTCGCGGCCGCGTCCGCGTCGGACGCAGAACGCACCCGTGCGGCGAGCGCGCCGAGGTCGAGGGACGCCGGACCACTGCCGGTCACGTCGATCGTCCGCAGGATCGCGAGCGACTCCGCCAGCGGCAACGGCGCACCGTCGACGTGCCGGGCGAACCGGTGCGCCTTGACGATCTCGATCGCCGAGCGGTTCACCAGCCGGCGACCGTGGATGCCGGCGACGACGCCGTCCCGCCGGTGCAGCCGCCCGATGATCGGGATCATCTCCTCGGCGAGCTCGAGCTGCGCGTTCCAGTCGTCCCACAGGTCCGATGCGTCCTGCGCGGCGGTCACGCCGCCTCCTCGAGACGACGGCACAGCTGGTCGAGCCGGGCACGCAGCCGAGCGGGGACCCGGTCGCCGAAGCGGTCGAAGTGTGCGCGGAGCTGCTCGGCCTCGGCGGACCACGCGGCCGGGTCGACCGCGAAGAGCTCGTCGAGCGCGAAGCCGTCGAGGTCGAGGCCGGCGAGGTCGAGTTCACCGACCGCGGGGAGCCCGCCGATCGGGCTCCAGTCGACGTCGGCGTCCCCGTCGAGTCGTGCGGCGATCCACTCGAGCACGCGGACGTTGTCGCCGAACCCGGGCCAGAGGTACTTGCCGTCGGATGACTTGCGGAACCAGTTCACCCGGAAGACCCGCGGCGCCTTGGAACCCAGCTGGTCGCCGATCTCGAGCCAGTGCGCCCAGTGGTCGGCCATGTTGTAGCCGCAGAAGGGCTGCATCGCGAACGGGTCGAGCCGGAGTTCCCCGACCGGCCCTTCGGCGGCGGCGGTCTGCTCGCTCGAGATCGTCGAACCGAAGAACACGCCGTGCTCCCAGTCCTCGGCCTCGGCCACCAGCGGCACGTTCGTCGCGCGACGGCCACCGAAGACGACCGCGTCGATGGGGACCCCGTCCGGGCTGTCCCAGTCGTCGGAGATCGTCGGGCACTGGTCGGCGGCGACGGTGAAGCGGGCGTTCGGGTGCGCGGCCGGGGTGCTGCTGCCCGGCTCCCACGCCTGTCCGCGCCAGTCGATGAGGTGGCTCGGGGCCGTCTCCGAGGCGCCCTCCCACCAGACGTCGCCGTCGAGCGTCATGGCGACGTTCGTGAAGATCGTGTTCGAGCGGATGGTCGTCATCGCGGCCGGGTTCGTGTCCGGACCCGTGCCGGGGGCGACGCCGAAGAAGCCGGCCTCCGGGTTGATCGCCCACAGGCGGCCGTCGGCGCCGGGCCGCAGCCAGGCGATGTCGTCGCCGATGGTCTCGACCTTCCAGCCGGGGACGGTCGGCGTCATCATCGCGAAGTTCGTCTTGCCGCAGGCGGACGGGAACGCCGCAGCGACGTGCAGGACCTTGCCCGCCGGCGTCGTGACGCGGATGAGCAGCATGTGCTCGGCGAGCCAGCCGTCCTCGCGCGCCATGGTCGAGGCGATCCGGAGCGCGAAGCACTTCTTCGCCAACAGTGCGTTGCCGCCGTACCCGGAGCCGTACGACCAGATCTCCCGACTCTCCGGGAAGTGCGCGATGACCTTCGTCGGGTTGGACGGCCACGGGACGTCGTCGACCCGGGAGCCGTCGTCGGTGACGAGCGGCATGCCGACGGTGTGCAGCGCCGGCACCCAGACGCTGTCGGGGCCGATCTGCGCGAGCGCGTCGTCGCCCATCCTGGTCATGATCCTGGTCGAGACCACCACGTACGGCGAGTCCGTGATCTGGACGCCGACCTGTGAGATCGCGCCGCCGACCGGGCCCATCGAGAACGGGACGACGTACATCGTGCGCCCGCGCATCGCGCCGCGGAAGCGGTCCGTGAGCTCGGCGCGCATCGCGTCCGGCGCACGCCAGTTGTTCGTCGGGCCGGCGTCCGCCTCGCGCTCGGAGCAGATGAACGTGCGGTCCTCGACGCGGGCGACGTCCGCCGGGTCGCTCCTGGCGAGGTAGCTGCCGGGGCGGAGCCCGTCGTCCAGCGCGATGACGGAGCCGGCGGCGACCATCTCGTCGAGCAGTCTGCGGTTCTCGGCGTCACTGCCGTCGCACCAGACGACCTGATCCGGTTCCGTCAGGGACGCGACATCCGCCACCCAGGTGCGCAGTGCCTCCAGGCCGGGTCGGGGGTGGATGCCGGACGGTGCGGACGTGGTCGGACGGACGATGCTCATACGCCGACACGCTCCCCCAGCACGTCACGGATGCGGGCGGTGACCTTCTCGACGGACAGCCCGTACTTGTCGAGCAGGAAGTCGTTCGGGCCGGACTCGGCCCACGAGTCGGCGAGGCCGACCTTGTGCAGGCGTGCGCCGCTGGCGTGACCGGCGAGGACGGCGGCGACCACGTCACCGAGCCCACCGACGACGGAGTGCTCCTCGACCGTGACCACGGTCCGCGCCCCGTCGAGGATCGCCCAGAGCGCTTCCTCGTCGAGGGGCTTGATCGTCGGCAGGTGCACGTGCGTGACGGTCGCACCGGAGGCCTCCACCGCGGTGACCGCCTCGACGGTGCGGGACGTCTGCACGCCGGTCGAGACGACCGTCACGTCAGCGTCGCTGCCACCGTCGCGGAGCAGCACCGGGGCGCCGACGCGGAACTCGTAGCCGTCGTCGAAGACGTCGGCCACGGCGTCACGGGCCAGCCGCAGGTAGACGGGACCGTCGTGGTCCGCTGCCCAGCGGATGATCGCCGCTGCCTCGGTCTCGTCCGCGGGGGCGAGCACCGTCATGTTCGGCAGCGCCCGCATCACGGAGAGGTCCTCGATGTCCTGGTGGGTCTTGCCGCTCGCGCCGTTGAGCAGGCCGGTGTACGCCGCGGCGAGCCGGACCGGCGCCTTGGTCTGCGAGACGAGCATGCGCACCTGGTCGAGGGCGCGGTTGGTCAGGAACACGCCGAACGACGACAGCCACGGGCGGTACCCGAGCGTCGACATGCCGAACGCGATGCCGACCATGTTCTGCTCGGCGATGCCGGCCTGGACGAAGCGGTCCGGGTGGGCGTTGGCGAAGGTGACGGCCATCGTCGAGGTGGCCAGGTCGCCGTCGACGACGACGATGCGGTCGTCGGTCTCGGCGAGTTCGGTGAGGGTGTCGCCCCACACTGCGCGCTGTGCCTTCATGCCAGGGCCTCCGTCTTCTGGTCGATGAGGAGCTCCGCACGGGCGGTGGCGAGCTGTTCCTCGGTGGGGACGCCGTTGTGCCACTTGAACGTGGCGCGGGTGAAGGAGACGCCGTTGCCCTTCACCGTGTGGGCGATGATCGCGGTCGGCTTGCCGCTCGTGCCGCGGGCCGCGTCGACCTCGCCGTAGGCGTCGAGGATCTCCTCGTAGTCGTGGCCGTTGATCTCGATCACGTTCCAGCCGAACCCGCGGAACACGGCGGGCAGGTTGACGTGCCCCATCGGCTCGCTGCGGTCGTAGCGGTCGTGGTCGCCGGACGGCCAGCCGTACTGCTGCAGGCCGTTCAGGTCGATGATCGCGGTGAGGTTGTCGAGGCCGTACCGGGGAGCGTGGATGACGGTCTCCCAGACCATGCCCTCCTCGATCTCGCCGTCGCCGAGCACGACCCAGGTGTGGAAGTCCTTGCCCTGCATCTTGGCGGCGATCGCCATGCCGGAGCCGGCCGAGAGGCCCTGCCCGAGCGAGCCGGTGGACGAGTCGACGCCCGGCGTGAGCTTCATGTCGGGGTGACCCTGCAGGCGGGAGTCGCCGTGGTCGAACGTGCTGAGCTCCTCGACGGGGAAGTACCCGCGGAGCGCCAGGACCGAGTACAGCCCGATCGCCGAGTGGCCCTTCGACAGGATGAACCGGTCGCGGTCCGGGTCGTGCGGCTGCTCGGGGTCGATCCGGAGCTGGTGGAAGTAGAGGGCGACCATCAGGTCCATCGCGGACATGGGTCCGCCGATGTGCCCGGCTCCGCTGGACGCGACGGTCTCGAGGACGCGCCACCGCCCTTCACGGGCAACGGTCTCCAGGTGTTCGACGTCTCTCGCGTCGTTGCGTGTCACGGCGACTCCTTCGTTCTGCGGTGGTGGATCACAAACTATCACTCCGTGAACGACATGTCTACTGAGTGAGATTAGTTGGACGACGGTTGCATGGGAGGATGACGGCATGGCAGACGGCGCCGCCGACGACGGCGGGATCGAGATCCTCAGCAAGGCCGGTGCGATCATCGACGCACTCGCCGAGACGACCGCGTTGACGGTGAGCGCACTCGCGGACGCCGTCGGCGAACCGACGAGCTCGACGTACCGGCTGCTGCAGAGCCTCACGGTGATGGGCTGGGTCGACGCGGCACCCGCCCGCGGCACCTACCGGCTCGGCCTCGCCTGCATGGAGATCGGCGGGGTGCTCGAGGACTCCCTCGACGTCCGCGGCCTCGCGCTGCCCCGGATGCGCGCCCTCCGCTCGACCGCCGGGGTCGCTGCCCTCCTCTGCTACCGCCGCGGGACCCGCGCCGTTTGCGTCGAACGCATCGAGGGGCACGACGTCCGCTCGGTGGCGATGCAGGTCGGCGACTCGCTGCCCCTGCACGTCGGCGGAGCGCCGATGGCCCTGCTGGCGTTCCTGCCCGCCGGGGAGCAGCACGCGGTCGTCGACGAGCTGCTCGCCGCCGAGGGACTGCCGTACCCGGTGCCGTCGGCCGACGACCTCGGTGCGCAGATCCAGGCCACGCGCGACCGCGGGTACGCCCGGTCCGACCAGGACGTCACGATCGGGATCGCCGCGTTCGGCAGCCCGGTCTTCAACCACCGCGGGGAGCTCGTCGCCGCCGTCTCGATCAGTGGGCTGCGTGAGCGGCTCGTGGAGCGGGAGTCCGAGCTCGGGGCGCTGGTGATGGCCACGGCGGCGGAGATCAGCGCCGACCTGGGCTTCTCCGCGGCGGGCGTCCTCGCCCCCGCCGGGGAGGCGGTGCGTCGTGGCTGAGCGCAAGCCGATGCGGGTCCTCGCCAACTCGATGGCCGTCGTCGAGGCCCTCGCCGAACGCGGCGACCTCTCCCCCGCCGAACTCGCCGAGGCCACCGGGCTCCCCCGCCCGAGCGTCTACCGCTTCATCGACGGACTCAAGGCCGTCGGCATGGCGACCACCACGGACGAGAACCGCGCGCGCCTCAGCGTGAAGTGGCTGCACCTGGCCGACGCGGCCCGCGACGCGATGACCGAGTGGTCCGCGGCACGGCAGGTCCTCGACGCCCTTGCCGAAGCCACCGAGCAGACCGTGTTCCTGACGGTGCCGCGGGGTGACGAAGCGGTCTGCATCGACTGGGCCCCCGGCCGTGGGATCGGCGTGCTGACCCTGGCGCCGGGGCGGTCGCTCCCGCTCTACGCCGGTGGCGCCGGCCGGCTCGTGCTCGCCTACGCCCGCGACGTCGAGGAGTACCTGACGGACGGACCGGACCGTCGGCCGCTGACCAGCCAGACGATCGTCGACGCCGACGCTCTCCGCCACGACGTGACGACGACCCGGTCCAAGGGCTACACCCTGTCGCTCGACGACGCCACCATCGGGATCGGGGCGCTCGCGTTCCCCGTGCTCGGCACCGGCGGCGAACTGCTCGGGTGCCTGTCGATCGCGGGTCGGTCGGTCGACGTCCGGGAACGCACCGACGAGTTCATCGCGGCGGCGCAGGGTGCGGTGGCGGAACTGCAGCGCGGGGCCGCCAGCGAACTGACGACCCCGCTCTGAACGCCGCCGGCCCGGAGCGGGCCAGCTGGCCCGGCGAGCCGGCTGGCCCGGCGGGCCGGCGGGCCGGCTGGCCCGCCGGGCCGGCTGGTGCTGCTACCAGCTCACCGCGATGTACTGCGACTCCATGTACTCCAGGAGCCCCTCGGCGCCGCCCTCGCGGCCGATGCCGGACTCCTTCATCCCGCCGAACGGTGCGGCCGGGTCGGACACCAGGCCGCGGTTCAGCCCGACCATGCCGGACTCGATCCGCCCGCTGACGCGCAGCCCGCGAGCGAGGTCCTGCGTGTAGACGTAGGAGACCAACCCGAACGGGGTGCCGTTGGCGAGCCGGACGGCGTCGTCCTCGGTGTGGAAGGTCACGACGGGCGCGACCGGCCCGAAGATCTCCTCCTTGAGGATGCGGGCGTGCTCGGGGACGTCGCTCAGCACGGTCGCGGGGTAGAACCACCCGGGCCCGTCCGGTGACGCACCGCCGGTGAGCACCGTCGCCCCGTCCTCCTTCGCGCCGTCGACGAGCCGCGCGATGTCGTCGCGAGCACCCTCGTTCACCATCGGGCCGAGCTGGACGTCGGGGTCCAGGCCGTCTCCGGTCCGGAGTGCGCCCATCGCCTCGGCCAGCCGGGAGGAGAACTCCGCGGCGACGCCTTCCTGCACGTAGAAGCGGTTCGCGGCCGTGCAGGCCTCGCCGCCGTTGCGCATCTTCGCGATCATCGCGCCGGTGATCGCGGCGTCGAGGTCCGCGTCGTCGAACACCACGAACGGGGCGTTGCCGCCGAGCTCCATCGACGTGTTCACGACGGAGTCCGCCGCGAGCTTCATGAGCTTCACGCCGACCTCCGTGGAGCCGGTGAAGGAGAGCTTCCGGGCACGCGGGTCGCGCACCATCTGCTCGACGACCGTGCCGGAGGACCGGCTCGGCAGCACGTTGAGGACACCGGCGGGCAGGCCCGCCTCCTCGAAGAGCTTGCCGATCGCGAGCGCGGTGAGCGGGGTGTCGCTCGCCGGCTTGAGGACCGTGGTGCAGCCGGCGGCGAGCGCCGGCCCGATCTTCCTGGTGGCCATCGCCGCGGGGAAGTTCCACGGCGTCACGAGGATCGCGATGCCGATCGCTCGGTGCTCGACGAGGATCTTGTTCGCGCCGCCGGGCGCCGTCTGCAGCGAGCCGGGGATCCGGACGGCCTCTTCCGCGTACCAGCGGAGGAACTCGGCGGCGTAGACGACCTCGCCGCGGGCGTCCGCGAACACCTTGCCGTTCTCCGCCGTGATGAGCCGGGCGAACCAGTCGGCGCGCTCGATCATCAGGTCGTAGGCGCGGGACAGGATCTCGGAGCGCTTGCGGGGCGGGGTCGCCGCCCAGTCGGCCGCCGCGTCGGCGGCGGCGTCGACCGCCGCCTGCGCGTCGTTCCGGGTGCCGCTCGAGACGGTCGCGATCACGCTGCCGTCGACGGGGTTGTGGACGTCGAAGGTCGCGCCGTCCGAGGCGGGGCGTTCCACCCCGCCGATCAGGAGGCCCGTGGGGACCCCGGCGACGATGGCAGCCGGGTGCGTTGTCGAGTCCAGGACGTCGGTCGCGTCGGTCATGAGTGCTCCAGTTCTCGCACGCGCGGGGCGGACTGCGTCAGGTAGAGCCGCTGGTCGCGCTTCTTCTCGTCGTAGGTGGCGCGGGCGTCCTTCGTGCTGTCGAGGGTCGAGACCTCGGCCACGGGGACGTCCCACCAGGCGCCGGAGCCGCCGAAGCGACCCTGGGCGTCGACGCGGACGTAGACGACGCTGGTGCCGTCGTACGCACGGGCGTCGTCGAGTGCCGTGCGGAAGGTGTCGGCGGTGTCGGCGGAGAACACCTCGGCGCCGTAGCTCGCCGCGTTGGCGACGAAGTCGACCTCGAGGCGGCGGCCGTCGTGGCGGAGTGCTTCGCCACGCTCGTTGAAGCGGGTGCCGAAGGTCTGCGAGCCGAGCGTCTCCGACAGCGCGGCGATGGAGCCGTACCCGTGGTTGTCGACGATGACGATCGTCATGCGGAGGTGCTCCTGCACCGCGGTCATGATCTCCTGCGACATCATCAGGTACGACCCGTCGCCGACGAGCACGTGGACGCGGCGGTCCGGTGCGGCGAGCTGTGCGCCGACACCGCCCGCGACCTCGTAGCCCATGCACGAGTTGCCGTACTCGATGTCGTAGCCCTTGGGGCTGCCCGGACGCCAGAGGCGGTGCAGGTCACCCGGCATCGACCCGGCGGCGTTGATGACGACGTCGTCGGCCTCGGCGGAGGTGTTGAGCAGTCCGAGCATCTCGGCCTGGGACAGCGTCGGGCTGTCCTGCACCTCGATGATGCGGTCGACCTCGGCACGCCAGTCACTGGCGGCCTGCTCGTTCGACGCGACGACGTCGGCGTCGAGCGTGAAGCCCTCGAGTGCGGCGCGGAGCTCGGCGAGGGTCTCGCGGGCGTCGCCGACGAGGGGGATGCCGGACTCCTTGAACGCGTCGACCTCGGCGACGTTGATGTTCACGAACGCCACGTCGGGGTTCTGGAACATGGTGTTCGAGGCCGTCGTGAAGTCGGTGTAGCGGGTGCCGATGCCGATGACCACGTCGGCCTCGTTCGCGATGGAGTTCGCGTACGCCGAGCCGGACGAGCCGAGCGCGCCGAGTGCGAGCCGGTGCTCCCAGGGCATGCCCGCCTTGCCGGCCTGCGTCACGCCGACACCGATGCCGGTCGACTCGGCGAAGTGGACGAGCTCGTCGGTCGCGTCCGAGTACACGACACCGCCGCCGGCGATGATGACGGCGTTCTTCGCGCCCTTGATCAGCTCGGCCGCGCGCTGGATCGCCGCGCGGTCCGGACGGTTGCGGGCGACGTGCCAGACGCGGTCGGAGAACAGTGCCTCCGGGAAGTCGATCGCTTCGGCCTGGACGTCCTGCGGCACCGCGATGGTGACCGCGCCGGTGTCGGCGGGGCTGGTGAGGACGCGCATCGCCTCGAGCAGTGCCGAGGCGAGCTGCTCCGGCCGGTTGATCCGGTCGAAGTAGCGCGAGACCGCGCGGAAGGAGTCGTTCGCGGTGACGTCCATCGCGTACGGGTGCTCCTGCTGCTGCAGGACGGCACCGGTCGACCGGGTCGCGAACGCGTCGGACGGGAAGAGCAGCACCGGGATGTGGTTCACCGTCGCGGTGCCGGCACCCGTCACCATGTTGGTCGCGCCGGGGCCGATCGACGTGGAGACGGCGAGCGCGCCGAGGCGGTTCTTCATCTTCGCGTAGCCGGTGGCGATGTGGACCATGCCCTGCTCGTTGCGGCCCTGGTAGTACGGGAACACGTCCTGGTACTGCAGGAGCGCCTGTCCGAGGCCGGCGACGTTGCCGTGGCCGAAGATGCCGAACGCGCCGCCGAAGAACGGACTGGTGACCCCGTCACGTTCGACGTGCTGGGCCTGCATGAACTCGACGATCGCCTGGCCCACCGTGAGGCGGCGGGTCGGCTGAGGGTGTTGCGCCATTGCGAACTTCCTTCTGTGGTGGGTCAGGGGCGGACGGGGACGAACGGGACACGGGGGTCCGTGCCGAGGGCGTCCCACTTGGCACGGGCGGGTGCGAGCGCGGGGTCCTCGGCGGCCTGCAGGGTGCGCTCCGGCGCGGGCCCGGCGAGCACGTTGAGGTAGTAGAGGTCCTGGTCGTGGGCCGCGACGGTGGTGTGGTACCCCCAGGGGATGAGGCAGATGTCGCCGTCGCGCACGGGGACGTCGAGGTCGAAGTCGCGCTCGGGGCTGTACACCCGCTGCAGCGCCCACCCGTTCTCCGGGTCGCGGAGGCGGTAGTAGTAGACCTCCTCGAGCTGCGCTTCGCCGTCGATGTCGTGCTCGTGCTTGTGCGGCGGGAAGCTGGACCAGTTGCCGCCGGGGGTCCACACCTCGACGATGTGCAGCCGGTCCGCGGGGAACGCGGGCGACATCGGCGTCGAGACCTGGCGCGTGGCGGTGCCGCCGCCGCGCGTGGCGGATCCGACGTCGTCCGGCGTGACGAGGACGACCTCGTGCTGCTCGGTGGCCGGGGCCGTCGCGATCGCGAGTTCGGCACCGGGGGTGGCGGTGATCGTCACGGCGGTGTCCCGCGGGACGTAGAGCGTGTGTCCGAGCCCGTCGAAGACCGTGTCGCGACCGCCGATGCGGTACTCGTCACCGCCGACGGTGAGGACGAGGTCGCCGTGCAGGTTCACGAACGCCCGCTCGTTGCCGTCGGCCGGCAGTTCGACCGTCTCGCCGTCTCCGAAGGTCTTCACCTGGAAGGTGACGAACTCCCATCCTGCGATCTCCGGGGTGATGACGTCCCATGCGCCGTGCTTGAGCACCTGCGGGTCGACCATGTCTGATCCTCTCTGCGTCGTTGCGTCGGACTGAATGAGCATAGCGCTTTTATCGCTGAATGGACGAAACGTCCGCTGTAGGGAAATCCGCTTCCGCGAGCTGGAGGCAGCGGAGCGTCGTGTCCCGGGCCGCGTCCAACGCGTCCGGGAGGCTCTTGGCACGGTGCTCGACGGAGAGCATCTCCACGCCCCACGGACCGTCCCAGCCGAGCTCCGCCATCGTGCGGAGGAACCCCACGACGTCCTGGGCGCCCTCGCCGGGGTAGCGACGGTTGTCCCGGGTGTCCTCGAACAGCGTGCGACCGGCCTGCGGTTCGGCGTCGGCGTCGTTCACCTCGACGCCGACCACGGTGGCCGGGTCCAGGGTGCGCCGGAGCTCCTCGAGCGAGGTGTCGGCGCGGAACACGTGCCACGAGTCGACGACGAGTCCGGCGTGCGGGTGGTCGACGGCGCGGACGAGCTCGGACCCCTGGGGCATCGAGGAGATCCCGGCGAACGGGAGCGGTTCGAGTGCCAGCCGCGTGCCGATCTCCGCCGCCTCGTCGGCCAGCGCCCGGAACGGCCCGACGTACGGGTCGAGCGAGTCCACCGTGGGCGCGGGCGGCGGCCCGATCTTCACCATCGGACTCCCGAAGGCGCGGGCGGCGTCACGGAGCAGGTCCCAGCGGGTGCGCCACGGGGTCTCCGCAGGGTCCCGCCACCAGTCCTTGACGAGCTCGACCTCGAGGTGCCGGATGCCGACGCGGTCCGCGTGCTCGCGGAGCGCGTCGAAGCCGATCGTGTCGCGGACCACCTCGAGGTCGTCGACGACGAACCCGAGCCCGACGTAGCCGGCGTCCGCGGCCGCACTGACGCGCTCCCGGGCGGAGAACGAGCTCCGCTCCGAGGGCCCGTCGGGCAGTCCCGTGCCCGCGGTCGTCCAGCAGGTGGCGACGAGGTCGCGGTTGATCGGGCTCATCGTGACAGGTCGACCGCGACGGACTGGCCGGTGCGTGCGGAGCGGTCCGCGGCGTCCGCGAGCACGAGGGCGGCACGGCCGTCCTCGAACCCGGGGCTCCGCGAGGGCTCGCCGCGCACGGCCTTGAGGAACTCGACGACCTCGAGCCGGTACGCCTCCGCGTAGCGCTGCAGGAAGAAGTTCTGGTACGGCTCCAGGGACTCGACCGCGTCGGCGCTCCACCGGCGCACGAGGGTGTCCGTCTGGTTGCCGACCTGCAGCAGCCCCTCGGAGCCGAAGACCTCGAAGCGCTGGTCGTACCCGTAGGACGCGTGCCGCGAGTTCGTGATGACCACGAGCTCGTCGTCCGCCCCACGGAGGGTCACCACGGCGGAGTCGAAGTCGCCGAGCTCGCGGGCCGTCGCACTGAAGGTGTTCGCGCCGCGGGCCGTCACCTCGACGATGTCCGGCACGAAGAACCGCGCCATGTCGAGGTCGTGGATCGTCATGTCCCGGAAGATGCCGCCGGATGCGCCGAGGTACGCCGCCGGCGGCTCGGCGGGGTCGCGGCTCGTGATGAGGACCTGCTCGAGCGTGCCGATCTCCCCCGCGCTGACGCGACGCTGCAGCTCGGTGAAGTGCCGGTCGAAGCGGCGGTTGAAGCCGAGGACGATCGGGATCGTCGCGGCGGCGGCCTTCGCGCGGAGGCGGTCCACCCGGGCCAGGTCGAGGTCGATCGGCTTCTCGCAGAGCACCGGCACACCGGCGTCGATGGCGGCGTCGATCAGGTCGACGTGGGTCGCGGTCGGTGCGGCGATGATCACCGCGTCGACCTCGCCCGAGGCGAACACCTCGGCCGGGTCCGTGCTCACCTTGCCGCCGTACTCGGCGGCGGTGCGCTCGGCGCCCTCCACGAACGGGTCACAGACCCACGCGAGCTCCGCGTCGTCGATGGCGGCCACGCTCATGGCGTGGACCTGTCCGATGCGACCGGTGCCGAAGAGGCCGATCCGGGTCTGTTGCGTCATTGCAATCTCCAGGGTGGTGGGTTGTGCCGCGTGGTCTACGCGGTGGTGCGGGGCCGGACGGGGCGTCCGGTGTGGAACGACTCCGCGGCCGCCTCGGCGAGCGCGGTGGCGACGAGTCCGGCGGCGGGGGGCGTCAGGCTCTCCGATTCTCCGCGGATCATCCGGACGAAGTGGGCGATCTCCTCCTCGAACGCCGGGACGAAGCGGTCGCCGAACGTGTCGTAGGGGTTCGACGGTGCGCTGCCGCCCGGTTCGGTGGAGGTGATCGGGGTGCGTGGACCGTAGCCGGCACCGTACGCGCCCTTCGAGCCGGTGACCTCGAGCCGGACGTCCTGGCCCGCGTCGCTGCGGCGGAGCGCGCCGATGCTGCCGACCGCGCCCGATGCGAAGCGGAGCGTCACCATCGCGGTGTCGGTGTCCTGGTGGTCGCCGTAGACGGGCTCGTCGAGCACGGAGCCGATCATCGAGACCTCGACGACGGGGTCGCCGACCGTCCACGGGATGATGTCGAAGTCGTGGACGAGCAGGTCGAGCCACATGCCGTGCGACTGCGGGATGTAGTCGACGGGCAGCGCGTAGTGGTCGTTCTCCGTCGCCTGCACGAGCCGGAGCGTGCCGACGTCACCGTCGAGGACGTGCTGCCGGAGCCGCTGGTAGCCCGGGTCGTAGCGACGGTGGAACGCGACCATGATCGGTGTGCCCGTCGCGTCGAGGTCCCGGGAGAGCTCGGTCAGCTCGTCGACGCCGAGGGCGAGCGGCTTCTCGATGAGCAGCGGGGTGTGCGAGTCCGCGACGACCCGGGCGAGCTCGGCGTGCGTGTCCGTGGCCGAGGCGACGAGGATCCCGTCGAGCGAGGGCAGGACGTCGGCGAGCGGGTCGACCGTGGTCGACACCGGCGCCCAGACGTCCGACCCGGGCGCCCCGGACTCCGTGGTCTGCTCGGCGTCCCGCTGCGCCGCCAGCCGCGCCCGGACCGACTCCGTCCGTCCGGCGTCGCGGCCGATGAGCACGACCTCGTCGACGCCGGGCGTCCGCGCGAGGTTCCGCGCGTGCATCGCGCCGATGCGACCGAGTCCCGCGACGCCGACCCTCACCGTGCGACCTCGGCGGCCTCGAGCTCGGCGACCAGCGCGCGGACGTACTCGACGCTCGCGCGGGCGTCCTCGATCGGGCCGGTGCCGGCGGCCGGCTCCTCGAGCACGACCTTGTCCTGCTCGAGCACGATCCAGCCGTCGAACCCGGCCTGCACCATGCTGGTCAGGATCGCGCGGATGTCGACGTCGCCCTGTCCGACCGGGCGGTAGAGGATGTCGGCCTTGATCGCGTCGAAGTAGCTGATCTCGCCATCCGCGACCCGGCGCATGCCCTCGAGCGACACGTCCTTGAGGTGCATGTACGCGATGCGGTCGGTGTGCTCTGCGGCGAAGCGGACCGGGTCCGTGCCGCCGAGGAACAGGTGCCCGGTGTCGAAGCAGAACGGGATGGTGGAGCCGGCGAGGACGGCGTCGACGTCGTCCTTCGTCTCCACGACCGTGCCGACGTGCGGGTGCAGGGTCGCGGTGACACCGACGGCCGCCGCGGCCTCGGTGATGCGGTCGAGGTTGGCGAAGAGCGTCGCCCACTGTTCGTCGGTGAGCGGCTCCCGCTGGGCGTCGTACCCGGTCTGCTCGCTGTCCGCGCAGACCACGAGGACGGTCGCGCCGGATGCCGCGTAGTCCGCGAGCTCCTGCTCGATGCGGGGCAGTGGGTCGATGCCGGGCTGGTGTGCGATGACGGGCACGAAGCTGCCGATCGCGGTCATCCCGAACTCGGCCAGGCGGGCGGCCTTGTCCTCGGGCGCCGGGGGCAGGAAGCCCTGCGCGCCGAGCTCGGTGGCCTCGAACCCGAGGGAGGTCATCTCGGCGAGGACGCGTTCCGGGGGCAGCTGGTAGCCCCAGCCGTCCACCTCGCTGACACCCCAGGAGATCGGTGCGGTGGCGATGCGGAGACTCATGCGCGTGCCCCTTCGGTGGTGTTCGTGCGGACGTTGGCGGTCGCGCCCGGTTCGACGGGCAGGTCGACCCACTGGCCGGACTCCGCCGACTCCTCGGCGGCGCTCAGCACGCGGGCCGATGCGACGGCGTCGTGGATGTTGGACCCGGTGGCCTCGCCCCCGGTGGCGGCGGTGAGGAACTTCGCGGCCTCGATGACCTTGAGGTCGTCGTAGCCCATGCTCGTGCCCGAGCTCGGCTGGAAGCGGGAGTAGTCGGGGAAGTACCCGTCCGCGAACGCGCGGGTGTAGCCGACGTGCTGCCCGGTGCGGGCCAGGGCGACCTCGAGTTCGTTGAGCCGCTCGAAGTCCCAGCGGACCGAGCCCTCGGTGCCGAAGACCTCGAACGCGTACTCGGAGCGCGGACCGACGGCGATGCGCGACGCCTCGAGGTTGCCGATCGCACCGGCGCCGACCGCGGACTCGTCGAAGCGGACGAGCATCGTGGCGTAGTCCTCGTTCTCGACGGGGAGCAGCTTGCCGGCGTCGGGCGTCCCCGGGAGACCGGGACGCTCGGTGAGGTAGGTGCCGGTCGCGGCGGAGATCGAGCCGATCGGACCGAGGACGTAGTGCATGAGGTCGACGAGGTGGCCCATCAGGTCGCCGAGGACACCGCTGCCCGAGGTCGCGCGGACGAAGCGCCAGGTCAGCGGGTCCTCGGGGTTCGAGGAGAACCCGCCGAAGAACCGGCCACGGACGTTCGTGATCCGGCCGAGCGAACCGTCGAGGACGAGCTGGCGGGCGTGCTGCACGGCGGGGACGTGCCGGTAGTTGAAGCCGATCGTGGTGGCGACACCCGCGGCGTCGGCGGCCGCGGCCACGGATTCGGTCTCGGCGGCGCCACGACCGACGGGCTTCTCGATCCAGAACGGCTTGCCGGCCTCGGCGGCCGCGATGCCGATCTCGGCGTGCAGGGAGTTGGGGGCGCAGATCGAGACGACCTCGACCTCGGGGTCGTTCAAGACCTCGCGGTAGTCGGAGACGACCTTCTCGTAGCCGAGGACGTCCGCGGCGTAGTCACGGCCGGCGGCGGCGACGTCGGCTGCTGCGACGAGGCGGGGGCGGATGCCGAGCTCCGGGTAGAGGAGCGGGAGGAGGGCGTAGGAGCGCGAGTGCAGTCGCCCCATCCACCCGACGCTGATGAGTCCGACACCGACGGTGCGGGGCGCGCTGTTCTCTGCCACAGGGGCTCCTTTGCTTCCTGGTTTGAACCGGTCCAAAATCTTGGACCGGTTCAATGTACGACCGTCGATCCGACGATGTCAACCGCGTGCGGTGCGGTCAGCGGCGCGCGGGCACGGACGACGCCCGGATCCGCAGGGTGGGTGCGACGAGCACCTCGCCCGGGTTCTCCTCGGAGAGCAGGAGCTCGGCCGCGCGGTGGCCGATCGTGGCGTTGTCCGGGTCCACCGACGTCAGTCCGACCGCCCCGAGCGCAGCGAGGTACGTGTTGTCGTACCCGGTGACGGCGACCGAGTCCGTCAGGCCCCGCTGCCGGAGCGCGGCCGTCACGCCGATCGCGGCGAGGTCGTTGACCGCGGTGATCGCGGTCGGCGGCTCGTCGAGGTCGAGCAGCGCCTGCGCAGCCCGGAAGCCCGCCGCCTCGGAGAAGTCGCTCTCCGCGACGAGTCCGGCGTCGAGGCCGCGCTCCCGCATCGCCGCGACGAACGCATCGGCGCGGCCCGAGGCCACCCGACCGCCGGCTCCCCCGACGTGCCCGATCCGGTGGTGCCCCAGCCCGGCGAGGTGGTCCACGACGAGCCGGACACCGACCTCGTCGTCCCCGCGTACGGTCGCGGCGCCGGCGAGCCGGTCCGGTCGGGCACTGGCGATGACGATCCGGGCGGACCCCATCGCCTCCACCACGAGGTCCATGCTCGGCACCGAGCCCACCACGATGAGTCCGGAGGGCTGCAGGTCGCCGAGCATCGCGACCGCCTCGAGGTCCAGGTGGGCACCCGCGCCGGGGAGCACCGCGCTGGTCATCAGCCCGAGCCGGCCACCCGCCGACAGCGAGAGCCTGGCGGCGTCCACCACCTCGGCGAACACCGGGTTCCGGGAGTCCGCGACGAGGATCCCGACGAAGTCGTCCCGCGCACCGTTCAGCGAGCGGGCGACGCGGTTCGGGCGGAACCCGAGCGCGTCGGCCGCGTCCAGGATCCGCCGGAGCCGCTCCTGGCTGACCGACTCCGGCGAACTGAACGCGAGCGAGACCAGCGACTTGGAGACCGCCGCCCGCTCGGCCACGTCACGCATGGTCGCGCGTCGTGCCGTCGCCGTGGACCCGTCGTCAGCCATGGACCACATCTTGCAGCACGGTCACCGCTCGTCGCGACCGGCCCGCTTCGCCTTGCCCTTGATCGTGTCGATGTAGATCGCGCCGGTCGTCACCTCTTCCTCGAGCTTCTCGAGCGACCAGCCGCGGGTCTCCGGCACCTGGGTGACGATGAAGACGAGCGCGATGCCACCGATGACCGCGAAGAGGAAGAACGTGCCGGTGATGCCGATGCCCTCGATGAGCGACGGCACGTAGAGCGCGAGCACGCCGTTCATCAGCCAGCCGGCGAAGGCCGCGATGCCGGTCCCGAGTCCACGCATGTTGAGCGGGAAGATCTCGGCGAGCCAGACCCACACGGCGATGTTCAGGCAGGACTGCATCGAGAGCACGAACGCGCAGATGAGGAAGAGCAGCACGTACGGCCGGATCGGGTTGCCGTCCGGGATCACCAGCGACGAGACGCCGATCAGGATGTGGCAGGTGGTCGTGAGCGACAGGCCGAGGATGAAGGTCTTCCGCCGGTCGACGCGGTCCATGTTGCGGAGCGCGATGATCCCACCGACGACCGCCAGGATCCCGGGGGCGATGTTCGCGATCAGGGCGGCGTTCGCCCCGAAGCCGGACTGGATCAGGATGCGCTGGCCGTAGTACATGATCGAGTTGATCCCGGTGACCTGCTGCGCGATGGCGACGCCGCAGCCGATCAGGACGATGCGGATGAGCCAGCGGCTGGAGAGCAGCGCCTTGAGCCCGTTCAGCCGGGTCTCGCTCGGCTCTTCGGACGTGATCTTGCGGATCTCCTCGAGCTCGACGGCGGCGCGGTCCTCGTTGCGGACCGTCTTCAGGACCGCCAGGGCGCGCTCGTCGTGGCCGTGCTCGACCAGCCAGCGCGGGGACTCCGGCATCCTGAGCATGCCGATGAACAGCGCGGCTGCCGGGATCGCGCAGATGAAGAACATCACGCGCCAGACGCCGCCCTCGTCGCCGAGGACGATCCCGATGACCGCGTTGATGACGAACGCGGCGAGCTGCCCGCTCACGATCGCGAGCTCGTTGCGGCCGGTGATCATGCCGCGGATCTCGAGCGGTGCGAGCTCCGCCAGGTACACGGGGACGACGATCGACGCGGCACCGACCGCGAGTCCGACCGTGATGCGTCCGGCGAGCAGCACCTCGAAGTTCGGGGAGAACACGGCCAGGAGCGTGCCGCAGAAGAAGAAGACCGCCATCGCGATGATGGTCGACCGGCGGCCGATGCGGTCGGACACCGGCCCGCCGACGAGGCCGCCGACCGCTGCCGCGAAGACGAGGGAGGAGATGACGACGCCGAGGCCGATGTCGTCGAGGCCCAGCTGCGACTGGATCGAGATCTCGGCGCCGTTGCTGACGCCGGTGTCGTAGCCGAAGAGCAGGCCGCCGAGGCAGGCCACGACCGAGATCAGACCGATCCGCTTGCGGTGCGGGCCGGTGGTCAACGGTGGGAGTTCGAGTGTTCCGCGCGGTTGTCCTTGTCCAGACATCAAGACTCCTTCGTCGTGTCGAGCCCAGTGGCCCCGGGCATGCCTTCCTCCCAGGTTCTCACACACCGGACTAAGTGTCCACAAAACGGAAGGTGCGTACTCCATGAAAGAAGTCCTTGCGGCAGGGTCACCCGTATCGTATCGTTTGCCGGACAACTTGTTCGTTGAGCAGTAACTCGACGAACTATCGCCACCGACGGAGGTGGCAGATGGAGGCCTTCAATGAAGAAAGTCGTCACTCGAGCAGCGATCGCGGTTGCGTCGATCGCGCTCCTCGCGGGATCGCTCTCCGCGTGCTCGAACGGTTCCCAGGCAGCATCGTCCGGCGGTGGTGGATCCGCCTCGAACGCCAAGATCGGCCTCTTGCTGCCGGACTCGGTCACCGCGCGCTTCGCGAGTGCCGACCGCCCCCTCTTCACTGCGCGCATCAAGAAGAAGTGCCCGGACTGCTCGGTCCTCTACCAGAACGCCGGCGGCGACGCGTCGAAGCAGCAGCAGCAGGCGCAGGCGATGCTCACGCAGGGCGTGAAGGTGCTGGTCCTCGACGCCTTCGACGGCGAAGCGGCCGCCTCGATCGTCAGCCTCGCGAAGTCGAAGAACGTCCCGGTCGTCTCCTACGACCGGCTCATCAACTCGGGTGACCTCAGCGCCTACATCTCCTTCGACAACAACAAGGTGGGCGAGCTGCAGGCCACGGCCCTCGTCGACCGCATGAAGGACCTCGGCATCGCCGACGACGCCGGCGTCCTCGAGGTCAACGGCTCACCGACGGACAACAACGCGTCGCAGTTCAAGGCGGGCGCACAGTCCGTGCTGTCGAAGACGAGCTTCGACGTGCTCGGCGAGTACGACACCCCCGGATGGGACCCGGCGAAGGCACAGGCCTGGGCCGCTGGTCAGATCTCGAAGGTCGGCGTCACGAACATCAAGGGCATCTACGCCGCGAACGACGACACCGCTGGCGGCGTCATCTCGGCGATGCAGGCGGCCGGCGCCACCGACCTGCCGCCGATCACCGGCCAGGACGCGACGCTCGCCGGGCTCCAGCGGATCCTCGCCGGCAAGCAGTACATGACCGTGTACAAGGCGTTCAAGCCCGAAGCGCAGGGAGCGGCGGACCTCGCCCTCGAACTGGCCGCCGGCAAGAAGGCCTCGACGACGAGCACCGTGAAGACCGCCAGCGGCAAGAGCGTCCCGTCGGTGATCCTCACACCGGTGGCCGTCACCGCCGACAACATCAAGGACACCGTCGTGAAGGACGGACTCTTCACCGCGAAGGACATCTGCACCGCGCAGCTGGCCGCCGCTTGCACGAAGTACGGCATCAAGTGATCCGCCGGGAGGGGGGTCACTCCCCCTCCCCTGAATGCAAGGAGTCCTCGTGACCATCGCGGAACCCACCCCCGTCACCGTCCAGAAGGACCTGGTGATGTCCCTCCAGGGCATCAGCAAGCGCTTCGGCGCCGTCCAGGCCCTCTCGGGCATCGACTTCAACGTGCACGCCGGTGAGGTCGTCGCCATCGTCGGGGACAACGGCGCCGGCAAGAGCACCTTCGTCAAGATCCTCGCCGGCGTCTACACCCCGGACGAAGGCACGATCACGTTCGAAGGCGAACACGTGCAGATCGGCTCCCCGGCCGCTGCGCAGTCGCTCGGCATCGCGACGGTCTTCCAGGACCTCGCACTCGCCGACAACCTCGACGTCGTCTCCAACCTCTTCCTGGGGCGCGAGATCTCGACCTTCGTCCTCGACGAGGAGGCCATGGAGGCGAAGTCGTGGGAGCTGCTCCGACAGCTGTCGGCGCGGATCCCGTCGGTGCGCATCCCGATCGCATCGCTCTCGGGAGGGCAGCGACAGACCGTCGCGATCGCCCGATCACTCATCGGGGACCCGAAGGTCGTCATCCTCGACGAACCGACCGCCGCCCTCGGCGTCGCGCAGACCGCCGAGGTCCTGAACCTCGTCGAACGTCTCCGTGACCGAGGGCACGGTGTGGTGCTCATCAGCCACAACCTCGCCGACGTCCGCGCAGTCGCGGATCGCGTCGTCGTGCTCCGCCTCGGCCGCAACAACGGCGACTTCGCCGTCGCCGACGTGAGCTACGAGGACATCATCGCCGCGATCACCGGTGCCACAGACAACGCAGTCACCCGTCGCGCCGCCGCGCAATCCGAACGAGAGACCGACCAATGAGCAGCACCCGCCAGAGCAAGCGGCCACGAGGCACCTCTCCTGACCCCGTCACCATGAGCACGCCGACCTCCCGCGCTGCAGCGGACCTCCAGGACGAGCGGCTCCTCCGCGAAGAAGGCATCCGCGGTGCCGTCACCAGCTTCACCCGTCGGGTCCGCGCAGGCGACCTCGGCAGTCTGCCCGTCGTCGTCGGACTCGTCGTCATCTGGGTGGCGTTCGGGATCCTGACACCCGGGGGGAGCTTCCTCTACGCGACGAACCTCGTCGACCTCGCCGTGCAGTGTGCGGCGGCCGGCACCATCTCGATCGGCATCGTCCTCGTCCTGCTCCTCGGCGAGATCGACCTCTCCGTCGGTTCCGTCAGCGGCCTCGCCGCGGCGATCCTCGGAGTCGGACTCACGCAGCTGCACTGGCCGCTGATCGCGGTGATCGCCGTCGCGCTCGGCGTCGGTGCACTCATCGGCCTGCTGTACGGCCTGCTGTACACGCGGTTCGGCGTCCCGAGCTTCGTCATCACGCTCGCGGGGCTGCTCGCGTTCCTCGGCGTGCAGCTGCTGGTCCTCGGCCAGAACGGCTCGATCAACCTGCCGACCGAGTCGTTCATCGTGCAGTTCGCGCTCTTCTCCTACCTGCCGCCGTGGCTCGTCTACACACTCGCGGTGCTCGCCGCGGGCGGCACGCTGTTCGCCGACCTCCGTCGCGATGCCCGGCGGAGCCGTGCCGGCCTGTCGACGGGCGCCAAGTCGCTCGTGATCACCAAGGCGGTGCTGCTCCTCGTCGGGCTCTCCGCGATCGGCTGGTACCTCTCGACCGACCGCGGCACCGGGACGTCCTTCGTGTTCTTCGTCCTGCTCGTGGTCATCATGAACTACCTCGTGAAGCGCACGAAGTGGGGCCGGTCGATCTACGCCGTGGGTGGCAACGTCGAGGCCGCTCGCCGGTCCGGCATCAAGGTGCGGCTCGTGTACATCTCGGTGTTCATGCTCTGCTCGGTGTTCGCCGTCATCGGTGGGCTCCTGGCGTCCGCCCACCTGTCCGCCGCGACCCTCAGCTCGGGCGGCGGTGACGTCAACCTCAACGCGATCGCTGCGGCTGTGATCGGCGGCACCAGCCTCTTCGGCGGCCGCGGCAACATCTGGTCGGCACTGCTCGGCGTGATCGTCATCCAGTCCATCGCGAACGGCCTGAACCTGCTGAACTTCGAGGACTACACCCGGTACATCGTCACCGGAGCCGTCCTGCTCCTCGCGGTCATCATCGACTCGCTTTCGCGTCGCTCCCGGGCGAGTCACGGTGCCGCCTGACCGGAACCACGACACGGGACGGGCCCCTCGGCAGCAGCCGAGGGGCCCGTCCCGTTGTGTGCGGCAGGATCGGACGCATGGACGTCGTCACCTGGACCCTCGAGTCGCGCACACCTCCGACCGCTCCGCCCCGGCCCGTCCCGGCTCCGGTGCGGCTCGACCGGACGAGTGCGGTCGACCCCGAGTACGCCCGGTTCCTCTACGGGTACGTCGGCGGCGCCTGGCGGTGGACCGATCGGCTCGACTGGACCCGGGAGCAGTGGGCGGAGGAGCTCGCGGTCCCCGGCACGGTGTTCCTGCTCCCGAGCGCCGACGGCGTCCCCCTCGGCTACGTCCAGCTCCAGCCCGTCCCGCACGACGACGGCGTCCACGTCGAGATCCGCTACTTCGGCCTGGCCGCGCCCGGCCTCGGACGCGGGCTCGGCGGCCCGCTCCTCGAACACGCGATCGCGACCGCCTGGTCGCTCCCCGACGCGGTGCGCGTCTGGGTGCACACGTGGGACCTCGACGGACCGGCGGCCCGCCCGAACTACGAGGCCCGCGGCCTCGTCCTCTGCGACACCGCACACAGCGACGAGGACGTTCCGGACGCACCGCTCGGCGCGTGGGTCTCCACGGGTGGGCGGTGACCAGATGACGGCCGGGAGGCTCGTGGCGGCCCCGCCACGAGCCTCCCGGCCGGTCTGCTGGTGACGTCGCGAGCCGCCGGCCGACGTCCTAGGCCGTCGCGTCCTGCATCTCGTGCTCGATGTCCGTCAACGACTTGCCGCCGGTCTCCGGGACCGCGCGCCACACGAACACGACGCCGGCCACTCCGATGACCGCGAAGGCGATGAACGTCCAGGACCCGCCGATCGCGTGGACCACCGGCAGGAACGCCAGCGACACCGCCCAGTTCGCGAGCCACAGGAACACCCCGGCGACGCCCATGCCGATGCCGCGCACCGCTGACGGCACCAGCTCGGAGATGATCAGCCACGTCGTCGTCGCGACCGCGGACTGCTGGAACGCCAGGAACAGCACCATCACGCCGAGCGTCAGGTAGCTGAAGCCGGGACCGCGCTCCGTGAGCGGGAAGGTGGCACCGAGCGCGACGAGGGACACGACCCCGCCCAGGGAGCCGCCGATCAGCAGCTTCTTGCGCGGCACCCGGTCGACCAGGCGCAACCCGACGAGCGTCGCGACGACGCTGATGACACCGATCGCGATCGTCGCGACCACGGCGGTCGACGACGGCAGCCCGGTGTCCACCAACAGGGTCGGTGCGAAGTAGATCACGGTGTTGACACCCGTCGCCTGCTGCAGGATCGCGACCCCGACGGCGATGAGCACGGAGCGCCGGATCCACGGCTGCCGGAACCCGCTCCACCCCTGGCTCTCGGACGACTGCGACTCCTGCGCCTGGCGGATGGTGCGGAGTTCCCGGTGCGCCTCACGCTCGGGGTAGGTGCGGCGGAGGACCTGCAGTGCGTCACCCGCGCGGTCCCGCATCCGGTACCACGTCGGGGTGTCGGGCAGCAGGAACATGCCGACGACGAGGACCACGGCCGGGACCGCCGCGAGCCCGAGCATCCAGCGCCACGCGCCGTACTGCGCGAGCCACGCGTTCACCAGGTACGCCAGCAGCTGCCCGGTGACGATCATCAGCGAGTTGAGCGAGACCAGGCGTCCGCGGATGTCCGACGGCGCCATCTCGGCGATGTAGAGCGGGACGATGATCGAGGACACCCCGACCGCCAGACCCAGCACCACGCGACTGACCAGCAGGACGGCGTAGTCCGGGGCGAAGGCGCACCCGATCGTCGCGACGATGAACACCGCACCGGCGAGCACCAGGGCGAGCCGGCGGCCGACACGGTCCGCGACCCGGCCGCCCGCCAGTGCGCCCACCGCGGCGCCGATGAGCAGCACGCTCGTGACCATGCCCTCCTCGAAGACGCCGAGGTCGAAGTCCGAGGACACGTAGAGCAGCGCGCCGGAGATCACGCCGGTGTCGTAGCCGAAGAGCGCACCGCCCACTGCGGCGACCGCGGCGACGACACGGACGAAGCGCTTCCGCGCGCGGGCGTCCGGCGGCAGCACCGGGATGTGCGTCGTCTCGATGCCGGGCTCGTAGGCGCTGCGGTCCTCGGGGGTGCGGGTCCGCGGGGCGCGGGCTGGCAGGGGCATTGTCGTCCTTCGATGTGCGGTGGTGGCACATCGACGGTGATGCCCTCGGGTCTGATCCGACACGAGCGTACGCATGCGTTCGCAACGATCGTTACCAGACCCCCAGGTTTCCCGTCGGGTGGACGATGTATCGACCCGACGGGAACCACCGCTACTTCGTGAGGACCGCCGCGACCTCCGGGATCCGGTCGACGTACCCGCGCACCAGGTCCCGCGCGACGGTGACGCTGTCGACCAGGGGGTGCAGGGCGAACGCCTTGAGGGCCTCGTCCTTCGAGCCGGTGAGCGCGGCGGCGATGGTGTGCCGTTCGACGGCCTTGACCTGGCTCATCAGGCCGATCTGGTGCAGGTCCGGCTGGTCGGTCGTCATCGGGTGCACGCCGTTCGCGTCGACCATGGTCGGCACCTCGACCACCGCGTCGCGCGGGAGCCCGGCGATGGTGCCGTTGTTCCGGACGTTGAGGATCATCGTCTGACGCTCGTTGCGGCTGATCGCTGCCATCACGCCGAGCGCGACGCCCGCGTAGCCCTGGTGCGACGGGTCGGTCTCGCGTTCCTTCGGGTCGAGCGGTTCGTCCTGCGTGCCGCCCTTGGCCTCGGCCATGTAGGACGCACTGCGGCGGGCGACGGTCTCCCGCCAGAGGTCGGCGACGCCGTTGCCGGCGGCACTTGCCCGGTCGTAGAACGCGGACTGGCTCTCGGCCAGGAAGTCACCGCGGGTCTTGCCGGAGCCGACGATCGAGCGCACGGCATCGCGGTTGAAGTAGTAGTAGAAGAGGTACTCGTTCGGGATCGAGCCGAGCGAACGGATCCAGTCCAGGCCGAAGACGTGTCCCTCTTCCATCGCCCCGAGGCGCTCGTCGTCGGCCATCAGCTCCGGCAGGACGTCGCGGCCGTCGTACATCACGCGGCGCATCCAGCCGAGGTGGTTCAGGCCGACGTAGTCCATCTGGACGCGGGTGTGGTCGAGCCCGAGCATCCCGGCGACCCGGCGACCGAGGCCGGACGGGGTGTCGCAGATGCCGAGCACGCGGTCGCCGAGGACGGTCTGCATCGCCTCGGTGATGATGCCCGCGGGGTTCGTGAAGTTCATCACGTACGCGTTCGGGGCGAGGTCGCGGATGACCTTCGCGGCCTCGACCATGACGGGCACGGTGCGGATGGCGTAGGCGAGCCCACCGGGGCCGGTCGTCTCCTGGCCGAGGACGTCCAGGTCGAGCGCGACGTGCTCGTCGCAACGGCGTCCTTCGAGCCCGCCGACGCGCAGGGCGGCGAACACGTAGTCGCTGCCCTCGACCGCACGGTGCAGGTCGGTGGTGGGCTTCAGGACGGGAGCGTCCGGGAACTCGGCGGCGAGTTCGGTCAGGATCGCGACCATCGCGTGCAGCCGGGCCTCGTCCACGTCGTAGAGCGCGACCTCTTCCACGCGGGGCGAGCCGGTGTCGCGGAGCAGTGCCTGGTACACGTACGGCGTGCGGAACCCGCCGCCTCCGAGGATGCAGAGCTTCATGTGGTGATGACCTCTCCGCCGGCGTTCCGGCTGTGTGCGAGTGTTTCGTCGGGGGCGCCGGTCGTGGTGATCAGCGTGTCGACATCGGTGAGGGAGCAGAGCCGGAGGGCCCCGGTCCCGGGGAACTTCGCTTCGGACGCGAGCAGGACGACCCGCTCGGCGGCGGCGATCATCGACTGCTTGATCGGGGCCTCGACCGCCATGTTGTCCACGACGTGCCCGTTGGCGCGGACGCCCGTGCACGACAGGAAGAGCAGGTCGGCGCTGACGTGCTCGAGGGCCGCTTCGGCGAGGGAGCCGACGAGCGTCCGGTAGTTGCGGCGGACGACGCCACCGAGCAGGACCAGGCGGACGGCCTCGTCGTCGCGGAGGACGTCGAACACGGCGAGGTTCGTCGTGATGACCGTGATGTCGCGGCCGCGGAGCAGCTCGGCGATCTGCGGCGTGGTGGTCCCGATGTCGAGGATGACGACCTGGCCGTCCTGCACCATCGCGGCAGCGGCCACCGCCATCCGGCGCTTGAGGTCGAGGTCGCCGGCCTGTTCGAACGGGGTCTCGATCGGCTCGCCGTCGTCACCGTCCTGCGCGGTCTGGCCGGGCGCGAGCACGGCGCCGCCCCAGGTGCGGACGAGCTCGCCGTTGCGGTCGAGCATCTCGAGGTCGCGCCGGATCGTCGCCGCGCTCACGGACAGGGCGTCGGCGAGCTCCTGGACCGAGGCGGCGCCCTCGACGCGCAGCGCCTTGATGATGCGGTTCTGCCGCTCTCGCAGGATCATGGCGCCACTGTATCCGAACTCGCGCACTCTCACGCAAACTCGTGCAGTCCCGTTTGCGTTCTGCGCAGACTTAACAAATCTGGCGCAATCGAGTAACGTCCTCGCAACACCAAGCACGCAGGCTTGAGCATCACCAGCGGTACCGCCCCGGGATTGCGCACACCTGCGACGGGACGATCCGCAACGATGAGGAGAAGCCGTGACCGCACTGCTGTTCGCAGGGGACGTGTTCTGCGACCTGGTCTTCGCCGGCGTCACCGCGCCGGAGCAGGGCACCGAGGTCTACGCGGACGCGTTCACCGTCACCCCCGGCGGTGTCGCGAACCGCGCCGTGGCGGCCGCCCGCGCCGGCGCCCCCACCATGCTGCTCAGCCGGCTCGGCGACGACGTACTCGGAGCGCACGTGTACGCGACGCTCACCGCCGAACCGCTGCTCGACACGAGCCTGCTCGAGGTCGTCCCGGGGCACCAGAGCTCGGTGTCCGTCGCACTCACGGGGCCGGACGACCGGAGCTTCATCACCTACGAGGAGCACCTCGACGCGCTGAGCGTCCCCGACGACCTCGGCGCGGTCGCGTCCACCCACGTCGGCATCGCCCACCCCTTGCCCGGATGGGTCGCGGAGCTCCGCGCCACCGGCACGACCGTGGTCGGCGGCGTCGGATGGGACCACACCGGCGAGTGGTCCGGCGGGGTGCTCGACCGGCTCGCCGAGATCGACGTCTTCGTCCCCAACGACGTCGAGGCGATGCGGTACACGCGCACCGACTCGGCACTCGACGCCGCGAAGGCCCTCGCCGAGCGGGTCCCGCTGGCCGTCGTCACCTGCGGCGGGTCGGGCGTGATCGCGGTCGACTCGGCGCACGGGGTCGTCGTCACGGCCGAGACCATCCCCGTCGACGTCGTCGACCCGACCGGCGCCGGCGACGTGTTCGTCGCGTCCTTCATGGCCGGCGGCCACCACGGCTGGGACCTGGCGACGCGGCTGCGCTTCGCCGCCGCCAGTGCCGCGTACGCCGTGACCGGTCTCGGTGGCGCCGCGAGCGCACCGCACCCCGACCAGCTCCGCGCCTTCCTCCGCCGCACGGCCGCCCCCGGCGACTGGTCGTTCCTCGACGCGGCCGCCCTGACCTCCTGACTCCCCCTCCACCCACTCGAAGGACTGGACCACCATGAAGCACTCCAGCAAGGCGACGATGGTCATCGGCGTCGCCGCCGCCCTGGCACTCGGGCTGACCGCGTGCACCCCGGGCGGCTCGGCTGCCCCCGCCGCGTCGCAGAGCCTCGGGCCGGTGTCGAAGGACGTCGGTTCGGGCAAGACGACCCTGACCGTCTGGGACCAGAACACCGACACCGGCATCAACGACGCGCAGCAGGTGCTCAACGACGAGTTCGAGAAGGCGCACCCGAACATCACGATCAAGCGGGTGTCCCGGTCCTTCGCCGACCTCAAGACCACGCTGAAGCTCGCGCTCTCCGGTGACAACCCGCCGGACGTCGTGCAGGCGAACCAGGGCTACCCGGACATGGGTGCCTTCGTGAAGGCCGGCTTCCTGCGCCCCGTGAACGACTACTCCAAGCTCTACGGCTGGGACGACTACTACCCGTCGAGCCTGCTCAAGCTCAACTCCTTCTCCTCCGACGGCAGCACCTGGCAGGGCGACAAGCTCTACGGCGTCTCGCAGACCGGCGAGCTCGTGGGCCTCTACTACAACAAGGAGGTCCTCCAGAAGGCCGGGATCGACGCGCCGCCCACCACCGTCGCCGAGCTGACCGCGGACATGGCGAAGGTCAAGTCGGCCGGGTCGCTCCCGCTGAGCTACGGCGACGTCGAGAAGAGCCCGGGCATCCACCTGTACGGCCTGGTGCTCTCCGCCCTCGCCGGCCACGACGCCGTGAACGACCTGGTCGCAGGCAAGTCCGGCAGCTGGACCGGTGACGAGGAGGTCAAGGCCGCGCAGACCATCACGAACTGGGTCGACAAGGGCTACGTCACCGACGGCGCGAACGGCGTCTCGCGGGACGACGCCGTCGCCTCGTTCGGCAAGGGCCAGTCGGCGTTCCTCATCACGGGCACCTGGTACCAGGCCACCCTCGAGGCCGCGGCGAGCGCCAAGGACATCGGCTTCACCGCGCTGACCCCGGCCGGCGCGGACTCCCCCGTCACGATGGGCGGCGAGGGCCTGGCATGGGCCATCACCTCGAAGACGAAGAACGCGAACGCGGCCGCCGCGTACGTCGACTTCGTGACGAACGCGAAGGCCGCGGAGACACTCGTCGACAAGGGCAACCTGCCGACCGTCGTGCCGGACGACGACACCCCCGCGTCGGGCACGATCGCCGGCGACATCACGAGCAACTACAAGACGATCTCCAGCGCCAACAGCATCACCCCGTACCTGGACTACGCGACGCCGACCTTCTACGACACGATCACGGCGGCGATGCAGGACCTGGTCGCGGGCAAGGCGACCCCGGAGCAGTACACGAAGACGCTCCAGGACGACTACTCCGGCTTCGTGAAGAAGTAGCGAGGGCTCCCCAGTGACCCAGTTCACCGGAACCACGGCGGGTGCTGCCGACCGCAGCACCCGCCGTGGGCGGGCCGGCACGACGGCGGGCGGTGCCCGGAAGCGCCGCCGCAGTCTCGTCCCGTACCTCTACGTCCTCCCGGCGTTCGTCGTGTTCGCCGTGTTCCTCGGGGTGCCGTTCCTGCAGAGCATCCAGTACTCGTTCTACGACTGGGACGGCCTGTCCGCGGCGACGTGGGCAGGGTTCTCCAACTACGTCGACGTGTTCGCGGACGCGCAGCTGCGGGCGTCGTTCGGGCACGCACTCGTGCTCATGGTGTTCTACGCCGCGGTGCCCGTGGTCGTGGCGCTCTTCCTGACGGCGCTCATCTCGCGGGCGAACGGGCTGCCAGGGATGTCGTTCTTCCGCACGGTGCTGTTCCTCCCCCAGGTCATCGCGTCGGTCGTCGTCGCCACGATCTGGGTGTCGATCTACTCGGCGGACGGCCTCCTCAACGACGGGCTGCGGCTGGTCGGACTCGGGCACCTCGCGCAGGTCTGGCTCGGCGGGTACGACACCGCGCTGCCCGCGATCGGCTTCGTCGGCACCTGGCTGAACGTCGGCCTGTGCCTGGTCCTGTTCCTCTCCGGCGTGGGCAACATCCACCCGAGCCTGTTCGAGGCCGCCCGCATCGACGGTGCCGGCGCGGTGCGGGAGTTCTTCTCGATCACGCTCCCCTCGCTCCGCGGGCAGATCGCCGCGGCGCTCACCCTGACCGTGGTGTCGGCGCTGAAGACCTTCGACCTGGTCTACGTGACGACCAGCGGCGGGCCCGGCAACTCGACGTCGGTCCCCGCGTTCGAGGCCTACAACCGGGCGTTCCAGACCGGGCAGGTCGGTTCGGCCGCCGCCGTCGCGGTGTCCCTCACCATCGTGATCATGATCGTCACGGCCCTCATCAACCGCCTGCAGCCGAAGGACGTCGCATGAGGATCTCCGTCCGCGAGAAGACCGTCAACTACGTCATCCTGACGCTCTTCGCCCTGTTCGCGATCATCCCGCTGATCGGGGTGCTGCTGTCCTCGGTGACCCCGTCCGCGCAGAACTCCGGCGGCTTCAGCGTCCCCACCACCATCGACCTCGGGAACTTCGGCGCCGCGTGGAACCAGGGGCACTTCGCGTCGTACATGCTCTCGAGCGTCCTGGTCACCGTGTCGGTCGTCGTGCTCACGACCGTGCTCGCCGTCTTCGCCGGGTTCGCGTTCGGTCGGCTCGACTTCTTCGGCTCGAACGTGATCTTCTTCGTGATGCTCGCCGGCCTGATGCTCCCCGCCGAGGCGTTCATCATCCCGCTGTACTTCAACCTGCGATCGGTCGGCCTGACCGACACCTACACGAGCCTGATCCTGCCGCAGACCGCGCAGTCCCTGGCCTTCGGCATCTTCTGGATGCGCAGCCAGTTCCGGTCCTTCCCCGGCGAGGTGATCGAGGCCGCCCGGCTCGACGGCGCGCGCGACGTGCGACTCCTCTGGCAGGTGATCGTGCCCGCCGCCATCGCCCCGATCATGACGATGGCCCTGCTCATCACGATGTGGACGTGGAACGAGTTCCTGCTGCCGCTCGTGCTCATCACCAGCGAGGACCACCGCACCGCACCCCTCGGCCTGGCGTTCTTCAAGGGTGCCCACCTGACGGACTACTCGCTGCTGTCCGCCGCGGGGGTGATCGTCGCGCTGCCGATCGTCGTCCTGTACTTCTTCCTGCAGAAGCGGTTCATCTCGGGGATGCTCGGCGGGTTCGCGGACCGCTGAGGGCCGGCCCGATCACGGCCGTCGTCCTGACTGCGGTCACGGCGGTCGTCCTGACGGCGGTCGCGGCGGCCCCTCGGGTGTCAGGAGCGGCACCCCCGCAGCGGCAGCAGCCGCGCGGTACGCCCCACCCAACGACTCCACCGTCGCATGGGCGTTCAGGCCGGACGGGTTCGGCACCACCCAGAGCCGCGCGGGTCCGATCAGCTCGGGCTGCTCGCCGGGGACCGCCCGCGGGCGGTCGAACGCGACCCGGAACGCGGTGATGCCGAGCATCGCGACGACAGCCGGCCGCACGGCGGTCACCCTCGTGACGAGCTCGGCGCGACCCGCACGGAGCTGGTCGTCGGAGAGCTCGTCGGCACGGGCAGTCGCGCCCGGCACCAGCGTCGTGAGCCCCACACCCCGGCCGTACAGCTCGTCACGGTCCGCCGCGGCGAACCCGGCGCTCGTGTCGAACACCTGGCCGGTGATCCCCGCAGCGTGCAGGGCCTTCCAGAACCGGTTGCCACGGTTCGCGAAGGCCGCCCCGACCGCGGCGCTCCGGAGGCCCGGGTTGACCCCGACGAACAACAGCCGGACACCAGGTCCGATCTCGTCCGGCAGCGGGACGCCGCGGAACGTCTCCAGCTCGGCGCGGGTCATCGGCATCGCACCAGTGTAGGAACGCCCGGGCGGCCGGGCCTGGTGGGATCGCGCCTCCGGTGGGAGCATGTGCCCACCGTGAGGAGGCGTCATGACACTGCCGTTCGACCTCGTCCGTCCCGACCGCACCGCGGCCGCGACCCCGGAGGCGCTCGTCGTCTCGCGCTACCTCGGCGACCTCGCCACGACCGCCGTCCACCTGCCGGAGGCCGACCGCGCCGCCCTCGAGGAGTCGACGCTGCGGCTCCTCCGCGCGCTCCTCACCGCGAACCCCGGTGCAGCGCCGCCGCCCCCCACCCCGCTCGGGTCCCGGATGCTCGAGTACGTCCAGGTCCACGTCGTCGACCGGGACCTGACCATCGCGGAGGTCGCGCGGGTGCACGGCATCTCCGAGCGGTACGCGTACCTGATCCTGCAGCGAGCCGGCATCAGCCTGGCCGACCGGGTGCGCGGGAGACGACTCGCCGGCGCCGCAGAGGAGCTCCGCCGCGTCCACGAGCGACACGTCACCGTCTCGGAGATCGCACACCGGTGGGGGTTCCCGGACCACGCGAACTTCACCCGGGCGTTCCACCGTGCCTACGGGATGAGCCCCCGCGACTACCGCAAGCGCTGCGGGCAGGAACCCGGCGGCTCGGTGCGGGAACCGACAACTATCTGTGCGGATCCGATCAAGATCGCGAAGGAACGCTGACCGTAGTGTGACGACGCGGCCTCGGCACGACACGTTCGCACCATCGTTCTGCCGCGCTCTGCCTCGTTCCCCGACGAGGAGCGCGCTCCCGCTGTCGCCGCGTCATGGAGCCCAGCCGGACCCCGTGGACCTGACGTATCGGAAGGAACCACCATGCCGGACACCACCCGCCGTCGACGTCGCACGCTCGCCGCGACCGTCGCCGCCCTCGCCCTCGCCGCCGGGGCGATCGCGTTCCCACTCCAGGCCGCCTCCGCCGACGGACACGGGCACCACACACCGTCGCCGTCGCCGAAACCCACCGTCGTCCTCGTGCACGGCGCGTGGGCGGACTCCGCCAGCTTCGCGCCCGTCACCGCAGCACTCCAGCGCGCCGGGTACCCGGTCCTGGTGCCGCCGAACGACCTCCGCGGCATCGCGCCGGACGCCGCAGCGCTCAGCGCGTACCTCGCCCAGCGCACCAGCGGCCCGGTCGTGCTCGTCGGCCACTCCTACGGCGGTGCGGTCATCACGAACGCCGCCGCCTCCGACCCCGACGTCAAGGCGCTGGTCTACATCGACGCGTTCCTGCCCGACCAGGGCGAGACCATCAACGACCTGCTCGCCGGGTCCGGCTCCGCACTCACCGCCGACCCCGCCACCCTGTTCGACATCGTCGCCCCACCGGGAGCGACGAGCCAGGCGGAGTACCAGGTGTACCTGAAGTCCTCGACCTTCGCGACGTCCTTCGCGCAGGACGTGCCCGCGGCCACACGGAACGTCCTCGCCGCGGGGCAGCTGCCGCCGCTGCTCGGGGCGCTGGCCGAGCCGTCGGGTCCCCCGGCGTGGAAGTCGATCCGGAGCTGGGACGTCATCGGCACGCAGGACAAGGTGATCCCGCCGGCGACGCAGTACCGGATGGCGCACCGGGCGGGCAGCACGATCGTTCCCGTGCGGGCGTCGCACCTGTCGATGATCTCGCAGCCGGGCGCGGTGACGGCGGTCATCGAGCGGGCGGCGTCGACCGTCCATTGAGGCGGGGCTGATCGCATCGCCACACCCCACGGACACCGCGGGCCCTCAGCGTCGCTGGGGGCCCGCGGCGTTCGTCGCGGGTGTGCTCAGCCTCGCGTGCAGGTCGTTCAAGACCACGGCAACGTCACCCGGGGTCTCATGGACGGGCGAGTGGCCGGAATCCACGATCGTCAGCCGGGCACCGGGGATCAGCCGAGCGAGCTCGCGAGCGTCGTCCGCCGACCGGGCACGATCCCGCGCACCGTGCACGATGCTCGTCGGCACCGTGAGCAGCGGGAGCCGAGCTCGGAGGTCGAGTGCTGCCTGGCTGGCGAGGACCGCCTTCACCGCTGCCTGCTGCACGGTCGACGCCCACGCGAGCCACTCACGTCGGAGCATCGGATCGAGCGCATCCGCGAAGGACCGGTCGAGCACGGCAGCACGAAGGTCCTCGCCCCAGTCATCGTCGACGCGGCGGAGGATCGCTGCGACGTCACCGTGGCCGCCCATGTGGGCTCCCGTGTCGACGAGGAGGACTCCCGACACCAGATCGGGGTGCTCGAGCGCGAGCTGCATCGCGATCGCCCCGCCGGTCGAGTGCCCGCAGACCAGGACCGGTCCGCCGGCGTGCAGGTCGCCGATCCGACGCGCGATCGACTCCGCGATCTCCGCGATCGTCCGCGGGCCCGGCTCGGTCAGCCAGGGCACCGCGTCGATCTCGGCGGCGGTGCCGAGCTCCACGGCGAGGCGGTCGAAGATCGCGGGAGGGCAGAGCGTTCCGGGGAGCGCGACGACGGTGGCGACCATGCTCTCATCCTGGCCGATCCGATCGGCCTCAGCGGCAGGGCGGGGCGAAGTTGCCCCAGGAGCCAGAAGAGCCGGGGGCTCTTCTGGTGTGGCTGGCTTGCAAGGGCTGGAAACCAGACTGCAATCAACCCCGTGGCGGGCCGTTCGCGTTTAGGCTGGGACCGCGGCGGTAAGCGGCGCCCGCTCGACGCCGAACCTGGGTTCCCCCCGGGAGACCGCCCGATTTCCCCCGCGACGAAAACCCCCGGTCAGCAGCGAACAGCACTACACCGACGGACCGTGCTCCGCATCCCCCCGCACGACTTGTACACAGCATGAGGCGGTTTTAGCCATTTTGAAACCCGTATCGGCCCTCGTTTGGGGGAAATGATCCCGCTGTTCAAGCACTTTCTGCCGGACAACGATCAGGCCCGCATGATCCAATACGCCCCTGTTGACGAGGGGCGCAAGCGCCGGCGTCGTCCCGGTTTCGTGTTGTGAAGGATCACATCAGCAATGTCCGCAATGACTGCAGCCGTCTGTGCGTGATACCCGTGACCAATCAGCGGCAAGTTCACCGCGGACACGTCGACCTTATGGATACCCTTCTGCGTAGGCACAGGCGGGAACCTTCCCGCGCGAGGGGCTCTGTGATTCAGGGTTGATATAAGAAGAGCCAAGTCATTCCGCGATGCATACATGGTGCCGGAGCGGCTAATGCCCTTCCGCGTGCTCGCCAATGTCGCAAACTCCGCTGCGTCAATGTCTGGCGCAGCGAGAAACACGTGTCCAAGTCGTAGCCCTGCGGTCTTGAGAGCGGTTTGGAGAGCCGCAACTGCGTTCACGAGGACGTAGTTGCCCATAGAATGCACCACTATATCCACGTGTCGCACTCCGCCACTGTTCTGTGCAAGGAAAAGGAGGAATGCGGCTAGGCCGGGCGCGCTCGCGAGGGCTTCCGTGCGGTCCCGTCCGTAGCGAAGCAGACTTCCGGCTGACGGCCATGAGAACGCTGCGACAACCGCGTCGAGATCAAGGTCAGCCGCGAGTTGAGCGGTTTTGAGCATCGCGGCGTTGAAGGTGGTCGAGAATCCATGAATGCTGAGTAGAATGCGACGGGTCGTCACGGCAGCCACTTCGGCACGGAGTGCGTCTGCGAACTCCGAGATGGTCAACTCGGTGACGTTTTGGAGCTGGAGCGCCCCGCTTCGCGCGAAACGATTTGGCGCAATGATCGCCTTGTACCCCAGCTTGCCGACGTGATGGGATTCTGGCACGAATACCGACGCGATTCCGTAGCGTGTCACGCCGTTGACGGCTCGGGAGGCGTCGAAGTGCATCGAACTCATGGGGAGCGCTTCCCGGTCAGTTCCAAAGTGCACCTTCACGCGACGGTCGCCGTTGTCGACTTCCGTCGCTTGCCGGTTCCAGAGTTGATTGTTCGGGGGCTGAGGTGGAGCTTGCACTGAGCCCGCACCGGCTGACCGCCCGCCCCGGCCGCCTGTTCGGCGGTCGTTGAAGCGGGCGAGCTTCACCGCGGGCGACTCCGCCAACAGTCGATTCGCACTGTCGCGAACCCTGTCGCTCGGTATAGGCAGAAGTTCCGGCAGTCCGACGTCTTGCAGTTGGGCGAGTTCTTCGAGAAGTCGGCGGAACTTCGGTGAGCGCTCCATCTCGATCGCAGAGCGCCACTTCGCGTCTTCCGCAACCTGCTGCCCGAGGGCAGCTGTGCCCCGCCAGTTGAACGTCGCTCCCTCATACAGCCCCGCTCGCGCCTCGCGCATGGCACGCGCGAACGCGGAACGGCCGCTCGGTGCAGGGTCCCTCGGGTCGCCTAGCGCCATTCCGAGCGTGATGACCGCAACCGACACAACGTCTGACAGTTGCGCGCCGAGCGGATCTTCAAGCTGCTCGGACCAGAGCCCGTCAAGCGTTGACGTGACCTGCGTCCACGAGTCGCCGCGATTCCTCATCGCCGAGGTGGCAATGGAATCGGCGAGTCCAGCGGTCACGGCGATCAGCCCGGCCAGGGCCTTCGATTCTTCGAGCGTCAGGCGTGGCAAGCCCGATGCCGCCGCGATGTCTCGCAGTCGACGCGGGGCGTCGAGTCGCCGAAAGTCTCGTTCGTACGCACGGAAACGCGCAGCCGCCACGATGCTCTCCCTCGTCGCCCCGACCAAAAGTCAAAGAGCCCCACGCGCCTCAACAAAAACGCTTTGATGGACCGTAGCACTCTTGAATTCTTCGAGTACTCCGGAGAACCAGGTGAGCCTCTTGGATGCGGCTCCCGTCTCCGGTGTCGTCTGCACGGGCGAACTTGTACTTTCGATCGACCGACCGACCAATCTTTCCCTTCGGCGTCGAGAGAACGGCGGTCCGGCGCAAGCCAAACGGCCAGCACGGGTGGGAATCGACCACCTACAGCGGCGATCGGGTCAGCTCGTGAGCTTCGCCAGTCGTTCGCCGATGCGGCTCTGATCTCGGTGCGCTGGCGGGCAGAGGGCAAGCCATCGGTTGAGCACCGCGATCTCTTCATCCCGTCGGCCGAGTTTCCGGAGGATGATGGCCGCCTGTTCCGTGTATGCGGGTGCGGGCTCGCGTCCGTCTCGGTCGCCTTCAGCTCCTTCGATGGCGACGTAGCAGAGCTCGAGCGCGTCTTCGAGCCGGTTGTCCCGTTTGAGTTGCTTGATCGGTTCGATGAGTTCTAGGTAGTGGACGCCGTTGACCATGCCCCGCTGGAATTGCTCGGCGCGCGCGCCTCCACCGGCTAGGGCGTCGCGCACCATGTCGCGGTTGCCTTTATGACTGGCCATCGCCTTCTGCTCGGACGTCATCGGTGGCCGGTTCGCGGCGGACCACTCCCATTGCGGTGCGCGGCCGCCAAGCCAGGCCCAAGCTTCGGCGCGAAGCCCTTTCGGCAGCAGCTCTGTGAAGATCTGCACGCGGACGGGTCGGGAGCCGATGTCGGAGATATCTGCGGCGGCGGTGACGTATCCCGGGAGGTACCCGATGCGTTCGCCTTCGATGAGAACCGCTACGGCGTTCGGGTCAACCGGGTTCGTGGTCTCGCGTTGCAAGGATCCCGACATCTCGAGGTAGCCGCCTTGGGTGGTGCCGTGGCGGGCCGCCAACGCGGCGATTGCGTCACGGCAGGTTGTGGTCGTGCCGGAGAGCATGGTGAGGCCGTCTATACCGTCGTCGATTGGTGGTTGCTTGCGGCCTAGGAGACGGTCGAGTATGCCCATTCGCTGATCATGGCATGGCCTTCGAATCAGTTCGCGAACTTCAGCGTCATGACGGTTCGTCGTCGGCGGATACGCTTTCGTGCCGTGAAGCCTGGTGAACCCGACCCGATCCCTGCCCCTCGGGGGTATGCCCATGCGCTGCTGGGGTTGTTCGTCGTCGGCTGCTTCTTCGAAGCGGTGATCTTCGCGGGGAGACCATGGGCCGGCGGCGGCTGGAACATCGCGTGGATGCCCGCGTGGGGCTGGGACCTTCGTCAGGACACGTTGCCGACGTTGCTTGCGTACTTCGCGGCAGCGCTGGTCCTCTACGGCATCTCGCGAGGTGGGCAGGGCACATTTACGGGTGTCGTTGAACGGAACCGTGTGCGCAGGACGGTTGGCACCCTCGGCGCCCTCCTGGCGATGTGCGCCGCCTCCCTTGGTGTTCTGGCTGTGGCGGCAACGTTCCGCCATCCGACGTCAGTACCGGCCCTGGTCGTTGTGGTGCCGATGACGTCGATCTGCTGGGTGTTAGGCGTTGAGAGCAGCCGCTTCGTGGTGCCTCGGCATGCTCGACAGTTCGAGATGGCTGTCGAGCAGCTGGAGCGCCTACGTGCACAGATCGCTCGTCTGCCACGCCGGGTCCCCGTGCTTCGCCGCGGCCTGGTCGGAGTGGGAGTGCGGGTCGCGGCGATGGCTGCAGCCGGCGCGGGGGCGGGGGCGCTCGGTGGCGGCGGTGCCTGGCAGGCAGTCACCGGTGCAGCGGTCAGCGGTCTCCTCGGTGGCGTCGCTCTGCTGCTGTTCGGCGGGATGACGGCCTCGTCCGTTGTGGAGCCATCCCGCGGGAAACGTGCCGGGAACGTCGCTGGCGCCTACGTCTTCTACGTCTTTCTCGTGCTGCTGGGGGCGGTGAACTTGCTCGTGGTCGCGCCACAGGGATGGTGGGTCGCAGGGGCGTTGCTCCTGCTCGAACTGGTCCTGCCCTTGGCGTTTCACGCGCGGGCGTTCCCGTCGAAACGATCCTTGCTCATGCAGGATCTTTCCCTCCGCGGAACACTTATCGCATACGAGTCGCGATCATTGCATCGCAGCCAGGCAAGGCTATCCACCCGCATCGACGAGTTGCAGGCAGTCGCCGACATTGACGCACCATCGGGACGAGAACGCGTGCGCGAAGCACTGCTCACCCTGCTCGGAGGCACACGTCGGTGACGGTGACCGTCAGGTCCTCCCGTCACGCCGAAGCAGACGACAGCTCCGATCGCCGTCCGAGACGTGCACTCCACCAATCGGGTTGAAGCACAGACCTGCTGTTATCACCGCGTCGGTCCATATCCGTATCCTGTTTCGGTGAGCCGATTGGGACGTTTCTCGCCGCTGCCGTCGGAGCTTCGGCGCCGCCGGGATCTGTCCGCGCAGGAGAGGGTGGTCGGGCCACAGTGGCGCGACGACTGCCCAGTCGATGTCGGGCGGAAAGTGCTTGCCGTCCTGCAGGAGACCACGAACGCCGCAGAGCGAGTTCTCTTGCGTGCTGACCGTCATCGCCGTATCGGTACTGCCGACGGAAGCTTCGAAGTCGAAGCGGCAGAGGTCCTCGCAGGCGACGGTAACGACGATGAGCGTCTGGACGTCGTCGCCGCCGTGCTCTACGCGATGACCGCGCTGGCCGAAGACGACGACCAGCCGGTCCAGGTCGAGGTCGACTGGAACGAGGAGTGGGTCCCGCCTACCTATGACGCAGGCGCGTTCGTTACGACGGTGGACGACATCCTTCTTGGTTCCCGTCTCGACTGGACGTGGGACGCCGGCCGGTTTCAGCAGCGGGGCAACCACGTTCTGCACGCCGAAGTCGTCAAGCCAGCATCGACGTTTCTGGCTTTGAACCCCAAGTTCGCGCGCGCCTCAGCCGGGTTCGAAGCGGCGCTGACGCGGCTGTCGGAGAATCAACCAGCAGTGGCAATCACCGACGCTGCGACCGCAGTGCAGGAGTTCTTCCGCGCGCTCGGCGTCGAGGGCGGGAGCATCTCGGACCAGCTCAACGCTGCGGCGAGGGCTGGGATCATCTCGCAGGCAGACAGGAAGCTGCTCAAGCCCATCATCGAATGGGTGAACGCGGACCGTTCCTCGCGTGGCAACGCTCACCAGTTCCGCGATGATGACGCCACGAAGGCTGACGCATGGTTGGCGATCCACGTTGCTGCCGCGCTCATCGTCCGTCTCGCGAACGAGGAACCGCGCAACATCGAGCGCATGCACGAGGAACGTGAGCGTGCGAAGGCACAGCGCGCCGAAGCTGAAGAAGCAGAGCGAGTCCGTCGGGAACGCGAGGCCGAACAGCAGGCCACTGCCCAGAGGTGGGCACCACCAAGCCGATACGACGACGAAGTCCCGTTCTGACGGCCGTAAAAGCGACCGCTGACACGCGCTGAGTCGGGGGCTGGAGTTATCCGGGCCGGGCACCAGCGCGGTGACCCGCAGTTCCGCGGCCAGTGAGATGAATCGCGGGTAGCCCTCGTGCAAGGTTCGCCCCCGCTCGCGGCTGGCCGGCGTGGGGGACCGCCGGCGCGCGCACCTCACCGCACTCAATATCAGTCTTCCATTTGGGCCAAACTGCGATTCCATTCGCCATATGGGCGCTTGCCGGACCGGCCGGACCGAGGTAGCTCAGCAAGCGAACCGGGGCCGCCATGGACGCCCCTGACGTCGACGACCTCTGGGTGTCCGCGGACGACTACGTCGCAGAGCCAGTCCGCTGGTTGCTGCACGTCATGGACGGCCTGACCGTGGTGATCACTCGCGACGGGAACCCCTTTGCATTGTTAGAGCCATCGCAGTGGACGCTCGACCGCGTCCAGAGCCGAGGTCGATCCGCGCATACAGAACCAAAACCCTCCGATGACGCGATGACGGACTCCACAGCCAGCACAGGCCAAGCGCGCGGGGTTCCCTCTGGTACGTCCGCCGTGCTGACGGCTGGGAGGTCCGCGTCGGCGTCCGCTGGGATGTGGAGAAGGAAGTCGTCGAAACCCTCTACCTGCACCCGACGAAGTCCGAGTTCGTCAAGGACCGCGACGCGGTCGACGCGGACCGGCTCGAACTCGACGCCACCCGGAGCGTCGCTCATGGAACGAATCTACGGTATGTCTCTCAATTGCAGGAAGCTCTACCGGACGGGGTAGAGAAGCGTGCGGGCTACATCCGTCCGAAACACGCGTTCGTCGAGATCATCCGGATTGACACCGATCTCGCGCAGCAGCACTGAGCGCATGGCGAGATCGAGAATCACATGTGCACGCATTAGCTCGCGATGATCGGAAGTGCCGAGCGACGACGTGTGGGTGAAACCGTCTCGTCGGTCGCGCACCCAACCTGCGAACGTCTGAATGTCGCCCGCGTAGTTGTGCAGTCGGTGTCCACATCGACCGAGGAGATCGACGAGTCGGTCGCGAAGGCTGAAGGCGTCGGCATGCTTCAGGCGAGACAGCACCAAATCCTTATGGGGATCGTCCTTCAGCGCATCGCGAAGCTTCTTCTTGACTGCCTTGAACTCCTCTGGGGGAATCCGCGGCCCGGGCTGGATCGTCGTATGCAGCACCTCCAGCGCACGGACGATGTGGGCGAAACTCTCCTCGAAGGTCATCGACTTCCACATCAGAGTGGCGAAGTAGTCAAGGAGTGGCGCCTCGGCCCGCTGGCAGAGGTCAGACCACCTGGAGAGCATCGGCCCGATGTTCTCCACGGCCCCGCGGGCATCGACCGGCTGGTTGAACTCTTGAACATCCTCGTCATCCTTCGGTTCGGTGACCCATGACGAGCTGACCCACTCAAACCAGCCGCCGAACAGCAGATCGCCGAAGCTGTCCTTGCCATGTCCGTCAAGCTCGTCCGTAGGGTCGGAACGGTAGCGAACGCATTCGAGAGCGTCCCCCACTCCGGTCGCAAGAGTCAGGAACTGGAGAAGCGGCGTCACGACGAGCGCCCATGTGTCATCGATCGTGACCGGATTGGCGAGGAGGACTTGGAGCTCTGGGAAATATCGAAGGCTCGCCCCGTGCTGCGAAGTCGATCCCACTGCGCCCCAATGGAGCGTGACCGTTCCCCACGGCACAGTCGTCTCGATGTCGTCGGGAAGAGTCAGCTCGCCTCCCAGCGTCCGTTCGTTCTCTGATTCCTCAAACTCCGGGCCGACTGATGCGGCCCAATCTCGAAGCCGGCGGGAGCGGAACACCATCTCGGTCACCTGGGTGTCGCCAGCCGAAGGTAGCTCTACGCCGACTGCAACCGCCCAGCAGTCCCACGTCTCTTCCAAGACGGGGGGACGCTGGCCGCCGTAGTCGATGCCACTGAACCACGGTCTGCTCTGGTTGCGGTACCCGGCGTGCGCGAGCGTCACCGAGAAGCCGCCGTGGGTTGTCCCGACGATGGTCTCGTCTTGCAGTAGTAGTTTCTCGTCTAGGAGTGTGCCCTGCAGTTTGAGCGTCGGGCGTCCGACGAGCGGCACTGTCAGCGTTCCGTTGACCTTGCGTTCGGGCCGCGAGCACACGTACCAGCTGCCAGGGAAGGTGCGCTCTCGCTCCGGCCCTGAGGAGCCGAGGATGTTGACGGTCACTCGAACATGATGTCCGCCGCCCTGATTGACAGGCGCTCGACACGGCGATGGCCCGAGTATCGAGCGAACGCATCGGGCCATCTTGCGTCGACACCCTGGCCGACCAGCCCGTGACCGGCCCGGGAGTCTCATGCGTCACAGAGCTCGGGCCAGCTCCGAGAGAGCGAGGGCGCATCTTGTGGTTGGGCGCAGGGTGTGTCCGGGATGGTGGTGAGGTGCCTCGGTTCAGCTTCGCTCGGATGATCGGTTCGCGTTGATCGGTGATCTGGTATCCGGGCCCACCGGCCGGATCGTCGGCCGTGCTCGGACGCCCGGAACAGGGCCGAAGGCATCCCCGGCTGTGCCGAGGTGGGCACGCAGAGGCCCGTCGCCGAAACCTGGTGGCCATTGCCGCCTTACCGGCCGAAGCGGCTGCGAAAAACGGCGTCGCAGCGCCTTAGCGGGGCGGACCCGAATCGGCGACTGCCGCGAGGACCTTCGCGCTTTCACGGCGGCGCGGAGCGACACAGATCGTTGTCGGCTCGGCCTGCGCGGCGCGATGGGCAGGTTCGGGTCGGGTTCGACGACATGGCGGAGCCGCCCATGCTTGCGGAACTGGCGACCACAGCTGAGCAGATCGAGTACCAGGATGGTGAGCTGCACCAGCGGTGAGCCTGTCGGCAGCGCGCTCTGCACTCGACGTCCGCTGCCGGGCCGGAGCGGCGCGAGAACCCGTAAACTTGGAGTTCGTCGCGGAGCTACATGACCTCTGGTTCGGCGTCGGTGCCACTGTCCACGACCGTGTGCGCCTTGCGCACCGCCGATACGTTGCAGACACGGTCGGTGAGGATGACTCGTTCCAACTTCGCGCGCAGTCGGACGAACAGAAAATAGTGAACGTCGCACTCGTCTTCGTGGTCCCGCCGCCCCCCCTGCCAGCAGGTCGGTACGTCCCGGTGGCCCGCGACGGCGAAGGGGCCGGCCCACGACCGGCTATCGAGACGGCGGCGGCGGTCGTCACGCGTAAGCAGGGAAGCCTCGATCGAAGATCTTTTGCAGGAAGCCGAAGGCCGTCAGTTCCTGTTCGTGCGCTCGAGCGATGAAGGCCTGGCGTGCGTTGTGTTTCGCGTCCTGGACTGCGCTCATCGCACCGAAATAACCCCCCAGTGATGACGTCGCATGGATCAGACCCGTCTGACCGGTCGGATCTATCAGTGCGCGTAATTGGCTGGCACTGAGCTTCTGAAGGATCGCTTGCAGGTCCGATAGTGGATCGAAGTACGGTTCACCAGTCATGTGCTCCGCGGCCGCCATCTCCAGGTAGAACGAGCTCACCGGCACTCGCCGAGCTGCTTTCCACGCCTTCAGGAGGCGAGTCAGGGCCTTCGCCCCGCCCTGCGGGTTCTTGTTCACGTCGGTGACGTATCGGAGATGTGCTGCGGGAGCGGTCTCCATCCAGCCGCTGGGTGGACGCGGAATCCAGTATCGAGACACCGCTTCGGTGGCTGAAAGGAAGCCGGGCGCGACTTCGAAGACCTCATCGCCCCCAGCGAATGAGACGACGACCGTTGGTGAGCTGGTGCGGATTGTGGTCCGCGGGAAGCGATCCACCAAGGCATCCTGGACCCAGTGCAGCGCCGTTGTCGGGCTCAGTTGAGGGCGACGATCAGGTCGACATCACTGCGCCCGCGCAGGCCGGTGCCGTGACTGAACGATCCGGTCTCTCGGACCTCAGCGACACTGAGCTCGGAGCGCAGCCTGGTCTCGATGCTCGATCGGTGGAGCGCGGCGACTTGCCGTTCGGTGGCGGTCGGCGTGAGGAGCGTCAGGTATGTCTGGAGCGCAGCATCAACCGTTCTGGGCATCGCCGGCTCCTCGGACATCAACGATGTGGTCGCGGTCGCCGCGTTCGACACTGCGGCGTCCGAAGCGGCGGGCGAAAACGTTGGGTGGTTGCGCCGCGAGGTTCTGTGCGTGCGCTCGGTCGGTGAGTGTCCGGAGCAGCTCACGGAGTGTTGCGGCGTCGACCAACTGCGAGTCGATCAGCCGTGCGCGGCGTGCCTCTTTCTGGATCGCGAGGTACTCGTTGCCGGCGGCTGATGCTCGGGCGGACCTGTCGGCAGCGCCAAGGAAGGTTACAAGCGCCCCGAGGCCGGCTGCGACAAGCGCGATGACACCCGCGGTCACTCGTCCCGTCGTGCTCGCGAGGGCCGTCACACCGGCGACGGCGGCGAGGATCGTGGCGGGGATACCTGCGACCAGCTCGATCATTCGATACTGCTGCCCGAGCGCGAACTGGGTCGCCGCACTGTGCACCGAATCTTCCTCGAGTCGTTCCAACTCGACCGCGATTTCGACTTCAGGGGTTGTCATGAGCTACTCCGTCCGCCGATGCGTCGCAGCCTCGTGCTGGGTTCGCGTGATGCGATCGCGACGCAGTCGCAGCCACTCGCGTCACACGCCACTCCGACTGCCGGATCAGCCGTCACGATGCCTCCGTCAGCACCTGATCGACCCCGATCGGAGGACCGATCGGCTCGAGCATGACGCTGGCGGCGATGAACCCGGATCGGTTACGTGCGGTGATCTTGGCATCTGCGCGCCAGTGCTGTGCAGCAGCATCGAGGGCGTCGAGCGCAGTGGATGAGGCGATGAGCACGAACGTGTCCGAGCGTTCGGTATCGCGTGGATGGACGACGTCGAACTTCAACGTCACCTCCTGACGACTGGGAGAGATCGCGATCTGTCGCTGCAACGAGGGCATCGCCGGTGGGTCCCACCGGCTCGCGCTCAGAAGACTCGGCGCGATGAGCGCGGCGATTGAATTCCGGGGTGGTTCGGGAACTGATGGCAGGACGTCGTCAATGTCTGTGCGGTCCTCGAAGGCGCTGACTCCGTCTGGCAACTGCAGCCGCACCTGGACGTCTTCGAGGGCGACGTCGGTGTCGTTGTCGATCTGCAGCCAGATTCGCCCCTCCAGGGCGGCGACGGCGGCCCGCACAGCGCCCTGCACGGCATGACGTTGGTACGCCGCGAGGTACTCGCGGGACTGCCGGTCGTATCGGCTCCGTTCATGCTCCGTATACGTGTCGTACGTTGCGACGACGATCCGGCTCGTCGCTGACTGGTTTGCTTCGGGCAACTGCACGAGGCCGGCTCTTGCAGCTTCAACCGCAGCGTCCCGATGCGCCGCTGAGCCGTCGAGTACCCGCACGCATTCCGAGTGTGACATGCGAACGGCGACGTCATCCAGACGCGCCGGTCCGATCGCTGTGCCGGCAAGAAGACGCTCTTCGAGCTGCCGAATGTCGCCAGGTTCCGCTTTCTCCGTGCGGGCGAGCTTGCGCACAAAAATGGTGCCGCGATCCCAGCTGTCATAAGTGGTTCGCATGGAGTGGATCCGGTCGCCGGCCGCAGGCGGGTCGATGATCACGACCAACACCGCGGAGTCCTGGAACGTGACCGTGTCGACGGTCCATACGGGCCCGTCTGCGCCGGCATATCGATTCACCCAGTCCTCGAACATCGCCGGGTCGGGCATCTCGATACCGGACACTGCCCCGGGCTCGACTCCAATGACCATGTAGCCGCATCCACCGAAGTGCGTCGAAGCCGAAGCAACGGTCCGGTTGGCCATGCCGATGATGCAGCGGCCGATCGACGCGTGGCTCGCCTTGTCCTGCTTCCCGAGCAGCAGCGCGGACTTCCACTCGAGGTACGGCTTCTCATCGGACGGGTCCGCGGCGAAGACCGCCTCCACCAGGCTCAGCAGCTGGCGCGGTGACCGCAACGGGCGGGACGTGTCGATGTTCAGCGCCACCGGTTCTCAAACCCCTGTTCCACGTGTCGATCGCCTGCGACAATCTTTGCGGACGGTCGCTGCCTCAGCGCAGTCGTGCGCCTGGACGACCTCACTCTAAGGCGGGCAACCGACTTCGACAGGTAGTCCATGGCCATGGAGACAGAGACCGCGGCTGTCCAGTCGTGGCTTACGAAACGGCGAGGTCGGAGGCCCTACGTGCGGGTGAGAGTCCGATGACCACCCAGACGAGGGCGAGGTTTCACAGCGCGTCACGGTTGCTCAGTGGTGCGGGATACCGTCAGAGTTCCTCAACCAGATCGTTCGTCGGACGTCAACAGGGTGCCCCGCGGCAGTCAGATTCGAATGCAGTATCGACCAGCGGCGGGCGTTCTTCGGCCGGGGTAGGACCTTTTCATGATGTCTGCCGATCGCGCGCTCCCGACCGCGATCGCCGCGATGCTCGTCGCACTCGTCACAGCGACGACGGCAGTGATGCCGAGCAACTTCACCGATTGGAGCCATCTCGACCGGCGAGCGAGTCGCCCGTGTAGAACGCTCGCGCCCACATCAGATCAGGCTCGCTTGTCGATCCCCCTCGCCGCGAACGATAGCAACACAGCTGTCAGACCAACGCGGCATAGAGGGGCAACGCGTCTCGCTAAAGCTTCGTTTCATGAAACGTCTGGTGCTAGTCCAACACCCACGGATGCGACTGGGCGTCCTGGCGGATCCGCTCCCGAAGTACGGCACGATCCACCCCGAGCTGAAGAGAGCACCAGGCCCGCACGACAAGGACGCACTCCCGTTCGGCGTTAAGGACATCGAGAAGGTTGGGCATGTCACGGTTTGCGTGTTTGATCCCGTTGTAGGCGCTCACCAAGCGCGTGGCCCAGTCCGCCCCGTCAAATGGGAGGACATCCCCAACTTCGGTGACTATCCGGGCCAGACGGTTCGCCAGGTTGATGCCGCCGGCCTTTTTCCGACTCAGCCCGTCACGCCTGGAGAGCTCGTAACCCAAGGCCTCGACGCCGGGTCCCACCTGCGCGAGCAGCGCGACAGGGGTGGTGTTCCGCATATTGATGCTGCTCACGATGGGATCGATGACCCGCTGCAGCCGGGCCCAGATTCCAAACCAGCAACGAAGCCCGTCGGGTCCGAGATCGTCATAGGTCACAAGGTGATGTCGTCGCTTGGGTCGCAGGGCGGTCTCCTCCTGACTGGAAATCACGGGCCGCCAGAACATTCGTTCGTCGCCGTCGCGATACATATACGCGTCGCCCGGGTGCTGCACAGAGTGGATCGCGCCTACCTCCGCGTGCCAACCGGAAACGACGAGAAGGTCGCGGAGTGCGGAATGTGGGCGAAGGTGACGCTCCCACGGGATCGGCGCCCTTGCGCGGGTCTCGACCAGGAGGTCGGTGCGGAGCTCAATGAGGTCACGTTCTTCTCGCTCAGCGACACGAGCCTGGGGCCGCAAGAGGATATCCACGCCACCCCACCTCCCGAGCTCAACGTCCTCTGACAGTTCCCGGCGGTATTCCAACCCTGTTTCGGACGATTCATATGTAGTCCAGGCGCTCGCACCTACCCAGTTACGGAGATGAGACACGGTCGTTCGGAGCGCGACTGCGGCGGTGTAGTCGCACTTCTCGCGGCCACCGAAGACAGCGCGCTGCACGCGAATCCGGCCGCTGCCCGGCCCGCCACTTCTGGTGCTGTAGCCGGCTTTGCGGCAGCCGATGAGTGTGACGAATCCCCGCCGGTCGCCGAACTGCAGCAGCCGCGGTACCCCGTCGAACGTCTTAGGCGTCCCACGATTCGATTCCTCGACGAGGTCGAGGACGTCTACTTCAACGCGGAACCAACGCGGAACCGGCCCGTCATCAGGTGACGACCATGTCACCTCCAAAACAATGCCATCGATCGTGCGTTCCAAGACGACATCACCGCCGCCGACCCTCGCCACGTCACCAACCAGCCGACCAAAGCGACGCTCCCCCACGGCCAAAGTGTTCGAATCCAACGAACTCGTCATACCCCGAACATACGGGCCGGTCGCGTCTCGATGACCGATCCTCTGCCGAAACGCCGAGCGCTCATCTCGGGCAGTCATCCGGTACCGTCCGGGACGTGGGTGTCCTCTTCCTTGCGGTCGGAGCGGTGATCTGTATCGCTGGGGCTGTGCCCTCGTGCTTTTCCCGGACTCGATCGCCCGCTTTGCAGGAAGGTCGAAGGAGAGTTCTGGGGAGGCCAGATCCCTCCGGAGCTGACGCGGTTCATCGGATGCGTATTCTTCCTCGGAGGCCTCATCGCAGCAGTAACGCTGGTCGTCGGACTCATCAGGCGCTGACGAGTCAGGTGCCCGCCCGAGGATCGGCTACAGCGCACCTCGCGAGTTGAAGGCAGCGAGGACCCTGGCGTCGGTGAACGGAAAGATCAGACTAAGTTGTCCCGCACTCGGCCCAGCGGCAACCGTGTACTGCCCGATCCGCGACGCCCACGATCGAGCCCTCCGAGGAAAGCGCGAACCCGGACAGGTCCACAAGCAAAACCTCCCGAAACGATGGAAGGACACCCCCGTGTGCTGCCAGGACTCCATCACGATCGACCCGGACGACCACGTCCAGGAACAGCAGCTCTTCCGATACGGCAGCGACGAGTGGGTTGCCGTGTACCGCACCGACCGTAACGCCATCGAATCTACCAACGACAAACTCAAGTCCGACTTCAGTCTCGATCTCAACACCGAACGACGAATGCGAGGCCTTGCGGCAGCTCAGTACGTTCTTGGGTTCAAGGTCGCCGCTCTCAACTACAAGCGCATCGCCGACTACGCCCGCGACCAGATCCGCAAGAACGAACGAGCGAAGCGAGCACAACGAGAAGGCATCGTGACCCCCATCCGACCCGACGTGACCACGCCGGCAACGACGACAAGAAAGCCTGCCGACAAGAAGGTCCGAAGCCGGGCCGCAACGGATGGTCCAACTACCGACGGAACGCCAAGAAGATCCGAGGCGTCATCGCCCCGCCCGACACAACCGACTGAGACACAAAGAGCCCCCGGCTGCTGCCGGGGGCTCTTCACGCTCAGGCATTACGCGAACAGGATGACTCCATTACGCGAACAGCCCTGTGGCGGGTCATTTGCAGATCTCGTCGAAGCCCGTCGTTGTGCGGATTCGCCGTCCTGTGGGCGGAGCCGGGGGCTGCGCTTCCCCTGGGCCTGTCTCGATTTTCCCCTTCTTTGGAGGAACCCCTGATGAGACGGCCCACCCGCCTTGACGGCGCGGCGCACGGCCGGGCGTCCGGGCGCTGTGTTTTGGCCACACAAGACTCGTCACTTCCGTGGAGCGTGGGCCGCGGCCATCAGGCTTCGGTTATCGGTGAGTTCCGAGCTCTGCCACGAGTGCACCGGTCTCCGCGAAGATTGAGAAGAAGACCAGCCCGATCGCCCGTGCCCGTTTCGGTGTGCGCGGACGGTCCGAAGCACGAATCAACGCCGCGGCGAGCAGCGGCAGAGTTGCGTCGATTCGTCCGCACCAGCAAGCGACCTGGCCGAGCGCGATGAGGTGCTCGGCGAGGAGGCCTGTCTGCACGACTTTGCAGTGCTCATCGCTCCCGAGTGTGACACCATCCAATGCCGAAGCGCTCATTGGGATCAATGTGCCAGCTGACCCGCTGACCGGCAGACGATTGGCTTGCGCGACAGTTCTTATTCTCTCTGCTAACCGCTATCGAGTTCAGAACGCTCTACGACGCTACGGGCACGGAGCGATCTTGACCACGACTTCTGCGTCGGCCCGTTCGATCGACCGGGTCAGACCATCCTCCGAGCCCGCAGCGAAGATCGCATACCCCAGACGGTCCGAAGAAGCCTCGGCCGGCTGGACGTGCTCACCCGCTTCGGCCATGACGAACCCACGCAAAAACCCCGGAATGTGCTCCCAACGACGTTCATCGATCGTGTCCACGACACCGCATGAATCGGCGTTCACGTACGTGATCGCCGCCGCCGCCGCCGCGTGGTCGACCAGCATCTCGAACGGCACTCCGCTCAGCAGCCTTAGGTAGCCGTCGTACACGTCGAATCCCCATGCGTGACCGATGAGTTCGAGGATGTGATCGCCGGGCGTGCGCACCGCCACTTCCATAACGAAGGACCGGTCATGCGAGCGCCGGAACTCGAGGTGGACCAGTCCCGTGACCATGTGAATGGCACCTACAACATCCTCGACGAGCGCCGTCGCCGCCTCGACCTCCTGCCGCGACGCAGTACCGACGCCGACGTGGTGCCCGAGTTCCACGAACTGCGGTGCTCCGGTGGTGCGCTTGGTCGTCAGGTTCGCGAACACCACCTCCCCATTGCGCACGAGCGCCTCAGCACTATATTCGGGACCTTCGACGTACGTTTCGATGAGGAGTGGCCCGTGGCCGCTGCGTGAGGCTTGGACTTCCGCCCAGGCCTCCTCCGTTGCGACGAGTTCAACCCCGGCGCTCCCCATCCCGGAGGTGGGCTTGACGACGACGGGCAGGTTGCGGAGGGCCCAATCGCCGACGTCGGAGAGATCCTCGGCCATTCGGTACGCAGGCTGGCCGATGGAGGCTTCTTCGAACAGAGCGCGCTGCAGCGCCTTGTTCCTCGAGACCGTCGCAGCGAAGAGGCCGGGTCCGGGCACGCCGAGCGCTTCCTGCAGCAAGGTCGATGCCATGACCTGAGGTTCGGCGAATCCGAGCACGGCGGCTGGTCGATGTCGGTCGGCAAGTCGCAGCGCGGGGGCGAGCCAGGATTCGTCCTGTCCGGCCGGCGACGTCACCGCCTCCGAGTCGACGATGTTCGGGTACTGCCGACGGAGAGCGTCGATCCTCGCCGGAGTTTCGGCCAGGAGCACGCGCCAGCCCCACCTTTCAACCGCTCGCAGGTAGCCGTCTGCCATGGCTCCGGCCCCCACCAGCAGAATGGCATCGCTGTCATTGCTGCTCCCTCTCATGCTGCCGTCTCCCCGCTGGCTCCTGGACCGGTGGTCACAAGCTCACCCGACACCCGGCGGAGTCGGCGTACGTGCACGGATGCTCGGTACACGTTGAAGACCGTGACGACGAATCCCGCCGCGGTCATGCCTATCCACAGCCCGAAGAACCCAGCGCCGGCCCAGGCCAGGATCATGCCGAGACCAAGACCGAACGCCCAGTAACTGATCGCAACGACGAGGGTTGGCAGCTTCGTGTCCAGCATTCCGACGAGGAACCCGTTGTACATGCTCCCGACGCTGTCGAAGCAGAAGGACAACAGCACCCAGGGCAGCAACGACCAGAGCAGCGATGACACAGTGACGCTGCTCAGCCCGAAGACCTGCGTCTGGATCTGGGGGAACAGCAGTGCGATGAGGGCGGACACACCCAGGGCGTAGCCGGCAGCGACGATGAACAACGACCACTGCAGGTGTTGGAGACGTCGCCAGTCCCTGGCGCTTCTGCTCCAAGCAGCCAGTGTCGTGGCCGCACTCGAGAATCCGAGCGCGAAGACCCCAACGAGCGATTCCACACGCAGGCCGACGGCGTGCGCGGCGGTCGCGTCCGCGCCGTACTGAGCGACGAAGAAGGCAATCACGGGAAGGAAACCTTCCCCGAGGAGGATTCGCACGCCGATCGGTAGCCCGAGCCCGGAGAGGTTTCGCAGCGCAACAAGGTCCGGCCGACGCGATGACTCTGACAGCTTCAGGTCACGGAAGGCCCGTGCCCGGAGCAGTACGGCGTAGGCCGCGATCACGATGAGCAAGCGCACCACTGTGCTCGAGAGCCCCGCCCCCAACACCCCGGCCGCCGCGGTGAAAGGTGTTCCGAAGATGAATGCCCACCCGACGAGGAAGTTGACCGGCACGGCCAGCAGCATGATGACCGTGAGCGGTTTGGGTCGGCCCACTGCTCCCATCACACTGCGCGAGTTCACGTAGAGCAGGAAGAACACGAGCCCTGCGCTCGCGCCCTGGTTGTATTCCTGCGCTACCGAAGCGACCTCGGCCGACTGCCCGATGAGGCGCAGGATCGGGCCGGTGAACTGGAGGAGAAGCACCCCGACTAACCCCGCAGCGAGCGCCAGCCAGGTTCCTTGCGAGAACCATTTCCGAACGGCATCACCGTCGGAGCGCTCGAACGCTTCCGCCACGCGCGGCGACACCGCAGTGATGACGCCGAGACCCATCAACATCACGAGGCTGAAGAGACTTAGGGCGAGCGTCGTGCCCGCGAGTTCCACGGCGCCAACGCGCGCGATCAGTGCGGCGTCCGTGAATGAGATGAGCATCTGCGAGATGAACCCGATAGCGAGCGGTAGCCCGAGCACGAGCAACTGCCTGGTCATCGTCTTCATCGATGTTCCTTCCGCCTTCTCAACATTCACCGTCGTCACCCTCCGCCGCGCCCGCTACCTGCCTCCACAAAACATCGTTCTGGAAAGCGGCGAAACCCGCACTCGCCTCGAAGACGGACTCGTCACCTATTCGGTCGTACGCCGCGGAAGCGTCTCGCGCAAACCCTCGGGCGACAGGGTTCTCCGCAACGACGTTGTGCCCCCACCCCACTAGAACGGCCTCGCGAATCGCATCCGCCAGATCGCGTTCATCCGATCGGCTCTCGTCGAGTTGGTCGAGGAACGCCTCTTGGAAGAGCTGATGGTAGGCAATCTGGTAGGCACCACCGATGACCCGCAGGACCGGCAGGAGGGACAGGACCAGGAAGCACAGGAGGAGACCAGGCACGAGCGTACCGCTCTGAAGACCGCGCACAACGGACGCTGGGTTGAGTTCCCACGTCGTCTCAGGGTTGCCGAGCTGTCGTTCGGGACGGAGTCGCAGTGGTCGTACGCGCCCACGCGAGACCGCCCAGAAGAGGTCAGTCCCGAGCGGCAGGAACGAAGCGAGAGGCCCGTCGAGACGATGCAGCGCCGCTCCAAGACTGGACAATCGCCCGTCGGTCAGGAGTCGTCGGAGCAGGGAGTCGGTCTCGAGGTGCTCGATGATCATCTGGGTGACGAGCGGCTCTTGGAACAGGAGCGTGGTGGTTCCCAGATCGGCATCGGTGCGGGTGATGATCTCGCGGTTACTCCGCGCGATCATCTCACGTGCCGCGTCCGGCTCCCGACTGTTCGGCGCAGTGCCGAAGCGGGTGAGCGTCTCGACGAACTCGTCGGTCAGACCCAGCGGCTCGGACGCAACGGCCATGCTGCGCTTGGCGAGCATCCGTCGGGGGGTCGCGAATACCTTGGTGGGTGGCTCGCCAGCCATCCGCAGCCAGCCCGGACCCCGCCGTGCGCGCTCCTCGAGCGTCACCGAGCTGCAGTTGAACATGATGTTCAGGGCGTGCCGGGTCGCAGCTTGGCCGATGGAGCTCATGACCAGCGTCGGGAAGTAGTCGTCGTCGAGGGCAGGCCGGTGGTGTGGTCCGGTCTGCAGGACTGCCCCGCCCTGCACGCACGCCGCGAGCTCAGCCGGGTCGTGGTTCGTGGCTCGCGCGAGCGTCGATGCGAGTATCGCCCGCGCTTCCCGAGCGGACCTCTCACGGATGGCGCCCGTCGGGTGGAACAGTCGACGGGCGTACGTCCGGACGTCCTCCAACGGCAATGGCCGCAGCTGGGCAGCATCACGGCACCGGCCCCACACATGGGACATCAAAGCAGACGGGCCGGGTGCCGTCAGTTCGGCCTGTTCGACGCTCACGGGCACCGGCCCCTTATCGACCCGCGGTGTCCGTTCCGGAAAACGCCGGAAGGGTCGTAGGCCCGCTCGAGTCCCTCGAACAGATCAAGCGTGTCGGCATCGAAGCCGGCCCTGATCCCTCCGTCTTCAGTACCCGAGTAGTTGCTGTAGCCGGTGGCTCCGCCGACTTGGCGAAGCACCCGTGCCCACCGACGCGCCCATGCAATGTGTGCGTCGTCATCTTCGGGGAGGTCCCATCGTGCTGTCAGCAGTACGCCGATTCTGGAGTTTCTCCGCGGGTAGGCCGACCCCGCCGCACGGGCCTGCAGGGTGTCGGTGTTGTAGAACTCGATCATCGCCGTGCAGCCGTCCGAGGGTGCCGATTCGATGGCGTCGGACAGCTGGTCGAGATCCACGTCCGATTCGTCAAAGTGGACGGATTTCCAGTAGCCGCGCCGTTCCGGGAAGAACGCGTCGTCGAAGTTACTCTGCCACTCGACGTAGCCGGTCAGTCGCATGCAGTCCGGCATCAGCTGCAGCTCCTCTTCGAGGACGCGGATTTCGCCGTCGTCCGGCAAACGCACACAGATGTCCACGGACAGGCCAGCCCGTGATAGCACTGGGGCCACCGTGGCCCGTGTCAGTCCGTTTCCGCGGTGCAGTCCTTGCAGACGGCGGATGGTCGCGGCCGATGATTCAAGAGGCATGGCCACCGATGCGGTGACGATCGTTGGCAGTGCGATGGTTCTGAACGTGAACTCGGTCACGACACCAAACGCGCCAACGCCGCCTCCACGGAGCGCTCGGAAGAGGTCAGTGTGCTCGGTTTCACTCGCGGTAATCAGCGCTCCATCCGCGAGGAGAATGTCTGCTGAGACCAGGTAGTCACAGGTCAGCCCTCCTGACGCGACCAGCCAGCCAATGCCGCCTCCGAGCGTCAGACCTCCGACCCCGGTGTCGCTCACCGTACCGGCCGGAACACAACGCCCGACGGCAGCAAGCGCTCGGTCGAGGTCGCCCAGACGCGCACCTGGCTCGATCCGGACGGTATGCGTACCGGGGTCGTATTCCACGCCGCGGAAGGTCGAGAAGTCCAACAGCAGTCCGTCGTCGATGGTTGAGAACCCGCCGATGTGGTGCCCTCCGCCGCGAACGGCGATTGACGAACCGTTCGCAATCGCCGCCGCGATAGCAATGCGCAACGTGCGGACGTCGAGGGTCCGGACGACAGCTGCAGGGCGTTTGTCGTGCATGCGGTTGTAGACGAGGCGCGCCGAGTCGTATATCGGAGCGCTCGGGAGGATGAGGTTGCCCGGGGCAACTCCCTCTAGCAACCGTCGAACGAGCCCCGCTGGCCCCTCAGTCATCGTGTTCCGCCAGTACATGGCGCAGGTTCTCGATTGCAGCGTCTTCCATCCGTGTCCACGAAGCCGTCGTCTTGGCAGCGATGTGCGCCGACACGAACAGCGACACCCCGGCATGCCGCTGTAGTCGTTCTCGCAGCTCCGGTGTGAGCACTCGCTCGGTCCACAAGTCACCATCCTGCGCAACTCCGAGGAGCGTCCCGTCGTCTAGTGCGTCCGCGACAGCGGACCAGTTGAGCACGCATGGGTCCGCGACGCTGACCAGGTAACGCACTCCTGCAGCGAGCTCGGCTCGGCCGATGCTCGAGGAGGTGTCATCGTTGAGTTCACAAGCCACGACGATGGTCAAGCAGTCAGCGAACAGGTCCGCGCGTTCGACATGCCTGATGCCGAGTGCCCGCTCTGCCTCCTCGTGCCGCTTCCGCGATGCGTATCGAACCGCCCCACCCACTGCGAGCAGGAGCCTTGCACACTCGAGGCCGACTGTGCCGAGCCCAAACACGCCGAATTCAGTGCCCCTGATCTCAGTCGATTTCTCTTCCAGTCTTGGGCTCGACGCGACGCTCGCGAGCAGTCCGCGTTGCAGCGCGATGCCCTGCCCGAGGGCGAACTCAGCGACTGCCACGGCGTTCGCGCCAGGGGTGGTCATCACCTCGATTCCGAGGGTGTCTGCAGCTTTGACGTCCACGAACGCCGAAGCTCCGGTGCCAGCGAACGAGATGAAGCGCAGACCGGTCGCCACCTTCAGAAGCGCGGCATCGAGGAACTCATCGCCGCCAAGGAAGTAGCCGGTCGCTCCGGGGAGCACGGCTGCGAGTTCCGCACGGGACGGATCTGCACCGATCGGATCCAGTTCGACGTCGAGCTGCGCGGCGACCTCGACGAGACCCTCGGGGATCGACGCGCCGGAGACGATGACTCTCACTGCGCCGACTCCTGGGCGAAGAAGTTGCCGAGGATCTCAACGCCGAGGAGGAATTCACGCTCCGGCTTCATCAGACTCACTCGCACGTTGCGCTGAGCTTCCGCCCGATGATGCGCGTTCCAGAAGAAGCCCCGACCAGGCAGCACGGCCACTCCGGCCCGCCGCAGCTCGTCTACGACGGTTTCGTCCGGGCGGTGCAACGCTTCGATCGTCAACCATTCCACGCTGATGCGACTGTCAGCAGCGGTAGGGTCGAGGACCCACGAAGGGACGGCGCTACGAATCAGATTGCGCCGGTGCTGGACGAGATCGTGCACGGTCTCTTTCAGTCCCGCTTTTCCGGCGTCCTCGAAGAAGTCACCGAGAACTGCGAGGGTGAACTTCGAGACGCACAGGTAGACCTCGTTGTACAACTCTCGGAGCACGCCCATGTGATCCGCCGAACAAGCGAGGATACTCGCTTTCATGTCCTGCGTCGGGAACACCTTCCCGGTGTCTTCGAAGACGATGTATGAGGCACCTACTTCCTGGAGTACGCCGTAGGAATCCCACTGGTGGGCATAGAACAGTCGGAAGCTCGCGTCGACCACGACGGTGACGTCGTTCCGGACGCAATTGTCGACAATCGACCGGAACTCGGTCTCGGAGAAGCTACGCCCGGACGGGTTGTTCGGGTTGACGATGAAGAGCACGTCCGCCGTCGACAGCCGTGCGGCGAGAGCATCGGGGTCGATGAGCTCGGGTTCCGAGATGGGAACCGGCTCGACCCCGCGGCGACGCAGCAGCAGTGCCAGATTGTCGAACGTGGGGTGGGTGAGGAGAACACGACTGTCGCGGAGCTTCAAGTATGCGCTGACGAGGTCGATGGAGTTCGAGGCCGTCGGCAAGACAAACTTGTCCGCTGCGGCGAGGACGCCCGGCTCCCCGGCGATCGACGCGAAGCGCTTGATGTAACGATCTTCGGAGGCGGGGATCGATTCCTGCTCCGAGGTGCGCCACGTTTCAGCGAGCCGTTCAACCACTGCCGACTGCCCGGCAGTCAAGGCCTGGTAAGCGTGACCGTCGGCGAGGTTCGCGGCGACTCCGAACCCGATCTGCTCGTAGTCGGTTAGCGTCTTCTCTTGATTTAGCGCGGTGAACACCACAATCTCCCCCATATATCTGCGCCCCAAAGGGGGCGCGTCTCAAAACGTTCATGTTGTCTGTAGTGCACGGGCGACATAAGATGCCGTCCGTGCGCGCGGCACGGGATGCCGAAGGCACGGACGGCACAAGACGCTGTGCGGGTCAGGTCCCGGAACCCCACAGGAGCGGCGACGGCCGCGTGGCTCGGCTACCATTCCACTGCATCGCGTGCTGCACGTCTTCGACGATGAGTGTCGGACCGTCGATGTCAACGAAGTCAGCCTCGGCCGCGAGCCACCACGCCGGGGCGACCGCGAGCGAGGAACCGATCATGCAGCCGATCATCCGCTTCAGCCCGAAACCGGACGCGAGGGCGAAGGCACGCACGGCTGCAGACGGCCCGCCGACCTTGTCGAGCTTGATGTTGACCATGTCGTATCGGTCGGAAAGCTCGCTCAGGTCGCCGATCCGCTGGAAACTCTCGTCCGCGCAGAACAGGACCTCACCACGGTCCTCGACGTCCGCCAAGTAGCGGTCGGCGCTCGGGTCCATCGGCTGTTCGAACACCTCGACCCGGTGCTCCCGCAGCGCTGGCAGCCACCGGTTGACTCCTTCAGCGTCGAGACTCCCATTCGCGTCGACGAGCACCCGCACGTCACTCGAGGCGTTCCGCAGGTCTTCGAGCACCGAGATCGGCGTCGTCGCGTCGATCTTGAGTTTCACTACTTCGAGGGTTGCGACCTCATCGAATTCGAAGTCCTCCCCCGGCGCAGGAAGACTTACCGTCTTCGCGGATGCAAGGTCGGTCTGTACCCGCCGCGTGTGCAGCGGCGCCGACTCACGAAGGTCGAGCGAAGCTAGCGCACTATCCAGGGCGTTCCGAGCGGGGCCAGCGGGCATCAGTTCGAACAGCTCGGTCCGAGATGCGCCCGCTCCGAGGAACGGTTGCACTGCTTCGAGTTCGGTCATACACCGCCGCAAGTCCCAGCCCGGTACGGCGAACGGGTTGCACTCGCCCTCGCCGCTTGCACCGGATCCGGATGTCACGGTGACGAGGAGCGCGGTGATGTCCACGTGCTCCTCACCCGCGATGCGGAAAGGTTTCCGTAGTAGCCGATCGACGACGACCGTAGACATTTCCACCCGCCGGCCCCGTGCTGCGGCCAGGAACTCGCTCAACGCGCACCATCCATCGCCACGATGATCAGACGACGCTTGCCCGATGCGAAGCGGTCGAAATCGTCAGTCTGCTCGACGGTGACGTTCATACGCACGTTCTCGAACAGCGACGGGAGGGTTGCGACGAACTTCCGGACCGGCCGAGTCTCGAGTCCGAGCGCACGGTCGATGGGTTGCGCCCGCAACACCACGCGATCCCGGGCGGTCTGCACGATCTGGTACTGCAAGACATTGGCCTCGGCGTCCACGAGCGTCGCGTCGCACAACCCGAGAACGGCATCTGCAGCGACCGTGCCTTGACCGTCGGCGAGTGCCTCGTCCTCTCGACCGCGGAACGACGTGAGCACTCGGAACCTCGACCCACACGGACACTGGCTCCCCGCCTGCCCGATCTGGACGACATCGCCTTGGTCGTACCGAATGAACGGCATAGAGGCATTGCCGAATGACGTGCCAACGAGATGCCCGTAGCCTTCCTCGTCGGCGCCGTGAACATCGAAGCGGCCGCTGTCCTCGACCAGGTGGTAGCGCCGTTCACCGCATTCGTAGGCGATCAGGGACATCTCTTCCGAGGAGTACTCGTCCAATACCGGAACGCCGAGCGTATCCGAGTAGTGCAGACGCTCCTCCTTTGTGCTGCGCTCCGAGTTCGTGCCGACGGCCTGCACCCCGAACTCCTGGAGATCGATCCGGGTCTCGGCGAGACGCTGCAGTGCACTCGGTAGGGTCAGGACGAGACGGGGACGGACCTCAGCGAGGTTGCGAATGAGAATGTCCACGGGCACGTCTTGCGAGACCGTGACGAACGGGTAATCCCCGAGCAGGGACGTGTAACGCTCGGCCACGAAGTAGATTCCGTACCGCCAGTCGGTAGGCTGCAGCGTGTCTCGGAGCATCAGTTCGCAGTGACGCATGTACAGCACGTGGCGGTACTCCACGCTGGCGTCGTCCTGGTAGATGGTCATGTTCAAGCCGCTCGACCCCGAGGTGCGGGCCGAGTGCAGCATGCCCGCCGGATACATCGCCTCGACGTCTTCGCCGAAGCCGCCGTCGATCAACGCACGCTTGTTGATCACGGGGAGCGCTTCGTAGTCATCCCACGTGACGATCGCGCCCGGCTCGTAGCCCACGGATGCGTACAGGTCCCGGTAGAACCGGTGGGACACGAACGCGCGGTCGACGAGTTCTCGGATGCGCAGCAGCTGCGCCCGATCGGTCTCCTGCTCGAGTTGCCAAACCGCGCGACGCACGTGCCGTTTCTCGAAATCCCAGCGCCGCCGTAGGCGGGCCTGGGCAGGCCTGCTCTCAGCCTTTTTCCGCTGTGAGTAGCGGATGAAGGGCTCGATTTCCTCGCTTCTCGCAGCGTCTGCTTCGACGTTTCGGATCGGCGCGGTTTCTGTGATGTTGATCGTAGACATGTTCCCCCATGACAATTGCTATCGCGGCACCTCTGCCACTGTTACGTGTTCGGCCCTACTCGAGGCGATGGAGTGCGATCCCGGCCGCTCGCTCCATCAAGTCGATCCGCTCATTCGCGTTCCGCAGGAATTCGTCGACCGTGGGTGCCACGATCACGGCGAACCCGAGGCGCGCGAAGAAGTCCTCGGGTGCTGCTTGGACGGCCTTGCCTGCGTGTGCCTCGAAGGCGTGCTCCCCGAGGGCACGCGCGACTGTCTCGTTTGGGAAGTCGGCCACGACCGTCCCCGCTTCGGCCGGGACGAAGAACACGATGCCGACGCCGGACGGACTCTCGGAAGGATAGGCGTGGTCTTTGTCGAGGTACGTGAGCAATAAGCTTTTGCCGCTCGCTCGTCGATGCAGGTACGGGATTTTGTCGCCGCCCGGGCGTGCTCCGACTTCGACCGGGAGAAGATCACCGTGATGTTCGAAGAACTCGAAGTGGAACGGCGATGTCGAGATACCCATGGCTCGCATAGTGGCTGCGACGGCGTCGACGTGTGCAGGCGTGGGAGCGACAGCGGGGTCGATGTAGTGCCCAAGCTCCTCGAAGAACGGACGCGATGTCTTGAACTTCGTAGTGAGCCCGATTACTGAGACTTCCCCGTCGCGGATGAAGCCCTCAAGGCTCCGCTCGGCGCCGTCCAGCACCCCCTCCAGGACGTACTGCTCGGCGTTCACGTTGTTGTCGCGCGCGAAATACCGCACCAGCTCGTCGTGTGAGGCGAGGAGCTCTACCCCGATGCTCGAGAAACCGTCGTCAGGTTTGACGATCAGCGGGTATTCGAGTGCGTCGTGGGCAAGCAGATCCGAGGGTGTCCCTTTGATGTTCCAGGGAGTATGGAGCCCCGCGACCTCGAAGGCCTTCCGAAGCGCACTCTTGCTCCGCACTGCCACCGCTTGCTCCGCGCTCAGGAAGTCGACTCCAATTGCTGCGAAGAAGCGCGCTGCCCACGGCAGCAGGCTTTCGATGTAGCAGATACCCCGCACTGCACCGTCTGGCAAGGCGGACTGCACACGGAGCGCTTCATCCTCCGGTGTTGCCGTGAAGTCGACGGACAGCAGACTTTCGATGAGAACGGCCTCTTCATTCGAAAGCGGGTCGTCATCCACGAGGATCGTCCGGACGCCAGCGTCTTTCAGTTCCTCAAGGTTGTAGCCTCGGTAGGCGAAATGCCCTTTGCCGACCACAACCACGTATTCAAAGCGTTTTGTTGCCCCCATGGGGCCTACAGTTCCACACGTCTGTGCATTGCGCAACTTCCGGCGTGTCCAGCTCGGGCGCCTGGACGATCGTTGACAGCATGCCGGTCCGGCATCCGACGTGGTTTCATCCAAGGTCGAGGCAGGAGGCCGTCGGGGCTTGCACCACCGGTAGACGCGCAGCCCTGGCAACGCGCCGGACCAAGGCGGAGTGTCCCACCGCGGGAGCATCTACCTCGTGGCCGCGCACGAACGGCGGCTACGGGTTGATGCGGGCACCCGTCACCGACGCGCCATGATCCACCGTGCGTCGTGACATCAAGGCACTAGAGGATTCCGCCGGATGGTGAGGCTCCGCGGTGGCGCTATCCGCCTGGAGGACTCGGCCAGCGAGATCCTGGTGGGGACGAAGTCGGTGATCAAACGCGTACACGTCGTAACGTCGAGCACGCACGCGCTGAACCTGTCGATGACGGCCGACGTCACGATCACCGCGCTCGGGGGTGACGTCCCCCGGTCCGGTCGCAGGTCCCATCAGGGGCCGCTAACTCGCCTAACCCCACTCTGACAAAGCCTTCATCGGGGTGACCGGCCTCGAGGCCGACTCAGGGGTAACCCCTTACGCACTTCTCGTGCTGCAGCGCTCACGCGGAACTGTCCGGAGTAGGGCGCTCAGCTGCTGCGGCTATCGTCCCCGCGGAGCCGGGCACGGCCGGCTGCGAGTGTGGTGTGGCTCATTGGGGCGGTGATCGGCACGCTCGCCTCACCGCGTCGTTGCACGATGCTGACGAACGCTCCCTCGACTTCGCCATCCGCTCGGATGGCCCCATGAACGAGGAACGGTTTCTGCGTTTCCTGCTGCGGCGGAACATCAACGGCGACGACACTCTTGCCGTTGGGTAGCGGGACGATGTTGAAACGCAGACCTGTCGGCAGCGGGTACAGGTGCCGGTCGAGGATGCCGCTGTAGCGTGCGACGATCCCGACCAAGTGGGGCGGCCAGGACTTCGTCTTGTTACCTCCGATCCTGGTTGCGCATGGGCCGTAGTGGAACTGCAGGAGGGGGTACCCCGCCTCAGGCCCGGCCAAGCCGCTTGGCGGCTCTCAACCGCGGGCGGGATCGTGCCGCACCCCGGCAATCCGCGTTCAAATGTCCTCTAGATCGAGGCTCGGGTTTGGATGCGTGCTCTCCCATGGTTCGGGTGCGCCGTGCAGCACCCGGATCATCACGTGATGCGTAGAACCGCCAGCGTCGTTCGGTACTTCAAGCACACCGATGCCGTTTCGGACAGCAGTAGTGATTTCCGCAACCGCTTCGTATTTGGTCTTGACAACGGTACTTTGCCGCTCTTCAAGTTCTGCGACGTCGAGGTAGTCGAATAGAAAAGCGCGAAGTGCCGGATCGGCAAGGTCGGCTCGAATGCAGCTTTGGATCATTTCCCAAAAAGCCTCCCGGTCGGCAGCTGCCGCGTCGGCGTTGGAGCGGTCGTGTGGGATGAGGAACGGCACGGGTTCGAGCAGATTTGCCCAGATAGACGGGAACATTGGTGCGACCCGCCTGAGCGCCTGCTCGTCATCTTCGTCGAGCGTAAGTCCAAGTTGCAGGCCTGGTAGTTCATCAACGAGGCGGCTGATGTATGGCTCATGGAGGCGTTTCGCGACGAAGCCGAGGTGACGAACCCGGATCCGCCGTTGCAGCAGGTACCTGATGAGAGCGGCGACGTCTGAGGCTGAGAGTTCGGCCGCTTGTCGAAGGCGCACCTCAGCGTCTAGCTCTTCACAGAACGACGCGGAGCTAAGTTCCTCGAAGATGTCGGGCGCATCGGACCGGCTGAGTACGCCGCCTCCGAAGAGGAGCCCCAGGGCTTGGAGACGCCTGTCATGTCGTGCCTCGTCGACAGCGTCTGTGTCGGAAGTTTCCCAAAGCGCACCCTGCAATACCTCCGCAAGCGCCGGCCGGAGGACGTCGATCTCCACTGTCAGGGGCGCAGATCCGTCCCCTCGGAGTATGGAGTATGAGTCGGGGCTCCATCGCAGAACCCAAGACCACGCAGCGTTGTAGTACGCCGGCTCGAGCGCTATCGGCCGTCGCCCGAACACGCTCTCCGCAGCGGAGGCAACTTCGACCTCATCGGCGAGCTCAGCGCTTCCGCGGGCCCTGCCGACGAGCACCGTTCCATCGATGACGAGCAGCCCAGCGTCACGTTGCCGGAGGATGTCCAAGCTCCCGGCAACGTTCCCGTTGACACCGTTCAGAGCGATCAGCACACCGACTGTCCGAGGGTTTTCGTGCCGACCAATGAACAACTTGCCGAGGAAGCGCTGCCAAGTGGGCATGTCAACAGTGTTGGCATACGCCTTCGCCTCGCACAGCACCGGCGTCGCCGTTGCTTGACCGAGAAGTACGGTGGACTGCACGGCGACGACGTCTAACTCGTTCCCGCCTGCGCCGATGATGTTCGCGCGAACGTTCTCGAACCCTTCGTCCGCAAGAGCAACCCGCACAAGAGTCTCGAGCTGCGTCCCCTTGTCTTTTGACGTCGTCCCAAGCACCAACATGTCAACGCCCTCCGCGTCCAGCTGTCTCTTACACCGTACGCACTCCTTCCGCCGACGATCACGCCGACTCCAGCGACCGCGCGGACCCTGCCGAAATTCGGTTCGAGCAGAGATCTTGGCCATCCGCCTTGCCCGCCCCAGCCCTCAGCCCACGTAGTCGGCGCTGCCGTCCCATCGACCCTCGACGGCGCCGGTCGCAAGTCCGCCCCAGGAGCCGTTGAGGATGTATAACGCCGGGCCTCGGAGCCGCCATGCGACACCGACCAGGTCCGCAACCAGTTGGACCATGCCGTCGAATGTTGTGGCGGTGATGTGCTGCTCGCCATCCGGTTGACGCTCAAGCCCTGCTAGTTCCCACCCGCCGCTGACAAGGTCCGCGCGGAGCATGTTGTGAACGAACCGGTTCCGAGTCGCATACAGCTTGTTCGCGGCGGTCAGCGTCGCATTGACCGCTCGCCGGCCCGCATCGTCGATGCCGTCCCGCTGGTCGAGGAGCGCTTTGCACTCCTTGACAATGGTCGTGATGTACCGCGGCGCATCGAGGAACGCATCGATCTCGTGACGTCCCCGCAGAGCAGCATGAACGAATCGGAGTGCCGCGTCGAGACTCGTCGTCTCCGCAGTCACCCCGCCGAGGAGGAGAACACGTTGGTCAGATGGCGAGAGCGTGCGCAGCTTGTTCAGGTCCGTGGATCTACCTTGCCATGCGACCGAAAAGGAGCGATGCCGGAAGTGTCTATTCGTCCGCGTCAAGAATCGGCGTCGCTGCGCCGGTTATGCAGCTGCGCGAGCGCCCGGCACGCCGCCTGCAGCTCGCGGGCTTGGTCTGCGTATGCGATCGCCGCGCCTGGTGTCGGGGTCTCCTTCGCGTGTGCAACTGCGTTCCGAAGGCGGCGGAGTTCGTTCGCTGTCTCGACAAAGAGGTCGTTGACTACCCCGGCACGTTCAAGGGCCGCCGCTGCAGCTGCAGCGTTCGTTGTGCGCGCCCCTGGAATGCTGATGTGCGCGAGGCCGACGATCTCCTCTGCCAACTTTTCCCATGAGCGCAACACGAGCGCCGACGGCTCGACCGGCCCGGACCGGACGTTGCCAGCTGCGTTGGAATCCTCCGGCTCTGGTTGTCCAGATGCGGCCTCAGCACCGTTTGCTGACGCCTGGAACTGTTCGAATGTCCGCTCCGCCTTCGCCAGGCCGTCACCGAATGTCGCCTCACCGCCGGGTACTTTGAGGTGCGTCAACCGGGCGACGAGGCCTGCCAGTTCAGTCCGGAACAGCAGCGCGGCGATGAGGACGACGCCGGGCCACGCCAGGGAGCGCACCAACGAGTCAACGAAACCGAGCCAAGACACATCCCCATCATGATCTACGCCGTTCGTGGCCGTCCGCAACGTAGCCCACTGGCGGGACGAGGACGGGACGTGGGTCGTACCGGTGTTGCATACCGCGATGGGCTCCCCGGTGCCGTCGTATGTGACCCCGGGGCTCGCGATCTGGTTCGCCGCGTTGTGAGTCAGCGTCTGGGTGGTCGGGACGGGACCGCGCGCGATGGTGGACTTTCAGACCTACACCTGCACGCGTCACGAGGGCCCGGATCCAGCTCAATCGTGGGCGGCCTGGAGTCAAGGCCGTCGGCGCTCATCGGTCTCGGTGGTGGTCTGGGTTTAATGGGGTACGACGCTGATGCCGAAGACCGCCGCGAAGTCGGTGACAGCTATGCGACTAGTGGCCGAGTGCCGTCGCCGCGGTCAAGGTGCCGACCCGCTCAATCATCGCACAGGAGGGTCGCCCGACGCCCCGGTTGCGAGTCAGCGAGTCAGGATGCTGGTCTGGTCGGCTGCCGTCTCGGCGGAACCCCTGAACAGGACGCAACGTAAGCTGCCCACGAGGCCCCATCCAGTGTCATCGTTGTTCGAGGAAGACTTATGCCCAGCGTAACCGTGCACGTGCCTATCAGCGGAATACCTGATCTCTTTCGTCGCGCAGTTGAAGCTGTTCCTAATGCGAACTTGATTGAAGTACTGCCTGACCGAGCGCTCGTCGGTCGTCGCACGACCGTCGCAATCCGGTCCGAGACAACCCGCTTCACGTTCCATGCGAAGGGAGAGGGTGTTTCTGAACTTCGCGTGCAATCGACCAATGGTGGCGTATTTGGCGTTGCTCGATACGACGGCGTCGTGCTCGAGACCGGCCGCCAAGTGCTCCAGGAACTGTCGCAGCTCGACTTAGAGGGAAGCCGGTAGTCCTTCAACGTCAACCTGCATCAGTCCCGGGCGAGGTTCATTCGCTGTGCGTGGTGCTCGCCGCACGTCCCAACCGCCTGCAGATCGGTACGAGGGCTCGAGTGCACACCTCGTGACACGATCGCGGCCAGACGACGAGACACTGTCAGCTGAGATAGTGCAGGAAGAACTCTCCCAGAGCGGTCGGAGGTGTCGCCATGGGCCTTGAGATGGGCGCGGCGTGGCAGGACACGGTCGCCTTCTACGCGTCGGCCGATCGCCTCGCACGTGCGGGTGCCGGCGCCGATAAACTCGTCGCTGAACTGCTCGATCTCTGGAGCAGTCGCTCAGATGGCATTCTGACCGTCTTCGAGCACGGGTCGGCGACGTATCTGTTCGAGGTCGCCGCGGGCACCGTTCCGGATCGGACTCTTGCCTGTGTCGGTGTTCCCCCTCGCGAGGTTGATGCTCGGGACGCTTCCTACCAGGCTGGTTTCCCTCTGCTGCAAAGCGGCCGTCCCGTTGATCGTGGTCATCTCATGCCGCACAGCGGCGGCGGCCTCTTCGGGCCGAACATCTTCCGGCAGGATCGAGCGTTGAACCGGGGGTTGTCCCTCGACGGTCGACGGTACCGAGACACGGAACGAACTGCCGTGGCACGACAGTCGATGTACTTTGCGGCGTTGCGGTATGCGGATGCGTCGGATCACCCGGCGGTGATTGAGACCGGGACGATTACCGCCGAGGGTGTCAACGCACAGGCGTATCGGAATCGGTTCGACGTGGCCGTGACTGCCTCGTACCCACCTCCAGCAGACAGGCAATGCGCTGCTCACGCAGTCCTGGACACGCTCACCTCTGCCCAGCTTGGCGATGTGGGCGAAGAAGTGGTTCGAATGCACCTGGAGAGGCTGGACGTTCCGATCGTCGCCGTCGGCGACTCTCCGACGGAAGGCAAGACCTCGATCTTGTGGTCCTGATCGACGACGAGCTCACCGTGGTAGAGGTGAAGACTCGCTACCTTGCGAGCATCGCCGGCACGTTCACCCGGGCAGGAAACCTTCGCCGTCCGCGACTGAGCAGGCGAGGCCTCCACCATCAGAGCAGCGCCGACTACAACGCTGACCGGTTAACGTCCCTCCTGGACGTCGATGGTGTCGCTGCTGCCCGTGTCTACACGGTCGACTTGCAAACGGGGTTCCTGCAATGGTTCCCGGTCGATGACGCCGGGCGGCTGCGCGCACCCTACGAGGGACCGTCGGCGTGCACGGACATGCTGCCGGAAGCGATCGACGTGCTCCGGGCCGCCGGTCGGCTCTGACCTTCAGGTTGCGTCAGCTTCCTACCCACCGGCCACTGCGGCTCCACGGAACGTACTCGACCGTCAGCCGAATGTGCCCCGTCCGCGCTGTCGAGCGTCGCCGCCGCCAAAGCGACCCTGCTGGCCACGTTCGCGGCCGACGCATCGTTGCCGCCGGTGCGCGTCGTATCACGACCCCGTTGGCAGGATGCCACAAATCCGGTACGATTTTGTGTCATGAGCCAAGTGACGAGCCCCGGAGCCGAGTTGCGTGCGCTGCCGGCTGGTTCGTACGTCCGAATCGCCGATCTGCGGCATGGGTCATCAACTGCAAAGCGCAGTGCTCTCTCACACGCGGTCCGCTCTGGTGACCTGGTTCGCCTGCATGCTGGCTTGTACTTCAAGGGTGAGCGAACTCGTTTCGGTATGACACGGCCACGGCTGGAGGACATCGCGTTCGCGGTGCTGGGGACCTCCGGCACCGGCCCCGCCGAGTACAGTGCCGCCCGATATCTTGGGCTGACGACGCAGGTTCCGAAAGCGGTGCACGTTGCCACGGTCGGCCACCCACCGGACTCTTTAGTGAAGGGCGTTGAAGTTCACACGCGACGCAATCGCGCACGGTTGGACTTGAACCGCTCGGAAATCGCCGTGTTAGAGGTCCTACGCGACCCGGGGAACTTTGTCGAGCGGGGATGGGCGGCACTGGTTGACGCGGTCCGCTCTCGGATCTCCGATGGCGATGTTCGTATCGATCGGTTACGAACTGCCGCCGATAGTGAGCACTCTCGCGCTACGCATGCGAACGCTGGCCGGCTGCTCGCTGACATCGGTGTGGCCTGATGGGCCAACTTCGCGGCAGTTCTGACCTCGCCGCGTTGGTTCCGATCGTGGCAGACGCGCTCAGCATCCCTGAGGCGTACGTGGAGAAGGACTTCTGGGCCACAGAGGCCCTTCGAGCGCTGACCCAGTACGCCGACGGCGCCGGAGCGCCCGCAATCTTCAAAGGCGGCACCAGCCTCAGCAAGGCGTGGAAGCTCACCGAACGATTCTCCGAAGACATCGACATCATCCTCGACTTCCCCGATGATATGAGCGGCGGCCAAAGAGAGCGACTCCTGAAAGGCGTCCCTGACGCCGTTGACGCACACCTCGACTTAGGGGCCGGCGCCTATCGTTCCGCTAATCAGAAACGGGCCGTGGCAAGGAACGTATTCGTTACGTATCCGATTCTGCACCCCGCGGACTCCGCGGAGGTGAAGCCCGAGGTTCTGCTCGAAATCGGCAGCCGAGGAGCACCCACTCCGAACGAGAGCGTTGACATCCTTTCCTTCGTCGCCGAGTACCTCCTCGGGCAAGGGTCAACACCTGCCGACTTCGACGAGCTGACGCCGGTGCAGTCGCATGTGCTCGTGCCGGAACGCACGCTCATCGAGAAGGTGGCGCTGCTGGCGAACCGGGACGCTCGATACCAGTCGGGTGAGACGACTGCCTTCGAGGGCCTCGGTCGGCACCTGTACGACGTGCACGCTCTGTTGACCGACGCGAGCACCAGGGGAAGCGTTGCCTCGCTGGGGGCCCACGGAATTCGGGCGGTCGCCGACGACGTGCACGATCGGAGCATCGCTGCGAACTGGTCGAGCGTGGCGCGACCGGAAGGGGGTTGGATCGCTACGGCCGAGTGCTTCACTCCGAATAGCGCGTCGTCCGATGCTTTGGCAGCCGCGTACGTGAAGGCTGCGCCGATGATTTACGGGGATGCGCCGTCCTTCACCGCATGCGTCGAAGTCGTCCGAACCTACGCTGACGTCATCTGACCCGGCCCGCCGCCGTTGATCTCGTCGTTCGCTCCGGCACCGTCCTGGACGAACGAACGAACGACGTCCGACCGCGTCCCGCAGCAGAAGGGAACGCCGCTGAAGGACCATGCCGCGTGGGGGCTATACGTGGCGGTAACCCGCGCACGGCACACTGCCGCGTTCATCCTCCCCAAACCTGGCGGCAGTGCACTGCAGTACTGAAAGCCGTCCTCCTGACCCTCTTCCCTGGTGCGCGCGATGGGACTGGCAATCAGGACCCGCTCCCACCCGATCGGCGGTACCAGCCGATGCCGTAGTTGACGCAGGTAGCAAGACCTACGACGACCGCTACGACGGAGCCGACCACCTTCCAATCCGTATGCATAAAGGCTTCCACCGCTGGTGGGGACGTCAACACGCCAACCGCGGCGACCCCGACCGTGATTACCCAAAGGCCTACCACCGGGATACGTGGCATCGGGTCCGACGGGCGCGTTACCGTCGCCTCTTCCGCTGCCGGCAGCGGCGCGGGGCGCTGCAACGCCTCGGCGATGGCGTCCACCCACTCCGCAAACCACACCGCCGGCGGTAACGAATCAGGCGCTAGTAGACGCCGCGCTCGAACATCTAAAAGCGGCTGCAGACGAAGCGCCCACGCGTTCTCGGCGGCCCGCTCCGACGCGCTGGTTGAGGTGGCCGGGTACCGGTTTCGCAGCAGTCGTTCGATTCGACGGGTCGCGGTCATCACCCGCTCTTCGACGACCTCCGCGGGCGTCCCGTCGCGGCGAGCTCGGCGGATGAGTCGTGCGTACATACCGACGAGGAGCGTCAGCTGCCACTCAAACGGTGTCCGCTTCAACCACGCCCGCTGCTGCAATGCGACGGTCGAAGCGAACACGGAGAAGTTCAGCAGCAGCAGCAACGTCGGCAGCGCCCAGTAGACCCGCACCAGCTCCGCCCCCATAGACACCGACACGACCAGGAACACCACCGCGACCACGAGCAACAGGGCGGCGAGCAGTGCCGGAAGGGCAAAGACCCGATCCGATGCTGCGTCCGCCGTCCGCGCCGGACCCCACCAACGTCGTTCGAACCGCCGCCATGCTCGACCGGGCAGCAGACTCAGCTGCGGCACCGCCGCCCCGATTGGCCGGATGCAGGTCGGCAGGCGAGCAAAGAACCGTTCGCGAGCTGTCGTTGACGCTCGCACGGTCGGCGGCTGGACCAAGCTGTATGCGAGTGCGGCCGCCGGGCACCACAGCCCGACGAGGACCGCTTCGGTGACGACTAGCCCACCGACCGCCCCGTTGATGATCTCCACGTACTCCCCGTCCCCCGAACGCTGCCCTGATGACCGTAGTGGACCGGTGCGGCGGTTTCCGAACACCGTCCGACCGGTCTCGCCGCGATCGTGGGACCCACGACAGGATCCGCTTCGCCCGCGGCGCCTCGGACGCCTCTCGTCCTCAGCTCAGAGGCCCCGCGACGAGCAGCCCGTTGGCATGGAACGAGTCCTACTGCTTCCGCGGACAGTGACGTCGGCACAATTGGCGCGGGCTCGGACAGTCACTCGCGCGGCACTGACTGACCCTCTGCCGGGAGGGCGGCGTCCGCACCTGCAGAACGTGGCCCCAGGCGTTTCGACCGCCGAGCAGCAGCGACACGCTGTGCACTGTTCCGGCGATGTGGCCAGCTCAGCGAGCTGTCGTGGTCGCTGCCCTGGCCGACGTTGCCCCTAGTGTGATCATGTGCCTCGAAAGAACAGCATCAGCGCGCGAGTGCGCAGCGACCTCGCGGAATGGCTGACGGTCAGCAGGTTCCATTGGGCAGGGGTCGAGGATGAAGACGCTTTCCTCGCCCGGTTGTATGACCTGAAGTCGAAGCCGTCAACCGACTCCCGATCCCGGTATCCCACTGCGGCGGAAGACATTCACCAGCATCGGGTTCGGAACACGACCGATTGGCCGGACGATTGGGTGTTCACCGACTCACGGTTCAACCTGCTCCACTGCTCGGATGAGGAGTTCCTGGCGTTTCTGGCTGCCACAGTGCGTCCGATGACGCAGCGTAATCCCGATACCGCAGCCGTGATGGTCGACGGGTACAACGAGCAGCTGCGACCCCTCGGTTGGTCGTTGACCGAGGCACGTCGTATCGGCGAGAACATCTACTACGAGGCACGGAAGGTGACCGGCGTGCACGACCCGGCGAAGGTCGTCGTCGCCGGTCCGAACATCATCGATCGTCGTGTTCTCGACGAGCAGCTTGAACGGCTCCGACGCGACATCGATTCGGATCCGGCGGCGGCAATTGGGCAGTGCAAGGAACTGCTCGAGTCGCAGTTGAAGCTCGTTCTCCGTAGTTTCAGCATCGAAGTCAACGACCGTGACGACCTTCCCGGCTTGTATGGGGAAGCGGCCCGTGCGCTGGGGATCCACGGCGAAGCGGTGCCCGGTGACAGGCGCGGGTCCGACGCTGTTAAGGGCATGCTGCGGAACCTCGCCTCCCTTGTCCGCAACGTCGCAGAGGCACGCAACAGTATGGGTACTGGTCACGGGCGTGCCGACACGAGTTCAGCGGAACGACGCCACGCACGGCTCGTGTTCAACACGACCGTGGCTGTGACCGAGTTCGTCGCCGACACATGGGCTTCTCGGTCCGAGACGGATTGAGTTCGGCGGTCAGGCCGTGCTTCAGCTGGTTCCGATGAATCGGCCTACACGTCGTGTCTCGGAACCCGGGGCGACGTCGATACCGCCTGCGGACATGACTTAGATGGACTCGGTGTACTTGCGAACGACTGGCGGTCACCCGTCGACGGTGAACGCCGTTTTCGCCAGGCCGGCCGTGCGCCGCAACACAGGGTTTTGTTGCACAGCGGTGACGAGCCGGTCATTGGGGACGCCCAGTTCGTGCAGCAGGTTGAGGACGACGACTCCGGCGGTTGTATCCGCGACGGCACGCAGCTCCGTCAGCGCTTGAGGAGATGTTCCAACGTGCGCGATCTTGTTCCGTGCCCCGGTCGCCGTTTTCGCCCACCCGCCGATGTCACCGACTAGCAGGGAACCAGCTGGTCCGACCCGTTCTGCGAGGTTGATGAGCCGTTCCCGCAGGTTCGGAACGTTCGCATGTTCGCTGAACCGTTCAGACAGCCATTGTTTCCTGAGCGGGCTGAGGGCAAGGATCTTCGCCCGCAAGTCCTTGAACTCGGCCTTCGGGATTGGCGGTTCCGGCTGCAACGCTCGGTGCATCGCTTCCGCCGCTGAAACCGCGGTGATTACCCGGTTCTCCAGGTAGCCGCCCGGCACGTACTGCAGGCCGAGGATCATGCTTCTCGCTGCGGAGAACTTTTCGCGGACCTCGAGCCATCGCGGCATCAACGTCTCGAACGGTTCGTCGTTCACGGTGAGGACGAAATCTTCGAACGCTTCCGCGGGTTCCTCCGGCTCCGCCGCGACCACCATGCGTTGGAATACATCCACTTGAGTGCGCATCTGCGCGTAGGGGCTACCTTCCGGGTATCGGTCCGGTGTCGGCGCAAGGTAGACCCGGAATTGAATGAGCCCACACGCGCGCATCGCTGACAGCGACAGCAGGTCCACCACGCTCGCAGCAAGGTTCGTGTAGTACCCCAGCGGTTGCGGCGCCGAGGCGATGAACTCCACCGAGGCGTGTTCTCGCACCCGGGACACGCGCTCTGCTCGGCTGTTGACTGTGAAGGGTTGGCTGCTGACATGGTGCAGTTTCACAGTGACGGTGCTGCTTTCCGCGACGATGGCGGGCAGCCGACGGATTGTGATTTCTCCGCTTCGCTTCGTGTCGTCTTTGCCGAATCGGTGCTGCCCTCCGATGCCGGTGCGGGCGGACCACCCGGTGAGGTTCTCTGCGGTAACAGCGCCAGCGACGAAAACTGCGTCGCCCTCTCCTCGCAAGTGGCATCCGATAAGGACGGTCGCCGGGTGCAGGTGCAGCACGTCGGGGCCGTCGACTTCTTTGAGCTGGTTGTACGTCGTCCGGGCAGTCTTGAGCTGCACGTCCAGGAGCGTGACTCGTCGACCATCACTTACGGCGCCAAGGATTACCGGCCAATCCCGTGTCTGCCCGCCGAGGGAGATAGGGCCGTCACCGTCAGGGACCCTGAGGTCGTACTCCCAGCCGCCAATGAGTCGCAGCTCCGCTCCACTCTCCGGATCGAATGTGAGCACACCGGAGACCTTCTGCGCGGGGTCTTCGGGTTGCCACCATGTCCCGACCCATTCCTGCTTGTCGCTCAGCAGCACATCTCGCGTCATACCGTCATCCTGCCGTTAAACAGCGACCGCGGTGAGGACGCTAGGTTCAGAGATCTTGCGCCAGGACGGGCGGCTGGGGACCCAGTCATTTGTGCCACCGTTCGCTGTCTTCCCACTTGCGGCGACGCTTTCGTGCCGCTCGCGTCTCGGAGGTGACCCATGCTCCGTCGCGTCGTCGTTCGTAGCCGAGTGCCAGGAGCAGCTGCCGGGCGCTCTCGGGTCGGATCCGGAGCAATTTCGCCAGGTTGGCCGCTTGCCATGCGTCTTCGCTGTCGATGAATTGTCGGATAGCCCATGGCTGACTGAGTCCGCCACTTTCGAGCGTCTGGACTGCCGCACGAACCTTCCGAAGTGTTGACTGCTTGCGCCACCGCTTACGCCCGAGTGCCCACGCGCCGTAAGCCACTGTGCCGATATCGACGCCGTGGTCGAGCAGGAATGCGCCAAAGTCCAGAACGTAGGATCCGTCGCCGAGCCCCATCGGCGCGATCACGATGACCCGCGTGTTCGGACCGTTTCCGAACCTGCCCGCGGATCGGCGGAGGTCGGCGACGGTGAGGTCGGACATGAGCCCTCCGTCGGCAATGACCGACCCGTCAGCGCGGACGCCGTGGATCAGGCCGTACGCATCCCAATTCCGCGTCCACGCCCTCGGGACGTTGTCAGCCGCATCTGCGCCGGGGAGGACGACGTGCAGGACCTCCGTCCCGAGCTGTCCGTAGTACTGCACCGTCTCAATGGAAGGGTCTGTCGAACGAAGCGCCTCCACGACAGCGTCATGCACCTTGACGTTGGCGCCGTGCACACGATGCGTCGGCATGGTCGCGATCGCTTGTTCCATCGACCAGTCCATCTCTGACGTTCGCGGCGTCGAGAAGATGCAGACGTCGAGGTACGGCTCTTCGGTCGGAGACGATTTCACGCGCCACGTTCCTCGAAGTCGATCGCGTCGAGAAGCGCGTGCAGTTCCGGTTCGTCGTCGAGCGCCAGCGGTGTTAACGTCTTGGCCGCCCCAACTTGCTTGAGCTGCAGTTCAGTGCTCACGTCGTTGAGGATTCGCGCTGGCTCGATGGTTTCCCATTGCACGCCTTCCAATCGGCTTCGCTCGAATCTGGCGGCGATGAGCACGTCTGCGTGCCGAGCTCCGTAGGCGTCTCGTTCCGGGGTCGTAGCGGCGACGATGCGGAGGGCTTGTAGCCCAGGGGCCACGGCGAAGGCTTCCTTGACGGTCACGAGGATGCAGCCAGCCACGGCGGTGGCGTGCCATGAAGCCGCTTCCTTCTTCGGCACCGCTTTGATCGTGGGCCGACCAGTCGGGGTGACGTCGGGTTTCTTCTGCGGCATGCCGGCGAGGGTCGGCACGATGACGACAAGCGCCGCTTCATCGCCGGTGACACCGATCGGCGCCGCTGCAGCGTCGTTGTCCTCGAAGGCCGTCGCGAGAGCAGCCATCACCGTCTGCGGGTCGTTCGCGGTGAGACGCTCCCATTCCTCGTCGTGCTGGCGCTGCTTTTTCGCCTGCTGACGTGCGCTTTCACGGCGCCGGCTTTCAACTTCCTGCTGCGCGTCGACGGCGGCCCGAGCAAGTGCGTCCTTCCGGCGAGCTCGAGCGAAGAAGCTGATTCCTTTCAGCTTCTCCTTCTGATGCCGCTTCAGCACATCAGCCTCATACACCGGTGCTGCCGGCGGTTCCACTAGCCGTTGCGCCGGCCGGAAGCTCTCCCGGTGCAGGCCTGCGATCCGCTTGTACACATCGACGAGTTGCTCGGCGGCTTCCGCACGACTCGACGCTGCGACCGACCGGGTGACCGATCCGGACGAGCTCCGGCGGCCGACACCAAGGCTGGTGGAATACGTCATGGGCCCCACACCGGAAGAAAAACCGGTCGCACCGCCGCCGACATGCACACGCGCCGCACGCGGACCGATACTCGTCCGCACGCCGCGACTGGAAACGCGAACCCGTACGCCGGGTGCCATCCGCACTGAAAACCCCATAGCCGCAGCCTAGATCGATGACGTGCATCGCACGCTCAACGACGGCCGTCCCGGCCGTGGCGCACGCTGCCATCCGCTGGCGCCACGGGAGCGGTTGCACATACGCTCCTAACGAGAGGAGATAGATCATGCCGAACACCACATCGAATCCTCCTCCCGGGTCACGGTGGAAGACCGTTGCCGTATGGTGCGGCGGTGTTCTGACCGCCCTCCTCGTCACATACATCACCTACATCGCCGGGTGGAACGGCACCCCGAGCGACTCTTCGGAGAACAGCGCAACGCGCAGCAGCGCCCACTCTGCCCCGAGCACCTCCGGCCCACGAGCGAGCGAGCCGTCGGAAGGAACCCAGGCGCCGTCACCGCAACCGGCAGTTCAATATCTCGCGTCGCTGGCCCCGATCGACACATCCACCGATGTCGACCCAGCCGAGATCGTCCCCATCGGCGGGACGACATACCCCCACAGCGTCCAATACTCGTGTTTCACTTTCTGCAACGACCCGAACGGTGTTATCGAATACAACCTCGGGAAGAAGTTCACCCGATTCACCGTCACGGTCGGCGGTGACGATAACGCTGAGGCTGCGGCAGGAACCGGCTACTTCGCCGTGTACCTTGACGGGACCCTAGCCACCCAAGTGTCGGTCAACAACGGAGAGCCCAAGGAAATCAGCGTGCCTGTTACCGGTGTGCTCCGACTGCGACTGGAGGTGGGCGGTTCGAAGACCCCGGACAGCCCTATGCAGGCTGGTGTGAACGCCGCAGGTGGGTTGTCCGAGACGCTTCCCGACTTAGTTTGGGGAAGCCCGAAGCTCTACACCGGTTGAAGCCTCAACGGTGATGTTCATCATCTGCAGGGCAATGCGCTTAACCATGGTCGTACACGTCGCCGTAGTCTGATTCAATCCAGAGCACGTGGAACACGTCCCCTGCCTTGAATCCGACGAAGGGCAGGTTCTCCTGATGACGGAACACCATGTATTTGCTTTGTTCAAGTGCTTCCGGGACTGCTGGCCGGATCTGTTTCTTCGGCATCATCTCGAAACCGAGACCGTGTTTGGACTGTAAGGTCAACTCGGTCCAGGAGAACCTGGATCGCTTTGCCCATTTGATCAGAAACGCAGACCGCTGTTCAACGGTCATGGCTTCCACGTCGAATCGTGGCTGCACGTGCCGCAGCGAGAGCACTGGGTGTCCTTCCGCAGGCACCGGAGGTGTCGGCAGGGTGGTGGCATCCACTGCAGGTCGCTTGGATCGTCGCTTGTCGCGCCTATCCCCCATCGGTTACGCCGCTGCGAAGAACGATCGAAGCGCGTCCTGGCCGATCACCGCGTTCCGCTCGTCGGCGTTGAACGCTTCAACCCATGGCGCTTCGCGATGGGTCTTGTCACGCAGCGCCCACGCGGAGTACACGCCGTACGTCAGCCAAACGTTCGCGAGGTGCTGCTGCACGTCCGAGTAGTTCGACCAGTCAAACGAGCGCAGTACGCCTTCGGGTTCAATCGGCGCAGCACCGAACGCTTTGAACGCGCGGTAGACGGCAGGCACAACCGGACCGTGCCCCCACGCTTCGATCTCGTCGCTGAACAACGGTTCGCCTGTTCGGCCCAGATGCTGACCCTGCGCGTAGTACAGCAGCTTCTGCAGCTTGAGGTTGCTCAGTTCAGCGTCTTCCGCGTCGGCCCAGGCAAGGAACCATTTTGCGACGTCAAGTGCCGTGTGCATGCGTGCAACCGCTCCTTCGTGCCATCAGACGGTGCTTACAGGTACTGTAACGGTCCCTCCCGCGTCCTATTCCGACGCAGCACCCATATGCGGCGAAGGACGCCGTTGTCACTGGCCGCCCTCGAAGCACTCGGAACAGTGCTGCAGCGTCCGCTACGGCAACCCGTTCGTCGACGGGCAGCGTGACTTCAGCGACACCTTCGATTCTGTCCCGCCTCGGTTTCAGTGGAGGCTCGGTAGTGCCGCTTCGACGGTAGTGGGAGCGAGGTTATGGCGGCAGCCCTGCTGGTGCGCCGCAACGCGCCTTGTCGCGTGCTCGGATCACGACGTGCTTCCACCGGAGCCGAACCGCTCGCTCCCGGAGCTCCTCCGGCTACTTCCTCCACGCTCCCATGACTCTCATCCTTGCCGGATAGAGAGCCTCCAACAGATCCGGGGCGGAACAATCGGTCCGGTTAAGGACTTCGTGTCGTGCGGAACCCGGTGACCGCCGTTCGTCGATGGATGTCGGCAGTGATCGGTACGGTGAGCTATATGGCTGCACAGCACGTGTTTCTGTCGTACATCCGCGAAGACGCCGGTGCCGTCGACGAGTTGCAAGGCGCGCTCGAGAGTGCAGGGTTCTCCGTCTGGCGAGACGTTGATCAGCTGTGGCCTGGGGACAACTGGGAGGCGAAGATCCGTGACGCCATCCGGACCGGGTCATTGGTGTTCATTGCGTGCTTCTCCTCCGCCCTCGGCGCGCGGGACGTCTCGTACCAGTACAAGGAGCTGATGATCGCAGCGGACGAATACACGCTCCGTCCGCTCGACACCAGTTGGCTCATGACGGTCCGGTTCGACGAAAGCCCGATCCCTCCGGTCGATCTGGGCGGCGGCCGCACTCTGGACCGGACCATCCACCGCGCAGACTTGTTCGGCAAGCAGAAACTCCCGAACATGACCAGACTCGCGATGGCGGTTCAGCGTGTTGTCGGCAACACACCGCCGATGCCGGCCGGAAGTGTCGGCGCCGCAGTCAGCGCAACGAAGCGTGCCGACTCCGCCGAAGCGGCCACGATGGATCGTCTTAGAGGCCTACTGCGGCAGCCAGAACTCGAACTCGACTTTGATGAGTTCATGCGCGACGTTCGAGATCCAATCCTCGCGGCGCTGAAGGACCGGGACCGGTTCCCGATGAGCGGAGCGGCTGGCCAGCTCAGCGAAGACACGGCCCGGACATGGGTCGCCCGGCTCCGCGCCTACGACGACCTTCTTGCACCGGGTCTACCACTGCTGCGGCTCATAGGCATGTACAGTCGCCCCGGGCATCTGGACGCGGTCACGAAGACTATTGCTGCTATCGCGCAGGAGTGCAGCCAGACGACTGGTGTTGATCTCCTCAGAGAAGTGCACGAATACCCGACGGTGCTAATGACCTATACGCTGGGATTCGGCGCTTTGACGAAGTCGAACTACACGGCGTTGAAGGCTGCAACCGTTGACGTTCAGGTGCGGCAGCTCGGCCGTGACCGGCGCCCCTTCCTCGCGCTCCACGGCCCACGCACCGTCGTCGGGGAATGGCGGTGGCTCGGCACCCTGCTCAACAAGACACTCGAGGACGGTGATTTCGACACACAATACTTCGACGACGCACGTTCAGGCCGTATCGGCGCCCGTTACACCCCGATCTCTGACCATCTGTTCGGCGCGATGAACCCCGTCTTCGCGAACGATTTCGCAAGCGATGAAGACTACGCAGACGCCTTCGACGAATTCGAAGTGCTGCTGGATGCGTTCGGTGAACACGAACGTGGCAGTGGCGGTTTCGGCGGACGCACTGTGTACGGCCGCCACACGTGGCGGCAACGGCACACCCCGCGCCCAACTGAGGTCGTATTGCAGGAGCGGTTGAACGCTGCCGGCGGCGGTTGGACACCTCTTCTCGCCGGGCTATTCGACGGCAACGCGGATGCCGCCACGACGGCTCTCGACGCAGTCGCAGATGCCGCTCAAAGCATGAGAGTGAATCGGTCCTAGCGAAGCGACTGCGCGCTCAACACAGTCACGCAATGCGGCCGCGGTGCCGGGGAGGGCTTCACTCCGCGCGATGTCGCGGAGGCCGCTGCGCATCATCGGGTGCGTCGCCGCCGCCGGCCATACCGGTGGCTTCCGTCGACGCGACAGAACCGCGTCGAGGGTAGCAACAGGGTCGCCGGTGAGAGTTTCGACCCGAATACGGGTTCGCCGATGCCTCACGAGGCAGGCCGCGATGATTCCGGGGATCGCGAGAACACCGTCGGCAGTGCGCTTGCCGATCTCCTCGGCGAAGCTCTTCGCCGCCGCTTGGAGCAGGACATCCAGATGTGGACCGCCGAGTTGGACGACGATCTCCACGACGACGTGCGCCTCACCGAGACCGAAGTTGGACGTGTCGCCATGCGACAGCGTGTCGCCGAAGGTCGGCCGCTCCACGGTCGCGACGTACTTCTCAGCGAGCAACGTCTGCGTCAACTCGAGGAGCGCCGGCGTGGTCTCACGGTTCCACGTTGGCGGATCCTGACGAAGTTGAATGATCTCCGGCATCCCTGACCCATCCGTAGGCTCGTATGCCCGGCACCTGCCGTGACGGCGACTCGTGCCGATCCCGCCCTCCGTCGGACCGCCACGCGCTGTGTGCCCACGGGCGGCAGCGCGATTCAGGCTGCTGTGGTGTGATGCTCGTTCTCAACGGTCAACGTGCCCGCCGCTTCGGCGGCCTGGCGCATCCGCTCCAACGTGTCCGCGGGAGATTCGACGAGGTAGCTACGACTCGTGTAGCTCGGCGAGTAGGCCCATGCGGTGGGACGGATGGTCTCGACGCTCGCGCTCGAGGGTCGGTGTCGCTGTGATACGAACTTCTTGAAGAACCCCATGTGGTGTCGCTCTTCTCCTATGTCGAGGATTTTCGGACTCTACCATTGGTCACCGCTCGTGTGATGAGCGAGAAGCCGCTTCCGACCAGTGTCACTGTCAACACTGACATCACGACTGCCCAGCATGACGCCGGGTCATGCCACCACGACACGGCGTGGTCGTGGCGCGGCGGCCCGAGCACGTACAGATATGCGGCGATTGCACTCGCGAGGATCGTCGTCAGCCGGGAAACGTGAGCGGACAGTGTCTGCCGGATGGTCTCCCCGAAGCCTGCCCACAACGCAATTCCGGGCGGGAAGGCCAGCAGCACGGCGACGAGGTCGGCGTGTGGTTCGGCTGCTTCGGGTCGAAGTAAGGCCTTCAGAGCGCAGAGGAAGACGATGACCCACGCGGCCACGGCGGACAGCCACGCCAGGAGCACTGCTCCCGGCGGCCGCTCGTAGAACGTGTTCGCCACGAACACGCCCTTGAAGTCGGTGCCGTTGTTCCGGATGTACACGTGGGAGAAGCGTTGCCCGGTCCGCGGCGCGAGGACGATGTTCGTGCCGCTGGCCGGAGTCAGTTCCGCTTCCCCTGTCGGCCGCAGCGCCTGTTTTGCAAGGTATGTCCCTCGGGGTCCCGCCATCTCCAAGTGGTAACTCCCGGCGAGATTCGCCAGTTCCAGTGGGTGTTGGTAGATCGTGGTCTCGACGCCGACGAACTTCCGCACCGCTGGGAGGGTCAGGAACACCAACCGTGCGACCCAGCTCAGCCGCTCGGCTTCTCTCCTTCGAGCCACCGCTTCTTTCGGCTCTGCCCGCTCAACGATTAAACGGAGCGTCCGCGGTGTCGGATCGTCCGTGGCCGGAGCGACCTCCGCGACGACGCACACGAAGTTGTAGCGCAGATGGGCGGCGAGGAGCTGTTCGATCTCGGGCGCCAAGTCCTCGTCGATCCCTGCCAGGTCCTGGACCTGTAACAGCAACGGGTAGAGCGTGGCGTCACCACCAGGATCTACCGTCGGGTCGAGTTCGAGCAGATGCTTGATGAGCTTCTTCTCGATCATGCGCTTGTACTCGCCCAGCGCGGCCGGGTACGGGGTGAGAAGCGTACGGATCACGCCAAACGCGTAGCCGAGCGCGTCGGATTGGCTGAGCGAGGAGACTCTCGTGCCATCGGGTCCGATCAGTCGCAGTCCGGTCAGGACCGCCCCACGGGGGGCACGGAACACGGGAACGATGACCGAGCCGGTCACTGCGGCGGGAGCTCGGACGGTTAACGTCGTGCGGATCACTTTGCTCGCCCGGTGCGGTTCGACGAATTCGCTGATCCGGGGTGTCAGCTCCGCCGGCCGGAGGACGATGTCTCGGTAAAAATCTGCCGCGGCACGCTGCGGCATCCCCGACGTTGATGCGTCCTGCAGCGCTGCTTCGCTGTTCTCTCCCTCCGCGGCATCGTTTCGTTCTGGTGGCGCCGTATTCGCGGACGATGCCCGCTCGGGGTGCGGCTCAGCCGTTGGGGCCTGGTGCGCGTGGAACAGGTCCGCGCGTTCCAGGATTGCTTCGACCGCCGCGTCGGACGCTGTGACTCCGCTTCGAACGGCGGATCCTTCGAACGGCTGTCGGTTGCCGTGTGGGGCGACGGTGACGAGGACGTAGACGATCAGCATCGCCACCGCGCCGGCGAAGCAGCACCCCGCCCAGATCGCTCCGCGGCCATCGATAGCTCGCGCGGGCCAACCGTCAACGGCGGTGACGAAGGAGACTGTTCCGACGACCGCCGCGGCGAGTGAAGCAGTCCCCAGGATCAGTCGGGTCAGGACGCGTCCGACTCCGTCGGACAGCTTCCGCTCAGTCACGGTTCCCCCTCTTCCACCCGCTTCGGCAGGGCACCGATGACCGGCCGCCGCGCAGAGGGTGACAATATCGCAGTGTGACGGCTGGATGAGACGACGGCCGCGTTCTGGGGTGGGCCGGCCTGAGGCGGTGAGCAATGCGCCGTTGCAGGGGTGCCCGGGTGCGTGCAGCATGCTTCGTCTCGGCGGTCGGGGTAAACACGCCGATGAAAGCGGCATCGTTGAATGCCCAATCGGCGCTGACCGCCGCGACCATTGACGACGTCCCGAGGGATAACGCGGGATGCTGCGATGCATCGGGGAGACGGTGACCCGCGCAGCCTCATCGCCCAAGAGCACGCTGATGCCGCAGAAGCACGCGGGAGGTTTGAAGGCGCCAAAGGAAGGCGCTGAAGGAACGCGCCTCTGCGGCTGCCGCCGACCCGAACTACTCCGTGCGCTGGCTCGCTTTCCTCCAGGGCTACGCGAACGTGTCAGATTCAGCCGCTACCGCCACTGGCACCGACGCGGACTGGGCCATTCGGCACACTGGCCCTTTCCTGATCGATAGCCACTCCGGCACCTCGCGGGTTCGTGGTTCATCCCGCCACGGACGAGTAACGCCGCGTCGACCTGCGAGGCTGTGGGGATGAACGCACCCAGCGATCTGCTCGCAGTCCTTGTCGATGCCGACAATGTTCCGCCGTCCCGGATTGGGGCCGTCCTCGCAGAGGTTGCTCGGTTCGGTACGGCATCGGTTAAACGGGTCTACGGTGACTGGACCACGACGCAGCTCAACAGCTGGAAGGTCGCGGCAAGCGAGCATGTCATCCAACCCATGCAGCAGTTCGCGCACACCAGGGGCAAGAACTCGACCGACAGCGCACTCATCATCGATGCGATGGACCTGCTCTACACGGGCCGGTTCCAGGGGTTCTGCATCGTCTCGTCCGACAGTGACTTCACACGGCTCGCGTCCCGCATCCGCGAGCAAGGCATCACCGTCTACGGATTCGGAGAGCGCAAGACACCGACGTCGTTCCGCAACGCATGCGACCAGTTCACCTACCTCGACGTCCTCAACACCATCGACGGCGAGACCTCTGCTGACGCACCGACGGCGGAACGACCGGCGACATCATCGCCCCGAGACGACGTGCGCCTCATCGAGGGCCTGCGAAACAGTGTCAGCACCGCATCTTCTGAGGATGGGTGGGCGAACCTCGCCTCCGTGGGACAGCTCCTGCGGAAATGGCAATCGGACTTCGACTCCCGCAACTGGGGATACGCCAAGCTGTCCGAACTCATCCGCGCGACGGGACAGTTCACTGTCGAGGGTCACAGGGTTCGAGTGGGAACTACTTCTCGGTAGCGGAGCGCTGACCGGGCAGCATTGGGATTGGCGAGATGAGTCCGGTATGCAAGCGAACAGCCGGCTGGTGACCGTCCAGGGCGAGCAGCAGAGCCGCGATGCGGATTTAGACCCATGTACAACAGTTCGAGGTAGAGACGGACGCTGGCCACAGGTACGTCGTTGTGTGTCAGGGCTCTCCTGCTGGTTCACCGGCGGACTGGGATGTGTGGAGCGCGGATGACGGCCGCCTGGTGCGTCATGTGCGCCTACTCAGGGCCGGTATGCCGGGCGCTACGACCTACCAATTGAAGAAGGCCGGAGCGCACTTCACCGGCGGGAAGCAGATGGACCTGCGCACCGGTGGCCGATCCGTCAGCGGGACGGCGGAGCCAACCCGAAGATCATGGAGACTCCGCCAAGCACCGTGACGAAGAACCCCACCGTCACAACGACAGCGGCGACTAACGCGATCACCGTGGTCAACAACGTCAGCAAGCCGACCAGACCCGCAGCGCGGACCGCATCGCGAGGTGCCGGAACCGTTTCCTCGCCCTCCGTGAACACCTCGGCCATGCTGCGGGGCCGCTGGTCATCCATGCGACCAGGCTACGTCGCGTCCGTTCTCGCCAAGTCACCACTCGCTCGATAGCCGATCGTCAAGTGCTACTAATCGATGTCGAGCGGACCTATCATCCTGCTCGATGAAGACGCGATGCCCGAGCACCTTCGATCGGTGGAAGTGTGGCCGTCCAGCTGGCCACACAGGCGACCACGAGCATGTTGAACCTCACACGCGGACTCTCTGGAACGAGCGTGCTTCGGGAAGATGTTTGCAACGTTTGCCGCCCGTGCCCCGATAGCTGCTCGGTCGCCGAGACGGCATCAGGGATGTTCCCTGCACGGCCTGGCGCTCCAGCGTTGTCAATCTGCTGATGAGACCCGGTTGCCGTGGCGTCGGGGAGGGTCTACGTCTCCCGGCCGGGTAGGCCGGGAGACGCAGGAAAGCCCACCTCTGAAGCCGGATCAGGGGAATCTCAAGATGCGGCGCCGAATGCTCGGTAACCAGCCGAGCTGATCTAGCGTACGCGGAGAACAGGCTGGACCGAGACTACTGCGGCCACTCGAACTCCGGCGGTTCTGACCGGCCGATCGCCCACGCTGCGCCGTCGTCCCAACGCGCCCGCGACGTTTCCGAGGACCAGTCGTGCACCCCCGCATGCTCAGCTACGAGCTGGCATCGGTGCCCGAGGAACACGGACGAGCACCGCAATTGAGTCATGGCGGCAGCGTAGAGGGCCACTGCGGGGCTTACTGAAACTCACGAAGCTACCCCTGCGGGCTAGACCTGAACGCATCTGGATATCCAGCCGACGTGGGAACCGGCTGTCGGAGTAGCGAAGCGAGAGGACGCGGCGCTGCCCGGACACTTCTTGTTCTGCCCATGCGAACAATGCACCGCCGACGGCCCTCGAGCGCTCATCAGCGTGAGCCGTGGAAACAGACCTCTGTTACCCCCCCCGCTCACCGTCGTGACGACCTCCGCCCGCGCCTTCACGGCGAGACCTCGTCGACGCCACGCTTCGATAACGCGGCCCCGTGTCCGCAAGTGGCATGAACGTCGCCCACAGGGACGTCCTCCACGAGGACATCGGTACTCGGCCGGTTCGTTCGAGCGCCGCTGCACGTCGCATGCAGAAACTGCGGCCGGTCGGCCAAGCGCACTGCGCCGGCGGGCGCATCCAACGCCCCGCGACCCGCTCGGCCACGCCGTGTCGACTGGAACCGCCTGACTACCTCACAATCCGTGCGTCTAGTTCGTCATCACCAGTACACGCCTTCATGCGCGGAGCGAAGTTGCGCATCGGCGCTGACGCAGCCCACTACGGCCCCCGAAGTAAGGAATCCCGATGCGAATTGCGGTCGCAGGCGCCACCGGCATGATCGGTTCCCTCATCGTTGCCGAGCTCGCTCGCGCGCGGGTGCACGAAGTCGTACCGATGTCTCGATCCTCCGGTGTGGACCTTCTCTCGGGCGATGGTCTCGATGCCGCCCTCCGCGGTGCTGATGTCGTCATCGATGTCAGCAATTCCTCGTCAACCGATCCCGACGAGATGATTTCCTTCTTCGAGCACAGCAGCCGGCGCCTCGTCCAAGCCGGAGCACGCGCGGGCGTGCGCCATCACATCCTTCTTTCGATCATCGGCGTGGACGCCACGGAGCGGTACCCGCACTTCATCGGGAAAAGGCGACAAGAACAGGTTGTCACCGACAACACAAGCTCCTTTTCGATCGTCCGGGCTACCCAGTTCTTCGAGTTCGCAGAGACGGCGATGCTCTGGGGGCAGAAAGACGACCACGCAGACGTACCACCGCTTTTGATGCAGCCAGTCGACACGTACGACGTGGCGTCGTACCTCATCGAGGTTGCGACCTCGAACGCCCCCGGAGGCTTCCTCGAGATAGCTGGCCCTGAGCGGCATGATCTCGTCGACGTGGCGCGGCGCACACTCGCTGCCAAGGGGCGGGACGCAACGCTGGTTCCCTCGTGGGATGAGAGTGGCTTCGGAGTTGAGATGAGCGGGAACGTCCTCCTTCCGCACGTCGGAGCTCGAATCGCCCCGACCACCTTCGACGACTGGCTAACCCGAATCGCCACCCTTGGATGACCCATCTCGACACTCCGAAACGGGGCAAGAGATGCGCACTGGAAGTAACACGGAAGGAGCCTTATGGCTGCGCACGATGCCACTGACGACAACGAGTCAGCGAACCACGATCCCGCGAATGACCCCGACCGGTACACGAACGACGACGTCCAGTCGAAGAACGATCTGCTCGCCGTCGTGCTGGAATCCGCCTTCGAATATCGCGACGAAATGGCCGGGGCGTTCGCGCTGACGTTGACCGTGGGCGGGCAAACCGTTTCCGGTACGGCGATCAGCCGGAACGAGTGGATTGACGCGGTTGCATCGCAACACGCGCGGCCCGGCGATCCTGACCAGACGGGCAAGGAAGACGTCATGCCGACCCAGCGAGCCATGGTGGAGGAGATACGCCGTAACGCAATGGACCTCCCGACGCGTAAACGCCAGCTCCTGCACATGCGTGACGTCCGGATCGGCATCGGCGACCGATGGACAGAGCTGCCGTATTGGCGCGGCGCTCTCGCCGACGTCACCGGGTGGTCCTTCGGACCTTGGAACGCACCATCTCCTCCCGCCGATGCTCAATGAACCGTGCATGGCACGTCGATGAGTTGCGGTGCCGGCCGGTCCCGTTGGCGTACTCGTTCAGATCCTCGGGCGGCCGTCAGCGCGCCGATGGCCTCCCTCGCAGTACGTTCGGGTTGACCTGCTGCGATCTCCAGCCAGCACGCAGCGCTGGCGAGCTGGATCCTTACGTTGACGCTCGCGGGTATCTGGAGGGGCTTTCTGCGCATAGGTCCTCTGCGGCGGTCGCGACAACGGTTCGGATCCGCGGAGCCGTTCCCGGACGCTACGTTCCTCTTCGCGGCGCGTGTGCGGACTAAGCCCGGAGACCAGAAGCTCCGACGACGTGACACCGTCTAGCCGCGTTCCTGCTATCCCGAACGCACCCGAAGAAACGCCGGATGTGTCAAGCTTGGAGGGTTGAATTCGCGAAATGGAGCAGCAGATGGCACAGAAGGTCACTACCCACCTCGTCGACGACCTCACCGGCGACGTCATTGAGGCCGGCGAGGGACGCACCGTCCAGTTCGCCTTCGACGGTAGCAATTACGAGATTGACCTGACCGACGACAACGCAGATAACCTCCGTGAAGCGTTCTCCGACTACATCGCCGCAGGCCGCAAGGTCTCCGGCCGCAGCAGCCGTACCGCGTCCGCATCTCCGGCGGCGAAGGGGCGCAGCAACCCTGACGAGCTGGCGAGGATCCGCGAATGGGCTGCCGCAAACGGGCATGAGGTCGCTGCGCGGGGCCGCATCAGCCAGCAGGTCCGCGACGCCTACGCGGCGGCGAACTGACCGACGCCGCTACGCTTGCCCCGGGGCTTGCCACACACTTGCCTCAGACCGGGTCTCCGTCCCCCCACGGTGACCCGGTCTTTCACTTCTGCTGGCGAGCAATTCCCCCGGGATAGCGCGTTCGAGAGTCCGCTGAGCCGGCCGGGCCGTACACGCGACTGACGTCGGTGGCGTCGCTGCCGGGAACGTCTTGTGCCGTCGGCGCTTCGTCGCTGTCAGGCATCTGCGTACGGTTCCCATCCCTCGGGAGTGTCGTCCACCGTGTCGTACCCGCCGCGCTCCAGAGCGCGCGCAAGTCGCCCCAGTGGGTTCGGCTCGGTTCCTGACGCCGCGGCAAGACGCCGCAGGTCAGCGACACGTATCCCGGCGAATGCTTCGCGAGTTTCGTCGCTGCTTGTGCCTCTCCAACTACTCATGGGCTCCTCGACTTGGGCAGGCCGCGCCGTCTCTGTGACTGTCACACCTGCTCGAATGCGGCGAAATTCGTTCATACAGGGCCATGTCATGCCGCCTTCTTGAACTCCCCTGTGTCGATGTCTCGCTTCGATGTCGGCCTGTTCATCCACGCGGCCGTGAGGCTCACCGGTCGGATGTCGTCTGCGCAGTCGGGGCAGTTGCTCGGGGTGTGGCTGGACAGGTGGTTCATCGGCCGCTGCGAAAAAACTCCGTGTAGCGCGCACACGATGGTGACCGGCGTGTGCTGGTCCACGTATCGGACCTGCGAGTAGTCGTATCGGTCGCCGTGGACCTCTCGCGCACGGGCGATGAACAGGTCTCGGCGGGCGGACGGACGGGAGTTCCGACGGCCTGAGCAGTCCGGGCACCGTTGTCCGCGTCGGTGCTCGTTCGGCTCCTGGGTGAACTGCCCATGCGCGGGGCAGCCGATGGTGACTTTCGTGTGAGCGTTGACGTACTCGGCGAGCACCTCGGAGTAGTCATACCTCCCGCCGTGCTTCTTGGTCGCAGCAGAGATGAACGCGTTCGCTCGAGCAGTGATGGTGTCAATCGACATAGGGGTCCTTCCGGTCATCTCCCCTATGCGCGGAAGTGATGCCCTGTCGTGAGATCCGTCGCCGCGGACGTGATCGTGACCGTCAGCTGGCGTGGTCGTGCACCCAGACGAGGACGTCAGGCCGTTCCGACATGCCTCGGGTGCGGAGGATCTCGACCGCTTCGGACAGCGCAGCAAGGAGGGCCACGGCGTCGTCGAAGTCGATGGTCATCGACGTCCCGATCGGTCCGTCGATGTCGACCAACCCCCTGGGCTGGAGGACGACGGTGAGGTCGTCCATAACGGTTGCGATTGCGGTCCCGTCGGTGCGGTCGCTGCTGAACCAGTTGCGGTGCTGCATGGTGCTCCTCCCGCGCCGCCCGGTGCGACGCTGTCATCCGTATGCGCGGGCGGCAGATGTTCTGAGCGATCCGGTGGAAGAGGGCTGTCGCCGGAAGCCGGGGGCGGCTACGTCGCATGTCGAGTGGGGATGCGTGTGCCGGATCACGCGTCGACTTGCGATCTCACGCTCAGGCGGGTGGAGGACGGCTATAGGGATAGACGCGTATATAGACGCCCCATCTATCTATACCTTCTTACCTATATATAAGTAGTAGTAAATGTAAGTAAGTAAGGAGAGGCCCCTAGTACCCCGCTACTTCCCCGGAACTTCGCGGTTCCGGTCGACTTGACCTTCGGCAGGCAAAGGCAAGCGACTAGCAAGCAGAAGCCGGGCCACGGTCACTCTCGTGCCGTGTACCGACGGCGTTTCGCGATCTGACGACAGGCCCGGCCCCCACCGACGACCACCCTCGCGGCGGTTCAGCGCATAGCTGCGACCCCGGCGGCGCACCTACCGCTTCCCGCCCGGGCCCGCATGGAGTCGCGCACCGCAGGATGCAAGCCCGGATGCGTGACCGGAGTCAACGATCTCGTCGCCGTGAAGTGTCGACAACCCTCAAATTGTTCCTTACTATGAACGCATGGTGAGCGATGCGCAGGACCTGTGGGTCTCCGTCGACGAGTTCGTCGAGGAGCCCGTCCGATGGTTCCTCGAGGTGATGGATGGCCGGGACGTGGTCATCACGCGAGGCGGTATTCCGTTCGCGCTGTTCCGCCCATCACTCGAAACGCTGCATCGTCACGACGACACCGGCCAGGGCAACGACGGCGCACCTGCGGAGAGAGGCACACGATGACCACCGGGAAAGACCGCCAGGCCGCTGCCGGCGTTAGGAACGAGCATGCCGGTGCGGGCGGGCAAGGCACGCGGCAGCCGCACGCGGCGCATCACCTGGCGCGGATCCCGTTCACCACCCTTCGCAAGGAGGTGCCCGCTGACCTTCATGCGTTGTACGTGCAGGTTGCCGCCGACCAGGCCGTCATCCCCGGTCTGCAGATGGGCGTCGGTGCGCTCGTCGTCCAGCGGTGGGACACCACCTACGCAGCCGCAGGGTGGACGCTCTACGGCGCCGACCTCACCCTCGACATGGGACATCCGTTCGGCGCGCTGTTCTACCGAAACGACGCCGACGAACGGGTGCTCCGAATCGGCGTGCAGTGGCACCCGCCGGTACAGCGACTTGAGTTTCCCGCCCTGCATCCGTCGAAACCGGAACTCAGCAGCGACTGCACAGAAGCAGAGGTCGACGCGGTCATCCTCGACGCTCGAAGCCGCCTTGGAGCGCTCGTCGCCATCAACGCACAGATCGGGTCATGGGTAGCCACCGAGGAGAGCGAGGACGCCATCCTCGCCGCGGCGGGTCTGGGCTTAGAGCGGCTGGCAGAGGACGACCCACGGTTGGCTCACCATGCCTGATCGGGAGACGCCGTCCGTGGAACCGGTGCCGGCCCACGTGGCCACACCCTCTCTGGTGAGGTGCGCGTGATGGCGGGTCGGCAGTGGGTGCAGGACATCCGGCATCAGCAGACGATCCTGTCGTTGCCATTCGGGCTCGGGTGGACGATCGATATCACCGACACCCTCACCGCCCTGGCTGCGGCCGGGATGCCTGCTCGTGTAGAGGCGTTCGACCGGCTGCGGTTCGAGGACGGCCGGACCGGGTTTCTGTCCACGCCGGACCCGACAGCCACGATCACCGACGACGGCACCCCTGCCGAACGAGACGAGGACCTCATCGTTCTCCCTGGCGGGTCAGAGGGTGGAGTGTTGTCCTTAGCACGGCGGTACCCGGACCTCGTAGTCGTGAACGGAAAGCGGCAACGTGTCTGGGCGAACGGCCGGCAGGTGCACGGCAGCTCGATGCAGCGCGACGCGACGCCTGGATGGCAGACCGTGTTCGCCAGCGCCCGAACGATCGTCCTGCACGGAGGCGGCACGCACGCCATCGCGGACCGCGTCGGCATCCCGGCGGACGACGTCCGAGCCGTGATGCCCGTGCTCGGTGCGCACGTCGTCCACACGCCAGTCGGGTGGGAAGCAGCCGACCGGCACGCACTCTGCGACTGGGCGTTGGCGGCGTATCTGGGTCCCGGCGGGATCCGCACCTGCTGGCGCCGCGACGTCAGCATCGACGCTCAAGCAGACGAGCTGATCGGGCTTGGCGGGGTGATGTCGGACCGGTGGGCCGCGCAGCAGTCCGGCATCTTCGTCCCGCCGAACCGCCTGACTGCGTTCTTCGCCCAGCACCCCGACATGCACGCGCTCGGCTACGAACCCGTCACCATGAACGACGCAACCGTAACAGTCGTCATCCCGCAGGACACCACCATCCTGACCGCGGCCGAGGGATGCTGCACAGACGACTTCATCACCGCGCACGTCATGTACGAAGACAGCTGGGTGACCGCGAACACGGAGGCGGTGAACGCGCTGCGGCAGCTGCTGCACTTCCAAGCCGACCTCGCCCACGACCTCCGCTGGCACCCCAGCGGCAGCTGACGAGAGTCCACCGATGACGCTGCAGCTGCTGTCCCTGACGTTGGCGTACGACGACGCACGCTTCTTCGGTGCCGTCATGTTCACCAACCTCGACCACCCTGACGACAAGCCCGCCACGGTGCTGATCGACCACACCGACGCGGCGCCATGGTTCCGGCTCACCAACGTCGACCCGGACGCCCAGGACCCATCGGTGCCAGCGATGGCCGAAGCGGACCACATCATGCGGTTCATCCTTCGCTACACACCCGAACGCATCGGCCGCACCGCGCCGACTTCCCAGCCCTAACCCTCGCGCTGCTGTCCCGACTTCTTGGAGGTACTCGCTGATGATGCGTCTGGTTTCCCTGCACCTCTCGAACGACCGGATCCTTTGGGGACATGTCCTCCTCGAGGACACCGAGAACCCGGACGCGGGGCTGGCGCAGCTCCTGGTCCGCCCCATCGACAAGGAACCCGGCTACGAGCTGTACGACAAGCACAACACGGTCCTGTCGGACCTGACCGTCCCCGCGACGCGGGAAGCGAACCGCATCGTCCAGACCCTGCTCATCCCCGCCTCCGAGGTCGCGAAGCGGGAGAAAGCGGTCCGGGAAGTCATCCACTCCGGCTACCTGGAAGGGTTCCCGGACGGCATGCCCTGGCAGGCCCAGTTGTGGATGTACGCCCGGGGTGAGATCAGCATCGACCAGCTCCAGGCCTACACCGACAAAGGCCGACAAATCCGCCGTGAACCCGGCGCCGCTCCTACTGATGGTGCTGACGTCCCCGAGGAATGGTGGCAGGCCACGCAGGCCCGCATCCGCCGGCACCTGCTCGACTCCACCCTCACCGAAGCGGAAGCCGCAGCCGCTCTACAGATCAGCGTCGATGAGGTCGGTGAACTGTTCGGTTCGAACCGGCTGACCAGCTTCGACCTCGACGGTGAAGAACGCATCCCCGACTGGCAAATCGTCCAACCCGCCCTGCCCGAGTTCGGCGACCCGGCCGTGCTGCTGCCTGGCCTTGACGTGCTGTTCGCAGCTGCCCCGCAGCGACTCCTCGACGCTGCAGCGATGACGGAGTTCATGACCACAGCCCGACAGTTCCTCGCCATCGACGAGGTGCCCCTGACGCCTTTGGTCTGGATGCAGCAAGGCCGGCCAATCGCCACCGTCATCGCCTTGTTCCGCGGACGGCGGTGGCGGTGGTGACCAGCCGACCGGAGCTGTTCCTGCTCACTGTCGCGTTCGACATGGCCGGCACCCACGGACACATGTACTTCCGGGACCCACCGGACTCGGAGCTCCGGCAGGTCCTCGTCAGTAGTACCGACAGCGACGGCGGCTACCGCTGCGAACCAGCACACGGTGACACCCGCGACGGATGGGAGCCGTTCCTCACCGAAGCCCGCTGGATCATCGCCCTCATCCGACCCGACACCCCGGACGAGCGCCGCTGATGGGGCCCGCACTGCAATGGGTCGCCGACGCGTACGCCGGACGGCCGCAGATCACCCTCCCGTATGGGCTCGGCGAGACCGCGGACCTCACCGACGCCCTTGCCGTCCTCAAACTCGCCGGCCTGCACGCAGTCGTCGAGTCCCACGACACGCTCCGCCTCGCCGACGGCCGCCGAGCACGCCTCCCGACATCGACCCGGAACCCGCGCGGCGAACCAGACACACCGGCAGAGCTGCTCCTGCTCGCCCCTCGCACGGTCATGCAGATGCAGATCGCACTCGCGGAACAGACCGAGACGGTCCTGCTCGTCGACGTCGACCGACGACGCGTCTGGATCGACGGGAAACAGGTCCTCGGCGTCCACGACCGGTGGAAGGACGCCGCGCCGATCTACATCACCTTCGCCGTCGCACGGATGCTCGCCGTCAACGGAGCCTCCTTCGACGGACTCGTCCGCCGCGGGAGACTCACGCCCGGGCAGGTGGACGACGCCCTCGCACGGCTCGGGAAACGCGTGCACCGCACCAGCATCGGCTGGGAATCCCGCGAAATCGGCGGGCTCGTGGACTTCTGCATTGCGTGCTACCCGGGCCCGGGTGGCATCCGAACGCGATGGCGATCCGACCTGCCGCTGAAAGACCAAGCGGATCGGCTCATCAGCGCGGGCTGCCGGATATCCGGCCGCAGCATCTCCGACCGACCCGGCTACCCGGCAATCAGCAAACGCGAGATGCCGTATCGGCTCGTCGTGTTCACCGAACACGAAGTTGACATGGCGAGCCTCGGGTTTGAACCGGATGATGTCGGCTACTCCGGCACCGAACTCATCATCCCCGCCGACCCCACGATCTTCCTCACCGCCGCAGCCGCCGGCTACACGGACCGCACGGACGACTTCATCACCGCCAACACGCTGCTCCGCGCCGACATGCGCAACGACGACGACAACAGAGGCCTGGACGAGATTCGGAGTGGGCTTTGGTTCCTAGCCGACACCGGCTACGACCTTCGTCACAACCTGCCCAGCTAAGGCAGGGCTAGCGATGCCCGCCGAGCGCCGCCCCGTGAGCTCGCAAGGCTCACTCCAGGCGCGAGTCAACGCGCCAGCACAGGATGGGTTGGGGCCCGCTTCCCTCCGACCGCCGGTCCTCACGTTCCCGCGCAGAACTCGGTAGCCGAGGTGACCTTGTCGTCTCCGTCGTGAGTCGTGCAACGGGCGTCTCGACTCGGGAGGGGCCGCCCGACTAAACGTGCCTATGTCGTGTGGGCCACTACGCTCGTCGCTGCCGGGTATATTGCTGCCTATGGGGGAAGAGGGCGTAGCGAGCCGCGCGGGTTACCGGGGACGTTGGCGCGTCATGAGTATGACCCGATGACTGCGCAACTGCCGGAACCTCCGCAGCTGTTCGCCAGGTTCGACTCGGACAACAACTCGGATGGTGCTGCCCGAGACCGGTTCGAACAGTTCGTCAGTGATCTCGTGTCTGTTCAGTGGTTGGATGCCTCGACGGTCGCTGCCTCGAACCACACGGACTGGGGAATCGATACGTTCGTCGGCAACCTTGGCGGCGGGGATGTCCGCATCTGGCAGTCGAAGTACTTCCGGGAATGGCAGAATCCGGGGCCGCAGGGCAAGGTGCGGGAATCGTTTGCTTCCGCACAAGGCAAAGCACTCGAACACGGGTACCGAATCGTGGAATGGACGCTGGTGGTGCCGGCGATTCTGCATCCCGCGCAGATGAAGTGGTTCCACGGCTGGTCCTCACGAACCCAACGAAAGACCGGGGTGCGCATCGTCCTCTGGACCGGCGACAAGCTACGCCAGCGCCTGATGAGCGCCGAAGCGTTGGACGTCCGACGGGAGTATTTCCCACACACTCTCGATGCGCCGACCACTGTCGCACCGGTCGCACCGGTCGCACCGGTCGCACCGGTCGCAATGGCTGACGATTACAGCATGTTCGAGGATGCACTGTTCGTCCGGCAGATGCACGCCGCCGGCTACACCGAAACCGGCGCGGCTCGCGGCATGTTCTTTGCGACCGACGCGTTGCGACGCGACCTTCAAGCGAAACGATCTACGGACGCGTTACGGGCGCTGCGGACCGTTCAATTGGGCGTGCAGGGTGCATGGGAGACCCGCTTCAACGAGCATGCCCCGACCGCCGACTCTGAGGGGTTGATGCCGAAACTCTATGGCGCGGTGTTGGCAGACGCGGCGACGGTCCCTGACGCGCCCGGACTTGTCCTGCAGCACGCTCACAAGCAGGGCGCCGCACACATCCTCGTCGAAGAGCAGAAGGCCGGCTGGGTGAAGCATTGGCGTGACGTTGCCACCGGTTACGGGGAGGCGCGGGAAAACAGCATCACCGACGCGGACGCTGGCATAGAAGCCAGTGTGGCGCCAGCAGGTGGTGACATCGCGGAGACGGAACACGTCGTTGTCGAGACAGGGGAAGCACGGTGACACCCGCACGATCGGCGCGGCCCGAATCCGCGTTCGTCCCGGAGAGCAGCGCAACGTTCCGCATGGGTCGGCTGTTGCTGCTGCTCGGCGTGGCGAGGCAGGATGGCCGCACCATAGACTCGATCGATCGGCTTGCCTACTACGAGTTCTTCGCGGACAATCCGTGGGTGATCCTGGGCGACGACGCTCCGTCCGATGCGAACGATCGGGATTCATTGCGTCTCGCCGGGTTCTCACAGACACAGCTGTCGTACGCCTCCACAGGCCACCGGTTCGCGTCTCGGCGAGAGCGCATTCGGGGTGACCTGGCGCAGCTCATCGCGTTCGGGTTGGTCCGCCTGGCTGGTACCCGCTTCTCAACAAGTGAGGCCGGCGAGCAGCTCGTTGCCAACATGCAGTCGTCTTACGCCGACGCGTACCGAAGCTCCGCGTCGATCGTGCTGAGACGACTGGTACGCCTGTCGAACAAGCGTCTCGAAGACAATGTCGAAGAATGGCTCGGGCACTCGTGGTTGCTTGTTGACCTCCTCGACGACGTCCGCGGTGCAGACCTCTCGGCGGCCTCCGAGGAAGGAATTTCGTAGTGGGCATCAGAGTGAAGCGACTGCGTCTCGCAGGAGCCTCAGCGACCGCCGAACCGTACGAGGTCTCATTTCAAGCTGAAGGCGCTGCGGACGGCTACCGGCCCCTGTCAATCATCGCCGGCCCTTCCCTGACCGGGAAGACCACGATCGTCGACTTCATCGCCTACGCGCTGGGCGGGAGTTACCTCCCACCGCACGATGAAGTCCGCACGAACGTCCGCGCCGCACTGCTCGAGGTGGATCTTGGTGAAACGTCGACGGTGATCGAGCGGTCCGCGGCTGGCGCCGTGTCCTCATTTGCGACGGTTTGGCAGGCGACTCTTGACACAACAGCAGCGGCCGCCGAACGCCGGTACTCAATTGAACCCACCGGCGCCCCGGAAGGGTTGTCACAACTGGTGTTATCCTCGTCGGGGCTTGACGGCGTGCGTCTGTCCGACTCAGTTGTCAAAGAAGACACCGGCTCAGCGATGCTGTCCATCCGTGATGTCTTCCACGTCATGATCATCCCAAACGACCGCCTCGACTCGAAGAACCTTGTATTCGAGCACGGCAACTTCATGGTCGGGCAGAAGTATCGGCAGACCATTGAGGTGATGTTCGGCGTCTACGACAACGATGAAGCTGTTCTTGCCGAGCGGCAAAAGCGTGTCGCGCTGCAGCGCACGAAGGAGGAAGGACGCCTCGATGCGTTGACGGTAACGGCGGACCGTGACCATCCGGACGGACGCGCAGTGCTGCAGCAACGCGTCGATGTGCTGTCCGTGGAGCTCGCCGACCTCAACGTGCAACTTCGCACGCTTGACGCTCGTCGTCGGAGCACTGAGTCGGCGTCTGCAGAAATCCGCCTCGCGCTCGACACTGCACAGCGTACTGACGCTGCAGCTCGTGTCCGGCTCCGTGACCGCGAGTCACTGCTCGCCCGCTTGGATGCGCTCAGACTCCAGTATGCTGATGATCGCCGGAAGCTTGGGTTCCTTCTCGATACCCAGGTGCTGTTCGACCCACTCCGCGTGACCGTCTGCCCCGTCTGCTTCAACACGCTCTCCGAGGTGCCATCGGTCGCGGATGGAACTTGCTCGCTCTGCCGCCACAGTGTTGTACACACCGATGAAGAGGGCACCACGGAGGGTGCTGGCTCCGATTCCGCTCCCCTCGTCCGGGCAGAGCTGCGCGCGGTGAATGCCCGGATCGTCAGCCTCACCGACTACATGACACGGTTGGAGAGGGACCGCGACCTGCTTGTCCGTGACGCCGCGGACGCTGCGCGCCGAGCCGCGGACACCGCCGCAGCGGTCGATGCCATCACCGACAGCCCTGCTCCGTGGCTGGCGCTCCGCGATCGCATCACCACGCAGATCACCGACCTGAAACTGGCTAGGCAGGCCGCCGAGACCGGGGTGAAGGCGTGGGACTGGGTCGATAAGAGCGCAGCGTTGGTCCTCCAACTCCAACGCGAGTACGACAAACTCTCGGGTCAGCGACGAAAGAACCGACCCGACCGAGACGCCATCGTTCGGATGCTGTCGAACCGCTTCGCTGCGATCCTTGAAGACGTCGGCTACCCGAAACTCAGCGACGCCTACGTCAACTCCAACTTTGTCCCGTATGTCCGCGGCCTGGAGTACACCAACGCGAGCAGCGGAGGCATGGTCGTGATCGCGTTAGCGTGGAATCTCGCGCTTTGGGAAATCTCCTACGAGCAGGATGCGAACGCGCCGGGTCTGCTGATCATCGATAGTCCGCAGAAGAACCTCGGTCACAACGCCACCCCAGACGACGACTTCGCGGACGCAGCACTCGTAGAACGGTTTTACGCTCATGCGAAACACTGGTTGTCGACGGACGGGCAGGGCGCACAGCTGATCGTCGTCGACAACAGCCCACCGGAATCGGTTTCCGACGACGTGGTGATTCAGTTCACGCGCCGCGCCGATATGCCGCCGTATGGGCTGATCGCCGATGCTGTCAGTTGACGCCGAAGCTTGAACCGTGGTCGGTCATCGTGCGGTTGACCGTCCTCTCTGGCACCGAGGTCTTCTACGACCGCGCTGGTGCTCGAGTCCCACCGATGCAATCGGGTCGTTAGCGTCGAGCTCCTACGGACCGATTCCGCCGGCACCTTCGATTACGGTCGTGCTGGCTCGGTAGTCGTCGCACATCCGGTCCGAATTTGCAGCAGCCGCGTACGCCTGAGGTGCTGCCGCTGTTCGTCCTCGCCGTCAGCTTCATCGTCGGCGGAGCCTTCAGACGTTGTTCGCTGCATCGGACTCGACAGGAATGAACGCGAGGATCCCGGAGCGGGATCGGCCTGATGTCGAACACGGCGAGTCCGCACTCGTCGTATACGCGGCGAAGATCACCGCGGACAGGTTCGGGCAGGCGTTGCGCCGTTCGGAGCCACGCTGATTCAGACGTGGATTTCAGAGCCGGACGAGCAAACGATTTCCCCGCTCTCGCCACGGCGACGCCCGGCATCGCGGTCGTGCAGGGCACCGACGTCGCAGGATACCGCAGCTGCGGTGTACCTCGGTCACGCCGGGATGTATACCTGCGGGGATTGCCTGGACAGATAGACGATGGACGAGCGGATGTCCGCGATCTCGTCGCGTTGCGCTAACGATAGGACGAAGTCCCGGAGCTCGTGAGGTGACGCAACAGCCAGCAGGGCCTGAATGTCGCTGGCACCGGTGACGAGGAACACCCGGAGCACTTCGGGTAGTTCCGCCAGTTCGTCGCAGAACGCGCTCACCGTGCCGAGTGCTTGCGGCCGGATCTTGATCTGAACGAACGCCTCGACGCCACGGTTCACCCGCTCGAGGTTCACGCTGGCGTGGTAGCCGGTGATGATCCCCCGCCGCTCGAGCGCGGCAACCCGCGACAAGCACGTCGACTCGGCAAGGCCCGCAGCACGCGCGAGCGCCCGGTTGCTTGCCCGTGCATCCTTCATCAGGAGGCCAATGAGCGTCCTATCAACCGCATCAATCACGGTTCAACCCTACTGCGATTGCAAGAGTTGCAGGTCGGCAGGCTGAACCTGGCAAATCCTCCTACAATCCGGGGGTGAATGGCGACACCACTACCGGTACAGGTTTATCGCCGAACGGACGACGGGGACGCACCGGTGGGGGTCCGCTCATCGTCTGTGCGGTGCTGATGACGGCAGTGAACCTGCGTATCGCGGTGACGTCGCTCTCCCCACTGCTGCGAGCCATCGGCGACGACCTGCACTTCGGACTTGGTGCCATCTCGATCTTCGCGATGCTGCCACCGGCGACCTTCGCCGTGGCTGCGATCGCTACGCTCCTACTCACGCGTCGCTTCGGGCTGGAGTGCCTCGCAGCAGTCTCGATGCTCGTCACGGCGGCGGGGCAGGTCTTGCGAGCCGGTGCGACGGATCTTCTCGGCCTTGTCGCTCTCACCGTCCTGACGCTGGCGGGAGCCGGTGTCGCAGCAGTGACGATCCCCCCGCTGATCCGCAAGTATTTCCCCGCCTCAATCGGTCGGCTGAGCAGCAGCTACCTCGTGGCTTTCCACGTTGGGGCGCTCGTGCCGCCCCTCGTCGTCGTGGCGCTAGCAGGGGCAATCGGATGGCGGATATCGCTTGGCCTTTGGGCCTGTGTCGCCGCTGCGGGTGCGGTGCTCTGGGTCGTGGTGATGTTCCGATCCAGGATGCCGGCTGGGAGCAGCGTGTCTGACTCACGACCGTCCGACCGTTCCACGGCACGTGCGCACCTCGGACGGCACGTGTGGCGGTCTCGGAGTGTGTGGAACCTCACGCTCCTCTTCGGCGCCGTGTCGGGCGACGTCTTCCTGCTCTTCAGCTGGCTTCCCACGCTCGTCGTCGCGCATGGATTTAGCGCTTCCTACGGCGGGGTGATGGTCTCTCTACTGATCGCGGTGAGCCTGGTCGTTGCACTGTTCGCGCCGACCCTTGTGATGCGGTTGCCGCATGCCGCTGCGCTCATCGGCATCAGCGTCATGCTGTCCGCCGTTGGTTGGATCTGCTTCGCGCTCATCCCAGGAACAGCGATGCCGCTCTGGGTCGGAATCCTTGGGGCAGGGTCGAGTGTCGTCGTCGTGGTTCAGACGATGATCAACACTCACGCCTCCACTCCCGAGGGCGCCACCGTCACGTCAGCGTTCGTGCAGGGTGTTGGCGGATTCATTGCCGTCATCGCACCCCTCAGCTTTGGGCTCCTGCATACGCTCACCCGGGGATGGGTGGCATCGGCGGTGCTGGTGGCGATTTCGCTCGCGGTCATCGGCAGCACAGCCGTTCGAGAACGCCGGCATCGAACACTGGAAGAGGAGACCGCCGACATGTCCGCGGTCTGATCGAACTCCGCTGACGAATTGTCCGGGCCGCTCCGACTGCGTCACGCTGCCCAAACATCCGGCCCTGCGCCAGGTTCGGACCGGCACAGGTCGTCGCAATCATGTCGCGTGCAGCGCTGGCACCTCGACGAGGCCGTAGTCTGGATCGAACGGCTCCGGCCCTTCGACATCGCGTGGGTTGAGGAGCCGACGAGCCCGGACGACGTACTCGCGCACGCCGAGATCGCCCGCAGGATCGCGCCGATCCCGGTGGCGACGGGGGAGCACATGGCGAACCGCGTCATCGCGAAGCAGCTCATCCAGGCCCAGACGATGTCGGTGCTGCAGATCGACGCGACCCGGGTCGCCGGGGTGAACGAGAACCTCGCGATCCTGCTGCTTGCCGCGAAGCACGGCGTCCGGGTCTGCCCGCACGCCGGCGGAGCCGGCCTCTACGAGGCGGTCCAGCACCTCTCGATGTTCGACGCCGTGGCGCTCTCCGGATCGCTCGACGACCGGTGCATCGAGTACGTCGACCACCTGCACGAGCACTTTGTAACCCCGGTCGACGTGCACGACGGCCGCTACTGGCCGCCGACCGCGCCACCGGCGTACCAGTGCGTGTCGGCTCGATGTGATTGCTTCATATCGTGGCTGCTTTCCTTCCGCCTGCCCAGTTCACGGTGAGAGACAGACGGGAGACATGGTGCTAGCGGCACCGTGCCTCCCGTCTGCCGTCTGGCTCGGGTTTCCCGACTACCCGAGCCGGCTCCGCCGGCGACGACTTACGGCCACCGTTGTGATGAGCGCCGCACCGAGCGCGACGAGCGCACCCGCGACCAGGCTCCAACGTGCCGGGTCGACGTCGGTACCGGTGTAGGCCAGGCCGTTCCAGTTCCCTGGGTTGGCTGGTGCCTTACCTGCGTCAGATGCGGGGCGAGCGAGGACGCGGAACGCTGCAGTCACGGCAGCCTGCGAGGTTGCGCCGAGCGCTTCGACCTCGTGGGCGCCGGGAGTGGTCGCAGCAGGGACGGTGAACGTCCCGGAGACGACGCCGTCGGCGTTCGCGGTCGTGGTGCCGAGTGCGACCGACTTGCTGTGCAGCGTCAGGCTGACCCGCTCGCCGGCGGCGAACCCGCTGCCGGTGAAGCCGACCACGGTGCCCTCGGTCCCGGAGGAGGCCAGGAGGTGGAACTCGGGCGACCAGTGCCCGTGGCCGCTGCCGCTGCCGCTGCCGCTGCCGCCACCGTGCCCGCTGCCGTTGCCGCCGCCGTTGCCGGGCGTCACGACCTGGAACGTCGCGCTCGCCACGGTCGCGGACGTCGCTCCGAGCGCGGACACCGCGTGGTTGCCCGGCTTCCTGGGGGCCTTCACGTCGAAGCCCAGCGCTCCGGCGCGGTCGGCCGTGACCGTGACGCGGACGGCCGAGCCGTCCAGACGCACCGCGACTGACTCGCCGGGCGCGAACCCGGTCCCGGTGACGTGCACCGCGCCTCCCGGCCGGACACCCGACCCCGCGGAGGTCGTGAGGGTCGTGTGCCAGACCGGCGCTGCCGCGATCTCGACCCGGGTGCGCACGCTGGCGCTCCCGGTGCCGTCGTCGACCGTCACCGTCGCCGTGCCGGACACGGCCGCGGTGTAGGTGTGCTTCCCGGTGACGGTCGCCGTGCCGTCCGCGACCGTAACGGTCGCGGCCTCGAGCGGCGTGCCGTCGCCCCAGTTGACCGTGGCGGTCGTCGTCCCGGAGGCGATCGCGCCGCCGGTGGCGGTGGCGAGCGTCCCGGACACCGGCGTCCCGGCGGTGCCCGTCAGGGTCGGACCGGCCGTCGCCGCGAGCGGGACCACGGGCACGCGGGTGCCGTTTGTCGCGATCGCGAAGACGTGGATGCGTCCCGTCGAGGTCGGTGAGCCGGTCTGTACGGGCAGGGTGATCGAGACGGCCCGCTTGCCGTCCGGCACCGTGAAGACGGGCGTCGCGAAGATGCCGGCCTTGGTGGTGTCGGACCCGTTGACGCCCACGGTCCGGTGGTCGCTCGTCGCGACGAGCGTGTCACCGAACTGCGGAGCGGCGATCGAGGCGGTCCAGTCGCCGAACGCGATCGGGAAGTCGGCGGTCGTGCCGTCCGAGTAGGTGATCGTGCCGACGGTCTGCTGACCGCGTTCGTTCGCGGTGCCGATCACGGACAGCTCTGTGACGCCGGTGCCGGTCGGGACCGGGACGGTCTGGCCGTTGCCGGTCGCGTTGTCCGGGTCACCGGGTGCGACGGCGGGCAGGTCGAAGGTCAGGTCGGTGCCCGTCACCGCGTTCGTCGCGCCCTGCACGAACCCGTCGGCGGCGAGTGCGGATAGTGAGAAGCCGCGGCTCTCGAAGTCGCAGTTCCCCGCCTGGCCAGGGTCACCCAGGCAGACGTTGTCGTAGGCACCCTGGAGGCTCGGTGCGGTCCGCGAGACCGCCACCGGGACGTCGGTGCTCACCATCTGCGTGCCGGACCGGACGACGACGTGCACCGTGTGCGCACCGGCCGTGTCGAACACGTGCTCGCCGGGGACCTCCCATGCGCCGAGCGCCGACTTCGTCGGCGTCACCGTCTGGGGACCCTTGCCGTCCTGCCAGTCGACCGTGACGGTGTAGTCGGACGCACGCGTCCCTGCGCCGGTGATCGCGGCGACGTTGCCCGTGAAGGGCTCGTCGACCTGGGCGGTGAGGCCCGGCGTCGGGTTGACCGACAGCGTGCTGGTCGACGCCGCGCTGTCCGCGAGTAGTTCGAGCTCGCCGAGGCTCGGTGCCTTCCCGGTGTCGGTCCCGGTCACCGTCAGCCGGTACCAGGACAGCGCCGCGGGGTGCGCGACCGTGAACGGCCGGGTCTGTAGGGCGGCGGTGAAGCCGGCCTTCGCGACCGTCGAGAGCGGCACCCAGGTGGTGCCGTCGCTGGAGCCCTCGAGCTTCCAGGACATCGGCCGGGTCCCACTCGCCGCCGTGGTGAGGGTGTACTGGTCGACCGTGACGGGGCCCTGCGCCGACTTCCAGGTGATCGCCGGGGTGGCGGACCCGAAGGTCGTCGCGGTGAGGGACTCGTCGTCGGTCAGGGCGCCGATTGCAGTGCCGTCGTCACTCGTGGTCTCGCCGTACCCGGAGGTGGTGGCGTCGACGAGCGGCTTCGGTGCCACGGCCGGGGTGTCCAGACCGTCCGCACCCTGCGTCTTCCCGTTGCCCCATGTGGAGGCCTTCGCACCCATCGTGAAGTCGAGCGACCCGCCCTTCGCGATGTCCGCCTGGGATACGACGGCCCGGTCGAGCGGCTTGCCGTCGAGCGAGGCGGACTGCACGTACACGTTGCTGGCGCTGTTGCCCGCCGCGTCGATGTGCAGGTCGCCACCGTCGAGGTGCACCGTCGCGTGGCTGAAGAGCGGCGAACCGATCGTGTACTGCCCGGAGCCCTGGGCGAGCGGGTAGAGGCCGAGCGCGGAGTACACGAACCACGACGACATCTCGCCGTTGTCCTCGTCACCGGTGTAGCCCTGCCCGATGTCGCTGCCGACGAACAGGCGACGCATGCTCTCCCGCACGATCTGCTGCGTGAGCGACGGGTCGCCGGCGGCCGCGGCCACGTAGGGGATGTGGTGCGAGACCTGGTTGCTCATGCCGAGCTGGCCGATGCGGACCGACCGTGCCTCGAGCATCTCGTGGATCTGGCCGCCGTAGGAGCCGACGTTCTCGGCGGTCTCCGGCGTGGCGTAGAACTGCTTGAGCTTGGCGATGAGCTGGTCGTCGCCGCCGTACAGGCCCGCGAGGCCCTGCACGTCGAACGGTGCGTGGAACGCGAAGTTCCAGCCGTCGGTCTCGGTGAAGGCGCCGCCCCACTCGGCGGGGTCGAAGTCCTTCGCCGCGACCTGGAAGTCACCGTCGGCGTCGCGACCCTGGAAGAACCCCGCGTCCTGGTCGAAGAGGTTGACGTAGTCCTTCGACCGGTCGGCGAGGTACGCGGCATCGGTCTCCAGCTCGGCGACGCGGTCGGCCGGGGTGGCCGGGTCGGTCGCGAGCTTCTCGGCCATCTTCGCGAGACCGGCGTCGTTGATCGTGCCCTCGAGTCCCCACGAGACGCTCTCGCCGAGGGAGTCGGGGACGTACCCGAGGAACGCGGACTGGTCGAGCGCCTTGCGTCCGGCGCCGGAGACGTCGGTCGACACCGTGGTGGCGTTCTTGAAGCCGGCGTCGAAGGCCTCGAGCGCGGTCGCCGTGTCCACGGCACCGTCGACGTAGGCGTTCGCGAACGCCACGTCCGAGCTCGTCCCGGTCATGAGGTCGGCGTAGCCCGGCGACGACCAGCGCGGCGTCCACCCGCCGTCCCGGTACTGCTGCACGAACCCGTCGACGAGATCCTGCGCGACCTTCGGGTAGAGCATCGAGTACAGCGGCCACACCGTGCGGTACGTATCCCAGAAGCCGTTGTTGACGTAGACCTTGCCGTCCTTAACGACCGCGTTCGTGGTCGTGTCGGTCGCGGCGCCGGTCGGTGCGACGTTCGGGCTCGCGTGCCGGTACACCGGCGAGCTGCCGGTACCGGTGTTTTCGAACTGCGAGTTCGGGTAGAGGTTCATCCGGTAAAGCGACCCGTACAGCGCCTGCAGCTGCGAGTCGCTCGCTGCGGACTGCGGCACGGTGACGACGCCGAGGCGGTCGTTCCACTGCGATGCTGCGGTGTGCTGCACCTGGTTGAAGGACTTGCCGGTGAGTTCGAGGTCTGCGTTGTGCTTCGCCTGGGCGAGCGAGATGAACGATGTCGACAGCCGGAGCTCGACGACGTGGTCCCCGGTGAGTCCGGAGAACGACGCGTAGCGGGCGCTCGAGCGATCACCGGCGGCGGTGCCGGTAGCGTTCGGCGTGTGGTCGAAGGTGCCGGAGAAGAACATCCGGGTGGCACCAGTCGACAAACCCGAGCCGCCCTGTGTCCAGCCGCTGACCGCGCCGTCGGGGTTCACCGTGATCGAGGTCTTCTCGTCCGAGCTGACGTTGTCGAACACGACGCTGCCGCTGTCCTTCGGGAAGGCGAACCGGAGGACCGCACCGTGGTCCGACGGGGTCACCTCGGCGACGAGACCCGACTGGGTCTTCACCGAGTAGAGGTCCGGTCGGGCAACCTCGTCGTTGTGGTCGAACGCGAGCGCACGGGCGCTGAGGGACGCGTCCGGAGTCGTCCCCGAGGTGGAGGGCATGATCGCGAGCTGGTTGCGGTCCCCCATCCACGGGCTTGGCTCGTGGGAGACGCCGATACCCTGGAGCTGGGGCAGGTTCGCGCCGTCGTTATCGGACTGCCAGGAGTACTCCCACGACTCGCTCGACGCGTCCGTCATGGGCGTCCAGAAGTTGAACCCGTTCGGGACCGCTGCCGCGGGGATGTTGTTGCCCCGCGAGAACCCACCGGACGAGTTGGTGCCCCGACGGGTGTCGACGTAGTTCGTCAGGCTCGCTCCGTCGATGCGCTCGGCCGCCGGGTCGATGCGGATGTCGTCCACCCAACCCTGGAACTTCGTGGAGGCGCTCGTTCCGGCTGCGTCGTCGTCGTAGGTGAAGAGCACCTTCGTGACGGTCTTGCCGGCGAGCGCGCCGAGCGGGATCCGGACGGAGTTCCACTGGTCGACGAAGAAGACCTTGCCGTCCCCGAGGGCCTTTGCGGAAACGCGGTTGCCGTTCTCGTCCGTGACCTGCGGGTCGGCCGACACGAGAGACCCGTCGGAGAGCTCCAGATCGACCGCGGCGTAGGTGGCCGGGTAGGTGGTGTCGCCGCCGAGCTCCGGGAAGAGCTTGTAGCTCAGCTCGGTGTCAGTTGTGACCGGAAGCGAGAGATCCTGGTAGAGCACGTTGGTCGCACTTGCCTCACCGGCGCTGACGTGGGCGCCGGAGTACCGGAGTGCCTTCGTACCGCTGAAACCGACAGTGGACCGGATGTTGAGGCCGGAGACTGGGCCGTTGCCGACCTGGGTCACCATCGGACTGGGCGGTGGGGGCGTGGTCGAGCCGTCCGAGATGCTCCAGTCGGCGAGCTGGGTCAGGTCGTCGCCACTGTTCTGGGTGATGCTGAGGCGGTACTGGGAGTACGCGCCGGGTGTCGCCGCGGCGTAGTCGTTCGTCACGCCGCGGCCGCTGAACGACTGGGCAGACTGCGTGTCAACGGTGGTCCACGTCGAGCCGTCGTTCGACCCGGCGAGCGTCCAGCCCTTCGGGTCGCGTCCTGCGGAGTCGTTGGCACTGGTGAGTGAGTACTTCGCCAGCGTTTCGGTGTGGTCGAGCTGGTAGGTGATGACGCCGGTGCTCTGGAACGCGAGCCACTTCGAGCCAGCGTTACCGTCCGCGAGGTTCGCGGCGACCTCGTTCGGCGCGTTCTCCGCGTCGGCGGTCACGTTCGTGACATGGCCAAGGAGGCTCCCCACCGGGAGCGTCGACCCGGTCACCGTCGTCGACGGGGTGAGCGGGGTGTTCGCGAGCGGCTGCGCGTCACCGCTCTCGAACGAGGTCGAAAACAGTCCGGACGCAGCGTGCGCCGACACCGCAGGGAGGAGTGCACCGGAAGAGGCGATCGCCGCTCCGACCACGATGGCCGCGACGCGGGTACCGACCCCGCCGAACACGCCCCTGATCTCATGCATGGTCCGGCCGCGCCGGAAACCGTATGACGACATCGTCACCTTTCATGGGTTGGAAGAGGTGACGCCGCGCGCACCATGACAGCGCTGTCACACCGGATGTTTCTATCGGTTCCGTAAGAGATCTGTCAACAGCCGTTCCCAGAGCGGACATCCGTACGATGACGAACGTGAACAATCCGCGTCCCACCTTGCAGGCGGTTGCCGAACGCTCTGGCGTCAGCATGAAGACCGTCTCCCGCGTCGTCAACGGGGAACGCTACGTCGCTGCTGACACCGCGGCTCGCGTGCTCGAGGCAGCGGCCGAACTCGGCTTCCGTCCGAACGCACTCGCCCGGGAGTTCCGCGCGGGTGCCCGGTCGGCCACCATCGGGCTGGTGACCGGGGATGTGGCGAACCCCTTTTACTCGCGGATCGCCAGAGGCGCCGAACGCGCCCTCCGCCTTCCCGGCTACAGCTTGCTCTCCGCGTCGAACGACGAAGACGCCGAACGCGAGCGGACCCTCGTCGCGCAACTCGTCGAACGGCGAGTCAGCGGCCTGCTCGTCGTCTCCGCCGACGATGACCACGACCTGCTCGACACCGAACGCCGGCTCGGCACGCCAGTCGTGTTCCTAGACCGCTCTCCCGCTGACCTCGACGCCGACACCGTCGTCCTCGACAACGCCGACGGCATGCGTCAGGCCGTCACACACCTCCTCGAACGCGGGCACCGACGAATCGGCTTGATCGGCGACCTGAGCCGGCTCTCCACCCACCACGAGCGCGTCGATTCATTCGGAACCGCGATGACCGCGGCTGGCATCGATGGTTGGAAGCGATGGGTCCGAAGTGACTCCCATGACCTCGAGGAGGCCTCTCGCGCCGCCCGCGACCTGCTCGACGGCCCGGAGCCGCCGTCCGCGATCGTGACGACGAACAACCGGATCACGACGGGAGCGTTGCGAGCCCTCGTGACGCGGGTCGACCGACCGGCGCTCGTCGGCTTCGATGACTTCGAACTTGCAGACGTCCTGGGAGTGACCGTCATCGCGCACGAGCCTGACATCATGGGCAAGGTCGGAGCCGAGGAACTGCTCGCGAGGATCGGCGGTGACGATTCTCCACCCCGACATCACACACTCCCGGTCCGGCTCATCCCACGAAGCTCGAGCACGTGGAAACACGGTTAGCTCGGTCCGCGCAATATCCGGAGGCACCGAAGGGCGGCCACACTGCCGCTATTGCCCACGGGCACCAGAGCGCACGCGGACGGGGTGCTGGACACCATCCGCTGAGAAGAGAACCGACGATGTACCGAAGCATGCAAGTGTCCGACCTCCCCGAACTTCTGCGACAAGAACGGGCGTACATGGAGGAAATCGAGCCTGAGAGTCTGGGCCCCTGGACCGCTGCGCTAGATCGCAACCTGGCATTGTGGATCGAATCTCTCCCCACGAGCGGTGTCATCGTCGACAACAGCGGGGCAATCGCCGGAATCGCGCTCTGGAACCTGCAGCCGGCCGTCGCAACACTCATCACCATCCACGTAGCTGCCGCGCGGAGGCGGACGGGCATCGGCGGGCAACTCCTAGAAGCGTTCGTTGAGGCGGCGGGATACTCGGGCGCGAAACGCGCAGCCCTCGGTGTCCACGAGGCCAATCACGGAGCTGCGCGACTGTACCTGGCCCACGGATTCCACGAGGTTGGCGCGGACGGCAACTATCGCTTATTCGAGAAGGATCTTCGCCTCACTGCCTGACCCGATCGGGGACTAGCACGCTGCCGGCCGCCGTCGAGCGTCGTCGCTTTGCTCTCAGCTCCGATCAGAACCCCCGCTCAGTCGGGACTTCGCCCGGCGGTGATGCTCCTGACCGCCCACAAGATCCAAGGACGCGGCGAGCAGAACGCGCATCACCGCGAGCGGACCGATTCGAGCAGCGTCCTCTCAGTTCGAGGACGGGCACGGCTTCGCACCTGGACGTGACACCGCCGATCCCGCTGCACAGCCTCTCGGGCAAGCACGGCGCGGGAGGTCATCGGCGCGAAAGCATGCTGAGCGCGGCGAGTAGCTCTCGCGGATGAGTGGCGGCATCGGTGATTTCGAGTTGCGCCAGGATGATCTTCCGGTCACGGACGACCAGAGTGCTCCGCTTGTAGAGTTCGATTCCTTCGTAGTCGAATGTCGGAAGCGTGAGCGACCGTCCGAGGCTCACTCCTGGGTCGGACAGCAATGGGTAGGACAGGTGCAAGCGTTCAGCCGCTTCGCGCTGATACGAGGTGTCTTGCGTTGAAAGGCCATAGATCGACAGTCCGAGCAGCGAGAACTCCGCCGCGAGGTCGCGGAACTCGCACGACTCAGCCGTGCATCCCTTTGCTCCCGCAATGAGTGCCCAGTCGGCGTTCTCGGGATGGTCGGGCTGCCCTGTGCGCGGGTAGACGAACAACACGAAATCGCTGCGCGAATCGTGCGCGAGGCCGACGGTGGTGCCATCCGTCGCCGGGAACACAAGGTTTGGCAGTGCCCGTCCGACGAGACGCTGCCCGGACTGGTTGATCGACTCGTCCACTCCGCCATCCTGGCACCACCGGACTCCAGCCGTCTCGTCGTCGCCACGCATCTCGATCGGACTCCCGGCTTGTCGGGTGACACGGTCGGATCGACGCTCCGAAGCGCTCGGAGCACCCTCGGCAGCCCGGCGCCTGATCCTCTCCGACAGCCGCTCCCTGATGCTGGCCGCTCATCGAACCTTTCTGGACGGGGAACGACGGGATGGGGTTGACATCATCGGCGTGCACACGGCACTCTGACAGCGCTGTCAGAGAGTGATCGTGTCGGTCGCTTCCCCGTCGCAGCCAAGCCACAGATCGAACGGAGTTGTTCGTTATGTCAGATTCATCACCGGAAGAGGCCGACAGTCCCTCGCGGCGTGGCCTATCCCGTCGGACCGTAGTTCAGTCGGGTGCAGCGCTCCTTGCAGCCGTGGCCATCACCGCCGCGTCCCCACAGCGTGCGAGTGCGGCTCTGTCCCAACTTGTGGGCTCCCCCTCCCCGTCGGACCTTGCCCTGTACCGTCCGACGTCGGCTTCCACGACCGACTACGCCCCGACTCCGGCGAACTTCGCCGTCGACGGATTCGTCGAAACGGGCGTTCGTGGGTCGGGTTGGCGCGCCGCAACCGGTTCCGGAGAAGGTCAGTGGATCGCCGTGGATCTCCAGGGCGTCTGCAGCATCGAACGCGTACGTCTCACCTTCGAAGCGGCGCTCACTGATCCGGCATTCAACGGCAACTACGGGGAGACGTACGGCAACGAAGTCCTCTCGAGTGCCGCTACCGCATTCTCGCTGCAGGTCTCTTCCGACGGTCACTCCTGGCAGGATGCGTACGCCACAACGACCGGGCCGGGCGGCGTGGTCGACGTCCGCCTGCCCAAGACAGTGAAAGCCCGCTGGATCCGAATGGTGGAAACCGCCCGATCCAACACCAACCCTGTCGGACTGAACGGGTTCGAGGTCTACGGCGTGCCGCAAGGGCACCGTCCGGCCGCCACGGGGTGGACCGACTGGAGCGATGAGCGTCTACCAGCGCCGGCACTCGCGGTCGCCTCTGATGGAACGGTGCCCATCGACACCGGCTGGGAGCTCACCGCTGACTCCTACGTGGGAACAAGTGACGGCAAAGTCGTCTCGACTCCAGGGTCATTGCAGCACATCCAGTGGCTGCCAGCTGTTGTGCCGGGAACCGTCCACGGCGCCCTCGTCGCAGAGGGCAAGCTCCCTGACCCCGTCGGCGGATTCGCGAACCTCCACGCTCCCGAAGCGCTCTCACGACACGACTGGTGGTACCGGCGCGACTTCACCATTCCGCGTGGACTCAACACCGGCCCGAGGCGTCACGTGTGGTTGGAGCTCGATGGGATCACCCAGACGGCTGACGTTTTCGTCAACGGCCAATCTGTCGGTTCGGTTGCGAACCCATTCGTGCGCGGCCACTTCGATATCGCCCCCTTCCTCAGCAGCGGAACTGGTCACGGCCATCAGCCGGGAGCGCAGACCCTCGCCGTTCGGACCCGGCCCATGGCGCATCCAGGTGTCCCCGGTGACAAGAGCAGCAACGGCAACACCTTCCTGCAGGGTGGCCACCTCTTCTTGGACTCCCCCACCTACCTTGCGTCCTCTGGTTGGGACTGGATGCCGGCAGTGCGCGATCGCGGCACGGGCATCTGGAATCACGTCCGGCTGCGAAGCACCGGGCACGCAGTCATTGGCGACGCGCACGTCGTGACGAAACTGCCGAACCTGCCGGCCCTCGACGTCGCCGAACTCACCATCACGGTGCCTGTCCGTAACGCTGGCAAGACCAGCATCAGCACGCGGGTGTCGATCAGTTTCGACTCTGTGAACGCAAGCCAAACCATCACGGTGCCGGCCAACACTGAACTCGACGTGGTCTTCTCCCCGACGAACACGCCCGCGCTACGACTGCGTCGACCGCGCCTCTGGTGGCCGAACGGTTACGGCGACCCCACATTGCATGCGCTGACCATCACGACGGCGATCGGCGGGGCGACAAGCGATAAGCGCACCACGCAGTTCGGCATCCGTCAGTTCGACTACGCGTCAAACCAACCCATCGTCGTGCCGCAGGCGACGACGCCGACCTTCATCGTCGCGCAAGGCAGCGACCAGCCTGGTCAGGTCGTCACGTTCCCGCGTCAAACCGCACGCTACGTCCGCCTCAAGCTTGACACTCGGGCGACCCAATACGGCTTCTCCATCTGGCGGTTCGCCGTCCTCGACTCGAAAAACTCTGCCGGCAGCGACCTCGCCCAAGGACACGCCGCGTCCGCGTCGTCGACGGGGGAATCATGGGGCACCGCCGACAAAGCAGTGGACGGTGACGCATCAACCCGCTGGGCGTCCGAATACGCCGACGACCAATGGCTCGAAGTCGACCTGGGATCCAACGTCAGCTTCGACACCGTCCAGGTCGCCTGGGAGAACGCCTACGCTGCACGCTACGAGGTGCAAACCTCAGACGATGGGAAGACCTGGGACACTGCGCAGGCCGTCGACAACACCGGAGCATACGGCGACTCCTTCGTGCAGACGGAGACCTTCGCCAGCCAAACCGCACGCTTCGTTCGCATCCAGGGCGGGAAACGGGTCAGCAGCTACGGAATCTCAATGTGGCGCCTGTCTGTCTATAACGAAGACGACCCCACCGACCTCGCTCTCAGCGCGTCTGCAACCTCCTCGAGCGACGACGGGAACCCCGCCTCGAACGCCGTCGATGGAAACCCTCGGACGCGGTGGTCCTCCGGGTACCAGGACAACCAATGGATTCAGGTCGACCTCGGCGCTCCGCGGCAGTTCTCGAGCATCGCCATCGACTGGGAGCTCGCCTACGCCCGCGACTACACGATCCAAGTGTCGGACGACGGGACGACGTGGCGCACTGCACTCAGTGTCGATAACCGCATCACTCAACTGACGCTGAGCGTCAACGGGGTCCGCGTGTTCTGCCGCGGCGGGAACTGGGGCTACGACGAGCTCCTGCGTCGAGTTGACGCGGGCGTCTCGAACGGCCGCCTCGAGAACACGGTCCGGATGCATCGGGACATGAACTTCACGATGATCCGCAACTGGCTCGGCTCGTCGGACCGTGACGAACTGTACGCATTGTGCGACCAGTACGGACTTCTCATGTGGAACGACTTCTGGGAAGCAGGCCAGTTCCCGGACGACATCCCCGGGTACGTCGACACCGTGGTGGAAACCATCCGCCGCTACCGCATCCATCCATCCATCGTGGTGTGGTGCGGCGCGAACGAGGAAGAACCCCCCGGACACATCGACGCAGGGATGGCGAAAGCAGTCGCCGACCATGAGCCCGACACGATCTACATCCCTAACAGTGCCGGCGGCATCGCCAGCGGCCACGGCCCCTACCGGTGGGTCGAGCCAAGCAACTATTACGACAAGACCACATATGACACTGGCACCTTCGGGTTCCACACCGAGATTGGGATGCCCGTTCTCCCGGTGACCGAGACGATGAGGAACCTCGTCGGCGACGAGCGGGGGTGGCCGATCGGCGAGGTGTGGAATTACCACGACTGGTCAGAGACAGCGAACCAGCAAACCGCCGGCTACAAGGCCGCTATCGAGGACCGTCTCGGTACCGCCGAGAGCCTCGACCAGCTGGCGACTCGTGCGCAGTTCGTCAACTACGAGAACCACCGTGCGATGTTCGAAGCGTGGAACGCGAACCTTTGGAACGACGCAACAGCGCTCCTGCTGTGGATGTCCCACCCGGCCTGGTATAGCACCGTCTGGCAAACGTACGACTACGATCTCGACGTCAACGGCGCCTACTACGGCGCCCGCGCTGGCTGCGAACCGCTGCACGTGCAAGCCAGTCCCACCGACTGGCAGATCGTAGCGGTGAACCACACCACCACCGCACGCAAGGGGGTTACAGTCCGCGCCGACGTCTACGATCTGAACGGTCGCCGTCTCGGCGAGCGTCGGGAAGTGCACATCGACATGGGGGCCTCTTCCACCACACGTGCATTCGTCGTGGAGGTACCCGCCCATGCGCCCGCTCTGCACCTCGTTCGCCTGACGATGTCTGACCACACCGGGACGCTGTCGACGAACACGTACTGGCGCTATCAGCAGCCAAACGACATGCGACTGTTGACGACCGGGCCGAAGACCCGTCTCGGTCTCACCGGTCACAGCATTCGCCCGGAGGGCGGCCGGCGCTCCACGTCGGTCACGGTATCGAACCGTGGTGGCACGGTTGCAGCCATGACCCGCCTGTCGGTCCGCACTCGTCGCGGTGAACGCGTCCTGCCGGCGACCTACTCGGATAACTACTTCTGGCTGTTGCCCGGCGAGAGCCGTGAAGTCGCCGTGCAATATCCGGCAGCCTCCGGGAACGTCTCGTTCAGGGCGGAGGCGTACAACGCGCCGGCCGTGACAGCCTAACTAGTCGGTGGGGCAGGACACCGCGCTCTGCTCCACCGACTTCGCGGTGCTACCGCCTTTCAGCCGCGCACACCGCAGCAACCGCTGCGGACACCCGCTGGTGCCGTGGCACCCGGCATGGTTAAAAGCAGCGTTCAGAGCCGCATCAGAAGCCGCGTCTGCTCCACGTGCCGATGACGATGAATCCACGGCACCGTGATCGAACAATCAGGTCAGGGGAGGTCCGAATCAAGCGCGCGGCGTTCGGCCTTGATCGTCGTATGGAGAATGTTGTACAACTCCAGCAGCTGCGCGTTCTCCATTCGAAGCAGCTCAGCGATGCGCCCGGGGATCGTCTCGGCCTGATCGAGGAGGTCCATTCCGGCTTCGGTCACGGTGATGTCGAGTTGGCGGGGGTCGTTGCTGTTCGGACGGCGATCAATCAAGCCCAGCGCTTCGAGCCGCTTGACCAGAGGGGAGAGTGTGGCGGGTGTCAGCTGCAGGGCTTCCCCGAGATCCTTGATCGTCCTCGGGTTCCGCTCCCAGAGGGCCAGCATCGCGAGGTATTGCGGATGCGTGATCCCGAGCGGTTCCAGCAGCGGCTGGTAGAGAGCGATCATGCCGCGTGAGGCCAGCACCAGTGCAAAGCAGACCTGATTCTCCAGCCGAAGGACCTCAGACCGGTCGGTGCTTACCACTGTCGTTCTCCGATCGTCGGGGTCGTGTGAGCCGGCCTCACCCTGCCACGATTAGTGCACGAAGCCTGTGTTAGGGTACGAATCATTCCGGTCCGAACGCGGCTGCACTGCGTCTGCGCGACCGCCCGGGCTGACCGATTCGAGTGTATTCCGGGAGTGGCGCGATGACGAGCACAGCACAGACGAACCGTCGCGGGAGACCAGAGACCCGGGTACGCGCCGTGGGCTCTGGCAACATTCTAGGCCACATGCTCCAACAGGTCCTCCGTGCCGGGGAAGGTCGTGCCCTCCGTCGGATGAAGGCGATCGCCTCCCTGGTCAACGCGATCGAGGAGGACTTCACGTACCTCTCCGACGATGAACTCCGCCTGGAGACAGCCCGATTCCGCGAGCGGTACGCCAACGGCGAGACCCTCGACGACCTCCTGCCGGAGGCCTTCGCAGCGGTCCGCGAGGCGGCGAAGCGCACCCTCGGCATGCGGCTGTTCGACGTGCAGCTTATGGGCGGCGCGGCACTCCACTTCGGCAACATCGCCGAGATGAAGACCGGTGAGGGCAAGACCCTCGTCGCGACGACCGCGGCGTACCTGAACGCGATCCCGTCGCGCGGCGTGCACGTCATCATCGTCAACGAATACCTGGCCAGCTATCAAAGCGAGCTCATGGGTCGCGTGTTCCGTGCACTCGGCATGTCGACCGGGTGCATCGTCGCGAACCAGTCGCCGGCCGAGCGCCGCGAGCAGTACGCCGCCGACATCACGTACGGCACGAACAACGAGTTCGGCTTCGACTACCTCCGCGACAACATGGCGTGGCAGGCCTCCGACATGGTCCAGCGCGGACACTTCTTCGCCGTCGTGGACGAGGTCGACTCGATCCTCATCGACGAGGCACGCACGCCGCTCATCATCTCCGGCCCGTCCTCGGGTGAGGCGAACCGCTGGTTCACCGAGTTCGCGTCCATCGCCAAGCGCCTCACCCCGGGCGAGGACTACGAGGTCGACGAGAAGAAGCGCACCGTCGGCGTCCTCGAGCCCGGTATCGAGAAGGTCGAGGACTACCTCGGCATCGACAACCTGTACGAGTCGGCGAACACGCCCCTCATCTCGTTCCTCAACAACTCCATCAAGGCCGTCGCCCTGTTCAAGAAGGACAAGGACTACGTCGTGATGAACGGCGAGGTCCTCATCGTCGACGAGCACACCGGGCGCATCCTGATGGGCCGTCGGTACAACGAGGGCATCCACCAGGCGATCGAGGCGAAGGAGGGTGTCGAGGTCAAGGCCGAGAACCAGACCCTCGCCACCGTGACCCTGCAGAACTACTTCCGCCTCTACCAGAAGCTGTCGGGCATGACCGGTACCGCCGAGACCGAGGCCGGCGAGTTCATGTCGACCTACAAGCTCGGCGTCGTGGTCATCCCGACGAATGAGCCGGTGATCCGTATCGACCGGACGGACGTGGTCTACAAGAACGAGAAGGCGAAGTTCGAGCAGGTCGCCGAGGACATCGCGGATCGCCACGAGAAGGGCCAGCCGGTCCTCGTCGGCACCACGAGCGTCGAGAAGTCCGAGTACCTGTCGAAGCTCCTCGCGAAGAAGGGCGTGAAGCACGAGGTCCTCAACGCCAAGAACCACGCGCGAGAGGCAGCGATCGTGGCCCAGGCGGGTCGACTCGGCGCCGTCACCGTCGCGACGAACATGGCCGGTCGTGGTACCGACATCATGCTCGGCGGGAACGCGGAGTTCCTCGCTGTGCAGGAGATGCACGCCAAGGGGCTCTCGCCGACGGAGACGCCGGAGGAGTACGAGGCCGAGTGGGACGAGGTGTTCGCCCGCGTCAAGGCCGAGGTCGAGGTCGAGGGCGATAAGGTCCGCGACGCCGGCGGACTCTACGTCCTCGGCACCGAGCGCCACGAGTCCCGTCGCATCGACAACCAGCTGCGCGGTCGTTCCGGCCGTCAGGGCGACCCGGGCGAGAGCCGGTTCTATCTGTCGCTGACCGACGACCTCATGCGCCTGTTCAACTCCGGTGCCGCCGAGAGCCTGATGGGCCGCTCGAACGTCCCGGACGACCTCGCCATCGAGAACAAGCTCGTCGGCCGCGCGATCCGTTCCGCCCAGTCGCAGGTCGAGGGCCGCAACGCCGAGATCCGCAAGAACGTCCTCAAGTACGACGACGTCCTGAACCGCCAGCGCGAAGCGATCTACAGCGACCGCCGCCACATCCTCGAGGGTGACGACCTGCACGAGCGTGTTCAGCATTTCCTTGAGGACGTCATCGATGCGGTGCTCAGCTCTCACACCGCGGATAGCAGCAGCGATGCATGGGATTTAGCCGCTCTCTGGGCTGAGCTGGGCACGCTCTACCCGGTCGGGATCTCCATCGACGAGGTCATCCAAGAGGTTGGTAGCAAGGGTCGTATCAGTGGCGACTTCATCCGTCGCGAAGTTCTTTCGGACGCACAGGTTGCGTACACGCGTCGCGAGGGCGCGCTCGGGCCCGTCGCGATGCGTGAACTTGAACGACGTGTTGTCCTCTCCGTCCTCGACCGCCGCTGGCGTGACCACCTGTACGAGATGGACTACCTCAAGGACGGCATCGGCCTCCGCGCGATCGCGCAGCGCGACCCGCTCGTCGAGTACCAGCGCGAGGGCTACGCCATGTTCCAGCAGATGGTTGGCGCGATCCGCGAGGAGACCATCGGTTTCCTCTTCAACCTCGAAGTCGAGGTGGCGGAAGTCACTGACGCCTCTGCTGCGATCACCGCGAACGGCTTGGACGCCGCGGACGCCGAGCCGGCGTCGCTGAGCTACACGGCGCCCAGTGACGCGGGCGGCGTGGAAGTGCGTGATGAGCGCGGCAGGATCGACCGGGCTGCGACCGACCGTGCCGAGCACGATCGAGCGACGGACGCACCGGCCCCGCAAGTCGCACCATCCACGAGCCAAACGCAGCATCTGACACGCGGTGCGTTCGGGCAGCGCCTTCCCAGTGCTGACGGGCCGCCGACGAACCGTGACCAGCGGCGCGCAGCCGAACGTAATCGCCGCTGACACGGCGCTCTCCTATCTCCCTGATCAAGAACAGAGGACCACATGAGCACCACCACGCCATCGCAGCCCGATCGGGCAACCGGTGCCGACGCCCCACTCCAGACCGCATATGCCCTCTGGGCTGTGTTCCGTCGGCCAGAGCATCCGGCACCTGCTTACGGCGATGAAACGGTCGGTGAACTCGACGCAGCGGTCGCCGACGCGGACGCCGACGGAGTGACGGTCCGGGGTTTCTATGACGTTTCAGGGCTCCGCGCTGACGCCGACGTGATGGTGTGGCTCCACGGCGACGATGCCGCGAGGATTCAGGCGGCGTTGCGCGACCTGCGCCGCACCGTTCTGCTCCGGCAGATGGTTCCGGTCTGGAACGCGATGGGCATGCACCGCGAGGCCGAGTTCAACAAGCTGCACACTCCTGCATTCCTCCGCGGCGAACCCGCCGGCGACTGGATCACGGTCTACCCGTTCATCCGTTCTTACGATTGGTACCTCCTTCCCGACGAGGAGCGCAGCCGAATGCTCCGGGAGCACGGCCTCGCAGGCGCGAAGTACCGGCGCGTCCTGACCAACACGATCGCCACGTTCGCGCTCAGCGACTACGAGTGGATCCTGCCCATGGAGAGTCCCGACTTGGTTGACCTGGTCGACGTCACACGGGCGCTGCGATACACCGATGCTCGCCTCCACGTCCGCGAGGAGCTGCCATTCTTCACCGGGCGCCGTGTGACGACCACGGAGCTCCCAGACGTACTCTCCTGACCGGGAAACGCGCCCCGCATCACCAGACGATGGAGCGCGGGTCCCCGGAAAGCACCTGTCCGAGAAGCAGGTTCATGGACGCTTCGATGTCGGCTCTGCATTCGGTGTCACGTCCGGAGTGATTTTCGTCGTCGACACTCATGTGGTCGCAGTCCCCTCACTCGTCCGAGAACGTCGCGCCCAGTGCGGCGTCCAGATCAGCGATGAGGTCGTCGGGGTCCTCGAGCCCAACCGAGAACCGCAAATGGCCGTACTCCTTGAACACATCCGGGTAGGCGACCACTCGAGCACCGTCGGTGCCGACGTGCACGATCAGCGATTCGTCGTGGCCGAGTGACACTGCCGAGGTGATCAAGCGCAGGTTGCTCACGAAACGGTTCTGTGTCTCCGGATCCCCGTCGACCGCGAACGCGATCATGGCGCCGAAACCACGGCCGCGGAACTGTTGCACGGCAAGCTGGTGTCCCGAGTGGGAGGAAAGCCCCGGGTAGGCCACGTACGCAACCCGCGGATCCGCTTCGAGGAACTCGGCGATGCGCTGCGCTGAGTCCATGTGCCGGGCCAGACGCAGCGGAAGCGTGACAGAGCCGCGGGTGATCAACCACGCGTTGAAGGGCGAGATCGCTCCCCCAACCGAGACCATGGCGTCTGTTTTCAGCGGTCGGATCAGCTCGCGTGAGCCCACCACCGCACCGCCCATCGCGTCACCGTGGCCATTGATGTATTTCGTCAACGACTGCACCACGAGGTCTGCCCCATCTTGCAACGGCCTGTAGAGCGGTGGCGGGGTGAAAGTGGAGTCCACCACGAGCAGGGCGCCTGCCTCATGGGTGATCTGCGCCACAGCAGCGATATCGGTGACCTTCGTCGTCGGGTTCCCGATCGCTTCCACGTGCACCAAGCGTGTGTTCTCTCGGATCGCAGCCCGCACCGCGTCGAGATCGGAGGCGTCCACGAACGTGGCCTGCACACCGTACTTCTGCGGTAGTAACTCCGTGAACAGCCGCCACGTGGCTTCGTACGTGACATCCGCGACGACGATGTGATCGCCACTGTTGAGGTAAGCGAAGAATACGGAGTGCAGAGCCGCGACGCCCGTCGCGAGCACGACGGCGTCCTCGCCGCCCTCCAACGCGGCGAGCTTCGCCTGCAGGCCCAATTGGTTCGCGCCGGAGTTACGGGTGTAAAGGGGGATGTCCGTGCCCGACCAGTTCACGCTCGAGGCGTCCTCTGGGAGGGCGTAGGAGTTCGCCATCACGATCGGTGTCCGGATCGCCCCCGAGCCGTGGTCGACGTGATTGCCGGCGTGGACGGCCTGGGTGAGGAATGCCAGGGTCGCTGGGTTTTCTTTGTCTGGGCGGGAAGTCATGCGGCCAAGCTAGCGTTCGTGCACTAACCCTGCGCCCTTGTTACGCCGCCAACCCGGAACCGTCATCCACGATGAGCTACGATTAGGGCACGAACTATCCGCTCGCGGTCGCGCTTGCGCGTCCAACCGACACGCTCTGCGTCGGAGTTCGTAGCACCTCCATCTGCCTCACTCGGACGATCCGGCACAGCGCCTCGTGCGTCCCGACTCCGTTGCACTTGGCGGACAAGCCGCCCTGACCATGGGGCATCCGCACTCGACCACCAGGAGCACACCTGTGACGTTCTCTGAAATCAGTATCGACCAGGACATGGTGGATGCGCTCGCTACTCACGGCATCGTCGACCCGTTCCCAATCCAGGCCCAGACCATCCCGCTCGCCCTCAACGGACAAGACATCATCGGTCAAGCGCAAACCGGGACCGGCAAGACCCTCGGATTCGGCCTTCCGATCATTCAGCGCATCGGCCCGGACCCCACACCGGGTGTGAAGGTCCTCGTCGTCGTCCCCACCCGCGAACTCTGCGTCCAGGTCGCGGAGGACCTCCAACTCGCAGCCTCGAACCGTCCGACGACAGTCGTCAGCATCTACGGCGGCCGGGCGTATGACGGGCAGGTCGAACAGCTGCAGGCAGGAGCGCAAATCGTCGTCGGGACACCGGGCCGTCTGCTCGACCTCGCTGGGCAGGGACTTCTCAACCTCGCACAGGTGCAGGAGGTCGTACTTGACGAGGCCGACAAGATGCTCGACCTCGGGTTCCTTGACGACATCGAGAACATCCTCCGGTACGTCTCACCGATCCGGCACACGATGCTGTTCGCCGCGACGATGCCCGGCCCGATCCTCGCCCTCGCCCGCCGGTTCATGACACGTCCGGTACACATTCGCGTGAACGACGCCGACGGAGGCCTGACCCAGGCGAATATCACGCACCTCGTGTACCGCGCTCACTCCCTCGACAAGCTCGAGATCATCGGCCGCATCCTGCAAGCGGAGCATCGCGGCAAGACCGTCATCTTCACACGAACCAAACGCGCTGCCGCCCGCCTCGTCGAGGACCTCACCGACCGTGGCTTCCTCGCCGCAGCGGTACACGGCGACCTGAACCAGGAGCAACGCGAACGAGCTATGGCCGGGTTCAAAGCGGGCACGATCGACATCCTCATCGCAACGGATGTCGCCGCCCGTGGAATTGACGTCGTCGATGTCACTCACGTGATCAACCACGCAGTCCCAGACGACCATGACACGTACGTACACCGGGTTGGACGGACCGGCCGAGCCGGTAAGACCGGCATCGCCGTCACCTTCGTCGACTGGGAAGACCTTCACAAGTGGGCCCTGATCGACCGTGCGCTCGAAATGGGGCAGCCGAATCCGGTTGAGACGTACTCCTCAAGTGCGCACCTATTCGAACAGCTCGACATCCCGCGCGGCTCCACAGGGCGCTTGAGCGCACCGTCCCCCCAGGGAGCGGGAGGACGGAGCCACCCAAAGAAGCTCGACCGTGGCCGCCAGCGCAGCTGACCTGGTCGCCGTCGACAGCACGGCCGTTGTCGTCCACGAGCCGACGATGGGCACGGTCGTCCGCGACAGCAGTCGGCGACGGCACTCAGCGGTGCGCGGCGAGCCATTCGTCGAACGTCCCGGTGCTGTGCCGAGTGCCGGGTTCAGGCAGGAGCACGCCGTCCCGCATCGCTTTCCCGATCGCCCCGGGCAGGGTGAGGTGCAGGACAGGATTGTTTCTGCCCGATGCCCGCGCGTAGCGTCTGACGAGGTCTGGCATGGACTCTTCCTGCGGGCCAGCCAGATCCGGGACCATGCCTTGCGGCTCTTGGAGCGCGATTGTGACCAACTCCGCGGCCACGTCGGCAGCGGCGATCGGCTGGCTACGCATGTTCGGGGCGATGAACAGACCGAGCGTTGTTCCGCGGGCGACCGTCTGCTGCGCGAATTCGTGGAACTGCGTCGTCCGCAGCATGCTCCACCTGTCCACGGATCCAGTCACCATCTGTTCTTGGAGCGCTTTCCCGGCGTAGTAGCCCGAGTTCGCTTTGGCGGCGCCGATGATCGAGAGCAGCACATGGTGGGCGACACCCGCTCGACGTTCTGCGGTGAGCAGATTGTCGGTCACTGTCCCGAAGAACGCGACGGCCTTCTTCGTGGAGATCGTTGACGGTGCTGAGACGTCGATGACGGTGTCGACGCCGACCAAAGCCTCCGCAAGACCGGATGAGCTCATCAGGTCCACGCCCTTTGAACGGGACAGGACGACGACGTCGTGACCGGCCACCGCAGCGGCATGTGTGACATGGCGACCGACGGTACCGGTGCCGCCAGCGATCGCGATCTTCATACCCGCTGCTCCTTCGTTGCTGCGACCGTGCGACCCGGGAAGAGCAGGACGATCCCGAGCAGTGCGGCGACACCGAGACTGGCGAGATTCCCGACCCGATCGAAGGTCGAGCCCATCGGGTGGGTGAGGTGGTAGACGAAGTGGAACACTCCGAACACGGTCCAACCGATGCCGGCGAGACGGCCAGGACCATCCGTGCGGGCAAAGATCGCGACGATTGTCAGCGCGCTCAGACCCAGGTAGAAGCTGCCCACGTCGCTGACAAGGTGCTCATCCCAAGCGCCCATCATGCTCACCCAGTGCAGGCCGAACCCGGGGAACGAATCGTAGAAGGATCGAGGAAAGAACTCGGCCCAGATCCCGACGAGGAGGCCCTGGGCAACGGTCAGTGCGAGGATCACTCGCCGAAAAAACGTGTTCATACCCTTCAGGACGACGTGGAGGGGAGAACTGTCAGGTGTCAGGCCTCACACCTGGCCGCAGTGCTTCGTCTTATAGATTTGGAGGCCCAAGATTCACGCACACGATGAACCCACAGTTGACGACGAGCTGATCGGTGAGCGCCGGCATCTGCTCTCGCTCGCGTTCCGTATGCTCGGAACGATCTCCGAAGCCGAGGATGCGGTGCAGGAGACATATATTCGCTGGTACCGGATGGATCCGCTCAAGCGTGAAAAGATTGATGTTCCGCGAGCGTGGCTGACCCGGGTTGCCGGCCGGGTTTGTCTCGACATGCTCGGGTCCGCTCGAGCGCGTCGGGAACGGTACGTGGGTCCGTGGCTACCCGAACCCGTTCCCACTTCCGCGTTCGCTGAGCTCGGTGAGGATCCGCTGGAGCGGGTGACCCTGGATGATTCTGTGAGCATGGCGCTCTTAGTTGTGCTGGAGGCGATGACGCCCGCTGAGCGGGTGGCGTTCGTGCTCCACGACGTGTTCCGATTGCCTTTCCCCGACATCGCGGAGATCGTCGGGCGCACTCCCGCAGCGTGCCGGCAACTTGCGACCTCTGCGCGTGCGCGAGTGCAAGCCTCGCCATCTCGGACGGTCCCGCGGAGCGAACACGATGAAGTCGTTCGCCGATTCGCGGCGGCAACACGAACCGGTGATCTCGACGCTCTCATCAAGGCACTGGACCCCACCGCCGTGCTGCGCTCCGATGGCGGCGGCGTCGTCAAGGCTGCCCGCAATCCGATCTACGGCGCAGACCGGGTCGCCCGGTTCCTTCTCGGCGCCCTGACGAAACAACCACAAGCCGAGGTGGTTGAGCAGCAGACTCACGACGGGCTCGGCTTCGTGATCTGGCGTGAAGGACGCATCACCGGCGTCGTCACGCTCGACGTTCTCGGCGGGCTCGTCACTAACGTCCGAATGGTTGTGAACCCGGAAAAGCTATCCCTTTGGACTCTCCCCTCCGGTGCAGACGAAGGCACGATCACTTGACCGCGCGGCTTCGGTGCGCTCACGCCCCATCGTCCCGACCGTGAGCGGAGGCGCGCGGTCCAACTGGCTGGACCCTTCCGGCTTCTCGCGATACTTTCCGCAACCGTCCAACTCAGCGCATGTGGAGGCCGCCGTTGATGTCTAGGGTCGCTCCGGTGATGAACGCTGCCTCTTCGCTGCACAGGTAGCCGACGGCCGACGCAGCTTCCTCGGAGCTCCCGAGCCGCCCGACCGGCACATGTCGGACTGCTGCGTGGACGGACGCCTCCCCGAGTGCTGTGACAGCTGGGGTGGCGATCAGCGCCGGGGCGACGGCGTTGACGGTGACGCCGTGCGGGGCGAGATCTCCCGCGAATGTTTTCGTGACGGCGATGACGCCGGCTTTTGCCGCCGCGTAATGCACTCCCGCGAGTAGGCTGCCCTGCTGCCCGGCTAACGATGTCAAGTTCACGATGCGGCCCCACCCTGCGGTCCGCATGTTCGCTCCGCATCGCTGACTCAGCAGGAACACGCTGCGGAGGTTGACTCGGAGGACAGCGTCCCATTCGTCGACGCCGACCTCCCAAACGGAACCCGGCGCGGTGATCGCAGCGTTGTTGACCAGCACAGCTGCCGGCCCCCACAGCGCTTCGACTTCGTCGACTGCACGATCGAGGTCGGTGGGATCGCCGACGTCGGCGAGAATTTGTGTGGCGGACCGAAACGTCGAGTCGAGCTGCGAGGCGACCGCTGTCGCCGTAGCCGCATCTCGGTCGACGACGGCGACCCGGTACCCGTCGCGGTGGAGTCGAGCGGCGATGGCCGAGCCGATGCCTCGGCCGGCGCCGGTGACAATGGCTACGCCGGCGCTTCCGATCGCGGCCTTCGAGTCGGGCACGCTCAGATCCTCGGGTCGTTCGGCAAGTCGACGCCCAGCAGGGCCGCACCATGCAGCTCCTGATTGGTGCGCGCACTGAATGCTGCGTGCCGTGACGCGGTCTCGATGTCGCGCCATGCCCGTTGCATCGTTGACTCATCCGCGAAGCTGCTCGACCCGGCCATGTCGAGCAGGTCGGCGACTGCCTGGCGTGCTGTCCGCACCGCGAATGCGACGTCAGCGCGAATTCTGGTCCGGATTCGCGGTTCCGGGAGGCGCCCTCCGGCGGCCGCCTCGTCGACGTCTGCGGCCGCGCGCCGCAGGAGCAGCCGTGCGGCGTCGATACGTGTTGCGGCATCCGCGATGGCGAGCTGATGACTCGGAGACTCAGCTACCAGGTGGTGCTGCGGGGACGACGATCGCTGACCGGACCGGACGCGTCCGATGACCGCGTCAAGGACGGCCGCTGCGATGCCGATGACAGTTCCGGCCAACGGCAAATTGATCGAGAGGTGGAAAATCACCCGAGGCTGGTCGGGGTGAAGGAGTCGGTATTCCCCCGCCGCCATCGCTTCGAGGGAGATGGTCTGATCTTCGTGAATGTCGATACCGTCCGTGATCGCGGTGTCGCTGCCGGTGCCCCGCATTCCCGCGACAGCCCACGTGTGTTCGACCTCCAGCGATGCGGTCGATACCAGCGCCATCCGGCGTTCGGGGCCTGCTGCACCGGCGTCGTCGAGGAAGCCCAGCAAGGTCCAGGGAGCGTGGTTGATGCCTGACATCCACCCCCATCGGCCGGTGAGTCGCCAGCCACCGTCGATGGGTACGGCGGTCCCCGCCGGGTTCGCAGTCCCGCACACGAACGCATCCGGTGTTGCTGCCCAGATCTGCGCCCGCACCTGATCGCTCATTTGGGACGCGAGCAGATTGCCGCCGTAGGCGATTCCGACGATCCAGGACGTAGCAGCGCAACCGGCGGCGAGACGTTCGCAGACGTCGATCGCGGTCACGACGTCCGCGCCGGTCCCACCGAAAGCTCGGGGTGTGCCGAGACGGAGCATCCCTTCCGCCTGAATCCGGTGGAGCACTTCCGGACTGATGGTGCCAGCAGCGTCGTGCCGCGGCGCGTACTCCGTGAGGAAAGGGATGAGACCAGTCGCCGTCTCGCGAGGATCGGACGGTCGGTTGTCAGCTGGCATGACGGGTCCGTTGCGGTATCGGTTCTGGTTGCGGCGTGTAGGTGCCCAGCGCGGTGAGGATCCCGTGGAGGGCGTCAATGGTCGGTGTGGGGACACCGGTCCGGCGACCCGCGTCGATGACCGCGCCGCTGAGGTAGTCGGTCTCGAGCGGGGCTCCGGATTCCCAGTCGCGGCGCATCGAGGACGACGCCTTCGGCGGCAGCGCGGCGATGACGTCGTAGAGGCGCTTCGCTTCGTCAGCTCGGAACGGGACGTTCATCGCGGATGCGACTCGAACGCCTTCCCGCAGCGTCTGCCGGAACAAGGAAGACACCGCTGGGAGGGCGAGTATCGAGGCCGGAGCGCCGGTGATCGTGGTGATCGAGTTGAACGCGGTGTTGAGGATCAGTTTCCGCCACGAGTTCGCGGCGAAATCTGGGTCCGGTTCGATCAGCTGCGGCGCTTTGAAGAGTCGTGAGAGACGGTCGAACGTCGCGCCCGGCGGAACGAGTACTTGGTTGCGTGCGAGCACGTTGACGATATGACCGTGCCGGGCGGCGACGGTGTGCACGATGGTGGGGAGGATCCGTTCGGATGGAACCAGTTGCGGGACTCGCGTGGCGTGATCGATGCCGTTCTGAAGCACCACCACGACAGTGTCCGGCCCGACGACGCGGCGAAGCCACGGTTCGGTCGACGCCGTCTGGTGCGCCTTCGTCGCGATGAACACCCAGTCGGCCGGTTCAGCGTCGACGGGATCAGTGACCTGGCGTGTCTCCATCACCATGAACGACCCGTCGGGATACCGCACCTCTGGCTGAGTGGTCGAAGGTGAGCGCCGATAGATGGTCGCCGATGCTCGCTTCGGGTTCAGTTCGGCGAGGACCGCCAGTCCGATTGCCCCCGCTCCGATGAGGGCGACCCGCGCCGGCGCTGGTTCCCGTTTTCGCACATCGAACCCTGGAGACGGCGTCCGCTCCGAGGCGGCACTCAAGGGTGCCGCCCCACCGGCACCGACGGAACCCTGCCGCCAGTTGGCGTCGCTCATCGGATCTCGAAGTCGTAGACGGAGTACCCGTACGGGGTAGCGCGTTCGTCGCCTTGGAGCCGGACGTACCGCCATGACCCATTGAGCGCGAGGGTGTCCGTGTCGCCGTCGCCGTCGCTCTCGCTGGCGAGCGTGGTCCAGTGGTCGGTCGAGGCGTTTCGCCCCTGGATGCGGTAGCCACGCCCATAGGCGTCTTCCCAGCGGATCTTCGCCTGATGCACCGGCTCGGAGGCGCCCAAGTCAACAGTGAGCCACTGATCGTCGGTGTGCCCGCTCGCCCATCGAGATGTGCTGTCCCCGTCGACGGCGTTCCGTGCCGGTACCGATGCGGATTCATCGTCGGAGGAGCTCACCACAGCGCCGCGAGCGAGATCGGGTGTCGGCGCGCCTTCCTTCGAGTAGACGCGGAAGTTCCACAGGGACACGCCGTAGTTGGTGTGCCGCGTGTCCGCGAGCAGTCGAACGTACCGTGCGGCGACACCGTGGAGCGACAGAGTCTCTTCGCCGCCCGCCCCGTGGGGCATTGCGGCTGCGGTCTGCCACGTCGCGTCAGTGTTGGTGCGCGTCTGGATACGGTACGAGTCCGCATACGCCGCTTCCCAATCGATCTGCACCTTATCGACCGGCACCGTTTCACCGAGGTCGACGGTCAGCCATTCACCGTCATGGGCGCTGCTCGACCAGCGGGTGCTGCTGTCACCGTCCACCGCTGCTTCCCCGGCCAGGTTCCCGCTCTCATCACTCGACGTGGTCACTGGTTTGCCGACGGCGATATCACGCGACGGGTTTGGGGTGGGAGTGTCTCCTGTCGCCACGGTGGTCACCGTGGCGTGTCCGGATGTGGTGCCGCGTGTTGCGGTGACAGTTGCGGTGACGCCGCCGCTGTTTGCGGAGGTCAGTGTTCCATCGGCGGTGATATCCCCGCCGCCGGTCACCGTCCACGCCGGGGCGGCAGAACCGCTGAGGGCACCGCCGTAACCGTCGCGGTCGAATCCGTACGCAGTCAGATGCACTGCAGTGGAAGGCAGGACAGCGGACGCGCGCGGGGCCACAAGCACATCGGATGCCGTCACGGTTGCCGCCGCCGGGGTCCCGTACACGTGCACGTCCCAGATGGAGTATCCGTACCCAGTCTGACGGCTGCGCAAGTGCAGTCGGACAAACCGGGCGGTGGTTCCGACACTGACGCTGTCGGCGGCAGCGTCAGTCTTGTCGACGGTTTTCACGTCGCGCCAATCGCCGTCGGCGCTGTCCGCAACCTGCAGCACGTACTGCTTGGCTGCAGCATTTTCCCAGTTCACACCGACCGTGGTGATATCGGCGGCGCTTCCGAGGTCGATTGTGTAGTCAACGTCGTCGACGCCGTGCTCGCTCTCCCACCGCGTCGTTGGGTCGTTGTCCAACCCGTTAGAGGCCGTGTTCGCCCCGTCTGTGGAGGATGCCGTAGCCGTTGAGTGGTTGGAGAGATCGGGGATACCTGCAACGGATGATGCGACGGCGCTGCCTTCGATACCACCAGCAGTTGCGGTCACATATCCAGATCCGGCCGCGCTGGTCGTGATCGTGCCATCGGCCGTTGCGCTGCCTGGGCCGGTGTAGCCCCACACCGGGGCGGCAGGAAGCTTGGCCAGGTCACCGTATTGGTCGCGCCCTGCGGCTGTGAAGTGTGCCGGCGTCCCCACGACGAGCTGATCGAAGCCCGGTGTGATCGTGATCCCGGTGAGTACGGGTGCCGCCGCAACGCGGAACGAGTACGACGCTTTCGTGTCTCCGACGGTAGCTGTAACGGTGGCTGTATCCGCCGGATCACCTGCTTTGTAGGTGCCGTCCTCTCCGACGGTTCCGGTGTCGGCGCTCCAGGTGACGTGTTCGAGCGGGATCGTGGCACCGTATTGGTCGTAACCGGTCGCTTCGAACTTCGTTGAGGAACCCGGGACAATCGTCCGCGGGTCACCCGTCGTGCTGACAACGATCTTCGCCAGGTGGGCGTCGAGATGCGAAGTGATCTGCGTGTGGGCTGGGACAGAGATCTGCCCGATCACCTTCGTGTCCTCATACACGTTGTAGGAGTGCTGGACACCGTCCGTGTTGTCGAGCACGTACGAGTACGTCCCGTCGGACGCACGGAACACCTGGCTGAGCGGGTCGGACGTGTGCCGGTTGATGACTTCAGTGCCAACCGTCCGGTTCGACATGGCCTGGTAGTAGACCATCCCTGCCATCGACTGCCCGGTCACTGCGGGATCGTTGGCTTTCCAGAGTGCGGCGTGAATGTCGGCGTACGTGTCCGGGTCGTACTGGGCGAGGAAGCCGAGGACCACGTTCCCGAGAGCGTCTCCCATCCCGCTGAAGACCGCTGCGGCGTTCCCGGTGTCGGTTCCCGGCTTGTAGTCGGTCAGATCCACCGAGTAGAGCCGGTTGATGGTGGCTGTGTCTGCGGTGTAGTTCGTCGACAGGTAGGGCAGCAGCGGCGACGGAGTCGGCCAGTCCGTCGGCTGCTTGTCCGCAGTGGCGCTGTCCAGCTGCGCGGGTGTCAGTGACGCCGGCAGTGTCGTCGGGGTCCAGTACTCCGCGGGGAAGACGACGGCGCCGTGATCGTCCACTGAGACGTACAACGTGTCGCTCGCGTTGTCGTATAGCGGGTTCGACGCAGTCTTCTTCGTGACGTATCCCGGGTGGTTCGCTTCAGCGGCGCGGATCGCGTCCTCGAGTTCTCCGATCGCCGCCTGACGGTCTTGGGTGATCTTCGTGTCGCCGTAGCTTCCGACACCCCACCACTTCTTCGTGAGCATCTGAATGTGGCCGGCGTTGCCGCTCACCACGCCGTCCTGCCCGACGGCTTTCGGTCGGTCGCGCATCATCTGTTGCATGATCGATTTCGAGAAATCTGGGTCCCAGCCGAAGTAGTCGAACCACGGCGCGGTCGGCATCCACTGGATGCCGTAAATCCAGGCTGGGTCTGCTGAGAAGTAGGTGGCTTCCGCTTGTCCGGAGTCGAATAGGATCCCGGCCTGGCCATGCTGGTACGCGTCGGGGAACGCACCGTTGCCGTCGTACGTCTTGGAAGCTGTGTTCCCGTGAGCGTTCTGGTAGTAGTCACGGACCGCCGCACGCTCGGTGACGTATTCCATAGCGCCGGTGGCTTGCATGTGCGTGTTACCGAGCACCGTTCCCAGCAGGAACAGACCTGCCTCGGACTGGATTGCTTCGGACGACGATTCCTGGTTGTTTCCGCCAGGCGACGAGACGCCGCCTGCGTTCGAATGTCCTTCCCAGACGCCGAATGTGCGCAGGTGCGGGAATTTATTGTCGTCACGGTCCCAGTTGGCGTATTCCTTCGTCACCAGGGTTGCCATGCCTTCGAACCGCTTCACGAACGCTGGGTCGGCTTGCCCAAGGAGAGCGGTGGCCACTGCGAAGTAACCGTAGTGGAAGTGGTTGTCGTTGAACTGCGCAGAACCGTAGGAGTCCCCGAATCCGATAAGAGCTTTCCACGTCGGATACATGGCGAAGAAGTGCTCGCTCTCACCGGTCGAGTAGGTGTACCAGTCGGTGAGCGCCTTCTCGAGGGTGTTCTGCAGTGTTGCTGCGTCCTTCACGTCGCCGATCTGCTTCGCGACGGTCATGTACTCAGCGAGCTGCTCGAGGTCTTTGCCGCCCCAGTACGTGTCGCCCCCGTACGTGGTCTTCTCGGCGTAGTCCGACAAATACTTCCGCATGACGTCGGTCGCGTAGGGGCTGGCTCCGCCGCTGCTCGGCGTGGCACCGATCGGTGTCATGCCGGTGAAGCTGTAATCCAGCGTCCACCCACCGTGGCCGATGGTGGTCTTCATGGTGCCGCGCGGGGTGGCGTACGTGGCGCCGGTGAAGTCAAGGTTGTTCGTCGTGTCGGCGTACTGGTGTTGCAGCCATCCCTGCACGGTGTCGTGGTTGGTGCCCTGCAGGGCGTCGGTGTCGACGCTCCAATGCTGCTCGACCTGACCCTTGTCGGCGTCGTAGGAGTAATCCATCGTCGTGTTTCGGGGGACAGCGAACGCAGTTTGCTGCAGCTGGTCGAGCGTGAGTCCGGACTTCGGGTCGGCGCTGACCACCAAGTACGGTGTGCCGACTGACGCTTCGATTGCGTTTCCGGCCTGCTTGAACGTTGTGCCGGCCGGTGCGTGCACGCCGAAGACGTGTCCGTCCTGCCGGATCTCGAATCGGTCGGTTGTCGTTGGGAGGGCGATTGGATCGCCGCCGGCGTCGGTAACCGTTGCACCGTCGGCGAGTGTGATCCGAGGGGTCATGCCGTGGAACTCGAACCACTCGTATGGGGAGCCCTGGACGGCGGTGACGTCCATGTACTGGCCGCCGGGACCGTCTTGCGGCATGCGCCAGCTGACGTTCCAGTCGCCCCAGCGGAGCGCGTCTGCTTCTTTCGCGGAGAACGCCGTCGAGAACCGCTGTGGAATTCCGTTCGGTGCGTCGGTGAGGAGCATCTGGTCGAGCAAGATGTGTGCCCAGCCTGCGCTGAGCGCGTCGACCACGCGTACCTGCGCGGTCTTGCCTTCGTATGCGGCAACATCCCACGACGTCCACTGGAGCTGCTCGCTGTTGGTCCCGGTGCTACTTTCGATAACCTTCCCGTCGACCAGGAGCTGTACTGCTTCTTCGTCGGGATGGTTGCCACCGCCGATCAGGAACGCCAGGGTGGATCGGTCGAGCGTGAAGGTAGGAGAGGTGAGGGTGCCAGTGGCACTGTCGCCGGCATCGTCGGGGAACGAGTTCAGGTAGCCGGAGCCCAGCCAACCGGACACCTCGCTTTGACCGCGGTTCGTGCCCGTCGCGGTTGCTGCGAATGCCGTACCAGTAGCCGTCCATCCGGCCGGAACACCGTTCTCGAAGTCCGCTAGGACGCGGTCGGACGCGTCGGGAGTCGGGTTGACGGAACCACCGACGGTGATCGGGTCTTCCAATCGCATCCCGGTGCCATCATCGTTCCACCGCGTGGGGTAGGTGAGCTTCGTGCCGCTCGAACTGTTCGAGGACACGAACGGATATGCCCACATGTCGCCCGAGTATTTGCTGGCGACCAGGTCCGTCCACCATTGATTTGTTGGGACGGGCTTGCCGGCTTGCGACGGGTCGATATAGAGATGCTGATTCAGCGTTGCCTGCACGTCTTTGCTATCCGTGATGCTTGCCGGAGGACTCGGCGCATATGAGCCGTCGCCGACGGCGACTCCGTTCGCAGCAGGCGCTACCGCCGGCGGTGCGTCGGCCGTTTGACGCGCGGCGGCCGCGTGCGCGGGCGCCGACATCTGCAGCATCGCTCCTGCGGTCAGCGCAAAGCACGCTGTGAGCAGCGCTAAGGCTTGGAAGCTGGTTCTCGGCGCACGCATCGGTGGCTCCTGTCGTGAAGGGGTTGCTGTGTACTGCGCTGATGTAGCGCGGAGAGGGTGGAGCGTGGGTCGTCCGGTGTCAACTGGCGGATCAGACTGGACGCCGACGGACGTCAGCGGGTCGTTCGTCGTGTTGGCGGGGTTGCCCGCGTCCGACGAACGGATGCGCGTCCAAGGACGTGCGGTGGGAAACCGTCACGGAGCGACCCTTCCGAGCTTCGGGCGAGACGCCGCACGTTGCTGGCCTCCTCGTTGGGGACAGTCACGCTGTTCGTACTTGTGCTGCGGCCACGTCTGCAGCTTTCGACACATCACGCGCAGCCCGACGGGCAGCGCCGGTGACTTTGCCGTTGAGCATCCCCAACATCACGGATGGCGACGGAGGGAACGCTCCGAGCTGCTGCAGCATGGTTACGTCGTCCCGCACGGCTTCGTGGCCGGTGACGCCTTCGGGTCCGACCCGGAGAACATGGATCTGTTCGAAGTTGATCCGTCGGCCGGTTGCCGGCATCACGCGGTCGGGCTGGCCGTTGCGGAACTGTACGAACGGCCGCCGCTGAATGCCCTGCATCCGGAGTCGAATCCACGCATGTTCCCCGTCGAACGCAGATCCCACGATTGGGAACGTCAGTTCGTCGAACGCACCTCGCATCCACGCACTGGACGCGAGAAGTCCTCCGGCGCCGGGGATTGAACACGCTCGCGGCGCAACTGCGGCCTCCCTATTACGGAAATTCGGCGCCGCAGTGCGCCGTGCGAGCGCCACGTCGCCGGACTCGAGCACGTGGAAGATATCGAGTGCCTGCTGCAATTCACTACGCATGATGAGTGTTCCTTTGAGTTCAGCGGGCGCGCGAAGAAGGTTGGGAACCGTGGTGTCGAACCCCAGTGCACGTCGGCTGTCGCCACTATGACTGGCGTCCAGTGGCGCTACCGCTGGGGCGTAGTCGCCGTGCGGCCCGGCGGGAAACCGTGATCGCACGAGCGCAACAGCCTTCGACTCTCGGCGCGCTCGCTTCCCGGTGTGGCCGCTCCACCCGCGGGACGGCCAGGGGTGGAGCGGCGACACCGGGAAGCGGACCTTCGTCGGTTGAGTGAGAGGGACGATTTTCTTCGCGAATCCCAGGGGCCGACACCGTCCGCATCAATCACGATCATCGACGGAATGTCGCTGATGGCTGCGCTGTCGTTCACGTGACGTGGTTCGCAGTCGCTTCGACGCTCAGTTGCCGGACTGCCGCACTGGCGAACAGTCGCGTCCGCTGCCACCAGATGTACCGCTGCATCAGCCAGACGGACGCTCACTTACTGCGCTACTGCACGCCAGTAGTCGTTGGCTGCCGCGATGGTCTGAAAGTTCGTCGCAACCACTTGCGACGTCGCGATCAGCGCGTCCGGGTCTTCGGAATACACCGGCCGCAGCCGCGTGCGTACCTCCGCGTCAGGTTGCGTAAGCGCCACGACCTTCCGGGAAAGCTTCATGGCCAGCATGAACCCCTCCTCGGCAGTCGGCGTCATCAACGTCGTCAACCACTGCTCAGCCATCGCCGCTCCATCCAATCGCGTAGACGTAAGTCGTGCACGACTAAAGCGTACACACTTGAATCGTGCAAAAGTGAAAGCTTTGTGACCTCACACGCTGCTGCGCGGGTGAGGGGCTCGCTGAGCATGGCGCCGGAGCTGCCGGGAGACCCAGCCTCCGCCGGTGTGGATGCCTCATACAGTTCAGGACGATGTAGCGCCAGTGAATGTGAGGTGGTTCCCGTTTAGGGTGCGCATGCGTCGCTCGGCGGGGAAGGCGGCGGGAACACGCACGAACCATGGACACTGGTCTGCTCGGTCCGGGAACCACCGTTTTGGCCGCAGACATCACAGACGGAGGCGTTGCGTCGTCTTCCTGGCGTGGAGAGTGTCGAGGACGCTTTCGCCAGGAGGATGAGGACTCGGATGATTCACGTGAACATGACCCAGCGGCATCCCACCGCCGCGCGAGTCCGGACCTCGCATCAGACGCGCCTCCCCAGGTGCGCGGCGCGCTGCCGCTGCGGCCTCAGCGTTCACGTTGTTGCGGCGTAACACTGGCGTCGGCCGAGACGCCACGTTCTGGTCCGTTGTGCCACTCGGGTGGTTCGCGATGCCCCTCGGGCTCGCCGGCGTCGGCTCGCTGTGGACGGCAGCCGGCCTTGGCTCGGGAGGGCAGGTGGCCAGTGAGGTGTCAACAGCACTCGCTGGCGTGCTCTGGCTTGCTTTCACCGTGAACTATCTTGTCGTGGGACTCCGACAGCGGTTTTTGCACCGTGCGCACAAGCACCCAATCCAGGGTCCGCTGATTGCGTATGTTCCGGTGATCGGTCTGCTCCTCGGAATCCACTACGGGATGTTGCAGCCAGAAGCCCGCCCGTGGTTCATCTGGAGCTTCGTGGCCCTGCTCGCGTTGGTGGACGCGGTCCTGCTCGGCCACTGGTTGAGCGGCGGGATCTCTCCCGAGTCCCTGCACGCCGGCTACTACCTTCCCGTAGTCGCTGGCCCGTTCATCGCGTCGATCGGGTTACACGCGGTCGGCGCGGGCGCTGCGGCGTGGGCGGAGTTCGGCGCTGGCGTGTTTTTTCTCCTCGTCTTTGGTGGCGTGATCTTCACCCGGCTCATCTCCCGCGCGCCCCTGACGCCTGCATTGCTGCCCTCGACCGCGATCCTCCTCGCCGCTCCCGCCACAGCAGCGATCGCCTGGATGGACGCCGAACACGGCCGCTTCGATGCCGTCGCCGCGGGTCTGGTCGGGGTCATGGTGATGATGCTGCTGGTCCAGCTGACGGCGGCCGCCCAGTACGTGTCGCTGCCGTTGGCGATGAATTGGTGGACGTTTTCATTCCCCATAGCCTCGAGTGCGAACGTGGCCGTCCGCGTCCTCATCGCCGAGCACTCGCCGCATTCGGCCGTCGGCGCCGTTGCGGTCGTCATCACGGTGCTCGTCGCATTCTTAGCCGCAGGAACCGTGATGCTCGTCATTCGTCACACCCGCGCTGACCGTGCCAGGCCGGTTGCCCGAACCCCGTAGCGAGACCGTCAACGACACTCCACTCTGCCCGTCGCATCGAACCCCGGGACGTCTCAGCCATGGTGACGACGTCCTCAGAGGCGAACCACCCTCACTCTGACGGCGGCGGCGAAGCACCTGGGTGGCGGCCGCTATCCCGAACTATCCCGACAGCAGCCCGCTGGGGCCGCTAAGGCCGCCAGCCAAGCGCCCGCTCCTACTGAGTCGCTCACACGGATTTCAGCCAGACATCCGGTCCGAACATCTCGTACCGCACATCCTCATCGGCGATCCCAGCAGCCACCGCTTGGTCCCGTAGGGACTTCATAAACCCGAGCGGTCCGCACATCACCACAACAGGATTTTCAGGCAGCTGCACGTCCTCGAGCCGCATACGACGCCCGTCGAGCCAGGTGTGCAGTGTCCCGTTCTTGAGCTGTTGAACGTTGTTAGCGACTTCCGACCGCAGCGCCCACTGGTCATGCGAACGGTCCGCATGCAGAACCATGACGCGGCGGTCGCTGCCGGCTGCGGTCAGCCCTTCCAAGAATCCAAGCGCCGGCGTACAGCCGATTCCAGCCGTTGCGAGCACCAGAGGGCGGTCCGATTCGTCCAGCGTCAGTTCCCCATACGGATTCGAGATTTCGACGATCGCGCCCGGCTGCAACCCGTGAAGCACGGGCGACACCTCACCCCCGTCATCGCGCTTCACAGCGATCCGACGAACCTGGCCGGGCGAGAGGAGGGAATACTGCCGAACTTGGCGAAGGCCATCCGCAGCCGGAACACGCACGCTGACGTACTGCCCTGGCAGGGCGTCGGCGATTGGTGTGTCGTCGGTCGGGGTGAACGTCATCGAGCGAACCGTGGAGCTCGCCAAGGTGGAATCTGCCACTCTCCATTCCGCCCAGAACGCAGGGTTGGGCTGGGAATTGTGGAGCCGTGACTCCTCAGCAACGAGCAGGTCGGCGAACAGCCAATAGACCTCGGTCCACGCTGCGACGACGGCGTCCGTCGCGGCGTCACCGAGGTCCGCGGCGATTGCCGCGAAGAGATGCTCGTAGACCACCGCGTACTGCTGCGGGGAGACGCCAAGTGATGCGTGCCGATGCGCGATGCGCCGGACGAGATCGATCGGGTGGTCACCGTCAAGCATCAACACGGCAAATGTCACGATGCTGCTGGCAAGAGCGCTCGCCTGCCGTCCCGTTGCCTGATTCGCGCGACTGAACATCCCGTCCAGGAGTTCTGGGTGCGCATCGAAAAGTCTCTGGTAGAACGCCACACTGATTTCCGGCATCCGCGCCGCCAGCGCTGTTGCCGTCGCCGCGACGATGGGCTGAGCTGCATCCGACAAGAGGGACACGCTCGAAGGTGTTTCAGTCATGCCGTCACAGTCGCATCGGAAGCCCGTACGCTGTTGCGAGATGTCCCGTGAAAAAGCGCCAGACCGGCGACGACGTGGAGTGTTCACCCGGCGGCGCGGTGAGGTCCTGGTCGACCTTGCCGAGTACCCGAATGCCACGAGCGCTGAGGTGGCCACGCGGCTCGGTGTGCATCAGAACACGATCCGCGAGCATCTAACCCTTCTGGTGGACGAGTCCTTCGTCGTCGCCGAGGTAGAACGCATCGGCCGTCGGGGGCGGCCAAGAGTCGTATATCGACTGGGTGAACCGACAGCGCCGGTGCTCACCGGACCTCGACTGCGATCTGCGATCGAGCTCGCACGGGCGGAGGCTTGGCTGCTCGAGCGCGAGGATGCTGCTGATGACGAACGGGCTGTCGTCGTGTCCCACCTGGAACGGCACGGTTTCGAACCCGTCGACGGGACACGTGCAGGAGAAGTGGTGGTCCGGTGTCCACTCGCGGCCGAATGGCTACGCCTTGGACCTGCTCTCTGCGCGGCGCACGTCACCGTGCTGGATCGTGTACTCGCGCAGGCTCCACACCCCCCGGAGCAGCAGGCCGCTCAGGTGGTTGGCTACCACCCGCACGAAGTTGCGGGTATCTGCCGGGTCAGAATCGGAAGGCGGCACGACACCGGGCTTGGCGCTTCGCACCCCGTTACTGGGTCTGCGGCTTCGTAACACGCATCCCTGAAACCCCGCGTTCCGGATCGTCGGCAGGCTGCCGTTGAAGGGCGCCGGATGACCTCACACCCGGTCAACCTACGTCGTCCTGACAGCGGACGCACGCTCCGGTCGTGCGCAGAAAGGACCCCACCGAGATGACCCAAGTCAACGTCGGCAAGCAGCAGCCGAAGGCGTATCAGGCGCTGATGCAGCTGAACAACACCATTCTCGAGAGCGCGGCAGAGTCAGGCCTGGATCCGCGACTGATCGAGCTGGTGAAGATCCGCGCTTCTCAGCTGAACGGGTGCGCATTCTGCCTGAAGATGCACACGAATGACGCGATCCAGCACGGCGAGACCGCCGACCGTCTGGCGGTTGTCGCCGCTTGGTGGGAGTCCCAGTACTTCACCGACCAGGAGCGCGCCGCCCTGCAAATCGCCGAAGAAGTCACCCTCCTCAGCGACCACGGCCGGCTGCCCTCGCGCGGCGTCGCGGCCGAGGGAACTCTCACCGACAAGCAGGTCGCGGCGGTCACCTGGATCACCATCGTGATCAACTCGTGGAACCGGGTCGCCGTGTTCAGCCACTACCCCGTAGCGCCGTAGCTGAATGAGTATCGTGTGCGGGCCCTGATCTCATTAGTTCAGGGCCTCGCACGCCCTCGGTGCACTTCCGCGCCTCGGCGTCGGTGGCGGCACCCGGCCACGGCGCAGTCAACCGGCGGCACACCCTTACCTGGCCGGTCGGTGAAGCCCGCCGAAACGAGCACCGTCACTCTGGCCGCAGCAACAGGCGCACCTCAGGCAGTTGCGTCGACGGCGACTACACGGAGCATGCCCTCGCCGGCAGCATCGGCCAGTCCGCCGACGTGCGTCGCGACAACGGACAGGATCTGAGCAGCGTTGACGTCTGCGCCTGCCCAGGCCTATCTCCGCGAGAGCAGCAGTCTCAGGCGATAACCCTTCGCAATACGCAACCGGTACGGCCACTCCCCCGTGCCGCGCGACGATGACGGGGAACTGGCCGGACGAGTGACCGCTCATCCCGCGCACGCCGCTGCCCGTTGCCAGAGCCGCCGCACCGAATGCGCCGACAACGAGGGTCCGTGAGAACGAACGAGGGCTTGCCCCTCGGAGCGACCCGCGCGCCGCGTCTTCGTGATCCGCCGCGTCCTCGGTGGTCGCGTCCACCGGTTGCCACGCTCGGCGCACATCGGTTGCGCTTACGAACAAGGAACCGCATGCGACGGCGACGGGGCCAGGGAGTTGATTCCGGTCGGAGACGTCGGCAGCACGTCGACGTCCGGCTCCGTGACAGGTACGGAGCGCGTAATACTGCCTCTCACGGGTGCAGAATGTACGTCGCGCACGACTGAATCGCACACGGCTGACGGACGTAGACTGCAGTCCGGAGGAAGGTTGATCGATGACGAAGGTTCGTGATCATGCCCGCCTGGACGACCAGCTGTGCTTCGCGTTGTACGCCGCGTCTCGTGCCGTCTCGGGCGCGTATCGGCAGCTCCTCCGAGAGATCGGGCTGACCTACCCGCAGTACCTCGCGATGATCTCGCTCTGGGAGCGGGACGCGCCCAGCGTCGCTGAGCTCGGCGCCGCACTCGACCTTGAGTCGAGCACGTTGTCTCCGATTGTCCGCCGCCTTGAGGCACTGGGGCTCGTACTCCGCCGGCGGTCGGAGACGGACGAGCGGGTGGTGCACGTCCACGTCACCGACGCTGGGCGCGCACTTGAGCTTCGGGCCGCGCCCGTGCGGGAGCAAGTGGAGGCGTCTACCGGTCTGAGCGACTCCGCGTTCGCCAACCTGCGAGAGACCCTGCATCAGCTGCGAGCGACGGTCAACCAGGCAGCCTGACCCACCCTCACGCTGGTAAAGGGCCCGGACCTGGAATCCGGCACAGGTGCAGATGACATCGCGGGGTGCGCAACAGGGCGTTGAGCCAGCGAGCGGCGGATAAGCCGCCCCACGTGAGGTCGCACCGGAAAAGGTGTGCCCGTTAGGAGATCCAGCGCACCAGCAGCGGGATGATGACACCGAATAGCCAGACGAGCATGAACACAGTGAGACCGAGAGCCATCAGCCGCTGCTTTCGTCGGCGATGCGGTGTTGGGGTCTCTCCCCACAGCTGCGTGCGGACCAGCAGACGGTTGGCTTCCTGAACCACTCGTAGCACCTCCGGGTCATCAAGCGACAATGTGCCGCTTTGCGCGTGACCGGAAATCAGGATCGCTTCGTCGACGGTGAGTTCGATGGGGCCGCTCGTCGGGTCGTCGCCGCTCATCGTGTCAGCCTTTCTGGCTCGGGTAGTGATTTTTTCCTGTCGCCGCATCGTGCACCGCAGCATCAGGGGCATCCACGGCAGGGCCGATACCGATCGGGACACCCGCTTCCGGGTGGTTCAGGTCAAACGCTGGTGACTCGGAACGGATCCGCGGGATCGATGTGAAGTTGTGCCGGGGCGGCGGGCAGCTCGTGGCCCACTCAAGTGACCGGCCGTAGCCCCACGGGTCGTTCACGGCCACTTTGGGTGCCCTCCGCGACGTCACGTAAACGTTGAACGTGAACGGCAGGAACGACAAGCCCAGCAGGATCGCACCGATGGTTGAGAGCTGGTTCATCCAGGTGAACCCGTCGGACGGTAGGTACGTCGCGTAGCGGCGCGGCATGCCGATGACGCCCAACCAATGCTGGATGAGGAACGTGGTGTGGAAGCCGATGAACAGGAGCCAGAAGTGGATCTTGCCGAGACGCTCATTGAGCATCTTGCCGGTCCACTTCGGCCACCAGAAGTAGAAGCCAGCGAACATCGCAAACACCACGGTGCCGAACACCGTGTAGTGGAAGTGCGCGACAACGAAGTACGAGTCGGACACGTGGAAATTGAGTGGGGGTGACGCGAGGATCACACCGGTAAGGCCACCGAAGGTGAACGTGACCAGGAACCCGATCGCCCACAGCATCGGCGTCTCGAACGTGACGGAACCACGCCACATCGTGCCCACCCAGTTGAAGATCTTCACGCCCGTCGGGACCGCGATGAGCATCGTCATGAGAGAGAAGAACGGCAGGAGCACCGATCCGGTGACGTACATGTGGTGTGCCCACACCGTGACCGAGAGGGCCGCGATGGCGATGGTCGCGTAGATCAGCGTCTTGTAACCAAAGATCGGCTTGCGGCTGAAGACCGGCAAGATCTCGGAGATGATGCCGAAGAACGGCAGCGCAATGATGTACACCTCGGGGTGGCCGAAGAACCAGAACATGTGCTGCCAGAGCAGGGCGCCGCCGTTCGCCGGGTTGAACACCTGCGCACCAAAGAGGCGGTCCATGCCAAGGCCTGCTAGCGCCGCTGCGAGCACCGGGAACGCCATGAGGACCAGCAGTGCGGTGATGAGGACGTTCCAGGTGAAGATCGGCATGCGGAACATGGTCATCCCGGGCGCACGGTTGCAGATGATCGTCGTGATGAAGTTCACCGACCCGAGGATGGACGCGAATCCGACGAGGAACAGCCCGAAGACCCAGAGGTTTCCACCGATCCCTGGTGTGAACGTGGTGTCTGACAGTGGCGCATACCCCGTCCACCCGAAGGACGCTGCGCCTTGTGGGGTCAGGAAGCCGCCGAGCGTGATCAGTCCTCCGAAGAGGTACACCCAGTACGAGAAGGCGTTCAGCCGGGGGAAGGTCACGTCGGGGGCGCCGATCTGCAGCGGCATGATCGCGTTCGCGAAGCCCGAGAACAGCGGCGTCGCGAAGAGCAGCAGCATGATCGTGCCGTGCATCGTGAACAGCTGGTTGTACTGCTCCTTCGTCGCGACCACGTGCAGGCCGGGCTCGAAGAGCTGCGCACGGATGACCAGCGCCATCACGCCGCCGACGAGGAAGAACAGGAACGAGGTGATGAGGTAGAGGTACCCGATGGTCTTGTGGTCAGTGGACGTGATCCACCGGACGACGAGGTTGCCCTTCCTCCCAACATGTGGGCGGCCCCGTGCGGTGACGTCGCGTTCATCCAGGCGTGGTGCGGTCGCAGTCACGATAAGTCCCTCCTCGAAGCAGCGTCGACGGTTCGCACGCTAACTCTAGATTCGTGCACTAATCGTAGACCCAGGAGTGGCTCCGAGTGCAAGGTTCTTTCCCATCCGGTCGACTTCCTCGACCGAATCCGTGGAGGGCAGCAGCACTCGTGCGCCATCCGTCAGCGCCGAGGGCAGCAGCTCCACGGCCCCCTCCCGCAGGGGGAGCGCACGAGGGAGGGTCAGCATCGCCTGCTGAGTGTGCGCCGGCGCATGCAGCGGGGAGTTCAGTCAGGTGATGCTCCGAGCCAGACAGATCAGCCCGATGAGTCACGACGCCTGACGAGTGAGGGGCGGTACCCGTCGGTCAGCAGGTCGCCTGATCTCTAAGAGCAGCCCGAGACGGCGAGACGCAGCGCAAGCGCGCGTCACGCTGCACCCGGGTAGCTCCTGCCGCAAAACCGTGGATCTTGGAGGGCCGACTGATGCGTTCCGTCCTGCGAGTTCTGACGTGACGCGCGAGCGCGCTCGCAACCGCGGTCTCAGCGAGGAAGCGGACGCCCCACCTCGATATCGCTGTACAACTCCGGGGGCGGTCCGCCCCCAATAGGGAGCGGACCGCTGCAGGTGACTCGATTACCTAATCAACGCAGGTCGTATCGGTCGAGTTCGGTGACCTTGACCCACGCAGCGACGAAGTCGCGCACGAACTTCTCTTGGGCATCATCCGACGCGTACACTTCGGCCAACGCGCGGAGTTCCGAGTTCGATCCGAACAGCAGGTCGACGCGTGTGCCGACGCCGACGGGTTCCCCCGAGCCGTCCTTCTTACCGATGAACGCGTGCGACCCGGAATCGAGCGGACGCCAGGTGGCTCCGAGGTCCAGCAGGTTGACGAACACGTCGTTGGTCAATACGCCTGGACGTTCCGTCAGCACGCCGTACGCGGAGTCATCCCAGTTCGCGTTCAAGGATCGAAGACCGCCGATGAGCACAGTCATCTCCGGCGCAGTCAGGGTCAGCAGATTCGCTTTGTCGATGAGGTGGTACTCGGCAGGCATCGTCGCGAGCGGTCCCTGGTAGTTCCGGAACCCGTCCGCGACGGGCTCGAGGTATACGAAGGATGCGGCGTCTGTTTGCTCCTGTGTCGCGTCGGTGCGCCCCGGATGGAACGTCACCTCGATGTCGATCCCGGCATCAGCGGCTGCCTTCTCCACCGCGGCGTCGCCAGCGAGGACGATCAGGTCAGCCAGCGACACCTTCTTATCACCGGCCGCTCCACTATCGAACGCCGCCTTGATGCCCTCCAGCACACCGAGCACTCTCTGCAACTGCGTGGGCTTGTTCACCGCCCAGTTCTTCTGCGGTTCCAGGCGGATGCGTGCTCCGTTGACGCCGCCGCGCTTGTCGCTGCCCCGGAACGACGACGCCGCCGCCCACGTGGTTTCGACCAGTTCCGTAACAGTGAGGCCGGATCCGATGATCTGGGTCTTGAGCGCTGCCGCGTCGTCCGCATCGATTAGGGCATGATCGATCGCCGGGACACGGTCCTGCCAGATGAGTTCTTCCGTCGGCACCTCCGGTCCGAGGTACCGCTCGATTGGACCCATGTCACGGTGCGTCAGTTTGAACCAGGCGCGGGCAAATGCGTCACCGAACGCGACCGGATCGTCGCGGAAACGTCGCGAGATCTTCTCGAACTCAGGGTCGACACGCAACGCCAGGTCAGTGGTCAGCATGCGCGGCTCGCGACGGCCTTCGGAATGCGCAAGTGGCACCATGTCGGCACCCTCACCGTTTTTGGGACGCCACTGATACGCACCGGCGGGGCTTTTCATCAGCTCCCACTCGTAGCCAAACAGGATGTGGAAGAACTCGTTATCCCAACGAGTTGGGTGGTACGTCCAGGTCACCTCGATACCTGAGGTGATTGTGTCATCACCCTTCCCCGTCCCGAAGTTGTTCTTCCAGCCCAAACCCATCATCTCAAGCCCGGCACTCTCGGCGTTGCCCTCGAGGTTGGAGTCGGGGGCGGCTCCGTGCGTTTTCCCGAAAGTGTGACCGCCAGCGATGAGTGCGACCGTTTCTTCGTCGTTCATCGCCATACGGCCGAAGATTTCGCGGGTATCGTGAGCTGCGCCGATAGGATCCGGGTTTCCGTTCGGGCCTTCCGGATTGACGTAAATCAGACCCATCTGCACGGCAGCGAGCGGCTTTTGCAGTTCGTGATCGCCCGAATATCGTTCCTCACCCAGCCACGTGGTTTCCGGACCCCAATACACGTCGTCGTCCGGCTCCCACACGTCAGCGCGACCACCGGCGTAACCGAAGGTCGAGAAACCCATGTTCTCCAGGGCCACATTGCCGGCGAGGATCAACAGGTCGGCCCAGGAGATCTTCTGACCGTACTTCTTCTTCACCGGCCACAACAGGCGCCGGGCCTTGTCGAGGCTGACGTTGTCGGGCCAGCTATTCAGCGGCGCGAAGCGTTGCTGCCCAGCGCCACCGCCACCGCCACCGCGACCGTCCATCACCCGGTAGGTGCCCGCACTGTGCCAGGCCATACGGATCATGAGCGGCCCGTAGTTGCCGAAGTCGGCCGGCCACCAGTCTTGCGAGACGGTGAGCAGGTCACTGATGTCCTGCTTGATTGCCGCGAGGTCAAGAGACGCGAACGCTGCCCTGTAGTCGAACCCAGGGTCGAGCGGATCGCGCGCCGGAGCGTTCTTCGCGAGCACCTTCAGGTTCAGCTGGTTTGGCCACCACACGTTGTTGGCAGATCCAGACGTCGGATGTGGCTGCGCATGCATCACTGGACACGTTCCGGCCTCCTCAGCGTACTGATCGGCCGTGTCAGCGACGGTGACGTTCTGGTCCATCGCTGTCACGTCCTCACCGATGCCAGCGGTACTTGGGTCGTTCTCGGTCATGGTTCTCCTTAAAGGAAGGGTGTTGAGCCTGTTCCGGGATCAATTCAGTCCGGAGCGGTTCAGCCCACAGATGAGGTTGCTGAGGAGCAATTGGACTGAGAACCGCATGACGCCGAGCGGTACAGCTTTGTTACCGCGATGCTGAGCACCCGAAAAGGGCGCGACGATAACAGCCGGCAATGCGAACGGCACCAGGCATCCGGGGCGCTCTGATCATCGTGGTTCTCGACGAGAACGTAATGACAACCAGCGCCCGGAAATGACCCGGAGGGTTCAGGGGTGAAACAGCGCGGGTTCTGATATACGACAAAGGAGCGCCACATTTCCTGCGCCCGCATTGCCTGATCATCTGGTACGCGAGCGCCCAGCCTGCGGTCGTCCTAGACGGCGAGTCGGGGTGCTGCACATTTCAGGTGTCCGCGTTGCGGAGCCTCCTCTCCGCTGGAACGAACTCACGGTCGTTTCGTACCGCTACGAAAGCACCCTATCCCATTTTTGCATCAGTCAAAACTAGGGGTGCAGACTGGGGCCGAGCGCGACCGCGTGGTTCCGCACCAGCGGCCGCACCCTCGCTACGGCGCCGTGAGCGCCGGGCATGGTGATTCGCCGTCGAGAAACGTGCAGTACCAGCACGTCCGCGCCGTACCGTCAGCGACCGCTTCGACGCCAGCGCACTGCGCGTCAGAGCAGCCGCAGAACGTCATCGGATCCGTCAGCGCATCAGCGCGCGCGTCTGAATAGCCGGCGTCGTAGCCGTCATCCCACGCCCTGCGGTACCTGCGCATCGTGTCGTCGTCTGCGTATGGGAGAGAAATCATCTGAGCGGTCCTTCCGTTGCCGTCGCAGCGTCTATGCGCGGGCGGACGGACCAGGCGGGCGGGCGGACCACCCTTCGAGGTCGCACTGGTGGGAGTTCTCCACGTGGAACGTCTGGCACGTCGCCGGTTTCACCGGGAGCGCCCCGACCGCATAGCGTGTCTGAACACCGAGGAAGGGCAACTATGGCGGTCTACGTGGACGACTTCGAAGTGGATGCGACAGTCGACGGCAAGCGCCGTCGTTGGTCGCACCTCGTCGCAGACACGCACGACGAACTTGTGCAGTTCGCCAGGAAGCTTCGTCTGTCAACGTCGTGGATTCAGCGTCGCGGAACCTTACGCGAGCACTATGACGTCACGTCGGCGGTACGCCGCCGGGCACTGGCGATGGGGGCGGTTCCCGTGGACTACGTCCAAATGCAGGCCGTTCTGGATCGGAAGGCGCTGACCATGGTTGTGGACGCCGAACAGGTCAGCCTCCCTGCTGCGTTCAGCTCTTGAGCCGCGGGTCGGTGGCGCGGTGGCGGCGCGGCTACCGGCTCGCAGCGTTCAGATCAGGGGTACACGTCGTCCACTTCCATGACGTCTCGACAGTGCTCGTCGAGGAACGCCGCGGTTACCCATCCATCGCCGCCGTCCGCCCAGTACGGCCCCCAACTGTTCCGGATCAGGAAGAGCTCTTCATCAGCGGCGGAACGGCCACTACCGACGCAGATGACGGCATGCAGCTCGTAGAACCGTTGCCGTGTGGGATCCGCGTCCACGACGCCGTCACTCGTTGTCAGGTCAAGGAACGCGTCCGTGACCTCAATACCAAGAATCACGATCTGATTCGCAGCTAAAGCAGCCCGGATCGCGCCCGTTCCACTGTCCGTTTTCATGTGGGCGCTGAACCACGGCTCGGACGCGATCCCCGCTGGCCATGCGATGACCGCATGCGCAGAAGTCTCGAGGGGCATTGCCGACAGGAGCGGCTGCCCTGGCTGCGCGAGGGCAGCAGCAGCCTCGGCAGGTGTCAAGCCCCTGGGGCCAGCGCTCTTAGACGACTGGGCGGTCATCCACAACGCATCCGGCGCCAAGGGCTCGCCACCCCGAGCAGCCTGGTGTGCCTGGCTGGCGGCGATCGCAAGGCACGTTCGACGGTGACCCTGGTTGAAAACCGTTGAAGTCAGCTGCGATCGAAGGTCGGTGATGATGGTCGGGTTCACTCGGCGTCAAGCTCCGGTAGCTGCGTGTTGAAACGAGAACTCAACGTCTGCGGTCGAGGACGGACGGTAGCGCGGAACTCAATCGAGTCTTCGCTGCCGGTCTGCGGCTCGAACGGGCGGCGGAGGATGAACTGTTCAGCCCACTCCCCTTCGCTCTCCGCGCGCAGGTGCAGCTGGCGGACACCTTGCCCACCGATCACTCGCTCCGAGGGCGACTGTTCAAGCGCAGCCTCGGGCGCCGGCGCGTACTCGTTGCCAAGTATCGTGACGGCCGCATCATCGGCCGGTTCGCTCGGCCGCGTCCACCGGTATCCCGTGCTCGGACTTTCGGGAAGGTCGGCGAACATCTCGTCTCCGACGTCGACCGCGAACGTCGGCTTGTCTCGTTCTGCTGGCAGCCACACCTGCGCCCGCCGGTTCTCCGGCTCGCGGCCTGCCAACAGTTCCCGCTTCACATCGATCGGCCGCACCTGCTGCAAGCGTTCGCGTGCCCTGGGCGCCAAGTTTTTCACTTCAGCGATCCGGCTTGCCGTCGCCGCGTAGCTCAACCCCAGGTCTCGGGAGATGAGGTAGACGACTGCCGCCGGCACTTCGGCATCACGGCGGATGCCGTAATCACGCAGCCGCTGGTTAAGGAGGGATCGTGGCAGCAGGAAGCTCGCGGCGAACACGTTCGCCTCCAGCTCCTTCGCCGACGTCGAAGTCGCCTCGACGTCCTGCTCGAAGTCCCACGTGTCTTCCTCGCCGTGGAGGGCAAGGTGGCCGAGTTCATGCGCCGCAGTGAAACGCTGCATCGACACGTCGCGCTGCGTTGTGATGATGATGCCACCGGCGCCCGCGCTGAGGGTGACACCGAGAAGCTTGTCCATCGGTTGGAAGACCAACCAGACACCGACGCGGCGGATAACGTCGAAGATGTCTACCGGCTCATCGTCGAGGAGGTCGAGGTCGTCGCGAAGACGAGTGGCCGCAGCCAACACCTCGGCGCGGCGAGTCCGCGTCAGCCGAGCCACTATTGCTTCCGATCTGGTTGAGGTGGCGCGCCGGCGGTCGCGAGAAACTGCGCGAACCGCAGGACTTGTTCCTTGTCCGCGTCGGAGAGCGAAGCCGTTGCCCGGAACAGTGCCGTGGTGGCTACCGGCGCGGGGTCCTCGTCACCGAGGAGCCATGCGACAGGGCGCCGATATAACGTCGCCATCTTGGTCAGCTCAGTCGCAGCGACAGCCCGAGACCCCTTCTCCAACGCGGTGATGCTCGTTCGAGGGATGCCAAGAGCGACCGCTGCGTCCTCCTGCGTGATGCCGAGCGTCTCGCGGGCCTCCCGCAGTCGTGCCCCCATCTCACGCTGCTGTTCCGCTTTACTCCCGGCGGCCGGGGTCTGGTCAGTCATGGACTTCTCCGATTGCGACGACGGATGCGATCGCCTCATTGTCGGTGTGACTGACTGAAAGAGTCCATTGCGTGAGCCCGAGGACGGCAGCGCGTTTCCCAGCGTCCCCGTGCAGACGCAGCTGCGGCGCCTCGCCGTCATCACTGTGTACTTCGATCTGGTGCGGGTCGAGCTTGTCGAGCCCCCACCCAAGCGCCTTCATCGTCGCTTCCTTCGCAGCCCAGCGGGTACCCGCACGATCGATCCGGCCGCCCACCGACTCCAGTTCTTGCTGGGTCAGGAACGCGGCAAGCAGATCGTTCTCGGACCGCTCAACGCGGCGGCGGAGGACGCTGAGGTCGACCATGTCGATCCCCGTCCGGATGATCATCATGCTGCGCCTGCATCGCGAAGATCGGCGAGGATCTCCCTCACGCCGGCCTTCGTCCAGATCCTCGACTCAGTGTCCGAATACGTGCCGAGAATGGTCAGCTCACCGACTGCGTACCCGGTCTGCTCGGCGATGAACGCTTGCAGACGCGCCAACCCGAGCGCGTTCCCGTACGCCTTGGTGATCAAGTACTGGTGGCGGTAGAGCGCAGACACGTGCAACGTCTTGTCGCGAACGGTGAGGTCAACGTGCACCAAGCAGGGGAATCCTCGGGTCCGCTCATCGGTGGAGGCGAACGTCTGGAGCCCCGCCGCTTCGAGCTCTCCGTCCCCGGCGACCGCAAGGTCGGCCGCGTTCGAGGTGCTCCAATTCTGACTGCGATCGGATCGCAGCTTCTTGATCCGGGCAGCGACCTGGTTGTACCCCTGGCCTTTCTTGTTATCCCAAGCAATCATGCGCTGGAAGTACGTACCGGTCTTGTTGAACTGACGAAGATGCGGCAAGTTCCGGTTGTAGCGTGCGTACAGCTCGTCCGCCGCAGCGTTCAGTGCTGTCTCCTCCTCAGTGCCTTTCAGCTCAGGTGCCCAGGAGTATCCGGGCGACCGGTAGAACGACTTCGGGAAGATGGTGTTCGCGACCGTCTGCACGGTCTGCACGTGGTGATTACCGATGTACCGTTCGACCAGGTACCGGTCCGCGACGCCACGGAGTTTGCTGTCGTCGCGACCTGCGGGGTCGGTGATCGTGGTGACGACGTGGACTGCGGAACCGCCGGCGGCGGTGACGCCTTCAAGTGTTCGTGCCCACGCTTCGCCGATGGTCGGCTGCGGTTCGATGAAAAGCACCATGGTCAGCTCTTCTTCTGCAGCATGTCGTAGGCGAGACCCACGAGCTCGTTGATGCCAGCGAAGGTTTCGAACTTGCCGTGGACGAACTCCGAGAGGTCAAGAGGCTTCTCGCCAAGGTGTTGCGTCATCTCGGTGTACAGATCCATTCCGAGGAGACTGTCAAAGACGAACTCGCCAGCATCGTTCGTTGGTGCGGCGGCAAGTTCGGCGTCCGTCATCGCTTCGAGGTGCAGGAACACTCGACGGATGACCTCAAGGCGTTCGTCGGTTGTCAGCGCCACGGCGTCGGCAAGTGTCGCCGGCACTCCGTTGCGTCGGCGGGTGGCGCTCAGCGGCGCCGGTGTGGGTGCTGTCATAACCTCAGTGTCGGATTTTCCGACATGTATGTCAAGATACGCGACTAGAAAAGTTGCAGGGCGTAGTCGCGGAACTGAGAAGTGGAGTGGGTCGAAGCGGTGACGTGGGCAGCGTCAACGGGGGCCGAAGTCGGGCGGATGCCCCACTTCGGAGGGAAGAACAGTGGAAGAGGTTGCCCAGCCGGCGCGAACTTCGCCTTGATACGGCTCCGTGCACTCGCGAGCGCAGGCAGAGCTTCCCGACAGTACTTGTCGGTCTCGCAGAACAGGTTCTGAGCGTCGATCGCATGGATCCGACGGCCGAAGAGACCGTTGAACTCGAGGCCGCGGCGATCGAACTCCTCTTCTTGCCGGTCCACCATCCAGTGGATGATGTCGGCCGGCTTGAACGAGCCGGTGCTGCGGAAGACCTTCTTGATGCCGCGGAGGGCCCCAGGGCCGGGCTGGGTGAAGTCGTTCTCGGAGAAGTTGATCAGCGTCGAGTAGTTGATGTCGATGGCAACTTGGTACGACATGAAGTCACCCATGAGCGGGAATGCGTGCAGCAGGTCATAGACCTCTCGGAGGCTGCCGGCTTCAAGAACACGGTCCGGGAAGTCGCTGTCGAGGAACATCTTCTTGAACAACTCGACATGGTTGAGATGCTTGATCCGGCGCCCGTACGCGTCGGTGGCGCAGAGGATGAAGGCTCCCGTGTAGATGGTTACGCCGGCATCGCGGAGTCGGGTCAGCGCTGCTTCGAAGCGACCGGAGGCCAAATCGTGAAGCGTGGGCGCGCCGCCGAGCTCATCCTCGAGGCGCTGCCAGGTTTCGATCTTGCTGAACGTTCGGAACGCGACGATCTGAAACAGCTTGTCCACATCTGACTGCGGCACGGACGGGTACGCCACATGGCGGATGAGGTACTGGCTGACCCGATCAGCAGCCCGGTACACGTTGCAGAACTTGTAGGTTGCGAGGATCGGGTCCTCAGTCCACGGACCCCGCTCACCGCTGGCCCGTGCTTCGAACACCCGATGACGTTCCGCTGTGAAGCGCCAGAAGATGTCGAAGGCTTCGGGGCGGACGGTCGGGCGCTGCATGCCGGTCATGGTCGGAGTGTAAGAGGAGCCACCCTCAATCACCCAGCACCGCCGATGGCGCGCCGAGCCGCTTCCGCTCAGATCGCTTCTGGCGGGCGAACTCACGGTACGTGGCTCCTTCATTCCGACGGGCTGTTTCCAGCAGCAGTGACCATGTGCCAGCGATGAGTTTCTCGGCAAGCGCGATCCGTTCCGCCCGGTCCGCCCTTGCCGCCATCGCTTCTTCGATCGCGGTCACCAGCGCCGCGACTTCGGCAACCGTCGGCGTTGGAGTAACATCGGACGCGACAATCTCTGGCACCAGCGCTTCGAAGCCGTCGACGTCATCACTCCATGTGCCGCCGCGGAGCGTCGACCCATCCAGATCGAGGAGCAGCGTCTTGTACTTGACGGCGTAGACGAACAGGTCAACAGCCGTGTCGAGGAGCGACTCGGTCGTGACGGCAGGTTGGCTGTCGAGCACCACGAGCCGGTCGATCTTCCGGTCGATGTTCGGAAGCACGCCGAACACTTCACCACGCTTCTTCCAGCTGTCGCCGTACCCGGCGGTTTTCTCACGGTGCAGCGACATGAGGTAGACGCTCAGATCTTCCGGGAGCGTGTCACCGGTGGGCCCCTCCTGCTCGTCCGCGATCAGTCCGTCACGCCAACGCAGGGTGTCCCGGGCGGCGGCGACCAGCGCCGTGTCTGCGACGTGTTCCAGCGCTGAGGCTGCGGCGGGAAGGTCGCCCCGCTTCCCCGCCGCGTCGGCGGCAAGCATCCAGGCGAAATCGCGCAGCAGCGGGTCCCGCACCGTGTCGACGTCGGACAGGTCGGACGCTGCGACACGCTTCTCCACGTCGAACCACCGGTCAAGTTCAGCGTCCAGGTCCTCGAGCGGCGTACTGAATCGCGGAGCCGCAGGCACGGGGTAGAGCTCCGGGCCAGGTCGGGAGGCGAGGATCCGCTCAGCTCGGTCGAAGTGCCGTTCGTACACGTGGAGGGAGCCGATGAAGAAGGTCACTGCTCCAACGGAAGCACCCAGCCACGTCGCAACCATCTCATGGAGGACACTCCACTCGAAGGTGTTGATGCCGGAGAACCCCCAGAACAAGTCATTGCTGCGCACCGTCACCGCCAACGAGAGCACCCCGTCTCGGAGGACGAACTGCAGCCAATCCGTGCAGGGGACGTCCTTCGTCGGCAACAGATCGGTCGTCGGGTCAAAGAGGCTGATGACCGCGCGCCGGCTCTCCGGATTGTTCCGCAACTCCGCGACGACACCAGCCAGCTGATCCGTCGCGCCGCCCCACCTGCGCATTCGTGGCCCATACCCGGCCCGCCACTGCACACCATCGTCTGAGAACTCCGGCGCCCGTCGGACGTACCGGGTGAGGAACTCCATGTCGGCCCGACCGGCGATCACCCAGATCGTCTCGGCGATCGCGGCGAACACGTCGTTATTACGGTGCGGGACGACGACGCACCGCTCGAGCGGGCGCGTGAGGGTCACGCTTTGGTGCAGCAGTTCCCGGGTGGACCCGGCACGTGATTGGTGGACGGCGCCTTGGGTGTTGATCGCGGCGAGCAGTTCGATGAATGCCTCGCCTGCGTTGTGGTGGTCCATCGGTCTCCTGGCGTCGTCCTCGACGCGTGTCGCGGGCCCGCTCGGAACGCGTGCCGCTCTCATCGGACAGCATACGCACCAAAACATTCTCGCTAGCCGGTTTTAGATGGCGCCAGCAACCTTTGGCCCCCGTTTGGGGCTGAGAAAGTATCGGGGCGGATGGCGGATCATGGCTGCAAAACGATACCGTCTGACCGGTTTCATCCTCAGAGCGGGGAGTGGCGGCGAGCACGGCCGACTCAGCAGGGAAGGGACCATGGACATCGAGGGCATGTGGGGCGGCTTGATCCCCGGTGCGTTCGTGCACCGGACGCAGCTCTCAGAAGTCCTCATCACGGACGTGGACCCGGATGGGCAGTCCCGGTTTATCTGCGGCGCTCAATGGCCTCGTCGACACCCGTACTATGGGCCGTTCGATGAACGGCCCGCCGTCACCGATGTGGCAATCGCTGCGGAAACGCTCCGGCAAGCAACGATCGCGGTGTTCCATCGGTGGCTCGGGGTCCCGCTTGGGCATGCGTTCGTGATGGAGGCGTTGCGGGTCCGCGTGTTCGACGCAGAGCGGTCGGCTACGGGTCCGCAGAACATCCGTGTGACGGTTGGGTTGACCGACCGTGTCGAGCGTCGAGGGATGACGTCAGAAGCAAAGTCGTCCGTCTCCATGTACCTCGACGGGACGTTGGTCGCCCAGGGGCGCGGTGATGCGCGGATATTGCCGCCGGCAGTGTTTCAACGTGTTCGGGCAGGTGCCGTATCGTCCGCGACGGTCACGACACGTCCTGCCGTGTGGTCCCCCGAGTCAGGCACGACACCGGCATATGCAGTGGTGGAACGGAATGGGGAAGAACTGTCGCTTGTCGCGGATGCGAGCAATCCGGTGTACTTCGATCACCCGTTGGATCATGTACCCGGCATGGTGGTACTCGAAGCCTGCCGTCAAGGCCTCCGGATCTGGTCGCACGACGCGTCGGCCGATATCGACGACATCACGCTCCACTTCGCTCACCATCTGGAACTGGATCAGCGAACTTCGCTGACGATGCGATCCACGGGTGGGACGACGTTGGAAGCAAGCTTCATGCAAGGCAGCCGTGTTTGTGCAAGCGCCCGCATGCAGATCCGGAATCGCGACGCCCCGCGTCGAGTCCCATCCGACAGCCACTCAAACTTGCCGGGGCTTCGGCTCGCAACGCTTACGCGCGCGTGATTGACGCTCCGCGGGTGGCGGTGACCGGCGCGAGCGGATTTGTCGGCCGTCATGTTGCCGCGGCGGCGAAGTCGATGGGCGCCGACGTAATCGCAATCAGCCGTTCTGGGCCGGGTCAGCGTCGTGCCGGCCTACAGAACCAGTCGGCGCTGCGTGCAGCGTTCGCAGGATGCCGGTCCGTCATTCATTGCGCGTCCTCGTCAAGCTCAGACCCAGAGGAGCAGGAGTCTGTGACGGTCGCAGGCACCGCAGCCGTGGTCAGCGCGGCCAGAGCGGCGGGCGTGCGCAGAGTGACCTTGCTGAGCACGACCGCCGTTTACGGTTACGGCCCGTTCTTCAACGCCGCCGCCGGCAGTGTGCCAATCGCACCAGCATCGATACGGTCCGCGGCACGCGCACGCGCGGAGTCCTTCGTCGATGGCGACCATGACGTGATCGTGCGCCCGAACCTGGTGTACGGCCGCGGAGACACGTCGTTCGTTCCCGTGCTGCTCAGCGCTGCGAACACTTTCCCCTCGCCGGCGTTGACCGCCACGGTGACGATCGTGCACGTCGTCGACCTCGCCGCGGCGCTCGTACGGGTAGCGGTCGACAACGCCGCTGTCCCCCGGGAGCTTCATGTGGCTCATCCGCGACCCGTTCAACTATCGCTGCTGGTCGACGCGTTGCGCAGCAGCGCCGACAGAGAGCAGCGAGCATCATCGGTGTCGCTGTCAGCGCATCAACAGTCGATGTTGACAACCGATGCGACGTTCCTGCCGACGGGCAAGTGGGGTGCAGCTGTTGGTAGGTCAGCGTCGGAGGCATTCCAGCTGCGACGGGAGGACCTCACCTGGTACCGCCGAGTCCTCGCGTCGGTTGCATGATCAGTTCCGGCAGCGAGGTGGCCAAGGCTGCCCGCTCCGGGACGACGATCGCGGGGAGCAACACCTGCCACATTTCACGCACACGTTCGTAGAGGTCCGTCCGCTGATGCACGACGTCGGAGACGAGTTGCACGCCGGTGTACGCAGGGATGATGAACCGAGCAAGGAGCTCCGGGTCGTGCGTCCGGAGAACGTCGCCTTGGTTGATAGCCTCACGCAGGAGCGTTTCCACGGCTTCCATCCAGTCGACGTACGGGGCGTCGCGGGTTAGTTCACCGGAGCCGGACTCCGTTGACAGCCGAATTCCTGCGGAGACGACCACCTCGTTCCGCATCTGCTCGGCGAGCCCCCTCGACATCCACATCAGCGACTCGAGGGCTGACGCCCCGCGGGCGAATGCCGCCACCGCGTATTTCCGCGAGATTTCATGCTGCGTTTCAATGACTGCGTTCGCGAGATCCGCTTTGCTCGGGAAGTGGAAATACAACGCACCCTTGGTCACCCCGGCAGCGTCCGCCGCGGCTTCGAGGGTCGCGCGTTTGAAGCCGACTTCATTGAACACCCCCGCAGCGCCGGTGATGATGGCCGCGCGCGTTGCTTGGCTGCGGAGCTGTTTCGCCACTGCACTCCCGTTGTCATGCGCTCGCCTCGCCGGGCGAACGGGTACCACGATGATAGTCAGGCAACGCCCGAGCTCAGCTGCCCCCACGGGCAGCTGAGCTCGGGCGTTGCAGGAGGCAGCACCCGTCGCGGTGTCCGGGCACGCCCGAGACGTTCGCCCCCGGACGCTCGCTCCCCGTGCAATCGAGGTGCCTCTCAGTGCCGACCTGTTCGAGGCCAACACGGTCACCGGCCGCTGGGTGGTACCCACAACTCGTCGGAGGTCAGGGCCACGCAGGCTGGGTCGCAGCCCTCCATGCAGACCGTAGACATGGGCATCACTGCAGAGTATGTTCCTAGTTATGACCGACGGGGATTCCCTCATGAAGCTCGTTGCCTTGCTCAAGGAGCGTCATATTCCGCGCCTGGGCTGGCCGACGACGGTACTGCCACCACCAGGTGTGCGCGTTTCGGCCCACGAACGCGCTTCCAGCGTCACCGTCATCGTGGTCGACGGCCGTTCCGATGGCACCGCACGCCTCGACCTTGAGACCCGTGAAGTGGTCGTGTCCGCATCGGGACGGGACCCGAAGCGCCGCTCAGGGCTTCGCCGGCTCGCGCTTGAGTTCGTCGCCGACCGCAACGACTTCGATGAACGCTGCGGTCTCACCACGCGTCCTGCTCCCCCAACGTTCGACGAACACGACTCGAACACGTGGACGTCGTTACAGCTGCTTGCCGACGTGACCGGCAGCGATTGGTACCCGCCACCGCCCGCGGAACGAAGCCCCAGTGCGTGGAATGCGTTCTACGACATGGCGCACCGGTTCAACGACCGAGTCACGAAGCACGATGCCTCGGCCAGAGCGCCGCGTCCAAGCCCACCTCCAGCCGCGCGATCGTCGCAAGATCCGGCCACGCCTGACCAGCAAGAACACGCTGCAGGGTGACATGCCCGATCCCCGCATCCGCAGCGACCGCCCGAAGGCTCCGACCCGCCATCGCATCGCGAACGTTCAAGACGAACTGGCGGGCAATCTCGCCAAACCGATCCGCGGACGGCACCTCCGGCCACGGTGCGTCAGCGAGTTCCACCGGCAACGCACGCATCGGACGACCCATACCCAAAGCGTAGATGCCAGGACCGGAGGACGGGCGCAACGGCATGGTTGAACCGAATCGACCGTACCGTCCGCAGCTGCCAACGAAAGACTGGGCCGCCATTGCCCCGTACGTCCACGACGTCGTCGCCAGAGCGGAACCGGTCGTGACCTACGACGCCCGAGAGCTGTATCCCGCGATCACTCGGCTCGTCGACTTCGTCCGTCACGAGTACGCACCCCTCGATGACGCCACGGTCTTCGACCCATACATGGTCGGCCGATTCGTCAATCATCACCTCGCCGGGTACAACCGGGCCAGCCGGAACACCATACGTGCGCGGCTCCGTCGCGTGTCCGAAGCGCTCCTCGGCGACGACGCCATCGGGAAGTTCAAAGCACTCGGGAAAGCGGACGCCGTCACGCCCTACAGCGTGGCCGAACAAGCGGCGCTTGAAGGGTGGTCCCGGGCGCAGACATCCGCCGAGCGGCGCACGTCCGCCGCCGCGCTACTGTCGCTCGGCTTCGGCGCCGGACTCACCGGGGCGGAGATCATCCGACAACGGCTCGAGGACATCTCCGAAGCAGGCGCCACGCTGACCGTTCGAGTCACCGGCGACAACGAACGCGACGTGCCGGTGCTCCACGAGTGGGACGCGGGGCTGCGCGCACGGCTTCGGTTCATGGGACGCGAAGGATGGGCGTTCCGCACCGACCAGCATGGCGGGAACATCAACCTCATCACCGACTTCGTCTCACGCACCGGACCCGAAGTGCCGCTGCAGACCCGGCGCATGCGCGCAACCTGGCTCGTCGGGCACCTCGACCGGGCGACGCCGCTGAAAGCGCTGCTGCGGATCGCTGGGCTGCAATCCGCAGAAGCGCTTGACCGGGTGCTGCCCTTCGCAGGCGACGGTTCAGCACACTAGAGATCCCCGACGGGTTCGCACGCCGAATCGTTCGGCCCTGTTCCGGCTTCCGTTCGTCGACGGATGCTGTTCTCCCAACGACCGACATCGCTCGCGAGCGCGACTCCGAGGAGGGTTGCGCCGACGGTAAAAATGATGACACCCATGGAGCTCCAATCTGTTCGAATGGAGCAGATGCGGCGAATCAGGCGTCGGACTGCAACGTGGCGAGGAGATGCGCGAGTACTCCGTTTGTCATGACGACAGATAGAGCGCCGATGAAGAGGGCAACCCATCCAACCCATCCGGGCACCGTCCATCGGCTCGCCCAGTACAGCAGACGCCAGAGCGGACGCCCGAAGGCCCCCGCTGTTATGTAGACAGCGGTGATGCTTGCCATGCAATAGAAGACTGACACCACTGCAATCGCGAGCGCCATGCAGGCGCCTGCAGCCTGGTAAAGAACCGTCCCAAACGAGGCGCCGTCCGACGCGAACACGCCGTGCGCGAGAAGGTCGGTGACCGCGTTGCCATTGAACGCCGGGTGCACCAACGAGATGCCGTCGTACAGACCGACTGCGACCAAGGCGACGGAGACGAGGAACCTCCACGCAGTCGCTCGACCCTCGACGACCTCTTTCCACCAGAGTGCGGCGAAGGACAGCGTGACTGTCGCGAGCATTCCCAGTGTGGCCAGGACGACGACGACCGCGACGGTGTCGCGATGCCGTGCGTACAACTGGACGAGGACGACGACGACAACGCCGACGATGAACAGGTTGGCGGGTGGATTCCCCTCCGTTTGGTTCCGAGCGGATCCGCTGGCGAATTCCCGGCGGAGCCACGACCAGACCCGCCAATCAGTGAGCGTGTTCGCGTCCTGGAACGCTGCGCCCATCGAGATCGCCGTGGGGGTGTCGCGCCCGGCGCTTAGCGGCCCGAACGCGGTCCCCGCTGCGAGACCGACGATGAACGCTGTTAGCGCGATGATGCCGCCGGGGACACTTGTGACGAGGAGCTGCACGGATCAGCGTCCCTGTCCGCGCCGGCCGATGCGACGAGCTCGAGCGTTCTGAATCGCCGGTGTGAGGACGGCGGTCACGGCGGTGATGGCGACCGCTTGCACGATGTCCCAGAGGTGCTCACCGACGAAGGTGAAGATGAGAACTGCCACGGCTTGCTTTCTTCTTTGAGGTTCAGTTGGACCGTTGTTCGATGGAACGACGAGTGCCCGAGCGCGAGGGGGTCACGCGCTCGGGCATCGTCCGCCTGCCTGATCGCGTCAGGCGGTCTTGGTGCGCCCTCGGAGGAAGAGCGCGATGGCGATCGCGGCGGCGATGCAGATGCCGCCGTTGACCCAGATGGCGGTCGTGACCCCGGCGAGGACTCTTTGGGCCTGCGGTGCCGTACTCGCCAGTGCCACCGCGGTGAAGACGGCGCTCATGATCGGGGTTCCCATCGTGATGCCGACCTGCTGGCTCATGGTCGTCAGACCTGTCGCCATGCCCTGCTCACCCTCCGGCAGGCCGGAGGTCGCGGTCACCATGAACCCGACGATCACGACGAGGTTCGCTACTCCCCCGATGAACGTCGCGGCGAGCACCAGCCAGATCGACGACGCGGCATCGCTGATGAGGACGAGCGGAAGTGTCGCCGCTCCCTGCACGATGAAGCCACCGACAATGGCGGCCTTGTTCCCGAACCGGCCGATGATGCGGGGGCCGACGAGGCCGCCGATGACGGTGCCGATTCCGAGGACCGCGAACGAGAGCCCTGCAGCGAGAGGCGTGTATCCGAGGACCTTCTGCAAGTACAGCGTCAGCAGGAACACCAGTGACGTCTCGGTTACGAAGGCGACCATGCCAGCGAGGTTGCCCCACGACACGCTGGAGCGTCGCAGGATGCTGAGTGGGACCAGCGGGAACGCGGCTCGCCGCTCGATGAACGCGAACGCGACGAGCAGGACGACGGCGGCAGCGAATGAGAGCAGCACGACCGGATCTGTCCATGATGTCTCTGCGGCGGTTGTGAGTCCGAAGACGAGTGCGAGCAGTCCGAGGGTCACGGTGATGGCACCGGGCACGTCCAGGCGCGTGCGCTCGGCGGCGCGGCTGTCCTTCAGGACGATGGGCGCGACGATCAGGACGCCGACGGCGACCGGCACGTTGATCAGGAATGCCCACCTCCAGGACAGCAGGTCGGTGAGGAGTCCGCCGAGGATCGCTCCGGTGGTGAATCCGGCAGCCATCAGCGACCCGTTCAACCCGAGTGCTTTGTCACGTGCGGGCCCTTCGGGGAACGCGCTGAGCAGCAGGGCGAGTGCGGCCGGGACCACGATCGCCGTGGCGAATCCTTGTGCGACGCGTGCGACCAGAAGCATCTCCGGTGTGGAGGCCAGGCCACCGGCGAGCGACCCGGCGCCGAGGAGCACCATGCCGATGAGGAACATCCGTCGGCGTCCTGCGATGTCCGCCACTCGTCCCATCAGGAGGGTGAAGCCTGCGGCGCAGAGCGCGAACGCGGTCGCGATCCATTGCAGGTTTTCGAGCGCGAAGCCGACGTCCGCGCCGATGGTCGGCAGAGCGACGTTGAGGATGGAGAAGTCGACGGCGAGCGTGAAGCTGGCGGTGAGGAGAACGATGAGCGCGACGCGCTGCCTGCCGGTCATCGCGGGCTCGGGTGGGTGTGCCGCGACAGTGGTCGCGAGGTCTGGTGCGTGTTCCGTGGTCACGGTGGCCCTTCGGTCGTGTGTGAGCGGATCGGATCCGCGTTGGCGGTGGCGTGCTGCAACCCTCGCGATGCGGCGACCGAACAGCCACACCCCGCCGCGCCTGTCACTGCCAGTGACAGGACAGATCGGTCTAGGAGCCTCAGAATGAGGAGATGAACGGTCCGAACGAACTGGGGAACTTCCTTCGCGTCCGTCGCGCCGCCCTGCAGCCCGAGGATGTCGGGTTGCAGGGCTACGGTGTGCGCCGCGTCCCGGGTCTCCGCCGCGAAGAGCTCGCCATGCTCGCTGGCGTCAGCCCGACGTACTACTCGAGGCTCGAGCAGGGATTGAGCACGAATGCTTCGGAAGCAGTGATCGCGTCGATCGCGCGTGCGTTGAACCTCAACGGAGACGAACGCGCACACCTGTTCAACCTCGCCCGGCCCGAGCATTCGGCGCCGAAACGGAAGTCGGCGTCGAAACCGGACCACGCTCGTCCGGGCACGATCCGCTTGATCACCTCGCTCGCTGCGACACCCGCCGTCATCATCGGCAAGCGAAGCGAGGTGCTGGGATGGAACGCGCTCGGTCATCGACTCGTCGCAGGGCACCTCGACTTCGAGAGCCCAGAACGGATCAGCGACCGGCCGAACATGACCCGCATGCTGTTCCTCGACGCCCACACCCGCGAGCTCTACACCCGCTGGCAGGAGGAGGCGATCCGTGCGGTGTCGTCGCTCCGGGTGCTCGGTGGGAAGAGTCCCGAGGACGCCGAGCTGACTGCGCTCGTCGGGGAGCTGACGGTGAAGAGTCCGGAGTTCGGGAAGCTGTGGGCGAAGCACCCTGTGGAGAACTGCGTGTCCGGGGTGAAGTCGTTCCGCCACCCTGAGGTCGGCGACTTCGACCTGGACTTCGAGGTGCTCACCCCGCCGGACGATTCCGGCCACCGGGTGCTCATGTACACCCCGGATTCCGGATCCCCCGCAGCCGGAGCGCTCGAGCTCCTCGGTCGTGGTGCCGACGCCCGCGTCACAAGGCCGACGGCCACGGTCCGCTGAACCATCACGGGAGAAGGCCCGACCCCACTCGGGGTCGGGCCTTCTCCTCGCGCTCAGACGGTCGGAGCGGCGACGGCCGGTTCCGCAGTCGGCAGCACCTTGCGGCGAGGCCTGGCGAACCGGTCCATCATCGGCTTTTCGACGAGCGCGTAGAGCGCCCATCCGCCGAGGAGCGTCAACCCGAAGAAGCCCGCGATGACCAGCACTGCGACAGGGGTTGAGAACGTCGCGTTGTGCATCATCTGACGGACCCAGAAGATGACGACGCCTTGGCAGAGGTAGAACCCGAACGATGTGTCACCGAGCCACTGCATCGGCCGGGACTGCAGGAACGTCGGCTTCCCGGCCGCGTCGCCGGCTGCAGCTGTCGCGATGAGCATGGCGATGGGGACGATCGTGGCGACGTTGAACGTCCACACGAACGGCACCACGTTCGCCAGGCCGTACCCGGCGGCGCAGGCAAGCAGGGCATGCCACATGCGGATCGCGGGCCACCGGTGCTCCATGACGATGCGGGCGAGGATGGACCCGAGGATGAATTCGAAGAGGCGGGACGGCGGGAAGATGTAGCCGAACCAGAACTGGAACGATGACACCGGGGTCAGCGCCGACTTCGGGCTGTCTGGTACGACGGTGAGGTTGATGACCTGCACGACGATCATGCCGGCCACCATCATCGCCGCCCAGAACCAGAGCCGGTTCCCCGGGATCTTCCGGAGGCCGAGGATGATCAGCGGGAAGAGCATGTAGAACAGCAGCTCGCTGCACAGCGTCCACGACGGCGGGTTCACGGCGACGTTCACAGCGCCATCCGGCGAGTACGAGTTCAGTAGGAAGAAGTTCAGCACCACGGCGTGCACGGGGGTGATCGTGGCGGCGAACAGCACCATGGCGAGGAGCCACATGACGAGGTGGTTCGGGAAGATCTTCATGATCCGCCGACGCCAGAACGACGTCATCTTCTCTCCGGGCTTCCCTGCCCAGGCGAGAAGGAACCCGCTGAGGACGAAGAAGAACGACACCCCGATGTAGCCGGTGGTGATGAAGATCCTCTCCGCGGTGTCGGCGACCTGCTTGTCCGCGAAGAGGTTGATCGGGTCGTTCGGCGGAATCGGCGATGCCGAGAGGGTCATGTGGAACCCGAAGACCAGCAGCGCGGCGAAGAACCGCAGGCCAGTCAGGGACGGCAGCTTCGGCTGACGTTTGATGGTGGGCGCTTCGATGGTCATCGGTGCCCGTCCTTCCGTGCGGGCAGCTCGACGCCGAGACTGTGGGTGAAGTAGTTCGTCGGATCCCATTCCTGCTTCGCGCGCTGCAGGCGGGGGTAGTTGCCCTTGTAGTAGAGAGTCGACCAGGGGACGCCGGAGCGGTTCCGTTTCGGGTCCGCCATGTCGACGTCCGGGTAGTTGATGTAGCAGCCGTCCATTTGGTCGCCCGGTACCGGGACGCCGCCGGTGTTGGGAAACAGACCCTCGAAGGTCTCCCGTTCCCAGCCGAGGTAGAACGCGTCATCCTTCTCGTCCTGCCAGAAGGTCTGCAGACAGATCTTGAAGATCGTGTCACGCTGCGCATTCGCCGTGGCGTCCTCGGCGACGGCGTTCACCTGGCCGCCGAAGGAGAAGACGACCATCATCGTGTCCGGATTGGTGAAGTCCGTCCGCGTCATCTGTTTCCACATCACACGCAGCTGCTGACTCGTGAAACCCTTCTTGAAGTACGCGCTCTTGTGGGCTCCACGGCTGGTGGGGTTGGTGATGGTCGGGTTGTTGGTGCCGACGGTCCTTGTGGCCTGCATCCAGGAAATCTGCTGCGTTTCGTAGAAGTCCGGCAGCGCAGGAAGCTCTCCGCTCGGGGCCGACATCGGCTGTGAGGTGATATCGACACCGTCGGTGATCGCGGCGATGAAACGGTGGAGGACACCGGCAGCATCAGGAGCGTCCGCGTCGATCTGGGTGAACATTCCGAGGCTTCCGTGCGCACGGTGATTGAGGTTGAACAAGCTCGACAGGTTCGACTCCGGCGTGCCGGGGCCGTTGTAGCGTTCGTGCCACGTGTTCCAGTTCGTCATGAGCTTCCGGAACGCGGTCTCGTCGACCTGGTCCCACGGGAACGACAGGGCACTGACGAGCACCCGGGCGGGGGCTTTCACAAGCAGGTCCGACGGGTTCGTCCCGGTCGCGCCGGGTGAACGGAACCAGTACTTGGTGACGATGCCGAAGTTGCCACCGCCACCGCCGGTGTGCGCCCACCACAGGTCACCGAGAGCACCCTTGGACTCGCGTGTGGCGATGTGCGTCGAGACCTTCTTCTGCTCGTCGACGGTGACGACCTCGACGGCGTACAGGTGGTCGACGACGAGTCCGTGCGCTCGTGTGAGGAGACCGTAGCCGCCGCCTGCGATGTGACCGCCGGCACCAACGCTGTAACAGATGCCGCCGGGGATGGTGACGCCCCATCCCTTGAACAGCTTCTCGTACACGTTCAGCAGCCGTGCACCGGGCTCGACGGCGAAGGCGCGCATCTTCTGGTCGTAGTACACATCCGTCATCGTGGAGAGGTCGAGGATGACCTCGATCTCGGGGTTGCAGACGAAATCGGCGAAGCAGTGACCGCCGCTCCGCACGGAGACCTTCTTCCCCGCCGCGACCGCTGTCCGGACGGCGGCTTCGGCGTCCTTCGCCGATCCGATCAGGCGCACGTAGTCGGGCTTCGCGACGAAGCGGACGTTGTTGCCGGTCATCATGTCGAGGTAGCGGGAGTCACCCGGGGTGATGACGGTGCCGGTCGGGGCGAGAGCGTTCCGCGCTGCGGTCGTGGCGTCCGAGGCGAACGCGGTGAGCGGATTCGCGTTCTCGAGCGCGACCATTGCGCCGGCCGCGGCGGTTCCGGCGGATCCGAACAGGAACGCGCGACGGCCGACGTTCCTCTTGGGTGGTGCCGTTTCGGTGTTGGTAGTCGTCGGCATCGCTCAGCCTTCCTGAGGGGTGAGGTTGCGGTGGAGGGTGATCTCGGCCTTCGGTGCGACGAAGTAGTGCGGCACCGAGTACGAGATGGTGGCGAAGTCATCGACGCCGCGGTTGCCGAAGTCGCCAGCGACGATTCGGGCGATCGATTCGCCGGAGACCTTCCACTTCACGAACAACCCCTTCTCGAGGTCGACGGCCTTGTAGTAGTAGGCGCCTTGCCAGGGTTCCGGTCCGCGGAGGCCGATGAGGAACTCGTCGTCGCCGTCACCGTCGAAGTCTCGGCACATGACGGTGTGGCCCGGTCCTTCACCGTTTTCGTTCGGGTCACCGTAGATGTCGAGGAGGTGCCGCTGCCATGTCGACGCCTCGGCGTCGCCGGTGGTGCGGGTGTAGACGGCGACCGTGTTGCCGTGGAACGGTTCGATCGCGGCGACGTATGCCAGCGGGTCGTCACCGACTCGGCCACCGTCGACGTCGCCGGAGCCCTTGAAGGTGGTCTGTTCGAACTGGCTCGCCTCGCCGTCTCCGATGTGTTCCCAGGCGAAGCGGCCGGACACCTCGTCGTAATAGAGCCAGGTCACGCCTTCGTCTGATGCCATGAGGATCGAGTCCAGCGCGGAGCCGGGGATCAGTCCGGGTTTGCTGGCGACGCCGTGGATCATCCGGAAGTCGGTACGGCTGATGACTTCTGCGTCCCACTCTTGCGTAGCGTCATCGGGTTGTGTGAAGAGCATGACGGGGAGGACTGCGTGGACGTCCTCGACGGCGACGATGGGGAACCCGATGATCTGGATGCGGTCGGTGCGGGAGAAGTGGCCGACGCGAAGGCGGTGCATGCCGGTGGCCCGGCCCACATAGTGGCGTTTCCAGTTCTCGGTGCTGACGGCTGGATCGCCTGGGTTCTCGAGCCAGTCGATCTTGCCGCCCTCGCCGTCGGCGTGGTGGATGGTCCCGCCGGGGCCGTAGAGCTGGTAGCAGACGACGAGGTCTGGCAGACCGTTGCCGGTGATGTCACCGGTGCCGGCTCCGACGGGCTCCTTGATCTTGTCGACGATGAGGTGCTTCTCCCATGTCGGGGACTTGTACCAGTAGATCTCGCCCACGGTCAGGCCGTAGCCGATGAGGTCGAGGTTCCCGTCACCGTCGACGTCGGCTGCTTCCAGCCAGTAGCCGTCGCGGAGGAAGTCGGTGACGGTCTCGGTGTCGAAGGTCGGCGGGGTGAGCGGCAGCGTGCGTGCTGCGGTTCCGCGGATGGTGTCGATGGTCATGGTGGTGCCTTCCTGGTTAGGAGGGGATGGTGACGGTGAGGGGTTCCGTGGTCGTTGACGCGGTGATCCGACGTCGATGTCCGGAGGCGGCGGCGGTCATGAGGATGAGAGCGATCATGGCGAGGGAAGCGCCGACGATGATCGGTGATCGGTAGCCGAGCCCGGCGGTGATGGTGAGACCGCCGAGCCATGCTCCGATGGCGTTCCCTGCGTTGAAGGCGGAGATGTTGACGCCGGATGCGAGCGTGGGTGCTGCGGACGCGAACTCGAGAACGCGCATTTGCATGCCGGGGACGGAAGCGAAGCCCACGGCGCCGAGGAGGAACAGTGCTGCGCCCGCACCCCAGGGGTTACCGGCGACGATTGCGAAGCCGATGAGGACGACGATGAGCGCGCTGAGCAGCACGACGAGGGTGCGGTCGAGCTGCCGGTCAGCGGCGCGGCCGCCGAGGAGGTTTCCGACGAAGAGTCCACTGCCGAAGAGGACGAGCATCCAAGGGATTGCCGTCTCCGGGAAGCCGGCAACGTCGGTGAGGATCGGCGCGACGTAGGTGAACGTGCCGAACATCGCGCCGAAGCCGAAGACCGTGACGAGGATCGACAACCACACTTGCCCGTTGCGGAACGCTGCGAGCTCCCGCCGGAGCTGCCCTGTCGGCCGATGCTCCGCCGGCTGTGTCGGTATGAAGGCCAGGAGCCCGACAAGTGCGACCACCCCGATGCCCGTGATGGTCCAGAACGTCGACCGCCATCCGTAGGCCTGGCCGAGGAAAGTACCGAGCGGGACGCCGAGCACGTTCGCGACCGTCAGCCCGAGGAACATGATCGATATCGCTTGTGCTTTCCGGTTCGCCGGCACGAGCGATGCGGCGAGGACCGAGCCGATGCCGAAGAAGGCGCCGTGGCAGAGCGCCGCGACGATCCGGCCGACGAGCATCTGTCCGTAGCCGCTTGCGACGGCGGAGAGGAGGTTGCCGACGACGAAGAGCACCATCAAGCCGCAGAGCACTGTCTTCGGCCTCAGGGACGCGGTCGCGGCGGTGACGAAGACCCCACCGAATGCGACGCTGATCGCGTATCCGGATACGAGGTACCCGGCCTGTGGGATGGTGACGGAGAAGTCGTCGGCGACTTCGGGGAGCAACCCGAGGATGACGAATTCGGTGAGTCCGATCCCGAAGCCGCCGAGTGCGAGGGCGATCAGCCCTGCAGGGAGCCTCGTCCGTGCTTCGCTCATGCCAGCGACGGCACGACGTCAGCGCCGGGGACGAACGGCATGACCGCCGGGCCCATGCCGAAGAAGTTCGCGATTGCGGCGATCGTGCGATCGGTGGCGCGTCCGTCGCCGTAGGGGTTGATGGCGGTCGACATCTCCGTGTAGGCGTCGGGGTCGTTCAGGAGGCGCTGCACTTCCGCGACGATCTGTCCCCGGTGCCGGCTGACGAGTCGTGAGGACCCGGTGAGGATCGACTCGCTCCGTTCCGTGATCTCGCGGAGGACGAGTGTGGGCTTGCCGAGGGCGGGGCCCTCTTCCTCGGCGCCGGAGCTGTCGGAGAGGATGATGTCGCTGCGGCGGAGAAGCCGGCAGAAGGACAGGTACGGCAGCGGGTCGACGAGGTCGACGTTGTCGATGCCGGACAGCACTGGGAGCATCACCGACCGGACCTTCGGGTTCAGATGCAGCGGCACGACGATTCGGACGTCGTCGCGGGTGGCGATGTCGGCGAGGGCCTCGGCGATCTCCTGCATCGGCTGACCGTGGCTTTCTCGTCGGTGCGTCGTCGCGAGGATGACTCGGCGCGGATCCGTGTCGAGGTTCTCCAGCCGGGGATCGCCGTAGGAGCGCAGGTTCTGCATGCCCCAGGCGAGCGCATCCACGATCGTGTTGCCAGTGACGGTGATCGCGCTTTCCTTGACGCCTTCCCGGATGAGATTTGCGTGGTTGCCCGGCGTCGGCGCCAGGTGGAGGGCCGCGATCTGGCCGACCAGCTTCCGGTTGGCTTCCTCGGGGAACGGGGATGCGTTGTTCCCGGAGCGCAAGCCCGCCTCGACGTGGATGACGGGTACTTGTGCGTGCAGTCCGGCGAGGGCGCCGGCGAGGGTCGTGGCGGTGTCGCCGTGCACGAGGACTGCGTCGAGGCCGGCGAGGTGCTCGCCTGCGCAGAGTCCTTCGAGGATGCGGTGGGTGACCTCGGAGAGGGTCTGCCCGTCTTTCATGATGGCGAGGTCGACGTCGGGGACGATGCCGAACTCTTCGAGGGTGCTGGTGAGCATCTCCCGGTGCTGCCCGGTAGAGATGAGCACCGTCCGGAAGCGCTCGTCTTCGCGGAGGGCGTGGATGAGCGGTGCGTACTTGACGGCTTCGGGCCGGGTGCCGAAAACGATTCCGATGGTCTTCATGGTGGTGCTCCTGCCTGTTTCGGGGACGCCGAAGGAACCGGTTGCGGACCGGTGGGCGTCGGTGATGGTGGGAGTGCTGGAGCTCAGGCCGCGTGGTATTCGAGTGCGAGCCAGATGCAGTCGGTGTCTGCCCGGTACTGGTGCCACGGGTAGGTGAATGTGCCGTCCAGGTCGATGCAGAACGGGATCGGGTTCGTGGTGCCGGGGCTGAGCTGCTGGTCTTCGTACAGTGACGCGTGGGTCTTCTCGTCGAACTTCTGCATCCGGCCGAGCCCGCTGACTTGCGCGTGCACTTCGATGAACGGGTGGAGGTTGTGGATCCCGCAGTCGGTGCCGGCGGGGCTGAACCAGAGATTCGCCTTCACGGTGAACCGTTCCGGCGCTGATGGCAGCGCCGGCTGACGGAGTACGGCGCGCCGGTCGATGAGGATGGTTCCAATGGTGTCTTGCGGGGATTTCAGCAGGACCGGTCCGTCGGCGCCGTAGAAGTCCTGCCACCCGAGGTCACGGGCGCGCTGTTCCTGGTCGCCTTCGGACTGCACGGTGATGGCGAGGAGGAGCTCACCAGTGACCGTTCCGTTGACGAGGATGGTCGAACTCATCGGCGGCAACGGCGCGAGCTGCGCCGTGCCGGTGAACGCGTCCGTCTGCGCGAGGTTGACGACGACGGTTCGCTCGGTAATCGGGAACTCGACCGTGTCGCGGAGGATCACGGCGGATGCGAGTGTGCTGTCGAAGTTCAGTTTCTCTGCGGTGATGGTGCTCATGCCGACCCCCTGAGTCGTTGACCGTCAGACGAGGGCACCCCTGTAGAACCCCCACTCTGAACAGGAAACTGCGGGATGAGGAAGCCGGTTGACTGACCGTGTGGCACTTCCTCGTCCCGCAGTGAGGTAATAACAGCAGTTGCTCAGGATGGCTATCCACTCCCTGACAGTGACAGGCTCCCGACTGCGGGTTGCTTGACCGAGTCCAGATTGAAGCGCTACGACGCGCGCGTTGCACCTTGCATCAAAGGCGGCGTGTAATGAGACGTAAAAAGTCCGTTTCCGCCAGGTGACGAACGAGTGCCAGGCGGACGCCGTCGAAATTCACTTCGTGCACCCCGACACGCCCGGGGTGCGCCGGTCGAAGGCGGAAATCCCGCATACGCGTCTACCTCGTGGCAACCAGGTCTAAGTGATCCCTGATCGGCCATTTTCGTGGAACCGCTCCGATAACGAGCCCTCGCTGGCCAGCCGATCTCACACTCCAGATCCCGCCTGAGACGACGCCCCGCGCATAGCAGCGGCATGACCAATCACCTCCCTCAGACCCCTTCCGCTCCGACTCAGCCTGTAGCACACTCTGTTCCTAACACGGAACGAGACTCGCCGGAGATTCGGGAGGCGCTGATGAAGTACCGCCCCGTCAACGTCCTGCCCGCCGACTGGAACCGTGTGAAGGACTTCTGCCGGCAGGCTGTCCTCACCTACGGGCCGGTGAACGCGAAGGTCGCCGGAGAGATGCTCTCAACGGTGACACTCTTCGTCCTCTGGGCGACGCGTGAAGAGTACGCACCGCTCGACTACGAAGGCATCTTCCACCCCGCACTCATGGGTCGGTACCTGCGCAGCCGCGTCAGCAACAAAAACTCAAGCGCCTACAAGTCCCTCCACTCACGGCTCTTCCGCATCGCCAGCGCCGTCGCTGACGTCGACCACAACCGGAAGAAGCGCGGCCGCTTCGCCGTCCCCGTGCACGAGTACACCGCCGGAGAACTCGCCGACTTGGAGAGCTGGGCCGCTACCCAGAGGACCGACATTCGCCGCCGCCGGGCTTACACGGTCCTCGCACTGATGGGCGGTGCAGGCCTCTGGACGAAGGAAGCACTCGGCGTCACCGGTGCCGACGTCCTCGGCGATAGCAACGGGTACTCCATCCGCATTGCCGGCCGGAACCCTCGCGTCGTGCCCGTCTTGTCGGACTTCGCCGGATACCTCGAGAGAGTCATCGGACACCTCCGCGGCGACGAGTTCGTGCTCTTCCACGGTGGGACCCCAGAGAGTCGCGCAGTCTCTCTCCGAACCTTGTACCGAGGTGCGCATCCGTCCCCGAACCCGCAGTGGTTCCGAGACACGTGGATGCTTCGTCAGCTGCGCGCGCTCCCCGCCAGCATCGTGATGCAGGCCGCAGGGATGCCCGACGTGACCACGCTCCGCCGCTACCTCCCGAACGCCTCGATGCCCTACGAGGAGTGGGAGTCCGCACTTCGCAGCCCCGCCGCCTACGGCAGTGACAGCTGGATGGCCGCTTACGCAGAGCTCCGCGACGACGCCGAGACGTTCAACACGAAACTGAGGCACGAGGCCGAGCCCGGGCGCCAGCCCGTTCCGCGGGACCGAACCGCCGGAGGCACGTACAAGCGGCGGACCGCCGGCGGACTCTCGGCGCTGACGGCCGACGAACTGCGTGCCCAGGCAATCGAGACGGACAGCACCGCCTTCCCCGCAGGCACCCCTGCCGCTCCGTTCGAGACCATGAAGGCGCCAGAGCAGAACGACGCCAGCGAAGTGGAAGCGGCCGATGGTCACCTCAACATGGACGAGACACTGCCGCGACCTGGTGAGCGTCTTGAAGCCGGCTGGATTCCGCAGCGTCCGCGCAACGAGTCCCCGAGCACTGTTGAACCGCCGAAGAGTCTGTACCTCCCGGCGCTACCAGAGGTGCTCGCCGAACGAGTCACGGACGACGAGCCGGCCTCGGCAGCATCCGAGTTCAGTGCGCTGCGCGAAGCGCTCCTCGCCGATGCTCGCCGGACCCGACGTGGTGGCAAGCGATGAGCACCGCGATGTCCAACACCTGGGACAGCACCGTCGCGACGACGTTCGACCTGCTGCGAACGGTCGGTGAAGGCAGCTTGACCGAGCAGGAAATCGCCGCAGGTCCGGGTCCGATGGCTCCCATCGACGCTGACCTCGCACAGACATGGCTCAACCGAGTCATTGAGTCCCGTGTCCTCCCGCCGCTTGGGCAATGGCGGCTGCGCAACCGGGAACGGACCGGGAAGCGAGCCGGTGGCCCACCACCAGCCATCAACGACGCGGTCATCCTCACCATCGCGCTCATCCTCGTCATGGAACACTCGTCCGTCCGTGTCCAGGACATGGGACGTGCGCTGCAGCACCGGCTCACCCCAGAAGCCCGCGAAGTGCTCGGCATCGACCACCTCTACGACAACCCATTCCGGAACTGGTACTTCATCGCGCACCGAGCCATCCACCGTGTCATCGCCACCTGGGACCCGTACATCACCAACGACGGGGCGGAGCGGAACCAGTGGCGCGCGATGACCTACCAAGAACGCATCGCCTGGGAGGATGCCGTCGACCCCGCGTTCGTCGCGGAGATGACCGCCCGCGCCGAATGGTTCATGAACGCTCTCATCGAGATGTCCGTGCAGCAGCAGGCTCGCAAGTACCGGCGGAGGAAGACCGCGATGACCATCGACCAGAGCGCGGTCAAGGCCGGCGCGGTCATGGCCCGATGGAAGCGGGACCCGAACACGGGCAAAGAAATCCCGATGACCAACCAACTGGACCCGACAACGGACAAGCCCGAGTCACGTCGTGTCCGGGCGCTCGAAGCGGACTGGGTGACGAAGAAGAAGGGCGCGAAGAAGCGCAACGCGGACCAAGAGGAGCGCATCTCCCGCATCAAGTGGGAGCTGGGCTACATGGCTAACATCATCATCGATGTTCTCGAGAACCCGTCCGCTGACAAGAAGCAGCACGCGCCGCAGCTCATCCGCGCCATCAGCCTCGGCACCCCGAACAAGCGCATCGGCGGTCACGCCATCTCCCTGCTCGACTCATTGCAGGCCCGCGGGTACGAACTGACAAGGCTGAGCTTCGACCGCGGCTACTCGCAACTCAAGGACGAGTTCCACGAACAGCTCGTCGCGCGCGGCATCCCCGTCGTGAAGGACTACATCGACCGGCAGAAGGGCATCACCAACGGCGCCATCGGCAACTCAGTCATGGCCGAAGGGCGGTACTATTGCCCGTCCACGCCCATGGAACTACTGCAGTCAACTGAGCTCTGGGAACAGGGCAAGCTCACGAACGAGGAGTACTGGGCCGCGCGGAAGAAGCTGGAGAAGTACGAGCTGCATCTGCACGAGAAGAAGGACAACGGCACCCTCCGCCTCAGCTGCCCCGCGTCAGGCCCGTCGCCGACAGCGGTCTGCCCGCTCCGAGAGCTGCAGAAGAACGCCGTCCCCATCGAGGAAGGGGACCGTGTCAGTATCCAGCCTTCGAACATCACCGACCGCCAGAAGGCCTACAAGGTCTGCTGCCAGAAGTCCGTGTCGGTGAAGCCGACCACGCACGTGCAGCAGCGGCAGAAGCTCCGCTACGGCAGCAAGGAATGGTTCGAGACATACCGCGCTGACCGCAACAGCAGCGAATCGACCAACGACCTGCTGCAGAAGGACCACAACCTCGAAGACACCCTCCGTCGCCCCATGCACGGCCTCGCCGCGCAGCAGTTCGCGCTCGCGCTCTTCGCAGTCGCATCGAACATGCGGCGCATCATCAAGTTCGAACACGAAATCCTCGTGATGGAACGACGCGTTGCCGCCGGCCGCGCACCGAAGCCGCGAAAGCAGGCAGACGAATACCTCGACCGCGCCCGCGACCGCAACGGGGAAACCCGATACATGCGGAACCCGCCACCCCGCAAACTCGTCCCATGGGAGCCGCTGGAGTTACCGCCAGCGCCCGCGTAACGGGCTGACCCGCACCGGCACCGCCGGCAGAACCACACAACACCACCCGCACACCCCGACGCTCCGTCGCGCCTTCAGACGGCGGCCCAGCGTCTGGGGTGCTCTGGCGCGCCCGGAAACGGGCCGCAGAGACGTCGACTCGAGCCCGCGCGTGCCCAGATCCTGCGGCGAGCGCCGAAACGCGACCCGCAGCAGCGTCCGAGAACCAGAAAAGCCCCCGGCCGAAGCCGGGGGCTTTTCTGTAGGGCCAGACCTGCAAACGCTGGAGACCAGACCTGCAAATGACCCTGTGGCGGTACCGGTGGGATTTGAACCCACGGTGGAGTTGCCCCCACACATGTTTTCGAGACATGATCCTTCGGCCGCTCGGACACGGTACCGGGAGAGAGTTTACACGATCCGGGAGGCCCCTCGCGACACCGCAGGCTCGCCCACCATCCACAGGCGGCCGGCCCCGGCGCTCTTCCCACAGCCACAGGATCCCCTCTGATCCGACTGATCCAGCGGGCGTACCGTCCACCGCATGAAGTCCCGAACCCTCATCGCCCTGCTCTCCTCGATCGGCGGCGGCCTGGTCGTCGCCGGCGGCGCCGCCCTCGGCGCCCGGGCCGGCGTCAAGGGCCAGCGTGCGGCAGCGCAACGCGTCGTCGACATGCTCCCGTCGCACGCCGACTGGTGGCGCGAACGGCTCCACCACGAGGGCGAGATCACGTACCTGGCGATCGGCGACTCCGCGGCGCAGGGGGTCGGCGCGACGGTCCCGTCCCGCGGGTACGTGGGTCTGCTCGCACGGCGGATCAAGCACCGGTCGCGCGAGACGGTGCGCGTGGTGAACCTCAGTGTCTCGGGCGCGACGACGTGGGGCGCGAAGAAGGACCAGCTCCCGAAGCTGCGGAGCTTCACTCCCGACGTGTGCACGGTCTCGATCGGCGCGAACGACATCGCCGACTTCCACCCGGACAAGTTCGAGCGGAACCTCCGCGCCATCTACGGCGCGGTCCCGTCGCACGCGATCGTCGCGGAGCTGCCGTGCATGTTCGTCCCCGACCGCGAGCGCAAGGTCGCCGTCGCGAACGAGATCGTGCACCGCGTCGCGGACGAGCTCGGACTGACGGTGGCGCCGCTCCACGCGATCACGCGCCGAGTGGGGCTGCGGCGGACGTTCTTCAACACCTACGGTGACCTGTTCCACCCGAACGACCGCGGGTACGAGATCTGGGCGAGCGCGTTCGAACCGGCGATCGACGCCCGGGTGGACACCGTCGCCGCGATCCGGCACTACCTGTCGGCGCGAGAAGCCGAGGACCTCGGGCGCGACGCCGGTGCCGTGGCGAACGCGCGTGCCGAACAGGACACGCTCGGCGCCGAGGAACTCGAGCACGCACACCGTCCCGGCCGGGTCGACCGGCTCCGGCAGCGCATGACCGGGTCGATCACCGTGCCCGGCGCCACCGAGAACGACGACACCTCCGGCGATGCCGGTGATGTCGGCGGCGCGGCCTAACCTCGTCCCATGGCCCGCCCCCAGTCCTCCTACCGCTGCTCCGAGTGCGGCTGGACCACGATCAAGTGGGTCGGTCGCTGCGGCGAGTGCCAGGCGTGGGGCACCGTCGAAGACGCCTCTGCCGTCACGGCCAGCGCACGGGGCACCAGTGCGGTCGCCGTCACGGGGACCCGCATCGCGCAGCCCATCACGCAGGCGCGCGGTGGTGCGGTTCCACGCTGGCAGACCGGCATCGGCGAGTTCGACCGGGTGCTCGGCGGCGGGATCGTCCCGGGTGCAGCGGTCCTCTTGAGCGGCGAGCCCGGCGTCGGCAAGTCCACGCTCCTGCTCGAAGTCGCTTCGCGCGCCGCCTCCATGGGCAAGCGTGTCCTCTACGTCAGTGCTGAGGAGTCGGTGGACCAGGTCCGTCTGCGCGCCGAGCGCACCGGGGCGATGCACGACGACCTCTACCTCGCGAGTGAGGTCGACCTCGGCGTCATCCTCGGCCAGATCGACCAGGTGCAGCCGGACCTGCTCATCGCCGACTCCGTGCAGACGATCTCCTCCGCCAGCATCGACGGCATCGCGGGCGGCACGTCGCAGGTCCGTGAAGTCGCATCGACCCTCATCCGTGCCGCGAAGGACCGCGCCCTGCCGGTGCTCATCGTCGGGCACGTCACGAAGGACGGCTCGATCGCCGGCCCACGGTTGCTCGAGCACCTGGTCGACGTCGTGTGTCACTTCGAGGGCGACCGTCAGACCGCGCTCCGGTTCGTCCGCGCCCTGAAGAACCGCTTCGGCCCCACGGACGAAGTCGGCTGCTTCGACATGGCCGGCGACGGCATCCACGAAGTCCCGGACCCCAGCGGCCTGTTCATGTCGCGGAACGGCACACCGGTGTCGGGGACGTGCATCACGGTCACAATGGAAGGCCGTCGGGCGCTCCCGGTCGAGGTGCAGGCACTCGTCGTCCCGAGTTCCGCCCCGCAGCCGCGCCGCGTGGTGAACGGCGTCGATTCGTCACGCGTGGCGATGCTCCTCGCGGTCCTCGAACGCCGGGCGGGCATCAAGCTCTCCGATGCGGACGTCTACGTCTCCACTGTCGGCGGCATGAAGCTCACCGAGCCCGGCGCCGACCTCGCGATCGTGCTGGCACTCGCCAGTGCCGCGCGGGATCGTCCCTACCCGCACACGCTCGCGGCCATCGGGGAGATCAGCCTCGCCGGGGAGATCCGGCAGGCCACCGGCGCGAAGCAGCGCGCGAGCGAAGCGCGTCGGCTCGGGTTCACCACCGTGCTCGGGGCGGACGCCGAGCACCTCCGTGAAGCACTCCGCGTCGCGTTCTCCCTGACGAAGTCCGTCCGGGAACGCGAACTCGACGCCGCCTTCTGACGCCGGGCAACGCGCCAGGCGCCACCCCCGACACGCGCGGGACCGGACGTCAGGCGCGCAATGCGGCCAGCAGGTCGGCCGGTTCGGACTGCATCGTGTGCGGCCCGGCGATGTCGAAGAACACGCCCTCGAGCGAGTCGAGGTGCGCGGCGAGGAACTCCTCGAGCCGCGCCGCGTCGTAGACCATGACCTGCCGGATCTTCTCGTCCGGCACCATCGCCGTGTAGGCGTCCGCGGACGAGAACAGCAGCAGGATGCGCTTCTCGGACCCTTCGCGGCCGAAGACCCGCACCTGCATGTCCTTCTTGCCGGTGACGAGTCTGGGCACGATCACGATGTCGTTCCGCAGCGCGTACGCCACCGCCGCCACGTCCTGCTTCGCGAGGGCTTCCTCGAGCTGTTCGCTCCGGAAGCGCTGTTCCTTGTCTGCCATCGCCATCAAGTTCACCAGAAATCTTGCGATCCGGGCGACTTGTCTGGTTCTTCGGGTCCGGACACGATAGGTTGGTGGAACCGCTTCTGCGGCGCCCAACGTCCGGGCGAGGTGGTTTCACTCCCTCATCCGGGCTCACGGGTCACTGGCCCACGGGCCTGACCCCGAACCCGTCCCGCCGGCACCTGCCCGCGTGGCGCATCACCCTCGTCGACATACGTCGAGGCTCCGTCTGCGTGTCATACCGCGATGGAAAGCAAGAACAGTTAAGGAAACGCCATCATGGCAACTGGAACCGTCAAGTGGTTCAACAACGAAAAGGGCTTCGGGTTCATCGCCCCGGACGACGGCAGCGCCGACGTCTTCGCCCACTTCTCGGCGATCTCGGGCAGCGGTTACCGCGGCCTCGAGGAGAACCAGAAGGTGGAGTTCGAGATCACTGAGGGCCGTAAGGGCCCGCAGGCGGAGAACATCTCCGTCATCGGCTGAACCCCAGGGGAACGCTGACCGTCATCCGGTCGGCTGACCCCGAACACGACCGCGGTCGGACTCGATCGATACCTCGTCATGACGAGGATCGATCGGCCGGCCGCGATTGTGTTTGTATGACCAATTCACGCATCGCATCGACCACCGCCGCAGCAGCAGCACTCGCACTGACCGTCATCGGACTGAGCGGGTGCGCGCAGGTCCATCAGCAGGTCGGTGACGCCTGGTCGGTGACGTACGAGGTGAGCGTCGATGCTCCCGAATCCGTCACGCTCCATGACGTCCGCTTCCAAGGCGCCGAGCGACGGGGCGCTGCTCCGACGACGCACGAACGGTCAGCGGTGTCGACGACGAGCGACACGAAGTCGGCGGCACAGACCTGGACGCACGAGTCGATCGTCCTCACCGACGATCCCGCGTCGGTCCGCGCCACTCCCCCGGCGGAGCGCACGGCGAGCTGTCGCATCCTGCTCGACGGGAAGAAGGTCATCGCCGAGGAGCACGGCCGTGCCGGCGCGCCCGTCCGCTGCGCCGCGACGACCCCCGACTTCGACTGACCGCCCGAACCGCGCCGCGCCGGCCGAGCCACCGAGCCGCCGGGCGAACCGCCAGGCGAGCCGCCGAGCCGCCGAGCCGCCGACGTCAGTTCAGGATGAACTGCGCCGACTCCTTCGACGAGATGTTCCCCACCGCGACCTGCAGGTGGTAGCTCGCACCCCCACCGGTCACCGACGGCCGTGAGGAGTCACACGTGGACGTCGACGACCGGGTGCGGTCCCACGCGATCGCTGGCGTGGTCAGGGTCTGCCCGGCCTTGATCGTGACGTCCTGGTTCGTCCCGCCGGTCTGGCAGTCCTTCGACGACCAGTACTGCTCTTCACCGGAGCTGATCGTGAGGACCTGCTGCGACGACCCGAGGTCCATGTGGCAGGAGCCCGACCCGGTGTTCTCGATCGACATCGCGATCTTCGGGTCCTCGGTGGGGCCGTAGGCGCTCTTGTCGAGGACGGGCTTCAGCGTTATCTGGTTCTTGGAGCAGGTCGAACCGGATGCGGAAGACGAAGAAGACGACGAAGAAGACGGCGACGCCGAAGCGGACGGCGACGCAGAGGCCGACCCAGAAGACGGTGCCGAGGAAGCCGACGGCGACGGCGCCGACGACCGAACCGACGACGACGCGGACGGGGACGCGGACGGCGAGGACTCCGCCGCCGGTGCCCCGTTCCCACGCCCCACCACGATGAGCACGACGACGATCACGATGAGCAGGATCACTCCGGCCACGGTCGCGCGACGGCGCCAGTAGACGCCCGGCTTCTGCGGGCCGACGGGGTGACGGAACGACGACATGCGCACAGGGTAGACAACGCCGGGCGCGCCACGAGGGAACCCCGCCGAGCCGGGTGTGAAAGCGTCAGAGGATCTTCAGCATGCGGGTGTTGCCGAGCGTGTTCGGCTTGACCCGGGCGAGGTCGAGGAACTCCGCCACACCTTCGTCCGACGACCGCACGAGCTCCGCGTAGACGGACGGTTCGACGACCTGCTCGCCGATCTCGAGGTACCCGTGCTTCGCGAAGAACTCGACCTCGAACGTCAGGCAGAAGATCCGCGCGACGCCGAGCTCTCGCGCGTCGTGTTCGAGCGCCTCGAGCATCCGGTGTCCGACGCGCTTGTGGATCCAGTCCGCGTCGAGGGCGAGCGTTCGCACCTCGGCGATGTCGTCCCAGAACACGGCGAGGGCACCGCACCCGATCGGGACACCGTCCGGCCCCTCGGCGATCCGGAACTGCTGGATCGAGCCATAGAGCGCGACGTTCTCCTTGCCGAGCAGGATCCGCCGGTCGACGTAGGGGGCGATGAGTCGCTGGATGTGCGGCACGTCCGACGCCAGCGCAGGTCGCACCAGGATGCCGTGGTCGTCCCGTTCGTGGAACGCGTGCTTCCCGTGCTCAGTCATCTCCCCCACCATAGTGCGGTCGGGGGACAGCGTTCCGGGTCGCGCCCAGGCGCACCCGCCTACCGTCCGGGACATGCCCCAGATCATCGAGACCATCGACGTCAACGTCCCCGTCAGCGCTGCCTACGGGCAGTGGACCCGCTTCGAGGAGTTCCCCCACTTCCTCGACGAGGTGGAGAAGATCGACCAGGTCGACGACACCACCACCGACTGGACCGTGAAGGTGGCCGGCCAGGAGCGCAAGTTCCGTGCGGTCATCACGGAGCAGCACCCCGACGAGCGTGTGGCCTGGACCGTCAAGGACGGCGAGACCGACCACGCTGGCGTCGTCACGTTCCACAAGCTGTCCGACAACGAGACCCGCGTCACCGCGCAGATCGACTGGGAGCCCTCCGGCTTCCTCGAGAAGCTCGGCGCCGCCGTCGGTGTCGGCGGACACGCGATCAAGAAGGACCTGCAGAACTACAAGGAGCGCGTCGAGGCGGCACCCACGGACGCCGGCTGGCGCGGCGACGTCCAGGCCTGAGACCCGACAGAACACAGACGGGAGGCCCGGTGCCAGCTGGCACCGGGCCTCCCGTCTGTCTGGTGAGGACTCTAGGACTCGATTTCGCCCTGCGGGGTGGCGTCCGTTGCGGACTCCACGGCAGCGGCTCCGGCGAGGACCTCTTCGCGACCCGGCTGACGCCCGGTCTCGAACTGGAACTTGCCGTCGGTGAAGTCCACCTTGACGTGGTCACCAGCGGTGAGCTCACCCTGCAGGATGTGCTCGGACAGCTGGTCCTCGACCTCGTGCTGCATCGCGCGGCGGAGCGGGCGAGCACCGAGGGCGGGGTCGAACCCGACCTTGATGAGCTGCTCCTTCGCCGGGAGCGTGAGCTCGACGGTCATGTCGCGGTCGAGCATGCGGTCCGACAGACGCTTCACGAACAGGTCCACGATCTGGAGCAGCTCGGGCTGCGACAGCTGCGGGAACACGATCGTGTCGTCGACGCGGTTCAGGAACTCCGGCTTGAAGTGCTTCTTGAGCTCCTCGTTCACCTTCGCACGCATGCGGTCGTAGCCGACGCCCGAGTCACCCTCGACCTGGAAGCCCACCGGGCCACCGGCGATGCCCTGCGAACCGAGGTTCGTGGTCATGATGATGACGGTGTTCTTGAAGTCGACCACGCGGCCCTGACCATCGGTCAGACGACCCTCTTCGAGGACCTGCAGCAGCGAGTTGAAGATGTCCGGGTGGGCCTTCTCGATCTCGTCGAACAGGACCACGGAGAACGGCTTGCGGCGCACCTTCTCGGTGAGCTGGCCGCCCTCTTCGAACCCGACGAACCCGGGAGGGGCGCCGAACAGGCGCGAGACGGTGTGCTTCTCACCGAACTCCGACATGTCGAGGGAGATCAATGCACCCTCGTCGTCGAAGAGGAACTCCGCGAGTGCCTTGGCGAGCTCCGTCTTGCCGACACCAGTGGGGCCGGCGAAGATGAACGAGCCGGAGGGACGGTTCGGGTCCTTCAGGCCGGCACGGGTGCGGCGGATGGTCTTGGAGAGCGCCGAGATGGCCTCTTCCTGACCGATGACGCGCTGGTGCAGGGCCTTCTCCATGAAGACGAGACGCGAGGTCTCCTCTTCCGTGAGCTTGAACACCGGGATGCCCGTGGCCTGGGCCAGGACCTCGGCGATGATGCCCTCGTCGACGGTGCCGGACGCGGCGACGTCACCCGCACGCCACTGCTTCTCGAGGCGGAGACGCTCGCCGAGGAGCTTCTTCTCCTCGTCGCGCAGGCTCGCGGCCTTCTCGAAGTCCTGCTCCTCGATGGCGGCTTCCTTCGACCCACGGACCGTCGAGATCTTCTCGTCGAACTCGCGGAGCTCCGGCGGCGCCGACAGGATCGACAGACGCAGGCGAGCGCCGGCCTCGTCGATCAGGTCGATGGCCTTGTCGGGCAGGAAGCGGTCCTGCACGTAGCGGTCCGCCAGGTTCGCCGCGGCGACGATCGCACCGTCGGTGATGGACACCTTGTGGAACGCCTCGTACTTGTCGCGGAGGCCCTTGAGGATGTTGATCGCGTGCGGCAGCGACGGCTCGTTGACCTGCACCGGCTGGAAGCGACGCTCGAGTGCGGCGTCCTTCTCGAAGTGCTTGCGGTACTCGTCGAGCGTGGTGGCACCGATGGTCTGGAGCTCACCACGGGCCAGGAGCGGCTTGAGGATCGACGCGGCGTCGATCGCACCTTCCGCTGCACCGGCACCGACCAGCGTGTGGATCTCGTCGATGAAGACGATGATGTCGCCGCGGGTGCGGATCTCCTTCGTGACCTTCTTGAGGCGCTCCTCGAAGTCACCGCGGTAGCGGGACCCGGCGATGAGCGACCCGAGGTCGAGCGAGTAGAGCTGCTTGTCCTTCAGCGTCTCGGGGACATCGCCCTTGACGATCGCCTGGGCGAGGCCCTCGACGACGGCGGTCTTGCCGACGCCGGGCTCACCGATCAGGACGGGGTTGTTCTTCGAGCGGCGGGAGAGGATCTGCATGACCCGCTCCATCTCCTTCTCGCGCCCGATCACGGGGTCGAGCTTGCCGTCGCGCGCGGCCTGGGTGAGGTTCCGACCGAACTGGTCGAGGACCTGCGAACCCTGCTGCGCGTTCTGCTGCTGCTCGCCGCCGACGGCGACCGCTTCCTTGCCCTGGTAGCCGGACAGGAGCTGGATGACTTGCTGGCGGACCCGGTTGAGGTCGGCGCCGAGCTTCACGAGGACCTGGGCTGCGACACCCTCGCCCTCGCGGATGAGGCCGAGCAGGATGTGCTCGGTCCCGATGTAGTTGTGGCCGAGCTGGAGCGCTTCGCGCAGGGACAGCTCGAGGACCTTCTTGGCGCGCGGCGTGAACGGGATGTGCCCGGTCGGCTGCTGCTGGCCCTGCCCGATGATGTCCTGGACCTGCTCGCGGACGGCGTCGAGCGAGATGCCCAGCGACTCCAGCGCCTTGGCGGCGACGCCCTCGCCCTCGTGGATGAGGCCGAGGAGGATGTGCTCGGTGCCGATGTAGTTGTGGTTGAGCATCTTCGCTTCTTCTTGAGCGAGGACGACAACACGACGGGCTCGGTCGGTGAATCTCTCGAACATGTGCTCTCCCTTGGCCCTTCGTACCGGGCCGACAGCTGCACCGGTCTCGTGTGAGTCCGGTCACGTACATCGAGAGTAACCAGCGCTCACCCCCTGGTCTGCCCCTGTTCGCCGTGGGCGTGACCTCGGGGCGCTGGGTGCGCCGATCGGCTCGTCACCGCGTGATCAGGTGCAGGGCGACCGCGATCAGGAGCAGCAGGACGTCGACCAGGAACAGCGCCGGCGCGAGACGGCTGGACCGGTGCAGGGTGCCGGCGGTGGTCACCAGTGCCAGCGCGAGCGCCCCGGTCAGGATCGGGCGACCGTCGGCGCTGACAGCCAAGATCGTCACGGCAGCGAGCGCGACGGACGCGCAACTCAGGGCTCTCGCGAGACCGACCAGCGTCTGGGTCCGGGCCACAGCAACCTCCAACGGAAAGGAGAGTGCAACATATCAGTCCGCGCCACCCGAGCGCGGCCGGTCGTCAGGCGCGGCGCGCAGCCCGGAGCAGGGCACGGCGGAAGCGACGGGGGTCGACGCCGAGCCGCTCGAGGACGTCGTGCGCCGCACCCATGAACGGGTCGTCGACACCGTCGAGCACGGCGAGGAGCACGTGGTGCGGACGGACGCGCTCGTTCGCGCCGGCGACCTGCGCGGCACGGGCGAGGATCCGGGCGCCCGCCGGGGTGCAGGTGATCGTTCCGGCTTCGGACGGGTACGGCGCGGTCCCTGCCCCGACGAACACCCGGATCGCGTCGCGGAGCCGTTCGGGCGTGACGCCGTGGTGGTCGAGGACGTCGCGGAAGCGCGGGATGCCGGAGCACAGCACGGTGGCGGCCACGAGCAGGTGCTCGGCGTCGACGAACCCGAAGCCCGATTCGCGGGACTCGTGTTCGGCGAGGAGGACGATCTCGCGGCCGTGCCGGAGGACGGGCACGGAGATGGAGAGCGTCGCGGTGTGCATGTATACAGAATATCGCATAGCGGCCGCGATGGAAAGACCCCGGACCAGGTCCGCCCGGTAGCATCCGGCGCATGGATCAGCCCGTCGTCGGCCTCGTCGTCCACCCGACCAAGAACGTCCAGGAGTCCGTCACGACCCTGCAGCGCTGGAACGCCTCCGGTCGCGGACGCCTGATCGCCCGCCGCATCGACGCCGCCCGGATCGGCGGGGTGATCGACGTGGTCGAGGACGACGAGTTCACCGGGACGGTCGACCTCGTGGTCGCGCTCGGCGGCGACGGCACCATGCTCGGAGCCATGCGCCTCGTCGCGAAGCGCCCGGTCCCGGTCCTCGGCGTGAACTACGGCAACGTGGGCTTCCTGGTCGAGATCGAACCGCCGGAGCTCGAAGCCGCGCTGGACCGTCTGTCCGCCGGCGACTACCAGCTCGAGCCGCACCACGCGCTCGAGGCCCGGCTGTCCTGGAGCGGTGCCCGCACCGACTACCTCGCCTTCAACGACCTCACGATCGTGCGCCGCCCCGGAGCCGGCCAGGTCTCGGCGGACCTCAGCGTCGGCGGGCTCGGGTACGGCTACTACCGCGCGGACGCCATCGTCGCCGCGACGCCCGCTGGGTCCACCGCGTACAACTACGCCGCCGGTGGCCCGGTGCTCTCCCCCGCGCTCTCCGGCTCCGTGGTGACCCCGGTCGCGCCGATGGCGGGCATCGACCGCTCCGTCGTGCTCGCCGCGCGTGAGCGCTACCGGTTCGAGATCGCGGAGGGCACCAGGAGCGCGGCGCTCGAGGTCGACGGGCTCGTCGTCGGCGAGGTCGCGACCGGTGCACAGATCGACATGCGCCTGCGGAAGGACGCCGGCAGCGTGGTGCGCCTCGACGCCGAGCGGCACGGGCGGACGGGCCGCGTGAAGCTCAGCTTGCTTGACCTGCCGGTGCGCCCGGACCAGCTCGTCGAGCTCATCCCGAGCGACCTGCGGCAGAAGCTGCGGCGCGAGGTCGAGGACTGACACCCTGCTGACATGAGTGTGGCCCGTCCGAGCAGTGCTCGGACGGGCCGTCCCATCACCCCACCGGATCGCCTTCCCACAGAACGACCCGGCTCCCCGAGCCGACGCGGTGAAGCGTCGGCCGAAGTGCTGCTGACCTACTCGGTCAGGTAGAGCTGCATGTCCTGCGAGACCGCCTTGGCGAACAGGCGCAGCTTCGCACGCGACTCGACACGGCTGACTGCCTGACGGGTCGTGTGCACGATCTTCGAGATCTCGTCGAGCGTCATCGGCTTGTCGTCGTCGAGGCCGTAGCGCATGCGGATCACGTTGGCTTCGTCGCTCGGGAGCTCGGCGACGATCGAACGGATGTCGCGGTGCAGGAGCGTCGTCTCGGTGAGTTCGTTCGGGGACGCGGCGTCCTCGTCCTCGATGAAGTCGCCGAGTTCGCTGTCGTCCGAGTCGCCGACCACGGTGTGGATCGACACCGGCTCGTGCGAGCGGCCCTTGAGGTCGACGAGTTCTTCGACCGACATGCTCAGCTCTGCCGCGACTTCTTCCGGCATCGGCGCACGGCCGAGGTCGACGGTGAGGTCACGCTCGGTGCGCGAGATCTTGTTGATGAGCTCCACGGTGTGCACCGGGATGCGGATCGTGCGGGCCTTGTCGGCGAGACCACGCGAGATCGCCTGACGGATCCACCAGGTGGCGTACGTCGAGAACTTGTAGCCCTGCGTGAAGTCGAACTTCTCGACCGCGCGGACGAGGCCGAGGTTGCCTTCCTGGATGACGTCCATGAAGGGGAGGCCGCGCTGCGAGTAGCGCTTGGCGATGCTCACGACGAGACGCAGGTTCGAGGTGATCATGCGCTCCTTGGCGCGCTCACCGTCACGGACCAGCCACTTGAGCTCGCGCTGCAGGGCCTTCGGGAGTCCCTGCTCGGTGGCGAGCTTCTCGCCGGCGAACAGACCGACCTCGATCCGGCGGGCGATGTCTGCTTCTTCCTCAGCGGTGAGGAGCGAGAGACGCCCGATGTGGCGGAGGTAGTCGCCGACCTGGTCGACCGATGCGCCGCGGACGCCGGCGAGCTGCTCGTCCGCTTCGACCTCTGCTGCTGCGGTGTCGAGCGTGGTGCTCTCGACCTTGGCGCTGTCGGTCTTGGCGGTTGCCTTCTTCGTCCGGCGCGAACTGGTGCTCGGTGCTGCCGTTGCGATCGTCATGTGACTCTCCCTGCATTCGACGGTGATGGCCTCGTGGGGTGTCACTAGTGAAGCGGGCGAGGGGTGTACCCCACAAACGGAACCGAATGATTCCCAGGGTTCTCCGTGCTTCGTCATTGCGACTGCCCCCCACGGGGTACAGCGTGGGAACAGTGTGGTCCCCCTGCCGCCCCGAGATCAAGGGGATGTCGTTGTGTTTCCGGGATTGCATCGGTGTTTCTGGCGCGTTTCGGACGATGTACCCCGGGGTGCAGCGCTTGCCGGACAGGCAAAAGGGGTACGTCGGACCGGATCGGCGAGATCCGGCCTCCGTACCCCGTTGACCGAGCGAGCGGGGGTCACCAGGACGGCTCCAGCCATCCGGCGCGGCGCTTCGACGCCTCATGGTCGGCGTCGCGGTCGTACTCGTCGTACTCGCTCTCGATGTCGCCGACGAGGCTGCGGGCACGGAGCATCTGGGTGATGGACATGGGGACGATGCTCACAGCGGCCGGCAACGACCGCGTGAACGGGCGGCGACGCTCAGACGTCGATGTCGTCGAAGTCGTCGAAGTCGTCGAAGTCGTCAGCGCCGACGACGTCGGCCCATCGCCCGTCGTCGCGAGCGGGGTCGCTCAGCGCGGCGTGCCCGAACGCATCGGCTGCATCGATGTCCGTCGGATCGTCCGATAGAGGAGTCGCCGGGTCCTCCGGCGCGGGTGTCGTCGGGTGCATGGCGCGCACGATCGCACCGCCCGGTGAACAGCGGGTGAAGCGCGCAACAGCGGGTAAGTGCGGAACATCGGGTAAGTGCGGAACAGCGGGTGGAGCGCGGAACAGCGGGTGGAGCTACTCCGCCGAGGCGGGTGCCGGCGCGCTCGCGCCGTGCTCACGCTCGAAGCGTGCACGCTCCTCGGCCTCGACCTTGGCGTAGGCGGCGCGCTCGGTCCGGTCGGCGCGCATGATCGCGCGCATGACGAACCAGAAGACGAGGCCGACGACGATGGTCGGCGTCAGGGCGAAGATGATCCCGGTCACGACTCCATGCGGCACCCGAGCATCCTAACCCCGGCGACTGGGCCTACTTGACGAGCGGGAACAGGATCGTCTCGCGGATGCCGAGGCCCGTGATGGCCATCAGCAGCCGGTCGACACCCATGCCCATGCCGCCCGACGGGGGCATCGCGTGCTCCAGCGCACGCAGGAACTCTTCGTCGACGCGCATCGCCTCGGGGTCACCGCCGGCGGCGAGCTTCGCCTGCTCGACGAAGCGCTCCCGCTGCACGACCGGGTCGACGAGTTCGGAGTACGCCGTCGCGAGCTCGAAGCCACGGACGTAGAGGTCCCACTTCTCGACGATGCCCGGGCGGGTGCGGTGCTCGCGGGTCAGCGGGGAGGTGTCGACCGGGAAGTTCATCACGAAGGTCGGGCGGTCGAGCGAGTCGATGACGAAGTGCTCCCAGAGCTCCTCGACGTACTTGCCGTGCGTGGCGTGCGCGACCTCGACCCCTTCGGCCGCGGCGAGCTCCTGCAGCTCGGACAGCGGCGTGGACGGCGTGATCTCGCGGCCTGCCGCTTCGGAGAGCGAGCCGTACATGTCGATGCGCGGCCACTCGCCACCGAGGTCGTACGTGGTGCCGTCGGGCAGCGGGACCTCGAGCGGCCCACCGGTCACGGCACGCGTGGCGTTCTGCACGAGCTCCTGCGTGAGGTCGGCCATCTGCTCGTAGTTGCCGTACGCCTGGTAGGCCTCGACCATCGCGAACTCGGGCGAGTGCGACGAGTCGGCGCCTTCGTTCCGGAAGTTGCGGTTGATCTCGAAGACGCGGTCGATGCCACCGACGACGGCGCGCTTCAGGAAGAGCTCGGGCGCGATGCGCAGGAACAGCTCGGTGTCGAACGCGTTCGAGTGCGTGACGAAGGGCCGGGCCGAGGCGCCACCGTGCTGGGTCTGCAGCATCGGGGTCTCGACCTCGAGGTACTCGTGGCCGGTGAACGTCTGGCGGAGCGACGCCATCACGGCGGCTCGGGCACGGACGGTCTCCCGCGCCTGGTCGCGGACGATGAGGTCCAGGTACCGCTGACGGACCCGGGTCTCCTCGTTGAGCTCGTTGTGCAGGTTCGGCAGCGGCAGGATCGCCTTCGCCGCGATCGCCCACTCGTCGACCATGATCGACAGCTCACCCCGGCGCGAGGAGATCACGCGGCCGTGCACGAACACGTGGTCGCCGAGGTCGACGAACTCCTTCCAGCGCGCGAGCGAGTCCTCGCCCACCTCGGCGAGGGACACCATCGCCTGGATGCGGGAACCGTCGCCGGACTGCAGGGACGCGAAGCAGAGCTTGCCGGTGTTGCGGGAGAACACGATGCGCCCGGCGATGCCCACGACGTCGTCGGTCTCCTCGCCGGTCTCCAGGTGCGCGTACTGCGCCCGGACCGCGGGGATCGTGGTGGTGATCGGGAGCTCGGCCGGGTAGGCCTCGATCCCGGCTTCGAGGAGCCGCGAGCGCTTGTCGAGCCGGACCTGACGCTGCTCGTTCGTCTCCTGCTCGGCCAGTGCGGCGGCGTCGGCGATCGCGGTGTCGGTGGTGGCGGCGGTCTCGTCGGTCATGCGGGTGCGGCTCCGAGGGTCGTGGGGGATCGCACCGATGCTACCCGTCCGCGTGCACTCCCCCGGAATCCCGGCGACACCCCGACCGAGACTCGCCGACCGGCCACGAATCGGCCGCGGGACCGGTGCCGAGCGACGATGTCCGACCGGTGGGACGATGTCCGACCGGTGGGCGGGATGCGCGCGGGGAGTCGCGACCCCTCAGCGGACCGATGAAGCCGATCGGGCGTCGGAACCGACGGAACGCGAGCACTCAGGCCTCGAAGGCCCCGGCAGGGGGCCGCCCCTGCGCACGCAGCAGGAGCAGCGTCACCGACGACCCGACGTAGGCGGCCGCCACGAGCAGCATCACCACCGTCCCGAGCACGTCGAACGCCCCGATGGTGGACGCCCGGGCGAACAGGGCGTCCGCGACGAAGTACGCCGCGAGCAGGAACCCCGCGAACGGCCTTGCGGTCATCCGCCACCACGCCCGAGGCGGCTCGACGGGCTCGTCCTCGCCGCGGAAGAGCCGGACGCCGACGACGACCATCGCCACGAGTCCGATTGCTGAGAGGAAGGGCACGGCCGCGTCCGGCAGGCCGATCGCCCACAGGAGCAGGGCGAGGAGGACCTCGACGACGGTGGCCCCCACGACGTACCCGACCTTCGCCTGGGCGGTGGTGATCCGGAAGCCCGACTCCGTCACAGCGTGGACTGCCCGTCGGCCGCGGCGAGCGCGTTGTCGACGGCGGACCGCACCAGGGCGCCGAGCACCCGCCCGGGGTGCTCCACGCCGATCCCGGAGAGGGTGCCGGCGGACTGGTCCACGATCGCGGTCGAGAAGCTCACGGCAGCTCGGACGGCGTCGGCGTACGCCGGCCGGTCGGCCTCAGCGACGACGAACGGCTCCGCCCCCATCTCCACGACGAGCGCCTGCGCGATCGGCAGCACGGGCGCCGGTGCGGTCACGGCGCAGTACGCGTCCCGCAGGCGGGCGAGGTCGACGCTCGTGCCGGTGAACGCCATCGCGGGGTGGATCGCGAGCGGGATCGCGCCGGCGGCCATCGCGGGGGCGAGGACCCCGACGCCGTGGTCAGGGCTCGTGTGCACGACGAGCTGGCCCGGCTGCCAGATCCCGGCGTCCGCGAGACCCTGCACGAGGCCCGCGAGCTGGTCGTCCGGCACGGCGAGCAGCACGAGTTCGCTCCGCTCGACGAGGTCCGGCGTCTCGAGCACGGGCACGCCGGGGAGCAGCGCCTCGGCACGGTCCACGCTCGACTTCGACACGGCGGTGATCCCGACGACGGCGTGCTCCGCGTTCGCGAGCGCGGCACCGAGCACCGGTCCGACGCGTCCGGCGCCGACGACGCCGACCCCGAGTCGCCCGGCCCTCATCGGACCGCTCCGGTGGGTGGCACGTCGGTCCACCCGACGGGAGGAACGACGGGACGAACGACGGGAGGCGCGACATGCCCTGGAGCCGCCGCCTGCGGAACCGCAGGGTGCGCGTCCGGGGCGACCCGAGCCTCCAGGCCGTCGTGTCCGGCTCCCGAGGCGGACCGCCACCGGTGGGACGTGTCGGTCGCGGCGGCCTCGATCGCGCGGTGCGCGGTCTCCGACCACAGCTCTTGTGCGTCCCGCGCGTCGAGCGCACCGACGGACGCGGTGACCGGGCCCTGCACGGTCTGCACGTGCACCGACGCGAGTCGGAGCAGTCGCTCCACCGGCCCCTGGGACACCTTCACGCTCTGCACGCGGGGCAGCGGCACGACCACGAGCGACCGCCAGACCGCACCGAGCCGGAGCAGCACCGCCCCCTGGACGAAGCGGTAGCCGTTGCGGCGCGCGGAGAGCGGCCGGAGCCAGCGACCGCGGCGGGGCGAGTAGCGGAACCCGCCCTGGTCGCCCGACGTGGTGAGGCTGTCGTCGACGACGCTGACGGCCTCGGCCGAGCCTTCGCGGAGGAGGTCCTTCGAGGCGGACGGTCCGACGACGGCGCTGCCGACGAGTGAGGGCAGGATGATCTCGAGGACCTGCCGGACGTCGGCGGCGTCACCGACGGGCAGCACGATCGACGACACCTGCTGGTTGTTCGACGCCCCGTTGCCGGCGTTGGTGGCCCGGTTGATGCGGACGTCCCACCAGCCGAACGGCCGCCACATCAGCGGCTGCGCGACGCTGACGGCGTGGATGCGCCCGGGCGGCAGCGTCTCGTTCGTGGTCGAGACGAGCCCGAAGCCGATCCGGATGCCGTCCCGGGTGTCCGCGATCGTGTACTGCAGCGACTTCGAGAACTTCCGGACGTAGTACCCGCCGGCGCCGATGACGGCCGGGAACAGCGACACGAGCAGGAAGTACTGGCCGGTGATCGCGATGCTCACGATGATCGCGACGACGGCGAGCAGGATGAACACCGTCGTGCCGGAGAGCACCATCGACGCGATCAGCCGGCCGGGCTTCACCTTGACGATGCGTGTCGCGTGCACGGCGGACGGGTCGAGCTCGGGCGAGAGGAACTCGTTCACCCGGTCCTGGACGCGGCCGTTGCTCTGGCGCTCGCCCGCTTCCGTCTCGTCCTCCTGTGCGCCGGAGGCGAGCACCAGGATCCGCTGCCGGAGGTCGTCGGCGGCCCTCGCACCGAGGTAGGCGAGCTGCACGTTCGCGTCGTTGCCGGCCTGTGCGATCTCGAGCCGGGCGGTCCCGAAGATCCTCGGGACGAGCGGCCGGGTGATGTTGATGCCCTGGATCCGGTCGAGCCGCGCCTTCCGGTGGTTCCGGAAGAGGACGCCCGAGCGGACCTCGACGATCTCGCCGGTGACCCGGAACTCGTGCATCCGCCAGGACAGGTAGAACAGGCCGATCAGCACGATGAGGAACCCGGCGATGCCGAGCAGCACCCACCCGACGGCGCCGTGCTCGTACACGTACCGGACCGGGTCGCCCTCTTCCGAGGGGCCACCGCCGCCCGGGATGATCATGTCGAAGAGGGTGTCGCGGAGGTTGTTCAGCACGATGCCGAGCACCACGATGAGGAAGATCCCACCGCGGAGCAGCGGCGTCAGCGGGTGCAGGCGGTGCCACTCGCCGTCGGTCAGGGGTGCGGCGGCGGCAGCGTTGCCGCTGCGGGGCGGTGCCGGCGGCGGAGGGCCGGGTCGGAACGTCACGGTGACCGCCTAGAGCCCGGCGCGGCGGGTCTCGGCGAGCTCGACGAGCCGGTCGCGGAGCTCGTCGGCGTGCTCGGCGGGGATCCCGGGGATGCGGACGTTCGTCGACGCGGCGGCGGTCACGAACTTCAGCTCGCTCATCCCGAGCGCCCGGTCGAGCGGGCCCCGGTTGATGTCGACGAGCTGCAGGCGCCCGTAGGGGACGGCGGTGAAGCGCTGCCACATCAGCCCGCGCCGGAGCACGAAGTCGTCGTCGCGGAGGGCGTACCCGATCGCACGGACCCGTCGCGGCGTGAGGATCGCGGTGATCAGCGTGATGATCCCGACGACCGTGGCGATCAGGGTCCAGACCAGGCCGGTCGTCTCGCCGACGCCACCGGTCGCGAGCCCGATCAGCACGCACCCGACCGTCACCACCGCACCGGCGAGCACCGTCGTGATGAGTTCGGTCCAGACCAGCTTCGCGGACACCCTGGTCCACGCGATGCCGGTCAGCCCCAGGCCGGGCTCGTCGAGTCGTTCGCGCGGCATCGGGGCCCTCCTGCTGTGTCAGTTCACCGTGGTGCCGTTCCGCGGGTCGTCGCGGTCGTCGTCGTCCGGCGGAGCGATGCACATGCGCTCGGCGACGAGGGCGCACACGGTCAGCACGATCCCACCGCCGACCGCCACGGCACTCGGCAGGGTCGAGCCTAGCGAAGGGACCACCGAGCGGGTCAGGAGGTACACGAGGAGCCCGAGGGCGAACGCGCCGAAGAGGACGCCGCAGATGCTCGAGGCCTTCGCGAGCACCACCACGCGGGTCGCGTAGATCGGGTCGACCCGGCGGTCGGCCCCGCCGCGAACGTGCCGGCGGACCGGCAGCGCCAGGGCGATGAGGACGATGCCGATGAACGCCAGCGTGAAGCCGAGCGGGGTGACCAGGATGAGCGCGGGCGCCTGGCGCGAGGCCAGTGCCGCGTTCAGGGCGAAGCCGGCGATGCCCGCCACGAGGGCGAGGCTGACGAGGGTGGAGGCGCGGGTGGTCTTCACGGGGCGTGTTCCGTTCCGGCGGTGGTCGGGTCGGTCTCGGCTTCCGTCACGTCCGGACGGGAGGCTCGGGTCGGGTCGTCGAGGAGGCGCGGCTCGTCGACGCGGTCGGTGTCGTCGCCGAGTGCGGCCAGCAGGTCGGCGACCGGTCCGGCACCCGGCAGCACCGCGTCGGGGTCGGCGTCCAGCCAGGGCGCGAGGACGAAGGCCCGCTCGTGCGCCCGGGGGTGCGGCACGGTGAGCGTCTCGGTGTCGATGCGCTCGTCCCCGTAGGTGATCACGTCGAGGTCGAGCGTCCGGTCGCCCCAGCGGACCTCCCGGGTGCGGCCGTGGGTGTCCTCCACGACGTGCAGGGCGTCGAGGAGTTCCTGCGGTGCGAGCACCGTGTCGAGGACCACGACGGCGTTCCGGTACCGGGGCTTCGACGTGTCGAGGCCGTCCAGTGTGAGGGCGACGGACTCGACCTCGTGGCTCGACCCGACGGCGGTGACACCGGGGATCGCGGCGACGGCGGCCGCGGCGGCCCGGAGCGTGCTGCCCCGGTCGCCGAGGTTCGCGCCGAGGGCGACGACGGCGCGGGTCACGCCGGCTCCTCGCCCGCGGCACGCGCGGGCTCGTCCGCGGCACGCTCTCGGCGGATGGTGATCGAGACGTCCGTGAACGGCACCGTGATCGGGGCCTGCGGCTTGTGCACGGTGACCTCGGTCGCCAGCGCCGCCCGGTGGGTCAGCACCGCGGCGGCGATCCGCTCGGCGAGGGTCTCGATGAGGTCCACCGGATCGCGTTCGATCTCGGCGACGACCTGCTCGGCGAGTACCCCGTAGTGGACGGTCTGCTCGAGGTCGTCCGGACCGGAGGCCGCGCGGGCGTCGACCTCGACGGCGACGTCGACGACGAAGTCCTGGCCGTCGGCACGCTCGTGGTCGAAGACGCCGTGGTGACCGCGGGCACGGACCCCGACGAGGCGGATGGTGTCGTTCACGATCGAGCTGCCCTCCAGGCTTCCCACACGTCGAGCACGGCGCGGGTCGGCGCCGGGTCGTGCACGCGGACACCCCAGGCGCCGCGCTCTGCTGACAACAGGCTGATGGCCGCCGTGGCCAGGTCGCGGTCCTTCGGCGGGGCTCCCGCGGGGCTGCCGATGCCCTCGAGGAAGCGCTTCCGCGATGCGGCGACGAGCACGGGGAGCCCGATCGAGGCGAAGCGCTCGTACCCGGCGAGGATCTCCCAGTTCTGCACGCCCTGCTTCGCGAAGCCGAGCCCCGGGTCGATGACCACCTGCTCCTGACGGACCCCGAGCACGATGAGCTCGGCGACGCGCATCTCCACCTCGCGCCGGGTCTCCTCCACCGCGTGCTCGTACACGGCGTCGCGGTACATCCGGTCGCTGTGGCCGCGCCAGTGCATCACCACGAAGCCGGTGCCGGTGGAGGCGACCACGCGGGCCATGTCCGGGTCGGCCAGGCCGCCGGAGACGTCGTTGACGATCGCCGCGCCGAGCTCCACCGCACGCTCCGCAGTGGACGCGTTCATGGTGTCGACGCTCACGGCGATGCCCTCGGCCACGAGCTCCCGGACGACCGGCAGCACGCGGTCCTGTTCCACCTGGAGCGGGACCCGCTCGGCACCGGGCCGGGTGGACTCGCCACCGACGTCGACGATGTCCGCGCCGGAGGCCACCAAATCACGGGCGTGGGCGAGCGCGGTGTCGTACGCATCGTGCAGGCCACCGTCCGAGAACGAGTCCGGGGTGACGTTGAGGATGCCCATGACCCGGGTGCGCTCGCGCTGGAGCGCACCCGGGTCACGGCGACGGCCGGTCGCGGCGAGGCGGCCGTCCCGTCTCGTCGGGAGGTCGGTCATCCCGGCCTACGCGGGGGCGATACCCGGGTTGCCGAACGGACGGTGGCGCGGGGTCTTCGACGCCTCGCGGTCGTTCGACTCGGACGCGGTGTTCGCCGCCTTGCCCGGGACGTCGATCGCGGGGAGGTTGCTGACCGGCCGCTTGTCGCTCGAGAGCCACTGCGGGCGCTCGGGCAGCTTGCGGACGTCCTTGAAGATCTCCACGAGCTCCGGGGCGTCGAGGGTCTCCTTCTCGAGGAGCTCGCCGGCCAGACGGTCGAGGATGTCGCGGTTGTCGTTGAGCACCTGGTAGGCCTCGTCGTGCGCGGCTTCGAGCAGGGCGCGGGTCTCGGCGTCGACCGTCTCGGCGATGTTCTCCGAGTAGTCGCGCCCGGTGCCACCGCTCATGTCACGACCGACGAAGGGCTCCGTGGAACCGGCGCCGAGCTTGACGGACCCGACCGCACGGCTCATGCCGTACTCGGTGACCATCTTGCGGGCGGTGCCGGTGGCCTTCTCGATGTCGTTCGACGCACCCGTGGTCGGGTCGTGGAAGACGATCTCCTCGGCGACGCGGCCGCCCATGGCGTAGGCGAGCTGGTCGAGCAGCTCGTTGCGCGTCACGGAGTACTTGTCCTCGAGCGGGAGCACCATCGTGTAGCCGAGGGCACGGCCGCGCGGCAGGATCGTGATCTTCGTGACCGGGTCGGTGTGCCGCATCGCCGCTGCCGCGAGAGCGTGACCGCCCTCGTGGTACGCCGTGATGAGGCGTTCCTGGTCGGACATGATCCGGGTCCGGCGCTGCGGGCCCGCCATCACGCGGTCGACGGCCTCGTCGAGGGCACGGTTGTCGATCAGCTGCGCGTTCGAACGGGCGGTGAGGAGCGCCGCCTCGTTCAGGACGTTCGCCAGGTCGGCGCCCGTGAAGCCCGGGGTCTTGCGGGCGAGGAGCTCGAGGTCGACGCTCGCGGCGAGCGGCTTGCCCTTCGCGTGCACCTCGAGGATCTGCTTGCGACCGGCGAGACCGGGTGCGTCGACACCGATCTGACGGTCGAAGCGGCCCGGACGGAGCAGGGCGGGGTCGAGCACGTCGGGACGGTTCGTCGCGGCGATCAGGATGACGTTCGTCTTGCCGTCGAAGCCGTCCATCTCGACGAGGAGCTGGTTCAGCGTCTGCTCGCGCTCGTCGTTGCCACCGCCGATGCCGGCACCGCGGTGACGACCGACGGCGTCGATCTCGTCGATGAAGACGATGGCCGGCGAGTTCGCCTTGGCCTGCTCGAAGAGGTCACGGACACGGCTCGCACCGACACCGACGAACATCTCCACGAAGTCCGAACCGGAGATCGAGTAGAAGGGGACGCCCGCTTCGCCGGCGACGGCGCGCGCGAGCAGGGTCTTGCCGGTTCCGGGAGGGCCGTACAGCAGCACGCCCTTCGGGATCTTGGCGCCGACGGCCTGGAACTTGGCCGGCTCCTTGAGGAACTCCTTGATCTCGTGGAGCTCTTCGATCGCCTCGTCCGCACCGGCGACGTCCGCGAAGGAGACCTGCGGGTTCTCCTTGTTGTTCATCTTCGCCTTGGACTTGCCGAACTGCATCACCTTCGAGCCGCCACCCTGGGCGCTCGAGAGGAGGAACCAGAACAGGCCGAGGATGAGCAGGAACGGCAGGAGCGTCAGGATCAGCGAGACGAACCAGTTCGACTGCTGGACGGTGTCGTTGTAGCCCTTCGGCAGGTCGGCCTTGGCGATCGCCTCGACCACCTCGGTGCCACGGGGGGTCGAGTAGTAGAACTGCTCGGTGGTGCCGCCGTCCTTGAGGGTGAGGTCCACGCGCTGCTCGGTGGAGTTCACCACCGCGGAGGAGACCTTGCCGTCAGAGAGCTGCTCGAGGCCCTTCTGCGTGTCGATCTGCTGTGTGCCGGACTGGCTGATGAAGGCCCACCCGATCCAGATCCCCACGATCGCAATGAGCACGTAGATGTACGGCCCGCGGAGGATGCGCTTGAAGTCCATGTGATCCGGGCAGAGCGCCCGACACCTTTCTCTGCCGAAGTTGCGTGCTGATCAGCATACGGCCGCGATTCTGTGGCGAGAATGGGTGTCCTCTGCGGGCGAACTCCCCGTTCGACTAGGAGTAGATGTGCGGCGCGAGGACGCCGATGCCGCGCAGGTTGCGGTAGCGCTCGTCGTAGTCCAGGCCGAAGCCGACCACGAACTCGTCCGGGATGTCGTAGCCGACGTACTTCACGTCGACCTCGACCTTGGCGGCCTCGGGCTTGCGGAGCAGCGCGACGATCTCGACGCTCGCGGCACCGCGGGACTCGAGGTTCTGCTTGAGCCACGACAGCGTCAGGCCGGAGTCGATGATGTCCTCGACGATGATGACGTCGCGGCCGTGCAGGTCGGTGTCGAGGTCCTTGAGGATCCGCACCACGCCGGAGGACTTCGTGCCGGAGCCGTACGACGACACCGCCATCCAGTCCATCTTCGCCTGCAGCGTCAGGTGGCGGGAGAAGTCCGCCATGACCATGACCGCGCCCTTGAGGACGCCGACGAGCAGCGGGTCCTTGTCGGCGTAGTCGCGATCGACCGCCGCAGCGAGTTCGGCGATCTTGTCGTCGATCTGCTCGGGGGTGAAGAGCACTTCGGAGAGGTCGTCCTGCACGTCGGAGAGTTCCACCGGTCCAGCCTAACCGGCCCTACGCGGCAGCGAAGGACAGTCGGTCACCGTCGCGGGACGCCCGGACACCGGGCAGGTCGATCGGCCCCTGTCCGCCCCAGTCGGTGACGAGCCGGCAGACCTCGAGCGTCTGGACGCGGGACAGCGTCACGCCGAACTCGCTCTCCACGGCGAGGCGCACGAGTCGCTGCCGGAGCGCCGGCGGGTTCGCGTGCAGCTCGCGCACGGACAGCGAGATCCCGGCTTCCGAGTGCTCGGCGAGGTCCTCGGCCATCTCCTCCGCGAAGTGGTCGAGCGCCGCGGAGTCCTCACGCAGCTGGTCGGCCGTGCGTGCCAACGCCTCCTGCACCCCGGCGCCGAGTTCCTGCTCCAGCACCGGCATGAGCGTGGTGCGCACCCGGACCCGGGCGAACGCCGGGTCCTCGTTCTGCGGGTCGTGCCACGGCGCCAGCCCCGCTGCGGCGCAGGCCTGGCGGGTGGTGTGCCGCCGCACCGCCAGGAGCGGTCGGCCGTACGCCGGTCCGCCCTCGCGCCGCGCGAGCGGCTGCATGCCGGACAGGCTGTCCGGCCCGCTGCCGCGCAGCAGGCCGAGGAGCACCGTCTCGGCCTGGTCGTCCAGGGTGTGCCCGAGGAGCACGAGGGGCGACCCGGTGGCGGACGCGACGTCCGCGATGGACGCGTGCCGGGCCTCCCGGGCGGCGCCTTCCGGACCGCCGTCGGAGCCGACGACGACGCGTCGGACGGTCACCGGGTCGAGACCCAGTTCGGATGCCTGCCTGGAGGCTCGGGTCGCGACCGCCTCGGATCCCGCCTGGAGTGCGTGGTCGACGACCACAGCACCGGCTCGGAGCCCCTGCTTCGGTGCCTCGAACGCGGTGGCGGCCGCGAGCGCGAGCGAGTCCGGTCCGCCGCTGAGTGCGACGAGGACGAGGTCGCCGTCGGCGACGACCTGGTCGTCGCGGGCACGGGCCAGGAGGTCACGGACCGCACGACGCATGTCGGCGACCGCGGGATCCAGCCGGGGACGCGGAGAGTTCACCCGGTAACGTTAGCCGCGCTTTCGGAACCACCGACAGACCCATCGACAAACCAGGAGTGCAACCATGGCCGCGTACGACGTCGTCGTCGAGATCCCCAAGGGCAGCCGCAACAAGTACGAGGTGGACCACGAGACCGGTCGCGTGTACCTCGACCGCGTGCTGTTCACGTCGTTCGTGTACCCGACCGACTACGGGTTCTTCGAGAAGACCCTCGCGGACGACGGTGACCCCGTGGACGCGCTCCTGCTGCTCGAGTACCCGACCTTCCCGGGCGTCGGCGTCAAGGTCCGCCCGGTCGGCGTCTTCAAGATGAGCGACGAGGCCGGCAACGACGCGAAGGTCCTCGTGGTCCCCGCGAAGGACCCGCGCTGGGCGCACATCCAGGACATCTCCGACGTCGACGAGCAGACGAAGGCCGAGATCGCGCACTTCTTCGAGCGCTACAAGGACCTCGAGCCGAACAAGTGGGTCAAGGCCGAGGGCTGGGGCGACGCCGCCGAGGCCGAGGCGATCGTCACGGCCGGCCAGGCCGCGTACGTGCCCGCCGGTCACTGACGCTGCTGACGCTTCCGCTGCGTCTGCTTCGTCCGCGGCTTCCGCGCTGACGCCGAACGGCCCGGTCCCTGGTGGGGCCGGGCCGTTCCGCGTTCCCGCTACAGGGAGCCGGAGGGGCGTGCCACGTAGGGCAGGAGCTGGCTCGGGGTCCAGACGGCCCGCTCGACGACGCCGACACCCGGTCGAGCAGCCTCGACCATCATCCCGCCGCCGGTGTAGATCGAGTCGTGGTAACCACCTGAAGCGGTTCCGTTCGACGAGTAGAAGAGGATGTCACCCGCCTGGCGCTGCGAGAGCGGCACGAGCCGGCCGATCGACCTGAAGTAGTTGTACTGCCACACGACGTTGTGCCCGCCGGTCGCGATGCCCTGCGAGTTGTAGGCCATCATCACCAGGCCGGAGCAGTCCCACGTGTTCGGGCCCGCGCCGCCGAGGACGTACGCCTTGCCGAGCTGGGCACGGGCGTACGCGATGGCACCGGCGGCCTTGGACGGGGTGCTCGGTGCGGTCGGGGTCGTGGTGACCGGCTTCGAGGGCGTGGTCGTGACGGGCGTGCTCGGCTTCGCCGGGGCGACGGGCGTCGTCGTGGCGGGCTTCGACGTCGTGGGGGACGTGGTGGACGGCTTCGTGGTCGTCGTGGACGGCTTCGTCGTCGTGGTCGACGGCTTGGTCGTGGTCGTCGTGCCGCCGCCACTGGTCGACGGCTTCGTCGTGGTGGTCGTCGTGCTGCCGGTGGTCGCCCCGCCGCTGCTCGCCCCACCGTCGTCGGTCGTGGCCTGCGCCGCGAGTTCGGCCTCGGCCTGCTTCGCGCGCTGCTCCGTGTAGTACGCGCTCTCCGTCGCGACGGTCGTGCCCTTGAGGTAGGCGAGCTGCTCGAGCACCTCGTCCTGCTGCTCCTGCCCGGCCGCGAGCTTGCCGTTCGCGGCGGCCGCGGTGTCGTTCGCCGAGTCGAGGGCGGTCTTCGTGGCGTCGGTCGCCTTCGTCAGTGCCTTCGCCGCCTGGCTCTTCTGCGCCGCGAGCGAGTCGACCGTCTTCTGGTCGGCCTTCGCCTGCGCCAGCACCGTCGCCGAGCGCTCGGAGAGGTGCGACATCGTGCCGACCTGGTACAGCAGGTCCTTCGCGTCGGCGGAGTCCACGAGCATGCTCGTCGACAGGTCCCCGCCGCCGGTGCGGGAGAGCTCGACCACGAGCGCCGCGACCTGCCCTGCCGACTCGTCGGCCGCGGTCTTCGCACGCTTGGCCTGCGCGGTCAGGTCGTCGAGCGTCGACTGCGCCTCCTGCTGCTTCGACGCTGCCAGCGCGTACGTCTGGCCCGCCTGCTGCACCACGATGCCGGCCGCGTCGGCGTCGTCCTGCAGCGAGGACAGCCGCGAGGCGAGCTCGTCGACCGTCTGCTGCTTCTCCGCCTGGTCGGCCTTCGCCGCCTGCACGTCAGCCCACGACGGGGCCGCAGCGGGGGTCGCCCCTGCCGGTCCCGCGATCCCCACCGAGAGCCCGATGCCGAGCAACGAGACGGTGGCGATGCCGCAGGCGAGGGAACGCGCAGGCTTCTTCATGTGGTGTCAGGGCCTCTCGGGCGCGCACACGGTCATACCGAGATCCCCCGCGCTGCCATGAAGGGGACCGGGTCGACGGCTGCGCCGTTCACCCGGGTCTCGAAGTGGAGGTGGCACCCGGTGGACCACCCGGTCGAACCGACCTGGGCGATCTGCTGCCCGGCGGAGACGTGCTGGCCGGCGGCGACCATGATCCCGCCGTCGACGATGTGCCCGTAGGCGGTGGAGATGCCGCCGCCGTTGTCGAGCACGACCTCGTTGCCGTAGCCGCCGCCGTTGCCCGCGAAGGTCACGGTGCCGGAGTGCGCCGCGTAGATCGGCGAGTAGCAGGCCGGCGCCAGGTCGACACCAGCGTGCAGGGCGTGCGCACCCGTGTACGGGTCGACGCGGTAGCCGTAGGGGCTGGTCTGGTAGCCGGCGCTCGGGCGGACCCAGCCGGAGGAGTTCGGGGTGCCGCCACCGGAGCCGTTGGAGCCGGCGCCGGAACCGCCGCTCGGGGCAGCGGCAGCAGCGGCCTTCGCGGCGGCGGCTGCACGGGCCTTGGCGAGGGCCGCCTGGCGCGCCTTCTCCACCGCCACGCCCTTGTTGTACTTCGCCTCGACGTTCGTCGCGTTCGAGGTGAGCAGGGTCAGCTGCGCCTCGAGTCGCGCCTGGTTGTCGTTCTGGGCGTCCACCGCGGTCTGCGCGGCCTCGGCAGCGGACTGCGCGGCCTGCATCTTCTGCTGCGCGGCGTCCGCGAGGGCGCCGAGGGCCTTCTTCGCGACGGCCGACTTGTCCGCGAGGGCCTGCGCCGTCCCCCGGTCCTGCGTCGCCTGCGAGTAGATGCCGTCGGCCTGCTCCGTGAGCTTCGACATCGCGCCGAGCTCGTACAGCAGGTCACCGGAGTTCGTCGGGTGCGTGAGGAGGTCCGTCGTGACGTCGTTCGAGCTCGCACGACCGAGCTGGGCGGCGAGCTGGCCGGCCTGCTCCTCGGACTGCGCCGCGGTCTTCTCGGCCGCGTCGGCCTGCTCCTGCAGCTTCTGCTGCTTGAGCGTCGCCTCGTCGAAGTTCGTCTGCGCCGTCTGGTACGCCGTTCCCGCTGCGGCGGCGGACTTCTGCTTCGCCGCGGCCTCGGTCGTCAGGTCCGAGATGAGGCTCTTGATCTCGGTGACCTTGTCCTGCTGGGCGGACTCGGACGCCTTCGCGGCCTGCACGTCGCTCCAGCTCGGGTAGCTCGCCGCGGATGCCTGCTCAGCGGGCGCGAACGCGGCGATGGCCCCTGCAGTGAGCACGACAGCCACCGCGGCGGCGATCACGCGGCGGCGGGGCCTGAGGGACTGCGATGGTGAGGTCGACATACATCTCGATTTCGTAACAGCGCGGCAAGGCTCACGCACGTAACACTGTTAACAGACGCAACAGTAACAACAGGTGCCGGACCGGGGCAGCCCCTCGCACGAGGGACACGGACCGACGACGATGCTCGCACTCGAACACCGACGGCGCAGAATCGGAGGGACTCCTCCACCGTGAGTGAAGCCCGCGCGCCGTGTTCCCGGACCTGCGACACGCCGGGCGGAGCCGGTGCGGGCACGCCGATTTGTCATCCGCGCAGGGCTTCCGTATGCTTGACCTCCGGTGCAGCGATGTACTGCTTGCGGCCCCATCGTTTAGTGGCCTAGGACACCGCCCTTTCACGGCGGCAGCACGGGTTCGAATCCCGTTGGGGTCACTCCTCGTGAGACAGCAAGCAGGAACAGAGCAACACCGGATGCAAGTCAATATGGCCCTGTAGCGCAGTTGGTTAGCGTGCCGCCCTGTCACGGCGGAGGTCGCGGGTTCAAGTCCCGTCAGGGTCGCCACGGCTGGATAGCTCAGTTGGTAGAGCGTTCGACTGAAAATCGAAAGGTCCACGGATCGATGCCGTGTCCAGCCACGGTGAAAGGCCCCTCACGCGAGTGAGGGGCCTTCGCCGTTTCTGCGGTGGGTGCACGCCGAGCCGCGCCGCGCTCGCGCCGGGCCGCGCTCGCGCCGAGCCGCGCTCGCGCCGGTGCCGAGGCACTGCCGCATCGGTGGTGCGGTTCACCTCCGCACAACCGAAACCACCTGGCACCGCCGACGTCCGTGGTGCGAAGCGGTTTCGGTTGTGCGAACTCCAGCCCGTGCGGCGCGGCGCCGCGGCCGTCAGGCCTCGCGGGTCTTCGGGCTGCTGTCGTTCGTCTTCGCCGGGTCCCGCTCGACGACGCCCCCGAGCGCGTCGTCGATGCGTGAGAGCAGCTCCGCCGGGATCGTCACGCCGGCAGCGCCGGCGTTGTCGTGCACCTGCTCCGGCCGCGATGCGCCGATGATCGCCGATGCCACGTTCTCGTTCTGCAGCACCCACGCCACGGCGAGCTGCGCCATCGAGAGGTCCAGCTCCTTCGCGATCGGCTCGAGCTCCTGCACGGCGGACAGCACCTCGTCGCGCATGAACCGCTTGATCATGTCCGCGCCGCCCTTGTCGTCGGTGGCACGCGAGCCCTCGGGCAGCGGCTGCCCGGGCTTGTACTTCCCGGTGAGCACGCCCTGGGCGATCGGCGACCAGACGATCTGGGAGATCCCGAGTTCCTTCGAGGTGGGGACGACCTCTTCCTCGATGACCCGCCACAGCGCGGAGTACTGCGGCTGGTTCGAGATGAGCTGGAAGCCGAGGTCCTTCGCCAGCGCGGCGCCGGCACGGAGCTGCTCGGCGGTCCACTCCGAGACGCCGACGTACAGGACCTTGCCCGCGCGGACGACGTCGGCGAAGGCCTGCATGGTCTCTTCGAGCGGGGTCTCGTGGTCGAAGCGGTGTGCCTGGTACAGGTCGACGTAGTCGGTCTGCAGCCGCCCGAGCGACCCGTCGATGGACTCGAGGATGTGCTTCCGGGACAGCCCGGTGTCGTTGTGGCCCTTCGGACCGGTGGGTCCGAAGACCTTCGTCGCGATCTCCAGCGACTGGCGCCGTTCACCCTTGAGCGCTTCGCCGAGGACGGTCTCGGCTCCGGTGTTCGCGTACACGTCGGCGGTGTCGAACGTCGAGATGCCGACGTCGAGGGCCGCCCGGACGCAGGCGATCGCGGCGTCGTTCTCGACCTGGGACGCGTGGGTCAGCCAGTTGCCGTAGGTGATCTCGGAGACCTTGAGGCCCGAGTTCCCGAGGTAGCGGTACTCCATGTGCGGTGTTCCTCCCGTGCCGCATCGGTGCGGCGTCTCCATGGACGCTAGCCCCGCCGGAAGGTGGTTACGTGGAGGAATGACGAGCAACGGAGCGAGCGTCCTGTTCATCGGCGGGAGCGGCGTGATCAGCGCCGCCTGTGTCACCGAGGCGACCCGGCAGGGACTGGAGGTCACGGTCCTGAACCGCGGGACCACCGGGGGCAGGCCGATCCCGGAGGGTGTGACGCGCCTCCAGGCCGACGTGTCCGACCGCAGCGCCCTGGCGGACGCACTCGGCGACCGCCACTTCGACACGGTGGTGAACTGGGTGGCCTTCACGCCCGACCAGGTGCAGGCGGACATCGACTTCTTCGCCGGCCGGACGAACCAGTACGTGTTCATCAGCTCGGCCTCGGCGTACCAGACCCCGCCGACCCACCTGCCGATCACGGAGTCGACGCCGCTGAAGAACCCGTTCTGGCAGTACTCGCGGGACAAGATCGCGTGCGAGGACCTCCTCATGCAGGCGTACCGGGAGCAGGACTTCCCGGTGACGATCGTCCGCCCGTCGCACACCTACGACGAGACCAAGCTGCCGCTGACGGGTGGGTGGACGGCGATCGCACGGATGCGCGCCGGGAAGCCCGTCATCATCACCGGCGACGGCACGAGCCTGTGGACGCTCACCCACAGCCGCGACTTCGCGGTCGGGTTCACGGGGCTGCTCGACCGGGCCGAGGCGATCGGGGAGGCGTTCACGATCACGAGCGACGAGGCCCCCACGTGGAACGCCATCGCGCACGAGATCGCCGCAGCGGCCGGGGTCGAGGACCTGCGCATCGTGCACGTCCCCGCCGACGCGATCAACGCCGTGGACGCGGACTGGGGTGCAGCACTGCTCGGCGACAAGGCGAACAGCTCCGTCTTCGACAACAGCAAGATCCGGTCGCTCGTGCCCTGGTACCACCCGCGCACGCCGTACCGGCAGGGCGTCCGCGAGGTCATCGCGTGGTTCGAGGCGCACCCGGAGGAGCAGGTCGTCGACGAGCGGCTCGATGCGCTGATGGACCAGCTCGCGGAGCGCTGGGCGGTCTGACGCGCGGGCGCGGCCCGCGGCCTGCGGTTCGACCCGTCGACGCACAACGCAAACCGGCTCGCACCACGTGATCACGTGGTGCGAGCCGGTTTTGGTTGTGCGGGTCCACCCGACACCGACAGCGGACGGCCGGGAGGCCCGGTGCCGGTCCGGCGAATCAGCTGCGGTCGCGGAGGACCGCGCCGAGTGCCTCGATCGCCATCGCGATCTCGTCATCGGTGACGACGAGGGGCGGCGCGAAGCGGATCGTCGACCCGTGGGTGTCCTTCACGAGGACCCCGCGCTCGGCGAGTCCCTTCGCGATCTCCTTGCCGGTCCCGATGGCCGGGTCGATGTCGATGCCCGCCCAGAGCCCGGCGACCCGGTGCTCGACGACCCCGTGGCCGATGAGTCCGTCGAGGAGCCCCTGGAGGACCGGTTCACCGTCGAGTGCACGCTGCTGGAACGTGCCCTCGCCGAGCATCGTCACGACCTCAGCACCGACGGCCGCGGCGAGCGGGTTGCCCCCGAACGTGGAACCGTGCTCGCCCGGACGGAGGACACCGAGCACCGCAGCGGAACCGACGACGGCCGACACCGGGACGATGCCACCGCCGAGCGCCTTGCCGAGCGTGATCAGGTCGGGGCGGACGCCGACCCGCGACACCGCGAGGGTGTGGCCGGTGCGTCCGAGCCCGGACTGGATCTCGTCAGCGACGAACAGCGCACCGAACTCGTCGCAGATCTCCCGCACGGCCGGCAGGTAGGACGCCGGCGGGATCACGACGCCGCCCTCGCCCTGGATGGGCTCGAGCAGGACCGCGACGACGGTGTCGTCCATCGCGGCACGGAGCGCGTCCGCGTCGCCGTACGGCACCGTGCGGAAGCCCGGCGTGTACGGGCCGAAGTCGTCCTTGGCGTCCGGGTCGTCGGAGAACGAGATGATCGTCGTCGTCCGGCCGTGGAAGTTCCCGCTCGCCACGATGATCGTGGCCCGGTCGGCGGGGACGCCCTTCACCCGGTAGCCCCACGCCCGCGACACCTTGATCGCGGACTCGACCGCTTCCGCGCCGGTGTTCATCGGCAGCACCATCTCGGTGCCGGTGAGCTCCGCCAGGCTCGACGCGAACGGGCCGAGCTGGTCGTTCACGAACGCGCGGCTCGTCAGGGTCACCCGGTCGAGCTGTGCCTTCGCAGCAGCGACCAGCCGGGCGTTGCCGTGGCCGAAGTTCACGGCGGAGTACGCCGCGAGGCCGTCCAGGTACCGCTTGCCGTCGACGTCCGTCACCCACGCGCCGTCACCGGAGGCGATGACGACGGGCAGCGGGCTGTAGTTGTGCGCCAGCGAGCGGTCCTCGACGGCGAGCGCTGCGGCGGTCGCCGCACCGAGCCCGGTGCCCGCGCCGGTCGCGGTGGTCATCAGGACCGCGCCACGGAGTTGCCGGTGCCGACCGGGTGCAGGTCGAGCGTGCAGCACTTCACGCCGCCGCCGCCGAGCAGGAGCTCGGAGAGGTCGACGCCGATCGGGTTGTAGCCCTTCGCGCGGAGCTGCTCCGCGAAGGTGGTCGCGCGCGCGGCGATGACGACGTTGTACCCGTCGGAGTAGGAGTTCAGGCCGAGGATGGCCGCGTCCTCTTCCGTCGCGATGATCGCGTCGGGGAAGCGCTCGCGGAGGATCGCCAGCGACGGCTCGTCGAAGGCACTCTCGAGGTAGGCGATGTTGCTGCGGCCGTCCGCGTCGGGCTCCGGGTCGAGCACGGCGATCGCGGTGTCCAGGTGGTAGAAGCTCGGGTTGATCAGCTTCAGCGTGATGACGTCGCGGCCGTAGACCTTCGCGATCTCCTCGTGCGAGGTGCTGTCGGAGCGGAAGCCGGTGCCGGCGAGGATGACGTCGCCGACGAGCAGGAAGTCGCCCTCGCCCTCGTTCGTCTCGACGGGCTCGGCGACCTGCAGGCCGGCGCCCCGGAACCAGTCCATGTACGCGGGGCCCTCGGGCTGGCGCTCCGGGTACTGGAACTTCGCGCCGTACGCGACACCGTCGAGCACGAAGCCGCCGTTCGCCGCGTAGACCATGTCCGGGAGGCCCTGGATCGGGTCGATCAGGTGGATCTCGAACCCGAGCCCCTGGTAGACGTCGTGGAGTTCCTGCCACTGGGCGACTGCCTTCGCGGTGTCCGTGGGGTCCTCGGGGTGCATCCACGGGTTGATCCGGTAGCTCACCGTGTAGAAGTCCGGCTTGCACATCAGGATCGTGCGCTTGGTGGCGGTGCGAGTGGGAGCCGTCGTGGTGGCGGCTGCGGGGTTCGACGTGGCTTGGGTCGACACGGGAGTCCTCCTGGGACTTCGGGCCCGAGCCTGCCAGGAACCACCTGGAGCGATCTCGGTGAGATGCAGGCTCACTCACCGTGTTCCACGGCGGACCAGGTCGACGCCGTGGCCAGTCTATGGATTCCGCCGCGCTCACCGCAGCAGGGAAGCGCGCACATTTCGTGCGTTGGACCCGACGTCCTCGCAAGAACCCCGCGTACGATGGGTCCCAATGGATTCGCTCGACCACCGCATCCTGGATCAGCTCCGGGACAACGCACGCGCCGGCTACGGCGACATCGGATCCGTCGTCGGACTCTCCGCCTCCGCCGTCAAGCGACGGGTCGACCGTCTCGTCGCCGACGGTGTCATCCGGGGCTTCACGATCAAGGTCGACCCCGCGGTCGAGGACCGGGGCACCGAGGCCTGGGTCGAGCTCTACTGCCGCGGCACCGTCTCCCCCGACGAACTCCGCGCGCTGCTCGACTCCGTGCCCGAGGTCGTGGACGCCGGAACGGTGACCGGTAGCGCCGACGCGGTGGTGCACATGCGCTCCAAGGACCTCCCCGCGCTCGAGGAAGCACTCGACCGGGTCAGGCTGGCACCCCAGGTCGACCACACCCGCAGCGCGATCGTGCTGTCACGCCTGGTGTCCCGCGAGTCCGCCTGAGGTCCGGAACCCGGAACGCTCATCGGCGCCCATCGCGACGACCACAGCGCACACGACGCCGAGCAGAGCCACCCCGACGTACACGCCCTGCGCGAAGTCGGCGACCGCCGAACGCTCGCCGACCCCGCCGACGAACTGGGTGAAGTCCCACACGGCGTGCAGCACCATCGCCGGGATCAGGGACCCGGTCGTCCGTCGCAGGACGTAGAAGACCGACCCGGCCGAGAACGCGAAGACGACCTGCACGAGCGTCGGGCCGACCGCCTGCCCCAGGAACACGTTGCTCATGTGCATCACACCGAACAGCACCGACGTGATCAGCCACACCCACACCTCGGACAGCCGCGACCGCAGCGCCACCAGGAGGATCCCCCGTGCCACGACCTCCTCGGTGAACCCGACCAGGAGCAGGACGAGGGCCGCAGCGAGGAACGCCCCGCCGACGGCACCCCAGTCCGCGAACGCGAGGCCCACGACGGCGATCACCGCCATCAGGATCGGCGCGAGCAACGTCCAGCGGTGCGGGCTGCGGTGTCGTTCACGGAGAACCGGCCCCCACCAGCCCAGCAGGGACACGGTGACCGCCACCGCGACCGCGGCGACGATCAGCGACACGTCCGCACCGAAGAACAGGTCGTGCGCCGAGTCTCCCCACGCCGTGTAGTCGATGCCGCTCGCCGCCTGGATCACGACCACCAGGACGATGTACCCGATCAGGGCGGCGATGCCGATCCAGACCTTCGGTGTGACGCGCATGCGATCCCCTTCGAGTCGTTCGTTGCAGTCTGCCGGAACCACCGGCGCGTAGGTTCGCGTCCATGGGACGCAAGGAGACAGCCGGGAGGCTCGCCATGCCTCCCGTCGGATCGCCGACTGCCCGCCGGATGGTCACCGCTGCGTCCGCCGCCTACGTCGCGAACTGCCTCTGGGGCACGGCCGTGGCCGTCCGGCTCATCCGCACGAAGAAGCTGCGGGTCGTCCACCACGGACTGTTCGTCGTGACGGCGACGCTCACCGGGGCCGCCGCCACGACCCCGCTCTGGACCAGGTCGAGGTCGGCGCTGTTCCTGCTGCCGGCACTCGTGCCGCTGGCGATGGCTCCGCGCACGAACCCGCGGACCGGAGCACACTGGAGAGTCGCGGTCGCCGCCGCGCCGTCCTACCTCGGGGCGCTGCTGTTCCGGCGCTGACCCGTGGGAGGACAGCAGTGGAGCTCTTCGAGGCCATCCGACGCCGGCGGACGACGAACGGGGCGTTCCTGCCCGATCCCGTGTCCGAGGAGCACCAACGGCTCCTCGTCGAACTCGCCGGCCGGGCACCCTCGCAGCTGAACAGCCAGCCGTGGCGCTTCGTCCTGGTCGAGGAGCGACCGACGATCGAGCGGGTCGCGGAGATCAGCGCGCGATCGATGACCCGCACGATGGCCGAGGGCACGTTCTTCCAGCGCTACAAGCCGTACTTCCGGTTCAGCCAGGCGGAGATGGACGAGCGCCGTGACGGCATGCTCTTCGACAAGCTGCCCGGGCCGTTGAAGCCGTTCACGAAGCAGGTGTTCACCAAGCGCGGGCAGATGCTGATGAACACGCTGCGGGTCCCGCAGACGCTCGGCGAGGAGAACCGGAAGCTCGTCGCCGGGTCGCCGCTGCTGCTCGGGGTGATGCTCGACCGGCACGAGTACCGGAAGGAAGAGCTCTCCGGCTTCTACTCCGTGTTCAGCATGGGCGCCGCGATGGAGAACATCTGGCTCGCGACCACCGAGCTCGGCCTCGGCATCCAGTTCGTGTCCTTCCCGATGGAGACCCCCGGTGCATGGGAGGAGATCGAGGGGCTGCTCCGGGTGCCGCCGGAGCTCGAGCTGATGGCCGTGTACCGGATCGGGTACCTGCCGCCCGAGCGTCGACGTCCGGCGATCGACTGGACGTCGAGCGAGCGGAAGCGCCCGTCGCAGTACGTGTTCCGCGGGACCTGCGACACCCCGCAGCAGGGGTGGGACGAATCGCCCGTGGCGACCCACATCGACGACGCGACCATCGCATGACCGGCGGCCGTCCCACCGGAGCCGCACCGAGCCTCCCGGCCGTTGCATCCGTCGCCCCCGGACTGCCCGGCCGTCCCTGGATCTCCCAGGACTGGCTGGACGTCGTCTTCCTGCACTGGCGGGTGGACGTGTCGGCCGTCGCCCCGCTCCTGCCCGCCGGGACCCGCCCCGACACGATGGCCGTCGACGGCACCGACGATGGCGTGACCACGTGGGTCGGCCTCATCGCCTTCCGCTTCGAGGACACCCGGTTCCCGCCGCTCGGACCACTCGGCCGGACCGGACGCATCGGCGACTTCGTCGAGGTGAACGTCCGCGTCTACACGGTGGACGAGCAGGGGCAGCGCGGGGTCGTGTTCCTCTCGCTCGACGCCGGGAAGCTCCTGCCGACCCTCGGAGCGCGCGTCGCGACCGGGCTGCCGTACCGGTGGGCGGACGCCGCCGTGCGGAAGACGGACGGCCGGGTGGGCTACGCGATGCGGCGGCACGGGACGCACCTGCGGTCGGCGCTCGACGTGCGCGTCGGGCCGGTGATCACGGAGCCGACGGCGCTCGAGACGTTCCTCACGGCGCGGTGGGGCATGCACGTGCACCGTGCCGGGGCGACACGGTTCTGGCCGAACGAGCACGACACCTGGGCGCTGCACCGGGCATCGGTGGTGTCGTTGCGGGACGACCTGGTCGGCGCCGCCGGGCTGCCGTTCGCGCTGACGGAGCTGCCGCCGGACTCGGTGTTGTACTCGCCGGGCGTGACGACGCGGTTCGGCGCGGGGCGCTGACGGCGAGGGCTGGCGCCCCGGCCGTCGTCGGGCGTCTCAGTCACGCGGTGTGCGCGCCGCCGCCCGGAACTGGACGACGGCGACCACCGCCGCGACGACCGCGACCAGCCACCCGGCGCCCACCCACACCGCGACCCGGTGCGACGGGATGCCGGTGACCGTGAGACCGAGGACCACCAAGACCGCAGCGCCGACAGCGAGCGCCGACGACACCACCCCGAGTGCGACGCGGTCGATCCACGACACCGTCCTGGCAGTGTGGACGACCCGGACGGCGGTCACCAGGCTGCCGGCTACGACCCCGAAGAGGACGCCGCTCACCAGGCTGCCGAGCGCGACGACCAGCAGCGAGCCGGATCCGACGACCACGTTGACCACGTGCAGTCGCCACGAGGCTGCCCGGTTCTGCTCGGTGTACGCCGTGTGGCCCGCCACCGCCAGGGCGACCGCTCCGACGGCGATGCACGTTCCCACGGTGATCCCCGTGATGGCAGCCACCGCGTCGCCGAGCACCACGCCGCCGACGATCAGCCCCGCCGCGAGGACCGCGGCGAGGAGCGGGAGCAACCAGACCTCGCTCGGCTGCGTCGGGGTACGGAGCACCCACCCCGGCGGCGTCTCGGTGTCTCGTGTCTCGTCGGTCGGCTCCACGAGGCCAGTGTGCTCGTGCGACGACGGACGCGCATCGGGGGACAGCGGCTGAGATGTCTGTACGCCGTCGCCGGTACAAGGGGCACATGACACGTGTGGCAGTGGTGACCGGCGGATCAGCGGGACTCGGACGGGCGACGGTGCGCGAACTCGCGGCCCGCGGGTGGGACGTCGCCGTGATCGCGCGCGGGCAGGAGGGCGTCGACGCGGCAGCAGCCGAGGTCGAAGCAGCGGGGCGCCGGGGACTGGCGGTCGTCGCGGACGTCTCCGACCGGCAGGCCGTCGAGGACGCCGCCGACCGGATCGAGGCGGAGCTCGGTCCGATCGACCTGTGGGTGAACGGCGTGATGGTCGGGGTGTTCGGCCGGTTCCTGGACACCGAGCCGGAGGACTTCGAACGCGCACTGCGGGTCACGTACCTCGGCTTCGTGAACGGCACCCGCGCCGCGCTCAGCCGGATGGTCCCCCGCGACCGCGGCCAGGTGATCCAGGTCGGGTCGGCACTCGGCTTCCGTGGGATCCCGCTGCAGGCCGCGTACTGCGGAGCGAAGCACGCCATCGTCGGGTTCACCGAGTCGGTCGTGTCGGAGCTCATCGAGCAGGGCAGCAGGGTGCAGGTGTCCCGCGTGGACATGCCGGCGCTCAACACGATCCAGTTCAACTGGGTCAAGTCGCAGCTGCCGCACCACCCGCAGCCCGTCGCGCCGATCTACCAGCCCGAGGTCGGTGCCCGGGCGATCGCGGCCACCGCCGAGCGCCCGCGCCGCCGCACCTGGGTCGGCGAGTCGACGGTGTACACGATCCTCGGCAACCGGATCAGCGGACGGTTCGCGGACTGGTACGCGGCGAAGACGCTGGTGTCCGGGCAGCAGACCGCGTCGAAGGACGGCCAGATGCTGCCGTCGAACCTCGACGAGCCGGTCGAGGGCGACCACGGCGCGCACGGCGTGTTCGACGACAGGGCCCACGCGTGGTCACCGCAGACGTGGTGGGTGGAGCACCGGCGTCTCGGCAACGGCCTGATCGGCGCGGCGCTCGGCGTCGCCGGCGCAGCGGTGCTCGCCGCGGGGCGTCGACGATGAGCCGCGCACGGGACCGTCGTCGGCAGCGCGCATCGGCCGTCGAGGCGGCGCGGCTCGTCCTCGGTGGGCTGCACCTCGTCCGGGCCGGCGCTGCTCCGCGGACCGCGGTGTTCTACCGCGTGCTCGGCGTCCGGCAGCTCGCGCAGGCGGCGCTGCTCCTCCGCGCGCGGTCCGGCGACGCACACACCCTCGGCGCGGCGGTCGATGCCACCCACGCGGTGACGATGCTGCCGCTGATGCTCGTCGGCGGGCAGTGGCGCCGGGTGGCGACGAGTCAGTTCTGGATCGCGACCGCGCTGGCAGTCGCCGAGGTCACGCTCGTCGGGACGGGCCGCAAGCGCTGAGGCGTGTCGGTGGGGCTCGGTACCGTCCGGGCATGACCACGACCTACTCCGTCGCGTCCTCGTTGGACGGCTTCGTCGCTGCGCCCGGTGACGACCTCGACTGGCTGCTGCAGTTCGGGTTCGAACCGTTCCAGGAGCACCACGACCACTTCTTCGCCGGGGTCGGGGCGATCGTGATGGGGTCGAGCACCTTCGCGTGGTTGACCACGCACGAGGGCACCTGGCCCTACCCGGACCTGCCGACGTGGGTGTTCACCTCGCGAGCCCTCACCGCTCCGGTCGGTGCGGACGTCCGGTTCGTGTCCGGCCCGGTCACCGACCACCAGGCCGTGATCGAGCGTTCCGCCGGGGCGCGCGGGGTCTGGGTGATGGGCGGCGGGCTGCTCGCGGCGCAGTACCAGGAAGCCGGTCTCCTCGACGAGCTCCGCGTCACGGTGATGCCGCTCGCGCTCGGAACGGGGGCACCGCTCCTCCCCGTCGCTGCGCCGACGTCGGTGTTCGAGCTCGTCGGGACGACCCCGTTCCGCGGCGGCGCCGTGGAGCTGCACTACCGGGCGGGCGACGCGGTCGACGCGATCGACCGGAACGCCTGAGCGCCGGATCGAGAGCACGTCAGCGCGTGTGGATCGGGCCACCGCGCTCCGGCCCGAGCGCAGGGGACGCTCGAGGGCCGGAGCGTCGATGCCCTGTGCGAGCCTGCGGTGGTCAGGGGTTCCACCGATCGGGTGTGGCTCGTTGTCATGGAGCCTAGCGGGTCCGCACAAAGGGGGACAGACAGTTCTTTCCCCCCATTTCGGGGTACGACGTGCGCGGCTCCCCCGGGACGGCCGCGTAGCGTCCGGAACATGAGCGACAACGAGCAGACCGAGCCCGTCATGGACGGCGCCACCGACGCGACGAACCACGACAAGCTGTCCGGCCTCATCGAGCAGGTGAACCACGACCACGGCGACGAGGGCGCAGCGTCGATGGCGGACCACCTCCGCGACCGCATGGACGAGACGGGCGTGGAGCCCGAGGACGAGGGCGACGCCGAGGACTGACCTCCCGCCCACCCGGATGGCAGGCTGAGGGCATGGGCGACTGGCGGCACGAGACCCTCGCGCAGCTGCGGACCGCGCTGCCGACCGGCGCCGTGGAGCCGTACGGGTCGGTCGCGGGCGCTGACGCCCTCGACCCGTGGAGCGACCTCGACGTGCGGGTCGTCACGCACGAACCGCTCGACGTCGAGCGGTTGCTCGGAGCGCCGCTCTGGGCATGGCAGGGATCCAGCACCGAGTCCGGGCAGCAGCTCCGACTCGTCACGCGGGACGGGCGCCGGGTGGACCTGACGGTCGACGGACCGTCGGTGCTCCTCCCCGAACCGCCTTCCGATGTCGACGTCCGGTTCGACGCGGCGCTCGCCGCGACCCGGCTCGGCCGCGGGAACCTGCTCATCGGCCTCCACCTGGTCCTGGGCATCGGACGGGAGGCCCTGGTCCAGTCGATGGTGCGGGCGGACCTGGCAGCGGGGACCGTCCACCACCGCCTGCCGACGCCGTACGACGCTCGTGCCGCGGACGTTGCCGCGCTCACCGCGGGCGCGCTCGACCCGACCGTGGCGCTCCGCGCGTACGAGCTGTACGGCCGGTGGCGTGCGGAGGTCGATCCCGGCTACCGGCCCGACCCGGCCGGCCTGGTCGCGGTGCTGCGCCGTGCCGCCGACCGGGTCAGGTGAGCGGCGTCCGGAACGTGCGCAGGGCCTCCAGTTCGGCCGGGGTGAGCCCGGACCGCGCGACGAAACCGTCGACGTCGAATCCCGCGACGACGGCGCGGAACGCGTCGGCGACGGTCGTGCCGTGCTCGGCGCAGAGCTCCTCGATGCGTGCTTCCTGCCCCTCGACGCCGATCGCCGCGTACATCGCATCGGACACGGCGACCGTGCGGAGGTAGTCGGCGACGACCTCGTCCGGGTCGACGTCAGCGATCGACAGCAGCACCAGCGCGACGATCCCGGTGCGATCCCGTCCGCCGGCGCAGTGGAACAGCACACCGCCGGGCTCGGCACCGGCGAGGGTACGGAGCACCTCGACCGTCCGCTCCGGCTTCCGCGCGAGGTGGTCGCGGTAGTACAGGGGCGTGCCCACGAGCCCGTTGTCCCAGAAGTCCACCCAGAACGCCTGGTCGTCGAGGTCGTCGTGGTCCACGGGGACCGTCGTCACCCAGGCCGGCCGGGTGCCGGTGTCCCGCGCCCGCTCCGACGGGGTGCGCAGGTCGACCACCGTGCGGATGCCCGCCGTGCGGAGCGCGTCCCAGCCGTCGTCGGTCAGGCGGTCGACGGACTCCGAACGGAAGAAGCGGCCCCGCGGTGTGGTCCCACCGTCACGGGTCCTGAGCCCGCCGAGGTCGCGGGCGTTCAGGAGCCCGTCGGCGACGAGGGTGCGGTCGTCGTGCATCGGCGGCTCAGACGCGCAGGTCCGTGAAGTCGGCGTCGAGGTCCCCGAACCGGTGGGCCGTGATCGACACCGACTGCTCGCGGATGAACGGCAGCATCTCGATGAGGCCGCCTTCGACCACGGGCGCGGCGAACACCGCGACGTCGACGCTGGCACCGAGCGCTTCCTCGAGCGCGAGGTGGTCACCGCCGATCAGCCGGATGCGGGCACCGGGACCGCCGAAGGCCGTGTGCTTCGGACGCTCCTGGCCCTGGGAGAGCACGACCTCGATCGCGTCCTGCGGTTCGTCGGACGGGTTCGACCAGTCGTCCTGGAACACCGCACCCGACGCGGCGCGACGGTGGAACTCCTCGTCGGACTCCACGACGTGGTCGACGACGTCGAGCGGGGAACGGCTCGACGCGAAGAGCTGGGTGAGGGGCCCGGGCAACGGACGTGCCGTGCTCAGCAGGACGTGCGCCCGTGCCGCGGTCGCGGCGACGAGCGAGCGCACGAGGTCACCGCTCGGTGCTCCCTCGGCCTGGCGCACGATGACCGACTGCGGACGGTAGCGCAGCACGTTCCGCTGCACGACGAGCGCGGACGGGTCGTGCGAGACGCCGTACTGGGTCTCGCGGGCCTGCACGTCGCTCGTGGCGCCGGCGCGGACCTGGTCGAACTCCTCGAACGTGAGTCCGCTGCGTGCCGCTTCGATCACGGCGGTGACCCGCGGGGACAGCCCGTGCAGCTGGATGCTCTTGTGCACCTTGCGCGGTGTCGGCTCCCAGCGGCCGAGGGTCGCGACGTACATCGGGCCGCCGGCCTTCGTGCCGGTGCCCACCGAGGAGCGCTTCCACCCGCCGAACGGCTGCCGCCCGACGATCGCCCCGGTGATGCCGCGGTTGACGTAGAGGTTGCCGGCCTGGACCTGGTGGAGCCAGTCGGCGACCTCGTCCACGTCGAGGGAGTGGATGCCGGCGGTCAGGCCGAAGTCGGTGCCGTTCTGGATCGCGATGGCGTCGTCGAGGGTCTCCGCGTGCATGATGCCGAGCACCGGACCGAAGTACTCGGTCTGGTGGAAGTCGCTGCCCGGACGGACGCCGTCGCGGATGCCCGGCGACCAGAGCCGTCCGGAGTCGTCGAGCGGGACGGGCTGCACGAGCCAGGACTCCCCCGGCCCGAGCTCGGTGAGGCCCTTGCGGAGCTTGCCCGTGGGCTCGGCGATGAGCGGACCCATCTGCGCCGTGGGGTCGTCCGGCCACGCCACGCGCAGGGTGCGGGTCGCATCGACGAGTTGCCGGCGGAAGCGCTCGCTCTCCGCCACGGAACCGACGAGGACCACGAGCGACGCGGCGGAGCACTTCTGCCCGGCGTGCCCGAACGCGGACTGCACGATGTCCTGCACGGCGAGGTCGATGTCGGCCGACGGCGTCACGACGATGGCGTTCTTGCCGCTGGTCTCGGCGGTCAACGGCAGTCCGGCACGCCACCACGTGAACGACCGGGCCGTCTCCGCCGCTCCGGTGAGGATGATCCGGTCGACGGCGGGGTGCGCGATGAGCTGGCGGCCGAGCACGTCTTCTTCGAGGTCGATGAGCTGCAGCAGCGAGTGCGGGACCCCGGCGTCCCAGAGGATGTCCGCCAGCACGGCACCGCAGCGCTTGGCTTCCGGTGCCGGCTTCAACAGCACGCCACTGCCGGCGGCGAGCGCGGCCAGCACCCCGCCAGCCGGGATCGCGACCGGGAAGTTCCACGGCGGCACGACCACGGTCAGGCGCGGCGGGACGTAGGTGGCACCGGTGATGTCCGCGAGGTGCCTGGCCCGGTCCGCGTAGTAGTGGGCAGAGTCGATCGCCTCGCTCACCTCGGCGTCGGCTTCCGTGATGGTCTTGCCCGTCTCGGCGGCCATCACCTCGACGAGGTCGGCGCGTCGGGTCTCGAGCTCGTGGCCGATCAGTTCGAGGAGCTCGGCGCGGTCGACCGGGTCCTGGCGGCCCCAGTTCACGCCGGCCTGGGCGGTGCTGCGGACGATCCGTTCGAGCTTGGTGCGGTCGAGGACCCGCGCACCGCGGATCGTCTGCGCGCCGAGCTGCGAGCGGGGAACCCGGCGGAGGACATCGGCGGCCCACTCGCGGTTCGCGGGGATCGCGGGGTCGGTGTCCGGCGCGTTCCGGAAGGCGTCGCGCGGGATCGGGTCACCAGGGGACAGTCGGCGGTCCTGCGTGCGGTTCGTCGGGCGCACCGGGTCGCCGAGTGCCGCGACGGATGCGAGCCACCGTTGGTGTTCGCGCTCGAAGGCGGACTCGTCGTGGTCGATGTCGAACGCGGCCGACATGAAGTTCTCCGGGCTGGCGTTCTCCTGCAGGCGGCGGGCCAGGTAGGCGATCGCGGAGTCGAACTCGTCCGGCTGCACGACGGGTGTGTAGAGCAGGATCTGCCCGACGTCGGCGCGCACGGCGTCGGCGTGGGTCGCGGCCATCCCGAGGAGCATCTCGACGTCGACGGCGTCGGTGACCCCGCGGCGCTGGGCGAGCACCCACGCGGTCGCGAGGTCGAAGAGGTTGTGCCCCGCGACCCCGATCCGCACGGCGTCGGTGCGCTCCGGCGTCAGCGCGGCGTCGAGCATCCGGAGGTAGGCGGTGTCGGTCTCGCGCTTGCTGCCCCACGTGGCGAGCGGCCAGTCGTGGACGATCGACTCGACGCGCTCCATGGCGAGGTTCGCGCCCTTCACGAGTCGCACCTTCACCGGCGCACCGCCCCGGGCCCGGCGTGCGGTGGCCCACGACGTCAGGGACTCGAGCGCCCCTGCGGCGTCGGGCAGGTACGCCTGCAGCACGATGCCGGCGTGCAGGCCGAGGAACTCGTCACGGCCCAGCAGCTCCTGGAACACCGCGAGCGTGACGTCGAGGTCGCGGTACTCCTCCATGTCGAGGTTGATGAACTTCGGTGTCGGGCTCGACGCTGCGAGTCGGTAGAGCGGGACGAGCCGGTCGACGACGCGCTCGACGGTCTGGTCGAAGGCCCACATCGACATCTGCGGCACGACGGCGCTGACCTTGATCGAGACGTAGTCGACGTCGTCCCGGGCGAGGAGGTCCATGGTGCCCTTGAGTCGGCGGTCGCTCTCCCCGCTGCCGAGCACCGCTTCGCCGAGCAGGTTCACGTTGAGCCGTGTGCCGTCGCCGCCGACCTTCGCGAGCGCCGGACCGAGCTTCGACGGGCTGGCGTCGATCACCAGGTGTCCGGTCATCCGGCGGAGGATCCGGCGTGCGGTGGGGATGACGGCCCACGGCGCCATCGTGGCGAACCCGCCGCCGAAGGACACCGCTCCCCGGAGGTACCAGGCCAGGGCGTCGGGGACGTCCTGGCTGACCTTCTCGAGGTTGCGCGCCGCGACCCTGGGGTCTTCGGGCCGGATGACCCGGTCCACGAACCCGAGCGTGAAGTCGAGGCCCTGCTCGTCGCGGAGGACCCCGGCGAGCCGGGCCGCGCCGGCGTCGGGCTTGACGTCCGCGGACGCCGCCAGCCACCGCCGCACGAGGGCGACGGCGTCGTCGGTGCAGTCCTGGATGCGGGCGCTCGGCATGGTCCGATCGTATGCCGCGCCACCGACCTGACCTCGGAGCACGCCGGGCGCCGCCCAAGAGTCAGCAATGTGTCAGCACCCGGCCGAGTGTGTCCCCGATGGATACGCTGGTGGGATGTCGAAGCAGGGTGGGGCAGGCCATGACTGGGCCACGTGGGACGCGTACCACGACGTCTGGCGGCGCCTCGACCGGGCGCTCGACCACGCCGTGCAGCAGGGCGCCGGCATCTCGATCCCGGAGTTCGAGATCCTGATCGGGCTGCACCGCGAGCCCGACCACCGGCTGCGGGTCCGTGACGTCGCGGCGGGCATCGGCTGGGAGAAGTCCCGTGTCAGCCACCAGGTCACGCGCATGGTCTCGCGCGGGCTCGTCGAACGGGCGGACTGCCCGACCGACGGCCGTGGGAGCTGGGTGGTGATGACCCCGGACGGTCGCCGTGCGGTGCTCGCCGGCATCCGCGCGCACACCGCTGCGCTCGAGCACCTGTTCTGGGAACCGGTGGCCGACGACGCGGGCACGCTCCGCTCGGTCAGCGCCCGGCTGCAGGCCGCGATCGGCCCGGGCGAGCCCGTCCACGACTGACCTCCCGTCCGGTGTGGTCGCGCGTTTGCACCCATGGCGTACGCGATGGGAAGCGGGAACGCGCGTCGGGGGTCGAAAGGAACGACTGACTACGCGCGATTCCACTGCCTCCGCGTGAAACTGCCTCCGCGTGGAACAGTGCACCAGCGGTAGCCGGCGGCGCCGGCCGCCCGGCGCCGTCAGAGCGCGACCGACGCCAGCGCGCGCGGGTCGTCGTGCAGGCGCACCTCGACCGACGCGATCGAGTGCAGCGGCACGTCCGTCGCCGCCGCCAGCCCCGCAGCCTCGCGCCCCGAAGCCGTCCAGGACGCCACGGTCTCGTCGGTGCCGTCCTTCCGCACCACGACCAGGTCGTACATCACCGCGCTGTCGCTCCCCCAGTCGCGGCCGCCGTACGTGCAGCCCCAGTCGAACCGGGTCCCCCACGCCTTCCCGGTGACGTCGAGGTCCACGCGGAGCCCGGTCGCTGAACCCGAGGTCATCGCGTAGCGCTCCGACGCACCTCCGGCAGGAGCCGGAGACGCACCGCCGGCGAGCGCCGACGCCGTCGGTGCCGCGGGCTCGACCCGTGCACCACCGACCGCGACCCCGCCGAGGACCGCGGCGACGACGGCGAGCCCCGCGGTGACCGCGACCAGCGCCCGTCGACGCCGCCGACGGCCCTGGACACGGTGCGCGACCGAGGCGAGCGTGCGTTCGGGAGCCGGGTCGGGCCTCCCGTCCGGGTCCGCGATCGCGACCGCGTCCTCGGCCGGCAGCCGGCCGAGGAGTCCGGGCACGCCCGCGAGCTCCGCGACGGCGGCGCGGCACGCGGCGCACGTCTCGAGGTGCCGCTCGTACTCCAGTCGCTCGTCGTTCGGCAGCGACCCGAGCACGTACGCGGCGTCCCAGTCCCGGTAGCGGTCGTCGGTCATCGGGTCACCCCTCGTTCCTGCAGTGCGAGTCGGAGTGCGCGGAGTCCGTAGTGCAGACGGGACTTCGCGGTGCCCTCGGGGATGCCGTGGCGTCGGGCGATCTCCGGGACGGTGTGGCCGAGCCAGTAGGCGTCGACGACGACCCGGCGGTGTTCCGGCGACAGCGCGGCGAGTGCGTCGGCCACGAGGATGCCGTCGAGGACGGCGTCGGTGCGGTCCGGCTGCGGTTCGTCGACGGGGTCGTCGGACCCGAACTCGCGGCGGTGCCGTGCCGATCGGGCATCGTCCACGACCAGGTTCCTGGCGACCGTGAAGAGCCACGCGCGAGCGCCGTCCGAGTCGCGCTCGAGCACGGCCGGGCGCTGCCACGCGCGCACCAGGGTCTCCTGCACGACGTCCTCGGCGAGCGCACGGTCCGGGGTGAGGTGCCGCACGTACCGGAAGAGTGCGTCCCCGTGTTCGGCGTGCAGGGCCGCGAGCAGTTCGTCCGCCGGTCGCGCTGCCACGGTCACCGTTCCAGCTCGAGCGAGAACTCGACGGCGCCGTGTCCGTCGACCGTGACGAAGCCGAGGTCGGGTGCCGTGACGCCGTAGTCCGCGAAGGTGACCGGGACCGACCCGGCGACCTCGACGTGCCCGGAACCGTCCACGCCGAGCTGGGCGTCCGCGGACACCGCCTTCGTGACGCCGTGCATGGTCAGGTCGCCGCGGAGGGTGACGTCGCGGTCCGTCCCGGCGAGCGCCGCGCGCACGTCGACCGGGTCCGTCACGCGGAACGTCGCGGTCGGGAAGCGGTCGGTCTGCAGCGCCTCGGACCGGAAGTACTCGTCGCGGGCCGACTCGGGCGTCGAGATCGATGCCACCCGCACCGTCACGGTCGCCCCGGTGAGCGATCCGCCGGCGACGGTGGCACGCGCTTCGACGTCCTTCGTCCGACCGGTCACGGTCACATCCTGGCCCCGGAGCACCTCGTGCACCCGGTACCCGGCGAAGGAGTCGGCGGACGACGTCCAGTCGCCGTCCGCCTGGGCGGGGTCCAGGGTGGCCCCGCCGGTCGGGGCGAGGGTCGGTGCTGCGTCGGCCGCGCCGTTCACCACGTTCGCGTAGAGGACGGGGCCGCCGATGACACCGGCGGCACCGAGGACGACGACGCCCGAGGCGATGCCGATGAGGACCTTCGTTCGTCTCCGCATACCCGGTCAACGAGACAGACCGGCGGATCGTTCGATCCGGAGCGAGATCGAACGATCCGGCCCGTCCCGCCGTGTCACCGATGAGTGGATCCGTCCATGCCGGGAGGCCCGGCGCGGCTCCGCAGGACAGGGGTCACCCCATGCGCACCACACGTTCCACCCGTGCCGGCCTGCTGGCAGTCGGCGTCGCGTTCGCCGCGCTGGCGCTCGCAGGGTGCTCCGCCGGGTCCTCGGCGTCGTCCGGAGACGCCGGCCCGACGTCGGCGTCCACTGCGCCGTCATCGTCGTCATCGTCGTCGTCCCCGTCCTCGTCAGCCGGCGGGGCGTACGGCACGGACGACAAGGGCGGCGACACCGGCGGTCACGGGGCCGACGACGGCATCGCCACGGCCGCCACCTCGCTCGGGACGATCGTCGTCGACGGGAAGGGCATGACCGCGTACTTCTACGACCAGGACGTCAAGGGCTCGGGCAAGAGCACCTGCACGGGCGGGTGCGCAGCGGCCTGGCCGCCGATCGAGTCCGACTCGGCGAAGCCCGCCGTCACCGGCGTCACGGGCGCGGTCGGCACGATCACCGGCGCGGACGGGAAGCTGCAGGTCACGGTCGACGGCCGCCCGCTCTACACGTACGCCGAGGACACGAAGCCGGGCGACGTCACCGGGCAGGGCGTCGGCGGGGTCTGGTACGTGGTGAACCCCGACGGCTCCGAGCAGCGGTAGCCGCGTCAGTGGCGGCGGTGGTCCTGGATCGTCATGCGGGGACCGAACGCGGGCTTCCGGAAGCCGCTGCCGCCGATCAGCCGGACGACCCGGTGCCGGTGCCCGCGGAAGGGCTCGAGGAGCTCGAGCATGCCGTCGTCGTCCACCGGGCCGCCGGTCAGCGCCCACCCGACGAGCGCCGGCACGTGGAAGTCCCCGACGCTCGGCGAGTCCGGGTCGCCGTGGGACCGCTGCGTCGTCTCGGCGGCGGTCCACACCCCGATGCCGGGGATCGACTGCAGCCGGGCGGCGACGACGGTTCCACCGCGACCGAGTGCGAGGGTCCGCTCGAGCGCCGGCGCGACCTTCACGGCCCGCATCACCGTGGCGGAGCGCCCCGGTTCGATGCCGGCCCGGTGCCACTCCCAGCTCGGGATCCGCGCCCACTCGTCGGCGGACGGCGGCACGATCATGCCGACCGGCGCCGGGCCGGGGGCCGGTGTCCCGAAGCGACGGAGGAGGTACCGCCACGCGCCCCACGCCTGCCGTGAGGTGACCTTCTGCTCCATGATCGCCGGCACGAGCATCGCGACGACGGTGTTCGTCCGGCACAGCCGGAGCCCGGGCTGCCGGTGCCGGGCGTCCGCCAGGAACGCGTGTGCAGAGACGTCGAGGTCGGACCAGTCGTCGCCGCGGCCGACCAGGTCCGGTCCGTGCTCGATCGCCCACGCTGCGCCGTCACCCCACGCGGAGATCGCGATCGTGTCCCCGGCGGGCCGGACCACGACCGACGCCGGCCCCTGGGGCGTCCGGAGCGCGAGCCACACGTCGGACCCGACCACCCGGAAGGCCGGGTCGCCGGAGCCGCGCTGCAGGGGCCGCAGCGTCGCGGCCACGTGCACCGGGCCTCCAGGGCGGTAGACCGTGTCGAGACGTGCGCCACCGGTCGGCGGCGACTCGAGACGGACCTGGTGCATGAGAGGGATGGTAAGCGACACCACCGTCGGCCAAGATGGGACCCGACCCACCACCCGACAACGGAAGTCATCCCATGCGCATCGGCATCCTCACCTCCGGCGGCGACTGCCCCGGACTCAACGCGGTCATCCGGGCTGCGGTCCTCAAGGGCATCGCGATCCACGGGTACGAGTTCGTCGGGTTCCGTGACGGCTGGCGCGGCGTCGTCGAGGGCGACATCGTGCCCCTGGGTCGCAAGGACATCCAGGGCATCGCGAAGCAGGGCGGCACGATCCTCGGCACGAGCCGCACCAACCCGTTCGAGGGCGAGAAGGGCGGCGTGGAGAACATCCAGCGCGTCCTCGAGCGACACGGCATCGACGCGATCATCGCGATCGGCGGTGAGGGGACCCTCGCGGCGGCGAAGCGGCTGACCGATGCCGGACTGAAGATCGTCGGCGTCCCGAAGACCGTGGACAACGACCTCGGCGCCACCGACTACACGTTCGGATTCGACACCGCCGTCGAGATCGCGACCGAGGCGATGGACCGCCTCCGGACCACCGGTGAGTCGCACTCCCGCTGCATGGTCGCGGAGGTGATGGGCCGGCACGTCGGCTGGATCGCCCTGCAGTCCGGCATGGCCGCCGGCGCGCACGCGATCCTCATCCCGGAGCAGAAGACGAGCATGGAGCAGATCGCCGCGTGGGTGCAGTCCGCCTACGACCGCGGACGCGCACCCCTGGTCGTCGTGGCCGAGGGCTTCGTCCCCGACCACGAGGACAACGCGCACTCGGAGCGCGGACTCGACGCGTTCGGCCGCCCGCGGCTCGGCGGGATCGGCGAGCGCCTCGCTCCGCTCATCGAGGAGATGACGGGCATCGAGACGCGGGCGACCACGCTGGGACACATCCAGCGCGGTGGCACGCCGACGGCGTACGACCGCGTGCTCTCGACGCGGCTGGGCCTGGCCGCGATCGACTCCGTGGTCGAGGAACGGTGGGGCCGGATGGTCGCGCTCCGCGGGACCGAGATCGTGCACGTGTCGTTCGCGGACGCGCTCGGTGAGCTGAAGACGGTGCCGCAGTCGCGCTTCGACGAGGCCGCGATCCTGTTCGGCTGAGCGCGCTGGTCGCCGTCACCGGGCCGGTCGCGTCTGACCCGGTCCGGAGGCTCGGGGTAGCGTCCGGCACATGACCCGCGCCGTCCTCGTGTCCAGCACCACCGCCCCCGCCCTCTCCGACGTCGACGTCCCGGATCCCGGTGAGGGCGAGGCGCTGGTCGACGTCGCGTACTCGAGCCTGAACTACAAGGACGGCCTCGCGCTCGCCTGTGAACCCGGTGTCGCGCGGGTCGACCCGCTGGTCCCCGGCATCGACGTCGTCGGCACCGTCGCGGCGCTCGGACCGGGCGTGCACGACGTCGCGATCGGCGACCGGGTCGTCCTGAACGGCGCCGGTGCCGGCGAGACGCGGCACGGCGGGTGGGCGACCCAGGCGGTCGTGCCGTCGGCGTCCCTGGTCGTGTTGCCCGAGTCGGTGCACGAGGACTTCGCCGCGGCGATCGGGACCGCGGGGTTCACCGCCGCGCTGAGTGTCCTCGCGCTCGCCCGGTTCGTGGCTCCCGGGGACGGCACGGTCCTGGTGACCGGGTCCTCCGGCGGGGTGGGGTCCGTCGCGATCCCGCTGCTCGCCGGACGCGGGTACCGGGTGACCGCGTCCACCGGTCGTCCGGCGAACGGCGAGGCGCTCCGGGCACTCGGCGCGTCCGACGTCGTGGACCGGGCGACCCTGGCGGAGCGGGGCAAGCCGATGCAGAAGGCGACCCTGGCCGGCGCGGTCGACAGTGTCGGCGGGGCGACCCTGGCGAACCTGCTCGCCTCGACGCGCTGGGGCGGCGCGGTCACCGCGTGCGGTCTCGCGCAGGACGTGCAGCTGCACACGACCGTGCTGCCGTTCATCCTCCGCGGGGTGTCACTGCTCGGCATCAACTCCGTGGACGCTCCGGCGGCGCTGCGCCGGGAGGCGTGGGAGGTGCTCGCCGCCGAGCTCGACCCGGCCCTGCTCGCGCCGATCACCCGGACCGTCGGTCTCGAGGAGGCGGTCACCCTCGGGCCTGAGATCGTCGCGGGGCGGGTGCACGGCCGGACGATCGTCGACACCTCGCGCTGACGTTCCACAATACTGTTGTTTCACAAGCGCTTGCATATTGACACGCTAGGTTTGGAGTACCAAACGCACGACTCGTGAGGAGCCCCGGATGCCGGTACCCAAGTCCACCGTCGAGAACTCGCCGCGGAAGCTCCTGCGCGACGTGGTCTACGACAAGATGCTCGCAGCACTCCGCGACGGCACGCTCCAGCACGGCGAGCGCCTCAACGACGACGAGCTCGTGCAGTGGCTCGGTGTCAGTCGCACCCCGATCCGTGAGGCGATCGCGAAGCTCGTCGACATCGGTCTCGTCGAGATGGAGGCGAACCGGTACACCCGCGTCGCGACCCCGACGATCGACGACTGGGTCACCGCCACCCGCGCGATGACCGGGTTCTTCGAGCTCAGCCTGCGCTGGGGCGTCCCCGAGTACAGCGATGCCGACGCCCAGCAGCTCGAGAAGCTCCTCGACCGTGCCGACGGCCTCCGCAAGGTCCGCGACTACGGGTTCAGCGGCGCGCTCACCGACATCATCGAGTTCGCCATCGCGCACTCCGGCAACCCGCTCGTGCAGGTCGCCGCGACCGGTGCCCTGGAACGCGTCCGGTTCACGCTGAACCCGACCCCGCCGTTCGAGCAGTACGAGTCCGAGGCGTTCTTCTCGATCCTCCGCGAGGCGCTCTCCGACCGCGACGGCGAGACGGCGGCCGAGGCCGGCCGTGCCCTGACCCGCAACTTCGAGCAGCACATCGAGACGGTCCGCGCCGCGCGCGGCTGACGATGGCCGACACGTCGTCGAACCGGGACCGACGTCCCGTGTTCGACGACGCGTTCGCGCTGGTGCTCGCAGGCGTCCGGGACGGGACGCTCCGGGACGACACCCCGTACGACGTCCTGGCGCTGTGCGAGCGGTTCGACGTGCGTCCGGCCGTCCTCGGCGGTGCCCTGCAGCGGCTCGCCGACATCGGACTCGCACACGTGACACCGGGGGACGTCGTCCGGTTCACCCGGCTGGACCCCGTCGCCTGGGCGGAGGGGACCCGGCTGCTCGTCGGCCTCGTCGAGGTGTCGATGCGCGCGCTCGTGCCCGTCGCCACGGACGACGACGTCAGGCGGTACGAGGAGCTCGTCGCGGCCGCACGTCGCGCCGCGGCGGAACGCGGCGACGAACTCGACACGACGGTGCTCGCCACGATCGACTTCTGGGCGGAGCGCACGCCGGAGGGTTTCACCGCCCGGCTCCTCGTCCGCACGATGCAGCAGATGCGCTACGGGCTCGCCACCCGGCCGCCGTGGCAGGACCCCGACGACGAGGCGTGGCTCGCGTCGTCGCTGCAGGCCCTCCGGCTCCGCGACACCGGCAGTGCCGAGCGTGCGGCGCACGTGTTCGCCCGGCTGTGGGAGCGCTACCTGACGTCGAGCGCCGCAGTGCTCGGCACCGACCTCCGCCAGACGGCCGGGCACGCCTCCGACGACCTGTACTGGGCGGACTGGCGCCCGGACGCCGACTGGTTCGAGCTGCTGGGGTCGATCCGCGACGAGTCCCTCGTCCGTGGCCAGGAGTACCCGCTGCGAGCGCTCACCGCACGGTTCCGGGTGCCCCTGCAGCGCCTGCTGCCGATGATCCGCCGCCTCGAGGTGATGGGCCTCGTCGAGGCCGGTCCGGACCGCGAGGGCAGCGTGCTCGTCAGCACGCCGACCGTCGACGACTGGGCCGAGACGATCAGCCTGCTGCTCGGGCTGAAGGAGATGTGCGCGAGGAGCAGCATCCCGGTGCTCACCGACGGCGACGTCGACGAGCTCACCGCGCTGATCGCCCGAGCCCGCCGCGAGGCCCGCGTGCGCGACTACGCGTACACGACCACGCTGCTCGAGCTGAACCGCTTCTTCGCCCTCCGCAGCCCGAACCGGGCGATGCGCCAGACCACGACCGTGGTCATCGCCCGGCTGGCCTACATCCTCCCCGAGCCGCCGCCCTTCCGGCAGTGGGCGGTCGAGGACTTCCTCCAGCTCCTCGAGGAGGCCGTGACGTCCCGCGACCCCGACATCGCCTCGGACGCCTGCCACGCGCTCGCAGCCCACTTCGACGCCCACATCGTCGACGTCCGCACGCGGTACGGCAGCATGGAGTCGTGAACGACGTCCTCATCCAGGCCTCCGGCGTCCGTGTGACCCGGTCCGGCCGTGACCTGCTGCACGACATCGACCTGACCGTCCGCCGCGGGGAGCACTGGGCGCTCCTCGGCCCGAACGGTGCGGGCAAGTCGACGCTGCTCGCCGTGCTCGGTGCCACCGGGCACCCGACCGCCGGCACCGTCGAGGTCCTCGGGCGCCGGCTCGGCCGCGTCGACGTGCGGGAACTCCGGGAGCACATCGGGCACGTCGACCCGCGCCACCGGATGCTCTCCCCGCTGACCGTGCTCGAGACGGTGCTGACCGGGCTCACCGGGACGACGGACCTGATGATGCGGTGGGAACCGACCGCGGCCGAGGTCGCCCGGGCCGAGGAGCACATCGCCGCCGTCGGGCTCGCCGCCCGCCGGGACTCCCGGTGGCCGGTGCTGTCCCAGGGCGAGCGTGGACGTGCCCTCATCGCCCGGGCGCTGATGTCGGAGCCGCAGCTGCTGCTCCTCGACGAGCCGGCGACCGGGCTCGACGTCGCGGCGCGGGAGCACCTCCTCGAGACCGTCGACGCCCTGCGGCACCGTCACCCCGATCTCGGCAGTGTGATGGTCACCCACCACCTCGAGGACCTGCCCGCCTCGACGTCGCACGCGATGCTGCTCCGTGACGGCGCCGCGGTCGCGCAGGGCACCGCGGACGAGGTCATCACGTCGTCCGCGGTCTCGCACGCCTTCGACTTCCCGCTCGCCATCGCGCGGAACGAGGGCCGCTGGCACGCACGCCGGGCGGCGTAGCGGCCCCCTTCCCGATCGAGTGCGCAGCAGTGGCGGCCAGAGGGCCACTCGGACGACAACGACTGCCCACTCGACGGGCCGACCGGCGGCCGGGCGGTGGCCGCTACGCGGTGGCGGCCGCTGCGGCCTTCGCGGCGGCCGGCAGCGCGCCGAGCACCCGGTCCACGGCACGGTCGTCGTGGGCGGCGGTGACGAACCACGCCTCGAAGACGCTCGGCGGCAGCGTGACCCCGGCGTCGAGCATGCTGTGGAAGAACGGCGCGTACCGCCAGGTGTCCTGCGCGCGGACGTCGTCGTAGTTCTTCGGGGCCCGCTCGGTGAACGCGAACGAGAACAGGTTCCCGGCGCGCTGCACGGTGTGCGCCACGCCCTCGGCCGACAGCGCCTCGCTCGTCGCCGTGGAGATCACGGACGCGGTCCGGTTGAGCGACTCGTACACGGCGGGCGTCGCGGCGCGGAGCGTGGCGATCCCGGCAGCGACCGCGAGCGGGTTCCCGGAGAGGGTGCCCGCCTGGTACACGGGGCCGAGCGGCGCCAGGAAGTCCATCAGCTCGCGCCGACCGCCGAGTGCGGCGAGGGGCATGCCGCCGCCGATGACCTTGCCGAACGTGATGAGGTCGGGCTTCCACCCGGCGCCGTCCGGGACGACCTTCGACGCCTCGAGCCCCCACCACCCGGCGGACCCGACACGGAACCCGGTGAGGACCTCGTCCACGATGAGCAGCGCGCCGTGCGACTGGACGATCTGCGCGAGCGCCCGGTTGAACCCGCGGTCCGGCGCCAGGACGCCCATGTTCGCCGCGGCCGCCTCGACGATGACGCCGGCGATGCGCTCCGAGTGCTCGTCGAAGGCGCGGCGGACCGCGTCGAGGTCGTTGTACGGCAGGACGAGGGTCTGCGCGGCGGTCTCGGCCGTGATGCCCGCACTGCCCGGCATCGCCAGCGTCGCGACGCCCGACCCGGCCTCGGCCAGGAGCGAGTCGGAGTGCCCGTGGTAGTGCCCGGCGAACTTCACGAGGAGGTCCCGGCCGGTGTACCCGCGGGCCAGGCGGATCGCCGTCATCGTCGCCTCGGTGCCGGTCGACACCATCCGGATCTTCTCGATCGGACCGTCGCCGTCGACCGAGACGCGCTGCTTCACGAGTTCGGCGAGCTCGGTCTCGCCCGGGGTGGACGCCCCGAACGACAGTCCACGGGCGGCGGCGTCCTGCACGGCCTGCACCGTCGCCGGGTGCGCGTGCCCGAGGATCGCGGGCCCCCACGACGCGACCATGTCGACGTACTCGCGACCCTCGGCGTCGGTGACGTACGCGCCCTTCGCGGACACCAGGAAGCGCGGGGTCCCGCCGACCGAGCCGTAGGCGCGGACCGGCGAGTTCACGCCGCCCGGGATGCTGTTCTTGGCCCGGCTGAAGAGCTGGCCGTTCGTCGTGGTCGATGCTGCGGTGGTCATTCGGGGGCCTTCCCGGTCGAGGCGATGCCGGCGACGCCCGCCGTGCTTCCGGAGGTCCGGAGTCCGGCCTCGTCGTTGAGCTTCCGCGCGATCTCGGTCGCGAAGTAGGTCAGGATCGCGTCGGCCCCGGCGCGCTTGATGCCGACGAGCGACTCCATCGCGGCGGCGTCCCGGTCGATCCACCCGTTCTGCGCGGCCGCGGTGATCATCGCGTACTCGCCGGAGATCTGGTAGGCCCAGACCGGAACGGGCGACGTGGCGGCGGTCTCGGCGAGGACGTCGAGGTAGCTCATCGCCGGCTTCACCATCACGATGTCCGCGCCCTCGTCCACGTCCAGCGCGACCTCGCGGAGGCCCTGGCGTCCGTTCGCGGCGTCGATCTGGTAGGTCCGGCGGTCCCCGACGAGCGACGAGGAGACGGCTTCACGGAAGGGGCCGTAGAACGCGGAGGCGTACTTCGCCGCGTAGGCGAGGAGCGCCGTCCCGGAGTGACCGGCCGTGTCGAGCGCATCACGGGCGGCGGCGATCTGGCCGTCCATCATCCCGCTCATGCACACGAGCTCGGCGCCCGCCTCGGCCTGCGCGACGGCCATGTCCCGGTAGCGCAGCAGCGTCGCGTCGTTGTCGACGGAGCCGTCGGCGGCGAGCACCCCGCAGTGCCCGTGGTCGGTGAACTCGTCGAGGCACAGGTCGGACTGCACGACGAGGGCGTCGCCGACCTCGTCCTTCGCGACGCGGATCGCGACGTTGAGGATGCCGTCCGGGTCGGTGGCGCCGGATCCGGTCGCGTCCTTCGTCTCGGGGACGCCGAAGAGGTTCACGCCGCCGACCCCTGCTTCGGCCGCGGACACGAGCGCGCGACGGAACGAGTCGAGCGAGTGCTGCTCGACGCCCGGCATGCTCGAGATCGGGACGGCCTCGGTCGCACCCTCGCGGATGAACATCGGCAGCACGAGCTCGGCGGGGTGCAGCCGGGTCTCGGCCACCAGCCGTCGCATCGCGGGGGTGGCTCGGAGTCGGCGGGGGCGGACCTGGGGGAAGCGGCCGGTCACGGGGTGCCTTCCTGTTCGGGGGCGGTTCGGTTCGGGTTCAGGGTGTCGACGACGGCGTCGAGGAGTGCCTCTGCGGAGCGGGACGGGGCGACGACGTGCACGGCCAGGCCGGCGGCACGGGCCTCCGACGCGGTGCCGGGGCCGATGCACGCCACGAGGGTGCCGGGGTCGAGCGGGGTCATCCGACGGGCGATCTCCCGGGCGACGCTGCCGCTCGTCACGAGCACCGCGGCGGGCACCGTGTCGAGGGAGACCGGCTCGTCACCGGTCCCGACCGTACGGTACGCGACCACGTCGTCCACGTCGATGCCCCGGGCACGCAGGCCGGTCGCCAGGGTCGGCGCCGCGATGTCCGCGCGGGGGAACAGGACGGTGCCGTCGGTGTCCGGCATGGCGTCGACGAGCGCTGCCGCCGACGCCTGGTCGGGGACCAGGTCGACAGCCCAGCCCGCAGCACGCGCGGCACGTGCGGTCGGCTCACCGACCACGGCGACCCGAAGAGCGGACGGGAGGCTCGCCACGCGTCCGGCGACCACCGTGACGGCGGTCGCACTCGTCACCACCAACCACGTGTACCCGGCCGTGCGCCCGGCTGCGCCGACGTCGGGACGCGAGCGGGGCCTCCCGTCCGGGGTGGCGGCGACCAACCGCGCGACCGCACGGTCGAGCGGGACCGGATCGGCCGGGGGCTGCGTCGCGATCAGCGGCACGATCCTCGGTTCCAGTCCGCGTTCCCGTGCGGCCGCGGCGACACGCTCCCCCCAGTCGTCACCGCGGGGGATGACGACGACGGGCCGGTGCGTGTCCGTGACGGGGCCTACTTCACGGAGTCCGCGAGGTCGGCGAGGTCGCCCGCGCCGTTCTCGAGCAGTTCCGCGGCGACGCGGCCACCGACCTCGAGTGCCTCGGCGAGGCGGTCCTGCGCGGAGCCGTCGAGGACCGCGGCGTGCGACGCGGTGCGGTACTCGGAGCCGTCCGGGCGGTAGACCGTGGCGGAGACGAGGAGCATGTCGGCGTCGACGATGGCCGTCGCACCGATGGGCGCTGAGCACCCGGCTTCGAGCTTCGCCAGGACCTCGCGCTCCGACGTCACCGTGAGACGGGTCGCGGCGTGGTCGATCTTCTTCAGCGCGGCGAGGAGGGTGCGGTCGTGCTCGTCCGATCGGATCTCGATCGCGAGCGCACCCTGCCCCGGAGCGCTCGGCCAGAAGCCGAGGTCGAGGAGCTCGGTCGCGGCGTCGAGGCGTTCGATCCGCCCGAGACCGGCGGCCGCGAGCACCACGGCGTCGAGGTCGTCCTCGACGCGGCCGAGCCGGGTGTCGATGTTGCCGCGGATGTCCACGACGTCGAGGTCCGGACGCTTCGCCTTGAGCTGCGCGACACGGCGGGGGGAACCGGTGCCGACCTTCGCGCCCTCGGGGAGGGTCTCGATCGTGCCGGCGTTCCGGGCGACGAGGACGTCGCGGGCGTCGGCGCGCTTCGGCACCGCGGCGATCGTCAAGCCGGGGTACGGCGCGGTCGGCAGGTCCTTCAGCGAGTGCACGAGCACGTCGACCTCACCCGCGACGAGGGCCTCGCGCAGCGCGGACGCGAAGACGCCCGTGCCGCCGAGCGACGCGAGGGAGGCACGGTTCGTGTCGCCCTCGCTCGTCACGGTGACCAGCTCGACCGGCCGGCCGGACGCCTTCGCGATCCGGTCGGCGACGTCCTGGGACTGCGCGACCGCCAGCCGGCTGGCGCGCGTGCCCAGACGGATCGGTGTCGTGGTGTCGGTCACGGCAGCGGCGCTCACGGCGCCAGACCGGCCGCGGCGGGCTTGAACCCGGCGCGCTCGTTCTCGCAGCAGCCCGGACGGCAGACGTCGTACCAGGGGCCGAGGTCCGTCTCGTGCGGACGCTCCGCGGTGGGCGTGCCGTTGACGCGCTCGAGCACCAGGTCGACGAGGCCGGCGACGTACGCCGGGTCGACGCCGGGCGTCTGCGTGCGGATCGACCAGAAGCCGAGCTCCTGGGCGGTCTCCGTGGCTTCTTCGTCGAGGTCCCACATGACCTCCATGTGGTCGCTCACGAAGCCGAGCGGGACGATGAGCACGGCGCGGGTCGGGCCGCCCTTGAGCTCCTCGTTCATGTAGTCGTTGATGTCGGGTTCGAGCCACGGCATGCTCGGCGGGCCGGAACGCGACTGGTAGACGAGCTTCCACGCGGGCTTCGACGTGCCCTGCAGGCCCGCGTGCTCGGGCTGCTCGAGCAGCTCCGCCCACGCCTGGTCGAGGACGACCTGCGCGACGGCCTCGTGCTGGGCGGCGTACGCGCCGTCGGGGCCGAACCCACGGAAGTCCGGGCCGGACTTCGCGGCGTCGGACGACGGGATCGAGTGCGTGGAGAACAGCACCGTGACCTCGGTCGCGACGTCGAGGTCCTGGTTCTCCGCGATGGCCTTCGCGAGTCCGTCACGGACACCGTCGACGAAGGGCCGGACGAAGCCCGGGTGGTCGAAGAACTGCCGGACCTTGTCGATCTTCACCGTGTCGATGAGCCCGGTGGAGTCGAGCACCCGGGCGAAGTCCTCGCGGTACTGGCGGCAGCTGGAGAACGACGAGTACGCGCTCGTCGCGATCGCGATGAGGTTGCCGTAGCCCCGCTCACCGGCTTCCTTCACGACGTCCTCGAGGTACGGGTCCCAGTTCCGGTTGCCCCAGAGCACGGGGAGGTCGAGCCCGCGCGAGCGGAGCTCGGTCTCGAGCGCGGCCTTCAGCGCACGGTTCTGGTCGTTGATGGGGCTCACGCCACCGAAGTGCCGGTAGTGGTGTGCCACCTCTTCGAGCCGCTCGTCCGGGATCCCCCGGCCGCGCGTGACGTTGCGGAGGAACGGGATGACGTCGTCCTGGCCCTCGGGGCCGCCGAAGCCGGCGAGCAGGATCGCGTCGTACGCGACCGGCGTCTCGACGTGCTCGGGACCCGTGGCCGCGGCCGGGGTCGCTCCGATGACGAGCTGACCGTTCGTGATGTTGCTGGTGTCGGTCACGACAGCACCTCCGGGAGTTCGGCGGTCGTCACCCGACGACCCGTGAAGAAGGGCACCTCTTCGCGCACGTGCATGCGCGCCTCGGTGTAGCGGAGGTCCCGCATCAGGTCGACGAGGTCCACCAGGTCCGGGCTCTCGAGCGGCAGGATCCACTCGTAGTCGCCGAGCGCGAAGGACGCGATGGTGTTCGTCAGCACGCGGCGGTACTTCGCGCCCTGGATGCCGTGGTCGCGGAGCATCTTCGAGCGCTCCTCCTCCGGCAGGAGGTACCACTCGTAGGACCGGACGAACGGGTACACCGTGATCCAGGCCTCGGGGTCCTTGCCGCGGAGGAACGCGGGCGTGTGGCGCTTGTTGAACTCGGCTTCGCGGTGCATCGCCATCGCGTGCCACACCGGTTCGGCGTCCTGGAACAGGCCGGTCCGGCGGATCTCCCGCAGCACCGCCTGGATCGCCTGCGCGTCGTCGCCGTGCAGCCAGATCATGACGTCGGCATCCGCGCGGAAACCGGACACGTCGTAGAAGCCACGGATGGTGACACCGCGCTCAGCGGCCGACGCGATCACCGCGTCGAGTTCCGCGACGGCGTCGTCACCGGGCCGGTGGATCGGGCCGAGGGGCCGACGGAACACCGCCCACAGCGCGTACGCCGTGAGGAGGTTCGGGTCGACACCGGAGTCCGGGGAGGTCTCGTGGGGGGAAGCGCTGTCGTGCGGCCCGGAGCCGTTGTGCGGAGCGGGCACGGTGGAACTCATGTGGTCCATTGTCCTATCGGTTGCAAGGAACGGTCGCGCCCCTGGACCGCAGTGGACCCCCGATCGGATCTACCGCCGTCGGAGCACCGTCACGACGATACCCCCGACCACCGCCACGCCCGCTGCGAGCCCGGCCAGGTACGGGGGACGCTTCTCGACGACGCCCCGCTTCACCTTCGACGCGGCGATGCCGATCTGCTTCGGGACGTTGAGCTTGTCCTCGATCGCGTCGAGGGTGTCGAAGAGCTGCGCGCGGGTCGCTGCGACCTGGTCGGCGAGCTCGTCGTGCGGGTGCGGGTCGGTCACTGGTCCTCCGTGGGGTGGTGCAGGGGTGTGCGTCGCGGGTGCGTCGACGTCAGAACCGGCCGCCGACGTCCGGGTTGCGGGACGCGTGCTGGGTCTCGGGCGTGGGCTTCTTGCCCATGCCCTTGACCGCGTTGATGTCGTTCTTGACGCTGTCGATCGTGCGCTTCGGCGTGATCGGCAGCCCCTTCTTGAACCGCTTCCAGCCGACGAACCCGAGGATCCCCGCGACGACGAGCATCACGAACGCGAGCACGAGCGCGGCGAGCCACGCCGGCATGATCGTCGCGAGGCCCATCACGGCCGCGGTCAGGAGCACGCCGATCGCGTAGAGCACGATGACGAGCGCCACGACGAGCAGGGCGGCGGCGATGGCGAAGACCTTGGCCTTGCCGACCAGCTCGGCCTTGAGGAGCGCGATCTCACCCTTGACGAGGTTCTTGACCAGCTGCGGGACGTCCCCGACGAGACCGAACAGCGATCGCGATTTCCGGTCACGGGTGTCGGTCATGAGGCTTGGGCGTCCTTCTTCTGGCCGACCTTGCGCACGACCTTCTTGGTCTGCTCGCCGACGAACTCGGCGACGTCGGGAGTCTTGTCCGCGACGAACTCCTCGACGTTGTGGACGCCCTTCTGGACGCCGTTGCTGTTCCAGATCTTGCCGCTGACGGTCTTGATCTGTTCGTACCGCGCCCGTCCGGCTCGCGATCCCAGGACGTACCCGAGTGCTGCGCCGGCGACGAACAGGAGCCTGCCTCGCATGGTTCCTCCGATTGGTCAGTGTGTGCGGTGGTCATGCGCCGAGCGGAATGTCTCGGCGTTCCACCAACAGTAGCCCTCGGGGGGTCGGCGGTCCGCTCAGGAAGCGAGGAGGTCCCGGACGGCGGATCGCGTCGTCCCGACGATCCCGGCCAGGCCCCGTCCTGTTGACGCCTCGCCTGTCCCGATCACGCCCTCGGCCAGGCCGGCGGGCTCGGTGTCCGGCCCCGACCACCGGACGCGCGCGGCTCCGACGACCTGCTCCGGTCCGACGTGGACGCCGAGCAGGGCGGTCGCGTCCGCCGTCGCACGGGCGCCCGTCTCGTCACGCGGGTCGACCGGGAGGCTCGTGCCCTGGTCCGCCTCGTCGGCCCGGTCCGCCCGGTAGCTGAGCCGCAGGACGTGGCGACCGTCCGCCGCTTGAGCCAGCCACGGCCACTTCGCGGTCGCGTGTGTCAGGGCCTTCGCGCGGACACCGGTGGCGTCCGGGTGCACGAGGATCCCGGACCCGCGCGGGGCGGCGTCGAGCTCGGGCTGCTCCACGACGAGTGTCACGAGCTCGATGCCGGTGCGCGACGGCGATGCCGCGCGCTCCGGATCGGGGACGGTGGCGACGACGTGGTCCGCGACGAGCCGCTCGACGTCGCCGTCGGGGCCGGCGACCTCGACCGCGGCCCGTTCGATCCGCAGTGCCCTGGTGTGCAGCCGGACGTCGACCCGGTACGTCTCGAGGTCCGCGATCAGCTCGTCGACGATCCGGACGATGCCGCCGCGGATCCCCCGGACCGCGGAGCCGGCGGTCGCACGCTCGCGCAGGGTCACGACGGCCCGCGCGAGGGAGCCGTCCCGGAGCAGTGCCTCACGGAGGCCAGGGGCCACCCGGTCGGGGTCGAGGTCGTCCGGGTGGGTGGAGTGCACGCCGGCGACGACGGGGACCACGAGGTCGTCGAGGACCTTGGCGCCCATCCGCTTCCGGACCAGCTCGCCGAGGCTCGCGGCCCGCGACCCCACGAGCGAGGGCAGCAGGGAGTCCATCTGCGCCCGCAGCCCGCCGGCCTGTCCGACGACGGCGAGCACGTCGGCCGCCATCGGGACGCCGGGGATGCCGAGCAGCCCGGTCGAAGGCATCGGTGCCGTGCGGCCGTCACGGGTCATCAGCCAGGCGCCGCGCGGGTCGGGGTCGACGAGCTCGTTCCCGAGACCGAGCTCGATCGCGAGCGAGGCGACCGCGTCGGTCCTGGTCGCGAACGACTCGGCGGCCATGTCGACGTCGATCCCCGCGACCGTGTGCCGGCGGATCATCCCGCCGAGCGTGCCGGAGGCCTCGACGAGCACCACGTGCACGCCCGCCTTCGCGAGGTCCCGGGCGGCGAGGAGCCCGGCGACGCCGCCCCCGACGACGACCGCGCCTCTCACGCGGCAGCTCCGTCGCCCGCGCCGCTGCCGAGTCCGTGGACGAGCTCGACGACCCGGGTGAGCACGGTCGGGTCGGTCTCCGGCGGCACACCGTGCCCGAGGTTCACCACGTGCGCCCGTGCGGCGCCACCGCGGCGGACGACGTCGCGGACGTGCGCCTCGAGGACCTCCCACGGGGCGGCGAGCATCGCCGGGTCGATGTTGCCCTGCACGGTGACACCGGTGCCGACGCGCTCGACGGCCTGGTCGAGCGGCAGGCGCCAGTCCACGCCGACCGCGTCGACGCGGGGTCCGGCGGTGTCGTCGCCGAGGGTGGTCATGTCCCGGAGGACCTCACCGCTGCCGACGCCGAAGTGGATGCGCGGGACACCGAGGTCGGCGACGTGGGACAGCGCCTGCGCGGAGTGCGGGGCGACGTGCTCGACGTAGTCCGCACGGGACAGCGAACCGACCCAGGAGTCGAAGAGCTGCGCTGCCGACGCCCCGGCGAGCACCTGGGCGCGGAGGAAGGTGCCGGACACCTCGGCCGCCCAGCCGAGCAGCCGGGACCACGTCTCGGGGTCGCTGTGCATGAGCGTGCGGGCGCGGATGTGGTCCTTCGACGGGCCGCCCTCCACCAGGTACGCGGCGAGTGTGAACGGTGCGCCCGCGAACCCGATCAGCGGTGTCGAGCCGAGTTCGGCCACGGTGCGGGCCACGGCTTCGGAGATCGGTGCGAGCGACGCCGGGTCGAGGTCCTGCAGCGCGTCGACGTCGGCGGACGTGCGGATCGGCGAGCCGAGCACCGGACCACGACCGGGGACGATCTCGACGTCCACGCCGGCGAGCTTGATCGGCACGACGATGTCGCTGAAGAAGATGCCCGCGTCGACCCCGTGCCGGCGCACCGGCTGCAGCGTGATCTCCGACGCCATCGCCGGGTCGAGGCAGGCGTCGAGCATGGCCGTGCCCACCCGGAGCTCCCGGTACTCGGGCAGCGAACGGCCCGCCTGGCGCATGAACCACACCGGCAGGGTCTCCGGTCGGTCACCCCGGAGGGCCCGGACCAGCGCGGATCCGGCGGTGCGCCCGTCGGCCAGCGGGTGCGAGGACGGGAGGGCGGAGATGGGTGCATCGGTCACCCGTTGATTCTCGCAGCAGCGGCATCGTGAACTGCGCGGTACCATGGAGTACGTGCTCATCTGTCTCACGGCGTCGCATCGCAACGCCAGCTTCGACCTCCTGGAGCGACTGAGCATCGGCGCCCCCGCGGCCGCCTCTCGACTGGTCACCGACTCGGACGTCCTCGACGGCGCCGTGGTCCTCGCGACCTGCAACCGCTTCGAGGCCTACCTCGACATCGCCGGCGACGACAGCGACTCCGCGGTCGCCGCCACGGTCGACGCCGTCGCCGCCGCGAGCGGGCTCGTCGGCACGGACGTCCTCGACTCCGTCTCCGTGCTCGACGGCAAGGACGTGGTCCAGCACCTCTTCGCCGTCTCCAGCGGCCTCGAGTCCGTCGTCATCGGCGAGACCGAGATCTCCGGACAGGTCCGCCGCTCGCTCGAGGACGCCCGCGCCAACGGCACGACCACCTCCGACCTCGAGCGGCTCTTCCAGGAAGCGGCGCACACGTCCCGCGGCGTCAAGACCCGCACCCGCATCGGTGCGGCGGGCCGCTCGCTCGTGCGACTCGGCCTCGAACTCGCGTCGTCCCGGGTGACCGACTGGGCCCGGACGAACGTGCTCCTCGTCGGCACCGGCAGCTACGCCGCAACCACCATCGCCGCCCTCCGCGACCGTGGCGCCCAGCGCATCCAGGTGTACTCGCCGTCCGGCCGCGCACCGTGGTTCGCCGCCAAGCACGACCTCGTCGCCGCGCACGACCTGCACCAGGCGATCCTCTCGAGCGACGTCGTGATCACCTGCACCTCGAGCGAGGTCCCGGTCATCGGCGCGGCCGACCTCGACGACGGCGTCCGCCGGATCGTCATCGACCTCGGGCTCCCCCGGAACGTCGCGGCAGAAGCCGCGGCGGTGCAGGGCGTCGAGCTGCTCGACCTCGAGACCATCAGCATCCACGCTCCCGTGTCCGAGCTGAACGCCGAGTCCGAGGCCCGTGCGATGGTCGACGACGCCGTGTCCCGGTTCCGTGCGCAGGCGCTCGAGCAGTCCACGACGCCGGCGCTCGTGGCCTTCCGGAAGCACGTGTTCGACATCCTCGACGCCGAGATCGAGCGCTCGACCCGGCGCGGCGACGTCACGCCGGAGTCCGCCGAGCAGACCGAACGGGCACTCCGGCACCTGGTCGGCGTCCTGCTGCACCGGCCGTCGGTCCGCGCGCGTGAGCTCGGCCGAGCCGGACGTGGCGAGGAGTTCGTCGGCGCCCTCGACGCCCTGTTCGGCGTCCGCCCCGAGCCCGAAGCGGAACTGGACGTGCCCGCCCCGGTCGTCCCGCTGGCGGAACGCACCGCGTGCCCGCGCAACGACGACGAGGCGGACGCGAGCTGAGCCTCCCGCCCGTCCTGGACGTGTCCGCGCTCCTGCTGGTGCGCGACCGACGCGTCCTGATGGTGCGAGCACGGCAGCGCGACGTGCTCTACCTGCCCGGCGGCAAGACCGAACCCGGCGAGACCGCGGTGGAGGCGGTGGTGCGCGAGGCGTTCGAGGAGACCGGCCTGCGGCTCACACCCGACGACGTCGACGAGTTCGCCGTCGTGACGGAGCCCGCGCACGGCCAGGCTCCGGGGACCGTCGTCGCCATGACGCTCTTCCTCGCCCGGCCCGGCGGCGCACTCGACGCCGCGATCCCGGTCGCCTCGGCCGAGGTCGACGAGGTCGAGTGGGTCACCGCGGCGGATGCCGATCGCTGCCCGCCCGCGGGCGTGGAGACGCTCCGCCTGCTGGTGCAGGCGGAGCTCATCGACTAGCGACGGCGCTGGCCGTTCCCGCTGTCGCGGGCCGTTCCCGGTGTCGTCAGCCGTTCTCGGTGTCGTCAGTGCCGGAGCCCGAGTCGACGTAGTGGCCGACCTCGCCGGAGGGACGCGGTTCGTTCTCGCCCGGGATGTCCGACTCGACGTACTCGCCGTCGGTGTCCGTCTCGGTGGGGACGTCCTCGCCCGGGATGTCGCTCTGGACGAACTCGCCGACCGGCTCGTCCGTGTGCGGGCTGTCCTCGCCGGGGATGTCGCTGTCGACGAACGCCCCGGCTGCCGGCTCGACGCCGTCCGCCCGGTCCGCGTCGCCTCGGATCTGCTCGTGCTTGCCTGCCATGTCCGTCCTCCGGGTCCTGGAACGGCACCGATGCCGTTGTGCGCGAGTGTGCTCGTGGTCCCTGAGTGGCGCCCGAACCAGTTCGCACATGGAAGTGGTTGCCTGTCGGCATGCACCGCAGCAGTCGACCGATGATCGTGTCCGCAGGCGTCGCACTCCTGGTGGCGGGGGCCCTGGCCGGGTGTTCCTCCGGCGGCGACGCCACACCGACCGCCACCGCGACGCGGACCGTGACCGCATCACCCTCCACGACCCCGGCGGCCGACGCTCCCACCGCGTCCGCGACGGCACCCGCCACCTCCGGGTCCGCCTCCGGTTCCGGTTCCGGTTCCGGTTCCGGTTCCGCGACACCGACCCGGTGCGTCGCGGCGGACCTCGCCGGCTCGCTCGAAGCGGGCAGCGGCGGCGCGGCCGGCAGCACGTACGTGCACCTCGCGCTGCGGAACACCGGATCCGCGACCTGCACGTTGCAGGGGTGGCCCGGCGTCTCCTTCGTCGGTGGCGGGACCGGCACGCAGATCGGCGCAGCGGCCACGGAGGACCAGAGCGGCCCGCACCCCACGGTGACGCTCGCCGCCGGCCAGACCGCGGTCGCGCAGCTGCGGATCGTCAGTGCAGCCGCCTTCGACACCGCGACGTGTCAGCCGCAGACGCCCGACGGGTTCCGCATCTACCCGCCCGGGTCGAAGCAGTCACTCTTCGTGGAGGACGCCGGCAGCACCGCGTGCAAGAACCCCGACGCGGCGCTGCTGTCCGTCCAGGCGCTCGTCCCCGAGGGCCAGGCGACCTCCTGACAGCGGGACGCCCGGGTGCCATGATGGCGAGGTGACCTCGTCGTCGTCGACCGGATTCCGCAGGCAGCGGTTCACCGATCACGACGGCACCGACTACGCGGCGATCTTCACGTCCGAGTACGGCGGGTCGGACTTCGCCTCCGAGACCGCTGCGGCGCCCGAGGCCCGGTACGAGTACACGGTCGTCGGTGACGACGACCTCTCGCTGCGCACGATGCGCGCGACCGGTGGCCGACGCGGCGGGGTGATCGGCCCGCGCGGCGACCACGTCGTGTTCTGGCTCGCCCAGGGGCACCTCGAGATGCACTTCGCCGACCGGAGCCGGGTGGTCCTGCCGGGAGCGCCCTACATCGCGTCCGCGTCCGAGGCCTACCGGTTCGAGTCCGAGGAGACCGTCTACAACGGGGTGCACGTCGCCGACCGCTTCCTCCGGAGGGTCGGGCGCGAGCTCGGGTTCCGGCAACCGGACGGCCCGCTGCTGTTCGCGCAGCAGGACGAGGTGATCGCCCGCCGGGAGCCGCTCCGCCGACTGATCCGGGAGCTCAGCCCCGCCCTCCTCGACGACCGCGTGCAGGGCGCGATGCGGACCGCGCTGAACCGGCGGCTGGCCGTGGTGGTCCTCGACACCTTCCCGCTCCGTGACCTCGGGGACGACGTCCCGGTCGCGAACCGGCTGCGGGACGCGATCCGGTTCATCGAGGAGCACGCGCGCGAGCGTCCCCCGGTGCGCGCGATCGCGGACGCCGCGGGCCTCGGCGAGCGCGGGCTGCAGGAGGTCTTCGTCCGGACGCTCGGCACCACCCCGAGCCGGTTCCTCCGCGACCACCGACTCGACGAGGTCCGTCGGGAACTCCTGCGGGGCCGGACGGAGGACGCCGCGGGCGACGTCGCCCGGGCGTGGGGGTTCACGAACGCCGGCCGGTTCACCGCGACCTACCGCGAGCGGTTCGACGAGAGCCCGGGGACGACACTGCGTGCCGCACAGTCGGCGACGGGGGTCGTCCAGCGCGCGACGGCGTTCATCGAGTCGCACGCCGCCGAGCCGCTGACCGTCGAGCAGATCGCCGCCGCGGCCGGCGTCCGTCCGCGTCGCCTGCAGCAGGTCTTCCGCGACGAGTGCGGCACCACGCCGATGGCCCGTGTCCGCGCGGTCCGGGTCGGCACGGAACGCACTCCGACGGCCGGAAACGGCGTCGACGACTGAGCTGTCCGCACTTCGGGGGACAGAACCGTCCCCGAACCGGGCCTGTCTGGCAGCTCCCTGGGACGTGGTGCCGACGTGTGACTTCTGTCGACCCCAGCCCGTCTCATCCGTGAACAGCAACCGCTGGGAACACCCGGCGGGCATCTCGGAAGGAGCCACCATGGCCGACACCACGTCCACCCCCACCACCGCAGCGGCGACCACGTCCCGCGCGACGATCGCCTCCTCGGCGTCCAGCAGCGCCACCACCACCGGCAAGACCGTCATCGACGACACCGTCGTCTCGAAGGTCGCCGGTATCGCCGCCCGCGAGGTCAACGGCGTGCACTCCCTCGGCGGCGGCGCAGCCCGTGCCATCGGCGCTCTCCGTGACGCCATCGGCCAGCGCGACCTCGCCCAGGGCGTCAAGGTCGAGGTCGGCGAGACGCAGATCGCCGCCGACATCGTCATCGTCGCCGAGTACCCGGTCCCGCTCCAGCAGGTCGCCGACAGCGTCCGCGCCTCGGTGAGCCGCGCGCTCGAGCAGATCGTCGGCATGGACGTCACCGAGGTCAACGTGACCGTCCAGGACGTCTTCATCCCGGGCGACGACGACGATGACGACAAGAAGGAGTCGCGAGTCGCATGAGCACCACCCTCTCCGGCGCCCTGATCGGCGCCGTCCTCGCAGTCGTCGCACTCCAGTTCGGCTTCTGGGGCTTCGTCCTCGTCGTCGTGTTCGCCGCGGTCGGTGCCCTCGTGGCAGCGCTCGTGTCCGGCCGCATCGACCGCGGAGCCCTGACCGACGTGCTGACCGGGCGCCGGAGCTCCCGGTGAGCGGCGGCCCGGACGTCCCGGGCCGCGTCGAGATCTCGGCGCGGGCCCTGACCTCCTGCGCCCGCGCCGTCGCCGCCGAGCACCTCGGAGCACCCGTCAAGCAGGTCCGCGTCGCCCTCGGCGACCACCGGGGCTCCCTCGCGCTCGACATCACCGGCCCGATCGCCGCGGCCGACGACCTCGTCGGCCGCGCGACCGCCACCGCCGCCGAGGTCCGCGACCGCGTCAGCGAACTGACCGGCCGTCGGGTCGGCAGCGCCCACATCGAACTGACCGGGATCGTGCGGGAACGCACGAACCGGGTCCGGTAGGAGACGTCATGAGCAGCAACACCGTCGGCGGCAACGCCGTCGAGCGACGCATCCGGCGACGGAGCGTGCACCGCTCGCGATCGACCGCCGTGTCCGTCGCGCTCGTCGTGCTCGCCCTGGTGGCTGCCTGGATCGGCACCGAGTCGGTCCTGCGTGCCGTCGGCGCGGCCCCGCTCCTCGCCGACCCGCAGACCGCCGTCGACGCGGCCCTCCGCCCGGACGCGGCGTTCGTCACGATCGCCGAGGTGATCGCAGTCGTCCTCGTCGTCCTCGGCGTGGTGCTCGTCGTCCTGGCCGTGAAGCCCGGCCGTCAGCACCGGTCGCCGGTGCCGCACGATCGCGGTGCCGTCGTGATCGACACCCGCATCATCGCCGCGACGGCCGCCAACGCCGCGGGCTCCGTGGCCGGCGTGCCCGAGGGCAACGCCACCGCCAGCTCCCGCGGCAACCGGACCGACGTCCGCGTGGTCCCGGTCTCCGGCATGCCCGTCGACGAGAGCGCCGTCCGCGCCGCCGTCGAGGAGCGACTCAACCGGCTCGACGAGCGCTTCGGCCGTCGGGTGCGCGTCCGTGTCGCAGAACAGGGGACGCTGTCATGACCAGGAGCAACCGCACGCTCAACCGCATCATCCTGTTCGTGCTCGGGATCGTCGCCGTCCTGGTCGGTCTGACCATCGGCGCCGGCGTCCTCCCGGCCGTCCGTGACGCCGTCCGCCCGTACCTCGAGCTGCCCCGCAGCCTCGACGTCCCCGCGACCTCCCTCTGGATCGTCGCCGTCGCCTGCGCCGTCGTCATCGTGCTGGCGCTCGTCTGGGTCTTCACCCGCGGCGGTGGCGGCACGTCCGTCGCCGTCCGGGAACGCTCCGGCGACGACGCCGTGACCATCAACGTCGCGCTCGTCCGGGACGTCGTGGACCACGAGCTCAGTGACGTCCGTGACGTCGTCGGCGCCAAGGTCGACGTGTTCCAGGTCCGTCGGCAGCGTGCCGCCCGGATCCGGGTCGCCGTCCGGCGCGGTGGCGACGCCGTCGCCGTGCTCGACGCCGTCGACCGCGCACTGGCGGTCCTCGACCGCACGCTCGGACGCCCCGTCCCCGTGCTCGTGCACCTGACCGGGGGGACCCGTTCGGTGCTCGCGAAGGCGAGTCGCGTCCACTGAGGCCGACCGCCGGACGCACGACGGGCCTCCCGGCCGTCACCACCACCCACACCACCGCAACGGGCGCCTGCCCACCGAAGAAAGGAACCCTCATGGGTCTCGACGACAAGATCAAGAACGCCGCACAGGACATCGCCGGCAAGGCGAAGGAAGCCCTCGGCAACGCCACCAACGACGACTCCAAGGTCGCTGAGGGCAAGAAGGACCAGGCCTCGGCGAGCGTGAAGCAGACCGGCGAGGACGTCAAGGACGTCTTCAAGAACTAGCGCGACCGCAGTGACGACGACGGGGCAGCCGCATCCGGGTGCCCCGTCGTCGCCTGTCCGGACCGAGGAGGAGACCATGCACGACGAGACACACGCACGCACGTCGGTCACCGAGGTGACGCTGCCGGCGTCCCTGACCGCACCGCTGCCCGAGGACGCGAGCCCGCTCGACGTCGCGGCCCGCACCGCGGCGACGACCGCGCTCGGCGTCGACGGGGTGCACCACCTCGGCGGGGTCGTCGAACGGGCAGCCGACCAGTTGCGGTCCCGCCTCGGCCGTTCCGCGACCACCGTCGGCGTGCAGGTCGACGACACCGACGGGATCCTCGAGGTCCGGGTGTCGCTCGTCGTCACCTACCCGGAGCGCGTCAGCGCCGTCGCGGACGAGGTCCGCGCGCAGGTCGCCCACGCCGTCGGCCAGCTCGCCGCGCTGCCGGTCCGCGTCGACGTGCACGTCACCGACGTGCACGGGCCGTTCGACGACGCGCCGTCGGCTCCCGCGACCGCGGATCCCGTGCTCGCCGGTTCCGCGACCGCGGACGCCGCGACCGAGTCGGCGTCGTGACCGTCTGGTCGGGGCGCCGCGGCCGTCGGTTCGCCCGTGAACGCCCACCCCGAGCACGCGGTGTCTGGATCGCGACGGTCGTCGGCGTGCTCGTCATCGTCCTCGTCTTCGTGGGCGTGTTCCTGCCGCTCGTCGGCTTCCTCGCCGGTGTGACGGCCACCACCGCCGGACTCGTGCCGTTCCCGGTCGTCCGCGTCACGCTCGTGACCGTCCTCGGCGGGATCGTGGTGCTCGCGTTGCTGATCCTCGCCGTGACCCGGCGACGTACGGTGGCGTCGTGGGTGCCGGTCGTCCTCGCGGTCGTCGTCACCCTCGTGGTCACGGCCTACCCGCTCGTCACCGTCGCCATCGGGTCGGCAGACCGGGCCGGGGACGTCGGGCCCATCATCACCGACCTCGTACGACGGATCACCGGCTGACCGGCCGCGATCCGACACCGAAAGGAACACCATGCGCAACCGCATCATCGTCATCGGAGCAATCGTGCTCGTCGCGTTCTGGTTCGGGTCCCGGGCCAACCGTCCCGTGATCAAGCAGTCGAAGGGCGAGACCGCCCGGAAGATGTGGAACGACCCGCACGCCCGCAAGTCGCGGAAGAAGCTCGGCAAGAAGATCGCGAAGGCCGCGAAGAAGCACCGCTGAGGCGGCTGGGGCTGGCCGGCGGCTCGCTGCCGCCCTCGGCCCGACTCGGAACGACAGGGTCGCTGTCGTACGACGACGACTTCGTCGTCAGCCAGCGTCTGCAACCGTTGCGCAGGCGTGCTTGCGACACCGTTGTCGTCGTACGACAACGGTGTCGTCGCGCGTTGCGCGTGCATGCACGGCCGGGAGGCTCACCCCGCCGCACGACGTCGGCTCCGGCGCGTGCACGGCCGGGTCCAGGGCCGCACGACCAACGGGGTCAGCGGGTCACGACGACGTGCACCGCGTCGAGGACCTCGGTGCCCATCGTCCGCATCGCCTCGACGACCGCGAGCCGTCGGTCGAGCGTGTCGTCGTCGAACGTCACCGTCACGGCGTAGCTCACCGACGACCCCGGACCACGCAGCACGCCCGCCTCGGCACGCACACCCGGACCCGAACCGGTCACCGCGACCGACTGCAACCCGTGGTCGAGCGCCCGGTGCGCGAACGGATCGAGCCCGAACGACCCGGCCACCAGGGTCAGGTCGCCGGCGAGCGAGAGCCATCCGAGCACGCGGTTCGACACGCCCTCGTCGACGACCTCGCCGAGGGCCAGACCCCGCATCACCCAGCTGAGCTCACCGGTGGCCGCGACCGCGACGTCCGGGGCGTCGTCGGGCCCCCGGCGGTCCCGGACCCGGTCGATGAACGCCGACCGCTCGACCCCGAGCGACTCGGCCCGTTCCCGGACCGCGTCGATGCCGACGGTCGAGAGGAGGGCGTTCGTCGCCCACGCGTCCGCGGTCGCGCCGACCAGCGTGGCCAGGTCGGACACCTGCATCGTCGGCTCCTGCAGGAACTGCCAGAGGCCGGGGCCGGTCGCGGTGTCCCGCGCCATCCGCTGGAGCCGGTCGCCGTGGAGCCGGCCGTCCTCGAGCCGGGCGGCGACCTCGATGAGCAGCAGCACCCGACCGAGTCCGGCGACGGGCTGCACGAGCCGGTCGTCGATCGCCAGCAGCGCCTTGCCGCTGGAGGTGTCGATGACCGAGGCGCTCACGCCCGCGCCGTCGAACGCGAGCGCGCCGAGCGCCTCGACCGTCGCCTGGAAGCGGTCCTCGCCGCCACCGCGGTGACGACCCCGCGCACGGTTGCCCGCCGCGGCACGACCGTCGTGGCGTCGCCGCCGCGAGGACGGTGCCGCGTCGGGCTCCACCATCACCAGATCGAGACGCGCTCGGCGGGGTCGAGGTACATCGCGTCCTGCTCGGTCACGCCGAAGGTGTCGTAGAACACGTCGATGTTCTTGACGACCTGGTTGCAGCGGAACTCGGTGGGCGAGTGCGGGTCGATCTGCAGCAGTCGTGCCGCTTCCTCCGGCCGGATCGCCATGCGCCAGGCCTGCGCCCAGCTGAGGAAGAACCGCTCGGCACCGGTCAGGCCGTCGATCACCGGGGGCTCCTGGCCGTCGAGCGAGAGCAGGTACGCCTTCCACGCGATGGACAGGCCACCGAGGTCGCCGATGTTCTCGCCGATCGTCAGGGCACCGTTGACGTGGCCGTCCGGGACCTCGGTCGGGACGAGCGCGTCGTACTGGGCGATGAGGGCCTTCGTGCGCTCCTCGAACGCCAGGCGGTCGGCTTCGGTCCACCAGTTCTCGAGGCGGCCGTCACCGTCGTACTGCGAGCCCTGGTCGTCGAAGCCGTGGCCGATCTCGTGGCCGATGACGGCACCGATCGCGCCGTAGTTCGCGGCGGCGTCGCGGGCGGCGTCGAAGAACGGGAACTGCAGGATGGCGGCCGGGAAGACAATCTCGTTGAAGCCCGGGTTGTAGTAGGCGTTGATCGTCTGCGGGGTCATGAACCACTCGTCGCGGTCGATCGGCTTCCCGATCTTGCCGAGCTCGCGGTCGACCTGGAAGGCCGCGACGGCGCGCACGTTGCCGAGCAGGTCGTCGGCGGCGACCGGCAGCGCGGAGTAGTCGCGCCACTTGACCGGGTACCCGATCTTCGGCGTGAACTTGTCGAGCTTGTCGAGCGCGCGGGCCCGGGTCTCGTCGGTCATCCAGTCGAGCGCGGTGATGCTCTGCCGGTACGCCTCGACGAGGTTCGCGACGAGGTCGTCCATCGTCACCTTCGAGGTCTCGTCGAAGTGCTCCTGGACGTAGATCCGTCCGACTGCTTCGCCCATGGCGCCCTCGACCAGGGAGACGCCGCGCTTCCAGCGCTCGCGCTGCTTGGGCGCCCCGGTGAGTGCGGTGCCGTAGAACGAGAAGCTCGTCGCCGAGAACGCGCTCGTCAGGTACGGCGCCGACCCGCGGATGACCTGCCAGGCGAGCCAGTCCTTCCAGGTGCTGACGTTCTCGTCGCGGAGGAGCTCGGCCAGACCGGTGAGGAACGAGGGCTCGCGCACCACGACGGTCTCGAACGCGCCGACCGGGGCACCGATCGACTCCCACCACAGCTGCAGGTCGATCCCGGGCGCCAGCGCGGCGACCTCGGCCCACGGCAGCTTGTTGTACGTCTTCTGGCTGTCGCGCGTGGCGACGTTGTCCCAGTGCTTGCCGGCGAGCTCGGTCTCGAGCCGGATGACGTGCTCGGTGCGGTCCGCGCTCTCGTCGTAGCCGGCGAGGGGGAACATCGCGCCGACGAACTCGCGGTACTTGTCGCGGATGTCGGCGAAGCGCTCTTCGCGGTAGTAGGACTCGTCGGGCAGCCCGAGCCCGGACTGCTCGAGGAACACCACGTAGGACTCCGGGTCGCCCGGGTCGTTGTCGACGAAGAGCTGGATGAAGCTCGGCAGGCCGAGGCGCTCGAACCGACCGACCATCCGGACGACCTCGTCCTTGGTCTCGATCGCGGCGATCTCGGCGAGGAGCGGCTCGATCGGCGCGGTGCCGAGCGACTCGAGCGCGGTCTCGTCGGTGAACGAGGAGAACAGGTCGCCGACCTTGCGCTCCTCGGTGCCGGGAGCGGCCTGCTGCGAGCGCTCGATGATGTCCCGGACGGCGACCTCTGCCGCTTCCGCGAGGACCGTGAAGGACCCGTAGCGCGCCTTGTCGTCGGGGATCGGCGTCGCCTGGATCCACTGCCCGTTCACGTGCCGGTAGAGGTCGTCCTTCGGCTGCACCGTGGCATCGAGTTCGTCGGTCTGGATTCCGGTGGTGCCTGCGACGTCGGTCATGCGCTCCACGATAGTCACCGACCCCCTGGCGTCCACCCCGGGACCCGGACCGGCGCCGTCACGGGGGTGCGGGTGCCGGTACGGTCGTCGCATGGGACTCCCGTGGAAGCTGCACGGAGACGGCGCGACCGTCTCGGCGACGACGATCGTGGCACCGGACGAACGCCTCACCTGGGGCCGCACGATCGGGCTCGGCGTCCAGCACGTCGTCGCGATGTTCGGCGCGACGTTCCTCGTCCCGCTGCTCACCGGCTTCCCGCCGTCCACGACCCTGCTCTTCAGCGGCATCGGGACGATCCTGTTCCTGCTCATCACCGGGAACCGCCTGCCGAGCTACCTCGGGTCCTCCTTCGCCTTCATCGCCCCCATCGGTGCCGCGACGAAGATCGGCGGCATCCCCCTCGCGCTCTCCGGCATCATCGTCGTCGGTGCGCTCCTCGCCGTGATCGGCCTGGTCGTGCACCTCGCCGGCGCCGGCTGGATCGACCGGCTGATGCCGCCGATCGTCTCCGGCGCGATCGTCGCGTTGATCGGGTTCAACCTCGCCCCCGCGGCGCGCGACAACTTCACGAAGGCCCCCGTCGTCGCGTTGATCACCCTGCTCGCGATCATCCTCGTGACGGTGCTCTTCAAGGGACTGATCGGGCGGCTCTCCATCGTCATCGGCGTGGTCATCGGGTACGTCGCGGCGCTCATCGGCGGGCAGGTGGACTTCTCCGCCGTCGGCGCTGCCGCCTGGGTCGGGCTGCCGGAGTTCACCGCGCCGGCCTTCGACCCGTCGCAGCTCGCGATCTACCTGGCGTTCGTGCCGGTCGTCCTCGCGCTCATCGCCGAGAACGTCGGCCACGTGAAGGGCGTCGGACAGCTCACCGGCCGTGACCTCACGCCGCTGACCGGTCGGGCGCTCTTCGCCGACGGCATCTCCACCGTGCTGGCTGGTGTCGGCGGCGGCTCCGCGACGACGACCTACGGCGAGAACATCGGCGTGATGGCAGCGACCCGGGTGTTCTCCACCGCCGCGTACTGGGTGGCCGCGATCGTCGCCGTCCTGCTCGGGCTCTCCCCGAAGATCGGTGCGGTCATCTCCTCCGTGCCCGCCGGCGTCCTCGGCGGTGCGACCACCGCCCTGTACGGCCTGATCGGCGTCATCGGCATCCGGATCTGGGTGGAGAACCGCGTCGACTTCTCCAAGCCGAAGAACCAGCTGACGGCGGGCATCGCGCTCATCATCGGCATCGCGGACTTCACGTTCTCGTTCGGCCAGGCGAGCTTCGGCGGCATCATCGTCGGGACCGTCGCGGCGATCGTCGTCTACCACCTGATGGACCTCATCGGTCGGGCGCGCGGCACCGACCCGGCCACGCCCGAAGTGTCGGAGTCCGCACACGCCGCCACCGGCGGCGTCCCTGCGGAACCGCGCGCCGACCGCGGCTGACGCCACCAGGCGACGGACGGGAGGCCCGGGTCGGGCCCGACCCGGGCCTCCCGTCCGGCATGATGTCGTGATGGCCTCGTCCCGCCGCGCCGTCGACCGCGACATCGTCCGGCTGGCACTGCCGGCGCTCGGCGCCCTCGTCGTCGAACCGCTGTTCCTGATGACGGACACGGCGCTGGTCGGGCACCTCGGCGCGACGTCGCTCGCGGCGGTCGGGCTCGCCGCCGCCGTGCTGCAGACCGTGACGGGGCTGCTCGTGTTCCTGGCCTACTCGACGACCCCGGCCGTCGCACGGGCGCTGGGCGGCGGCGACCGGCGCGGCGCGGTGCACGCCGGCATCGACGGGATGTGGCTGGCCCTGGGACTCGGGGTCGTGCTCGCGCTGATCGGCTGGCCGCTCGCCGGGCCGCTCGTGTCGCTCTTCGGCGCAGCCGCCCCGGTGTCGAGTGCCGCGACCGCCTACCTGCTCGTCTCGCTCATCGGCCTGCCCGGGATCCTCGTCGTGACGGCGTCCACCGGCCTCCTCCGTGGACTGCAGGACACGAGGACGCCGCTCGTCGTCGCCACGGTCGGCTTCGTCGCGAACGGACTGCTCAACGCACTCCTGATCTACGGCCTCGGGTGGGGCGTCGAGGGCTCCGCCGCGGGCACCGTCATCGTGCAGTGGGCGATGGCCGCCGTGTACGTCGTCATCGCGGTGCGGGCTGCGCGGACCGTGGGCGCTCCGCTCCGGCCGGGCGCATCGGGCGTGGTCCGTGCGCTGCGGTCGGGGGCGTGGCTGTTCCTCCGGACGGCGTCGCTCCGCGTGGCGATGCTCGCCACGATCGCGGTCGCAGCGGGGCTCGGCACGACCGGGCTCGCGACCACCCAGGTCGGGCTGACGGTGTTCGGCACGCTCGCCTTCGCCCTGGACGCGCTCGCGATCGCGGGGCAGGCGCTCGTCGGGCACGCCCTCGGGGCCGGGGACGCCGACCGGGTGCGGCTCGTCACGACGCGGCTCGTGGTGCTCGGCATCGCGGGCGGGGTGATGCTCGGGGCGCTGACGCTGGCAGTCAGCGGCGTGCTCGGCCCGGTGTTCGGAGGCTCCGCGGCGGTGCGGTCGTCGCTGCCGGTCGTGCTCGTGCTCATCGCGGCGGGGATGCCGATCGCCGGGTACGTGTTCGTGCTCGACGGGGTGCTCATCGGGGCGGGCGACGCCCGGTACCTGGCGATCGCCGGCGGGGTGAACCTCGTCGTGTACCTGCCGCTGCTCTGGGCGTTCGGGGACGGGCTCGCGGCGCTCTGGGCGGTGTTCTCGTTCGGGTACATCGGGGTGCGCGCGGTGACGCTCGGCGTGCGGGCGCACCGGCCGGGGTGGATCGCGGTGGCGATGGCGCGCTGAGCGTCGGGTGGGCTGCGCGGCGCGGGCGCACGGTGCGCGGGTGCCGCGGCGGCGCGGGCAGCGCGGCGGCGGCGCTACGCGCGCGGCGGCGCCGTCGTGTCGCCGATGCGGAGCTCGGAGCGGAAGGACGCCGGCGTGGGTGCGGCACCCTCGAGCATGGCGAGCGCAGCACGTGCCGCCGCCTGGCCCTTCTGCACGAACGGCTGCACGAGCGTGGTCAGCTGCCGGATCGGGGAGCGGTGGAACAAGCTGTCGTCGACCTGGATGCCGTCGAAGCCGACGACGCTGACGTCCTCCGGCACGCGGAGCCCGGCCTCGAGCGCGGCGGAGATCACCCCGACCGCGAGCAGGTCGCTCTGCGCCACGACCGCGGTGGGACGGCTGCCCCCCGGTCCGAACAACGCGGCACCGGCAGCGCGGCCTTCCTCCACCGAGCTGCCCCCGGCCTCGATCGCGACGGCGTCCGGGAAGACGCCGCGCACCCCGCGGAGCCGCTCCATCGTCGTGAACGCCGTGCCCGCGGCGAACCGCTCGGCGGAGATCGGCCCGCGCTGCCGCTTGGCGTCGAGCGGCAGGGTGACGACCGTGACGGACTCGTGCCCGAGGTCGCGGAGGAACGCCGAGGCGCGTCGCGAGCCCTCGCGGTTGTCGAGCTGGATGGGGACGGCGCCCTCGATGTCGTCGGCCTCGATCGCGACGACCGGGATCCCGCGACGCCGGAGCACGGCGACGGCCGGGTCGACCCGCACGTTGCAGCCGACGAGCACCACCGCGTCCATCGGCGCGTCCACGAGGGGTCCGGCACCCCGTTCGTCGTCGAGCGGGCTGCGGACGAGGAGCAGGGAGGCCCCCGCTTCCCCCGCGACCTCGGCGATGCCGTCGAGCGTCAGGACGTTGACCGGGTCACGGAAGGCGTCACTGAGTCGCTCGTCCATCACGACGCCGATCACGCCGGAGCGACCGCGGCGGAGCGACCGTGCACGCGGGTCCGGGCCGTCGTAGCCGAGCGACGCCGCCGCGGCGAGCACGCGTGCCCTGGTCTCCTCGGAGACGGGGCCGCTGCCGCTGAAGGCGAGTGACGCGGTGGATGGTGCGACCCCGGCCGCGCGCGCGACGGCGACGAGGGTCGGCCGTGCCGTCCGGGCCGAGCCCGACTCGCCGCTGTCTGTTGCCGTGTCGTCCATCGCCGGTTAGCGTATCCGAGAACCTCACTCGAATCGATTCGATCGGAAAGAACCATGACGACGGCGTCCCCCACCTGGACCGCACCGAGCACCCGCGCCTGGCGCAACGCGGTGTTCGTCGTGTTCACGCTCTCCGGGCTCGACATCGCCACCTGGCTCGGGCGCATCCCGAGCGTGCGCGACGAACTCGGCGCGAGCACCCTGGAGATGGGTCTGCTCGTCGTCGGGATGTCCGTCGGGTCCATCGCCGGTCTCACCTTCGCGGGTCACATCGTCGGCCGTCTCGGTGCCAAGCGCGGGGTGCAGATCGCCGCCGTGTGCCTCGCGCTCGGCCTCGTCATGGCCGGGATCTCCGTCAGCCTCGGCTGGGGCTTCGCCGCCATCTGGATCAGCCTCATCGCGTTCGGGTTCGGCAACGGCCTCTGCGACGTGTCGATGAACGTCACCGGGGCCACGGCCGAGCGGCTCGGCGGCCGGACGATCATGCCGCTGTTCCACGCCGCGTTCAGCGTCGGGACCCTGGCCGGCGCCGGCCTCGGCGCCCTGGCCGAGCGCTACGAGGTCCCCGTCGCCCTGCACTTCATCGTCCTCGGGATCGTCACGAGCATCGCGCTGGTCACCGTCGTCCGCTGGTTCGGCGACGAGCGGGTGTCCGACCCCGAGCCGACCGACACCAGCCCCGTCACGCTGCCGGTCTCCCGCTGGGCGATCTGGAAGCAGCCGTCGACCCTGCTCATCGGCGTGATCGTCCTCGGCATGGCCCTGGCCGAGGGCTCCGCCAACGACTGGCTCCCCCTCGCCATGATCGACGGGCACGGGCTCGCCAACGACGGCGGCTCCGCCGTGCTCACCGTGTTCCTCGCCGCGATGACCGTCGGCCGGATCGCCGGCAGCCCCCTCATCGACCGCTTCGGCCGGGTCCCGGTGCTCCGCACGAGCGCTGCGGTCGCCGTCGTCGGCCTCGGCATGCTGATCTTCGTCCCGAACGTGCCGCTCGCGATCGTCGGCGTGGTGCTCTGGGGCCTCGGCGCGAGCCTCGGCTTCCCGATGGGCATGTCCGCCGCGGCCGACGACCCCCGCACGGCCGCCGCCCGAGTCAGTGCCGTGGCCACCATCGGGTACGTCGCGTTCCTCGCCGGGCCGCCGATCATCGGGCTGGTGGGCGAGCACTTCGGGCTGCTCAACGGGCTGCTCATCGTGTTCGTGTTCATCATCGCCGCCGGGCTGGCATCGGGGGCGGCGCGCGAGCGGACGCCGGGCGCGACCGCCGGTGCGGGAGACCCGGCCCGGGGCGGGGGCGACGGACCGAGCGGGGCCGAGCCGAGCCTCCAGGCAGAGAACGCGACGAAGGCGGACGCGACGTCCGGAACGCGACCAGACGCCGGTTAGGCTTCCGGGGTGCGTCTCGTCATCGCCCGCTGCTCCGTCGACTACGCCGGTCGCCTGTCGGCCCACCTGCCCCTCGCGACTCGGCTCCTCATGCTCAAGGCCGACGGCTCGCTGCTCGTCCACTCGGACGGCGGCAGCTACAAGCCGCTGAACTGGATGAGCCCGCCGTGCTCGATCGAGATCGGCGACCCCTCCGACGAGCAGGCCGAGAACGGCATCGAGCAGGTCTGGACCGTCACGCAGAAGAAGACGCAGGACAAGCTCGTCGTCTCCATCTACGAGGTGATCGCCGACGAGAGCCACGACCTCGGCGTCGACCCGGGCCTGGTGAAGGACGGGGTCGAGGCGCACCTGCAGCAGCTCCTGTCCGAGCAGATCGAACTGCTCGGGGACGGCCACACCCTGGTCCGCCGCGAGTACATGACCGCCATCGGACCGGTCGACATCCTGGCGCGCGACGACGCGGGGGCAAGCGTCGCGGTGGAGATGAAGCGCAACGCGAACATCGACGCGGTCGAGCAGCTCACCCGGTACCTCGAGCTGATGAACCGGGACCCGCTGCTGCGTCCGGTGCAGGGGGTGCTGGCCGCGCAGACGGTGGCACCGCAGGCGCGCACGCTGGCCGAGGACCGCGGCATCCGCGTGCTGGTCCTGGACTACGACGCGATGCGGGGCATCGAGGGCGGGCACACCCGCCTGTTCTGACCGGGCGGGAGGCCCGGGTCGACGCCGCCCCGCACGGCACGACGCACGGGTGGGCCGGTTCCGGTCCCCCGGTTAGGGTGGGTACGTCATGACAAGCCCGTTCAGCGCCATCCTCTTCGACCTCGACGGAACCATCAGCGACTCGGCGCCGGGCATCCTGGAGAGCCTGACGTACACGTTCCGCAAGGTCGGCGTCCCCGTTCCCGACCGCGCGACGCTGATGTCGTTCGTGGGCCCGCCGATCCTCGACACGTTCCGCATCGCGATGGGCATGGACGAGGCGCTGGCGGACCGCACGCTCGCCGTGTACCGCGAGCACTACTTCTCGCACGGGGCCCTGGACTCGACGATGTTCGCGGGGATCGACGTCGTGCTCCGCACCCTGCACGAGGCCGGCCTGCCGATCTCGACCGCGACGAGCAAGCCGGAGACCCCGGCGACGTACATCCTCGACCACTACGGACTGACCGGGGACATCGACATCATCACGGGGGCCAGCGACGACGAGGTGCGGTCATCGAAGGCCGACGTCGTCGAGGAAGCGCTGAAGCGGCTCGACGCCCGCGGGTTCGACATCTCGCGGCCGGTGCTCGTCGGCGACCGCCTGCACGACGTCGAGGGCGCCGCGGTGCACGGCGTCCCCGTGGTCTTCGCGGAGTGGGGCTACGGCTCCCCCGCCGAGGCCGAGGGCACCATCGCGCAGGCTGCGACGCCGCTCGACCTGCTGCCGATCCTGCTGCCGGGGTCGTCGGACTCGTCGCTCCCCGCGTCCGACGCGTCCGACGCCGCCGACGCTGCCGACGCCTCCGCTCGTTCGTGAGCACCGGAACAGTGGTCCGCCGCGCGGGCTGGGTCCTGCCCGTCGCGATCGTCCTCGTCGCGCTGAACCTGCGCGGGCCGATCGTCGCGCCGGCCCCGGTGATCGGGGACATCCGCCTCGACCTCGGTCTCACCACCACGGTCGCCGGACTGCTGACGACGATCCCCGTGCTCTGCTTCGCCCTCGCGACGCCGCTCGCCAGCTGGGTGATCGCGAAGGCCACCCCGGAGCGAGCACTGTCGCTCTCGCTCCTGATCGTGCTCGCCGGCACGATCGTCCGGTCGCTCCCGAGCGCCGCGGCGCTGCTCATCGGCACCGCGGTGATCGGCATCGGCATCACCATCGGCAACGTCGTGATCCCGGTCGTCATCCGGCGGGACACCTCACCTGAACGCGTCGGCATCGTCACCGGCGTGTACACGTCGGCGCTCAACGTCGGGTCGATGACGACCTCGCTCGGAACCGCGCCGATCGCCAGCGTCTGGGGGTGGCCCGCCGCGATCGCGGTGTGGGGTGTGCTCGCCGTCGTCGCCGGACTCGCGTGGTCGTACGCCGTCGGGCCCCGAGCTGCATGGCTCCGACCGGTGGCCGGCGCTCCCGTGGAACCGCTGCCCGTGACGGGGCCGATCGACCAGGTGCTCGGCACCGGGGCGATCCGGCTGCCCGACACCGCCTCCGCCGGGTCCGCGCCGTCCCGCCGCCCGACGCGCTGGGTGACCATCGGACTGACGCTGGCCTTCGGCGGGCAGGCGTTCTCCTACTACGCGCTCACCGCCTGGATCCCGACGCTGCTGCACGACGACATCGGTTTCTCGAAGGCGTCCTCCGGTGCGAGCTCGTCGGTGTTCCAGATCCTCGCGGTCGTCGGTGCGCTGGGCGTCCCGGTGCTCGCCGCACGCTGGCGTCCGCGCGCGATCCTGTCCCTCGTCGCGTTCCTCTGGCTCGCCATGCCGCTCGGGCTGCTCTTCGCGCCCCAGCTCTGGCTGCTGTGGTCGATCCTCGGCGGTGCGGCGCAGGGCGGCGGCATCACGGTGATCTTCATCATCATCGTGCGGCTCGTCTCGAACGACGACGACGCCCGGCGGATGTCCGCGTTCGTGCAGGGCGGCGGGTACCTGATCGGGTCGGCCGGGCCCCTCGTCGCCGGTGCGCTGCACGGTGCGACCGGGGACTGGACGGCACCGCTGCTCGTCGTGCTCGTGGCGGTCCTGGTGCTCGGGGTCGTCGGGACCCTGGCCGCGCGCCGGGTCCCCTGACCCCAGCGGTCGGCCGCGCGCGAGGCCTACCCGCGCGCGGACGCCCCGCGCGGAGGGGGGTCGTTTCGCGCGGAGGGGGTCGTTTCGCGCGTAGGGGGTCGTTTCGCGCGTAGGGGGTCGTTTCTTCCGACCCACCACGCGCGTTTCCTCTTCCCACCGCAGGCGAGATGGGAACGAACGCGCAGCGACCGAGCGGTCAGCCCGCGCGGAGCACGTCCTGCAGGGTCATCGGCGGACGGCCGGTGACCCGCTCGACGTCGCCGGAGACCCGCGCAAGGGCACCCTCGGCGATCGCCGTGTAGGTGCTCACCCACGCGTCGGCCTGCCACGGCTTCGGGTTCCACTTCGCCCGCGAGGCGTACGCCTCCTCCACCGTCTCCCGGTGGTAGGTCACGGTCGTCCCGCGCTCGGCGCTCACGATCGCAGCCGCCTGCTCGAGCGTGATTGCCACGGGGCCGGTCAGGTCGTACGTCCGGTCGAGGTGCCCTGCCGGGTTCGCGAGCACCGTCGCCGCCACCCGGGCGACGTCCGCGCGCGCGACCGCTGCCATCGCCCCGTCGCCCGCCGGCCCGCGGATCACGCCGTCCTCGCCGACGAGGTCCTCGACGAAGTCCAGGTAGAAGCTGTCCCGCAGGAACGTGTGCGCCATCCCGGTCGCACGGATCGCCGATTCGGTGGCCCAGTGGTCGCGGCCGAGCGTGAAGGTCGCATCCGGCGCTGCACCGGCGAAGGAGGTGTACACGACGTGCCGGACACCGGCGGTCGCGGCGGCCGCGACGAAGGCGCGGTGCTGCTGCAGGCGGTCCTGGGCCTCGGCCGCGGAGACCATGAGCAGCGTGTCCACGCCGTCGAGCGCCGCACGGGCCGCGTCCGTGTCGGCGAAGGTCGCCGTCCGGACCTCGGTGCCGGGCAGCTCCGGCGCCCGCGACGCGTCCCGGACGATCATCCGGAACGGGACCCCGTCGGCGGCGAGCGAGCGGGCGACGGCGCCGCCGATGTTGCCGGTCGCACCGGTGATGGCGATGGTCATGCTGGTCCTCTCGATGGTGCGCTGGTGGTCAGGTCCGGACGGTCCAGGAGGCTCGGGTCACCGTGGCAGCGACGCGTGCGGCGTTCACACCGTCGACCTCGACCGCCCAGATGCGGGCCGCCTCGTGGTCGCGTCCGTGCCGCATGTGGCGCCCGACCAGACGGTCGACGCGGACCCGGTCGTCCACCGCGCAGAACCACGTCTCGGTGAACAGCTCCGGGAGCGCACTCCAGGGAGCGGCATCGTCGAGCAGGTAGTTGCCCTCGGAGACGACGAGCCGGGTGTCGCGCGGGACGGCGATGCTGCCTGCGACGGGTTCGTCGACGCGGCGGTCGAAGTCGGGTGCCCAGACGACGGGTTCCTGCGCTGCGACGAGTCGCCGGACGAGCGCCACGTACCCGTCGGCGTCGAAGGTGTCGATCGCGCCCTTGTGGTCGTGCCGGCCGAGCGCGTCGAGTGCGGCGTTCGCCAGGTGGAAGCCGTCCATCGGCACCTGCACGGCCGTCCCGGCGCCGAACCGCTCGTCAACGGCCGCGACCACACGCCGAGCCAGGGTCGACTTGCCGGCTCCCGGTGCCCCGGCGATGCCGAGCACCACGCGGGACGGCGACGACGCCAGCTCGATCGCTCGTTCGACGGCTTCGTCGACACTTCCCTCCGCGCGCACGCCCTCATCCTCCCAGAGGTGTTCACTGTCGGCATGAGCATCGATGCGACGAAGGCGTTCAGCGGGTTCTCCGTGCGGGACCCGGCCGAGGCGAAGGCGTTCTACACGGACGTCCTCGGGCTCGAGGTGACCGAGGACCACGGCATGCTCTCGATCCAGCTCGGCGACGGCCGCTGGGTCTTGGCGTACCCGAAGGGCCCGGCGCACGAGCCGGCGTCCTTCACGATCCTGAACTTCCCGGTGCCCGACGTCGACGCGGCCGTGGACGAGCTCGCCGCCAAGGGCGTCAGCTTCCTGCACTACGAGGGCATGACCGACGAGAAGGGCATCAACCGCAAGGGCGGCCCGCTCATCGCGTGGTTCACCGACCCCTCGGGCAACGTCTTCAGCGTCATCGCGGAGTAGCCCGCCCCGCGAAATGTCGCATCCAGAAAGCTGGCGCCCGGGAGCGGCGGCGATCTACCTTCTCCGCACCGACGAAGAAGGAGCAGACCATGCGCATGCCGAAGATCGACCCGATGAGAGCAGAAGCGCTCCGCGCGCGTCGCTCCCTGATCCTGCAGTACTGGGGCCTGGACGACAGGGGATTCGGGCCCGTGATGGAACTGCGGGAACTCCAGGGCGACGAGTGGCAGGCCGAGGCCGAACTCGACGCCATCGACTTCGTGCTGAGCGACGCACCGTGAGAACCGTCAAGGCCGCGACGGCCTTCGGGTTCGTGCGCGATCTGCAGCAGCTGATCGACGGCGTGCTGCCGGAACACGGCGTGCGGTTCTTCGAACGCCGTTCGGACAACGTGCTCCTCGTGCGTACACAGCGTGACGACGGGGATCCCTCGACGATCCCCCTGCGCGTGGGCGGAGCGGTCGTCGCTGATCTCGACGTGCGGTTCGCACTCTCGAGCGAACCCGCCAGCGCTCGATTCCGGACCGAGACGTCGCAGTTCCGGCTGTTGATGCGACCGGATCGCGAGCCCCTTGCACGGTTCGAGTACGAGCGCACGAAGTCGGGTGCCCCGGTTGCGCACTGGCACGTCCACGCGGAGCGCGGCGCCTTCACCACGATGCTCGCAACGGCGTCCGCGGCCGGCCGACGTCAGCGAGACCCATCTCGGCTGTCGACACTGCACTACCCGGTCGGCGGCAGCCGGTTCCGGCCGTCCATCGAAGAGTTCCTGGTGTTCCTCATCGAGGAGTGCGGAGTGGACTCACTGCCCGGGTGGCGCTCCGCGATCGCCGACGGCCAAGCCCGGTGGGTCTCGACGCAGGCGGGACTCGTCGCGCGGGAGAATCCGGAGGAGGCCGCCGCCCAACTGCGCAGCATGGGGTGGCTCGTGGAGGGACCGGGGCGGGAGCGCGTCAGCGCCTGAACGGTCAGGGGGTGAGGGCGCCCGCCCAACCGAGGGCGATCGGGACGACCAGGCCGTGCCGGTGGTGCGGGAGGTCCGCGATCGGGATCCAGTCGGCCCGCTCCGTGGAACCGTCCGCCTCGTCGCGGAGCTCCCCACCGGTGACCGTCACGCGGAACACGACCTGCAGCGCCTTCATCGGGCGACCGTTCTCGTGCATCCGTCGCTCCGCGGGGACGAGGTGGTGGCGGACCCCGAGCAGCCCGTCCACGGCGACCTCGTAGCCGGTCTCCTCCATGAACTCGCGGACGACGGCCTGCTCGACGCTCTCGTCGTACTCGACGCCGCCGCCGGGCAGCGCCCACGTCCCCGCCTCCGGGAACCGCTGCATCGCGAGCAGCACCCGCCCCTCGTGCGTGACCACGCCGTACGCAGCGACCCTGGTGTCGTACTCGGTGTACTCCATGTCCCGACCATCCCAGCAACGGGAGCCGGCGCTCGCATGCCGCGCCGAGCCTCCAGGCCGTCCCGACGGAACCCGGCGCGCTATCGTGAGCCCCATCCGAGCGTGCCAGCCGCAGGGATCGCGGCACCGCGGCGCTCGGGGAGGGACGGCGTGCGATGACGACGACGGTCACGAACCGGGACGGAGCGGTCACGTTCCGTCCCGCGAACGAGGTGCCGTGGGACGACCTCGACCTCGTGTTCGGCGAGCGCGGCGACCCGGCGACGTGCCACTGCCAGTGGCTGAAGACGTTCGACCGCGAGTTCACCGACATGCCGAACGACGAGCGCACCCGGCGGTTCCGGGCCGAGGTCGGGTGCGACGACCCCGACGCCCGCGACACCACGGGGGTCGTCGCCTACCGGGACGGCGAACCGGTCGGGTGGGCGGCCGTCGAGCCACGGCCGGCGTTCGTCCGGCTGCGCAGGACCCGTGTGGCGTGGGCGGGACGGGACGAGGACCGCACCGACGAGAGCGTGTGGGCGATCCCCTGCTTCGTGGTCCGGAAGGGGTTCCGGCGCCAGGGCCTCAGCCACGCGCTGGTCGTCGGCGCCGTCGAGCACGCGCGGCGGAACGGGGCGCGCGCGGTCGAGGGCTACCCGATGCAGTTCGCGCCGGGGAAGGAGGACGTCTGGGGCGAGCTCTTCGTGGGTCCACGGTCGGCGTTCGTGGCCGCCGGGTTCCGGGAGCTCACGCACCCGACGGCACGGCGGTACGTGATGCGGCTGGACCTGTAGACCGCGGCGTCACACCGCGGCCTCCGACCGTCAGATCTTCAGACCGTCGCGCCGGCACCCCAGCCGACCCGCATCCGCGCGACGGCACGGTCGAACCCGGGCAGCAGGTCGACGTCGTCCCGGAGCATCGACTGCAGCTGGAGTCCCTCGTAGAGCGCGAAGAGCTGCTCCGCACCGTGCCGCGGGGACAGTCCCCGGGGTTCACGGCCGGCGACGACGTCCCGGGCCAGGGCCAGGGTGAGGTCCTCGAACGACCGTGTGTACTGGCCGCGGAACCACCCGGCGGCAGCGTGCGACGGGCTCGACGCGGCGCTCATGACGGCCATGCGGAGCCGGACGAGTGCCGGTTCCTCGATGCCGGACTCCAGGCGCGCGCGGACGTACGCGACCGCACCGTGCTCCTCGGCGAGTGCCCAGAGCGCCCGACGGGTGCCGTTGTTCCAGCGGTCGACGACGGCCACGACGAACAGGTCCCAGAGCGGGAAGACGCGACGGAACTCCTCCTCGGCGATGCCGGACAGCCGTGCGACGTCGGTCGGCCCGACGTCGTGGAAGTCGGCCTCGCGGTACGCGGCGATGCCGGCGGCGACGATGCTGGCGCGGAGGTCGTGGTCGGACGCGGGCATGACGTCGATTGTCCGGTGCGGCGGGGGTGTGCCGCGACCGCCCGTTCTGGGGACTCCGCTCAGTGCTCGAAGACCAGCGTCTCGTCGTCGGGCGCCGTGACCCGTCCGGTCCTGGCGAACTCGGCCCAGATCGCCCGGACGCCGGGTCCGCGGCGCTCCACCTCCGCCCAGTCCCGTTCTGGCACGAACCGGCTGCCCGCCCACGCGGCCTTCCGGCCCAGCAGGAGCGGGAGGTCGCTCATGTGCACGGCACCCGTCGGACGGACGGTCGCGCCGCGGAGCAGTCGGTAGACGGTCGCGTTCCCACCGCCAGCGCGATGCCGTGCTGCGAACGCCCGGGCATCGCGGCCGTAGATCACCGCCGTCAGCGGCCGGACCAGCCACCACCGCACCAGCGCACGCGGAACCCGGTGCCGCACGATGCGCTTCAGCACGGGGATGACCGGCACGTACATGCCGGCCTCGTCGGACGCGGACCCGATGAGGACGTCGATCTCCGGGGCGACGCGGCGCCAGGCATCGGCGAGGTCGCGCTCGGCGGGGAGCGGCGCATGCCCGTACTGCGTCCCGAACGGCATCCCCCCACGGAGCCCGTACGGGGCGGCGACCTTCGTGCCGAGCGCCTGACGGTCGAGCAGGTCCTCGAGCGGGGTCTCCTCGGTGACCACGCCGACGGCGTCGACCATCGCCCGGTTCATCCGCGCGCGGTTCCGCGAGAGCCCGAGGGGCGCGCTCTGCACGATCGCGCGGCGGAAGAGCCCCTCGGCGCCGTCGCTGATCATCAGGTGCGCGACGGCGTCACCGCCGGCGGACTGGCCGAAGAGCGTCACGAGGTCGGGGTCGCCGCCGAACGCCGCGATGTTCTCCCGCACCCAGCGGAGCGACGCGACGAGGTCGAGCAGCCCGAGGTTCGCCGGGATCCGCTCCCCGTCGCCGAGGAACCCGAGCACGCCGAGCCGGTACGTCACGGTGACGACGATCACGCGCTGCTCGCGGACCAGGTCGTACGGGTCGTTGATCGGCAGGTCGCCGCCGCCGATGACGTACGAGCCGCCGTGCACCCAGACCATGACGGGGAGGCGTTCGTCCGCGCCGATGTCGGCCGGGATCGTGATCGAGAGCGCCTGGCAGCGTTCGTCGACCTCGGCCTCGATGACGTGGAGCAGCTGGTCGACGACGGTCGCGGCGGGCTGCGGGGCGACCGGCGCGGGGAAGTCGGCGTGGAACACGTCGTCGAAGACGGGCATCGGCTGCGGCGGGCGGAAGCGGTCGGCCTGCGCGTAGGGGACGCCGAGCACGCGGACGACGTCGCCGTCCAGCGATCCGCGGATGCGTCCGGCTGGGCTGTCGAAGGTCCTGGTTCCGTCGTCGCTCACCCGGCCACGCTAGCCCGGGAGGCTCGGTGCCGGCCCGGCGCGCCGGCCCGCGCGGGTGGCCGCGCGGGCCCGCCGTCGTCAGTCGCGGCGGGCCACCGGCCGGAGCGACCCGGACGCGGCGAAGGCCGCGATGAACAGCACCGCGACGAGCCACAGCGCGCTCAGGGCGCCGACGCGCTCGGCGATGGCACCGATGACCGGCGGCCCCGCGAAGTTCGCGAAGTACCCGATCGACGCCACGACACTCACCCGCGCGGCCGGGTTCGGCCCGCTCTGCGCCGCCGCGGACATCCCGAGCGGGAAGCCCATCGAGACGCCGACCGCCCAGAGCACGACGCCGATCAGGGTGAGCCACCACGAGCCGCCGACGATGAACAGGACGGCGCCGACGATGCCGAGCGCCGTGGTCCAGCGGATCGTGCTCACCCGTCCGAGCCGGTCGACGACGGGGCCGGCGAAGACACGGGTCGCCGCCTCGGACACCGCGAACACGGTGAAGAACAGCGCGCCGATGGTCGCGGACTGCCCGTGCCCGTCCGTGGTGGCGAGCGCGAGCCAGTTGTTCGCGGACCCCTCGCCGAGTTCGACGCCGAGCATCACCAGCCCGATCATCAGCAGTCGGACGTCTGCCCACCCCTTCGCCCAGGCGCGGATGCGCTGCCCGGCCGTCATCGTGTCGTCGTGCTCCTCGGCACGGGTGCCGTCCGGGATCGCGCGCATGGCGAGCACGCCGACCACGAGCAGCACCGCAGCCTCCACCACCAACTGGGTCGACGCGGTGATGCCGAGCGCCGCGCAGAGTGCGGCGACGCCGGCACCGAGCGCAGCGCCTCCCGACCATGCGGCGTGCATCAACGGGAGGGTCGTGCGTCCGGCGAGCACCTCGATGGCCGTGCCCTCGATGTTCGCCATGACGTCGAGCGAGCCGATCCCGGCACCGGCGACGACGAAGGCCACCGCGGCCAGCGGCACGGAGTGCAGCGCCGCCGCGATGCCGAGGACGGCGATGGCGATGGGGACGAGGACCACGACCGCGGTCAGGGCGTTCCGACCGCCGAACCGCCGGAGCAGCGGGGCGGCGGACAGCAGACCACCGATCGAACCGATCGTGACGCCACCGAGCATCAGGCCGATGGTGCCGGTGTCGACGCCGAGCTCGGCGCGGAGCTCGGGCAGGCGGGGGCCCCATGCAGCGAGGCTGATGCCGCCGAGGGCGAACGCGACGATGATCGCGTTCCGCCACCGGGCGAGGTGCCGTTGGTCGACGTCGACCGTCGGGTTCGTCATGACGCCAGAACGTATCAGCGCACGCGCTTGATGGGGATCACCACGAGGGCACCGATGATCGCGACGATCCCGGCGGCCCAGCACATCAGCTCGTAGTTGTCCGGCGATCCGCTGGTCCCGAACTTCAGGAAGAACAGCGACGCGGCCGGGGCGAGCGACTGCGGGAGCGCGTTCGCGATGTTGATCACCCCGAGGTCCTTGCCCGGACGGTCGGCGTTCGGCAGCACGTCGACCACGAGCGCGGTGTCGATGGCCGAGTAGATGCCGTACGCGAAGCCCATGACGACCTCGGCGACGTAGAACCCGTGCACGGTGTCGGCGTGGGCGAGGACCACGAGCCCGACGGCGAACAGCGCGGTGGATCCGCCGACGAAGACCTTGCGACGCCCGAGCCGGTCGGACGCCCACCCGGAGAGTGCGGCGCTGACGAGCAAGGCGATCGTGTAGAGCAGCACACCGAACGCGACGGCCGCTGTGGCCTCCTTGTCGCTCGTGATCCCGATGTGCTCCTTCATGTAGAGCAGGCGGTACGTCGTGAACATGAACGTCGCGAAGATGATCAGGAAGCGCGACCACCAGGCGAACGCGAAGTCCGGGTTCTTGATCGGGTTCGTCCAGAACGACGAGATCAGGTTGAGGAACGTGAACTTCTTGAGCTTGTACGTCGGCAGGTCGTCCCGGGCGACGACGGCGTAGACCACGACGAGGATGATCGCCAGGATGCCGGGGGCGATGAACAGCACCGGCAGGTTCGCGACGAAGAACACCGACAGGTAGGTGCCGGCGAGGACGGCGATGTTCTGCGCGAGCGCGATGATGCTGGAGGACTTCCCGCGCTGGAACTGGGGCACGTTGTCCGCGAAGCTCGCGGTCAGGGTCGCGAGGACCGTGTTCGCCGAGAGCTGGGCGAGCAGCCACCCGAGGGTGAGCTGGGTGGTGTCCGGGGCGAAGGCGATCCACGCGAGCGCGATCGCGAACACGACGACCCCGGTGAGCATCCACGGGCGACGACGACCCCAGCGGGTGCGGGTCCGGTCGGAGAGCGCACCGGCGAGCGGGTTCATGATGAGCGCGCCGAACGCACCGATCGGCAGGACCGAGCCGATGACGTTGGCGGCATCCGAACCGACGAGCGCCTCGGCCTTCAGCTGCATGCTGACGTAGACCGGGGCCATGAGCGCCACGAACAGGCCGAACTGTCCGAGGAACAGCGCGATCTGGTAGCCGAGCCCGACCTTCATCGTGCTGACCGGCTGGGTGATGCCCTCTTCCGGGTGCAGCAGGACCGGGGTCTCCGCGGGTTCGGGTGTGCTCATGACGCCTCCTTGAGTCGATGAAAACCTTGCTGAGCAAGGTTTTGACAGAGGCGAGCATACATCGACAGGTCAGGACATGGGACCCCGGACGAAACACGGCGCAGCAAAAACTACACACCGGATGGTTTTCCGTGTAGCGTCGTCATCGATCTCGCCGCGGAGCATCGCGTCCCGGCGGGTGGCACCACCCCAGCCAGGATCGAAGGAGCCTCTGCAATGCCCACCACCTCTGTGCAGCTGTACTCGCTGCGCGACGCCATCGCCGAAGACCTCGACGCCGCCATCGCCCGCGTCCGCGAGATCGGCTACGAGAACGTCGAGCCCTACGCGTTCGTCGAGCGCGCCACCGACCTCGAGCGTGCCTTCGCCGCGACCGGCCTGAAGGCCCCGTCCGGTCACGTGGCCGTCATCGACGCCGAGGACACGGCTCCGATCTGGGACGCCGCCGAGCGCCTCGGCATCCGCACCGTCATCGACCCGTTCATCCCGACCGACCGCTGGCAGACCGCCGACGACGTCGCGAAGATCGCCGAGCGCGTCAACGTCCTCACCGCCGAAGCAGCCGCCCGCGGCCTGCAGTTCGGCTACCACAACCACCAGTGGGAGTTCACGAACAAGGTCGACGGCCGCACGGTCTACGACCACTTCGTGTCGCAGATCAGCCCGGAGACGGTGCTCGAGCTCGACACCTTCTGGGCGACCGTCGGTGGCGCCGACGCCCCGGCCGTGCTGAAGGGGCTCGGCGACCGCGTCGTCGCGATCCACGTGAAGGACGGCAAGGTCGACGGTGACATCCGCACCGCCCTGCCCTCCTCGGAGAGCGCCCTCATCGTCCCCGAGGCACTGCAGCGTGCGTTCGAGAACCAGACGCCCGCCGGCCAGGGCGACGTCGACGTGCCGGCGATCCTCGCCGCCGCGCCGAACGCCATCCGCGTGGTCGAGTTCGACGCGTACAAGGGTGACGTCTTCGAGGGCATCTCCGAGTCCCTCACCTGGCTGAAGGCCAACGACAAGTGAGTCGTGTCGGGATCGGCATCATCGGTGCCGGCAACATCTCCACGCAGTACCTGGAGAACCTGACGAAGTTCGCCGACGTCGAGGTCCGCTTCGTCGCCGACGTCCTGCTCGACCGTGCCGCCGCGCAGGCGTCCACGTACGGCGTCGCCGCGTCGGGGACGGTCGAGGAACTCCTCGCCCGTGACGACGTGCAGATCGTCATCAACCTGACGATCCCGGCGGCGCACGCCGAGGTCGACCAGCAGATCGTCGACGCCGGCAAGCACGTGTGGAGCGAGAAGCCGATCGCGACCGACCACGACTCCGCTGCGGCGGTGCTCGAGTCCGCGAAGGCGAAGGGCCTCCGCGTCGCGACGGCGCCGGACACCGTGCTCGGTGCCGGCATCCAGACGGCGCTCCGGGCCATCGCCCGCGGCGACATCGGCGAGCCCCTCACCGCGACGACGATGTTCCACGTCCCGGGGCCGGAGGCATGGCACCCGAACCCGGACTTCCTGTTCGCGACCGGTGCCGGTCCGCTGTTCGACATGGGCCCGTACTACGTGACCACGCTCGTGCACGCCCTCGGTGCCGCCACCCGCGTGCAGGCCGTGTCGTCGAAGTCGCTCGACCGCCGGACCATCGCGTCCGGTGACCGTGCCGGCGAGACGTTCCCGGTCGAGGTCCCGACGCACCACGCCGCGCTCATCGAGTTCGCCGGCGGGCAGTCCGCCCAGTCGACGTTCTCGTTCCAGCACGCGCTCCCGCGCATGGGCTTCGTCGAGATCAACGGCACGCTCGGCACGATCTCGCTGCCGGACCCGAACACGTTCGAGGGTGACTCCACCCTCTGGCGCTACGGGCAGGACGAGCCGGAGACCATCAGCGCCGTCGGTTCCACCTGGGGCCGTGGCACTGGTGTCGTCGAGCTCGCGCGTGCGATCGCGGAGGACCGCCCGGAGCGCGCCTCCGGTGCGACCGCGCTGCACGTCCTCGACGTGCTGCTCGGCATCCGCGACGCCGCGGCGAACGGTTCGGCCGTCGACATCACGTCGACCGTCGCCGACATCCCGCCGCTCCCCGAGGACTTCGACCCCGCGGCCGCGGTCCTCACCGCGTAGCAGCGCAGCACCACGCAGCACCACGCACGACCAGGACGGCCGACTCCCCCGGGAGCCGGCCGTTCCGGCGTTCCCGCCGGTCAGCCGGCCGGCGGGACGATGTGCTCGAGCAGGCTCAGCACCCGCTCGCCGTCCACCGCGTCCGGGTCGAGCAGCCACTGCACCTGCAGGCCGTCGGACGCCGCGATGCTCAGGGACGCCAGGTCCGTCGGGTCGAGGTCGGCTCGGATGCGCCCGGCCTCCTGGTCGCGCCGGATGAGGTCGGCGAGTTCGCTGCGGAGCCGGGCGAACCGCTCGCGCATGAACTCCCGCGTGGACGGGTGTCCTTCCCCGACGGCGTCGGCGGACAGGGTCGTGTAGAGCTGCACGAGTCCCGGGACGTCCCGGTTCCGCCCGGCGCTCTCCCGCATGTCCCCGATCGCGGACTCCAGCCGGTCGGGAGCGCCCTGCTCGCGGACCTCGTGCTCGCGGTAGACGGCGAGCAGGAGTTCGTCACGGGACGGGAAGTAGTGCCGGAGCGCGGCGTGCGTGATGCCGAGTGCCTCGGCGACGGAGCGCAACGAGGATGCGTCGACCCCCTGCTCCGCGACCATGCGGATCATCTCGTCGAGGATCTGCACCCGCCGTTCGGCGCCCTTGCGGTACCCGCGCCGGGGCGCGGTCTCGGCGTCCTCGGCGGCGGTCATGCAGACAACTTACCGCTGGAAGGTTTCAGGCGGTGGTGTGCTCCACCGTGTACTCGTCGGCGGGCTCGGGAACGGCTCGGCCGAGTGCCTCGACGATCTCACCGAGGGCCCTCGCGACGACGTCGTTGTCGGCGGCCGGCAGACGGTCGAGCACCTCGACCACGATCTCGTGGAACGGCCCGTAGGACGCGTCGATCTTCGCCGCAGCCTGCTCCGTCGGCTCGAGCACCTGTGCTCGGCGGTCGGAGGGGTGCGCCGTGCGGACCAGGTCGCCGTTCGCGACGAGGCTGTCGACGATCTTGGTGACGGAGGCGTTGGACACCGTGAGCATCACGGCGAGGTCCTTCGGCCCCATCGCGCGCCCGTCGCGGTGTGCCTGGAGCATGTAGCGGACGGTGAGGAACTCGTTCTTCGACAGGCCGCTCTCGATGCGGGCGTGCTCGATCTGCCGTTCCTCGGCGTGCTGCAGGCGGAGCAGGGCATCGACGGCGCTCTTCGCGGCGGTCGAGCGGGGCTCCTGGGCGTAGAGGTGGACGTGCTCGCGGCGGACGACGGTCAACGGCATGTGGTCATGAACTCCGGTTGTCAGGCCTGCGGGACGGTGAAGAAGTCCGCGTAGGACGGCTCGGTCTGCTGCGACAGGAGCGACGGGTCCTCGACACGGGCGTTGACGTACGCCGCGATGACGTGCGGCGCGGTGAGCCCGACGCGCGGGTGGGAGCCGAAGAGTCCGGGGTTCCGCTGGGCCCCGTGGTACGTGCTGCGCATGTCGTCGTCCACCTTCCTGATCGCCTTCGTGTCCGGGCTGGACGGGGGAAGTCTTTCAGAAGATGAACGATTCGCGCAATGAACGATTCACGGGCTGTACGTTTCGCGCAGTGAACTGTACGGACGGTTCGACCATCACACCATCGCGGCGGCCATCACCGCCACGGCGATCCCCATCGTGAGCGCCTCGAGGACCGGCAGCACACGGGTCCGGCGACGGAGCCCGTCGCGCACGAGGTGGGCCGTCAGCAGCAGGTACCCGAGGGTGAGTCCCCCGACCACGAGCTGCCACACGACGTCGACCGTCCCGGTGTGGTGCATCCCGGCCATCCCGGCCGTGTCCGACGCTCCGGAGCCGTGCGTCATGCCGATGCCCAGCGCTCCCATCACCAGCAGGCCGAGCGCGCCGTGGAGGCGGCCGTGCGCGCCCGTCGGCCGCCCTGCCGGGCCCGACCCGGGCCTCCCGGCCGCAGCGCCCGCAGCGCCCGCGGCGCCCGCACCGCCCGCACCGCCCGCAGCGCCCGCAGCGACCAAAGCGCCCGGACCCACCCGCTGGAACCGCGAGGTCGCGGCGAGCGCCACCGCCAGCAGCGCCAGCACCAGGAACCAGACGACCCCCGGCAGCACCCGCGGCCCGAACACCCCGTCCACCATCGCCGCGACCATCACGAGCGCCGCCACCACGTCGACCGCACGGCCGGGGCGCCACGCCCCGACCGTGCAGCACGCCCCGGCGGACGCGGGCAGGATCGCCGCGAGCCCGAGCACGTCCGTCATCTCAGCCGCCGTGGTGCGAGCAGTGCGCGTCCGCCGACCCGGAGGAGCCGGGGGCCGGCACGTTCAGCGCCGGGTTCCGCGGGAAGAACCCGTACGGCTTCAGCGTGAACTTGGCGTAGTCGACGGGCATCACGGGCCAGTCCTCGGGACGGGGGAAGTGCGTCGGACCGAAGGTGTGCCAGAGCACGATGTCCTCCCCGTCGAGCGGGCGGTCGGCCTGCACGAAGCGGGCCAGCCCGTCGCCCCCCGGGTTCTGGTGCACGAAGTCCCCTGCTGCGTACTTCTCTGCGGGGTCGTACTGCGTGACGTACAGGTGCTTCCGGGCGAACTCGGCTCGGGACGCGACCGAGGACGAGTCGTCGGCGAGCAGCACCGGCGCGTCCTGTGGGTACAGCACGTACCCGGTGGGACGACCGAGGTGGTTCTGCTGCTCCGTGTTCGACACGAACCAGGTGCGGGCGACGGATGCGTCGGCGAGCCGGCCGGACGACGACTCCGACGCCAGTCGGGTCACCGACTTGGTGAACGCGTTCCCGTGCTCGTTGCCCGGCCCGACGGGGACCCGCACCGCGTCGACCTCGTCGACCGCGTTGGACAGCCCGTCGACCATCATGTCGAGCCGTGCCGAGAACAGGTGCTGGTGGTACGGGGCGCCGAGGCCGGGAGCGACCTCGGAGGCGTACGGGTAGTCGGCCCCGTCGGCGGACCGCCCCGGGTACGAGGAGGTGAAGAGGACGCCCGTGAGCTTCGCCTCGCACTCGATCGTGCCGTCGAGGTAGAGGTACCAGTAGAACCCGTAGTCGTAGTTGCCGACGGTCGTGAAGAACGAGATCACCAGGCGGCGGGACCGGCGCACCTCCTGCGAGCCGGTGTAGATGTCCCCGTGCTTCCAGAGGGTGCCGAAGTCCTCCTCGTGCATGCAGATCCCGTTCCGGATGGTCTGCGGGTTGCCGAGCTCGTCGGCGAGCACGGCGTCGAAGTACCGGATCTCGCCGACACAGTCGCACCCGAGCTCGAGCGAGTTCGTGAAGCGCCCGAACAGGTACTCCCCGGTGTCGAAGTAGTTCTGCCAGAACCGGACCGGCGACGGGTCGCCGTACGGCACGAGCATCTCGTCGATGGACGCCCGGTAGACGATCGGACGGGTGGTGTCGCCGTCCTGCCAGGACAGCTGCCGGAGCACGAGCCCCTCACGGGAGTCGAACCCGACCTGGAACCGCCAGTTCGCCCACTCGACGAACTCCCCGTCGACCCGGTACGACGGCCCCTCCGGCTGGGTGATCACGATCGGCTTGAGGTCGAGCGGCTCGCCCTGCATCGCCGGGTCGTCGAAGTTCCCGGAGGTCTGCGGCACCGGCAGGTGCCCGGCGTCGACGATGCGGGTGACCGTCCGGTTCGCGGCGTCGACGTAGACGGAGAGACCGTCGACCGGGTGCGCCCAGACGTGGTCGGCGGGGTGGTCCTGCTTGAACGCCAGGACCCGGAGGATGCGGCGACCCTGCTCCTCCGGGAAGTCGTAGTACCCGGCCGAGAGCGGGACGCACTTCACCTCGTCCACGGTGAGCCCGCGTTCCGCGAGCGCGGCCACCCACCGCTCGTCGGCCGACGCGATCTCGCCGACGGCGTCGAACTCCTCGATGAGCACCGGGAGCTGGCCACGGGAGCCGTCGAGCACCTCGGTCGTGGTGAGGGTCGCCGTGGTGAGCGACACGAGGTTGTCGGTGGACCGGCCGGTCGCCATGTCGAGGAGCATCACGCGGGCGACGCGCTCCGGCAGCGCGGCGGTGCCGTCCTGCCAGGCGAGGACGTCGCGCTTGTGCGGCTCCTCGAGGCCGACGTAGGCGAAGCGGGTGGTGTCGGTCCAGTCCGGGTGCCCGGTGACGACGTCGCGGATCGCGGTGAACTCGTCGGCGGACAGGTTCGCGAGCGGGTGGGTGGTCGTGGTGACGGGATCGGTGAGGGTCATGCGCGTGGTTCCTTCTGCTCGGTCTGGAGGCTCGGGTCGGGTTCTCGGGGTCAGCTCTCGACCGCCAGGCGGTCGAGCATCACCTCGTACTGCGCACGTCGGGTGCGGCGCAGCACCACGGCCTGGACGACGCCGACGACGGCCGCGAGGACGACGAGCCCGGTGAGGACGATGCTGACGACGCCGAACACGCTCGCTCCCTTCGCGTCCACGTCGCCGACGAGCGTCGGGAAGTTCGCCCAGATGAGTGCGGCGGCGGCGACCAGCCCGACGAACCCGAGGACCGGCGCGACGATCGTGTTCCACACGCGGGTGTCGGAGCGGGTGCGGCGGAAGTACACGATCACGGCGAGGCTCGTCGCGGCCATCAGGATCGCGACGGCCAGGGTCGCGACGCCGGCGAACCAGCTGAAGACCTGGAGCACCGGGTCGAGGCCGAGCACCGCGAACAGCACCATGAGGGCCGCTGCGGTGATCGTCTGCACGATGCTCGACGTGTGCGGCGACGCGTGCTTGCGGTGCACCGCGCCGAGGCGGGCAGGGAGCAGGGACGCGTTCGCCATCGAGTGCTGGTACCGGGTGATGACGTTGTGGAAGGACAGGACGCAGGCGAACATGCTCGTCAGCAGCAGCACGTTCAGCACGGCCTCGCCGGCACCGCCGATGTACCGAGCGGCCGTGGTGAGGATGAGGGAACCCGGGTCCTTCGCGGCCTCGGCGAGCACCCCGTTCGGACCCCACGCCATCACGAGCGCCCACGAGGCCAGCGTGTAGAAGACGCCGATGCCGATCACGGCCGTGTAGGTCGCCCGCGGGATGGTGCGCTCCGGGTCCTTCGCCTCGTCGCGGAAGATCGCGGTCGCCTCGAAGCCGATGAACGCGGCGATCGCGAACATCAGGCCGACACCAGGCGAACCGGACATGATCGCCGACGGCTCGAACGGTGCGAGCGAGAGTCCGTCGGCGCCGCCGCGGACCACGATCGCCGCGACGAGGACCAGCACGATGCCGACCTCCGCGACGAGCAGCACGCCGAGGACCTTGCTCGACAGGTCGATGTGCCGGTAGCCGAGCAGTCCGACGAGTGCCACGACGACGAGGGACCAGACGTACCAGGGGATGTCCGGACCGCCGAGACCCGAGACGGTCACGCCGAGGAGGTACCCGATGTACCCGTGCACGCTGACCTGGATCGTCGTGTAGGTCAGGAGCGCCAGGGTCGCGGCGCCGGCGCCTGCCGGGCGCCCGAGGCCGTGCCCGACGAACGTGAAGAACGCCCCCGGTCGGGGGATGTGCCGGGTCATCGCCGCCAGGCCGACCGAGAACAGCAGCAGGATCACGGCGGACGCGGCGTACAGCGCGGGGAAGCCGACACCGTTGCCGAGCAGCATGCCGAGCGGTGCGGCACCGCCGACGACGGTGAGGGGTGCGGCCGCGGCGACGACCATGAAGACGATCGCGGTGACGCCGAGCGAGCCGCGCATGGTCCTGGTGTGCGGGGCCGGCACGGCTCCGAGTGACGCGGGGTCCTTCGTGATGCTGGACATCGGCGGGCCTTCCGGTTCGGTGGGTCTCGGGTGGTGGTGCCCCAACGGTCCCGTGCCGCCGTTGCGCCGCTGTTCCGTCGGCGTGAAACCCCGTCGCACCCGAATGGGACGCCGGCCGTCGCGGTGTCTCATTTGCCGGAATCGCACCGGAAACACGGGCGAGACACCCGGGCAACGACCTCCCCGTACGGTTGCCGCATGACCGCGCTCGACCGTGCCATCGCCGACCCGCCCCGGGTGCCCGGCATCGGCACGCGTTCCCCGGTCGACGGGCTGTCCCGCCGTGCCGTGGGACCGGTCGACGTGCTCGCGCAGTCCGTCTCCGCGGTGGCACCGTCGGCGGCGGCGACGACGATCCCGGTCCTCGTCGCCAGCGTCGCGGGATCCGGTGCGACGTGGTCCCTGCTCGCCGCGATGGCGCTGTCGTTCCTGGTCGGGCGCACGGTGAACCAGTTCGTCCGACGGGTCGCCGGCACCGGGTCGCTCTACACGTACGTGTCGCTCGGGCTCGGCCCGGTCGCCGGAGTCGTCGCGGGCGCCGCACTGCTCCTCGGCTACGGCTTCATCGCGATGTTCTCGCTCACCGGCAGTGGCTACTACCTGGACTACCTGCTGTCCCGGTTCGTCCCGGCGGCCGGCGACAACGCCCTCGTCACGATGGTGGTGGTCGCGGTGATGGGCGCTGCGGTGTTCGCCGTGATCGCGATCGGGGTGCGGCTCTCCACCCGCCTCACCCTGCTCGTCGAGGCGCTCTCCGTCGCCGTCATCGTGGTCTTCATCGTTGCGCTCGTGCTCCGTGCGCACCCCGTCGACGTCTCCGCGATCGCGCTCGGCCCCACCCGTCCGGACGACTTCGCCGTCGGGACCGCCCTCGCCGTCACCGCCTTCGTCGGCTTCGAGAGCGCGTCGGTCCTCGGGGTCGAGGCGCGCAGGCCGTTCGCCACGATCCCACGGGCGATCTCCTGGACCGTCCTCGTCGCGGGCGCGCTGTACCTCGTCAGTGCGGCGGCGCAGCAGCTCGGGTTCGCCGCGATGGGCGCCGACCTCGGGACGAGTGCCTCCCCGGTGAACGAGCTCGCGACCGCGTACGGGATGCAGTGGATCGGGTGGCTGCTCGACGTCGGCATCGCGGCGTCCTTCGCGGCGTGCGCGATCGCCTCGACGACGGCGCTCGTCCGGGTGCTGTTCACGATGGGGAGAGAAGGGGTGCTCCCCCGGGTCCTCGGCCGGACGTCACCACGCTTCCGGACGCCGTTCGTCGCCGGGCTCCTCGCTTGCGCCGTGCTCACCGTGCTGCCCGTGATCGCCCTCGCCCTCGGCATCCCGACGTGGTCCCTGATGGAGGCCGAGCTCGTCGTCGCCGCGCTCGGGTACATCGCCGCGTACGCCATGACGTGCTTCGCGGCGCCCGTGTTCCTGCGCCGGATCGGGGAACTGACCACCCGGGTCGCAGTGGTGTCCGTCGCGACGGGGACCATGCTCGCGCTCGTTCTCGTCACGTACCTCGGGGTCGAGGCGGTGTCGTCCCGGTGGCCGGCCGTGGTCCTCGCCGTGGGGGTGGTGGCAGCGGTGGTCGTCGCGTTCCTGGTGGCGACCCGACGGCGACCGTGGCGGCGGGGTGCGAGCCGGGCCGTGTACGACGTGCCCGTTGTGGCGGACCTGCTGGGAGCCTCCGGACCGGCCACCGGGGAACGGTCGGAGGCGCGGTGAGCGAACCCGGTCTCCGCGCGCGGCAACCGAAGGCGATCCAGAACGCCCTGTCGGTGCTGGAGGCGGTCGCGCACGCCGGACCGGGCGTCACCGCACAGCAGATCTCGGACGTGCTCGGGATGCCCCGGGCGACCACGTACCGGCTCATCACGCTGCTCGTCGAGGACGAGTACCTGGTGCGGCTGCCGGACCTGCGCGGGTTCGCACTCGGACACAAGGTCGCCGAGCTGGCGGGCGTCGGATCCGCCGCCGTACCGGGGCCGGCCGCGTCGCCGCTCCCCCGTGCCGTGCGTGCGGTACTCGGTGACGTGCGGTCCGCCGTCCGGGCCGGCGTGCACCTCGCCCGCTACGACGCCACCGGGATCACCGACATCGACGTCGACCCGGACTTCCCGCTGCTCGACGAGGCGGCGCTGCGGTCCTCCCCGGGGCGGAGCGCGATGGGGCGGCTGCACGCGGCGGGTGGTGGGTCGGCGGTGCAGGTGGGGACCTTCGCGCGGGGGTTCGGGTGCCTGGCGCTGCCGGTCCTCGGTGAGCGCGGTGAGCTCGTCGCGGGGCTGACGCTCTCCGCGCCGTCCTCCCGCATCGAGGCCCCCGGCTCCGCGCTGGCGTCCCTGCGGGCGGCGGTCGCGCGGTTGGAACCGTTGCTGGCGTGAGGGGCTGCGGTCTCCGACCCGCCTGCGTGGCCGCTCTGGGCGTGGCATCACGCTTGTGAGTCAAACGAACGAAACGAACGCTGTTCGAGGCCGTGGGAGCACTGCGGGCCGAAGCGCGCACGCGGGGATAGCGTCGACGCATGGATCTCCAGCTCAAGGACCGTGTCGCGCTCGTCGTCGGAGGGAAGGGCTACATCGGCAGTGCCGTCGCCGATCGGCTCCGAGCCGAGGGTGCCACGGTGGTGGTCGCATCCCGGAGCGCCGGCGACGACGGGGTCTCGATCGACACGGCCGACCAGGGGTCGGTCGACGCCGGTGTGGCCTCGGTGGTCGAGCAGCACGGGCGCATCGACGTCCTCGTGGTGACGGCCGCGCCGAGCGCCGGGACGCTCGACCGCGCGAAGAAGTCCGACCCGGACCAGATCGCGTCGGCGATCGACGGCAAGGCGCTCGGGTTCCTCCGGGTCGCGAACGCCGTGCTCCCGACGCAGCGCGACAACGGCTTCGGCCGGGTCGTCGTGGTGAGCGGCCAGAACGCCTACTTCTCGGGCAACATCACGGCGTCCCTCCGCAACACGGCGGTGAGCGTCATCGCGAAGAACCTCGCCGACGAGTTCGCGGGGACCGGTGTCTCGGTGAACGTGGTGAACCCGGGCACCGTCACCGACGAGCCCGCGGCCGAGGTCCAGCGCGGGTCCGGTGGCGAGTCCAGCCCCGAGCAGATCGCCGACCTCATCGCGTTCCTGTCCTCGCCGCTGTCCGCGGTGTCGGGCGAGTCGATCTCCATCGCGCACCGGGTGCTCGGGTCCGTCACGATCTGACGTCAGGGGCTGCCCGGCTCGTGGACTGAGTCCGGCCTCGTCCGGGAGGCGGAAGGACTTGGGTCTTCCGGCCGATGTTCCAGCATCCGGTATGTCGGACGATGGTCTCATGACCTCCAAGCCCTCCAGGATGACCATCGCGACCGGCCTGCTCGCAACCGCGACGATCGTCCTCGCCGGGTGCGCGATCGGGACCGGGATCGCGGACGCGCCGGCGACCGGTGCGCCGAACCGACCCACGCACCACGCTCCGTCCGCCCCGGTCACCGTGACGGCGAGCGAGACCATCGGCGGCGTGCTCGTCACGTCCCGCGACGGGCTCATCGACAGCGCGCCGATCTCCGAGCTCGAGGACACTCCCGCGATCACGGGGCTCGACGCGGACCTCCGCCGCGCGCTCGAAGCGGCGACCCGCGCGGCCTCGGCGGACGGCGTCGACGTACTCGTCAACTCCGGGTGGCGCAGCAAGCACTACCAGCAGGCGCTCCTCGACCAGGGCATCGAGCAGTACGGGTCCCTCGAAGCGGCGCGACGGTGGGTGAACACGCCGGAGAAGTCCTCGCACGTCCGCGGGCAGGCCGTCGACGTCGGGCCGACCGACGCGATGAGCTGGATGGACCAGCACGGCTCGCGGTTCGGGCTCTGCCGGACGTACGCCAACGAGATGTGGCACTTCGAACTCGCCACCACTCCCGGCGGCGACTGCCCCGCGACGCTGCCCGACGGGTCAGCGGGATGACCGCCCTCCAGCACGCGACGACGGAACTGACCGTCCACGACGATGCCATCCGCGCGAACACCGCGTACTTCACCGCGCTCACGGGTGGGCGGGTGATGGCGGTGCTCAAGGCCGACGGGTTCGGCCACGGGGACGTCGCCCGCGCGGTGCTCGCCGCAGGGGCGCGGTCCATCGGTGTGACGTCCATCGATGAGGCCCTGCGGCTCCGGGCGGCCGGCGTGCACGCACCAGTGCTGAGCTGGCTGAACCCCGTCGACGCGGACTTCGAGTCGGCGATCGCCGCGGACATCGACCTCGCGGTGTCGAGCCCCGCGCTGCTGCACGCGATCGGACGCGCGGCGCTGCGCGTCCGGCAGCGCGCCCGCGTGCACCTGCACGTCGACGTCGGCATGGCGCGGGACGGCGCACCTGCCGACACCTGGGCGTCCCTCTGCGAACTCGCCAGCGGATCACAGCGAGCCGGAGCTGTCCGGGTGGTCGGTCTGATGGGGCACATGTCCTCGGCCGACCGGCCGGAGCACGAGCAGAACCGGCGAGAGCGCCTGGTCTTCGCGAACGCGGTCCGGACAGCGCGGCGCCGCGGGCTGGCCCCATCGGTGCGGCACCTCGCCGCGACGGCAGCCACGATCACCGGGGTCGGGGCCGGGTACGACCTGCACCGGATCGGCGCGGGACTGTTCGGCATCGACCCGTCACACACCTCCGCGGCACTCCGCCCGGCACTGTCGCTGACGACGACCGTCATCGCCACCCGTCCGCTCGCCGCCGGGACCGGCATCGGGTACGGGCTCGACCACGTCGCCGATCGGCGGACCAACCTCGCGCTCCTGCCCCTGGGCTACGGGGACGGCCTGCCCCGGGCGGCCTCGGAACGGGCGTCGGTGCTCGTCCGCGGCCGCCGATGTCCACTCGTGGGGCGCTTCTCGATGGACTCTGTCGTGGTCGACACGGGCGACGACGTGCTCTGCCCCGGGGAGCAGGCGATCGTCTTCGGGCCGGGCGACGCCGGCGAACCGACGGTGACGGAGTGGGCGGCGTGGGCCGACACGATCGAGCACGAGATCGTGACTCGGATCGGCAGTCGGGTGTCCCGGGTCCTCCGGACGAACACGAACACGAGCACGAGCACGAACACGGAAGAGGCAGCCAGTGTCTGAACGACGCATTCGGGTCGCGGTCATCGGCGGCGGCGCGAACGACGAACACGACGTCTCCGTCGCGTCGGCCGCCGCGATCACCCGCGCGCTCCGACGCCTCGGGCACGAGGTGTCCGCGCTCACGATCGACCGCTCGGGCGGCTGGCGGTCCACGGACGGCCCGGCGCTGTCCCCACCCGACGCGGTCACGGTCCTCACTGCCGCGGACGTCGTCTTCCCGACGCTGCACGGTGTCGACGGCGAGGACGGCGCCGTGGCCGGGCTCCTCCGGATGCTCGGCACGCCGTTCGTCGGCTCCCCCGTCCGTGCCGGTGCGCTCGGCATGGACAAGTGGGTCACGAAGTTCCTCGCCGAGGCCGCCGGCGTCCGGACCGCTCCGGGGACGCTCGTCCGTCCGAGCGAACAGCCCGGTGACCAACCGCTGCCCGTCGTGGTCAAGCCGACGACCGGCGGCTCGAGCAACGGCGTCTCCGTCGTCCGGACACCCGGGGAACTCGCTCCGGCACTCGACCGTGCGTTCGCCGCGGGGGACGCGGTGCTCGTCGAGGAGTTCGTGACGGGGAGCGAGGTCGACATCGCCCTCTTCCGCGACCGGGACGGCGTGCTCCGTGCCGGTGCGACGCTCGAGATCGCCGTCGCCGACGGAGCCGTGTTCGACCGCGAGCAGAAGTACGACGGCAGCGCACCCTTCCTCGTCCCGGCGCGGCTCGAACCAGAAGCGCACGCTGCGCTGGAGCAGGCAGCGCGGAGCCTCTACGAGACGCTCGGGTGTGCGGGGGTCGCCCGGTTCGACTTCTTCGTGACCGCCGCGGGCGTCGTCCTCAACGAGGTGAACACCGCGCCGGGGTTCACCGAGCAGTCGCAGGTCCCGCGGATGTTCGCCGCGGTCGGCCTCGGGTACGACGAACTCGTCGCTGCGCTGCTCGATGCAGCCGTCACCGGGAGCGCGGACCGTGCGATGATCCAGTGGTGACGGAGCGGTGGGTGATCTTCAGACCCCTCGCCACGCGGTCGATCGTCGTCGACGTGGCATGGGCCGTCGTCGCGGCACTCGTCTTCGTCGCTCCGGTGGACGTCGAGCTCGAACACGCCAGCCTCTCCGCGGTCCTCCTCGCCGCGGCCGCGATCGCGCTCCGTCGACTCTCACCGTCCGGCGCGATGGTCACGACCGTCCTGCTCGGGTTCGTCCAGGTCACCGGTTACGAACGACCGTCTCTCGTCGACATCGCACTCTTCGTCGTGGTCGGGACGTCGGCCATCGTCGGCACGAAGGCCGAGGTGGTGCTCTCCGGCGTGCTGGCACTGGTCGCCGGGATCGGAGCGACGGTCTACCTGGCGTACACCGGGTACCGGTTCGCCCTGATCATCAGCGGCCCGCCGGACCAGGCGCTCCTCGCCGCGGCCGCCCCGGTCACGGCACTGCTCGCGGTGTGGGCCGGCGGCCTGGCCGTGCGCTCGTGGACCTCGCGGAACCGCGAGTCCGAGCGCCGTGTCGAGGCCGAGGCGGTCGCGACCCGCGCCGTCGACGAGGCGGAGTCGGAGCGCATCCGCGGAGCCATCGCCCGCGACGTCCACGACGTCGTCGGCCACTCGCTGGCGGTGATCATCGCCCAGGCGGACTCGGTGCCGTTCTTGCAGGACGAGGCCCGCATCCGGGAGGTCAGCGCGACCATCGCGAGCACGGCGCGCAGCTCCCTGGTCGAGGTCCGACAGGTCCTCGGGCACATCGACGGGTCCGGGGACCGCGTCGACCCGGCCTCGCTCGAGGAGATCGTGCAGGGCATCCGCGAAGCCGGGGTGCAGGTCGACCACACCGTCCGCGGGACCCCTCGCCCGCTCGGCAAGGACACGGGGACGGCGGCGCGACGCGTCCTCCAGGAGATGCTGACGAACGCCCTGCGCCACGGTGCGCCGGGGCTGCCGGTCGTGGTGCGCGAGACATGGCGCTCGGGCGACCTGGTGCTCGAGGTCGAGAACGTCGTGCGGACGTCGGGCGAGACCACGAGCGGGTCCGGCCGGGGTGTCGACGGCATGCGCGCACGCCTCGCGGCGCTCGACGGCTCCTTCGACGCCGCCGTCGTCGACGACCTGTTCGCGGCCCGCGCCCGCATCCCCCTCGCCCTGCACGACGGAACCCCACGATGACCGAGACGACCACGGACGATGACCGAACGATGACCGAACCCATCCGGATCCTGCTCACCGACGACCAGGCGCTCTTCCGTGCCGGCCTCCGCGTGGTCCTCGACGCACAGGACGACATGACGGTCGTCGGTGAGGCCTCCGACGGCGCGGAGGCGCTCGCACGCATCCCCGAGCTCCGCCCGGACATCATGCTGCTCGACATGCGGATGGCCGGGATGGACGGCCTCGAGACCGTCCGCCGGCTGTTCGACGGCGCGGTGTCGGAGCCGGTCCCCCGCGTCATCGTCCTCACGACGTTCGGCCTCGACCCCGCTGCCGCGACGGCGATCCGGCTCGGTGCGAGCGGGTTCCTGCTCAAGGACGCGACCCCGTCGTTCCTGTTCGCCGCGGTCCGTGCGGTGCACGAGGGCAGTTCGGTGATCGCGCCGAACGACCTCGCCCAGCTCTTCGGCCAGGACGTCGAACGGGCTCCGAGGCCGCAGCCCGCCGAGTTCGGCTCGCTGACCGAGCGGGAGCGGATCGTGTTCGGCTGGGCCGCGCGAGGGCTCTCGAACGCCGAGATCGCGGGCCGTGAGTTCGTCACCGAGTCGACCGTGAAGACCCAGATCAGCAGCGTGCTCGGGAAGCTCGGGCTGCGCGACCGCGTGCAGCTCGTGGTGTACGCGAACGACCACGGGCTCGCCGGGGCCCGCCCGTGACCGTCAGCCGGTGAGCGCCTCCGCCTCGTCGAGGACGGACCGGAGTGCGTCGGGGTCGTGCGCGAACCGGCCGAGGAACAGCCCACCGATGCGGCCCTGTCCCCGCGTGAGCAGGCCGGGTCCGGCGCTGCCGCCGTAGATCGCGACGCTGCCAGCCAGTTCCGGCCGCGCCTGGAGGTACGCCTCGATGCCCGCGAGGACCCCCACGATGTGGTCGTCCGGCGCGGGCTCGGGAGCGCCGATGGCCCAGACCGGCTCGTAGGCCACGATCACGGGACCGGCGGCGTCCGGCAGGACGGCCCGGTCGAGCTGCCCGGTCACGTCTTCGATCGCGCTCTGACGGGAGGCTCGGGTCGCCTCCCCGACGCAGACCAGCGGCCGCAGGTGGTTGCGGTACGCCGCCGCGACCTTCCGCGCGACGGTTGCGTCGTCCTCGTGGAACAGGGACCGTCGTTCGGCGTGACCGATCTCGACGATCTCGACCCCGACCTCGGCCAGCTCGGCGCCGGAGACCTCACCGGTGAACGGCCCCGCGTCCTCCTCCGCCACGTCCTGGGCAGCGAGCAGCACCCCTGATCCGATCAGCGCTGCGCGCACCGGGACGAGCGACGGGAAGGTCGGGGCCACGAACAGCTCGACCGCACCGCTCGTCACCGCCGGGTGGTGACGAGCGATGTCGGCGACGGCCTCGGCCCACGCGATCGTCTGCGCGTGGCCGAAGTAGGTCTTGAGCGAGACGCCGATCGTGGTCACGGCGCGACCGCGTCGACGATGAGCGCGAACGACACCGCCCCGGGGTCCGGCGTGCCGACGGCGTGCTCGGCGTGCGTCCGTGCGCGGCCCATCTTCGGCAGCAGTGCGGCGGTGCCGTCAGCGGCCTCCCGAGCGGCATCGGACGCGGCCCGCCAGGCCCCGGCGAGCGGGTCGCCCGCCGCGATGCGTTCGGTGAGCACGTCGTCGAAGGGCACGATGGCGTCGACCATGGTCTTGTCCCCGACGACCGCGCCGAAGGCCAGGACCGCGTCGACCGCGGCGTGCACCGCGCTCTGGACGGTGGCGGGCTCCGGACGTTCCTCGTCCCCGATGACGCGACCCATGGCCTCCAGGCCGGCGCCCCAGATCGCACCGGACGTGCCACCGGCCTTGTCGGACCAGGCGTCCGCGGCGATCGCGAGCGTGGTGCCGGCTCCGGCACCCCGTGCGACGGCGTCGGCTGCCGCAGCGTCGGCGGCCGCCGATCCACGCTGCATGCCGATGCCGTGGTCGCCGTCACCGGCGACGGCGTCGATGTGCCCGAGCTCGTCGGCGTGCTCGTCGAGGACCTGACGGACCGCGGTGAGGGCGGTCGCGATCCTGGCGGCGAACGACCGCGAGTCCTCGGACGCCGGGCCGACCGGTGCGGCGACGTCCGCGGCGAGGACGTCCTCGGGCAGACGCTCCTGGTGCACGGCACCGCCCTTCCGGTACGCCGGGGTGTCGGCGGGCGCTGCCCAGAGTTCCTCGAGCTCCTCGTCCAGCCAGAACAGCGTCAGGGAGACCCCGGCCATGTCGAACGACGTGACGAGTTCCCCGACCTCCGGTTCGACGATCACGGCGCCCGCGTCCTCGAGCAGCCGCTGGACCGTCGCGTAGACGACGAACAGCTCCTCGTACTTCACCGACCCGAGCCCGTTCAGGATCGGCACGACCCTGGCACCGTCGACCTCGACACCGTCGGGCAGCTCGCCGAGGAGTTTCTCGACGAGCAGCGACGCGAGGCCGGACGCGGACGGGACGTCGGTCTCGTCGATGCCCCGCTCACCGTGGATCCCCATCCCGATCGCCATGCGACCCTCGGGGACCGTGAAGAGCGGTTCCTCGGCCCCGGGCAGCGAACACCCGGAGAACGCGACCCCGAACGAGCGCGTGCGGTCGTTCGCACGGTTCGCGATGGCGGTGACCTCGTCGAGGGTGTCCCCGCGTTCCGCCGCGGCACCGGCGACCTTGAACACGCAGAGGTCGCCGGCGATGCCGCGACGCTTCTCCACCTCGGACGCCGGTGCCGACGTGACGTCGTCGGTCACACGGACGGTCCTGACCTCGATGCCCTCGTCGTTCAGGGCGCGGGTGGCGGCGTCGAAGTTGAGGACGTCGCCGGCGTAGTTGCCGTAGGAGAGCAGGACCCCGCCGCCGTGCTCACTCGCACGGGCGACCGCCGCCACCTGCTGCGCGGACGGACTGGCGAACAGGTTCCCCATCGCCGCCCCGGCTGCCAGGCCGTGTCCGACCAGGCCGCCGAACGCGGGGTAGTGGCCGGAGCCGCCGCCGATCACCACGGCGACGGTGCCGTCGGGGCTGGCGGTGGCACGGGCGACACCGCCGTGCACCCGTCGCACCCAGGCCTGGTTCGCGGCGACGAACCCGTCGGCCGCCTCGTCGGCGAAGTCCGCCGGGTCGTTGAACAGTCGGGTCATCGTCCTGCCTCCGCATCGGTCGTGCGCACGTGGCTCGTGTCGAGGAGGTCGTCGGCACGCGACCCCCGGAAGAACTTGGTACAGAAGATCATCACGGCGGCCACGAACGCCAGCACGCCGAGCGAGACGATGCCGAACGCCCCGCTGTCGGTGGGGATCACCTCGTTGATCGCGGTGCGCATGATCGGTGCGACGAACCCGCCGAGGTTGCCGAGCGAGTTGATCAGGCCGATGCCCGCGGCCGCGGCCGCACCCGTCAGGAACGCGGTCGGGTACGCCCACGTGATCGGTCCGACGGCCAGGAAGCTCGCGACCGCCAGCGTGATGAACACGATGCCGAGGATCGGCTGGCCGTTCGCGCCCGCCCACGCCGACCCGAGGATCGAGAGACCGGTGGTGATGTAGAACATCGTGCCCCAGCGACGGCGACGGCCGACGGTGTCCGCGCGGGAACCGACGAGGTAACAGGCGACGAGCCCGACGAGCCACGGGATCGCGGAGACGAGCCCGACCTGCCAGCCGACCTCCTGCCCGAGGAGCGACGAGACCTGCTGCGGCAGGTAGAACGTCGTCCCGTAGACGGCGACCTGCAGGCAGAAGTAGATGATCGTGAAGTACCAGACGCGGCCGCTCGCCATCGCCCGCCAGATGCCCTGCGGACCGTCCTCGCTCCGCGCGGAGTCCTCGCGGGCCATCGCCGCGGTCAGCGAGTCCTTCTCCCCCGGCTCCAGCCACTTCGCCTTCTGCGGACTGTTCGTCAGGAACACCAGCGCCGCGATCCCGGCGAGCACCGCGAGGATGCCCTCACCCGCGAACATCACCTGCCAGCCGTGGAACGGGGTGGCCTTGTCGCCGAAGCTGAGGAGCCCGCCGGAGAGCGGTGCACCGATCATCTGCGAGAACGGCTGCGCCAGGTAGAAGATCGCGAACATCCGCACGCGGACCTTGTTCGGGAACCACTCGGACAGGTACATGATCACGCCGGGGAACAGGCCCGCCTCGGTCACGCCGAGGATGAACCGCAGCACGATGAACATCGTGTCGTTCGTCGTGAAGGCGAACAGTGCGGCGACGATGCCCCACGTGATCGCGATGCGGGCGAGCCAGAACCGCGCACCGAACCGCTTGAGGAGCAGGTTCGACGGGATCTCGAAGATCGCGTAGCCGATGAAGAAGATGCCGGCACCGAGTGCGAAGGCCGCGTCGGAGATCCCGCGGTCGACGCTGAGGGCCTCCTCGGCGAAGCCGACGTTGGTGCGGTCGAGGAAGGCGACGAAGTACAGGATGACGAGCATCGGCATGAGGTGCTTCGTCGCCTTGCCGATGGCGGACTTCAGGCCGGGGTCGTTGGTCGACCCGAGCGCGGGGGCGTTGGGGAGGGACACGGTTCGCTCCTTCGCGAGCACGGTGCAGTTCGGTGGGTCCGGAGATCCGGACGGGAGGCACGGATCGCGTCGCCGGGTCGGCACACGTTCCGCGGGCGGTCGGCCCTAGTGCATGTAGAGGCCGCCGTCGACGTTGAGCGTCTGGCCCGTGACGAACCCGGCGTCCTCGCTGATCAGGTAGGCGATCGCGGCGGCGATGTCCCGCGGGGTGCCGATGCGCGGGAGCACCCCGTCGGCGGCCATCGCGGTCTTCCGCTCCTCGGTGAGCGTGCCGCCCATGATGTCGGTGTCGATCGGCCCGGGGGCGATCGCGTTGACGGTCACGCCCTTCGGCCCGAGTTCGCGGGCGAGCCCACGCGTGAGGCCGATCACACCGGCCTTGGCGACGGTGTAGGGCGTCTTGCTGAACGTGCCGCCGCCGCGCTGCGCCGACACCGAGGACAGGTTCACGATCCGGCCGTAGCCGTTCCGGACCATCGACTCGGCGGCCCGGAGGCTGGCGAAGTGCACCCCGTCGAGGTTGATCGACAGGACCCGGTGCCACTCGCCCTCCGGCAGGTCGAGGTACTCGTGCGCCGAGGAGACCCCGGCCAGGTTCACGAGGGCCACGATCGGGTCGAGCTCGGACTCGATGGTGTCGAAGGCCGCTCGGACGGCGGACTCGTCGGCGACGTTCGCTCCGGCGCCGACCGCGCGGACACCGTGCTGCTCGCGGATCTCGGTTGCGACCGCCTGCGAGGCGGCGTCGTCGAGGTCGATGATCCCGATGTCCCAGCCGGCCTCGGCGAGGTGGTGGGCGGTGGCGCGGCCGATGCCGCGCGGTGAGGCTGCGCCCGTGAGGACGACGGTCTTGCGCTGGTTGCTCATGGTCGTTCCCTCCTGGTCAGTGGATCGGTGCCGGGCCGAGCTCGTCGAGGAGCTTCTGCATGGCGACGTAGGCGCGGTTGCGGTAGGCGACGAGCTCGGGCGTGCGGTCGGCGGGGACGTCGAGGTACCCGGAGCCGGACTTCGTGCCGAGCTCGCCGGCGTCGACGTGCTGCTGCAGCGAGGACGGGGTGGCGAACCGCTCGGGCCATCGGGTCTGCAGCGACTCGAAGCAGAACGCGTAGACGTCGAGTCCGGCCATGTCCGCGATCGCGAACGGGCCGAAGAACGGCAGGCGGAACCCGAAGGTCGTCCGGACGATCGTGTCGATGTCGTCGGGCGTCGCGATGCCCTCGTCGACGATCTTCGTCGCCTCCTCGAACAGGGCGTACTGCAAGCGGTTCAGCACGAACCCGGTCGCGTCCTTCACCCGCGCCGACTGCTTGCCGGTGGCGGCGACGACGGCCTCGGCGACCTCGACCGCGTGGTCGTTCGTCGTGGGGTGCGGGATGAGCTCGACGCCCGGGATGAACGGGGCGGGGTTGGAGAAGTGCACGCCGAGGAAGCGCTCCGGGCCGGTGACGGCCTCGGCGAGGGACTGGATCAGGATCGTCGACGTGTTCGAGCCGATGATCGCGTCCGGGCGGGCGGCCGCGCTGATCCGGCGCAGGGTGTCGTGCTTGATCTCGAGCTTCTCGGGGACCGCTTCCTCGATGAAGTCGGCCGTGGCGACCGCCTCCTCGATGGACTCGGCGGCGCTGAGGTGCGCGTCGACGCGGGACACGGCGTCCGCAGGGAACAGACCGTCCGCGACGAACTGCTCCGTCTCGGTGATGAGCCGTGCTCGGTTGGATGCGGCGATCTCGGCGGAGATGTCGGCGATGCGGACGGTGTGGCCGGCGAGGGCGAGGACCTGGGCGATCCCGCCGCCCATGTAGCCGGATCCGACGACGGCGATGTCGAGGGTGCTCATCGAGTTGCTCCTTCGGTGGTCGTCCCGGCGGTCGCGGCGGTCTCGCCGAGCTTCGTGGTCGCGAGGACGGATCGGATGTACTGCTGGTTCGTGGCGCAGACGCCGAGGCTGTCCCCGCCGTACTGCTCGGTCATGAGGATGCCGCGGAAGCCGTTCGCCACGGCGTCGCGGAGGACCTGCCGGTAGTTGATGAGCCCGGTCTCCATGGTGCTCGGGACGGACGTCGCCCAGCTGCCGTCGGCGGCCTCGTCGCGCGTGTAGTTCTTCACGTGCAGGTAGTTCGTGTGCGGCATGGTCTTCGCGAACAGCTCCTTCCAGTCCTCCACCGGACGGTGCAGGCGGATGAGGTTCGCGACGTCGGCGTTCAGGCCGACGTTGTCGAGACCGATCTCCTCGACCAGTCGGACGGCGCTGTCGGCGGTGCCGAGGTAGGTGTCCTCGTAGAGCTCGAGCGCCATCGGCAGCCCGACGGACGCGGCGTGCTCGCCGAGTTCACGGAGGCGGCTGACCGCGGCGTTCCAGACCTCGGGGTCGTCCGGGTCCTTCGGTCCCTGCGCCGTCCAGAACCAGAGCGCACGCTGCTGGGCCTCGTTGAACGGCTGGTGCAGGCCGGTCGAGAACACCTGCATGCCCCACTCGGCCGCCGCGTCGATCGTGCGGTGCGCGTACGCGAGGTTGTCCTCCTCGCGCCCCGGCTGGATGACGCTCTTGCGCTGCAGGTGCACCGACGGGATCCCGATCCCGTGGGACCGGGCGATGTCGAAGAACTCGTCCCGGCGGGAGGCTTCGAGGTCGGCGGGCCGGATGTGGCTGTCGGCGAGTTCGGCGAGCGAGAAGCCCGCGGCGGCGACCTGGCCGAGGATGTCGTCCCAGACCTCCGGAGCGGCGTCGTGCACGGCGGTGCCGTCGGCGCCGACCGGCGGGAAGCCGTGCAGGCACGCGGCGATCGGCCACGTCTCGGCGGTCCAGGTCGCGGTGTCCCAGTCCTGCTGGACCCAGTCCTGTGCGTGGTTCACGGAATGCTCCCTTGCATGTCGCGGTTCGGCGATGAACCTCTTTCCTATAGGAAAGATACATGCTCTGGGGCAGAGCGCAACCACCTCGACCAAACCCCCCGTACGGGGGCTCCGAAGGAGTCCGGGCTCGGAGGATCAGGACGCCCGTGCCGCTGACCCGAACCTCGGCACGGGCGTCCGTGCCCTCAGGACGCGCACGCGGGACCGGTCAGCCCGCGTGCGATGCGTCGGCGCGGGACCGCAGCCGGACCGCATCGATGTGCACCCGCATCGCGGCCACGGCGGACGCCGGGTCCTCGGCGAGCGCGTCCAGGATCGCGCGGTGCTCGTGTACGGCACGGTCGGTGTCGTCGCCACCGCCCTCGACGATCTGGCGCATCCGGTGCACGCGGGTCGTGATGATCTCCGACATCTCGAGGAGGAACGGGTTCCTGGCGGCGTCGAAGACCAGCTGGTGGAACTGCCAGTCGCTCCGGAAGAACCGGGCCATCAGCTCCTCGGACGCGCCACCGACGCCCACCGCCGCGATCTCCTCGGCGACGGCAGCCTGGTCCGCGAGCGCCGCACTCAGCCGCTCGCGCAGTGCGGCGACGTCACCGCGGGCCGCGAGCTCCACGGCACCGCTCTCGACGATGAGCCGGGCGTCGAAGAGTGCCTCGAGCTGGTCGCCGGCGAGCGGGGGTGCGACGCGGTAGCCCTTGTTCGCCTCGCGCACCACGAGTCCGGTCCGTTCGAGCTGCACGAGGGCTTCGCGCACCGGGGTCGGTGAGACGCCGAGCGTCCGGGCGAGGCCGTCGATCGACAGGCGCATGCCGGGTTCGACGTCGTGGCCCATCAGGACGTCGAGCACCCGGTCGTAGACGCGGTCACGGAGGCCGCGCTGCGTGATGGGTTGCGCGTGGAAGCCGGGCACCGTGGTCGTCACACCCTCGATCCTAGAGAATCCACGAACGCTGACCCTCGCAGGCGCTAGCCGAGGCGAGCGGCCAGGAACGCGACCATCTCGCGCACGAGCAGGGCGCGCGAGGAAGCGCGGCGGTACTCGTGCCCCTCGCCCTCGAGCTCCAGGTACGCCACGTCGTGGGAGCGCTCGCGCAGGGCGGCGACGACCTGGTGCGCCTCACCGATGGGGACGTTGGTGTCGAGTTCGCCGTGCACGACGAGCAACGGCGCGGTGACGTCGTCAACGGCCCGCATCGGCGAGAGCGACGCCAGCAGGTCGGCGTCGTCGACGGGGTGCCCGTACTTCGTCGCGGCGGCCGACGCGATCCACGGCTCGGTGTCGCGGTAGAACGTCGCGAAGTCGCTCATCCCGCACACCGCGACCCCGGCGGCGAACACGTCGGGCGTGAACGCCAGCGATGCCAGCGTTGCGTAGCCGCCGTAGGAGCGGCCCTCGACCGCGACCCGTTCACGGTCCGCGTACCCGTTCGCCACGAGCCACCGTGCGCAGTCCACGACGTCGGCGAGCGCGTTCCACCGCAGGCCGAGGTCGTCGGCGTGCACGAACTCGGTGCCGTAGCCGGAGGACCCGCGGATGTTCGGCGCGAACACGGTGATCCCGGCCGCGGCGAGTGCCTGGTGCTGGGGCGAGAACGTCGGCCGTTCCTGCGACTCGGGCCCACCGTGCAGGTGGATCATCGCCGCGCCGGGCTCGGACGCCCGGTACAGCCATCCGGTCAGCTCGACCCCGTCGCGGGCCGCGAAGCGCTCGAGCGTCGGCTCGACGAGCGCCACGGACGGCAGCGCCGGGACGTCGGTCACGCGGCTCCACGTCAGCTCGTTCGTGTCGAGACGCCAGAGCTCCCGAGGCCGGGTCGGTCCCTCGACCGTGAGGATGACGCTCCGGCCGTCGCGGCTGAGCACGGGGTCGGTGACGACGTACCCGGGGAGGCCGGGCACGGGGGTCCGGGAGGCGGAGTGCGTGTTGATGAGGTCGAGCTCGCTCCGGCCGTCGACGTTCCAGCCGAGGAGCAGCGTCCGCCCGGCGTCGTCGGCGTCGAGGAACTCGAGTTCGGCGTCCGCGCGGCCCATGATCAGCCGGGGATCGCCGCGCCATCCGTGCGGGCCGACCGGCTGGGCGATGAGCTGCCGACGCGGTGCGCCCGCTTCGGTCGCGACGTAGGCCACGAGTGGGCTCGTCTCGCTCGCGGGGGACGGCCGGAGGAACGCGATCTCCGCGGACCCGGACTGCGGGTCGGTGAGCAGCGGGTGGCTCTCGTCGGTGAGACGGTCCACGACCACGACGAACTCGTGCCCGCGCTGGCCGTCGCGGAGCACCACGAGACGCTCCTCCACCGACAGGTCGAGGATGTGGATGAGCTCGCCGACGGCCAGGTCGTCGCGGTCGCCGGACACCGGGTCGACGAGGTACGAGCGTGCGGGCTGGTCGGCCTCGGTGGATGGCAGCGTGATCACGACGCGGTGGCCGCTGCGGCTCCAGGGGCCGAGTTCGGCGTGCTGGTACCGGGACCCGGCGATCTGCGCGGCGTCGGTGCCGTCCGGCCGGACGACCCAGACCTGCTGCTTGACGCCGCCGTCGGTCGCGATCGCGACGGCCAGCCACTCGCCGTCGGAGGACCACGTGACCCGGATGACCGGATCATCGGAGAGCGAGATCCGCACCGGTTCGGGCAACGGACCGTCGACGACGACGTCCTGCACGAACACCTCGGGGGTACCGTGCCGGTCGCTGACGAACGCCACCCGGCGCGCGTTCCGCGTCATGGTCGGGCCCCACGATCCCCAGGCGGCGGTGAGCCGCTCGCCCAGGTCGACCGCGGCCGTGGTGGCGACCGTCTGCTCGGCAGCACCCGACGGGTCGACGCGAGCCGGGCCTCCCGGCCGGACCGGAGCGGCCCCGCTCACCGCACCCCCTGCTGCTGCAGCCACATCTCGATGAGGCCCAGCTGCCAGAGCGCGTTCGCGCCGATCTCGGTCCGTGTGCTGTTCGGGTCCTGGAGCATCCGCTCGACCGTACCCGGGTCGAACAGCCCGCGTTCCCGGGCAGCCGGCGCCATGAGCGCGTCGCGGACGCGTTCGAGGTACGGGCCCTCGAGCTGGCGGATCGCCGGCACCGGGAAGTAACCCTTGGTGCGGTCGATGACCGCGTCCGGCACGATCCCGCGTGCTGCGCGCTTCATCACGCCCTTGCCACCGTCCGCGAGCTTCAGCGCCGGCGGGATGGTCCCGGCGAGCTCGACGAACTCGTGGTCGAGGAACGGGACGCGCGCTTCGAGCCCCCAGGCCATCGTCATGTTGTCGACCCGTTTCACCGGGTCGTCCACGAGCATGATCGTCGTGTCGCTCCGGAGCGCTGCGTCGACGCTCGTCGATGCTCCTGGGCGGGCGAACTCGCGGTCCACGAAGGCCGACGGGGTGTCGTCGTCGCTCCGCCACCGCTCCCCGAGCATCGGCTGCAGCGACGACCACCTGCGGTCCATGAAGACGGATCGGTACGCCTCTGCTGCCCGGTCGCGCGGCACGTCCGCGAGCGGTGGGTACCAGTCGTACCCACCGAGCACCTCGTCGGCGCCCTGCCCGGACTGCACCACCTTGACGTGCTGGGAGACCTCTTGCGAGAGCAGGTAGAACGCGACGCAGTCGTGGCTGACCATCGGTTCGCTCATCGCGGCGACGGCACCGTCGATGCCGTCGAGCAGCCGCGACGACGGGATCCGGATCCGGTGGTGGTCGGTGCCGAAGTGCCGTGCGACCAGGTCGGAGTACTCGAACTCGTCCCCGGACTCGCCGCCCGCCGACTCGAAGCCGATGCTGAAGGTGGCGAGGTCCTGCTGGCCGGCCTCGGCGAGCAGGGCGACCACGAGGGAGGAGTCGATGCCGCCGGAGAGCAGCACCCCGACGGGAACATCGGCCACCATGCGCCGCTCGACCGCGGTGCGGAGCGAGTCGATGAAGGCCTGCTGCCAGTCCTCGTCGGTCCAGTCGGCCCTCGCCGGGTCGCGCTCGAAACGGGGTTCCCAGTAGGTGGTGTCGGTGGACGAGCCGTCCGGTTCGACGACCCGGACGGTCGCGGGCGGGAGCTTGCCGACGCCGGAGAGGATGGTGCGGGGCGCCGGGACGATCGAGTGGAAGCTCATGTAGGACGCGAAGGCGACCGGGTCGACTGACGTGTCGACGCTGCCCCCGGGGCCGTTGCCCGCCAGGATCGCCGGCAGCGAGCTCGCGAACCGGAGCCCACCGGGGACTTCCGCCACGTAGAGCGGCTTGATGCCGAGCCGGTCGCGGGCCAGCACGAGCCGTCCGCTCGCGTGCTCCCAGATCGCGATCGCGAACATCCCGATGAGGTGCTCGACGAACGCGGTGCCCCACTCGGCGTACGCGGCGACGATCACCTCGGTGTCGGAGGTCGAGTCGAACCGGTGGCCCTTGCCGTGCAGCTCGTCGCGGAGCTGCCGGTAGTTGTAGACCATGCCGTTGTACGCGATGGTCAGCCCGAGCCGGGTGACCACCATCGGCTGCGCGCCGGCGGTGGAGAGGTCGACGATGGACAGTCGGCGGTGCCCGAGCGCGACCGGCCCACGCGCCCACAGCCCGTCACCGTCCGGCCCCCGGTGCACGAGGCACCCGGTCATCCTGGCGACGGCACCGACGTCCGGGGACGTCCCGTCGAACCGGATCTCGCCCGCGAGTCCACACATCAGCGGTCCTCTCCCTTGCCGATGATCCAGGTGTCCTTGGCCCCGCCACCCCGTGAGGAGTTCACGACCATGCTGCCCTCCGGTGCCACGCGGGTGAGCGCGACGTCGGCGAGGTGCGTGTCGTCCGGCCCGGTGCCGGTGACGTAGACGAACGCCCGCAGGTCCACGTGCCGGGGATCGAGGCCGGCCGGACCGATCGTCGGGTGCGAGGAGAGCTGGACGACTTCCTGCCCGACCCAGCCGGCCGGGTTCGCCGCGATCTCACGGCGGCGTTCGGCGACCTCCGGAGCACTCGCGCTCGGGCCGATCAGGACGTCACGACCTCCTTCGCCGTCGACCGGTTTCGTCACGAGCTCGCCGACACGGTCGAGCACCGAGAGCCGTTCGCCCTCGATGCTGGTGCGGTACGTGGGGACCGACTCGAGCAGCGGCTTCTCGTCGAGGTAGTACCAGATCAGGTCCGGCACGTTGACGTACATCGCCTTGTCGTCGACGAGCGCGTTGCCGGGCGCGTTGGCCAGGTACACGCGCCCCGCCTCGGCGGCGTCGAGGATCCGTGCGCCGAGGTCCGGGGTGCGGTCGTTGGTCAGGGCGCTCGCGTCGCGGTCGACGCGCAGGTAGAGCGCGTCCACGACGTCGCCGGTGGACACCTCGATCACGCGTCCGTCACGGACGTCCAGGTCCGACTCGGTCAGGAGGCGCAGCCCGGCCCCGTCGGCGATCCTGCGGTGCTCGTACCAGGCGCCGGCGGCGGGGCCGTCGCTGACCAGTGCCACCACCGGGTCGGCCTGGCCGGTGACCGCGGTCGCGTTGGTGCGGAGGGTGTCGCGGACGCGGGTGAGGACGGAGTGCGGGTCGCGCAGGCCCGCCGGACGCGGGGCGTCCGGGACCACGTCGTCCATGAGTTCACGGAGCGCCACCCCGAACGCGACGCCGGACGGTGAGCGCACGTTGTCCTCGAGCACCCGCCAGCCACCGAACTCGTTCCGGACCAGGTCGAACCCCATCACCGGCGCCCGGACGGCGTCCTTCGGCAGCCGGGACGCGTCCGGGTCCCAGCCGTTCGCACCGACGAAGTCGCGCTCGTCCATCGCGCCGTCCGCGACGATCCGCCGCTCGCCGTACGCGTCACGGAGGAACAGCTCGATCGCGCGGGCACGCTGCCCCAGCCCGGCTTCGAGCTGGGACCACTCGTACGCGCTGATCGTGCGCGGGACCAGGTCGCAGCCGAACTCCTGCGTCGCACCGGCGACGACGAAGCCCACCTCGTGCTCCCGGGTCCAGGCGTCACGCGCGGTGCAGTGCTCGATCGTCGTCTCGGGGTCCCACCCGCGGAAGAAGGCCGCGAGGTCGCGGAACGCCGGCCGGGGACGAGCGCCCGGTCCGACGGCTTCGTCACCGGCACGGACCCGGTACGACGGGATCGCGATCACCGGGTGGTCGTCCCGCCCGGACGGGGTTCCCGCCGTGTCCTCGACCACGAGTGCCACGACGTCGTCGAGCTCACCGCGCTCGGCGTACGCGGTGCGCTGCCGGTCGGTGGAGTTGCCGCGGGCGAGGGTGTCCTCGAGCAGGTCGCTCACCGTCCCCCAGTCGCCCAGTTCCTCGAGCTCGGGGCGGAGGCGCGACACGAGCTGACGCACGGCGATCTCCGCCGGGAGCCGCTCCGGGTGCTGCCCGAGGCCGAGGAGGTCACCGCTCAGCCCGCTCCGCGCCGCTTGCCACATCGCCGCGCGGTGCAGGGGCTCGCTGCGGGGGTGCCACTCGGCACCGGACTCGACCGCGATCTCGGCCTTCCGCACCGCGGCGCGGAACAGCCCGGCGATGAGGACCGCGTCGTCGACGACCGGGGTGGCGTCGCAGACCCGCAGTTCGAGCGTCGGCGCGTGCGACGACGGTCGGACGTCGAAGTAGGCCATCTTCTTGTCGGCGATCACACCGGAGGCGATGAGGTCGTCGAGGACCTTGTCGTACTCCGCCGCACTCTCGACCCGACCGAAGCTGCCGGCGGACGGCCAGCGCTGCCAGATGATGCTGCGGAACGACGCGTACCCGGTGTCCTGGCCGTTCCAGAACGGACTCGACGCGCTCAGTGCCAACAGCACGGGCAGCGTCGACGCGACGCGCTGGGCGATCTGCACCGCGAGGTCGCGGTCGCTCACACCGACGTGCACCTGCAGGCCGCAGATCAGCTGTTCGTCGACGAGCATCCGGTACTGCTCCTGCATGCGGCCGTAGCGCCCACCGGAGGTCAGTTCGAAGTCGGCGTACTCCGACCGCGGCGCCGTGCCCGCCGCGGCGATGGTCACGCCCGCCGGGGCGATCGCCGTCGCGAGTTCGCTGCGGAGGTCCACGATCACACGCCGGAGGTCGTCGAGGGTCGTCACCACCGGGGTGTTCGTCTCGATCGTCGTGCGCTGCAGTTCGGCGCCGAAGCGGTCTGCAGGCAGTTTGGGGAGAAGGCGGGGGGCCTTCGCGGAAAGTCGGCCGGACTCGAGGTCGATGAGGTGCAGCTCTTCCTCGGCGCCGAGCGTCAGCTCTGCACTCATGTGTGGAACCTACCCGCGACACCTGTGGTCCGCGCGGCGGGGTACGCCGCGCTGTGAAGAACCGTGTCGCATCACGTAGAAGTGGAGGAATGACGGCGACCGCGTTCTGCCTCCACGCCCTCGGGTCGAGCTCCGAGGAGTTCGCCACGCTGCGCGCACGCCTCGCCGGCACCCTGGACCTCATCGGCATCGACCTCCCCGGGTTCGGCCGGAGCTCGGCCGCGACGGGCACCACCGTCGAGGAGATGGCCGAACGGGTGGAGCGGGCGATCGGCCGGAGCGGTGCGACCGAGTGGGTGCTCATCGGCCACTCGATGGGCGGCAAGGTCGCGTCGGTCGTCGCATCCCGGACGATCGACGGTTCCAACGGCCTGTTCGGCCTCCGAGCGGTGGTCCTCCTCGCCGCGTCCCCGCTCTCCCCGGAACCCATGGACGAGGAACGACGGAGCTCGATGCTCGGCTGGGCGGCCGACGGCACGATCGGGCCGGACGAGGCGGACACCTTCGTCGCAGCGAACACCGACGCCCAGCTGCCGCCCGAGCCGCACGCGATGGCCGTGCACGACGTGCAACGCGCCGACCCCCGGGCCTGGACCGACTGGCTCGTCCGCGGCAGCCGCGAGGACTGGTCCGCCGCGTTCGGGCCGAACCCCGTCCCGGCGCTGATCCTGGCCGGAGCCGCCGACGGCGACCTCGGCGAGGACGCGCAGCGGGATCTGAACCTGCCGCACTGGTCCAACGGAACGCTCGACGTCGTGCCCGGTGCCGCACACCTGCTGCCGTGGGAGCGCCCCGACGAGGTCGCCGAGCGGATCCGCGCCTTCTGGGACCGCCGTGTCGACCGTGGACCCGTGGTCCCGGCGGCGACCGCCCGCGTGATCGCGTCGCCCCGCGTCAGCGCTCGGACGCGCGGACTCCTGGCCGTGCGGTCGCTCCCGGACGACCCGGACGCGGCACCCCTGGCGCTCACCGACACCCAACTGGCGACGCTCCGGGCGGTCGCGCGGGTCGTCGTGCCGCAGCCGGGCGGTCGCCCCGTGGACGTCGCCCTCCGCGTGGACGCCCAGCTCGCTGCCGGACTCGGCGACGGCTGGCGGCCGGACGGACTGCCGACGGACGTCGACGCCTACCGGGTCGGTCTCGACGCCCTCGAACCGGAGGCGGCACAGGGCGACGACCACCTCGCCACCGTGCTCGACGCCGTCACCGCGGGCCGACACACCCCCTCCAGCGGCCCGTTCGACGCCGAGCAGCTCCGCGTCTGGGCCGAGGACGCCAGCGTCGACCTCGTCAAGCAGTGGGTCGCGCACCCCGCGACGATGTCGGAGATCGACTACGACGGCTTCGCCAACGGCGGCGACGGCGTCCGCAAGCAGGGCTTCCAGCTCCTCGGAGCGGGACAGCGCGAAGCATGGGAACCGGCGGGAGCCACACGATGAGACTCGAACACCAGCGCCGGTACGCCGAGGACGAGGTCGTCGACGTGGTCGTCGTCGGCACCGGAGCCGGCGGGGCACCCCTGCTCGCAACCCTCGCCCGGAAGGGCCTGCGGGTCGTCGCGCTCGAAGCCGGGCCGAACACCGAGCCCGGCGACCACACGCCCGACGAGGTCGCCGCACCCGGCGACATCAACTGGATGGACGAGCGGATCAGCGGCGGCGCCGCACCGACGGCGTTCGGTCCGAACAACAGCGGCACCGGTGTCGGCGGCTCCACCCTGCACTGGGGCGCGTTCACCCCGCGGCCGAACGAGCACGACATCCGGCTCCGCACCGACTCCGGGCAGGGCGAGGACTGGCCGATCGACCACGCCGAGCTCGTCCGGTACATCGAGCAGGCCGAGCACGACGTCGGCGTCGCAGGCCCTGCGCACTACCCGTGGGACCCGGCCCGCCGCTACCGGATGGGACCGCCGCCCCGGAACGCGTCCTCGGACATGATGATCCGCGGCGCGGCCGAGGTCGGCATCACCGCGACCGACGCACCCGTGGGGCTCACCACCGAGGACCGGATGCAGGAGCACCACGGCCTCCGCCAGGCCTGCGTGTCCTGCGGCTCCTGCCACCAGGGGTGCCGGAACGGCGCGAAGGTGTCGATGGACACCACCTACCTGCCCGCCGCCGTCGCGTTCGGCGCCGAGATCCGCGCCGACGCGTTCGTGCACGGCATCGAACTCGACGCCCGCGGCGAGGTCGAGGCCGTCGTCTACCGCCAGGACGGGCGAGACCACCGGCAGCGCACCCGCGCACTCGTCCTCGCGGCCGGTGGCATCGAGACCCCGCGCCTGCTCCTGCACACCGGGCTGGCGAACAGCAGCGACCAGGCCGGACGGAACTTCACCGCGCACGGTGGGACCCAGGTCTGGGCGACGTTCGATGCGTCGATGCGGTCCTACCGCGGGTACCCGTCGTCGATCATCACCGAGGACTTCGTCCGTCCCGCCGACGCCGACTTCGCGGGCGGCTACCTCATCCAGAGCCTCGGTGTGCAGCCCCTCACACTCGCCACATCGCTGGTCCGCGGGGGCGGGCTCCGAGGCGCTGCCCTGGTCAGGGCGATCCGGGACTACCCGTCGATGGCGGGCGTCGGCATGAACGCGGAGTGCCTGCCGTACGACGACAACCGGCTCGTGCTCAGCGACGAACTCGACGGCAACGGGGTCCCGAAGGCGCGGGTGTCCTTCTCGCCCGGCGCGAACGAGGAAGCCATCACACGGCATGCGATCCGGACGATGACCGCGATCGTCGAAGCTGCCGGCGGCCGTGACGTGCGGGTCCTCGACCGGACCGCGCACACCGTCGGTACGGCGCGGATGGGCGCGGACGCGGCGAGCTCGGTCGTGGACGCCGCCGGGCGGTCGTGGGACGTGCCGAACCTGTGGATCGTGGACAACTCGGTGTTCCCGAGCTCCCTCATCGCGAACCCGGCGCTGACGATCATGGCGCTCTCGCTCCGCACCGCCGACCGCCTGCTGCGCGACGACGCCGCGGCCGACCGCGACGAGGCGCTCCTCACGGCATCCTGAGCAAGAGCAGCGCGGCGAGCGTCGCGCCGTCGGTGACCTCCCCGGCCGAGACTGCGGCGTCGACCTCTGAGGGTTCGAGCTCGACGGTGGTCCAGTCTTCGCCCGGCTCGAGTGCGGTCTCGCGGCGCTCGGTGACCGTCCCGACGAACACCCGTGTCCGGACGTCCGAGACCCCGGGTTCGGCCACGAAGGTGCCGACCTCGGTGAGTTCACCGCAGACAGCGCCGGTCTCCTCGAGGAGTTCACGGGCGGCGGCGGCCGCCGCGGAGTCGTCGCTCGGCTCGATCCCACCCGACGGCAACTCGTAGCGCGGCTCGGGACCGGTGGTGTCCCGCACGCCGTGCACGAAGACGATCCGATCGTCGACCATGGCCGCGACGATCACGCTGTCCGACGAGCGGAGCCGGAACCAGCTGCGCTCCGAGGCGTCCACCGTCTCCGTGACGGTGAACCACGGGTTCGCGTGCACGACGGCCGCACTCGAGCGCTCCGGCCGCCACTGGTCGCGGGAGGGGACACCGACGGGCCTGGCAGTCCTGCTGGTCATCCGCAACCGGAGGTCGATCTCGTGGTCGTCGGACGGCGGATCGTTCGCGTCCATGCCGACGAGCCACGTGAGGCCACGGAGTCCGCGGCTGTCCTGCCCGACCAGCGCGAGCGCCCAGACGGCGTCCGAACGAGTCGCGGCCTGGCGCTGCGCCCAGTCCATCGCCTGCAGGACGTCGGCTCCGGTCAGGTCGTACGTCGCGGTGGTGTACGTCTCGCCAGAGGGTTCCTGCACGTAGACACGGAACCGCGGGTGGTGGTTCTCCCACGTGCTCTCCCGCTCGTCGACCTCGGTGGCGTCCATGCACCGAGCGTACGTGAGCACGGTGTCCGGTGACATTCCACATAGGCTGACCGTGTGGGTCGTGACACCGCCGGGTGGCGACCCTGGGGCAAGCGTGAAGCCCACCACCGCAGGAACGGTGATGGGCTTCGGTTGCTCTCCGAGTGGAAAGCCGGGACGGGCAACAGCCGTTCCCGAGTCGTAACGCTCGGGTCCAGTGTAATCGAGCTCCGGCCCGATCGCACGCCCGCCAGGCTCCTGGTCGACCTGGTCCGGAAGGACTGAGACAAGGACGTGCCGCACCGACCTCGATCGGTGCGGCACGTTCCGGGGCGACCGGTCAGCCGCGCGTCCGCGCCAACCGCCGGTTGAGCGCCCCGTTCAGCAGCGCGACGAGCAGCCCCACCGCGAACACCAGCGTCCCGAAGCACAGCACCTGCGGCGGCATCCCGGCCTTCGCGGCGCCGTACACGAAGAGCGGGAAGGTCACCGAGGGCCCGGCGACGAACGAGGTGATCACGTAGTCGTCGATGGACATGGCGAGCGCCAGCAGCCCCGCGGCGAGCATGCCCGGCGCCAAGAGCGGCAGCGTCACGAGCCGGAACGCCTGGAACGGCGTCGCGCCGAGGTCGCCGGCCGCTTCCTCGAGCGCGCGTGAGGTCCCCGCGATCCGCGCCCGCAGCACCACGACGACGTACGCGACGTCGAACGCCACGTGCGTGAGCAGCACGGTGAGGAAGCCGGTCCCCAGCCCGATCGACAGGAAGAACGACAGCGACGCGGAGCCGACGACGATCGACGGTGCGGCGATGTCCGCGAACACGACGGCGTTCACGGCGCCACGGCCGGGGAACTTGTACCGCTCGAGGGCGAGCGCGAGCGGCAGGCCGATCGCGACGGAGACGATGGCGGCGAGGAACGCGATGACGACCGAGGTCACGAACGCCGCGCCGAGCCCCGACACGTTCACGAGGTTGGCGTACCAGTACGTCGTGAACCCGTTCCAGGCGAACGACAACCGGTTCGTCGGGGCGTCGTTGAACGAGTACACGATCATGTAGATGATCGGCACGAGCGTGATCGCGATGACCACCCAGTACACGATCGCGAGCCACGGCCCGCGTCGGTTCACGCCGTGACGGTGCACGACCGGAGCGGAGACGGGCGACGCGGGGGCGGTGGTGCGGGGTGGTGCGACGGCGGTCATACGAGGTCCTCGAGGTCGTCGGTGCCGGACACACGGGCGTAGATGAACAGGATGATGCCGAGCACCACCATGAGCACGGTGGAGAGCGCGGCGGCGACGTTGTACTGCTGGTTGCCGGAGTAGGCGTCCTGGATCGCCTGCCCGATCGTGTACGTGTTCGTGCCGCCGAGGAGCGCCGAGTTCACCGGGTCGCCGACGCAGTCGATGAACACCAGCAGGACACCGGCGAAGATGCCGGAGCGGGACAGCGGCAGCGTGGTGTGCCAGAACGCCCGGACCTTGCCGGCGTAGAGGTCGTTCGCGGCCTCACCGAGGCGCGGGTCGATCCGTTCGAGCGCGGCGTAGATCGGCAGCACCATGAACGCCAGGTCGTTGTACGCGTCCCCGAAGATCACCGCCCCGCCGGTGCCGAGGATGTGGAAGTCCTTGCCGGCGAGCCCGATCCCCTGCAGGAAGGTGACGACGGGCCCCTGCGACGCGAGCACGAAGGCCCACATGTCGGTGCGGATGATGAACGACACCAGGAAGCTCACGAAGACGAGCATGAGCAGCGGGTTCTTCCACCGCGGGGACACCCGGAACGCGATGAAGTACGCGACGGGGTAACCGACGATGATGGTCACGACCGTTGCCGCTGCGCCGTACCAGAGGGAGCGGAGCAGGAACGTGAGGTACGGCACCTGCGGGTTCACGAACAGCGAGGAGTAGATCCCCCAGTTCCACGTGAACGTGTACCCGTCGTCCGGGTTGCCGGACATGAGCGAGACGATCAGCCCGGACAGGAGCGGGATGACGAAGAAGACGCAGAGGTACGCGGTGCCGACCAGCGCGAGCAGGAACGGCGTGCTGCGACGCCGCCCGCGACGAACGGGTGCAGCGGGCGGGGCACCCAGGGCGACGGCGGTCACGACTGCACCACCGCGTTGAAGATGCCGTTCCACTCCGAGTACTCGTCGTAGTTCTTGAACACGCGGAACTCGTGCGACTTCTCCAACACCGAGGAGTCGGGGAACACGAGCGGGCTGTCCGCCACCGTCGCGTCGTCGAGCTGGTCGCGGACGTAGTCCTCGGCGGCGGGGACGGGGCAGACGTAGTTGACCCAGTCCTCGACGATCCCGGCGACCTTCGGCGTGTAGTAGAAGTCCATCCAGGCCAGCGCCGACACCGGGTTCGCCGCCTGCCGGGGGATGAGCATGTTGTCGTGCCAGGTCATCTGCCCCTCCTCCGGGGTGACGAACTCCAGGTCCGGGAACCCCGACTGCTGCGCCTGGAACACGTCGCCCGACCAGGCCTGGGTGATCCAGGTGTCCCCGTTCTCGAGCCGGTTGATGTAGCTCTGGTCGTAGAACCCGGTGACGCTCGGGCGCAGCTCACGGAGCCACTGTTGGGCCTTCCGCCAGTCCGCGGCGGTCGACGTCTCCGGCGCGATCCCGAGCGCCAGGAGCGCCAGTGAGCCGAGCTCGGTGTTGTCGCTCATCAACCCGATGCGGCCCTTGAACGCCGGATCGAGGAGGTCCTTGAACGAGGTGATCTTCCGCCCGGTGTACTTCGGGTTGTACGCCAGACCGGTGAACCCGGTCTGCCACACGACCGAGTGCTTGTTGTCCGGGTCGTAGTTCGGGTCCTTCACCGAGTCGGACGCGTTCGCGGCGAAGTTCGGCAGCCGGCTGTGGTCGAGCTCGCAGACGAACCCGTTCTTGATCATCTCGGTGAGCTCGTACCCGTTGGTCATCACGACGAGGTCGTACCCGGTGGATCCCTGCGCCCGGAGGATCGGGGAGACCGTCGCGTAGAACGTCGCGTTGTCCTGGATCACCGCCTGGTAGTCCACCGCGATGCCGGTCGCCTCCTTGAAGAGCGCGAGCGACTCGGACTTGCCGTGGTCGGAGTCGATGTACAGCGGCCAGTTCGCGAAGTTGAGCTCCTTCGTCGCCTTCGCGTCCTTCCAGAAGGCGGTCCAGTCCACGGGGGGACCCATCGAGGCGGCGGAGCCCTTGATGCTGCAGCCGGCGAGGAGTGCCGCGACGGCGGCCGCGCCGCCTCCGGCCAGGAACCCCCGCCGGCTGACCCGGGCGGACGTCAGTCCGCGCACCAGGTCGGGTCGGGCGCTCACGCGCCCGCACCTGCGGTGGCGGTCTCCACGGCCTGGAGGCCCGGCGCGGCCTGGGTGGTGACGCTCGCGTCGGACGCGTCGGGTGCCTCCAGACCGAATCCGTGGTCGACGCCCCACGTGAGCCAGACCTCGGTGCCGGTCGCGATCCGCGGCCCGCCCTTCGAGTTCTGGGCGAAGACGGAGACCCGGCCGGCGCCGGGGACGTCGACCAGGTACTGCGTGCTGACGCCGGAGAAGGAGACGTCGACGACGCGTCCCGGGCCGAGGATGTTGCGTCCGGCCTCGTGCGAGGGCTCCGCGGTGCGGATCTTGAGCTTCTCGGGGCGCACCCCGACGACCACGCGGCCGGAGGTCGCAACGGCACGCGCGGCCGGCACGGCGATGGTGCCCGCGGCGGTCGCGACGACGATGAGCTCGCCCTCGGTTCCACGGACGTCACCCTCGAGCAGGTTCGACTGGCCGAGGAAGTTCGCGACGAATGCGGTCTTCGGCAGTTCGTAGAGGTCCTGGGGGCTGCCCATCTGCTCGATCCGGCCGCCGTTCATGACGGCGACCGTGTCGGCCATCGTCATCGCCTCTTCCTGGTCGTGGGTGACGTGCAGGAACGTCAGCCCGACCTCGGCCTGGATCGTCTTCAACTCGAGCTGCATCTGGTGCCGGAGCTTCAGGTCGAGCGCGCCGAGCGGTTCGTCGAGGAGCAGCAGCGCCGGCCGGTTCACGATCGCCCGGGCGAGGGCGACGCGTTGCTGCATGCCGCCGGAGAGCTGGGCGGGCCGCTTGGACGCCGAGGCCTCGAGCTCGACGAGGCGGAGCGCCTCGTGGGCCTTCGTCATCGGGTCCGGGATCCGTCGGCGCTTCAGCCCGAACGCGACGTTGTCGAGCACGCTCATGTGCGGGAACAGCGCGTAGTTCTGGAACACCGTGTTCACGGGCCGCTGGTACGGCTTCGTCTCGGTGACGTCCTTCCCGCCGATCGTGATCGTGCCGCTCGTCGGTTCTTCGAGTCCCGCGACGAGCCGCAGGGTCGTGGTCTTGCCGCAGCCGGACGGTCCGAGCAGGGCGAAGAACGATCCCGCCGGGACCGTGAGGTCGAGGGCGTCCACCGCCGTGTGCCCCGGGAAGGCCTTCGTGATCTGTTCGAGCCGCAGGTCGGCTCCCGATTCGGCGAACGTGCCGGTCATTGCCATGGTGCCTCCAGGGAGTGGTCGGCTTCAGCCGATGTAGGACATGACGTGCTTGATGCGGGTGTAGTCGTCGAACCCGTACTGGGACAGGTCCTTGCCGTAGCCGGAGTGCTTGAAGCCGCCGTGCGGCATCTCGGCGACGATCGGGATGTGTGTGTTGATCCACACGCACCCGAAGTCGAGGTCGCGGGCGAAGCGCATCGCCCGCGCGTGGTCGGTCGTCCACACCGAACTCGCCAGGCCGTACTCGACACCGTTCGCCCAGCGGAGCGCCTCCGCCTCGGTGCTGAACCGCTGGACGGTCTGCACCGGGCCGAAGATCTCCTGCTGCACGGCGCGGTCGTCCTGCCGGAGCCCGGACACGATCGTCGCCTGGTGGAAGTAGCCGACGTCGCCCTGCCGCGCACCACCGAGCTCGATCGTGGCGTGGTCGGGGAGCGTGTCGATGAAGTCCTGCACGTGCGTGAGCTGGTTCACGTTGTTGACCGGACCGAAGTACGGGTTGGCCGTGTCGGCACCGGTCGGCGCGTTCGCCCGCGCTTCCTCGGCGAGCGCCGCCACGAACTCGTCGTGGATGCCGTCCTGCACGAGCAGCCGGGTGGCCGCGGTGCAGTCCTGCCCGGCGTTGAAGAACCCGGCGGCGACGATGCCGGCGACCGCGGCGGGGATGTCGGCGTCGTCGAACACGATCACCGGGGCCTTCCCGCCGAGCTCCAGGTGCGTGCGCTTCAGGTCACCGGCGGCGGCGCGGGCGACCTCCATGCCGGCGCGGACGGATCCCGTGATGGACACGAGCTGCGGCGTCGGGTGGTCGATCATCGCGGCGCCGGTGGTCCGGTCCCCCACGACGACGTTGAGGACGCCGGGTGGCAGGAACTCCGCGGCGACCTCGGCGAGGAGCAGCGTGGACAGGGGCGTCGTGTCGCTCGGCTTCAGGACGGTGGTGTTCCCCGCGGCGAGCGCCGGGGCGAACTTCCACACCGCCATGTTGAGCGGGTAGTTCCAGGGGGTGACCTGGGCGACGACGCCGATCGGCTCGCGCCGGACGAACGACGTGTGGTCGGCCATGTACTCGCCGGCGCTCCGGCCCTCGAGGTTCCGGGCGGCTCCGGCGAAGAAGCGGATCTGGTCGACGGAGAGCAGGATCTCGTCCTCGACCAGGGTGGCGCGGGGCTTCCCGGTGTCGAGCGACTCCAGGTCCGCGAACTCCTCCGCACGCTGTTCCATCGCGTCCGCGATCCGGAACAGCGCGAGCTGGCGCTCCCCCGGGGTGGTGCGGCGCCAGGTGTCGAACGCGGTGCTCGCGGCGGTGAAGGCGTCGTCGACGTCCGCCGCGGTGGAGATCGGCGACCTGCCGTACTCGGCCTCGGTCGTCGGGTCGACCAGGCCGAACGCGGTGTCCGAGCGTGACTCGACGGACGCGCCTCCGACGAAGTTCCGGAGTTCCCGCGTCGCCGTGGCCGTCGACGTGTTCGTGCTGTCCAGCATGGCGGCGATACTGGCACGCTTTCCCATGGTTCGGAAGACTTGTAACAACGGAAATCGTCGCGAAACACGTTGTTCACAACGGAATCCCTTGCTTTCTCGACGACGGCGCTGCCATGCTGTCCGGCATGGCGGCAGCACCACGACGTCCGGGACCGATCGACGACATCTCCAAGCGCATCATCGAACAGCTCCAGGCGGACGGGCGCCGTCCGTACGGCGAGATCGGCAAGGCGGTCGGTCTCAGCGAGGCGGCGGTCCGGCAGCGCGTGCAGAAGCTCACCGAGACCGGCGTCATGCAGATCGTCGCGGTCACGGACCCCATGCAGCTCGGGTTCCACCGGCAGGCGATGATCGGCATCCGCGTGGGCGGCGACACCCGCAAGGTCGCCGACGAACTCGAGAAGCTCCTGGCGGTCGACTACCTCGTGATGACCGCCGGCAGCTTCGACCTCATGGTGGAGGTCGTCTGCGAAGACGACGACGACCTCATCGAACTGCTCAACGGCACGATCCGGGCCATCCCGGGTGTGACCGGCACCGAGACCTTCGTCTACCTGCAACTCCGCAAACAGCTCTACGACTGGGGAACGCGATGACCATCTCCGACCAGAAGACCGAACAGCCCACGCGGCTCGGCTCCTACGACCCGTTCGCCCCGGTGGACGACGCAGCCCTGCAGCAGAAGTCCCGCGACCACCTGTGGATGCACTTCGCCCGGCACGGTGCGAACCAGGCCGGTGCCGACGTGCCGATCATGGTGCGCGGCGAGGGCCACCACGTCTACGACAGCCACGGCAAGGGCTACATCGACGGGCTCTCCGGCCTGTTCGTCGTCGCCGCCGGGCACGGCCGGAAGCGCCTGGCCGAGATGGCGGCGAAGCAGGCCGAGACGCTGAGCTTCTTCCCGATCTGGTCCTACGCGCACCCCGCCGCGATCGAGCTCGCCGACCGCCTGGCCGACCTGGCGCCCGGCGACCTCAACAAGGTGTTCTTCTCCACCGGTGGTGGTGAGGCGGTCGAGACCGCCTTCAAACTCGCGAAGTACTACTGGAAGCTCCGCGGCAAGCCGATGAAGCACAAGGTGATCTCGCGTGCGGTGGCGTACCACGGCACCCCGCAGGGAGCGCTCGCGATCACCGGCATCCCCGCGATGAAGCAGATGTTCGAGCCGCTGACGCCCGGTGGCCTCCGTGTGCCGAACACGAACTACTACCGCGCCGACGAGATGGGCTTCGCCGGGCAGAGCGAAGAGGAGTTCGGCTACTGGGCCGCCGAGCGCATCCGCGAGATGATCGAGTTCGAGGGCCCCGACACCGTCGCCGCCGTGTTCCTCGAGCCGGTCCAGAACTCCGGCGGCTGCTTCACCCCGCCGCCCGGGTACTTCCAGCGGGTCCGCGAGATCTGCGACGAGTACGACGTGCTCCTGGTCTCCGACGAGGTCATCTGCGCGTTCGGTCGCATCGGCACGATGTTCGCCTGCGACACCTACGACTTCGTGCCGGACATGATCACCTGCGCCAAGGCGATGACCTCCGGGTACTCCCCGATCGGCGCCACGATCATCAGCGACAAGCTGTTCGAGCCGTTCTCGAAGGGCGACACGACCTTCTACCACGGGTACACGTTCGGCGGGCACCCGGTCTCCGCAGCGGTCGCGATGGAGAACCTCGACATCTTCGAGGAAGAGGGCCTGCTCGCGAACGTGCAGCAGAACGCCCCGCTCTTCAAGGCCGAGCTGGACACCCTGCTCGACCTGCCGATCGTCGGTGACGTCCGCGGTGCCGGGTACTTCTACGGCATCGAGCTCGTGAAGGACAAGGCCACGAAGACGACGTTCGACGACGACGAGTCCGAGCGTCTGCTCCGCGGGTTCCTGTCCAAGGCGCTCTTCGACGCGGGGCTGTACTGCCGCGCCGACGACCGCGGCGACCCCGTCGTGCAGCTCGCACCGCCGCTCACCATCGGGCAGCCCGAGTTCCGCGAGATCACCTCGATCCTGCGGAGCGTGCTGTCCGAGGCGTCCTCGAAGATCTGATCGTGACGGGCTACCGGGGCGTCTCGTTCTGGCTGGACCAGCTCGTGGCATCCGGCCGCGACGACCTGACGCCCCGGCCGCCCCTCGACGGCGACCGCTCGGCGGACGTCTGCATCATCGGCGGCGGACTCACCGGTCTCTGGACCGCGTGGTACCTGCACCAGGGTGATCCGAGCCTCCAGATCGTCGTCGTCGAACGCGAGATCGCCGGGTTCGGCGCCTCCGGACGGAACGGCGGCTGGTGCTCGGCGCTCTTCCCGCGGTCCGCGGAGTCCATCGCGCAGCACGACGGCCGCGAGGCCGCGCTCGCCATGCGCGCGGCCATGCGCGACACCGTCGACGAGGTCGGTCGCGCAGCGGCCGAGGCCGACATCGACTGCGACTACGTCAAGGGCGGCACCGTCCTCTACGCACGTTCCGAGGTCCAGGACCGCGCGGCCCGCGCGGAGGTCGCGTCGTCGTCCGACTGGGGCGACGACATGACCTACCGGGACGGCCGTCGCGGTGACGCGACGGACACCCTCGGTGTGGCGTGGACCCCGGACTGCGCGCGGGTGCAGCCGGCCGCATTGGTCCGTGGGCTCGCAGCCGCCCTGGAGGCCCGTGGCGTCGTGATCGCGGAGCACACGCCCGCCGTGTCGTGGGCACCAGGGCGTGTGGTCACCACCCGCGGGACCGTCTCGGCCGGCGCGGTCGTCGTCGCCACCGAGGGGTACGGCGCGTCGCTGGAGCAGACGAAGCGGCGGATCCTGCCGCTGTACTCGCTGATGATCGCGACCGCGCCGCTGCCGGCGTCCGCGTGGGAGCGCATCGGCCTCGAACACGGACAGACCTTCTCCGACTACCGGCACCTGCTCGTCTACGGGCAGCGGACCGCCGACGACCGGCTCGCGTTCGGCGGGCGGGGCGCACGGTACCACTGGGGCTCCTCGATCACCCCCGGGTACGACCGGGTCCCCCGGGTCTTCCAGCACCTGCGCCGGTCGCTCGTCGAGCTCTTCCCGGTGGTGGCGGACGCTCCGATCACGCACACCTGGGGCGGGCCGCTCGGGGTGCCGCGCGACTGGTGCGCCTCGGTGACCTGGGACGGATCCGTCGGCTCGGCCGGCGGGTACGTCGGGGACGGCCTCTCGACGACGAACCTGGCCGGACGGACGCTCGCCGACCTCGTGCGGGGTGTCTCGACGCCGCTGACCGCGCTGCCGTGGGTGGGGCACCGCTCCCCCGACTGGGAGCCGGAGCCGCTGCGGTTCCTCGGGGCGAACGCCGGACTCGTCGCCACCGACCTCGCCGACCGCGAGGAACGGCTGACCGGGCGTGCGAGTCTCGCCGCCCGGCTGATGGCGCCGCTGACCGGAGGTCACTGATGGGTGGGCTGTGCTGATGGGCGGGCTGTGCTGATGGGCGTCGACGTGATCGTCGTCGGAGCCGGCGTCGCCGGGCTGGCCGCCGCGCGCGCCCTGGCCCTCGCCGGCCGCGACGTCGTCGTGCTCGAGGCCCGGGACCGCATCGGTGGTCGCACCTGGACGGACTCCGCGCTCGGCGTGCCCGTCGACCTCGGCGCCTCGTGGATCCACGGCATCGACGGCAACCCGCTGTGGTCCCTGGCGTCCGCGTTCGGGATCGACACCGTCGAGTTCACCGTCGGCAGCTTCCAGTTCGACGGGCGGCCGATCGCCTGGCACGACCCGTCCGGAGCGCCGGTGGCCGACCCGGGTGCGTTCGTGGCCGATCTGCACACCGTCGACGGGCTGCTGGAGTCCATCGTGGCGGACGCCGCCCCGGGGACCACGTACGCCGAGGCCGTCGCGACCGTGCTGGCGTCGCTCGGCTGGTCCGGCGCGCGCGCCCTGCGCGTGCAGGAGTACATGGCCCACCGGTCCGAGGACCTCTGCGGCGCCCCCGTCACCGACCTCGACGCCCACGGGCTCGAGGAGGAGCACGTCCCCGGCGACGAGGTCGTCTTCCCCGGCGGGTACGGGCAGTACGCCGCCGCACTCGCCGACGGCCTCGACGTGCGCACCGACGCCGTCGTCGCCGTGGTCCACCAGAACGACGAGCGGGTCAAGGTGACCACGACCGACGGTTCGGAGTTCTGCGCCGCCGAGGTCGTCGTGACCGTGCCGCTCGGCGTGCTCAGGGCCGGCGACGTCGTGTTCGACCCGCCGTTGGCCGGTCCGGCCGCCGGAGCGCTCGACCGACTCGGCATGGGCGTCTACGACAAGGTGTTCCTGCGGTTCCCCGAGCAGTTCTGGGACACGTGGGTGATCCGGCAGCAGGGGCCCGCCGGGGTCGACTGGCACTCCTGGTACGACATGTCCCGGGTGACCGGGGAGCCCGTGCTCGCTGCGCTGCTCGGCGGTGCCGGCGCACGGCGGATCGAGACCCTGACGGACGACGAGATCGTGGCCGAGGGCGTCACCGCGCTCCGCCGCATGTTCGGCGATGCCGTCCCCGACCCGACGGCGTTCCGCATCACCCGCTGGGCCGCCGACCCCTTCGCACGCGGCTCGTACTCGTACCTGCACGTCGGCGCGTCGACCGACGACCACGACCTGCTCGGGACACCGTCCGGACGCGTGCAGCTCGCTGGCGAGGCCACGTGGGGCGACGACCCCGCGACGGTGCACGGGGCGCTGAACTCGGGGCTCCGTGCGGCGTCGCGGATCCTCGGCAGGCAGGTCACGCCGGCGGAACTGGCATCTACACTCGGCGCGTGAGCCCGACGAAGGTCAGACACCAGCACGAACACCGCTTCCCGGTGGCCGCCGCGATCCTGGTCAACCTCGCGCTCGCCCTGTTCCTGCCGAGCCAGGTGCTGTTCTTCCCGTCGTGGGTCGTCCCGCTGCTCGGCGTCCTGCTGCTCATGCCGTTGATCGTGTTCAACCCGCGGCGGTTGTCGCGCGAGACGACCTGGTCACGGTGGCTCTCGTTCGGCCTCGCGATCATGCTCACCGTCGCGAACCAGCTCACCGTGATCCGCACCGTGATGGTGCTCCTCAACGGGCACGCGGACGGCGGCGCCGTGCTCCTGACCGCGCTGCAGGTGTGGGTCAGCAGCATCATCGCCTTCGGGCTCGTCTACTGGGAGCTCGACCGCGGCGGCCCCGTGGCCCGGCGGCGTCCCGGGCTCTGGAAGTCCGACGAGGCGGACTTCCAGTTCCCCCAGGAGACCGACGAGCGCACGGCGTCGTGGCGTCCGGTGTACCTCGACTACCTCTACGTCGGGCTCACCAACATGGTGGCGTTCAGCCCGACCGACACGATGCCGATGACCGTCCGCGCGAAGATGATCATGGCCTACCAGTCGGTCGGCGGGTTCATCCTGATGGCGCTGGTCATCTCGCGCGCGGTCAACATCATCGCCTGACGGCCCGCGTCAGGCGCCGTGCGCCTCCTCGGACACCGGCTGCCACTCGCGCCACGTCGCCAGACGCGACTCGTAGTCCTTCTCGGCGATGCCGAGCGGAGCCTTGCCGAAGAACACCCGGAGCGGGGGCTGCTCGGCGTCGACGACCTTGAGGATCGCGGAGCGGGTGGCCTCGGGCTTGCCGGGGTCCGCCGCCGACGGACGCTTCGACGCGGCCTCTCGCACCGCCGCGTAGGCGGGGTTCTCCTCGCTCTTCTTCGACGACGGGCCGGACCAGTCGGTCGAGAACCCGCCGGGCTCGACCAGCGTCACCGAGATGCCGAAGCCGGCGACCTCCTGAGAGAGCGACTGCGAGAAGCCCTCGAGCGCCCACTTCGACGCGTGGTAGGCGCCGACCGTCGGGAACGCACTGATCCCGCCGATGCTCGACACCTGGATGACGTGCCCGGAGCCCTGGGCACGCATGATCGGCAGCGCCGCCTGGGTGACCCAGAGCGCACCGAACAGGTTCGTCTCGAGCTGGCCGCGGACCTCGTCCTCGCTGAGCTCCTCGATCATGCCGAAGTGGCCGTAGCCGGCGTTGTTGACGACGACGTCGAGCGAGCCGAAGTGCTCGGCTGCCCGCTGCACCGCGGCGAAGTCGGCGGCACGGTCCGTGACGTCGAGCTGGAGTCCGAGGAACGTGTCCGGGTACTGCTCGACGAGGGCCTGCACGTCGTCGGTGTTCCGGGCGGTGCCGGCGACGGAGTCCCCGCGTTCCAGGGCGGCCTCCGCCCACTCGCGGCCGAAGCCCTTCGATGCGCCGGTGATGAACCAGGTCTTGCTCATGTGTCCTCCTGAGATCTGACGCCGACCAGGCAACGCCGCCCCGGTCGGTGCGACCTGGACGCCCGGGTGACGGCTGCGCCCTTCGGACACTTCCGGCTTCGATGCGGGGCGCCTCGCAGAAACAAGGAACCCCTCGCAGCGCGAGGGGTTCCCGGGGTATGCACGTCGGTCCAAGCCCGACGCTCTTGCGGGAAACGATACGGCACACCAGGGGCCCGTCAATCGGCGCGGTTGGGCAGGCGAGTAGGTTTTCGGGATGCGGTGGGGGAGCACAGGTCTCAGCGACGAGCAGGTCGAGGTCGTCCGCGCCTCGGTGCCAGGGGCACGGGTGCTGGCGAACGACTCGTGGGGGCTCCTCGACACGGTCGTCCTGCACGTCGCGGGAACAGCGGGTGAGTACACGGTGAAGGCCGCCGGCCCGGAGAACACCCACTTCCCGAGGGAGCTCCTCGCGCACCGCCGGTGGACCGCCCCCTTCGTGCGCACCGGCGACACCGCGGCACTCGTGGCAGCCGACGAGGAACGCCGCGTCCTCGTGCTGGACCGGGTCCCCGGCCACCTCGCCCTCGGGAGCCCCGACGAGACGTCACCGGAGGTGCACCGCCAGGCCGGCGCGCTCCTCCGCCGGTTCCACGACCAGCACGCGGCCCCGTCCGCCGACTTCCTGGTCCGCGAGTCCCGCAAGGCCCTGGACGCGCTGGCGTCGGAGCACCGGATCCCGGACGACATCGCCGCGCGGGCGCGAGCCCACCTGGAGTCGTTCGACGCCGGCCCGGTCACCCTCGTACCGACGCACGGCGACTGGCATCCCCGGAACTGGATCGTCGACGACGGCCGCCTGCGGATGATCGACTTCGGGCGCTTCGCCCTGCGCCCGAGAGCCCTCGACCTGACACGGCTCGCCGTCCTGCACTGGCAGCACGAGCCGGCGCTCGAACGGGCCTTCTTCGACGGCTACGGTGACGACCCACGTGACCCGGAGGCCTGGCGCTGGCTCCAGCTCCGCGAAGCCGTCGGCACCGCGGTGTGGGCGTACGCGGTCGGCGACGAGCGGTTCGAGGACCAGGGGCACCGGATGCTGGCCGATGCCCTCGCAGCGTTCGACCACGGTGACCCCTTGCGGTAGTTGATCGCGTGGTCAACAATGGCGCCATGGACGTCGTCATCGCTCCCCCGGTCGCTTCCCCACTCCACGAGGAAACCGGCGCACCACGCCGGTCGACCCGTGTCGCCCTGGTGCAGATGCGCTGGCTCGAGGATCCCGAGGCGCACCGCCGACAGCTCGCGGAGGGCATCGCGGCAGCGGCGGCGAACGGCGCCCGCGCGGTGTTCCTGCCCGAGCTGACGCTGCTCCGGTACCCGGGCGACACCCCCGCGAGCGGCGTGCCGAAGGACCTCGCCGAGGACCTCGCGGACGGACCCACCATGACCTTCGCCCGGGACCAGGCGCGGCAGCACGGCCTGTTCGTGCACGCCTCGCTCTACGAACGCCCGGCGGACGACGACCAGCCCGACGACCCCCGCGGGTACAACACGGCGATCCTCGTCGCCCCGGACGGCACGCTCGTCGGCCGGACCCGGAAGACCCACATCCCGATCAGCGCCGGGTACTACGAGGACACATACTTCCGCCCGGGCGCCGACGACGACGCGTTCCCGGTGTACGAGCCGACCGGTCTCGGTGCCCGTGTCGGACTGCCGACGTGCTGGGACGAGTGGTTCCCCGAGGTCGCACGCTCCTACGGCCTCGCCGGGTCCGAAGTCCTCGCCTACCCCACGGCGATCGGCTCCGAACCGACGTTCCCGGACTTCGACACCGCCTCGATCTGGCGGCACGTCATCGTGGCGAACGGGATCACGGCCGGCCAGTTCATGGTCGTCCCGAACCGGTGGGGCGACGAGGGCGACATCACCTTCTACGGCTCGTCGTTCATCTCCGACCCGTTCGGTCGGGTCCTCGCCGAGGCCCCTCGCGACGCGAGCGTGGTCCTGGTCGCCGACCTCGACCTCGACGCCCGGACGGAGTGGCTGCGGCTCTTCCCCTTCTACCTGACGAGGCGACCCGACCTGTACGACGGACTGGTGGGTGCGGTCGACCCCGTCCGCGACGGGTACGGCGCGGTCGAGGCGACCCTGGCCTCCCGACCGGATCAGCCGACCACGGACGGGACCGCCACCGCGACGACCGCCGACCACACGGCGACGGCGGTGCGGTCGTGAGCTGGCGGATGCCGGCGGAGACTGCTCCGCAGGAACGCACCTGGATGGCGTTCCCCCGTCCCGGACACACGCTCGGTGACGACGCGGCGAGCGCCGAGGCGGCACGCGAGGCATGGGCCGCGACCGCGAACACGATCAGCGAGTACCAGCCGGTCACCATCGTGGTGGACCCGGTCGCCCGTGCGGACGCTGCGCGGCTGCTCTCGAGCGCCGTCGAGGTGCTCGAAGCCCCGCTCGACGACTTCTGGATGCGCGACATCGGACCGACCTTCGTCGTGGACGACGAGACCGGAGCGACCGGCGCCGTCGACTGGGTCTTCAACGGCTGGGGCGCCAACGCCTGGGCGACGTGGACCCGGGACGCGGAGATCGCCGCGACGGTCGCACGGGCCGCCGGTGTCGAGCGGATCCCGTCGCTCCTGGTGAACGAGGGCGGGGCGATCCACGTCGACGGCGGGGGACGGGTGATGGTCACGGAGACCGTGCAGCTCGACCCGCGGCGGAACCCCTATGCCGACCGCGCCCGCGTCGAGGAGGAGCTCGCCCGGACGATCGGGGCGACGGACGTGATCTGGCTCCCCCGGGGGCTCACGCGGGACTACGACGGCCTCGGGACCCGCGGGCACGTGGACATGATCGCGACGTTCACGGACGAGGCGACCGTCCTGCTGCACGCGCAGCCGGACGCCGCGCACCCCGACCACGTCGTCATGCCGCAGGTCCGGCGGGCCATCGAGGACGCCACCGACGCGACCGTCGTCGAGATCCCGGCGCCGGCGACGCTGACCGACGACGACGGCCCGGTGGACTGGAACTACGTCAACCACGTCGTGGTGAACGGCGCCGTCATCGCGTGCGCCTTCGGCGACGCCGAGGCAGCGGCCAACGACCGCGCACGGGGCATCCTGGCGGACGTGTACCCGGGCCGTGAGATCCGGTCGGTCGACGCCCGCGAGGTCTTCGCACGCGGGGGCGGCCTGCACTGCATCACCCAGCAGCAGCCCCAGTCCTCTTGACCAACAATGACGATGGTACTCGTCTTTAATGCCGTTAGTGCGTATTGTGGTCGTCATGGACGAACCGAGGAGCAGCACCGGGCGAGCACTGCCCACAGCGGTCGCGCGGTCCGCTCGGGACATCGGCGCGGACTTCGCAGGCTGGCGCAGGATCCTCGGACTCACGGCCGAGCAGGTCGCGGACCGCGCCGACATCACCCGAGACACCCTCCGGAAGCTCGAGCACGGTGATCCGAGCGTCGGCTTCCACATCGTGCTCCGTGTCGCCCGCGCGCTCGGCATCCTCGACACCCTCACCGAGGCGCTGGATCCGCTGCGCACCGATCTCGGCAGGGCGAGGGCGGACATGCTCCTCCGGAAGCGGATCCGATGACGGGTCGCGACGAGGTCGAAGTGCACATCGAACTCGACGACACCACGGTGTTCGTCGGACGAGCGCAGTTCCAGCGGAGCCGCGGTCGGCTGCAGGGGACGACCTTCCAGTACGAGACCGACTACCTCGCCCGGCCGACGTCGTACGCAGTCGACCCGGCGTTCCGCCTCACGTCCGGCACGCAGTACACGCCCGGACTCCCTGGCGCCTTCAGCGATTCGGCGCCGGATCGCTGGGGGCGCAATCTCATCCAGAAGCAGGAGCGTGCGCGGGCTGGACTGGAATCGCGAGCATCGCGGACGCTTGATGACGTCGACTACCTCCTGCGCGTCAGTGACGCCACACGTCAGGGAGCGCTGCGCTTCCGCACAGAGGCGGGCGGCGCGTTCCTCGACCCCGGTCATGACGTTCCGAAGCTGGTGCACCTCCCCGAGCTGCTCCGTGCCGCGGACGTTGCCAGCGGCGACACCGAGGACTACATGGCGGTGAAGGCCTTGCTGGACGCCGGGACCGGGTCGCTCGGAGGGGCACGTCCCAAGGCGTCCGTGCTCGGCGATGACGGTCGGGCGCTCATCGCGAAGTTCCCGCACCACGCGGACGCCTGGGACGTCATGGCATGGGAAGCCACGGCCCTCGACCTCGCCAGCGCCGCGGGCGTCACGGTGGCGCCGCATCACCTCTCTCGCGTCGACGGACGCCACCTCCTGCTGCTCGAGCGCTTCGACCGCGCGAAGCGTCGTCGGATCGGTTACCTGAGCGCGATGACCGTGCTCGAGCAACGGGATGGGCAGACCTCGGACTACGGAGACATCGTCGAGCGGCTACCCGAGATGAGCAGCCGGCCGAGCAGCGACGCTCGCGAACTGTTCCGCAGGGCGGCCGTCAGCGTCGGCCTCAACAACACCGACGACCACCTCCGGAACCACGGGTTCCTCCGCGATCGCGGCGGGTGGGCGCTCAGCCCTGCCTTCGATCTGAACCCGAATCCCGACACGGCTGCTCGTCAGACGACGATCGTCGGGACGGATCACGGGCGGAGCCAGGCCGAGGGGCTGATCGCGTTCGCCGAGTTGTGCCGACTCTCCCCAACACAGGCGAGAGCGGAGCTCACCGTCATCGTCGGCGCGCTGGACCGTTGGCGCGACGTCGCTGCGGCGAACGGCGTGCGCTCGTCAGATCTGACGCGTTTCGAGCACTCGTTCGTCGAAGGGCTCGCCACGCTCAGGGCCGCCGCGAACTGAATCCTCCAGTGACAACCCTCCGATGACACCTGACGCGGTGTACACCTGGCCCGCCGCAGAAGTACACCGCGTCCACTCCGCCCGACGCTCGCCCGTCGGTAGGGTTCTGCAACCGGTCCACGCGACGACGCACGGACCCCGGCCCCGCGACACCCGTTCGCGCCGAGGAGGGAACTCCCATGGCATCACCCATCGCGGTCGCCGCACCCACGGCACCCGCCCGCGGCGGCTCCCTGAAGCGGAGCCTCGGTCTCTGGGCGATCGTCGGCCTCGGTCTCGGCTACATGACCCCGACCGTGGTGTTCGACACCTTCGGGATCGTGTCCGGCGAGACGAACGGCGCGGTCCCGAGCGCGTACCTGATCGCGCTGGTGATCATGCTCCTGACGGCGGTGAGCTACGGGAAGATGGTCCGCGTCTACCCGGCCGCCGGCTCCGCGTACACGTACGTCCGGGAGTCCATCCACCCGAACGCCGGCTTCATGGTCGGCTGGGCGTCGCTGCTGGACTACCTCCTGCTGCCGATGGTCAACGCGCTCATCATCCGGCTGTACCTCGAGCAGGTCTTCCCCGCGTTGCCGGCCTGGGTGACGGTCGTGGTCTACACGGTCTTCGTGACGACGGTGATCTGCCTGTCGATGCGCGGCACGTCGAACCTCAACATGGTGCTGCTCATCGGGGCGATCCTCGCGATGATCGCGTTCGTGGTGTTCACCGTGATCGAGCTCGTCCACGGTGCCGGGGCGGGGACGATCGCCAGCACGGAGCCGTTCGTGCACGACGGGGTGACGATGTCGGCGCTCCTCACCGGTGCCACCGTCGTGTGCTTCTCGTTCATCGGCTTCGACGCGGTGACGATGTACACGGAAGAGGCGAAGTCGATCCGGATCATGCCGAAGGCGATCCTGATGACCGTGCTCATCGGCGGCCTGATCTTCCTGGTGTCCGCGTACTTCGCGCAGCTCCGCTTCCCGACGAATGCCCCGTTCGGCGAGTTCACCGACGACCCGCTCCCCCAGATCGGCCGGATCGTCGGCGGCCCGGTGTTCCAGGCCGTCCTCGTGGCTGCCGGGTTCGTCGCGGCACTGGCCTCCGGTCTCGCCTCGCACGCGAGCGTCGCCCGCATGCTCCTCGTGATGGGCCGGAACAACGTGCTGCCGAAGCGGGTGTTCGGCTACGTCAGCCCCCGCACCCGGACGCCCATCCCGAACGTGATCATCGTCGGCGCGGTCACGCTGCTCGCGATGACCTTCTCCCTCGACACCATCTCGTCGTACATCAACTTCGGCGCCCTCATCGCGTTCACGTTCGTGAACGCGACGGTCATCGTGCACTTCGCGTACCGGCAGGGACGACGGCACACGGCCCGGGACCGCTTCGCCTACATCGTGCTGCCCGGTGTCGCGATGCTGCTCACCGGTGTTCTCTGGTCACAGCTGCACGCCGACGCCCTCATCGCCGGTGGCGTCTGGGCCGCGATCGGCTTCGTGTACCTGCTGGTGATCACGAAGGGCTTCCGGGTCCAGCCGAAGGGCTTCGACGAGAACCAGCCGGTGACCGGCGTGAACAAGCAGCTGACCGACGAACAGGCACAGGAGCCCCGATGACCGACACGAGCACCGACACCGTCTACGCCGTCACCGACCCGACGACGGGGACCACGCTCGCCACGTTCCCGACGATCACCGACGACGAACTGCGGGCCTCGATCGACACCGCCGACCGCGCGCACCGGGAGCGCACCAGCACCGTGGCCGAGCGCGCCGCGCTGCTGCACCGCGTCGCCGAGCTCTACCGGGAACGACGTGACGAGCTCGCAGCGACGATCGTCCGCGAGATGGCGAAGCCGATCGACCAGGCCGTCGGTGAGATCGACTTCTGCGCCGACATCTACGACTACTACGCCGACCACGCGGCGGGCTTCCTGGCGGACGAGCCCATCACGCTGGCTCCCGGCTCCGACGGCAGCGCCTTCATCCGCAAGGACTCCATCGGTGTGGTGCTCGGCATCATGCCGTGGAACTTCCCGGCCTACCAGATCGCCCGGTTCGCCGGCCCGAACCTGGTCATCGGCAACACCGTCCTGCTGAAGCACGCACCGCAGTGCCCGGAATCGGCGCTGGCGATCGAGCGGATCTTCGCCGACGCGGGCTTCCCCGAGGGCGCGTACACGAACGTGTTCGCCACGAACGACCAGATCGCCGACGTCATCGCCGATCCGCGTGTCCAGGGCGTCTCGCTCACCGGTTCTGCCCGCGCCGGCGCCGCGGTCGCCGAGATCGCCGGGCGCAACCTCACCAAGGTGGTGCTGGAGCTCGGCGGGTCCGACCCGTTCATCCTGCTCTCGACCGACGACCTCGACGCCGTCGTCGAGTCCGCCGTCGCGACCCGCCTCGAGGGCAACGGCCAGGTCTGCAACGCCGCGAAGCGCTTCCTCGTCGCGGACCACCTGTACGACGGGTTCCTGTCGAAGTTCACCGAGGCGATGGCAGCGGTGGCGCCGACGGACCCGACGACGCCGGGAGCGGAACTCGGTCCGCTGTCGTCACCGGCCGCGGCCGACCGACTCGAGGAGCAGCTGACGGCCGCGAAGGAGCAGGGCGCCACGGTCGTGACCGGTGGAGAGCGATCCGGCAACGCCTTCACGCCGACGGTGCTGACGGACGTCTCCCCCGACAACGACGCGTACCGCGAGGAGTTCTTCGGCCCCGTGGCGGCCGTCTACCGCGTCGCCGACGAGGACGACGCGATCCGGCTCGCGAACGACACCCCGTACGGCCTCGGGTCGTACCTGTTCACGACCGATGCCGACCAGGCGCTCCGGGTCGCGGACCGCATCGAAGCGGGCATGGTCTACGTGAACCTCGTCGGCGCGGACAGCCCCGAACTGCCCTTCGGTGGGGTCAAGGCAAGCGGTTTCGGGCGCGAGCTCGGACCGCTGGGCGCCGACGAGTTCGTCAACAAGAAGCTCATCCGCATCGGCTGACCGCCGACGGACGAGGACTACTGCGGGTCGGCCGGCTCGCCGCCGGAGTCGTGGTCGCTGTCCTCGTGCGGGTCCTCGGTGGCGTGCCCGGACGGCGAGCCGTCCGGCAGGTCGGCCGTGCGCTGCTCCTGCTCCTCGGTGGGGTCGCTGGATCCGTTCGGCGTGGTGTCACTCATGCCGCGCACCGTACGCGGACCGGCGTGGAGGCGCGCACAGCGTCAGACCGCGATGCGCCCGCCGTCGACCGGCAGGACCGCGCCGTGCACGAAGGACGCCGCGTCCGTGGCGAGGAACACGATCGCCTCGGCCACCTCGGTCGCCGTCCCCGGACGGCCGGCGGGACCTGCTGCGGCGAGCGCGTCGAGGCTCTCCCCCATCGCGGCGGTGCCCTCGGTCCGGGTCGGGCCGGGGCTCACGGCGTTGACGCGCACGCCCGCGGGTCCGAACTCGGCAGCCCAGGACTTCGTCAGCAGCACGAGCGCCGCCTTGCTCGCGCCGTAGATGCCCATGCCGGCGGCACCGAACTCGGCGACCATCGTCGTCACGTTGACGATCGAACCGTCACCGCGCTCCGCCATGGCCGGCGCGAGGGCCGCGACCAGGAAGTACGGCGCCTTGACGTTCACGTCGAACACGTCGTCGAAGCCCTCCGTCGTGGTCGATGCGGTGGGACCGAACGGGAAGATCCCGGCACTGTTCACGAGGACGTCGACGTGGCCGCCGCCGAGCTCCGATGCGCGTGCGGCGAGCTCCTTCGCGCTCGCCTCGTCGCGGAGGTCGGCTGCCACGAAGTCGGCCGAACCACCGGCGGCACGGATCCCCTGGACGACGGCGTCGCCGCGTTCGGCGTTGCGGCCGGAGACGACGACGTGGAGTCCTCGGGCGGCGAGGAGCTCGGCGGTCGCGCGGCCGATGCCACTCGTGGCGCCGGTGATGAGAGCGGTCTTGGTCATGGTGGATGTCCTGTCTGAACAGATCGGTTCGGTTTGGTGCTGGTAACTGTACCGATCTGTTTGGTATTGTCAAACCATGCCCGAGCAGACCGCACCCCGCACCCGTCGCCGCCCCGCGTACGAGCGTGCGGTCGCCACCGCCGACCGGCTGTTCTACGAACAGGGCATCCACGCGGTGGGCGTCGACCAGATCGCCGCGGCGGCGGACATCTCCAAGGCGAGCCTGTACACGCACTTCCGGACGAAGGACGACCTCGTCGTCGGCTACCTCACGGGGCGCAGCACGGCGTGGCAGGAGCACGTTGCGGCAGAGCTGCCGTCACGCGGCGAGACCGCCCGTGATCGCCTGCTCGCGGTGTTCGACATGCTCGGCGAGTGGTTCGTCCTGCCGGGGTACCACGGGTGCCCGTTCATCAACGCCGAGGCCGAGTACGGCGAGGGTCACCCCACGCACGAGGTGACGCTGGCGCACCGGGACTGGGTACGCCAGCTCTTCGAGGGCCTCCTGACCGAGGCGGGGCACGACGACCCGACGGGCACGGCGCTGCAGCTGTGCCTGCTCTACGACGGCGCGATGGCGAGCGCGCAGGCCGACGCGACACGTCCGTGGGCGGCGGCCGCCAGGTCGGCTGCGGGCCGGCTCGTCTGATCGACGGGAGGCTCGGTGCCAGCTGGCACCGAGCCTCCCGTCCGGATCTGGTGGCGACTAGAGCGTCGCGGGCTGCGGCAGGGCGGCCAGGATCTCCGAAGCGACCTCACGGCCGATCCGGACCGCACCGTCGACGTGCTGGTAGCCGGCACCGGCCAGGTCGCTCGACGCGAAGCGGATCGGACCGACGGCCGCACGCTGGTCGGCCCCGTAGCGTGCCAGACCGCCGAGGTCGAAGCTCGCCGCGTACGCGCCCCGGGTCCACTCCTCCGTGCCCCAGTCGCTCTCGTAGTACACGACGGGGTCCGCGGCCTCCGGACCGTAGTAGTGCACCAGCGACTGCAGGACCCGCGCCTTCCGCTCCTCGGCGCTCAGCGCGAAGACCGCGTCGGCGTGCTCGTCCGAGATGAACCCGACCAGCGTGCCCTGCTCCTTGCCGTGCGAGGTGTTGTCGTACGCCTCGTGCACGAGCTCGTACGGGCTGAACGCGGTGCCCGAGAGCCCGGCGTCCCGCCAGAACGGCCGGTCGTAGACGGCGTGCACCTTGATCACGAAGCCCATCGACAGGTGCTGGTGGAGCTGGTGCTGGCGTCGGGGCAGCGGCGGGTCGTAGGAGATCCGCGTGTAGAGGGGCGGCGGGACCGCGACGAGCGCCTGCCGGGCGTGCACCTCGATGCCGCCGTCGGCGATCGCGACGACGCCCTCGTCCGTCCACCGGAGCGTCCGGACGGGAGCGTTCAGGTGCACGTCGTCGCCGAGCCGCTCGGCGAGACGGAGCGAGACCTGCTGCATCCCGCCGACGACACGCTTGTCGAGGATGAAGTCGGCGTCGACCAGGTTCGTGAAGCTGCCGGCCGAGGCGGCCATGAGCAGCGCCTGCAGTGCCGAGAAGGCGTGCGCGGGTTTGGTGAGCATCGCACCGGCGATGAACAGCTCGACGTTGTCGGTCGCGACGCGGTCCGGGCTCAGGGCGTGCAGCCAGTCGCGGAAACTCGTCTCGTCGAGGAGCTTCGCGTCGGGCGACTCCCACGGCGCTGCGGGGTCCACCCGGGCGACGTACTCGTCGACGACGGACACCAGGCGCTCGATCTCGTTCGCCGTCGCCTCGGGCAGCGGGAAGATGTCGCCGGTGTACTCGGTCCGGGTGCCGTCGGCGTCGATGTAGACGCTGGACCCCTCGCGGTAGCGGTCGTACGTCTCGAGGCCGAGTTCGTCGAGGGTCTCGAGCAGTGCCGTCTGATCGGGCGACACCCACTGTCCGCCGATCTCGAGCGTCACGCCCTCGATGTCGTTCGTCCAGGTGCGGCCGCCGACGCGGTCACGGGCCTCGAGCACGGCGACGGTCTTGCCCTCGGCGACCAGGCGGGTCGCGGCGGTCAGGCCGGTGACGCCGGCGCCGATGATGACGACGTCTCCCTCGATCATCGTGCGTCTCCTGTCGTGGTGCGCTGCCGGAACGGGTCCGGGGTGAGCGTGTACATGGTCTCCAGGTACTCGGAGATGCCCTCGGCGCCGCCCTCGCGGCCCATCCCGGACTGCTTCACACCGCCGAACGGGGCGGAGGCGTTCGAGACGACGCCGGTGTTGAGGCCGAGCATGCCGGTCTCCAGGCGCTCCATCAGGCGCTGCCCGCGAGCGGGGTCCTCCGTGAACGCGTACGCGACCAGACCGTACTCGGTGTCGTTCGCGCGGGTGATCGCCTCGTCGTCGGTGGTGAACGTGCTGATCGCCAGGACCGGGCCGAAGATCTCGTCGGTGAGGATGTCGCTGCCCGGCTGCACGTCGGTGACGACCGTCGGCGCGTAGAACGTGCCCGGGCCCTCGACCGCGTGTCCACCGGTGCGGACGGTGGCACCACGGGCGACCGCGTCGGTGACGAGCCGGTCGGCCTTCGCCACGGCGCGGTCGTCGATGAGCGGGCCGATGGCCACGCCCTCCTCGGTGCCCCGCCCCACGGTCATCGCCTCGACCTCCGCCACGAGCCGGTCGGCGAACGCCTCGGCGACGTCCTCGTGCACGAGGAACCGGTTCGCGGCGGTGCACGCCTGCCCGGTGTTCCGGAACTTCGCGGCGAGCGCCCCGGCCACGGCCTCGTCGAGGTCGGCGTCGGCGAAGACCAGGAAGGGGGCGTTGCCGCCGAGTTCCATGCTGGTGCGGAGCACGTTCGCGGACGCCTGGGCGAGGAGCGTGCGGCCGACGGGCGTGGAGCCGGTGAAGGACAGCTTCCGGAGCCTCGGGTCCGCGATCACCGGCTCGGAGACGGCCGCGGCGTTCGTCGTCGGGACGACGTTCACGACGCCGTCGGGCACGCCGACCTCCCGGAGCAGGTCCACGAAGAGCAGCGTGGTCAGCGGGGTGAGCTCGGCGGGCTTCACGACCACGGTGCAGCCGGCGGCCAGCGCCGGTGCGATCTTCCGGGTCGCCATCGCGAGCGGGAAGTTCCACGGGGTGATCAGGTACGCGGGGCCGACGGGCTTGTGCGAGACGATGGTCCGGCCGGTGCCCTCGGGGTTGGTGCCGTAGGACCCGCCGATGCGGACCGCTTCCTCCGCGAACCAGCGGAGGAACTCGCCGCCGTAGGTGACCTCGCCGTTCGCCTCGGCGAGCGGCTTGCCCATCTCCAGGGTCATCAGGAGCGCGAAGTCGTCGCGGCGTTCCTGCAGCAGGTCGAAGGCGGCTCGGAGGAGCTCCCCGCGCTTCCGGGGCGGGGTGGCCGCCCACGCCGCACGGGCGCGGTCCGCGGCGTCGAGTGCGCGGAGGCCGTCCTCGGCGGTGGCACTCGCCACGGTCGCGATGACCGCGCCGGTGGACGGGTCCTGGACCGTGAACGTGCCGCCGTCGCTCGCGGGGCCCCACGCCCCGTCGATGAACAGCCCATCGGGGACGCGGGCGAGGAGGTCGTGCTCGGTGCTGGTCGTCTCGGTCATCGTCATGATGCTGCCAGCCCCTCGAGCACGATTCCCAGGCCCTCGGCGAGCAGTGCGTCGTCGATGGCGAGCGGCGGGAGGAACCGGACGACGTTGCCGTACGTGCCGGCGGTGAGCGCGATGACGCCGTGCTCGGCGGCGTAGCGGACGACGCGGCCGGTCAGCCCGGGGTCCGGATCGCCGGTCCCCGGATCGACGAGCTCCATCGCGATCATCGCTCCGCGACCGCGGACGTCGCCGATTCGCGGGTCGTGCTCCTGTGCGGCTCGGAGCGCGCCGAGGACGATGCCCTCGATCTCCTGCGCACGCTCGACGAGACCGTCGTGCTCGAACGCGTCGATGGCGGCCAGCGCCGCGGCGCACGCGATCGGGTTGCCGCCGTAGGTGCCGCCGATGCCGCCGACCTGGGGCGAGTCCATGATCTCGGCGCGGCCGGTCACCGCGGACAGCGGGAGCCCGCCGGCGATGCCCTTCGCGGTCGTCACGATGTCCGGGACGACCCCCTCGTGGTCGCTGGCGAACATGGCGCCGGTGCGGGCGAACCCGGTCTGCACCTCGTCGGCGATGAACACCACGTCGTTCGCCTCGGCCCATCCGGCGAGGGCGGACAGGAAGCCGTCCGCGGGGACGACGAAGCCGCCCTCGCCCTGGATCGGCTCCAGCAGGATCGCCGCGGTGTTCTCCGCGCCGACCTGCTTCTCGATCTGGCTGATCGCGCGCTTCGCGGCCTCTGCGCCGGTGAGTCCGTCGCGGTACGGGTACGACATCGGGACGCGGTAGACCTCGGGGGCGAACGGACCGAAGCCGCTCTTGTACGGCTGGTTCTTCGCGGTGAGCGCCAGCGTCAGGTTCGTGCGGCCGTGGTACGCGTGGTCGAACACCACGACGGCCTGCTTCCCGGTGTGGCTCCGCGCGATCTTCACCGCGTTCTCGACGGCCTCGGCACCGGAGTTGAAGAGGGCGGTGCGCTTCTCGTGGTCACCGGGTGTCAGGCGGTTCAGGGCCTCGGCGACGTCGACGTACCCGTCGTAGGCGGCGATGGTGAAGCACGTGTGGGTGAACGCGGCGACCTGGGCGGTGACGGCTGCCACGACGCCGGGGTGGGCGTTCCCGACGGAGGTCACGGCGATCCCGGAACCGAGGTCGATGAGCGAGTTCCCGTCCGCGTCGACGACGACCCCGCCACCGGCTGCGGCGACGGCGATCGGCACGGCGACGCCGACGCCGTTCGGCACCGCGGCGGCCTTCCGGGCCAGCAGCTCCTGGGAGCGCGGGCCGGGGATCGCGGTGACCAGGCGGCGCTCCTGTGGGAGACCCGGTCCGCCGGTGGTGGTGGTGGTTGCGAGCGCGGTGGAGGACATGCGCCGATGGTAGGAGCCTCGGGTCGGTGCAGGTGCTGTCCGCGGTGTACAGCGGACCGTACTCCGCTCGCCACGGCGGATAAGCTCCCCGCATGCCCGCGACGCTGGATTCCCTGCTCTCCCGACGCGACCTGCGGCTCCGTCTCCTCGGTGGCGGACCGACCGACGTGCCGATCTCGTGGCTGCACAGCTCCGACCTGCCGGACCCCACGCCGTTCCTCGCCGCCGGTCAGGCACTCCTGACGACCGGCACCCAGTTCGGCACGGGCACGGCGGTGTCGGAAGAGCGCATCGACGCGTACGTCGCACGCCTCGCCGACCACGGCGTCGTCGCCCTGGGCTTCGGCACCGAGGTCGTCCAGGCCGGCACCCCGGACGCGCTCGTGGACGCATGCCGCGCGCACGGCCTCCCGCTCTTCGAGGTCCCGTACGAGACGTCCTTCATCGCCGTGGCGCAGGCGAACGCCGAGACGGTGGCCCGGGACGCGAACGCCCGGAGCGGGTGGGCCCTCGCCGCACAGCGCGCCATCTCGCTCGCGGCGCTCCGGCCGGACGGACTCGGTGCCACCCTGGCCGAGCTCTCGCGGCAGCTCGACTGCTGGGTCGGCCTGCTCGACGTCTCGGGTCGGCTGGACCGCGAGTTCCCGGCCGACGGGATCCCGGCGGACGAACGCGACCAGCTGCAGGCCGAGGGAGCGCGGCTGCTCCGCGGCGGGCAGCGGGCGAGCCTGCCGGTGAGCACCGCCCACGGGGGCTTCACGCTGCAGACCCTCGGGGCCGGCGGCCACCTGGACGGTGTCCTGGCGATCGCCACCGGCTCGCTCGACCAGGCCGGGCGCGAGGTGGTGACGGCCGTCATCGCCCTCGCCGGCCTCGCGCTCCAGCAGAACCGCGAGCTCGCCCGCGCGCGGGGACTGCTCCGCACCGGGCTCCTGACGATGCTCTCGTTCGGCGATTCCGAGGTGGTCGAGACGACGTCCCGGGAACTCTGGGGGCCGCTGCCGGCCGAACCGATCCGGGTCGCCGCGATCGACGTCGCCGACGACCGGACCGACTCCGTGGTGGACCTGCTCGAACTCTGGGTCCAGGAGACGCCCGGGCAGCTCTTCTTCGCCGTCGACGACGCCCTGTTCCTCTGCGTGAGTGCGAACGACACCACGCCGGTGGAGCGCCTCACCGAGCAGTACGGCCTGCACGCCGGCCTGTCCGACGGCGCGACCTTCACGTCGTTCGCGCGCGCACGGGCCGAGGCGGTGCAGGCGCTCGACCGCAGCCGCGAGGGGCGGGCGGGCATCGTGGAGTTCGGCGACCTCGCCCGGGACGGTGTCCTGGCACACCTCGCCCACACCGGCGCGTCCGAGATCGCCCGCGCCTTCCTCGCACCCCTCACCGACCACGACGCGTCGTCGGGGACCGACCTCACCCGCACCGTCCGCACGTGGCTCGAGCAGAACTGCGAGTACGACCGCACCGCGCAGGCCCTCGGCGTCCACCGACACACCGCGCGCGCCCGCATCGAACACGCGGGCCGCCTGCTCGACCGCGACCTCGGGCTCTTCGCGACCCGGGCGGACGTCTGGGCGGCGTTCGTCGCGCTGCCCGCGTGACCCGCACCCGCTGCGTGATCCACGACCCGCTGCCTAGGCTGACACCGTGCCCCCCTCGCCCCGTCGTCGTCTCAGCGCCGCGGAACGCCTGACGCAGATCGACGCTGCGGCGGTGACCCTCGCCCGCGTCGACGGCCTCGCCGGGGTCACACTCCGCGCGGTCGCCGCGGCGGTCGGGGTCGCACCGTCGCTCGTCGCGCACTACCGCCCGTCGATGGAGTCCCTCGTCGCGGACACGTTCCGGTCGATCGCGACGGCCGAGGTCGCCGAGGTGGCGTCCGTCGTCGGCGTCGAACCGGCACCCGTCGCCCGGCTCGCCGCGCTGCTGCACGCGATCAACGACCCGGAGCGTGACGACGTCGCCGCGGTGTGGTCGGACGCCTGGAGCATCGGCCGCGGCAACCCGGAGCTCGCCGACGCGGCACGGTCCGTGATGGACGACTGGCAGGCGCTCGCGCACTCGGTCGTGGCGGACGGCGTGGCGGACGGCTCGATGCGCACCGACGACCCGGAGCGCGTCGCACTGCTGCTGTTCGCCCTCGTCGACGCGGCGAACGGCTACGCCCTCGTCGACTACCGCTCACGTACCGAACGCGAGGACCTCGTCGTCGCCACCGTCGCCGGCGCCGTCGGCCTCACCTCGGCGCGCCTTCAGTAAAGGATCTGCGCTAACCTTCACCAACGGACGAGGATGGTGCAGGATGGCGGGGACGACCGCGGTCGAGTGGGAAGCGCACACGCTGCCCCGACTCGACAACCCGGACCTGCTCTCCCGTGGCCAGCGCGAGACGCGGAGCACGCCGTACCGAGCCGCTGTCACGCCCGCGATCGCCGGTCTCGACCTCTCCGTCAGCGCACGGTCCCTCGCCGAGGCGACCGATGCCTCCGGAGCGATCACCCGCTTCGACGCGGCGTACGCGCACTTCCCGGCCCCGTTCTCCGCGGTGCTCCTCCGCAGCGAGTCAGCGTCCAGTTCCGAGATCGAGCACCTCACCGCGGGTGCCCGAGCGATCTCGGAAGCCGAGATCGACGAACGGGTCCAGGGGAACGCACCGCAGATCGTCCGGAACGTCCGCGCCGTGGAAGCCGCGATCGCGCTGTCCGACGACATCAGCAACGACACGATCATCGCGATGCACCACGAGCTCCTCGCCGACACCGCGCCGTCGATGGTCGGCCGGTACCGCGACGAGCAGGTCTGGATCGGCGGGCGACTCCCCCACACCGCGGAGTTCGTCCCACCGCACCACGCCAGGGTGCCGGACGCCATGGACGACGTGGTGTCCTTCATCCGCCGCACCGACGTCCCCGTCCTCGTCCAGGCCGCGATCGCGCACGCGCAGTTCGAGACCATCCACCCGTTCCCGGACGGCAACGGCAGGACCGGGCGGGCGCTCGTCCAGGCGATCCTCCGACGTGGTCGCGTGCTGCAGCACCTGACGGTCCCGGTCAGCAGCGGGCTCCTGACCGATCTCGAAGCCTACTTCGCGGCGCTCGACGCCTACCGACGAGGGGACGCGTCCCAGGTCGTCGACGTGGTGGCCGAGGCATCACTCGCGGGACTCCGGAACGCCTCCGTGCTCGCCGACGATCTCCGCCAACTCGAGTCGCGGTGGGACTTCGCGATGCGGGGACTCCGCGCCGACGCCACCGCCCGGCGGATCGCGCGGTTCTCGATCGAACATCCGGTCCTCAACTCGCGGCTCGCGATCGAGCGGATCGGCGCCACCCGTCCCGCGGTGCTGAACGCTCTCGCGCAGCTCGTCGACCTCGGGGTGCTCCGACTCGGCAACTCGAAGCAACGGAACCGCATCTGGATCAACGACGACGTGATCGACGCGCTCGATGCCTTCGCCGACCGCAGCGGTCGCCGGCAGCACCCGCGCCCCTGACCGCCGTCAGAGGCTCAGCGGGCGCGTGCCCTCGAGCTCGCCGTGCTCGACCAACCAGCGGATGGCTTCCTCGACGGTCTCCCCGGCGGTGTGCCGGGGCTCGTACCCGAGCAGCCGGCGCGCCTTCTCGATGCTGAACACCTGGCTGCGGGACAGGTGCTCCCAGCTCGCCTGCGCCGCGTCCTGGTCGGTGGTCTCCCGGAACCGGTCCCACGACACGGACTCCAGCCGGGCCTCCTGCCCGAACCACGACGCCGCGAGCGCCGCGTACCCGCGGACGTTCAGTGCGTCGGCGGCGACCGCCGAGAAGTCCTCGCCGGCTGCGGCATCCCGGTGCTCGACCGCGAGTTGGAACGCCTGCGCGACGTCGTCGGCGTGCACGTGCGCCATCGTCTCGGCGCCGAGCCCCGGGATCGCGAGCGGCTCGCCGGCCGACAGCGTCCGCCACACCGACGGGTCGAGGTTGCCGACCGGACCGATCGGCGCCCACCCCGGTCCGCTGATGTGCCCGGGGTGCAATGACGTCGTGGCGACACCCCCATCGCTGGTTTCCTGCTTGAGCATCCGGGCGATCCGGTCCTTCTCGATGCCGTAGGTGCCGAGCGGTGCCGTCATGGTGTCCTCGGTGATCGGCAGCACCTCGCTCGGTCCCGCACGCCAGATCGACCCGCAGTGGACCAGGTGGACGTCGCTCCCGCGGAGCCGCTCGACGAGTGCCGTCGCGGACTCGAGCGTGAAGCAGACGAGATCGACCACGACGTCGGGGTCCAGGGCCGCGACACGATCCGGGAAGCTGCCGTCGCGGTCCTCCTGCTCGCGGTCGGCGACGACTTGTCGGACCCGTTCCCACTCGGGCGCGTCGGCGTACGCCCGGCGGGATCCGCGGCTGATGTTCACGACGTCGTGTCCGGCGCGGACGAGCCGCGGGACCAGGAACGTGCCGATGTGTCCGGTACCGCCGATGACGACGACGCGCTTGCTGCTGCTCATGCGGCCACCGTAGGCCGGTGCGGATGTGGCGATCCGAGGCGGACTGGAGGCGCGGTGCCAGGCCGACACGGGCCTCCCGTCCGCCGGTTCGTCACGCCAGCCACACCGCGCCGGAAACGACGAAGGCCCCCGATCTCTCGATCGGGGGCCTTCTCATCTGCCTGGTGCGCGAGGGGGGACTTGAACCCCCACGCCGTTTCCAGCACACGGACCTGAACCGTGCGCGTCTACCAATTCCGCCACTCGCGCCAGCCCGAAAACACTACCATGCACAGACTGCCTCAGCTGCCACCTACTACCATGCAGAGGTCAACGACCGAGAACGTGGGAGACCCATGGGCCTACTGGACAGCTTCGAGCGGGGGCTGGAGCGCGCCGTCAACGGTGCGTTCGCGAAGACCTTCCGCTCCGGCGTGCAGCCGGTCGAGATCTCGAGCACGCTCCGACGAGAACTCGACACGAAGGCGGCCGTGGTCTCACGCGACCGCATCCTGGTGCCGAACGAGTTCACCGTGCGCCTGGCGCCACCGGACTTCACGCGCATGAACGACGTCGGTCGACCCCTCATCGACGAACTCACGCAGATGGTGCAGCAGCACGCCGTCGCCCAGAACTACTCGTTCTCCGGACCGGTCACGATCCGCCTGCAGCAGGACGGCACCCTGTCGACCGGGATCCTGCAGGTGGACTCCACCACCGTGCAGCGGGACGTCGCATGGGTCGCCGTGCTCGACATCGGTTCCCAGCGCCACCGACTGCAGCGCGGACGCACCGTGATCGGGCGTGGAACGGACGCCGACATCACCGTCGCGGACACCGGGACGAGCCGGAAGCACGTCGAGATCGTGTGGGACGGCAAGCACGCGCAGGCCAACGACCTGGGGTCCACGAACGGCTCGAAGCTGAACGGTGAGCGCTTCCAGCAGGCGATCGTGGAGCCGGACTCCACCATCGAGATCGGTCGTACCCGTATGGTGTTCCGGGTGATCCCGGAGAACGACGGAGGTGCGCGATGACCACAGGACTGACACTGCTCGTCCTGCGCTTCGCGTTCCTCGCGGTGCTGTGGCTGTTCGTCTTCGTGATCGTGTTCGCACTCCGGAGCGACCTGTTCGGCCAGCGGGTGCGCACCATCCCCACCGATCCGAAGGGTGCGCCGTCGGGTCCGACGACCCCCACGATCCCCGCAGCCGGTGCACCAGCAGGCGGTGGCGGGGCCTTCACCGACATCATCAGTCAGAGCCCGTCCGCGGGTGCGCACCAGCCCTCCGGCGACGTCGCCACCCGTCTCGTGATCACCGAGGGCGCCCGCGAGGGCATGGAGATGCCACTCGGTCGCGGCCCGATCACGGTCGGCCGCTCCAGCGAGAGCAACGTCGTCATCCGTGACGACTACACGTCGACCCACCACGCCCGTCTGGAACTCCAGCAGTCGGGATGGGTCGTCATCGACCTCGAGTCAACGAACGGCACGTTCGTCAACGGTCAGAAGGTGACCGCCCCCGTGACCGTCGCAGAGCGGACGCCGATCACGATCGGGACCACGACGTTCGAGCTGCGGCGGTAACCCCGGATGACGGCTCGCACGCTGAGCGCCGCTGTGTCCCACGTGGGGCGCATCCGCGCGAACAACCAGGACTCCGGCTACGCCGGGGCGCACCTGTTCGCGGTCGCGGACGGCATGGGCGGCCACGCCGGCGGCGACGTCGCCTCGGCGATCGCGATCCGTCGCATCCGCGAAGTCGACCGCGAGTTCCCGTCGGCCCACGACGCCGAGTTCGCGCTGCAGTCCGCCCTCATCGCCGCGAACCAGCTCATCACCGAGACGGTGTTCGAGCACCAGGAGCTCACCGGGATGGGCACCACCGTCAGCGCGATGATCCGCGTCGGCGACCAGCTCGCGATCGCGCACATCGGCGACTCCCGCATCTACCGCTTCCGCGACGGCGAGCTGCAGCAGATCACCTCGGACCACACCTTCGTGCAACGGCTCGTGGACAGCGGCCGCATCACCCCGGAAGAAGCCGCGGTGCACCCGCGCCGCTCCGTGCTGATGCGCGTGCTCGGCGACGTCGACGCGGCACCGGAGGTCGACACCGCGATCATGGACATCAAGCCGGGCGACCGCTGGTTGCTCTGCTCGGACGGTCTGTCGTCGTACCTGGCCGAGGAACGCATCCGGCACGCGCTCGCGTCGAACATGGACGCGAACCAGGTCACGCAGCGGCTCGTCAAGGAGACACTCGACCACGGCGCGCCCGACAACGTGACGGTCGTCGCGATGGACGTCACCGACGCGTCCCCGACCGAGGACGACGACGACGCGGCCACCACGGTCGGTTCGGCCGCAGCGCCCCTCACCTTCGAGGCGTCGACCGGTCGCAAGCCGATCCGCCTCCCCACGATCCTGCTGCACCCGCTCAAGGTCACCACCGCTCCCGAGGACTCGCACTTCGAGCCGGAGAGTGACCAGTACTTCGCGGAGCTCATCGCCGAGGACCGGCGACGCCGGGTGCGCCGCCGGATCAGCTGGACGATCGCGCTCGTGCTCGCGGTCGCCGCCCTCGTGGGTGCGGTGTTCCTCGGCTGGCGCATCGTCCAGGACCACTACTACGTCGGCTCCGACCGCGGTCAGGTCGCGATCTACAAGGGCGTCCAGCAGCAGATCGGCCCGATCCAGCTCTCCGACGTGTACGAGGACTCCGGCATCGAGGTGTCCGACCTGCCCGAGTACACGCGGGAGAACGTGCGCTCGACGATCAACGCCGCCTCGCTCTCCGACGCGCGGGACATCGTCGACCGGCTCCGGACGGCGGCCGAGACCGGCCAGGACCAGAGCGGCACGGGCGGTGACGGCGGCGCGTCCTCGTCACCGACGCCCACGTCCACCCGCTCGGGCACGCCGACGCCGTCCTCCTCGCCGACCGGCGGTGGCCGATGACCACGACGGCACAGCAGTCCTTCACCCAGGCGATCACGATCAAGCTCCGGGAACCCGCGCGCGCCCGGAACCTCGAACTGTTCCTGCTCGTCATCGCGTGCGGCATCTGCGCCGGCGCGATGGTCCTCGTGCAGCTCGGCACCAAGGGCGAGATCTTCGACACGTCGGTGCTCTGGGTCGGCTCGACGATCCTCGGTCTGGCGCTCGTCATGCACGTCGTGCTGCGGATCGTGGCGAAGAACGCCGACCCGTTCGTCCTGCCGGTGTCCCTCGTGCTCAACGGCATCGGGATCGCGGAGATCTACCGCATCGACGTCCACAACGGCCTCTCCGGGTGGGACGCGATCGGCGTGAAGCAGATCGTCTGGACGCTCCTGGCGATGGTGTTCGCGATCCTGACCGTCATCCTCGTGAAGAACCACCGGTTCCTGCAGCGCTACCGGTACATCTTCATGTTCCTGACCATCGTGCTGCTGCTCCTGCCGATGCTGCCGGGCATCGGCCTGAACGTCGGCGGCGCCCGCGTCTGGATCAAGCTCGGCCCGTTCTCGTTCCAGCCCGGTGAGCTCGCGAAGATCACGATGGCGCTGTTCTTCGCCGGCTACCTCGTGACCGCCAGGGACAGCCTGTCGATCGTCGGCAAGAAGTTCCTCGGGATGACCTTCCCGCGCGCCCGTGACCTCGGTCCGATCCTCATCGTGTGGGGCGTCGCGATGAGCGTGCTGGTGTTCCAGCGCGACCTCGGCACGGCGCTGCTGTACTTCGGCCTGTTCCTCGTGATGATCTACGTCGCGACCGCCCGCCTCAGCTGGGTCCTCATCGGGCTCGTGCTGTTCGTCGGCGGTGCGCTCGTCGCGGCGAGCTCGCTCGAGTACGTGCACGGCCGCTTCGAGCAGTGGCTCAACCCGTTCGCGAACTCCACGTACTACGCCGACACGCAGGCGAGCTACCAGCTCGTGAACGGCCTCTTCGGCTTCGCCAACGGTGGGATCACCGGCACCGGTCTCGGCCAGGGACGCCCGTACATCACCCCGGTCGCGAACGCGGACTACATCATCTCGTCCCTCGGTGAGGAACTGGGCCTGATCGGCGTCTTCGCGATCCTGGCGCTCTTCATCGTGCTGGTCTCCCGCGGCATCCGGGTCGGCTTCATGGCGCAGGACGACTTCGGCAAGCTGCTCGGGATCGGCTTCGGCTTCACGATCGCCCTGCAGGTCTTCGTCGTCGTCGGCGGCATCACCCGGATCATCCCGGTGACCGGCCTGACGACCCCGTTCATGGCCGCGGGTGGTTCCTCCCTGGTGGCGAACTGGATCATCGCGGCGATGCTGCTGCGGCTGACCGACTCCATCCCCGCGGAACAGCGTGTCCTCTCCGAGCGCGGTGGCCCGAGTGCCGCCGACCGGAAGGCCGCCCGTGGGCGGACCAGGAAGGAGCGTCGATGAAACGGCAGCTCCGCGGCGTCTCCACGATCGTCGTGCTCATGTTCGTCGCGCTCTTCGTGTCGACGACCTCGATCCAGTTCTTCTCCGCCGACGCGCTCCGCGCCGACCCGCGGAACTCCCGCACGATCCTCGACAGCTACTCGAACAAGCGCGGTGCCATCCTGGTGAACGGCACCCCGATCGCCGAGTCCACCGCCGTCGACGACCAGTACAAGTACCAGCGCAAGTACGCGAACGGCGACCTGTACTCCGCGGTCACCGGCTACTTCACGATCGGCCAGGGCAACTCGGGCATCGAGAGCTCGGAGAACACGGTGCTGTCCGGCAACTCGGACGACTCGTTCTTCCAGAACCTCAACTCGATCCTGACCGGCCAGGACGTCCAGGGCGACAACGTCAACCTGACGATCGACCCCGACGTGCAGCAGGCCGCGTACGACGCCCTCGGATCGAACACCGGCGCCGTCGTCGCGATCGCGCCGAAGACGGGCAAGATCCTGGCAATGGTGTCGAAGCCGGGCTACGACCCGAACTCGCTGACCTCGCACGACACCACCGACGTCATCGCGCAGTACAAGGCGCTCGAGTCGGACGCGTCGAAGCCGCTGCAGAACCGTGCCATCGGCGGTGACCTGTACACGCCGGGGTCCGTCTTCAAGCTCGTCGTCGCCTCGGCCGCGCTCGAGAGCGGCGACTGGAACCTCGACTCGACGCTGCCGAACCCCTCGACCCTGCGCCTGCCCGGCACGAGCACGAACATCAACAATGCCGAGGGCGGCAGCTGCGGCGGTGGCGACGAGGTCAAGCTCCGCGTGGCGATCCAGAACTCCTGCAACATCCCGTTCGCGGAGCTCGGACAGAAGCTCGGGTACGACACGATCAAGCGGATGGCCGACAAGTACGGCTTCGGCGATGCGATCGAGGTGCCGATGAAGGCCACCCCGAGCCAGTACCCGGCCGTCGACTCGACCGCGCAGCTCATGCTGAGCTCGTTCGGCCAGGCCAGTGTCCGCGTCTCCCCGCTGCAGATCGCGATGATCTCGGCCGGGATCGCGAACGGCGGCAAGGTCATGCAGCCCTCGCTCATCGACTCGATCACCACGAGCGACCTGAAGACGGTGGAGTCCTTCTCCCCGAAGCAGTACAGCGACCCGATCTCGTCCGACGACGCCGACGACCTGACCGAGGCGATGCAGAGCGTCGTCAACGCGGGGACCGGCACCAATGCGAAGATCGACGGGGTCGACGTCGCAGGGAAGACGGGAACGGCCGAGAACGGCACGGGCGATCCCTACACGCTCTGGTTCACCGGGTTCGCGCCCGCGAAGGACCCGGAGGTCGCGGTGGCGGTCGTCGTCGGGAACGGCGGCGGACTCGGACAGTCCGGTGTCGGCAACACGGTCGCGGCCCCGGTCGCGAAGAAAGTCATGGAGGCGGTGCTGAACAAATGAGACCCACCAGCGGACTCACCTTCGGTGGGCGGTACCAACTCTCGTCCCGGGTCGCCATCGGCGGCATGGGAGAGGTGTGGCAGGCCACCGACCTCGTCATCGGTCGCACGGTCGCCCTGAAGATCCTCAAGGACGAGTACCTCGGCGACCCCGGGTTCCTCGAGCGCTTCCGCGCCGAGGCCCGCCACGCCGCGCTCGTCAACCACGAGGGCATCGCGAACGTCTTCGACTACGGCGAGGAAGACGGCAGCGCCTACCTCGTGATGGAGCTCGTCCCCGGCGAAGCCCTCTCGACGATGATCGAGCGCGAGCACACCCTGCCGGTCGACAAGGTCCTCGACATCGTCGCGCAGACCGCCAACGCCCTGCAGGCCGCGCACGCCGTCGGCCTGGTCCACCGTGACATCAAGCCGGGCAACCTGCTGATCACGCCGGACGGCCGCGTCAAGATCACCGACTTCGGCATCGCCCGGATCGCCGACCAGGTCCCGCTCACCGCGACCGGCCAGGTCATGGGCACCGTGCAGTACCTCTCGCCGGAGCAGGCGAGCGGGCACCCGGCGTCGCCGTCGACGGACATCTACTCGCTCGGCATCGTCGCGTACGAGTGCCTGGCCGGACGCCGTCCGTTCACCGGTGAGTCGCAGGTCGCGATCGCCATGGCGCACATCAACGAGCAGCCGCCGGCACTCCCGGGCGACATCCCGGAGCCCGTCGCGGCCCTCGTGATGTCCTGCATCGCGAAGAAGCCCGCCGACCGACCGGCCACCGCGGCGAACCTGGCCCGTGCGGCGCAGGCGCTCCGTCGTGGTGACGTCGCCGCGGCGACCGTGGCCGTCCCCGCACTCGGCGGCGCCGGGACCGTGGCGTTCAACCCGCCACAGGGCAACGACGCCGCCACGGCCCTCATCGGCACCCAGGCCGGTGGCACGGTCGGTGGAGCAGGCGTCGGCGGACCGGGTACCCCGGGTTCGCCGTCCGGTGACGACGACGAGACCCCGAAGAAGAAGCGCGCCTGGATCTGGTGGGTGGTCGCGGCGGCCGTCGTGCTCATCGCCGGTGGCGTGATCGCCGCCTTCGCGTTCACGAACGACAACGACGACCCGAAGCCGTCGGCGAGCTCGAGCCAGAGCTCGACGCCCCGGCAGACCCGTTCGCAGACCCCGTCCGCCACGCCGACCCAGACGACGCGGATCACGGTCAACCAGAGCGACTACGTGGGCAAGAACGCCGAGCAGGCGAAGGCCGAGCTCGATGCGCTCGGGTTCCAGACGAGCATCGCGGACGGCGACGCCGCCCCGAGCTCGGACAAGCAGGGCACCGTGCAGTCGATCAGCCCGACCGGCAGCCTGCCCGTCGGCACCGCGATCGTGCTCCGCGCCTACACCGCGCAGCCCACGCTGGAGACCCCGGCATCGCCCACGGCCGGCACGGTGTCCGACAGCGGGCAGGTCACGTTCTCGTGGAGCGCCTACACGCAGTGCCCCGCCGGCTACGAGCTGACCGGGTACACGTACACGATCACGAACGGCACCGACTCGTCCGGCAACAGCTCCGGTGCGACGCGCGGCACGGCCGTCCAGGTGACCGCCGCCCAGCCGGGTGACGTCAGCCTCAGCTACGTCGTGAACTGCGGTGACCTGCAGTCCGCGTCCTCGGACACGGCCTCGGGCACGTACGCGCAGCAGCCCACCTCGACCCCGACCGCCGACCCCACGGTCGGCACCGACTCGGGCTCAGGGGACTAGTCACGACCGGGCCGCGCGGCCGTCCACACCGTTCCGGTAACGGTTCGTCCGGGTGGCCCGCGGCCAGCGTCTCACCAGGGTGCGCTGTCGTACACTTGCCCCCGACGGACATTCGGAGGAGTACGTGCCAGAAGGTGTGACCGCGGGGATCACGCTCCTCGCAAATCGCTACGAGATCGGTGACGTCATCGGTCGTGGCGGCATGGCCACCGTGCACGTGGGGCAGGACACCCGGCTCGGACGACGTGTCGCGGTGAAGCTGCTCAAGCCGAGCCTCGCGAACGACCCGGCCTTCCGCACCCGCTTCCGTCAGGAAGCCCAGGCGGCCGCGCGCATGGCGCACCCGACGATCGTCCGCGTGTACGACGCCGGCGAAGAGACCGTGACGGAGCAGTCCGGCGCCGAGGTGCAGGTCCCCTTCATCGTCATGGAGTACGTCGAGGGGCGTCCGCTCAGCGACATCATCGGCGAGGGGCCGGTCGACCCGGACGAAGCCGTCCGCATCACCAGCGGCATCCTCACCGCGCTCGAGTACTCGCACCGCGCCGGTGTCGTGCACCGCGACATCAAGCCCGCCAACGTGATGGTCACGCACACCGGCCAGGTCAAGGTCATGGACTTCGGCATCGCCCGGGCCATCACCGACACCTCGGCCACCGTCGCGCAGACCACGTCGATCCTCGGCACCGCGTCCTACTTCTCCCCGGAACAGGCCCGCGGCGAGACCGTCGACGCCCGCACCGACCTGTACTCGACCGGCATCGTCCTCTTCGAGCTCCTGACGGCACGTCCGCCGTTCCTGGGGGACTCGCCCGTCGCCGTCGCCTACCAGCACGTCAGCGAGCAGCCCGTCGCCCCGTCGACGATCACCCCCGCTGTCTCGCCCGCGCTCGACGCCGTCACGCTGCACGCCCTCGTCAAGGACCGCACGCGCCGCTTCCAGAACGCCGCCGAGTTCCGCCGTGACCTCGAGCAGGCCGCGGCCGGACAGGTCCCCGCGTCGACGAAGAAGCTCCACCAGAGCGCGAACGACGCCTCGACGATGCTCTTCGGCGTGAACCCGCGCACGACGTCCAACCCGGAAGTCGCCTTCCGAGAACTCGACGACACGCAGGAACACCGTCCGCAGCGCACGCAGAACCGCCCCCCGGTCGCGTGGATCTGGGTCGGCATCGTCCTGACCATCGCCGTGATCGCCGGCGTGATCTTCTGGGTCGCGAACCTCCAGCCCGGACAGGCTCCGGTGTCCTCGTCGGTCAGCGTCCCGAACGTCGTCGGCGCCACGTACGACTCCGCCGAGAACGCGCTCAAGAAGCGCGACCTCGTCGCGGTCCGGGTCGACGAGAACTCGGACAAGGTGGACAAGGGCTCGGTGATCCGGACGGAACCCGGGTCGGGCACGAACGTCGCCCGGTCCCAGAACATCCGGGTCGTGGTGTCCCTCGGTCCGGAGCAGGTCGCCGTCCCCGACGTCGCGAACCAGGCGCAGGACGCCGCGCAGAAGGCCCTGGAAACCGCTGGGTTCACGATCGGCGCGATCAACACCGACTACTCACCGTCCGTCCCCGAAGGGACGGTCATGAGCTCCGACCCGGCATCGGGCACGACGCACACCAAGGGCACGGTGATCAACCTCACCGTCTCCAACGGGATGGTCCAGCTCCCCGACGTGACGCAGCAGCCGTTCGCCACGGCGAACTCGACCCTGGCCGGGCTCGGGCTCAAGGTGACGCCGCAGCCCTCCTACTCGTGCGTCGGTGGCACCGTCACGCAGCAGGACAAGCCGGCCGGTGACGTCGCACAGGGCAGCACGGTTGCCCTCACGTACTGCGCCGCGTCCAACCAGCCGACCGCTCCGGCCACGTCCACGCCGTCCGACGGCGACAGTGGTGGCAACGGTGGCGGGAACGACGACGGCGGGGACAGCGGCAACACCGACGGCAACTGACGTCGACCGCTGACGGCTGGGCCCGGGGCCGGCCATGCACCAGCCGGGAGGCCCGGTGCGGGCCCGCCACGAGCCTCCAAGCCGTCAGGTGGTGACGTCGCGGGCCGTGGCCCGCACGCGCGTCAGTCCCGTCGGGCCGCGATGAGCGGGCCGAGGCCCGCAGCGCGCTCGGCTGCGCCGGCGAGACCGGCGGTCTCGAGCCAGTTGCCGACCATCCGGTAGCCGCCCTCGGTCAGGACCGACTCGGGGTGGAACTGCACGCCGTACACGGGGGCACCTTCGTGCTGGACGCCCATGATGACGCCGCCGGCGGTGCGCGCAGTGACGGTGAGTTCGTCGGGGACGGTGCCCTCGACGATCGCGAGCGAGTGGTACCGCGTCGCGGTGAAGGGGTGGGGGACCCCGGTGAAGAGGGGGCTGTCGTCGTGGTCGACCAGCGACGTCTTGCCGTGCATCAGCTCTTCGGCGTGCGTGACCGTCGCGCCGAGGGCCTCGGCGATGGCCTGGTGGCCGAGGCAGACACCGAGGAGGGGCTTGTCGACCTGGATCGCGGCACGGACCGTGGCGATCGAGACACCGGCGTCCGCGGGGGTGCCCGGACCGGGGGAGAGCAGGACGCCGTCGTACTCGGCGATGCGGTCCGCGATCTCGGATTCAGGGAAGGCGTCGTTGCGGACGACGTCGGTGTCCGCGCCGAGCTGCTGGACGTAGCCGTTGAGCGTGTAGACGAAGCTGTCGTAGTTGTCGACGACGAGGATCTTGGTCATGGTCGGTTCACCGTACTCGTGGGGGTCGTGTGCAGCCTCCGTGGGGCCGGTGCACACACATGTTCACGGTAGGATACCGGCCATGGCCAAGGACAAGGACCGCACCAAGCCCGCCCGGAAGACCCGAGCCGACTCGGTCGACACGGCGGGCGATGCGCCCAACCCCGTGTGGTTCAAGCCGGTCATGTTCGGCTTCATGCTCATCGGCCTCGCCTGGGTGATCGTCTTCTACATCTCGCAGGGCACCCTTCCGGTCCCCTCGCTGAACTCGTGGAACATCCTCATCGGCTTCGGCATCATGTTCGTCGGCTTCCTCATGACCACCCGGTGGCGCTGACCGCCGCTTCGATCCCTCGAACGCCCGCTGCACCGAACGGTGCGGCGGGCGTCGTCGTTTTCCACAGGGGATCGCGTCGTCTGCACGCTCTCCACTCGTTTTCCACAGGAGTGCGAGTTCTCCACACGACGATCCACACCCTCGCCCCGGAGTTATCCACAGCTCAGTCCACAATGGGGATAATCACACCGGTGTAACTCAGCGAGTTCTCCACAGGACGACGAACGCCCCGCCACTCCGAAGAGCGACGGGGCGTACGAGCGTCGAGCGTGTGTCCGGGTCAGTTCACCGCGATCGCGTACCCGACGTAGGTCAGGGCGACGATGACCACGGCTTCGATGACGAGCAGCGTGATCTGCAGACCGCGCTGCCGGACGTTCCGCGTCTTGGCGAAGACGTACCCGGTCACGAAGCCCGCGACGATGCCGCCCACGTGGGCCTGCCAGGCGATGTTCGTGCCGGGCAGAAACCCGATCACGAGGTTGAGTCCCATGATCACGAGCAGGGACACGGCGTTGGCGCCGAGGCTCCGCTGCAGCACGAAGAACGCCGCGAAGAGCCCGAAGATCGCACCGGAGGCCCCGACGACCGAGGTCCCCGGGGAGATCAGCGTCACCGCCATCGACCCGGCCAGCCCGGAGAGGAAGTACAGCGCGAGGAACCGCCACGTCCCGAGCATGTTCTCGAGCATCCGGCCGAAGATCCACACCGCCCACATGTTGAAGGCGATGTGGAAGATCCCCGAGTGCACGAACAGCGACGTGACCATCCGCCACGGCTGCGTCGGCAGGTACGCGGCGTTGTAGAAGAACAGCTGCGTGAAGAAGCGTCCCGACACCTGGTCGAGCAGCCAGATGATCACCGAGACGGCGACGATGACGACCGTCGCCTTCTGGTCGAGCATCGCGAAGCGCCGCCGTGCGACCGTGAGCCCACTCGGGGCCCCGGACGCACGGCGGTTCGCAGCGAACTGCATGCGCTGGTCACGCACGCACTCAGGGCAGTGCACCCCGACCGCCGCCGGCGTCTGGCACTCGGTGCAGATCGTCCGCCCGCACCGCTGGCACAGGATGAAGCTCTGCCGGTCCGGGTGCCGGTAGCAGTAGTTGGCCGGGTTGTACGCCTGATCGCTCACAGAGGTCAGACGGACTCGACGTCGATGCTGTTGATCACGACGTCCTCGAGCGGCTTGTCACGGCCGTCGGTGGCCACGCCCTCGATCGCGTCGACGACCTTGCGGGACTCGTCGTCGGCGACCTCACCGAAGATGGTGTGCTTGCCCTGGAGCCACGGGGTGGCGACGGTCGTGATGAAGAACTGCGAGCCGTTGGTGCCACGGCCGCCCTGGATGCCCGCGTTGGCCATCGCGAAGATGTACGGGTTCTGGAAGGTGAGCTCCGGCGAGATCTCGTCGTCGAAACGGTAGCCCGGGCCACCGATGCCCTGGCCGAGCGGGTCGCCGCCCTGGATCATGAAGTCCTTGATGATGCGGTGGAAGACCACACCGTCGTAGAGCTTGTCGGTCGAGACCTTGCCGGTCCCCGGGTGGGTCCACTCCTGCTGACCCGTCGCGAGGTCGACGAAGTTCTTGACGGTCTTCGGAGCGTGGTTGCCGAACAGGTTGACGCGGATGTCGCCCTTGTTGGTGTGGATCGTTGCGACAGCAGTGTGCAGAGACATGTTCCGATTCTCGCATGCGTCCGCTGCGTACAGACGGTACCCACAGGTGCGACTCCGTGACCTGTCAGGTGGTGCAGTGGCAGGATGGGACGCACGCCGTTCCGATGGAGGTACCAGATGACGACGATCGAACTGCCGCGCAAGCGTCGCAAGCAGATCAAGAAGCTCAAGGGCCAGACCGCCTCGCTCCTCGGCGAGCAGCGCAAGGTCCTCGAGCACGCGAACGCGATCCTCTCCGAGGCGCGCTCCAACGCAGCCGACGCTGCCCGCAAGGACATCGCACCCCGCGTCCAGCACGCGATCGACAGCGGCATCCGCCCGGCTGTCGCCACGGGTGTGCACGCTGCCACCTCGGCAGCACAGAACGCCTCGCACCGCTTCCAGTCCGAGGTCGTGCCGGGACTCGTGTCCACGGCCGGCTCCGTGCTGAGCGTGGTCGACCTCGCGAAGGACCCCCGGGTCCAGAAGATCGTGAAGGACGCCCAGAAGAAGGGCAAGAAGGCGAAGAAGGCGGCCGTCAAGTACGTGCCCGCCGCCGCGCAGAAGAAGAAGGGCATCGGCTTCGGCGGTGTCGCGCTGATCGTGGTCGGGGTGGTCGCCGTCGCCGGTGCCGCCTATGCCGCGTACCAGACGCTCCGCGCCGACGACGACCTGTGGGTCGCCGACGACGCCGACTCGGCGGACAAGTCCGCCGCCTGACCTCCCGGTTCGTACGAAGGGCCCCGGCACACGCCGGGGCCCTTCGTCGTCCCCGGGGCGCGCAGCGCACGGTGTGCCGAGATCGCACTTCGTGTCGCCTCCGATCCCGCGGTCCGACGAGTACTGCGATCTCACCGGCGCCCGAGCCCGAGCCCGAGCGCGCGCCAGGGGCGCCGCCGGCGGCAGAACGGGCGCGTCACGCACGGTGGTGCCGAGATCGCACTTCGTGTCGCCTCCGAATCCGCGGCCCGACGAGTACTGCGATCTCACCGGGGCAGAGCGGGGGAGCGGGGGACGCGGGACGAGCTGGACGGGAGGCACGGTGCGGGCCCGACCCGGACCTCCAGTCCGACGGTGGTGCCCCCGCGGCCTCCACGCCGTCCACAGCCCGCGAGAAGCCCGAGCGTGGCCCGCGCAGACGAGCACGACGACCGAGAGCGGCGAAGCGAGGAACGAGCGGAGCACCGCTCGCGCCGAGGGAGTGGAGCCTAGGAGAATCGAACTCCTGACATCCTGCTTGCAAAGCAGGCGCTCTACCAACTGAGCTAAGGCCCCGGGACACCCATGGTACGGATGTCTGGGAGATGTGGTGGGGCTACAAGGACTTGAACCTTGGACCTCTTCGTTATCAGCGAAGCGCTCTAACCGCCTGAGCTATAGCCCCTCAGACCGGATGAAAGCCTACCGTACGATCTCGCCGGAACGAAATCGAGCGGGAGGCCGCACCCGGCCCGGGTGTGTCAGTTGTTCGTGAAGCCCACGAGCAGGCCGCCCGTGATCCGCACACTGAGGTTGTAGAGGACGCTCACGATGGCGCCGAGCACGGTGCCGACGACCACGTTGAGGATGCCCACGACGACGGAGAACCCGAGGACCTGGCCCAGTGAGAACTGGTCCATGATCGAGTAGTTGTTCTGCCCGGTGACGTCCTTCAGCAGGGCGTCGATCTGGGTGAACACCCCCGTCTGGTTCAGGATGACCCACACCAGTGCCGTGGCGACCACGATCACGATGCTGCCGGCCAGGGCGATGAGGAAGCTCAGCTTCACCATCGACCAGAAGTCGACGTACACGAGCCGCAGTCGGACCTGGCGGGTGCCGACGGGACGCTTCGCCTTCTTCTGGAGCTTCTCGGCGACACTACTCATTGGTTGACTGGTCCTCTCCGGCCTCGTCTACATCAGGCGCGGTGTCGGTGGGATCAGTGGAGTCCGGGGCCGCTTCGGCAGGGCTGACCGTCTCCACCGGGCCCGCGGGCTCGATCTCGGCGTCGTCCTGGTCGTCCAGGTTCCGCTCTGTGTTCCGGGCCACCGCGATGATCCGGTCGTTCTCCGCGAACCTCGCGAAGACGACGCCCATCGTGTCACGACCCTTGGCGGGGACCTCGGCCACGGCAGACCTTACCACCTTGCCCGATTGCAGCACGACGAGCACCTCGTCGTCCTCGCCCACGATGAGAGCACCCACAAGGTCGCCTCGGTCGGCGGCCAGCTTGGCCACCTTGATGCCGAGACCACCGCGTCCCTGGATGCGGTACTGGTCGACGGAGGTGCGCTTGGCGTAGCCACCCTCGGTCATCACCCAGACGAACCCGTCGTCCGAGACGACCCGCGCTGCGAGCAGCGAGTCGCCGTCGCGGAAGGACATGCCCTTCACGCCGGAGGTCGAACGACCCATCGGCCGGAGCGTGTCGTTCGTCGCGGTGAAGCGGAGCGACATCCCGTGGCGCGAGACGAGCAGCAGGTCGTCGGACTCGTCGACGAGCAGCGCGGAGCGGAGCTTGTCGCCGTCGCGGAGGTTGATCGCGATGATGCCGCCGGTGCGGTTCGTGTCGTACTCGGTGAGCGCGGTCTTCTTCACGAGGCCGTGCTCGGTGGCGAGCACGAGGTACTGCGCTGCCTCGTAGTCACGGATGTCGAGGACCTGCTGGATCTGCTCGTCCGGCTGCATCGCGAGGAGGTTCGCGGAGTGCTGGCCCTTGGCGTCGCGCCCGGCCTCCTGCAGCTCGTACGCCTTCGCCCGGTAGACGCGGCCCTGGTCGGTGAGGAACAGCAGCCAGTGGTGCGTCGTCGTGACGAAGAAGTGCTCCACGACGTCGTCCGCGCGGAGCTGGGCGCCGCGGACACCACGACCACCGCGGTGCTGCGAGCGGTACTGGTCGCTGCGGGTGCGCTTGACGTAGCCACCGCGGGTGATGGTGACGACGACCTCTTCCTCGGGGATGAGGTCCTCGATGGACATGTCGCCGTCGTACCCGAACATGATCTCGCTGCGGCGGTCGTCACCGAAGCGCTCGACGATCTCGTCGAGCTCCTCGCCGATGATCGAGCGCTGGCGCTCCGGGCGCGCGAGGATGTCGTTGAAGTCCGCGATCTTGAGCTCGAGGGCTTCCGCTTCCTCGTGGATCTTCTGGCGCTCGAGGGCGGCCAGACGACGGAGCTGGAGCTCGAGGATCGCGCGCGCCTGGATCTCGTCGACGGCCAGCAGGTCCATCAGACCGGTGCGGGCTTCTTCGACGTCGGGCGAGCGGCGGATGAGCGCGATGACCTCGTCGAGGGCGTCGAGCGCCGCCAGGTAGCCGCGGAGGATGTGGGCGCGCTTCTCGGCCTCGCGCAGCCGGTACTGGGTGCGTCGGACGATGACGTCGATCTGGTGGTCGACCCACGCGGAGATGAAGCCGTCGAGCGCCAGGGTGCGCGGGACACCGTCGACGATCGCGAGCATGTTCGCGCCGAAGTTCTCCTGCAGCTGCGTGTGCTTGTACAGGTTGTTCAGCACGACCTTGGCGACCGCGTCGCGCTTCAGCACGATCACGAGGCGCTGACCGGTACGACCGGAGGTCTCGTCGCGGATGTCCGCGACGCCGGCGAGACGGCCGTCCTTGACGAGCTCGGCGATCTTGATCGCCAGGTTGTCCGGGTTGACCTGGTACGGCAGCTCGGTGACGACGAGGCAGGTGCGCCCCTGGATCTCCTCGACGCTGACGACGGCACGCATCGTGATCGAGCCACGACCGGTGCGGTAGGCGTCCTGGATGCCCTTGACGCCGAGGATCTGCGCGCCGGTCGGGAAGTCCGGTCCCTTGATGCGCTGCATGAGCGCGGCGAGGAGTTCTTCGCGGGTGGCGTCCGGGTGCTCGAGCGCCCACTTCGCGCCGGCGGCCACTTCCCGCAGGTTGTGCGGCGGGATGTTCGTCGCCATGCCGACCGCGATGCCGACCGAGCCGTTGACCAGCAGGTTCGGGAAGCGGGCGGGCAGGATCGCGGGTTCCTGCGTGCGGCCGTCGTAGTTGTCCTGGAAGTCGACGGTCTCCTCGTCGATGTCCCGGACCATCTCCATGGCGAGCGGCGCCATCTTGGTCTCGGTGTACCGCGGGGCGGCGGCGCCGTCGTTGCCGGGGGAACCGAAGTTGCCCTGGCCGAGCGCGAGCGGGTAGCGGAGCGACCACGGCTGCACGAGGCGGACGAGCGCGTCGTAGATCGCGCTGTCACCGTGCGGGTGGAACTGCCCCATGACGTCGCCGACGACGCGCGAGCACTTGGAGAACGCGCGGTCGGGGCGGTAGCCGCCGTCGTACATCGCGTAGAGCACGCGGCGGTGGACCGGCTTCAGGCCGTCGCGGACCTCGGGCAGCGCGCGACCGACGATGACGGACATCGCGTAGTCGAGGTAGGAGCGCTGCATCTCGAGCTGCAGGTCGACCTGCGAGATGCGGTCACCGGAGACGACGATGTCCCCGCTGTCGCCGTGCACGATCTCGGGCTGGTCGTCGTTCGTCTCGTTGTCGTCAGCCATGTGGCTTCAGTACCTTTCTGACGGCCTGGAGGCCGTGGTGACGTTCGTCGCGGTGGGCGCGACCACAGGTGGTCGGGACGAGGGCACGCGGCTGGCACCGCGCCTCCTGTCCGGTGATCAGATGTCGGACCTCAGATGTCCAGGAACCGGACGTCCTTGGCGTTCTGCTGGATGAACTGGCGACGTGCGTCGACGTCTTCACCCATCAGGGTGGCGAAGACGCTGTCGACGGCCGCCGCGTCTTCCAGCGTGACCTGGAGCAGGGTGCGGGTGTCCGGGTTCATCGTGGTGTCCCAGAGCTCCTTGTAGTCCATCTCGCCGAGGCCCTTGTAGCGCTGGATCCCGTTGTCCTTCGGGATGCGCTTGCCGGCGGCGATGCCCGCCTGCAGCAGGGCGTCGCGCTCACGGTCGCTGAAGACGTACTCGTGCGCGGAGTTGGACCACTTCAGGCGGTACAGCGGCGGCTGCGCGAGGTACACGTACCCGCGCTCGATGAGCGGACGCATGTAGCGGAAGAGCAGCGTGAGCAGCAGCGTGGTGATGTGCTGACCGTCGACGTCGGCATCGGCCATCAGCACGATCTTGTGGTACCGGGCCTTGTCCGGGTCGAAGTCCTCACCGATGCCGGCGCCGAACGCCGTGATCATCGACTGGATCTCCTGGTTGGCGAGGGCACGGTCGAGGCGCGCCTTCTCGACGTTCAGGATCTTGCCGCGGAGGGGCAGGATGGCCTGGGTCATCGGGTTGCGGCCCTGCACGGCGGAACCGCCGGCCGAGTCGCCCTCCACCATGAAGATCTCCGACAGTGTCGGGTCCTTCGACTGGCAGTCCTTCAGCTTGCCGGGCATGCCGCCCGACTCGAGCAGCCCCTTGCGCCGGGTGGTCTCGCGGGCCTTTCGGGCGGCGAGACGGGCCTGCGATGCCTGGATCGCCTTGCGGACGACGTCGCGGGCCTGCGTCGGGTTGCTCTCGAACCAGTGCGTGAGCTCGGTGCCGACGACGCGCTGGACGAACGACTTCGCCTCGGTGTTGCCGAGCTTGGTCTTCGTCTGGCCTTCGAACTGCGGTTCGCCGAGCTTGACGGAGATGACGGCGGTCAGCCCTTCACGGATGTCGTCACCCGTGAGGTTGTCGTCCTTCTCCTTGATGATCTTGGCTTCGCGCGCGTAGCGGTTCACGAGCGTGGTGAGCGCGGCGCGGAACCCTTCTTCGTGGGTGCCGCCCTCGTGCGTGTTGATCGTGTTCGCGAAGGTGTGGACGCTCTCCTGGTAGGAGGTGTTCCACTGCATCGCGACCTCGAGCGCGATCTTGCGCTCGGTGTCCTCTGCCTCGAAGCCGATGACGTCCGGGTGGACCAGGTCGGCCTTCTTCTGCGCGTTGATGTACTCGACGTAGTCGGCGAGCCCGCGCTCGTAGCGGAAGGAGTCGTGGCGCGACTCTTCGCCTTCGTCGGGGGTGCGCTCGTCACGGAGGTTGATCCGGAGGCCCTTGTTGAGGAACGCCATCTGCTGGAAGCGGGCGCGGAGGGTCTCGTAGTCGAAGACGACGGTCTCGAAGATCTCGGCGTTCGGCCAGAAGGTGATCGTGGTGCCGTGGTCGTCGGACGCTTCGTTCTGGGAGAGCGGCGCGACGGGGACACCGTCGGTGTAGCTCTGGCGCCAGACGTGGCCCTGCTGGCGGACCTCGACGTCGAGTTCCGAGCTCAGCGCGTTCACGACGGAGGAACCCACGCCGTGCAGACCGCCGGAGACCGCGTACGCACCGCCGCCGAACTTGCCGCCGGCGTGCAGGACGGTCAGGACGACCTGGACGGTCGAGACGCCTTCGGCAGCGTGGATGCCGACCGGGATGCCACGGCCGTTGTCGACCACGCGGACGCCGCCGTCTTCGCGGATGGTGACGTCGATGGTGTCGCAGTAGCCGGCGAGGGCTTCGTCCACGGAGTTGTCGACGATCTCCTGCACGAGGTGGTGGAGACCGCGGGGGCCGGTGGACCCGATGTACATGCCCGGGCGCTTGCGGACTGCCTCGAGCCCTTCGAGCACCTGGATCTGGTCTGCGCCGTACGACGGTTCTTCTGCGGCGGGGTTGCCGCGGGGGTCCTGTCGGTCCTGTTCAGATCCTGATGCCATGTCGAGAGTGCTCCTGCCTGCGCGCGGAACACCCGCGCACTGCACCGCCCAGTCTATCGCAGGAGGCCCTCTTCCGAGGGCGAAAACAGCCCCTGGACGGCCGATTTCGCCACGAGGGGATGGTTTTGTCGGCTCAACCGTAAGTGTCGCGAGGACCGCGCCCCTGGACCGTCCTGAGACCGCGTTTCCACGTGGGGGCGTCCGGGCCGGAAACCCGGATCGACTCGACCCCCGCCTCCGGGTGCCGTTCCGCGATGGTCGTCGTGACGCTCGCGCGCATCAGCCGGAGCTGGGTCGCCCACGCCGTCGAGTCGCACCGGATGACCAGTGCGCCGTCCTCGATGGTGACCGGCTGGGAGTGCTTGGCGAGCTCGTCACCGACCACGCTCGGCCAGTCCACGAAGAGCTCGGAGCGGGCGAGCGGCTCGGTCCAGCCGAGTTCGGCGGCGAGGGAACCGACGATGTCGCCGAGGCCCTTCGGTTCCCGGCCGCGCCCGTACGGCACGGTGTCCGCGTCGATCTCCTTGGCACGGCGGCGGCGCGCGTCGACGCCGCGCTTCGTCGGGTCGCCGAACACCGCCTTGAGGTGCTGGTAGACCCGGCTCGGTTCGGTGGGCTTCCACGGGCGGGGCATCAGACGCCGGCTTCCGTCGTGTCCGCTGCCGTGGTGTCGTCCGGACGGGAGGCCGTGGTCGGCTCCGCCTCGTCCGTCACGATGGTCCCCGACTCGATCCGGACGGTGTGGGCCGCCAGCTGTGGGGGCACGTCGCCGAACACCGCCGCCGTGATGAGGACCTGCTCGTAGTCCGCCACCGCGTTCCCGAGACGCTCACGCCGGGACTCGTCGAGTTCGGCGAACACGTCGTCGAGGATGATGATCGGGTCGCCGAGGGTCGACTCGGCGCGGAGGATCGACGCCGACGCGAGCTGGATCGCCAGGGCGAAGGACCAGGATTCGCCGTGACTGGCGTATCCACGGGCCGGTAACCCGTTCAGGGTGAAGAGGACGTCGTCCCGGTGTGGCCCGGCGAGCGTCAGCCCGCGATCGAGTTCGTCGCGTCGACGTCGCTCGAGCGCCCCGCGGAACGCCTCCGCCGCGGCGGGAACGGTAACCGGTTCATCTGGTGTCCCGAGCACGGGGTCCGTCGCCGAGGCGTCCTCGGGATCGCCGCCACGGACGCTCAGCACACCGGTGATCGAGGCCTCGTGCCGCTCACCGGCGACGGTCGCGTACGCCTCGGCGACGAAGGGTGCGAGTCGGCGGGTGAGGTGGTCGCGCGCGGCGATGATCTCGGAGCCGAACGCAACGAGCCGTTCGTCCCACACGTCGAGCGTCGCGAGCGATCCGGACTTCGCGCCGGTTGCCCGCGCGGACTTCAGCAGGGTGTTCCGCTGCCGGAGCGTGCGGTCGTAGTCCGCGATGACGCCCTGCATCCGCGGCGCGATCTGGACGAGGAGCTCGTCGAGCATCCGCCGGCGGCCGGCCGGTTCGCCGCGGACCAGCGCCAGGTCCTCCGGCGCGAAGAGCACGCTCGTGCAGCACCGCGGGAGCTCGCGCGGCTTGATCGCGGCGCGGTTGATCTGCGCCCGGTTCGACCCCGACCGGTTGATCTGCACCTCGGCGAGGATGCTCCGGTCGTCGTGGGCGAGCCGGGCCCGCACGATCGCGGCGTCGCAGCCCTGTCGCACGAGTGCCGCGTCGGTGGGGACGCGGTGCGAGCCGAGGGTGGACAGGTAGGCGATGGACTCGACGAGGTTCGTCTTGCCCTGGCCGTTCCGCCCGACGAAGAGGTTCGGCCCGCGTACGAGGTCGACGTCCGCCTCCCGGTAGTTCCGGAAGTCGGTCAGTTGGAGATGGTCGACGTGCACGCGGGCCGAGGCCGGGTTTCCCCGGGAAGTCCTAGGACTTCTTGACGGCGTGGCCGCCGAACTGGTTGCGGAGCGCCGCGACGGCCTTCATCGTCGGGGACGCGCTGCCCTGACGCGAGACGAAGCGCGCGAAGATCGACGCGGAGAGCGCCGGCATCGGCACGGCGAGCTCGATGCCCTCTTCGAGGGTCCAGCGACCTTCGCCCGAGTCCTCGACGTAGCCCTCGAGCTCGTCGAGCTTCGGGTCTTCGTTGAGGGCCAGCACCATGAGGTCGAGCAGCCAGGAGCGGACGACCGTGCCGCGCTGCCATCCGGCGAACACGGCGGGGACGTCGGTGATCAGGTCCTTGGCCTCGAGGAGCTCGTAGCCCTCACCGTAGGCCTGCATGATCGCGTACTCGATCCCGTTGTGGACCATCTTCGCGTAGTGGCCGGCGCCGATCGGGCCGGCGTGCGAGAAGCCCTCTTCGCGCGGGCCCTCGGGGCGGAGCGCGTCGAAGACCGGCATCGCGAACTCGACGTCCTCGGCGTCACCGCCGACCATGAGGCCGTAGCCGTTGTCCTTGCCCCAGACGCCACCGGAGACGCCGGCGTCCATGTAGCGGATGCCGCGCGCACCGAGCTGCTCGGCGTGCGTGGTGTCGTCGAGCCACTTCGAGTTGCCGCCGTCGATGACCAGGTCACCCTCGGCGAGGACGCCGGCGAGCTCCGTGATCACGTCGTCGGTGATCTTGCCGTGCGGGACCATGACCCACACGAGCTTCTGGCCCTCGGGCAGCGCGGCCGCGAGGTCGGCGAGGCTGGCGACATCGGAGACGGCGGGGTTGGCGTCGTACCCGGTGACCTCGATGCCTGCGTTGCGGAGACGGGCACGCATGTTGTTGCCCATGCGACCGAGGCCGACAAGACCGATGTGCATGATTTCCTCTTCTGTTCGTCGTCGCGCTGATGCAGGGGTGGCGCGTCAGCGCAGTGTTCGGCTGTTGCGCTATCGCAGCAGGAGATTGGGCTGCAGCAGGTACCGGTATCCGTCCGTCGCCGGTTCCTCACGCGAGGACTGGCCGGTGATGAGCACCGGACCCGGCTTGTTGGGGTTCTCCGTCTTGGTGAAGGAGATCCGGACGAACTCGGAGTGCACCGCGTTCAACCCGTCCAGGAGGAAGGCGGGCTTCAGCGAGACCACCGTTTCCTCACCGGTCAGCAACGCATCGATCGACTCTGACGCCTGCGCTTGTTCGGAACCGATCGCTTCGAGCGTGAGCCCGTCGACCGTGAAGGAGAACCGGAGCGCCGCTTCGCGCTCCAGGACGAGGGAGACCCGTCGGACCGCTTCGACCAGCTCGGCCGTGTTGATCACGGCGTGGTCTTGGACGGTCTCGGGGAAGAGCCGACGGACCGGCGGGTAGTTGCCCTTGATGAGCAGCGACGTCACGGTCTTGTCGTCGGCCTGGAACGCGATGAGCTCGCGGTCCGATGTGCCGCTGATCGACACCGACACCGTCGAGGCGGAGCCGAACGTGCGGCCCACTTCCTGCAGGGTGCGGGCCGGGACGAGCGCGTGCATCGGGTCGGAACCGACGCGGCCGGAGTCCCAGGCGATGGTGCGGACGGCGACGCGGTAGCGGTCCGTGGCGATCAGGGAGAGGTCGTTGTCGCCGACTTCGAGCTGGACGCCGGTGATCACCGGGGTGACGTCGTCACGACTGGCGGCGACCGCGACCTGCGACACGGCTTCGGAGAACGCGTCACCGGGGATGACACCGGTCTGTGCGCCGATCTCCGGGAGGGTCGGGTACTCCTCGACCGGCATGCTCAGCAGCGTGAAGTGCGCTGAGCCGCAGGTGACGGTGATCCGTGACTCTTCCGTGGAGAACGTCACGGGGGCGTTCGGCAGACGGCTCGCGATGTCGTTCAGCAGTCGACCGGAGACGAGGACCGTGCCCGCGTCGTCGATCTGCGCCGAGATCGACGTCTGCGCCGACACCTCGTAGTCGAACGAGGAGAGGGTGAGCCGGTCGCCCTCTGCGTGGATCAGGACACCCGACAGGATCGGGAGGGTCGTTCGCTGTGGGAGGAGCTTCACCGCGAAGGAGACGGCTTCGGAGAAGACGTCCCGGTTGACCTCGAACTTCACAGCTGGGACCCCTGTCGATCGTTGGACTGTCCGGCCGCCCCATTGTGGCACAGCGGAGCCGAGCCCGGATTTCGTGTGATTCGGCCGTCCACAAGGTTGGCCCAGTGATCCAGAGAGAAAAACAGGAACAAGAGTATTAACGCCTGTGCACACTGTGGATAACCCTGGGGATGCCGCTCAGCGACAGGGAACTACAACCGTGTGACTTGTGAGCGGCCTGTTGGCGCTCTCGGGATGAATGAAACTCATCTATCCACTTCCATCCCCAGTCTCCACAGAGGCCCTCCCGTCTGTGTACAACCGTCCGGCGTGTCCTCCACAGTTATCCACAGGCTTTCCACACTGTGAGAACTCCGCCGCATGGAACCGTCTCAGATGGTGGACGCGCGCCGAAGTGGGCCGATCTCACGGGGGTGAGTCGAGCCTCCCGGCGGTCAGAACGTTTGTTCTGGCGGACGCGAGCGCAACGCGCTCAGCGGTACCGGCGGTCCTGCTTGATGCGGCTCGTCAGCTCGGTCACCTGGTTGTAGATGGACCGTCGCTCCTTCATGAGCTCCGCGATCTTCTTGTTCGCGTACATCACCGTGGTGTGGTCGCGGTTGCCGAACAGCTGTCCGATCTTCGGCAGGGAGAGGCTCGTCAGCTCACGGCAGAGGTACATCGCGATCTGCCTGGCCGTCGCGATCGCCTGCGACCGGGACGAGCCGTAGAGGTCGTCGACGGAGAGCTTGAAGTACTCCGCGGTGTGGTTGATGATGTCCGTCGGCGCGATGACGTTGTCCTCGTCGAGCGTGATCAGGTCCTTGAGGACCGTCTGCACGAGGGCCATGTCCACGGCCGTCCGGTTCAGGCTCGCGAACGCGGTGACGCGGATGAGCGTCCCCTCGAGCTCCCGGATGTTGCTCGACACCTTCGACGCCATGAACTCGAGGATGTCGTCCGGCACCTGCAGGTGGTCGGACTGCGCCTTCTTGCGGAGGATCGCGATGCGCGTCTCGAGGTCGGGCGCCTGGACGTCGGTGATCAGGCCCCACTCGAAGCGGCTGCGCATCCGGTCCTCGAACCCGGTGAGGTGCTTCGGCGCGACGTCGGAGGTGATGACGACCTGCTTGTTGTGGTCGTGCAACGTGTTGAACGTGTGGAAGAAGGCTTCCTGCGTCGAGTCCTTGCCCTGGAGGAACTGGATGTCGTCGATCAGCAGGATGTCGATGTCGCGGTACCGCTGCTGGAACTGGTTCGACCGGTTGTTCGCGATCGAGTTGATGAAGTCGTTCGTGAACTCCTCGCTCGACACGTACCGCACCCGGATCCCCGGGTAGAGGCTCTCGGCGTAGTGGCCGATCGCATGCAGGAGGTGGGTCTTGCCGAGCCCGGAGTCGCCGTAGATGAAGAGCGGGTTGTACGCCTTCGCCGGCGCCTCCGCCACGGCGACCGCCGCTGCGTGGGCGAACCGGTTCGAGGCGCCGATGACGAAGTTGTCGAAGTTGTACTTCGGGTTCAGCCGGGACTCCGGGCGACCGCTGGTGCCCGGGGCGTCGATCTGGCTCGGGACGAACGGTGCCTCGATGTACTGACGGGGCGCCGCACTCTGCTCGACCGCCTGCTGCACCGGCTCCGCGTAGGAGGGGACCGTCGGCTCGACGCGGGGCTCCGATGCCATGTCCGGGTTCACGGTGATCGCGAAGTTCGCCACCGAGTCGTCGCCGATGCGCGAGACGGCCTCGGTGATGGGCACACGGATCCGCTGCTCGAGCATCCCGCGGGTGAGGTCGTTCGGCACCTCGAGGTAGAGGGTGCCGGCGAGGACGCCCTTCGGCTCGACGAGGTTCAGGAAGCCGTGCAGCTGCGGCGTGATGCGGTCGTCGTCCGCGAGGAGTCCGAGGACGGAAGACCAGAGGTCCTCGACGGGGTCGGCCGGCATCGTCATGTCGCGCTCGTCTCCAGGGTCTCGTGTCGTCCGTGTGTGGGCAGGGGCGTTCCGGGCGCTCGGGCGGGCGCAGCGACACCGTTCCCGGCGAGTCGTCCGTGGCTCGGGTGGCTTCGTCGACGCCGTTGTGCCGCGGGCTTCCCACAGGGTTGTCCACAGTCTTGTCCACGACCGCCCTGGTCCGCTGGAACGGGGTACTCCCCCGTCGTACCGGGCCGGAGGGCGGTTCGATCCACCAACTGTAAAGGACCGAGGCCGGTCCCACCGAACGGAAGTTGTCCCCAATGTGGAGAACCCCCGGTCCCGCCCGGGGTTTGACCTCTCCGGCTCCGTCACGTACCGTTGAGAAGTTGACTGCGGCCCCTTGGTCGCGCCCACCTGCGTCAACCAAACGTATTCGTGACGGCTCGCGTCGAGCAGCCGTGTGGAGAAGATCATGAGCAAGCGCACCTTCCAGCCGAACAACCGTCGCCGCGCCAAGAAGCACGGCTTCCGTCTCCGCATGCGGACGCGTGCGGGTCGTGCGATCCTGGCCGCCCGTCGCGCCAAGGGCCGCACCGAGCTCTCTGCTTGATTCAAGAGCTGCTTGATTCGGACCTGCTCGATCCGAGCTTGCTCGATCCGGGCTTGGTCGATCCGAGCTGCATCCGGCGCCGTGCCGGCGGGACCCGTCCTGCCGCGCGGCGCTTCGGTGTGCCTGCAAGCAGCATGGTGACGTCGTGCTCGCGCGCGTGAACCGGATCGTCCTCGGGAACGACTACCGCATGACCGTCCGTCGTGGCCGCAGGAGCGCCACGGCGAACGTCGTCGTCTCGGTGGTCTCCCGGCCCGCGGAGCCGACACGGTTCGGCTTCATCGTGGCGAAGACGGTCGGCAACGCGGTCACCCGCAACCTCGTTCGACGACGGCTCAAGGGCATCGCCCACGAGCTGCTGACGACGGACCCCACCGGGTACGACGTGGTGGTGCGCGCACTGCCAGCCGCTGCGCAGGCCACATGGCCTACCCTGCTCGAAGACGTCTCGCGATCGTTCGCGCGCGGTGTGGAGAAGGCAGCATGAACCGGACGCTCCTGGTGCAGGTCCTGTGGACCGTGGCGTTGCTCCCGCGCAACGCCTGCGTCGTCGTGCTCCGGGCCTACCGCGCCGTGATCTCGCCGCTCTACGGCAACGTCTGCCGGTACCACCCCTCGTGCTCGCGCTACGCGCTCGAAGCGATCCAGCAGTACGGCGTCGTGCGCGGGACCGCGATGGGCGCCTGGCGCATCGGCCGCTGCAACCCCTGGGCGGCCGGCGGCATCGACGACGTCCCTGACCGTCGTCGCCCCTACAACGTCAACCGGTTCGGCTTCGTGCTCGCCCCGGCACGGCAGCAGTCGCAGTCCCCGGCCGGCATCGTCCGACCGGTCCTGCTCCCCCAGCGCACTCGAAAGGCGTGACCGTCCTCATGGACCTCATCGGAACGATCCTCTGGCCCCTCAAGTGGGTGGTCTCGGCCATCCTCGTCGGCTTCCACTGGATCTTCGAGAGCATCGGGATGGACCCCTCCGCGGGCATCACCTGGGTGCTGTCGATCATCTTCCTGACGTTCGTCGTCCGCGCGGCGCTCATCCCGATCTTCGTGCGGCAGATCAAGTCGCAGCGACGCATGCTCGAGGTGGCGCCGCAGCTGAAGAAGATCCAGGACAAGTACAAGGGCAAGAAGGACCAGTTCTCGCGAGAGGCGATGTCCCGCGAGACCATGGCGCTCTACAAGGAGACCGGCACCAACCCGCTGAGCTCCTGCCTGCCGCTGCTGCTGCAGATGCCGATCTTCTTCTCGCTGTACTCGGTGCTGCACGAAGCGCAGATCAACAAGGTGGGCATCGGCCTGCTGACCAACGACCTCGCGAAGTCCTTCGGCGATGCGGCCCTGTTCGGTGCCCCGCTGCACGAGACCTTCACGAACGCCTCCGGCTGGGAAGTCCGCGCGATCGCCGGCTTCATGATCGTCGTGATGACGGCGTCGCAGTTCATCACGCAGCTGCAGCTCGTCGCGAAGAACATGTCGCCGGAGACCAAGGCCTCCCCGATGTACCGCCAGCAGAAGATGATGCTGTACGTGCTCCCTTTGATCTTCGTGATCTCGGGTCTCTCGTTCCCCCTCGGCGTCATGTTCTACTGGCTCGCGTCGAACCTCTGGACGATGGCGCAGCAGTACTTCGTCATCCGCAGCATGCCGACGCCCGGCTCCGAGGCGGCACTCGCCCGCGAAGCCCGTCTGGCGAAGAAGGCCCAGCGTCGCGGCGTCCCCGCGGGGGTCCTGGCCGAGGCCGGCGCCGGCGCCGGTGCGGCGGAGATCGAAGCCGTGCGTGTCACGACCCAGCGTTCGCAGCCGGTCGGCAAGCAGCGCTCGAAGAAGAACGGGAAGAAGTAAGTGACCGAGCAGGACACCGCCGCAGCCGTGGAGACCACCGACACCGAGGTCGAGGACGCCCGCGACGAGGCTGACATCGCCGCGGACTACATCGAGGAACTCCTCGACATCTGCGACCTCGACGGCGACATCGAGATCGAGGAGCGCGCGGGCCGCGTGTACCTCTCGGTGACCGACGAGGGCAACGCACTGCGGGTGCTCGCGAAGCCGGACACGGTCTCGGCGCTCCAGGAACTGACGCGTATCGCCGTCCAGGCCGAGACCGGCGAGTTCAGCCGGCTCATCCTGGACGTCGGCGGTTCGCGGGACGCCCGGGCGTCCGAGCTGCAGCGGCTCGTGGACACCGCCGTCGAGCGGATCGAGGCCGGCTCCCCCACGGCGTCCCTGCCTCCGATGTCGTCCTACGAGCGCAAGCTGGTGCACGACCTGGTCGCCGAGAAGGGCTTCCGTTCGGAGTCCGAGGGCGAGGGTCGCGACCGTCACACGGTCATCACCCGATGACGGACGCTCCTCTCGACGCGGGTGCCGCGTCAGAGCCGTCCGAGGCGCCGGTGCTCGAAGCGGAGCCGGCTGCCGCTGCGACGCTCTTCGGCGACCGGCTCGAGGTCGCGCGGTCGTTCACGAACGAGCTCGCGCGCCGCGGTGAGGAGCTGGGCCTGATCGGCCCGCTCGAACTGCCCCGCCTGTGGACGCGACATATCCTCAATTCTGCCCTGCTGGCTCCCCTCCTGGAGGCCGATGGTCACGTTGGTGACGTCGGTTCCGGAGCGGGGCTGCCTGGTCTCGTTCTGGCGATCGCCCGTCCGGACGTCACGTTCACGCTTATCGAACCGATGGAGCGACGGGTCGAGTGGCTCACGTCGGAAGCCGATCGACTCGGTCTGACGAACGTCACGGTGCTCCGTGGGCGCGCCGAGGACGTCGCCGACTCGCTGGTGCTCGACCAGGTCACGGCTCGCGCGGTGAGTGCCCTCTCGAAGCTGATCCCGATCACCGTGCCGCTCGTGCGGTCGGGTGGTCAGCTCATCCTGATGAAGGGTGCGCGCGTCGACGACGAGATGGCCGCAGCGCGCAAGGTCATCCTCCGCAAGCGCCTGTCCGACGTTGAAGTCGTCGAGCTCGGCGTCGGTGTGGTCGAGGAGACCACGCGCGTCTTCCGGGCTACAGTTGACTGACGCCGCGCGGCGCTGAGACCACTCGTGGATCGTGTGCAGCGCCCCGCGTTCCACGTGAAACATCGAACCGGGGAAGAGGCACTCGTTGAGTTCATCGACCGACTACGACGCGTCGACACCGCTCGCCCGCGAGATCGCTGACCTCAATCGGCGACGACGCGCGATCGCTTCGGAGCAGTTCCCGCTGCCGGAGAAGACCCGGATCATGACGGTGTCGAACCAGAAGGGCGGCGTCGGCAAGACCACGACGACCGTGAACCTCGCTGCGGCACTCGCACGCGGTGGTGCCCGCGTCCTGGTCATCGACCTCGACCCGCAGGGCAATGCCTCAACGGCGCTCGGCGTCAATCACCAGGCAGAGGTCGCCAGCATCTACGACGTGATCGTCGATGAAGCTCCGATCGCCGATGCGGTGCAGCAGTCCCCCGAGTCCGAGACGCTCTGGTGCGTCCCGGCAACGATCCACCTCGCCGGCGCGGAGATCGAGCTGGTCTCGCTCGTCGCTCGTGAGCAGCGCCTCCGTACCGCGCTCGATCAGTACCTCTCCTCGCTCGACGAGCCGTACCACTACGTCTTCATCGACTGCCCGCCGTCCCTGGGTCTGCTGACGATCAACGCGTTCGTCGCTGCACAGGAAGTCCTGATCCCGATCCAGTGTGAGTACTACGCGCTCGAGGGCCTCAGCCAGCTCCTGCGCAACATCGAACTCATCGAGCGGCACCTGAACCCGAACCTGCGGGTCTCGACGATCCTCCTGACCATGTACGACGGACGGACCAACCTGGCGAACCAGGTGGCAGCGGATGTCCGAGAGCACTTCGGTGACCAGGTCCTGAAGGCCATGATCCCCCGCTCGGTACGGGTGAGTGAGGCGCCGAGCTACGGGCAGAGCGTCGTGGCGTACGACGTCAACTCCACCGGATCGCTTTCCTACCTGGAAGCGGCCGCCGAGATCGCAGCACGAGGAGCACAGCACTGATGGCACCCAAGCGGACCGGACTCGGCCGGGGCATCGGCGCCCTCATCCCCACGGCATCCGACCAGCAGGACCGTCCCGTCGACGTGTTCTTCCCCACCGGAGGGACCCCGGCGTCGGCACCGATGGCAGATGGTGCCACCGTTGAGGAGCTCGTCGCTGTTCCCGGAGCTCGTCTCGCGAACCTGAACCCGCTCGACATCGTCCCGAACGCGCAGCAGCCCCGCAAGGAATTCCGCGAAGAAGAGTTGCAGGAGCTGGTGCACTCGATCCGCGAGATCGGTCTCCTGCAGCCCATCGTGGTTCGTCCCATCGAAGGAGCCTCCGGTGCTGAGCCGCAGTATGAGCTCATCATGGGCGAGCGCCGTCTCCGGGCGACGAAGGAACTGGGGCTGGCGACGATCCCGGCGATCGTCAAGGAAACCCCCGATGACGCCATGCTCCGGGACGCGCTCCTGGAGAACCTGCATCGCGCGCAGCTCAACCCGCTCGAGGAAGCGTCGGCGTACCAGCAGTTGCTCGCCGACTTCGGCATCACCCAGGAGCAGCTCGGTCAGCGCATCGGCCGGTCGCGTCCTCAGATCACGAACACGATCCGACTGCTGCGGCTGCCCTCCCCCGTGCAGCGCCGAGTCGCAGCTGGCGTGCTGTCCGCCGGGCACGCTCGCGCGATCCTCGCCGCACCCGACGCTGAGGCGATGGAGTACCTCGCAGAGAAGATCGTCAACGAGGACCTCTCCGTCCGCCAGGCAGAAGCCGCCGCACAGCAGCTCGCGCAGGGATCACCGAAGAAGGCGCCGGCGCAGCCGACGAAGCGCGACGCGCACTTCGCCGACGTCGCCGAGCGGCTCGGCGATCGGTTGAACACTCGAGTACGGATCGCTGTGGGCGCGCGGAAGGGCCGTGTGACGATCGACTTCGCCAATGCGGCCGATCTCAACCGCATCCTCGGTGAGCTGGGCGCGGAGGACGTGAACGGCTGAACCGGCGTACGTTCCACGTGGAACATCCACGAGGAGCGCGCCATGGGCATCGTCGTCATCAACCACGTCAGTCTCGACGGGGTCATGCAGTCGCCGGGAAGGGCCGACGAGGACACCCGAGACGGCTTCGCACTCGGCGGTTGGGCTGACCTGGGCGATACCGGGCCGGACGGGGCTCTGGGCGCAGCCATGGGGCAGGCCATGGGGCCGTCGTTCTCGTGGCTGTTCGGCCGCCGGACCTACGAGGACGTGGTGGGGCACTGGAACGCCGTCGGTGGGCCGTTCAAGGACGGGTTCAACACCGTCGAGAAACTCGTCGTCTCGCGGGACCCGACCGCCCAGCTCCCCTGGCCGAAGTCGCGGCTGGTCTCCGGCGACGTCCCCGCGCAACTCCGTCGGCTCAAGGACGTCGAGCCGGGGAACCTCGTCGTCATGGGCAGCGGAGTGTTGGTTCGGTCACTCCTGCCGCTGGGACTCATCGACACGATCGTCCTCATCCAGCACCCGGTGATCCTGGGATCCGGTCGGCAGCTGTTCGGGCCGGGTCAGCAGACCGCGTTCGACCTTCGTGACGTCGTCCGGACGTCGGCTGGGCTCGTCGTTTCGACCTACGACCGATGCTGATGTTCGTCTTTGCCCGGCCCGTGGCGATGAATCGCCCTCAGCCGTTGCGCAGGGGCCTTGTGCGGCGACTGACGGCGTGAACGTGCCGTCCTCGGGTTCGCGTGAGGGGAGCGGTCTCTACGCCCCGTAGGGAGGCTCTGACGGACTCGTGCAGTGCTGGTTCCACGTGGAACATCGTCTCGGTTGACGTTGGCACGATCAGCGCAGGTGCCGGAGCTTTCGAAGACCGACCACGGCGAACAACGGCTTCAAGAGGATCATCTCGCCGAAGCGGTACTCGTCGCCGATCACCAGTCGGTCCGCGAGATCAGGACGCTGGCGGCGCAGGTACTCGCGGGCCTTCTCCGCGTGGAGGCTGTTCGACGCGAACACGATCCACTCCGCAGACTCGATCATCGGGATGATGTTCCGGACGTTGTCCCACGTGGAACGACTCTCCGTCTCCTGGAGCAAGGACCCCGTCCAGCCGAGCTCGTCGCGGAGGTACTGCGCGAGTACCGAGGCTTCGGGTGCCTCGCCCCGCACGGGGCCTCCGCTGGTGATGATCGTCACGGCGTCACTGGTCCCCGCGCTCCGGACGGCCATCCGCGCGCGCCATCGGTTGACGACGTTCGCCCGCATGCCGCGGTTCGCGAAGCCGAGGACCACGACCGCACCGGGGCCTGAGCGGACGCGCGGCGTCGGGCCGAGCCGCCGGGTACGAGCTCGCGCGTGCACGTGCTCCGCCCAGAGCAGGACGGAGCCGGTTCCCACAACGACCGCGGCGATTGCGCGCCGTGTTCCACGTGGAACACGGCGGCGGCGGGTCATGCGGAGATCAGGCGTGGTCGTCGCGGATGGCCTGCTCGGCGAGCTCGGCGTAGGTCCATCCGAGGTCGAATCCGGATGCCGACAGCGCCTGCGGGACGAGGGAGGTCTCGGTGAGGCCCGGAAGGACGTTCGCCTCGAGGAACCACGGAGTCCCGGCCCCGTCGATGATGAGGTCCACGCGGGAGATGTGGCGGAGTCCGAGCGCCTCGTGCGCTGCCACGGCCGCCGCAGCAGCCGCGGCCGCGTGCTCCTCCGACAGACGGGCGGGTGTGTAGAAGGTCGTCTCCCCCGCGTTGTAGCGCGCTTCGAAGCCGTAGAACCCGTTCCGCGGCACGATCTCGACCGGAGCGAGCGCGACCGGGCCGTCGCCGGTGTCGATGATCCCGACCGCGACCTCCGTCCCGCGGATGAGCTGCTCCACCACGACGTCGTCGCAGTACGTGTACGCGGTGACCATCGCCCGGGGCAGGTCGTTCGTGTCCTCGACGAGGGTCACGCCCTGCGCGCTGCCGCCCCGCGCCGGCTTCACGGCGAGTGGGACCGGGTGTTCGGCGGCGATGCTGTCGAGGACACCGACGGCCCCGAGCTCGCGGAAGACGTCGTGCGAGAGGGTCACCGAGCGAGGGGTGTGCACCCCGGTCCTGGCGACCAATGCGGATGCCGTCGGCTTGTCCCATGCCAGCCGGGCCGACGTGGAACGCGAGCCGACGAACGGGATGTCGACGGCCTCCAGGATGCCGCGGAGCGCACCGTCCTCACCGGAGGCGCCGTGCAGGGCGGGCCACACGACGTCCGGACGGGATTCACGCAGCGCCGGCAGCAGGGTCGCGTCGGCGTCCCGGAGGTCGACCTGCCAGCCGTAGCCGGTCAGCGAGTCGGCGACCCGACGCCCTGATCGCAGGGAGACATCGCGCTCGTGCGAGATGCCGCCCGCGACGACGACCACGTGACGACGGGTGAGCTCGGCCATGCGTGGGGACCTCCGGTACTGCGGTGGAACGAGGAAAAGTGCTGATCAGGAGATGTTCGGCGGCGGTCCGCTGACCGAGGAGGTCTGGCGGACCACCGAGTTCGGCCGGGTGCTCGGGCCGAACGTCTCGATGAGCTCGAGTTCGTCGTTGACGACGTTCGCGAGGCGCTTGACGCCGACACGGATCTGCTCGGGTGTCGGGTAACAGAACGAGAGGCGGATGTGCTGGGCGCCCCGACCGTCCGCGTAGAAGGCGGTCCCCGGGGTGTACGCGACGAGTTCCTTCACGGCGCGCGGGAGCATGCCCTTCGAGTCGAGGGACTCCGGCAGGGTCAGCCAGACGAAGAAGCCGCCGTTCGGCCGCGTCCAGGTCAGGTCGGGCAGGAACTCCCCCAGCGCCTGGAACATCGCGTCACGGCGCTCGGCGTAGATGCCGCGGAACGTGTCGATCTGCCCACGCCAGTCCGCCGCGTCGAGGTAGGCGTTGACGACGTACTGACCGAACGAGTTCGGCGCGAGGACGGCCGACTCGTTCGCGAGCACGAGCTTCTCGCGGATGGCGTGCGGCGCGAGCGCCCAGCCGACCCGGAAGCCCGGCGCCAGGGTCTTCGAGAAGGAGCCGAGGTACACGACACCCTCGTCGTCGATGGACCGGATGGCCTGGGGGGCCGGCTCGTCGAACCAGAGCAGCCCGTACGGGTTGTCCTCGAGCACCAGGATGTTGTTCGAGCGGCAGATGTCGAGCACCTCGATGCGGCGCTCGCGGCTCATCGTGACGCCCGCGGGGTTGTGGAAGTTCGGGATCGTGTAGAGGAACTTCATCCGCTTGCCAGCAGCGCGTAGGTTCGCGATCGTCTCGCGCAGCGCCTCGGGCACCAGACCGTGCTCGTCGGTCGTCACGTGGACGGTCTCGGCCTGGTACGACCGGAACACGCCGATGGCGCCGACGTAGGACGGGGACTCGGCCAGGACGACGTCGCCCGGGTCGATGAACAGCCGCGTGACGAGGTCGAGCGCGTGCTGCGAGCCCGTGGTCACCACGACGTCCTCGGCGCTGGCACGGATGCCCTCGAGGGACATCACGTCGACGATGTGCTCGCGCAGGGCCCGCAGACCCTGTCCCCCGCCGTACTGCAGGGCCATCGCGGCGTCCTCCGCCATCACACGGTCCAGGGAGCCCGTGACGAGCTCACGCGGGAGCGCAGAGACGAACGGCATGCCGCCGGCGAGCGAGACCACCTCGGGCCGCGACGCGACGGCGAACAGCGCTCGTACCTCGGAGGCGCTCAGCCCGGCGGTGCGCTGGGCGTAGGAGTCGTACCAGGGGTCGAGACTGTTGCCGTTGGTCATCGAGGGCTCCGTTCACTCGGCATTCCAGCCACAGTACGACATCCGTCCCGGAAACCCGGGCACGGTGACGAGGGCCGATCCGGAACCGGTGGCCCCGTCCCCGGACGGACGAACGCCCCGCCCTCCGATGGAATGGAGGACGGGGCGTTCGAGTCGGTGCAGCGGGTGCCTACGCGAGGAACTCCGCGAGGTCGGCTTCGAGGGCCGGCTTCGGCTTGGCGCCGATGACGGTCTTGACGACCTCGCCGCCCTTGAAGACCTTCATCGCCGGGATCGACGTGATCTGGTAGTTCATGGCCGACTGCGGGTTGTCGTCGACGTTGAGCTTCACGATCTCGATCTTGCCGGCGTGCTCTTCGGCGATCTGGTCGAGGATCGGCGAGACGGCGCGACACGGGCCGCACCACTCTGCCCAGAAGTCGACGAGGATCGTCTTGTCGGACTTCAGGACCTCGTCCGAGAAGGTGGCGTCGGTGACTGCCTTGGCGTTGGACATGTGTACTCCTTCGAGAAGTCGTTCGGTGGGTGGAACGGCGACGGGCGCCGGACCATTCCCTACGCGGAGATGGTGACGGGCTCGGCCGGGGTCTCGCCCTCGGCAGCGCTGGTCAGGGTGTCGTCGAGGTCGGCGAGGAACTTCTCGGCGTCGAGTGCGGCGACCGCTCCCGAGCCGGCAGCGGTGATCGCCTGACGGTAGGTGTGGTCGAGCACGTCACCGGCGACGAACACACCGGGGACGCCGACGGCCTTCGAGGTACGGCCCTCGACGGCGATGGTGCCTTCCGGAGCGAGCTGGAGCTGCTTGTGGACCAGGTGCACGCGCGGGTCGTTGCCGATCGCGATGAACAGGCCGTCGAGCGCGAGCTCCGAGGTCTCGCCGGTGACGGTGTCCTTGAGCGTGACGCCCTCGACCGCGGAGGCGCCGGTGATCCCGACCACTTCCTTGTTCCAGGCGAACTCGATCTTCGGGTCGTTGATCGCGCGGTCCTGCATGATCTTCGACGCACGGAGGGTGTCCTTGCGGTGGATGACCGTGACCTTGTCCGCGAAGCGGGTGAGGAACGTGGCTTCTTCCATCGCGGAGTCGCCACCGCCGACGACGGCGATGTTCTTCTGGCGGAAGAAGAAGCCGTCGCAGGTCGCGCACCAGGACACACCGTGGCCGGACAGGCGCTCTTCGTCGGCGAGGCCGAGCTGGCGGTAGGCCGAGCCGGTGGCGTAGATGACCGCGAGGGCCTCGTACGTCTCGCCGGAGCCGACCGTGACCTTCTTGACGTCGCCGGTGAGCTCCACGGAGACCGCGTCGTCGTACAGGACTTCAGCACCGAACTTCTCGGCCTGCTCCTGCATCTTGATCATGAGGTCGGGGCCCTGGATGCCCTCCGGGAAGCCCGGGAAGTTCTCGACCTCGGTCGTCTTCGTGAGTTCGCCGCCCGTCTCGACGCTGGACGCGACGATGAGCGGCTTGAGCTGGGCCCGCGCGGCGTAGATGCCGGCGGTGAACCCGGCCGGGCCGGAACCGATGATGATGAGCTGGCGCATGCCTTCAGTGCCCTTCCGTTGCTTCTGACCGGGTCAACACATGCTACCGGCGTGCCATTCCGCAGCACCCGGGAACGTGCGGTGACGTGCGAGTCAGCGGCCGAGGCGCGCCTTGAGCATGTCGACGGCGCCGCGGATCTCGCCGTTCTTCGCGACGACGAGGGCCCCGAAGTAGACGAGCACCATCGCCACGCCGGACAGCACGACCGTGATGAGGGCACCGGTGAAGTCGGACATCGCGAAGCCGTCCGCCGAGAAGGCGCCGAAGAAGTTCGCCACGAGGAGCCCGACGACCCCGGCGATGAGTGCCGCGATGATGAACTGCACGTGCGACCGGGTCACGTTCGGGCCGTCGATGCCGTGCAGCCGGCGCTTGACGATCACGAGCGCGACGATCGTCTGCGCCGAGCCGGCCAGGGTGGTGCACGCGGCGACCGCGACGCCGATCGAGTGGCTCGGGAGCGTCGTCACGGCCAGGGCACCGATGATGAACAGGCCCGACTGCACGAGCTGCATCAGGAACGGCGTGCGGTGGTCGTGCATCGCCCAGAAGACGCGCTGGATGATGAAGAGCATGCTGAACAGCACCAGGCCGGGCATGTAGGCGAGCAGCACGGCCCCGATCGAGAGCGCGCCGTCGAACGTGTTGGCGAACATGCGGCCGAAGGGCACGGACACGACCATCAGTGCGATCGAGGCGAAGACCGTGAACAGGCCGACGATGCGCAGGGACAGTGAGAGGTTCCGTCGGACAGCGTCCAGGTCGCCGCGTTCGGCGTCGTGGCTCATGCGGGTGAAGTACGCCGTCGCGATCGACACCGTGATGATCGAGTGCGGCAGCATGAAGAGGAGCCAGGCGTTCTGCAGCACCGCGTTGCCGGCGTTGCCACTGCCGAGGGACGCGACACGCGACTGCACGATGCCCGCCAGCTGGGTGACGAGGATCATCGCGAAGAGCCACCCCGCGGCCGTCCCGGTCGACTTCAGGCCGACGCCGCGCCACCGGAAGTCGGGACGGAACGTCAGCCCTGCGCGGCGCCAGAAGAACGGCAGGAAGGCGGCCTGGGCGAGCACGCCCACCGACGCGCTGCCGGCGAGGACCGCGATCTTCACCGGGGTCCAGTCGTCTGCGGCCGAGTTCACGGTGCGGTCGCCGAACAGGGCGATGAAGACCACGAGTCCGGCGATGCTGATCACGTTGTTGATGAGCGGCGCCCAGGTGAAGGGACCGAACACCTGCCGTGCGTTGAGGACCTCGCCGAGCAGCGAGTACATCGCGTAGAAGAGGATCTGCGGGAGGCACCAGAACGCGAAGAGCACCGCGAGGTCGAAGGCCTCCGGCGAGAGCCCCTTGCCCGTCGTCGACTGTGAGCTGTAGATGCGCACGAGCAACGGCGCGAAGCACGTCGCGATGATCGTGATGACGACGAAGAGCGAGCCGCCGAGCGTCACGATCTTGTTGACGTACGCCGTCCCGCCGTCGGTGTGCTGCTTCATCGACCGGACGATCTGCGGGATGAGCACGGCCGACAGGAGCCCGCCGGCGATGAGCGCGTAGATGTTGTTCGGGAGCTGGTTCGAGATGGCGAAGGCGTCGGCGGACGGGCTCTGGTACTGGCCGATCGCGAACGCCAGGACGAAGGTCTTCGCGAACCCGAGCACGCGGGAGAGCATGGTCCCGGCGGCGAGCATCGCGCTCGCTCGCCCGAGGCTCCGTTCGACGACCGGCTCGGCGTCGACGTCGGGTTCGGGCTGTGTGGTGCTGATGGTGGGCTCCTGGGCGGCGGCGAGCGAGGTACCGGACCCGGCCACGGCGAGAGCGGTGGCGGACCCGGGGAGGTGATCCGGGCCTCCCGGCGGGGTCTCCTCCGCAGCAGGCGTCTCCACGTAGAGGCGGTTCGGGTCCTCGTCCTCTTCCTCCGGCTCGCCGTTCCGGCGGCGCCGGATGCGGCGGCGGACGTTGCGGAAGATGCCGAGACCGAAGATCGCGATGACGGCGATCGCTGCAGCGGCGGTGATGAAGGTCTCCCACTGCGCCTGCACGTTGATCTCGACGGTGGCGGGGTCCGCGATCCGGACACCCGTCGCGCTGGTGAGCGACATCGTCAGCTCGACCTTGCCGTTCGCGACGGACTGCACGGGGAAGGTCACGCGGCTGGAGGAGTCGGCCTGGACCGTCACCTTCACGGCGTTCTTCTCGATGCGGAGGAACGAGTTCGACGGCTGCACGGTCAGGAACACCGTGACCGGGTATTCCGAGCGGTTCCGGATCGAGATCGGCAGGGACGACCGGTCGCCGAGCAGGGTGATGCTGCTGCCGTCGAGGATGCCGACGCTCGAGACGGTCTTCGCGGACTTGGCCACCAGGGCGTCGACCGCATGGACGAAGCCGTCGTCGTCGTCACGCCACGCGTTCGAGGACGCGGCGAGGGTCGTCAGGCGGGCCGGTGCGGTGAGGTCGGCGGGGTTCTCGATCGCGGAGGCGAAGTCGGTGAGGTTGCGCTCGGACTGCACGAGGCGACGGAGCTGGTCGAGCCGCGCCTTGCTGTCCGAGGAGCTGCTCAGCGTGAGGGACCCCGGGGTGACCGCGGCCGCGGTGGAGAGGTCGGACGGGGAGACCCACGCGGTGCTCTCCAGCGCGTCGAGCGCCTGGCTGAGCCGCGCCGAGTCCGTCGGCCAGTCACGGCCGAGGGTGAGGAGGACCGGACCGGTCGTCCCGCCCTGCCGGGACGCCGTGGCGAGGGTCGCGGTGAGCTCGCTCATCGCGCCGGACCAGGCACGCTGCGTGGACGCCGCCGCCGCGTCGCGGAGCAGGGTCGACATGCCCTGGTCGGAGACGAGGACCTGGTGGTCGTCGATCTTCTCCGACGCGGTGACCGTCGTGGCGGCACCGGCGGAGGTGTTGCCGCTGGAGACGATCGTGGACTTCGTGCCGGCAGTGGCCAGGGCGCCGAGGTCGTCGGTCGCGACGGTGCCGTCCGAAGGCCACGCGATGGACGACATCGAGTACGGGAAGTCGAGCAGCGAGGCCGTGGTGGGGAGCGTCTGGACGGTGTCGTCCGGCTCGTCCTGGGCGTCCGTCGTCGGGTTCGAGTCCGGCGTCGCCGTCGCTGCCGGGGTCGTCGCGCTCGGCGTGTTCGTCGCGGTGGGCGACGGCGTCGTCGCGCCCGGGAAGTTCTCCGTCTTGACGTACTGGTCGAGGGAGATCGGCGACAGGATGCCCGAAGCGCCCGCCTGGCGGAGACCGGTGACGTCGGCGTCGGCGTAGGAGAGCGCGAAGGTCTCGTTGCGCATCCGCTGCAGTCGGTCGAGCCAGGCGGTCGCCGAGGACGGCGCGTTTTCGCCGAGGATCCGGATGGAGGCGATGATGCGCGGGTCGATGCCGAGCGCCACGTTGTGGTCCTGGGCGGCGTCGAGCTGCTGCGTCAGGGTGCCGTCGACGGAGGTGGCGGCGGCGAGGTCCTTCGCGCCGATCACCCCGTCGGCGTTCGCGGGCATCGTGATCGGCATCGCGACGGAGACGCCGACCGGGGTCTGCTCGTAGTCCGGGTACCAGGTGATCGCCGAGCGGTCCACGGCGGAGGTGGAGCCGGCCGTGTAGTCCGCCGCGATGCGTCGGGCACCGAAGGAGGTGTACCCGCCGAGTGCCACGTTGCCCGAGACGATGGTGACGTCGTCGAGCGTGACCGATCGGTGCGCCGGGACGGCCGGGACGTCCACAGTGTCCATCGGGGCACCGAGGTAACCGGTCGTGCTGGTGTCGGCGAGCCAGTCGCTGAGGACGTCGCGGGTGCCCGCGTACTGCCGGAAGATGTCGAGCTCGGCGCTGCCGGCCGGCAGGTCCGCGTCGGTGTCGTTCGTGACTGTCAGCGTGAGGGAGAGGTCCTGGTCCGGCTGCAGGATCCCGCGGCCGGACGGCACGATCTCGATCGACGCCTTGCCTTCCTGGGACGCGGCGGGGTGCGCGAGACGGGTGGTCGCGGAGGAGGTGGTCGTGGCCTGCGCGGCGGTGACCGACGCGGGCGTGACGACGAGACCGAGGGCGACCAGGGCGGACGCGGCGGCGGCGAGCGAGGTGCGGAGAATGTGCATGCTGGAGGGTCCGTGATCGGAGCAGACCTCGGACGAGTGTATGAGGCCGGACCATGAGAGACCGGCGTGACCACGGTGTCGTGGAGAACCGACGGCGTCGATCTGGGATGATCGAGACCGTCATGCAGTCCGTTGCCCAGGCCGTCGAACGTCTCGACACACTCGCCGCCACCGCGCCCGTCGCCGTCCTCGCCCGCGCCTTCGCGGATGCCGGGCACGAACTCGCGCTCGTCGGCGGTCCGGTGCGCGACGCCTTCCTCGGTCGCCCGGTGACCGACCTCGACTTCACCACCGACGCGCGTCCGGACGTGGTCCTCGGCATCGTCGAGCCGATCGCGAGTGCCACGTGGGACATCGGGCGCCAGTTCGGCACGATCGCCGCCCGGATCGAGGGCGAGCAGGTCGAGATCACCACGTACCGCAGTGACGTCTACGACGGCGAGACCCGGAAGCCCGAGGTGGCGTTCGGCGACACCATCGAGGACGACCTGCTCCGGCGCGACTTCACGGTCAACGCGATGGCACTGCGGCTGCCCGCGCGGGAACTCGTCGACGTGCACGGGGGCGTCGAGGACCTGCTGGCCGGACGGCTCCGCACGCCGCAGACCGCGACCGTCTCCTTCCGCGACGACCCCCTGCGCATGATGCGGGCCGCGCGGTTCACGGCGCAGCTCGGGTTTACGGTCGCCGACGACGTCCGGGCCGCGATGACGGAGCTCGCCGACTCGATCGAGATCGTCTCCGCCGAACGCGTCCGTGACGAGCTCGTCAAGCTCCTCAACACGGACGACCCCGTGCCCGGGCTCCGTCTCCTCGTCGACACCGGGCTCGCCGAGCGGTTCCTGCCCGAGCTCCCCGCGATGTGCCTCGAGATCGACGAGCACCACCACCACAAGGACGTCTACGAGCACTCGCTCACCGTGCTGACCCAGGCGATCGGGTACGAGCACGAGCGGCACGCCGGCGAGGCCCCGGACACGGTGCTGCGGCTCGCGGCGCTCCTGCACGACATCGGGAAGCCGGCGACGCGGAAGCTCGAGCCCGGCGGTGCGGTGAGCTTCCACCACCACGACCTGGTCGGGTCCAAGCTCGCGAAGAAGCGGCTTCGTGCGCTGCGCTTCGACAACGACACCATCGCCGCGGTCGCCCGCCTGATCGAGCTGCACCTCCGCTTCTTCGGGTACACCGACGGCGCCTGGACCGACTCGGCCGTCCGCCGCTACGTCCGGGATGCCGGTCCCCAGCTCGAGCGCCTGCACGAGCTGACCCGCTCCGACGTCACGACGCGGAACCGGCGGAAGGCCGACCGGCTCGCGTTCGCGTACGACGACCTGGAGGACCGGATCGACGTCCTCTCCAAGCAGGAGGAACTGGACTCGATCCGCCCGGACCTGACGGGTGACGACATCATGCGGATCCTCGACATCCCGCCGGGGCGTGCGGTCGGTGAGGCGTACCGCTTCCTGCTCGAGGCGCGGATGGACGAGGGGCCGCTCGGGGCGGACCTCGCCGAGGAGCGCCTGCGGGCGTGGTGGGCCGCGCGCGACGCGTGACGCCCTGACCGGGGCACTGGACCCGGCCTCCCTGCGGACGCTGGTTCTCCACAGGCCGGTGGCGTGCCTCCCGGTCGTGGGCTAAGCTTGCGGGGTTGTGCCGAACGCACCTGCGTGCCGGCACACATGCATCAACCCTCCTGTTCCGGGAACCGCCCGGAGCCGCCAAGACCAAAGGAGGTGGGTTCCGCATGCACCAGTACGAACTGATGGCGATCCTCGACCCCGAGCTCGACGAGCGCACCGTCGCTCCCAGCCTGGACAAGTTCCTCGCAGTGATCCGCAACGACGGTGGCACCGTCGACAACGTGGATGTCTGGGGTCGTCGTCGTCTCGCTTACGAGATCGCCAAGAAGAACGAAGGCCTCTACGCCGTCGTGAACTTCACGTCGTCGTCCGACGCCGCCAAGGAGCTGGACCGCCAGCTCGGTCTCTCCGAGGCCGTGCTCCGCACCAAGGTCCTCCGCGCCGAAGAGGGCATCGCGCAGGTCGCCGCCCAGAAGCAGCGCGACGAGGCCCGTGCCGCGCGCAAGGCAGCCAACGCTGCTGCTGCCCCGGCCGCCGCGACCGCGAGCGCCGAGTAACCGATGGCCGGCGAAACCGTCATCACGGTGGTGGGGAACCTCACTGCTGACCCGGAGCTGCGTTACACGCAGAACGGGCTCGCTGTGGCGAACTTCACCATCGCATCCACCCCTCGCACGTTCGACCGTCAGGCGAACGAGTGGAAGGACGGCGACGCGCTGTTCCTCCGTGCGAGCGTGTGGCGCGAGTTCGCCGAGCACGTCGCGGGGTCGCTGACGAAGGGCTCGCGCGTCATCGCGCAGGGTCGTCTCCGTCAGCGCTCGTACCAGGACCGTGAGGGCCAGCAGCGTACGAGCATCGAGCTCGAGGTCGACGAGATCGGCCCGTCGCTCCGGTACGCGACCGCGCAGGTCACCCGGGCAGCGGGTGGCGGCGGCGGTCGTGGACAGGTCGGCGGCGGTTCGGGCGGCGGCAACTTCGGTGGCAACAACGGCGGCGGCAACGCTGCTGGTGGTGGCCGTTCCGACGAGCCGTGGTCCCCGCAGGGTGGCCAGCAGCAGGGTGGTGGAGCACAGTCGAACGACGTGTGGTCGACCCCCGGTGGCACCTACGACGACGAGACCCCGTTCTGATCCGTTCGCGGTAGAACACAACTTCTTCTTCTCTAAGGAAAAAACACAATGGCTGGAAAGAGCAGCGGCGACCGCCGCAAGCCTCGCGGCAAGGGCGGCAAGAACGCCGCTCCCGCGAAGTCCATCAAGGTCGGTGTCATCGACTACAAGGACGTTGCGACCCTTCGCAAGTTCATCTCGGAGCGTGGAAAGATCCGCGCCCGTCGCATCACCGGCGTCTCCGTCCAGGAGCAGCGCCTCATCGCCCGTGCCGTGAAGAACGCCCGTGAAATGGCGCTCCTCCCCTACGCCGGCTCCGGCCGCTGATCAGGAGGATCACCATGTCGAAGCTCATCCTCACCCACGAGGTCTCCGGCCTCGGTTCCGCCGGTGACGTCGTCGACGTCAAGAACGGCTACGCCCGCAACTACCTCGTCCCCCAGGGCTTCGCTGTCGCGTGGTCCAAGGGCGGCGAGAAGCAGGTCGAGTCGATCCGCGCCGGCCGTGCCGCTCGCGAGCTCGCCACCATCGAAGAGGCACAGGACCTCAAGATGAAGCTCGAGAACGCCACCATCCAGCTGTCCGTCAAGGCCGGCAAGGACGGTCGCCTGTTCGGCTCCGTCCGTCCGGCGGACGTCGCCTCGGCCGTCGAGGCCCAGGGCGTCGGCTCGCTCGACAAGCGCAAGGTCGAGGTCCCCGCGACCATCAAGACCGTCGGTGACCACGAGGCCACCGTGCGTCTGCGCGAGGACATCACCGCAGTGATCTCGCTCAAGGTCGTCGCCGCCAAGTAAGGCTGCGTCGGTCCGACAGCGTCGGTTCCGTCGGAAGGCGGGTCTCCCCTCAGGGGGTGGCCCGCCTTTCGCTGTACCCAGGGGCTTCTGGCACGATGCGAGCTTCCGTAGACCGTGCGACGGACACCGGGCGGCACACTGTCCGGAAGCTCCCACACTGCGCCCGCGTGGGTTCCGGAGCGTGGTTGCGCGCGTGCGCTAGGTGGTTACTTCTCCCCCGTTTTCTGCCGGGAGGCTCGGGGTGCGCCGGGCTGACCGGTTACGTCCTGCACGTGGTCGGGAGTGGCTGGGAGCCAGCCGGGAACGCTGTCCCCGAAGGGTGCGTTTGTCAAGTCGTTTTACACAGTGGAAACGTCAAATCGGGAACCTTCAACTGCACCTTGAAGCCCAGTTGTCCACACACAGTGTGGAAACGAAAAGCCCCGATCAAGTGGTCGAAAGTGTGTTCGGTGGCACGGTTCTCCACATGCCTGTCCACAGTTGTCCACACGAACTTCCGGCGTGTTCCGCGATTCGTCCACAGAGTTATCCACAGGCCCGTTTGCTGGGGATAACTTGCCCCCCGTAGCTTGGCCCAGCGACTCGGGGATGTCGGTCGCTCGGGGTAGAACAGCCGTGTGGGCGAGAGCTCGTGTCCGCACGACCAACAAGAGGAGCAAGTGTGTCGATCGCGCATCTGGACCCGGCGCCGCAGGACTACGCGGAGCGCGGTGGCATGGAGCGCACCCCGCCGCACGACCTCTTGGCAGAGCAGTCGACGATCGGCGGGATGCTCCTCTCGAAGGACGCCGTCGCCGACGTCATCGAGACCGCTCGCGGCGTGGACTTCTACATCCCCAAGCACGAGGTCATCTTCGACGCGATCCTCTCGCTGTACTCCCACGGCGAGCCGACCGACGTCATCGCCGTCACCGACGAGCTGACGAAGACCGGCCTGCTGTCCCGTGCCGGTGGCGCCGAGTACCTGCACAGCGTCACGAGCATGGTCCCCACGGCCGCGAACGCCGGGTACTACGCCGCGATCGTCGCCGAGAAGGCCGTGCTCCGGCGTCTCGTGGACGCCGGGACCCGCATCGTGCAGATGGGCTACGCGTCAGAGGGTGAGGTCACAGACCTCGTCAACAGCGCCCAGGCCGAGGTCTACAACGTCGCCGGCGGTGTCCAGACCGAGGACTACGTCCCCCTGACCGAAGCCATCTCCGCCGCGATCGACGAGATCGAAGCCGCGAAGGGCCGCGACGGGCAGATGACCGGCGTGCCGACCGGGTTCGCACAGCTCGACGGCCTGACCAACGGCTTCCACCCCGGGCAGCTCATCATCGTCGCCGCCCGCCCCGCACTCGGCAAGTCCACGCTGGCGCTCGACCTCTGCCGCGCCGCAGCCGTCAAGCACAACCAAACCGCCGCCTTCTTCTCGCTCGAGATGGGGCGCGCCGAGATCGCGATGCGTCTGCTCTCCGCCGAGACCAGCGTCCCGCTGCAGAACATGCGCAAGGGCACCGTGGACTCCCGCGACTGGACGACCATCGCGCAGACCCGCGGGCGGATCAACGACGCCCCGTTCTTCATCGACGACTCCCCCAACATGACGCTCGTCGAGATCCGCGCGAAGTGCCGTCGACTCAAGCAGCAGCACAACCTCAAGCTCGTGGTCATCGACTACCTGCAGCTGATGACCTCCGGCAAGAAGGTCGAGAGCCGCCAGCAAGAGGTCTCGGAGTTCTCCCGTGCGCTGAAGCTCATGGCGAAGGAGCTCCAGGTCCCCGTCATCGCCCTGTCGCAGCTGAACCGTGGTCCCGAGCAGCGTGCGGACAAGAAGCCGATGATCTCCGACCTCCGTGAGTCGGGGTCCATCGAGCAGGACGCCGACATGGTGATCCTGCTGCACCGCGAGTCGGCGTACGAGAAGGACAACCCGCGTCAGGGTGAGGCGGACCTCATCGTGGCGAAGCACCGCAACGGGCCGACGGACACCATCACTGTCGCGTTCCACGGGATGTTCTCGCGGTTCGTCGACATGCCGCAGTAGGGGCGAACTTGTTGTCGGCCGCCAAGCAACTTGTCCAACTGCCACTCAACGTGTCTGAAATACGGGTCTGGACAGGTTATTTGGCAGCGCAGGCGGGCGACGTCGTCGGGTCGGCTAGGCCTTCGATCGTCGCGAGGCGTCCGTATGGCCTACGTGAACTGCGAAAGTTCGCGGACCACCTATATGGGACAGGGTCGGCCCCGGACCAGGGCTGTAGGAGTCGGGGCCGCCCGTAGGCGCCCGGTCGTCCACTGGACGACCGGCTACCGGGACGGTTTGCGCTGGCTCGATTCTCACGAGAGGGACGACGGACAGTCGCCGCGCTTGACACGCTGCCCGCCTACTGTCGCTTGCGCTGTCACGGTGGTGGTCAGGTGCCGTGCCGAGGGGGTGGGGCTTCTAAAGGCGAGCTTCGCCCCCGCCTTCTGCGTTGGCCGGCGACCCAAGGAGAGTGGTGATCTGCACCGCGCTCCCTGTGACCAGCGGCGCGGCCGCCGCACGGAAGACCACCTGTTTTGGGTGGCGACCTCGGCGGGCTGGGCGGATGGACTCAGCTGCATGGCCGAATCGAATGATCCCCTGACAGGCGAGATCGATGTGCAGCTCGTCACGAACGCGTACATCTACGGGTTCCCATTGGTGTTCAACCTGCTCCAGGTGCTGCGGTTCACGACGGACGGCATCGGCGCGGTACCGGCCGCTGCGTTCAACACCTTCAGTCACGGACGGACCCTTGCCGGCCCCGATGACACCTTCGTGACGATCAACAACGACACGCTCTACTCGATGGCTCAAGTCGACCTCAGCAGCGGGCCGGTGGCGTTGCACGTGCCCGACACGGCGGGGCGGTACTACGTGCTGCAGTTCGTCGATGCCTGGACGAACAATTTCGCCTACGTCGGACACCGCGCCACCGGCACCGCCGCAGGCGACTACCTGCTCGTGCCACCGGACTGGGACGGCGAACCTGACGATGACGACACGGTCATCAGGTTCCCGACCGCGGTTGCCTCCATCGTCGGACGGTGGGCAGTCGACGGCGACACCGACCTCCCGACGGTGCACGCGCTCCAAGACGCGACGACGTTGACTCCCCGCACGCCTGATGCTGCACCGCACGGGCTGGCCGTTCCCGACCCGGAGGTGTCGGACGCGCTGGCGTTCCTCGAGCGCTTCCGCGTCTGGTCGCAGCAGTTCCCGCCGGCGCCGCGTGACGCCGCAGTGCAACGGTCCTTCGCGGGGCTCGGCGTGAATTCGCCGGCGTCGCCGTACGTTGGTTTGCCCGACGACGCCGTGGCGGCCCTGACGTCCGCACTCGAGGGGGCCTCGGCCCGACTGCGGCAGATCCTCGAGTCCGGCTCCAGCCCGCAGGTGAACGGCTGGAAGATGACGCTGCACGTGTTCGACTACAACCTCGACTTCTTCGAGGTCGGCGCACTCGACGACGAGCGGTTCCGCATCGAGGATCCGACCCTTCGCTACGCCGAGCGTGCCGGCGCTGCGCTCGGCGGGTTGTGGGGTAACCACGCCTACGAAGCGGCCTACGTGATGACGTTCGTCGACGATCACGGCGACCAGCTCGACGGCACGCACGAGTACACCTTCCGCCTCGCACCACCACCACCGGTGGGCGCGTTCTGGTCACTCACGATGTACGGAGTGCCAGACTTCTTCCTCGTCGCAAACCCCATCAACCGCTACTCGATCGGCGACCGCACGCCGGACGTCGCCCAAGACGACGACGGTGCACTCACGATCACCATCGCGCACCAGCCGCCCGATTCGCCCGATGCGAACTGGTTGCCGAGCCCCGCGGGACGATTCCGTCCGGTCCTGCGCATGTACGAGCCAGGCGACGAGGTCCTCGACGGGCGCTGGACCCCGCCCGCGATCGTGCGCACCGAACGGTAAGTCCCGTCCGCGTCCCCGTCTTGCGTAAATCGCACCAGATTGCAGTTGCCAGCGCATCCACATCTCCAATCCCCGCTGGACACCACAGTTAGCGGCGCCGACGGGACGCCGCCGCATGATCACGCATCGTGTGCGTGGCTATCACGGCGCTCAGCATCAAGATCCCCGTCAACGGGCACCTGACCGCCGGGAACCTTGATGGCGGAGCACTTAGGCCCTTGCGCGTGCTCAAGGGTGCCCGGTGACCCATCGGTCATCGGGCATCGTCGATGTTGGCGACGAGCGGAGTCAGACAGAAGGGATGTCCTGCGGGATCGAGCATGACGACCCAGCGGGCATCCGGCTGCTCCTGAGCCAGCACGGCACCGCAATCCTCGGCGTGGGCGCGAAAGGCCGCCAGGTCTTCCGGCTCGCACGTCAGATCGAGATGGACGATCGATGTCCCCGGCCACTGCGGTCGCCGGTAGGGCGACACCCTCTGAGCGACGAGGTGGTGTCCCGCCGCAGACACCCCCGCCGCATCATCAGTGACCCAGGCGACACGACCTCCGAGCAGCCGCGCGTAGAAAGCCGACAGCGCGCGATGGTCTTCGCAATCCATCGACACCCCGGCAACGCGCACGTTGCGGACTGACTCGTTCATGGAGCGAATCGTACGTTGAGGGTGCCCGCGCTGGACGTCGCTGCCGCCACCGTCCTCGTCATCGCGAGATGACCGGCGCCACCGAGCGATCAAAGAACGCCACCATCAGGTGAACAACTCCACACCCGGCCGTCTCGGCAGCCGATCGGCTTGCGGGCGAAATCGGGTTCAACCCACACTGCCGGATCAGGGTAGGCAGGCCGTCATGGATCATCCCGAGCTTGTCACCTTCGCTGACCGTCGCATCATGATCGGCGTCCTCGCGAACCTCGCAGCTGCCTTCCTCGGCGAGGTCGATCATCCCCGCGCCGCTAGCCCACTCGTGCGGCACATGACCGACAGGTTCCGCAGCGACCTCGCTCGCGATCTGAGACACGCCCCAACCGACCAGGAGTGCTACGAAGCCCTCGAGGCGCAGATTGATCGCCTCCGACACTCCATCGGAGAGTACGACTGACCGCGTCCGTTAGCCGACCGGCTAACGGGACACCTGCGACCGTCGATAGCCTCGGCACATGAATCCGAACGTCCCGGGCATCGCACACAAGTGGGTCTTGCTGGACGCGGATGGCGTCGTGCAGTCCCCGAATCAGTCTTTCGGCGACGCGCTCGTCGGCATCGCCGGCCCTACCGCGGAGGCATGGCTTGCTCGAACGTTCCGCGGCAATGGGCCCGTCATCACCGGGCAACTAGAAGTGCTGCCCCTCCTGCGCGAGTTTCTAGACAGTGCCGGCGTCGACGCTGACCCGCAAGATGTCTACAGCCGCCTGTGGGAAGGCATCCAGGTGCACGAGGACGTCCTCGAGTTGGTCGACAAATGGCGAGGTACCGGACATCTGGTTGCGCTCACGACTAACCAGGACGCCGGCCGCGCCCGCTTCATGAAGACGAGGCTCGGTTTCGACGAGCGCTTCGACCGCAGCTTCTACTCATGTGATCTTGCGGTGGGGAAACCGTCCGCGTCGTACTTCGAGCGCGTCTTGAGCGACCTCCAGATCGAGCCAAGCGAAGCGGTCTTCATCGACGACAGCAGCGCGAACGTCGCGTCTGCCCAGCGCCTGGGAATCAACGCTCACCGGTGGGAGCGCGGAGACGACCTCGACGCCCTCGTGAGTCACGTCGGAGCGGCACCGACCGCAACCTCGGCGGATGCCGACGCCACCTCCCTCGGCTAGGTAAGTAGACGAGATCGAACGCTCAGGGGGTTGGTCGACGTCCGCGGATCGATCCGCTACCGAACGGAAGACGAGTGCCACCGGCCGTCGATCCGCTGCTGGCCCTCCCCACTGCTCCCGGCGCAGAGCATGATGGACCTGTGAGCGAAGAACCCAATAAGAAGCGAACGTGGTCGCGGGGTACCACGATCCTTATCGGGTCCTTACTCGTTGTGTCGCAAGTGCTCACGATCACGTCTCGGGTTCTCGACGGCGAGAACTTCTTCAGCCCGTGGGTCGTCTTCAGCGCCGTCCTCGCACTGATTGGCGCGATCTTCGCCGCGGTCGCCCTCGCCAGGACGAAGCGACCTCGCTGACGCTGATGTGCCTTGCTTGCGTTCGGTAGCCGATCCGCAATCGTACGGATGGCGCAGACTGGGAAGCCTTCGAGCACACGCTTCGTCGGGTGCCATGGAGTAACGTCGTATGGTCGGGTGATGCCTGGCTTCGAAGACGACGTGGTTGCAACTCGGGCCGTGGGGACGTTCGGTGATCACGCGGCTCCGGAGTCGGTATGCCTCGTCGCGACCTGTCACGACCCGCTCGGAGGATTCGCCTCAGGTATCGAGGCCGCCGGACCCGCCCTCGCGGAGGTGTTCGGTGCTCTGGCAGTGAACACCACCGCTGAAACTCACCCGGCCACGATCGCGGCACTGCGTGCGCTGGCTGTGCCGTTACTCCTCGACGAACACGCTGCCGGCACGATCGGGATCGGAACGGCGAGGAAGCACGCGCTGGACCTCGGGTTGCGAAGCGCTTGCGGATGGCTGTTCCACTCGGACCTGGACCACGTGCTGCGATGGTTGAGCGGTGCTCGAGGGGAAGTGGAGCGCACGCTCGCGCGACGCGACGTCGACTTCCTCGTCGTTGGACGCTCCGCTGCGGCGATGGAGGCCGCCCCGGATCGTCTTCGCCGAACTGAGGAGATCGTGAACCACGTGTACGGGCTTGCAAACGGCCTCGCAAATCGGTGGGACTTGATGATCGCCATGCGCTTGATGACCCGTGACACCGCACAGCTGATCGTCGACCAGAGTCACGACACCTCGATCACGAACGATGTGACCTGGCCGATGCTGGTGCGTACACGCGGGGCAAGCGTCGGCTACCTCGAAGGCGACGGAATCCGGTTCCTGGCTCGAGATGACTTCGGCGCCATCGACCGTCGCGACGAGGATCCTCGGGAATGGCGAGCTCGCATGGTCACCGCGACCGCCCACCTCGCAGCGATTGTCGACTTCGACTGAAGCATCGAGAGCACAGGCTCCTCCCGCCTGTTCTCCCCGCCATATGAAGGTCAGCAAGCCGACAGATCAGACTTTGCGGGTCCTTTCGGATCGACGATCCTTCACCGAGGCAGAGTCGACCGGCCATGGTCAGCGGTCGAGCTCGATGACCCACACAGCCAATAGCGCACCCGCGACGACGAGCACTCCGATCCCAGACCAAAACCATCGAGCACTGGTCCCGCGCTCTACTCTGGCTCGGCCGATCCCCTCCCTGCGGACGGCGATGACAGCAGCGCGCCCGATCAGCCCAAGCCCGACCAGCATGACGACCACGAGCCCCCACCAAGTCCACCACGAAAAGTCCATCGCAAGAGCATGCCGGACGAGACGGGTTTGGTAGCGGTTGGCTGCCGCCCGAGCCGGTTAAGCCGTCTGGATAGCCGATCTTGGGTTGCCGGACAGCGGCGAGGGCAGGAACCTGATCACCTCCACCCGTCGGGAGGAGCAACCGTGGAGGTGATGGCCTACCCGGCATCGTTTTCGGTCGACTCGTCTGCCCTGTCGATGACACCAGGTGTTGACCCGCCGGGCTCGACCGCATGGCTGGCTTCCCGCGCTTCGGCTTCCTTAGGGCGCTCGCGACGATTGATCTCGCGGCGATTCCGTCCACGGACGGACGCGATGATCTTCCTGGTGAGCATGCCGATTGCCAGGCACCCGGCTCCTATGAGTCCGGTGATGAGGGGGGCCCAGTTTTCGCTCAAGATGCGGTTCCTCCTGCCTCGACTTGAACGATAACAATGGTGCCCGGTAGCCGATCGCTCATGGAGACGCGGAACGATATGCACCCCCGTTCGAGGCCGGCGGCTCTCTAGGGAGCGTGCTAGTGGACTAGACGACGACTGGTCAACGCGACCGGCAGTCGGCAAGTCGCAGGATAAGGTGGAGATATGTGGGCTGGTAACGGAGCAACGCTGGTAGGGGCAATCATATTCGCGATTGTTGCGGTAGCGATTTTCGTCGGGCTCTTCATCAGAAGTCGGCGGAACAAGTAGATAGCCCGATAGTGCTCACCTCCCCGTTCTGAGCCTTGGTTGTCGTAGGTGCCGAGTCGAAGCCCGGTAGTAAACCCAAGCACCCGAGGTGGGAGGCATGACGGCGCGCCAGGAGGCAGTTAGCCGGCTGCTGCCGTCCGATGGGCGATCGGCTACCGGACGCGCCAACCCGGTGGCGGTGTCGGAACAAGCTCACAGTACTGCAACGTGCGCCCGTCGACCCCGGTCACGGCCTCAATGACGAACGCGTGCGTTACCACGAGCGCCCCATAACCGTCGTCCGGAAGGCGTGAGAGCGCCATGTTGGCACGATCCCGCATGTGCCTGATGCTTTCCCACGTCGCTCTGTCCGGCGCGTTTCCCACATGGCGGCGAAACTCGTCTGTCGCCTCCTGCCACTTCGCGTAGGTTCCGCTGGCTGGAAGGCCGGAGTCCCACTCCCTGAAGTCGATGTCGACCGCCAAGGGCACTCCGCACGCGGCGGCGATGATCGCTGCGGTCTGCAGCGTGCGTGTCATCGGTGAGCAGACGACGCGAGCCACCTCGAGCTGAGCAAATCGCGCCGCCGCTTGGTGGGCCTGCTGCTCTCCAAGCCGCGACAACGGCGCCGTATCCCGAGACCGGAAGTCGAGTCCACGTGATTCGCCTGAGTCGTAGTCGGGTTCCGCATGCCGAAGCAGCCCCGGTGCAAGCATCCCCGCATGCTATGTCAGGCAGACCTCCAACGTCCGCTACCGGACGTCGAGGTGGTCACTATCGTGGCGGCATGAGACTCGGGGGAAGTCGACTGTTGGCCTGGCTGGTCGACTGGGCCTGTGTCCTCGGATGGGTTGCCCTGACTGCCGCGGTGGGAGTGCCGCTCTACCTCGCGCACGTCATCCGGCCGACGAATGTTGTCGTGTTGAACGTCGTCGGCGCCTTGGTGATCGTGATGCCGGTCGTTCTCGCTCTGGCGTGGTGCGAGTCACGCCGCGAAGCGGCGACGGTTGGTAAGCGAGTGATGAAGCTGGTCGTCCGCGCAAATGCGCGTTCACCGCGTCTGACCGTCGCGATAGCGCGGAACACCCTCAAGATCGGTGTTCCGTGGCTGATTGGTCACGCTGCCGTGTTCACCATTGTGAGGGCAAGCGGTGACGATGGCGTCCCTGTCGGCGTTTGGGCGCTGACCGTTTGTGCTTACGTGCTTCCGCTAGCCTGGATCTTCTCTCTTTTCGTCGGTCGCGGGCGGACGCCGTACGACTGGGCCTGTGGAACAGAGGTCACGAGACGTTCAGCAGGCTGATCCCCCATGAGGATCTCCCTCAGTGAGGCGGAGGAGCCGACCCGAAGATCAGAGAGATTCCGCCGAGCGTCGCGACGAAGAACGTCACCGTGAGGACGACGGCGGCAACGAAAGCAATCACGATCGTTAACAACGTCAGCATGCCGACCAAGCCCACCGCGCGGGCCGCATCGCGAGGCGCGGGAACTGTCTCCTCTCCAGCCGTGAACAATTCGGCCATGTCGCGGGGCCGCTGGTTGTCCATGCGATCAGGCTAGGTCACGTCTGCGGTCGCCTGAGCACCACACGTCTCGATGGCGGATCGGCTACCGAGGCGGATTGAACACGTCGATACGCAGCACCACCTCATGTGTCGGTTCGTTTCGTGTCGCCCCGTGTCGTACGTCGCCGGGCCCGAACTAGCTTTGTCTCACATCGCCGCGAGGGCGTAGACGGCACCGTCCGGCGAGCGGACGAGCACGCCGGCGTCGACCGCGTCGCGGCGGACAAGCGCGACGTCCTCGATGAACCTCGCGAGCGCAGCGTTCAACGTCTCCTCGCTGATGCTGCGCCGGGCCGACAACCGCTCGAACGCAGTGCGCACGATCGCGTTCGAGAGTTCTTGGCGCTTGTTCGCTTCGATCTGCAGATTACTGATCCGTCCGACGTGCAGGACAGCCCGGTCGGTAAGGAGCAGCTCGATCGCCTCCCTGGTCTCCGACAGCATCTCGCGGTCGACGGCTCCGTCGGGACCGACCCAGTCAAACCGGTCCGCCGGGATCTCCGGGTTCATCGTGGCCGCGACCATCTGTCGTGCGCGCCGCAGCGCGGAGTGCGTGCTCCCCACGGGTCCTCCTTCGTTGCCTGAGCGTCATCGACGATAGCGACGGCGGCCCGAACGTCGACTCTCCGCCATCCGCGCCGCCGGTTACACGGCAATCGGCGAAGGGTCTCGTGTACAGCGCTCTTCAATCTGGTCATGTCCGCGGGAACGTCTGAGACCCCACCAACCACGGCCTTGGGTACTGCGGTTCGCAGCCAGATGTGTCCGCTTATCCGCCAGCCGATCGGCTACCGGGCGCAGTTTGCTACTGACAGCCGGCCCGGACAAACAGTCACAGCTTCGCGAGCGTGCGTCCCGCACTCGCGTCGAGGTACTCGAGACCTTCCGCCACCAAGACTCCGGTGTGGAACTCGATGCGCAGCGATTCGACAGCGAGCAACGCTGCTTCGCGTTCGGTGTCGGAGATCAGGCCCGCCGCACATGCCACGGCGAACTCGTCTTCGTCATCGACAACATAGGACCCGTCGCGTTGGAGCAGTGGATCAAGCTCGAGATCATCGAACACCCACTCGGCGCGGGACTTCCTCGGCGGCGTAGCGATGTCGACGTGCACGACGTACTCGGAGCCAAGCACCCAGTGCGCGACGAACCACGCCGCGTGAGGAAGCAGGACGATCGAATGCCGTCCTCGCCCCTGAACATCCTGGGCGACCTCTAAAGTCGAAGTCAGGCCGTCGCGATCAACCCCAGTGTGGGTACTTCCTGCGGGAGTGAAGACCCACGTTCCGCGCTCGTCCTCAGCGACCACGTAACCACGCCATGACCGCACACCCGCCGGACGCTTCCGCTTTACGATCGTCACGACGTTGAGAACCTCAGCGGGGGCAGCCATCGGGCCACGATAGAGGCGCAGGAGCATTCTTGGCCGGTAGCCGATCCTTCAGCGAGTCACCCTGCTCAGTAGTCGGGGACCTGGCGGTCCTGGTCCTGCCAGGGAAGCATCCGGCCGGCGACGAGCGATAGGACACCGCCGAAGGCGAACACGAGGGCGACGGCCCACCACGGGTTGCGTCGCTCTTGCTGTTCGCTCATGCGCTCAAGGTAGTGGATTTGAGCAGGCGCCCGGTTGACGATCCGCTACCGGGCGGTCGTCAATCAGAGCGGGGCCGGGAGTAGGTACCCTGCGATCATGGGTCTCGTTGAACAGTTCATCGTCGGGGGTGTGCTCGCGGGCTGGGGTCTCTTCGTGGTCTTGTTCCCCAAGATCGTCATCAAGTGGTTGTTGGCAGCCGAGAAAGCCGGCGTCGCCTGGAATCCACAAGCCAGATGGGGAACCGCGTGGGCCCGAATGCTCGGGAGCGTACTCGCCCTCGTCGGGCTCATCATGCTCGTAACGGGTCTCTTCGGAGTGCAGTGGAGATAGGCGCCGATCAGCTCGCTGTCGTTGTCCCGGGTCTGCCGGAATCAGCGGCGTCTCGGTGGCCGATGGCTTACCGGAACACCTCGGGCAGCGCGCCAACGAACTTGTCAAAGTGGCTGTACCAGACAGAGTGGGCTGCTCCGGGGACGTCCCGGACGATCACGCCCCGGCTCTCGTGGTGCGCCGCTGTCACGTCATCGACGTACAGGCTCGGCTTCGCTCGCACGATGATCGATCCGGGCTCCGGCTCGAAGGACACCCCAGGCCCCGTTGCCGGCGACGCCGCCGTGGCCGGATCGAAGTGGTCCGCTGCACGAGCCTCGACAACGCAGTCCTGGTCGCTGTAGAACGGCCGCGATGCTCGAAGCCCGTCGTACGTGCGCGCTCGTTTGTCCTGCTCGTACTCGGCGGTGAGTTCGGTGCGGTCCCAGCCGCCGCGCGACGTGAAGGGAGCATCAATGTAGACCGAGAGCGCCGGGGCCAGCAGCCCGGCGTCCACAGCCGCGGCGAGGAGCATCGCACCGTACGAATGGCCCATCACGAGGTCAGGCGTCGGTCCGCATTCGTCGGCAACGGACTCCGCGATCGATCGGGCGGCCCGATCTACCGTCAAGGTGTCGTCGCGCGGTGACAGTCCGTGGCCCGGAAGATCGACCACTGAGACGCGATAGCCGCTCGCGACCAGCAGCGGCACTACTCGCCACCAGCTCTCGCGAGAACCCATCATCCCGTGCAGCAGCACCGCCGTGCGGTCCCCCTGGCCATGCACCTCAACGTGGAGCTTCATCGGGGTATCGAAACACATCCTGCTCCACGGGCCGGCTGTCTCGTTAGCCGATCGGCTACCGGACGGCAGTCAGCTGGCCAACTGCCTCCTAGCGTGCCGTCATCCCTGCCGCTCGGGTGCTCGGGCTTGCCATCGGGGTGCGACTCGGCACCGACGACGACCAAGACTCACAGTGGGGAGGTGCGGACTATCGGGCTTTCTACTTGTTCCGCCGACTTCTGATGAAGAGCCCTACGAGAATCGCTACCGCAACAATCGCGAATATGATTGTCCCTGCCGGCGTTGCTCCGTTACCAGCCCACATAACTCCACCTTATCCTGCGAGTTGCCGACCGCAGGTGGCGTAGACGGCTCGTCATCCAGTTCCGCAGCACGTCCCCTAGAGAGCCGCCTGCCTCGAACGGGGGCACACATCGCTCCGCGTCTCGATGAGCGATCGGCTAACGACGCTGTTCACGTCAGGACAAGTGGACTTCGTCCACACCCACCCCGAGCAAGACAGTGAGCTCCCGGCGCAACCGCTCTGCGCCTCCGCTCGACATGGACGCAGTGAAGCGCTGCTCAGCCTCGGAGTACGCGGCATGAGCACTGTCCCAGGACTCCCCTCCCGCGTCGGTCAGCGCGACCAGGTTCCGCCGGCGATCAGCGGCGTCGGGTCGCCGGGTCAGGAGACCTCTGCTCTCGAGCCCGTCGATGATCCGCACCAGGGTCGCGGGATCGACGCCCGCCTCTTTCCCGAGTTGCTGCTGGGTCAGCGGGCCGGTCGCGGCGAGGGCCCGCAGGACGCCGAAGTCGCGCCGGTCGACGCCCGACGCGGCGAGTGCATCATCCGCGAGGGAAGCGAGACGCAGGTGCGCCTGCTTCAGCAGGTACGCAAGGGGAAGTGGAGGCTCTGCGCGGTTCCCGTTGCCACGTGACATGCGCCGATCCTATCGTCCGCAAATCATTCGTGGTACAAATGGTTGATTCAGTCAACAGTTGTTCGGAGGAAGCCCGTGAGCATCGAACTCGACCCGACGCCGGCCCTGGTGGTCATCGACCTGCAGACCGGGATCCTCGGCCAACCGACGGCGCACCCGATCGACGGGGTCGTCTCCCGCGCTGCAGCTCTCGCACGAGCCTTCCGCGCGCGCCGGCTCCCCGTCGTGCTGGTCAACGTCGCAGCGACCGCGCCGGGCCGCACGGAACGCACCAGGGCGATGAACCTGTCGGGATCGCAGACGATCCCCGAAGCGGGTACCCGCCTGCTGGACGAGCTCGACCAGCAGCCCACGGACATCACCGTGACGAAGCGCACCCTCGGAGCGTTCGGCTCGACCGATCTCGACGCCCGACTCCGCAGCCTCGGCGTCACGCAGATCGTCCTGGTCGGGGTCGCCACCTCCTCCGGCGTCGAGTCCACAGGACGGTCCGCCCATGAGCTCGGGTACGACGTCGCGTTCGTCACCGACGCCATGACCGATGCCGCCGAGGCACACGAAGCGTCCGTTTCGCTGCAGCTCCCGAAGATCGGGGAACTCGGCACGACCGACGACGTGCTCGCCCTGCTCGACGCGCGCTGAGACTCCTCCCGGCGCGGCGACCCGAGGCGCGGCGGGCCGGGGCGAGCCGAGCACGACGGGCCGAGAAGCGCGTCAACCGCCGCCGTCGAGCGCCGCCTGGATCGCCCTGATGTGCTCCCCGAGCACCCCCGACGCCAGGAGTCCGGCACCGAGCGGACCGGACGGGTCCTCCCCGAGCGGGGGCAGCCGCCGGAGCGCCACCCGCACCGGCTCGCTCATGTGCGCCATCTGCCAGGCGAGCTCAGCAGCGCCGCCACGACCGGGGTCCGCGAGTTCCGCGGCCTTCGCCGCGTAGGTGGCAGCGCCGAGGGCGTGCGCTCCCATGTGCGCGACTGCCGAGGCCTGACCGGCCGCCCACGCCGCCGCCTTCCCTGCCGGCGAGGTCGCTGCTGCGGATGCACGCCCCGCAGTGAAGCGACGACGGATCTCGCCCGCCGCACCGAGCGCTCCGCTCGCGAACGACCGTGCGCGTCGGATTCCGTCCCGTGCGCGGTCGTCGTCCGGCGCCTCCGCTTCGAACAGGGGCAGGACGCGCTCCGCGCAGTCTGCGGCCCACCCGGCGACGACCCTGCGGTCGTCGTCGGTGAGGGTCTGCGCGGATGGCATGCCTGCACCTTCCCACTTCCAGCGTGACCGCGCGCGGGCTGCCACCCACCGGACGGGAGGCTCGGTGCGGGCTCGACCCGTGCCTCCCGTCCGGTCGTGGCGGCTCCGTGGCCGGAACCGGCCATCGGGTCGGCCCACTTGCCAGCGGGGTGTCCGGACCATAGAGTACGGACCTGTATTACAGGTACGTACGACAACCGGACGAAGGAGTTCGCATGACTGTCGCCCCCACCCGCCCCGAAGCGGAACGCGAGCGCCTGTCCGGCGCTCGCATCCCCCTGCTGGTCGGATCCCTCATCGTCGCCGTGCTCGCGTTCCAGCTGAACGCGAGCCTGCTCACCCCCGCCATCCCGTCGATGGCCATCGACCTGCACGCCTCGGCCGGCGTCGTGTCCCAGGTGCAGTCGCTCTTCTTCCTGTCCGGTTCGGTGCTCGGCATGGTGGTGTCGCGCTGGTCGGACACGATCGGTCGGCGCCGGGCGCTCCTGGTGACGATGGCCGCACTGCTCGTGGGGACGCTGCTGACGGTCACGGCACCGTCGCTCCCCCTCCTGCTCACCGGGCGGGTGCTGCAGGGGACGTCGTCGGCAGCACTGACGATCGCGTTCCTGGTGCTGTCCGAGGAGCTCACGGCCAAGCAGTTCGGCATCTCGGTCGGGGTCGTCACCGCGGTGAACGGCGGACTCGGCGGCCTCGACGGGTACATCGGCGGAGCGATCACGGACACGTTCGGGTGGCGCGCGGTGTTCGTCGTGATCCTCGTCGTCGCGGTGCTCGGGACGCTGTCGGTGCTGGCGTTCGTGCCGCGGGTCCGCCGGAGCGCGGCGCGACGGATGGACTGGCTCGGCGCGACGATCCTCGGCGCGTTCCTGGTGGGCTTCTCCCAGTTCGTCAGCGAGGTGCCGTCGCGCGGCATCGGTGACGCGCGCACGCTGGTGTGGCTCACGGTGGCGGTCCTGGCAGCCGTCGCGTTCGTCCTCGTCGAGCGACGCGTCGCCCAGCCGCTGATCGCAGTGCCGGCGCTCCGGGCGCGGACGGCCTGGCCCGTGCTGATGTGCACGTTCCTGACGCTGTCCGGGGTGTTCGCGTCGACGAACTTCACCATCGTGGTGCTCAGCCAGGACGGAAGCTCCGGGTTCGGCCTGAACGCGGCGATGTCAGGGCTGCTGTTCCTCACCCCGACGGCAGTCGCCGGGCTCCTCACCGCGCCGGCCGCCGGGTGGATCGCGCAGCGCATCGGCTGGGTCCTGTCGCTGCGCATGGCCACCGGGGCGATCCTGCTGATCTCCGTCGCGCTCGCGTTCTTCGCCCTCGACAAGTGGGTGGCCTTCGGGCTGCTCATCGTGATGGGCGTCTTCTACCTCGGGCTGTACCAGGCGACCGCGAACGGCCTCTCGGTACTGAACGCCCCCGCCGACGCCCCGGGTTCCCTGCCCGGGATCCACGGTGCATGTTTCGGACTGGGTGCCGGCACCGGTGTGGCCCTGGTCGGGCCGGCGGTCAGCGCCGGCACGCCCGAGGGGTACCACCTGGCGCTCTGGATCTCCGTCGCCCTCACCGCCGCCGCGTTCGCCGCGGCGCTCGTCCTCCGTCCCACCCCGAACGCTCTGCCAGCCGGAGCCCGCCCTGAAGGAGCTGCAACCGCATGACCACCCCGACGATCCCGCTCTTCCTCGACTGCGACACCGGTGTCGACGACGCCCTCGCACTCGCCTACCTGCTCGACGTCCCGCACGTGGACCTGGTCGGCATCGGCACGGTCTCCGGGAACATCGACTCCACGACCGCTGCGGTGAACACCTCGGCGCTGCTCGGCATGGTCGGCCGCTCGGTGCCGGTGGCGGTCGGAGCGCACGACCCGCTCGGCGGCGCGTACGGCGGGGGTGCTCCGCACGTGCACGGCGTGAACGGCGTCGGTGGGGTGGACCTGCCCGCCGGTGTGGCAGCCGCTGACGACCCGGCCGCCGAGCTGCTGGTGCGGCTGGCGCGCTCGCACGCTGCTGGTGCTGGTGCTGGTGCCGCTGGTACCCGGAAGCTCGACGTGCTCGCGATCGGACCGCTGACGAACCTCGCGGTGGCGCTCGAGCTCGAGCCCCGGCTGCCGGAGCTGATCGGCACGCTCACGATCATGGGCGGAGCCGTCTGGGAGCCCGGAAACGTGTCAGCCACTGCCGAGGCGAACATCCACAACGACGCCGAGGCCGCACGCCGGGTCCTGACCGCCGGGTTCGACCTGGTCCTGGTGCCGCTCGACGTCACCCGGCAGCACCGGTTCGACGACGCCGACGGTGACCGCTTCATCGCGGCGGGCGATCCGCTGCGCGTCGCGCTCGGGACGATGCTGCACCGCTACATCGACTTCTACGAGACGGTCGACCACGTTCGCCGCGCGCCGCTGCACGACCCCCTCGCGGCCGCGATCACCGCGGGTGAGGTGGCACCGACCGTCCGCGAGACCCCGCTCGACGTCGTGACGGACGGTGCCGAGCACGGCCGGACCGTGCCCGTCGAGCAGGGCCCGGCGGTGCGGGTCGTGGTGGCGGCGGACGCGGCTGCCGCCGACGTCATCCGGAACCGGATCCTCGCGCTCGCCGCGGTGCCGGCGTGACGGCGCGTCCCGCGACCGCACTGACCGTGACCGCGCTGCCGTCGCTGACCGTCCTCGGCAGCATCAACGTGGACTCGGTGCTGCACGTGCCGGAGCTCCCCGCGCCGGGCGAGACGGTCCTGGCCACCGGGCGGCGGACGTTCCTCGGCGGCAAGGGCGCGAACCAGGCCGTCGCGGCGGCACGGCTCGGCGCTGCGGTCACGATGATCGGCGCCGTCGGAGCGGATCCGGACGGTGCGTTCTCGGTCGAGCAGCTCCGGTTGGCCGGTGTCCGGACGGAGCTCGTCCCGCAGACCCCGGCCGCACCGACGGGCACCGCGGCGATCACGGTCGACGGTGCCGGCGAGAACGCGATCGCGGTGTTCCCGGGCGCGAACGACCTGGTCGCGGTGCCCGTCTCGATGCCCGACACCGACGTGCTCCTCTGCCAGCTCGAGGTCGATCCTGCCGTGGTGGAGGACGCCGTCGCCCGCTCGGACGCCTTCGTCGCGATCAACGCGGCGCCCGCCCGTCACCTCGCGTCGGCCACCCTGGAGCGGGCCGACCTGCTCGTCGTCAACGAGCTCGAGTGGGCCGCACTCCCCGAGCTGGCACGGTGCCGCCGCGTGGTGGTCACGGCGGGGTCGTCGGGGGCGTCGGTGTTCGAGCACGGGCGACGCATGGTCCGTGTGCCGTCGGTCCGCGCGGAGGTCCGGAACACGGTGGGCGCCGGGGACGCCTTCACCGCGGCGGCCACGATCGCGTTCGCCGCCGGACTCTCCGCGGAGGACGCGCTCGCCGTCGCCGCGCACGTCGGCGCTGCGGCCGTGGCGGACGAGGCGTCCCAGCCCGCCCTGGAACCCTTCGCGTCGTACACGGCGCGGGCCGCGACCGTCGCACCGACCACGGTCTGACAGGCTGAGCACATGACGACCGCCGACGTCCTCCGGGGCCCGCTCCCCGCGCACGCAGGAGTCCCGCTCCGTGTCGCCGCGTACATGCGCATCAGCGACGCGATCCGCAGCGGCGCCATCCAGCCCGGCATCCTCCTGCCGTCCGAGGCGGAGCTGGTCGAGCTGCTCGGGGTGTCCAGGACGGTCGTGCGCGAGGCACTGATCTTCCTCGAGGAGGACGGCTTCATCCGCTCCCGCCGGGGCATCGGACGCTTCGTCGCGGAGCGCCTGCCGGTCGCCGGACTCGAGCGGATCGAGGCCCCGGAGCGCCTGCTCGTGCCCGAGGGCGGCGACGTCGAGCGGACCGAGATGGTCGTGCAGGACCGCACGGGGCTGTTCGCCGCGGAGTCGCTCGGCATCGCGGAGTCGTCGCCCTCCTGGTTCGTCGAGAGCGTCGTCCGTCGTGGCGACACGGTCGTCGGACTCGTGCAGGAGCACCTGCCGCCCGATGATGCCCTGGTCGGGGAGTTCGCCCCGGTCCGCGAGCTGATCCGGATGAGCCGTCCCGACCAGACGATGCTCGCGGCGATGTTCGACGCCGGCATCGTGCCGGGGCCCGGCACCACCGAGGTCTCGATCGGCACACCGGGCGAGACCCGCGGGCACCGGCTCGGTGTCCCTGCCGAGGAGCCCGTGCTCGTCCTGACGCGGAGCCTGCGCTTCGCGGGTCGGCCGCTCTACGTCTCGAAGACCCTGGTGAACCCGCGCGAGGCCCGGATCACCGTGACGCACGGCGCACCCTGAGTCGCGACGACCTGGACGCGCTCGACGAGGCGACGTGGACGCGCTCGACGAGGAGGCCACCACCAGCGCACGGCGCACTGACCAGCGTGCGGCCTACTGGCTCCCTGTGGGGTGACACCGCATGATCGACCCGGGCGCCGTGACACCGAGCCATGCATCGAACGTCGCGTCGCGGACCGTGCCGAGCGGCCCCGCGTACGACAATGAGAGTCCCTCGATCGACGCGAAGTCAGCACCGCGTTCCCGGGTGATCGTCACGAGCACGGTCGACGTCGAGTGCGCGGGCAGGACCGACCCGGGGAGCGCGGTGGCCCGTCGTCCGTGCACCATCGCCGCGTAGGTGCCGAAGCCGTTCGGCCCGAGATCGGTCCCCGTGACGACCCGGAGTCGGACCCGCGAGGTCCGCAGCTCCCCGGTGGCGCGTGCTCCGAGGACGGTGCGGTCGTGACCGGAGGTGTTCCGCAACGGCACGGTCACGGTCATCGTCCTCGTGAGGTCGGGGGCCTCGAAGCCGGCACAGGCGCCACCGCTGATGTCATCGAGGCGCAGCGGCTCCGACGGCCATGCGACGACTCCAGCACCTGCGGCTGCCATGACCGCGAGCGCTGACGCCCCGATGATGACGATCCGACCCCCGTGCACAGCACGACCCTAGGGGACGGCACGAGCACGGCACGACACCCCAGAACGGCGGTCAGTCCGTCGCGTCGTCGTAGATCCGGATCAGCCGGTCCAGGAACGTCTGCACCGTCGCCCGCTCCGCCGCGTCCATCCCCGCGACGAGCTCCTCGATCCCGTCGATCATCGGCAGCACGAGCGCGTACGCGCGGTCCGAGGAGCTCGACGCCGCGGTGACGACGAGCTTCCGCCCGTCGCTCGGGTGCCGGTCGCGCCGCACGTGCCCGGCGCCCTCGAGCCGGTTGAGCACGAGGGTCATCGCCGCGGTGGAGATCTCCAGGCGTCGGGCGAGCTCGGTCGGCGTCGCGGGGCCGCTCGTGATGAGGTAGTCCATGGCCTCGAGGCCCATCGCATCCACGTCGAGGGCTCGGGCGAGGTGCCGCTCGAACCGCTGCTGCCGAACGGCGACCTGTTGGACCCGGGCGCGGATGTCGTCCTCGGGCATCTCGCGGCCGTCGCGACGAGCAGACTCCCGGTCACGGCGATCGGAGCGATCAGCGGGGGGAAGCGTCGACACCCGCCCATCCTAATCGTGTACATTGCCAATCTCGTTGATAATCAAGAACCGGGGCAACATGCACAGCACGAACCGCGGCCGCGTCCTCATCTCCGGAGCGAGCATCGCCGGACCCGCACTGGCGTACTGGCTGCACCGCTACGGCTTCGCGACGGTGATCGTCGAGCGCGCTCCGGCGCTCCGGACCGGCGGGCAGAACATCGACGTCCGCGGAGCCGGGCGCGAGGTGTCGCGCCGGATGGGCATCGAGGACGACATCCGGGCGGCGACGACCGGCGAGGTCGGCACGCGCTTCATCGGACCCCGTGGTGCCACGATCGCGGAGTTCCCCGCCGGCACGACCGACTCCGGTGGCGCGACGGCCGAGCTCGAGATCCTCCGCGGCGACCTCGCACGGCTGCTCGTGGACCGCACGGAGAAGGACACCGAGTACCGCTACGGGGACCGGATCACCGGGATCGTGCAGCACGACGCCGGGAACGGCGACCCAGCGGGCGTGACCGTCCACTTCGAGCACGCCCCCGACGAACGCTTCGACCTGGTGATCGCCGCGGACGGCATCGGTTCGAGCACCCGGCGCCTGGTCTTCGGCGACGAGCCGGAGATCCGCTCGCTCGGCCTCGAGACGACCTTCGGCACGATCCCCCGGACGGACGCCGACGACGACTGGTGGCGCTGGTACAACGCCCCCGGTGGACGCTCGATCACCCTGCGGCCGGACGCCCACGGCACGATCCGCGCGACGATGTCGATCGTGACGGACCGGAAGCGGGAGCGCGCCGGCTCCGAGCGGCGGGACCTCGACGCGCAGCGCCGACACCTGCACGAGGCGTTCGCGGACGCCGGGTGGGAAGCGCGCCGCGTGCTCGCGGGGTTCGACGCCGCCGACGACCTCTACGCCGAGTCGATCGGCCAGGTGCGTGCCCCGCGCTGGTGGGACGGCCGCGTGGCGCTGGTGGGCGACGCCGCGTACTGCGCGTCGCCGGTCAGCGGGATGGGCACGAGCCTCTCGCTCACCGGCGCGTACGTGCTCGCCGGGGAACTCGCCGCGCACGTCGACCACCGCGATGCGTTCCGAGGCTACGAGCGGATCATGCGTCCGTACGTCGCCCAGGCCCAGCAGCTGCCGCCCGGGACGCCGCGCATCGCGAACCCGAAGTCGCGGCTCGGGATCGCCGTGTTCGGCGCGGCGGTGCGGATCGGAGCCACCCCGCTGGTCGGTCGCCTCGGAGAGCGGTTCTCCACACCACCCGCAGACGCGATCGACCTGCCCGACTACGCGCACCTCGAGTCGCAGGACCGCACCTGAAAGTGCCTCCACGCGCTTCCGTTTCACTGGAGTGGCAAGCAGCGCAAGCGCGGCGGAAGGAGCTCCGATGAAGCACATCAAGTACGACGGTTCGATCATCCTCACCAGTGACGACGTCGCCGACGCCGTCATCGAGTACGCGGCAGCCCTGGCGGGCGGCGACCGCGCGGACACCGTCGCGGTCCCGGCGGTGGCACACGACGGCACCATGACCACGACGAAGATCCTCATCGGCCCTGCGAGCGAGGTCGTCATCGAGGACGCCGAAGAAGACGAGCTCGAGGTCGAGAACGGCAAGTTCGTCGAACGTCTCCGCGCCGCCGCGCGCACGTTCGGGCACAGCGAGCCCATCCACGCGAACACCCGTGACGACCTGACGGACGCGTAGGCGGTCCGGCCCTCAGCACCACCTTGGTTGGGTGGAGTCATGCAGTCCCCGCCGACCGTGTCCGTCGTCATCCCGGTGCTCGACGACGCCGAGCAGCTCGCGGCGTGCCTGGCCTCCCTGGCGGCGCAGACACGGCAGCCGGACGAGGTCGTCGTGGTGGACAACGGCAGCACGGACGGCAGCGCCGAGGTCGCCCTGGCGGCGGGCGCGACGGTGCTCCACGAGCCGCGTCGTGGCATCGGCGCCGCGGCCGGTCACGGCTACGACGCGGCGCGGGGTGCGGTGATCGCCCGCGTCGACTCCGACTCGGAGTTGCCCCCGGACTGGCTGGCGAGGGCGACCCGCTGGTTCGACGACCCACTCGTCACGGCGGTGACCGGCCCGGGCAGGTTCCGTGGGCTCGGTCCGATCGCCGGCCTGTTCTGGGACGTCGCGTACATGCGTGCCTACTTCTTCCTGATGACGGGGGCGCTGGCGCGGCCGCCGCTCTTCGGCTCGAACATGCTCATGCGCCGGAGCGCCTGGCTCGCGGTCCGGCACCGTGTGCACCGCGACGACGCGATGGTGCACGACGACGTCGACCTGTCGATCCAGTTCGACCCGACGTGGCGGACGGTGCTCGACACGGGTCTGGTCGCGTCGGTCTCGGGTGCGCCGGTGCGGGACGCGTCCGGGCTGGTGGTGCGCACGGAGAAGGCGCTGCGGACGATGTGGCGGTCCGGGATGCGGGCGTTCTCCCCCGCCCGGATCATGCGCCGGGTCCTGATCGGGACCCGTCCGGTGCCGGTGGTGCGGCGCGTGGAGCACGCAGACCGGACCGACCGCGCAGACCGGACCGACCGCGCAGACCGGACCGACCGCGCAGACCCGACCGATCGGCCGGCCCCGGCCCCGGTGTCGCAGTGACGTCGGACGACCCCGTGGTCGGCCCCGTCGGGCCCCCCGCACTCCACTGCATGACCCTCAACGTCCGACGCCCGGTCCCGCACCTGCGGCGCGCCCACCCGGACGCCTGGCCCCGGCGGGCACCCGCGATCGCCACGCTGGTCCGGTCCGAAGCGCCCCACCTGCTGGCCGTCCAGGAGGCCGTGCCCGAGCAGGTGCAGCACCTCCGGACCGCCCTCGGGTCGCGCTGGCACGCCGCCGTCACCGGCCGCGGACCGTCGGGCGGCGGCGAGGGCGTGGGGTTCTTCGTCGACCAGGACCGGCTCCGCGTCGGGGACACGAGGACGATCGCGCTCGCCCGGCACCCGGAGCGCGTCGGCAGCCGCGACTGGGGTGCGCCGTTCCCGCGCATCGCGGTGCTCACCGAGCTCGAGGACCGCGTGACCGGTGTCCGGTTCCTCGCCGTCGCCACCCACGTCGACCCGTTCTCGCCGCTCGCGCAGGTCCGTTCGGCGCGGCTCCTCGGGGAGGTCGTGCACGGCGCGGGGCTGCCGACGGTGGCGATGGCCGACTGGAACGCCGGAGCGGGCTCGGCGTCGGCGCGGATCCTGACGGCTGCCGGACTCCGGGACACCTGGGACCTCGTGCCGGACGAGGACCGCCCGTCGAGCGCCGGGACGTACGCGAACTACCGGAACCCGAAGCCGCAGGGCGCGCGTCTCGACCGGATCCTGGTCCGGGAGGGGCGTGATGCGCGCGCCGCGGTCGACCGCGTCGCGATCTCGGCCCGACGCCCGGCGGACGTCTGGCCCTCCGACCACCTGCCCGTGCACGCCGTCATCCGATGGGAGGCCCCGTGACGAGCATCGTCACCACCGCCGGCCCGACCTTCCTCCGCCGCCCGCGTGGCGCCGAGTACGTCGCGGACACGCTCCGTGTCCTCACGCTGATCAGCATCCCGGTCGCCGCGATCGGCTGGGGCGCCGTGGCGTTCGCCGTGATGGCGCTCTCGCTGCTCGGGGTGGTGGTCCCCCGGGTCCTCGGCCTGCGGCCCGGGTTCGACATCGTGCTGTGCCTGCTCGCGCTCGTCGCCGGCTGGAGCAGCGTCCTCGAGTGGTACACGACGGTGTTCGGCTGGGACAAGCTCATCCACTTCCTGCTCATCGGCGCCCTGAGCATCCTCGTCGTCGTGATCGGCGCCGACGTCGGTGTCCTGCCGGACCTCCGCCGGTTGCCCCTCGTCGCGCTGGTGGTCCTCGCCGGGACCGCCGGGCTGGCGATCGGGGGCGTGTGGGAGATGTGCGAGTGGGTCGGGCACACCCACCTCGACTCGTCGATCTACGTCGGGTACGACGACACGATCGGGGACCTCGCGGCGGACACCGCCGGCGCGGTCGCCTCCGGCTTCCTGGTGCGGTGGAGCGCGGCGGACCGCCGGGTCACCGCAGTGCGGGGCAGTGCTCCGGGGTCGGGTGCTCGCTGATCGCGATGACCTCGTCGAGCCGGTCCCGAGCGGCTTCGAGCTCGAGGAGCTGGGCCGAGATCCGGTCGCGTTCGCGGGTGAGGAGCGCCGCGCTCTCCGCCGTCGCGACCCCGGCGTCCACGCATGGCATGAGCAGCGCGATCGTCCGGCTCGGGAGTCCGGCGGCGTAGAGCTGCTGCACGAGTCGCACCCGGTCGACCGCGGCCTCGTCGTACGTCCGCTGCCCCGACGCGGTGCGGTCCGCGGCGAGCAGGCCCTGTTCTTCGTAGTACCGGAGCGACCGCACGCTCACGCCCGCCCGGGCGGCGAGGTCCCCGATGCGCATCCGTTCGTCGATCACGACTTGCCCCTGACGTCCATGTGAGGTCTTAGCGTACTCCGTCGCTCCGGGAGACGCCCGGACGACGGGAGGAACCCATGGACATCGCCGGATCGGTCGCACTCGTCACCGGATCGAACCGCGGCATCGGACGCCGCTTCGTCACCCAGCTGCTCGAGCGCGGAGCGGCCAAGGTCTACGCCACGGCTCGCCGTCCCGAGCTCGTCGACATCGCCGGGGTCGAGGTGCTGCCCCTCGACATCACCGACCACGCCTCGGTCCTGGCAGCTGCGGAGCACGCGAGTGACGTGACCCTGCTCGTGAACAACGCCGGGATCGCGACGCAGTCCTCGCTGCTGACGGACGACCTGGAGAACGTGCGCCGTGAGATGGACACGCACTTCTGGGGGAACCTCGACATGGTCCGGGCGTTCGCCCCGGTGCTCGAGCGCAACGGCGGCGGCGCGATCGTCAACGTCCTGTCCGCGCTCTCGTGGTTCGCCTACCCGGGCTCAGGTGGTTACGCCGCGGCGAAGGCGGCGGAGTGGAACATGACCAACGCCGTTCGGCTCGAACTCGCGCCGAAGGGGGTGCTCGTCCAGGGCGTGCACCTCGGGGCGGCGGACACCGACATCATGGCCGGCTACGAGGGGCCGATGATCGACCCTGCGGAGGCCGCCCGCGCGGCACTCGACGGCGTCGAGCGCGACGCGATCGAGGTCGTCGTCGACGACTGGAGCGCCATGGTGAAGGCGTCACTGGCGGCCGATCCCGCGGCCCTCTACGCGCAGTTGCCCGGCTGAGCAGCGGACGGGAGGCACGGTGCCAGCCCGCACCGTGCCTCCCGCCCGGCGCTGGTCACCCCGGGACGAGCCGAGCCGGTCAGGCCATCTCGCCCGCCGGTTCCGACGCCGCAGCCGCGGCGAGGATCGCCGCCAGCGCGACCTCCGGGTGGGAGACCATCGAGACGTGCGAGGCGGCGACCTCGGTGATCGTCGACCCCGCGCGTTCCGCCATCGAGCGGAGGACCGCCGGGGGGATCACCAGGTCCTCGGTCCCGACGACCGCCCAGCTCGGACGGTCCCGCCACGAGGGCGGCCCGGACGGCGCGGTGTTGGCGCTCAGCGTGATCGGACGCTGCCGGGCCGCGATCAGGAGCCGGTCCTGTTCGGGGAGGTCCTGCGCGAAGGCCGTGTGCACGGTCTCCGGCTTGAGGAAGGCCTCGAGGTCCCCCTCCGGAGCGGTCGGGTACCCGATCAGGTCGAGCACGGTCGTCGGGTCCGGCACGTCGAGCGCCGACCCGGAACCGCCGAGGAGCTGGAAGACGAACTCGCCTTCGTCCGGGATGAAGGCGTCGACGTAGACGAGCGCCTTCACGTCCTCGCTGAAGGTCGCGTTCGTGATCACGAAGCCGCCGTAGGAGTGCCCCACGACGACGACCGGTCCGCTCGTGCGCTGCGCGACGAAGGACGAGATGTACTCGGCGTCACTCGCGACGCCGTGCAGCAGGTTGGGCGGGACGAGGACGGTGTAGCCCTGTTCCTGCAGCGGAGCCGTGACGAGGTCCCAGCTGGACCCGTCGGCCCAGGCGCCGTGGACGAGGACGATGGTCGGTTTCGGCATGCGTGTTTCCTCACGTTCCGCCCCGGAGGGCGCGCCGCCGCTGGGCGGCAGGACGTATCCCCTCGGGCGACGGGACACGGGAGAGGCCGGGCGTCACGTGGCGACCGCGCGGTCATGAGGGTTCATCGAACGTTCGGAGGCTACTCCGGCAGCCGCGCGCGCAACAGACCCGGCTCAGTCGGTCGTCGGCTCCGGGATCGCGGCTTCGCGGCGGAGGATCGCGGCGGCGACGCGCGCCCGGGGGATCACGACGACGGCAGCCCAGAGCGCGAGGCCGACCCAGAGACCGGACAGCAGCACGGTGATGAGGGTGCCGTGCACGTCACGCATCGACCAGGTCATCGCGGTCCAGAACACGGCGAGCACGATCTTCCCCCAGCCGGCGCGCTGCCGTTCGGCCTGGGCGACGAGCAGCGGCACCCACACCTGCACGGGGACGTCCGAGGGCACCCGGCCGTCGGAGATCCACCGCTGGACGGCGCTGGCCCGCTCGTACCCGCCGTCGATGCGCCAGGAGCGCAGCAGCAGGAAGACACCGATCCCGGCGCCGAGCACCGCGGCGGGGACACCGACCGACACCAGCACGTTCGTGGTCGCAGCGGTCCAGGAGGACAGGACGAGCATGGTGAGCACCACGGCGAAGGCCGCGCCGGCCACCGCGTTCCCGAGCAGCCGCAGCCGCCCTGCCTCGTCGATCACTCCCACGGGACCATGACTACACCAGTCCGCTCGGAGCCCCCGCCCGTCCCAGGCTGGCGTGGGTAGCGTCGGGCCCATGGCGAAGAACACGAAGCACACCGGGACCAAGGCACTGCTGCTCGGGATCCTGTCCGGCGGCCGCAGCGCGACCCCGCTCGCACTGCTGGCGCTGAACCGCGACCGCAAGGAGCTCTCCGGCGCGTGGCAGGACTGGCCGGCGTTCCGCACGCCGCTCGGCCGCGGCCTGCTGGTGGCGGGAGCGATCGGCGAGCTCATCGGGGACAAGCTCCCCGTGACGCCGAGCCGGATCGCCGCCGCGGGCCTGATCGGACGTGCCGCGTCCGGTGCGTTCGTCGGACTGGCGATCGGGACGACCGGCAAGCGCGACCGCCGTGTCGAGGGTGCCGTGCTCGGCGCCGTCGGGGCGATCGTCGGCAGCTACGCCGGGTACCTCGCGCGGAAGGCCGTCGGCAAGACCACGGGCCTGCGCGACCCGCTCGTGGCGCTCGCCGAGGACGCCGCGGTGATCGCGGGCACGACGAAGGTGCTCACCACGCGCTGAGCCGTGCGGGTTCCGGCGAACGGGTGTGTGATGAGGGCATGACGACCAAGATCGAACTCATCGTGGACGACCTCGACGACACCGAGGCGTTCGACGCCCAGCTCCCCGGGCTGCTCGACCTCGCCCGGGCACTGCCGGCACTCCAGCGTCTGGAGTCCGGCAAGGTCTGGCCGAAGGAGGACGGCACCGCGCGCCCGGCGCACCGCTCCCTCGACCTGTACTTCGTCGGCTACGACGAGGCCTCGGCGGCGACGTCCTCCCCCGAGGGCGCCGCGTTCTTCCCCGCGTTCATCGGCGCCGCCGGCGGGAAGGTGACCGGGCTCTTCACCGACGTCGAGGAGTGACCCGTCACCACCGGGGCTGGACGGTGGCGCGGAACCAGCGGTCGTAGAGGTCCTGCACGGTGGCGTCGAGCCCCGGCAGGGTATCGAGTCCGAGGGAACCCGCCGCGGCGTTCGAGCGTGCCTGCTCGGCGTTCCGGGCACCGGGGATCGCCGCGGTCACACCGTCCTGGGCGACGACCCACGCCAGCGCCGCCTGCGGGACCGAGACGCCCTCGGGCAGCGACGCCGCGAACTCCTGGGCGGCGCGGACGCCGTCCTCGAAGGGCACACCGCTGAAGGTCTCGCCCTGGTCGAACGCCTCGCCGTGCCGGTTGTAGGAACGGTGGTCCTGCGGGGCGAACTCGGTGTCGGTCGTGTACTTGCCGGAGAGCAACCCCGATGCCAACGGGACGCGCGCGAGGATGGCGACCCCTGCCTCCCGAGCGGCGGGGAGGACCGCGTCCAGCGGCTTCAACCGGAACGCGTTCAGGATGATCTGGACGCTCGCCACACCGGGCCGGGCGATGGCGGAGAGCGCCTGGTCCGCGGTCTCGACGCTGACGCCGTAGGCGGCGACCGATCCGTCGTCGACGAGTGCGTCGAGTGCGTCGTAGACGGCGTCGTCCTCGATGACCGCCGTCGGCGGGCAGTGCAGCTGGACGAGGTCGAGCGTGTCCTGCTGCAGGTTCGCCCGCGACCGGTCGACCCACTCGCGGAAGTTCGCCGCGACGTAGTTGGCGGGGACCTGGTCGACCCGGCGGCCCATCTTGGTCGGGACCGTGACGTCGGCGTCCGGGTTCGCGCGGAGCCACCGGCCGATCAGGGTCTCGCTGCGGCCGTCGCCGTAGACGTCGGCGGTGTCGAAGAGGGTGACGCCCGACTCCGCTGAGGCGTCCATCACGGCGAAGGCGTCCTCGTCTGCGACGGGACCCCAGTCACCGCCGAACTGCCAGGTGCCGAGACCGATGACGGAGGACTGACGGCCGGTACGGCCGAGGGTGCGACGCTGCATGCCGATGACGGTAGTCGGCGTTCGCTGTGCCGATTCTTGGTTCAACACTGTTGAGCCGGAGCGTTCAACGGTGTTGAATGACCGGCATGAGCAACGACGACATCACCCTCACCGCCGGATCCACCATCGGGACGTGGCTCGCCCATCCCGTCGGCGGTGACCTCATCCGCGGACTGCTCGCGCAGGCCGGCGTCGGGGAGGAGATGCTCGCGCCGGTGCGGACGCTCCCCCTGCAGCAGATGGTCGCGATGTCGAACGGGCAGATGCCGCAGTCCGCGGTCGACGACCTGGTCCGTGCCGCGAACGGCGGCGAGATCCCGGAGCCGTCCGACGACGGCGCGTGGAAGGAACAGGTCACCGCGGGCCGGTTCGGCGGCAAGACGGTGGTCGTGACCGGCGCCGCCTCCGGGATCGGGCGTGCGACGGCGTCCCGCATCCTCCGGGAAGGGGGCCGCGTCGTCGCCGTGGACGTGTCCGCCGAGCGGCTGGCGTCGCTGGCTGCGTCCGCCACCTCGTTCGACGGTGAGGTCGTCACGGTGACCGGTGACATCACCCAGCAGGACGACGTCGACGTGATCGTGGCCGCTGCGGGCGGACGGATCGACGCGCTCGCCAACATCGCCGGGATCAACGACGACTTCTCCCCGCTGCACGAGACCAGCGACGCGATGTGGGACCGGGTCATCGGGGTGAACCTCACCGGGGCGTTCAAGCTCTCCCGCGCGGTGCTGCCCGTGATGCTGGCGGCCGGCTCCGGCTCGATCGTGAACGTCGCGTCCGAGGCCGGGCTCCGCGGCAACGCCTCCGGGAACGCCTACACGGTGTCCAAGCACGGTGTGGTCGGGCTGACGAAGAGCGCCGCCTTCATGTACGCGCAGCAGGGCATCCGCGTGAACGCCGTCGCCCCGGGCGGCGTCGCGACCGGGATCCCGATGCCGCCGCACGTGTCGGAGGTCGGGGCAGCGCGGCTCGGGCCGTTCCAGGCGGCGATCCCGTCGCTGGCGACCGCCGAGCAGCTCGCGGCGTCGATCACCTTCCTGCTGAGCGACGACGGGGTCAACATCAACGGTGCGGTGCTCGCGTCGGACGGTGGCTGGTCCGTCCAGTGAGGTCGGTGCGCGTCGACTACCGGGGCGTGACGAGGTCCTGCACCACGCGGCCGTAGCGTTGCGCCAGGTCCGACCGGTCGGCGGCGAGCAGCGTCTCGTCGCCGACCACCCACAGGGCGTAGAGCAGCCCGCCGACCGTGGCGGCCGCGAGCGATGCGCGGAGCTCCGCGTCCGGCCCGCTCATGCGTTCGCGGAGCGGGTCGACGACCGACCGGAGGTGCTGGCGCCGGAGCTCCGAGCCGACCTCGTCCGAGTCGCTGGCGTGGATGAGCGCCAGGAAGGTCGAGCGGACCTCCGGCTCGGTGCCGAGCAGGTACCCGATGAACCGCTCGCCGATCGTCTCGACCGTGCCCTCGGTGAGCGGGAAGTGCGGCAGCCGACCGGCCATCGCGGCGACGAACAGGCCGTCCTTCGAGCCGAAGTGGTGGATGACGAGTGCGGCGTCGGCCCCGGCGTCGCGGCCGATGTCACGGAGCGAGGTGCCGCCGTACCCGTTGGCCACGAACAGCCGGCCGGCGGACGCGAGGATCGCCGCACGCTTGGTCCGAGGCTCGTCCGTCACGCTCGAATCGTAGTCGGGGGTCCTGCTGGTCGGTGTACCGACGGTGTCTCCCTCCCGGCGCCGTGCGCTCCTACGGTGGCGGGATGGACGAAGACAGGAGCGCGCACCTCGTGCGCACTCGCCTCTCGTTCGGGCAGCGCATCGCGACGTGGTGGACGGTGAGCACCGAGATCCACGAGCTCACGCGGGACCGCGAGCGGGAGGAGCGCGTGCGCGCGGAGGCAGCGGTGCGGTTGGCGCCCGGCCCGTGGGCGATCGCCGACCTGTTCCGCCGCCGCCGCTGACGCCGCCGCTGACGCCGGCGCCGCGGCGTCGCCGCTCAGTTCCCGAGCCGGGACAGCTCCTCGAACTCCTCGTCGGAGAGCGTGACGTTCGCACCCGCGAGGTTGTCCTCCAGGTGCGCGACGCTCGACGTCCCGGGGATCGGCAGCACGACCGGCGACCGCTTGAGCAACCACGCGAGGGCGAGCTGCGCGGGCGTCGCGTCGTGCTGCTTCGCCAGGTCGGTCAGGGGCGAGTCCTCCCCGGTCAGCCCACCGGTGGCGAGCGGGAACCACGGGATGAACGCGATGCCCTGGTCGGTGGACCAGTCGAGGAGCTCCTCGGCGTCGCGCTTCTGCAGGTTGTAGAGGTTCTGCACGGAGACGATCGTGGCGATCTCCTGCGCGGCCTGCACCTCGTCGACGGACACCTCGGAGAGTCCGATGTGCCGGATCTTGCCCTCGTCCTGGAGCTTCGCCAGCTCCCCGACCTGGTCCTCGAGCGGGACCTTCGGGTCGATGCGGTGCAGCTGGAACAGGTCGATGCGCTCGAGCCCGAGGCGGCGGAGGCTCATCTCGGCCTCCTGGCGGAGGTACTCCGGGCGACCCACCGGCGGCCACTCGTTCGGACCGGTGCGGGTCAGGCCGGCCTTCGTCGCGATCACGATGTCGTCGCCGTAGGGGTGCAGCGCCTCGTGGAGCAGGTCCTCGGCGACGTACGGGCCGTAGCTGTCGGCCGTGTCGAAGAAGTCGACGCCGAGCTCGACGGCACGCTTGAGGACACGGATGGCCTCGTCGTGGTCCTTCGGCGGCCCCCACACGCCGGGTCCGGTGAGCTGCATCGTGCCGTAGCCGAGTCGATTGACCTCGAGGTCGCCGCCGATGCGGAAGGTGCCGGAGGCGTCAGCGGGACGGGTGGTGGTGTCAGTGCCAGTCGTCATCAGTCCGGTGTACGCCGTGCGGTGACGAGCCCGCTCAGCGCGCAGGTCGCGGGTACGGGGTCTCGCCCCGCTCCAGCATCCCGACGAGCTTGGTGAGCCGGTTCGTCCGCGCGGTCGCACTCGGCGCGGAGGTGATCCGGAACAGCACGGCGTACCGGTTCGTGCGGTCGAGCTCGTCGAACAGGGCAGCGGCTGCGGGGGACGCGTCGAGCGCCGCCCGGAGGTCCTCCGGCACGGTCGCCCCGGCGGCACCCGCGTACGCCCGGTCCCAGCGCCCGTCGGCCTTCGCCCGGTCCACCTCTGCCTGGCCGCGGGCGCGCATCCGCCCGTCCGCGACGAGCGTCGCGACGAGGCCGATGTTCCGCTCCGACCACAGGGACGCCTTCCGCCGCGGGGTGAACCGCTGCAGGAAGGTGGCGGCGTCCAGGGAGCGCTTCTGCCCGTCGATCCACCCGGAGCAGAGCGCCTCGTCGAGCGCTTCGGCGTAGGTCACCGAGGTCGGTTCCGTCGTCCCCTTCTTCGCCAGGACGAGCCACACCCCGTCGGACTCGTCGTCGTGCGCGACGAGCCAGTCCCGCCAGGCGGTGGCGTCGGCGACGACGAAGGGATCGATGTCCATGGCGCACATCGTAGGACTCGCGCGACTACCGTCTCCCACAACCGGCCCACAGGGGCCACGAAGGGAACACTCATCATGAGCAGCACTTCTGCTTCTGGCCGTCCGACGTCGGTCACCATCTCGTTCGTCCTCTGGCTCATCACGGTCCTCATCGGCATCATCGGCGGCATCGTGAGCCTGTTCTCGTCGGGCTCGCAGGCAACGGACTCGATGGGCACGACCGCCGTCGTGATCGGCGGCGTCATCGGCATCGTGATCGCACTGGTCCAGCTGTTCATCGTGTTCCGGATGCGCGACGGCCGGAACTGGGCGCGCATCGTGCTGCTGGTCCTGGCGATCCTGCAGGTCCTCGGCGTCGTGAGCGCGTTCAGCATCGTCGGCACGATCGGCCTCATCGCCGTGATCATCGCCACGATCCTGATGTTCCTCCCCGCGTCGAACGCGTACTTCCGCCGCTGACGCGTCGCGCTCGCGGCGCTCGCGGCCCCCGCACCCTCGTGCGCCCGCACCGCGGCACAACCAAGACCGGCTCGCACCACGGGAACTCGTGGTGCGAGCCGGTTTCGGTTGTGCGGAGCCGATCGGCACCGCGGACGGGGCGCGGCTCACACCCAGTCCGGCTGCGCGAACACCCCGCCGGGGTCGACCTGCTCCGCGATGCGGTGCAGCCGCGAGGTGTTCACGTCGAAGTACGCGGACGGGTCCGTGATCGCCGCGTCGCAGTAGTTCGCGTAGGCGCCGGAGCCCCACGCGGGCGTCATCGCCTTGCGGAAGCCCCGGACGTAGGCATCGAACGGCGCCGGGTCGGCTCCGTCCCGGAACGCCGCGGTGTACTGCACCGTGCAGAGCGCTGACCGCCACGGGAAGGCACTGTCCGTCCGCCCCACGTCCGACACGACGCCGCCGAGGGCATCGAGCGCGACCCCGCCCTCGGTCAGTCCCGAGACGTGCGACGCGGCCGCAGCGTGCTGCACGAGCAGGTCGATCTGGGAATCGGTCAGTGCCGCCGATCCGATCGAGGACGTGGCCGACTGGGACACGCGCTGCGCTCCCCCGCCGAGCTTCGCCATCGCCGTCCCGTAACTCATGTCGGTCGCGGTATGTGTCGTCGGCGTCACTCCGACCGACTGGATGAAACCGTCGACGGAGGTGTCCGCCCCCGATTTCTCGCCGGTCCAGACCCCGGTGATGGTCACGGTCGGCGTGCTGTGCCGGGAACCGCCGAGCAGCTTCAGGGTCGACCAGAGCTTCGGGTCCGCCTTCGGCGCCCACGCCTGCCAAGCGCGTACCACCCGCGCGGCGGCCGACCAGGGGAAGACGATGGTGACGAGCAGGACGGGAGGCGCGGGCTGGGTCCGGAACGTCATCGACGTCACGACGCCCACGGTTCCGCCGCCCCCGCCGCGGCAGGCCCAGAACAGGTCCGGTTCGCTCGTGGACGAGACCCGGTGCACGGCGCCGTCCGCCGTCACGAGCGTGACGCCCGTGAGTTGGTCGCACGTCAGACCGAACGAGCGGACGAGCACGCCGACACCGCCGCCGAGCGTGAGTCCGCCGATGCCGACGGTCGGGCAGGAGCCGGCCCCGATCGCCCGGCCGGCCTTCGCGAGCGCCGCGTAGACGTCACCGAGCTCGGCGCCCGGGCCGATCGTGACCGAGTCGCCGGACACCTCGATGCCGTCGAGCGCCGCCGTGCTGATCACGAGCGAGCGCGGGACGTCCGTGCCCGAGGCCCCGCCCGCCGACCAGCCCGTGTACGAGTGACCGCCGGAGCGGAGCGCCACCGGGGTGTTCGTGTTCCGCGCGAAGGCCAGACCTGCCGTGACGTCGTCCGCGTTCGCGACGCGGAGGATCCCCTGCGGATCGGCGTCGTCGTAGCGAGGGTTCCGGAGGACGCGTGCACCGTCCCATCCCTGCGAGCCGGAGCGGAGGAGCGTGCCCGTCGTCGCGGCGGCGAGGGCGGACCAGGTCGTCGGCCCGGTCGTCGTGGACGGCGTCGGACCCGGCGTCCGGGACGGGGTGGGCGTCGAGGACGGTGACCCCGTCGGTGTCGGGGACGGCCCGGAGCAGGCGGCGAGCACACCGGCGATGCCGAGTCCGACGCCGCCGGCGATGAGCGCCCGTCGCGTGGTGGTGGTCGTGCTGGGGGTGCTCGTGCTGCCTTCGCGCGGTTCCGTCACCGCACCTGTCTACCCCGTCGCGGAGCTGATCCGGACGGCTGCGGCCCAGTCGTGCACCCACGCCGGCAGTACGAGGTCCGACGGTGCACCGCCGAAGACGTCGAGGAGCTCCTCGGTCGACACCGTGCCGCCGGTGACCCGGAGGAAGCGCGCCTGGACGACCGCCCGCGCCACGACGGTGCCGCGCCGCAGGAACGTCTGCTCCATGTACGCCGATCGCTCGTCCACGCCGAGCACCCGCGTCACGAGTTCGAACCGCTGCCCGAGCGTCAGCGACCGCTTGTACGTGATCGTCTGCGCGGCGACCACCGGGTACCAGCCGCGGTCCGACAGCTCCTGCCAGAAACCGGAGCGGATCATCAGGTCCATCCGCCCGAGGTCGAGCATCGAGAGGTACTTCCCGTTGTTCACGTGCCGCAACGGGTCGAGGTCCGTCGGGACCACCCGGAACGGCGTCCGCGCCTCGTCCCAGAGCGACAGGCGCGAGGCGCGGCGCGTGCGGAGGCGCAGGAGCAGCAGACGGAAGTACAGGTTCACGCTCTGATCACAGCACGAGTAGACCGGGGAGCATGCAGACACGCAAGCTCAACGACCTCGACGTGGGAGCGATCGGCCTCGGCACGATGGGGATGAGCGCCTTCTACACGGGCGCCGGCACCGACGACGACGAGTCGGTGCGCACCATCCACCGTGCGATCGACCTCGGCGTCACCCTCTTCGACACCGCAGAGGCCTACGGGCCGTACACGAACGAGGAGCTCCTCCGCCGGGCCCTCGCCGACCGCCGCGACGACGTCGTGATCGCCACGAAGTTCGGGCTGATCACCCACACCGCCGACGAGATCACGCCGAGCAGCCAGCGCGGCATCAGTTCGTCACCGGAGTCCGTGCGGATCGCGCTCGAAGGGTCGCTCCAGCGCCTCGGGACCGATCACGTCGATCTCTGGTACCAGCACCGCGTCGACCCGGACGTCCCCATCGAGGACGTCATCGGCCAGCTCGCTCAGTTCGTCCAGGAGGGCAAGATCCGCCACATCGGGCTCTCCGAGGCGAGTGCCGCGACGATCCGGAAGGCGCACGCCGTCCACCCGATCACGGCGCTCCAGAGCGAGTACTCGCTCTGGACGCGCGACCCCGAGGGCGAGGTGCTCGACACCCTCCGCGAGCTCGGCATCGGGCTGGTGCCGTACTCGCCGCTCGGCCGCGGGTTCCTCACCGGTGCGATCACGAAGCCCTCCGACCTCGACGCCGACGACTTCCGCCTGGCGAACCCCCGGTTCCAGGAAGAGGCCTTCGCCACGAACATGCGCATCGTCGACGAGGTCAAGCACGTCGCGGACGAGGTCGGTGGGACGCCGGCGCAGGTCGCGCTCGCCTGGCTCCTCGCCCAGGGCGACGACATCGTCCCGATCCCCGGGACGAAGCGCGTCAGCCGCCTCGAGGAGAACGTCGGCGCGGCCGACCTCACCCTCTCCGCCGAGCAGGTGGAGCGGCTGTCGGCGCTGCCGGCCCCGACCGGCGACCGCTACCCCGACATGTCGACGATCGGGCGGTAGCGGCTCAGACGTCGGCGGCGAACCCCGCCGCTCGCAGCTGCAGGTCCTCGATGCGCCGGAGGCGGGCCGCCTCCACGTCGAAGCCCTCGTAGGCGAGCGGCGGGGTCTGCCGGACGTTCCGTGAGCACTGGAAGTCCTGGCAGACGAGCGTCCCGACCGTGTTGCCGTTCCGTCCCGCCTTGCCGGACCGCTTCGCGCTGTAGAACACGACGTCGTTCGGGAGCTTCACGTCCTGGCACCAGGTGCACTGTGCGCGGGAGCGCGGCGATGCCTCGGCCTGCCGGAAGAGGATCCCGACGAGTTCTCCGTCGAGCGTCGGCACGACGACGTACGCGCGACGGCCGATCTTCGGGTCGCGCCAGCCGAGGTAGTCCAGGTCCTCGAACGACAGGGTGTCGAAGTCGGCGGGCAGCGTGATGTCGCTGGTCTCCTTGCGGGAGGCGTTGACGAAGGACGCGCGGATGGTGGTCTCGCTGATGGGCAGCATGGGGTGAGCCGTTCTGTGATGTCGTCCGGGGCGCTGGTCGGCGCCGCACCGGGCGGTTCTTCCGAGGATGGGTCGACGAGTGCGGCCGTGTCGGACGACACAGCCGGGGGCGTCAGGCCCTGATGCCGGCTGGGGCGCCGACGACCTCCTCGGGATGGTTGCTCACGACACCAGCCTACGAGGGCCTGTCAAGGGCGACCCGTGACGAGCACGAGCGACCCGTCGTAGGAGGGCTGCACCCGGAGGGGACCGTGGCGGTCGTCCCACGCACCGGACTCCAGCGCCGTGCGGAGTGCGGCGACCGAGCGGGCGGCACTCATCTCGTCGACGAAGGCCCACGCCGAGTTCGCCCGGCGCGCTCCGGGATCGAGCAGCCGCTCGGGCCGGCCGTAGTACGCCTCGGAGAATCCGTCGACGCACGTGAACGGGATGGGCAGCCGGGTCGTCGTGACCTCGCCGCCCAGTGCCGCGGCGATCCGGTCGAGCGCGGGGTAGCGGCGGGCCTCGGTGGCCATCACGTCGGGGGCGTACTCGGCGAGCCAGTAGTCCTGGACGCGCTCGGGGTCGCAGGTCATCACGACGACCGGGCCCCGTGTGACCCGACGCATCTCGGCGAGACCGCGCTCGACGTCCTGCCACTGGTGCACGGAGAACGTCGTCATCGCGGCGTCGAACGTGTCGTCCTCGAAGGGCAGGTCCTCCGCGGTGGCGTCGATCGCCCGGGCGAGCTCCGGCGGACGCTGGGCGCGCATCGACTCCGAGGGTTCGACGGCGGTCACGTCCCGGTCACGGGGTTCGTACGAACCGGCACCGGCGCCGACGTTGAGCACCGTGCGGGCGTCGCCGAGTTCCTTCGCGATCGCCCGGCCGAAGGACGGCTCGGGGCGGCGGTAGCGGCCGTACCCGGCGCCGATCGCGCCGTAGTCCGCGTCCCCCGCTGAGCCGTCCGCAGTCCTCGTCACGCCGTCAGCCTACGGCCGGGTCAGTCGACCGACTCGGACTCCGCTTCGCGCAGGGCGGCGACACGCTCCGCACGCTCGGTCGCGGCCCACGTCCCGAGGAGCGCGAGCGAACGCTCGGAGGACGACCCGGGCTCGGCGCTGTACGTGAACATCGTCAGCCCGGGGTCGGCGACGAGGTCGAGTGCCTCGTAGTCGAGCTCGAGGTCGCCGACGACGGGGTGGGCGATCCGCTTCTTGCCGGTGCGGTGCAGCCGGACGTCGTGCTCGGCCCACCACGTGCGGAACTCCTCGCTGCGGGTGGAGAGCTCCCCGACGAGCGTCACGAGGCCGGGCTCGCAGGGGTTCGCGACGGCGGCGGCGCGGAGGATCGCCACGGAGTCCCGGGCGGTCTGCGGCCAGTCGATGAAGAACGAGCGCGCAGCGGGGTCGAGGAACGTGAAGCGTGCGGAGTTCACGGGGCGACCGGGGCCGGCGAACATCGGTGCGTACAGGGCCCGGCCGAGCTCGTTCGCGGCGAGGACGTCGCCGCGCTCGTTCCGTACCCACGCCGGCGCACCGGTGATCGCGTCGAGCAGCCGCTGCACGCCGGGACGGATCCGGGTCGGCATGGTCTTGTGCATCATCTTCACGCCGGAGTTCGCCAGGCGGGCGAGGTCCCAGAGGTGCGTGCGCTCGTCCGTGTCGAGCTGCAGTGCTCCGGCGAGGCCCTCGAGCACGCTGTCCGAGACGCCCTTCAGCGTGCCGCGCTCGAGCCGCGTGTAGTAGTCGACGCTGACGCCAGCGAGCATCGCGACCTCGTGCCGACGGAGTCCGGGTACCCGCCGTACTCCCCCGCCGAAGGACGGCATGCCGGCCTGCTCGGGGGTGATCCGCGCCCGCCGCGAGGACAGGAAGTCGCGGATCTCGTTGCGCACGTCGATACCCATGGTCCACAGGCTACGTCGTGGCGCCTGGCGCGAGGCAGGTACCACCGCAACCCGTCACCTGACGGGAGGCTCGTGGCGGCGTCGCCACGGGCCTCCCGTCCGTCATCGGGTCGCGGTCTCCCTGATGGCGACGCGTGCGACGCGGTGACCGTCCATGCGGGTCACCTCGAGACGGTGGTCCCCCACCTCGACGACGTCACCGACCTCGGGGACGCGGTCCAGGTGCACCTGCACCAGGCCGCCGACCGTCTCGTAGTCCCCGTCCGGCAGTGCCGGCCCGCCGTCCGCGACGAGGTCCTCGAGCACCGTGGCGCCGTCCACGTCACCGGTCGCGCGGACCGGGGCGTCGTACTCGTCGCGGATCGGACCGACGAGGTCCTCGAGCAGGGCCTCCAGCGTGACCATGCCGGCGCTCCCGCCGTACTCGTCGACGACCAGCGCGATCTGCGTGCCCGCGGTCCGCATCTCGGCGATCGTGCTCGACAGGGACTTCGTCTCCGGGAACGCGACGATCGGCCGGCTGATGGTGCGGACGTCGGCGCCCGGATCGACGGGCCGGAGCAGGTCGCGGAGGTGCACGAATCCGGTGACCTCGTCGCGGGAGCCGTCCGTCACGACGTACCGCGTGTGGCCGAGGTCGAGTGCGGCGTCGGTGGCCTCGGCGATGCTCTGCCGGCCGTGCAGGGTCGCGACGTCGTACCAGGGGCGCATCGACTCGCGGAGGATCCGGCCCTGGGCGTCGAGCGCGCTGCGGGCGATGCGGCGCCCCTGCTCGTCGATCGCGTCGTGCTCCGACACCAGCCCGCGGAGCTCCTCGGTGCTCATCGACTCGCTCCGGGCGTCCGGGTCCCCGCCGAGCAGCCGGACGACCGCGTCCGTGCTCCGCGACAGCACCCAGATCGCCGGGCGCATCAGGGTCGCGAAGCGGTCGAGCGTCGGCGCGACGAGCATCGAGAAGCCCTCGGCGCGCTGCAGTGCCAGGCGCTTGGGGACCAGCTCGCCGAACACGAGCGACAGGTAGGCGATGACCAGGGTCATCGCGATCAGGGCGACGGTCTCCGCCGTGCCGGTCGCCAGACCGAGCCCGACGAAGAGCGGTGCGACGTCCGGTGCGATCGAGGACGCACCGTACGCGGCGGAGAAGAAGCCGGCGACGGTCACGCCGATCTGCACGGCGGAGAGGAAGCGGTTCGGGTCACGGCCGAGTGCGGCGACCCGGGCACCGCGGCTCCCCCGGTGCTCGAGCTGCTGGAGCTGGGATTCGCGGAGGGACACGAGCGCGATCTCGGCGGCGGCGAACACCCCGCCGACCAGCACGAAGACGACGACGAGTCCGAAGGCGATCCAGGTGTCCACACCTGTGATCCTGCACAGGTTCGCTGGGTGACCGGCCCGGAACCCCTGAGGAAGCGTCTAGAGCGACCGGCCCGTGTGCGACTCGATCCACGCGCGGGGGTCGACCGGCAGCGTGCCGTCCATCAGCACCTCGAGGTGCAGGTGCGCGCCCGTGGACACACCCGAGGAACCGACGTTGCCGACGAACTCGCCGGCCTCGACGCGGTCGCCGACCTTGAGCGGCGACGAACCGGGGATCATGTGGCCGTACAGCGTGGAGACCTCGCGCCCGTCGACCACGTGGTCGATGACGACGGCGTTGCCGTAGGAGAAGTACGTCCCCGAGACCCGCACGGTCCCCGCGGCGACGGCACCGATCGGGGCGCCCATGCCCGGGTTGAAGTCGAGGCCCTGGTGCAGCGACGAGCACGCGGCGCAGGGGGCCGGGCGGTAGCCGAAGCTGGAGCTCATCCGGACCTGGGTCGGGAACGGCGAGCGGACCTCCCCGCCGAGGGTGACCTCGGCGCCGGGGGTACTGCCGCCGCTGCCGCCGACCGTGAAGCCGTCGCGCGTCGTGGTGGCCGTGGCGACCGCCTGGGTCACGGCGAAGTCCTGCGTGCGGACGATCGGGGCGAGGGTCGAGGTGGCGCTCGAGGTGCCGGCGCTCGCGTGGGCCGGCATCGCGGATGCGGCGAACATCGCGACCGCGGCGATCGCGCTGGTGAGCGTGATGCGGCTGGTGCGCTGCTTCGTGGTGGTCGGCGCGGGCTGCTTCGGCACGGGCCGCCGACGCTTCGCTGCTGCTGCTGCTGCTGCCGCCGCCCGCTCTGCCGCGAGGGCAGCACGACGCGAGTGGTGCACGACCGGGGAGTCGGGCTGCTGGTCTGCGTCGAGTGGTGTCGTCATGGCCGCAGACCATTCTGCACGAACCTGTCCGGTTGTACAGCCCCCAGTCGGCGTCACCTGTCGCGTCACCGGTCGGGGTCACCGGTCGCGTCACCGGTCGGGGTCACCGGTCGTGGAGACGACGCTCCAGCCAGTTCGACAACCAACCGGCCGGGACGAGCAGCAGCAGCCAGTACGCTCCGCCACCCGGCACGAGCACCGCGCCGACGAGTGCCACCACGAGCGCGATGAACGTCACGGTGCCGTCCACCGGGTGGAGCATCGCGCGGCCGTCCTCGCGGATGAGCGCCGGGTCGCGCCAGACCGTCCACTGCATCACGGTCATGCTCAGGCTCGCCATCGCGATCGTCCCGATGTAGAGCGCGTTCACACCGCGGTCGTGGGTCGTCTGGGCGATGAGGTTCGACGAGAACGGCAGGAACGCGATGCTCGCCAGCCAGACGAAGTTCACGCGCAGGACGATGTTCGAGTAGGACTGCGTCGCCTCGAACAGTCGGTGGTGGGAGAGCCACAGGCGCGAGATCACGACGAAGCTGACGAAGAACGCGATGATCGTCCCGACGTTCTCCCCCAGGAGCTTGCCGAGCGACTCGTGCTCGATGTCGTCGGCGACGTCGACGAGCGGCAGGAGCAGCAGCGTGATCGCGATCGCGACGGTCGCGTCGGAGAAGTTGACCAGCCGGTCGAGACCCCGGTCGGTGCGCAGCATCCGTGCCATGCCGCCAGCCTAGGGCGCGGGCGGGCGTGTCGGCCCGCAGATCAGTAGTGTCCGAGGAGCAGCGAGCGGAAGGACCCCTCATGGCCCGAACGCCCCGGGAACGCCACGAACCGATCGACCTCCAGCACGCCGAGGTCGTCCTGGCCGGCACGCAGGACCTCCTGCCGGTGCTCCGCGTCGCAGCGGTGCGCGCCGGCGTCGATGCCGCACGGCTGCGGGTGGTCGGCGTCGACGACCTGCCGGATCCCGCGGAGACCGGCAACGCCGAACTCGCGGTCATCGCGATCCGGCGCCCGGGCGACGACCCCGCCTTCCACCGCGCGCACGAGGCGGCGGAGACGATCAGCCCGCTCCTCGCGCCGCACGCGGTCCGCATCGTCGTGACCGTGTCCGGTGCCACCCGGCTCGCGCCGAAGCTGGAGCGCACGCTGACGACCGAGGTGTTGCACCAGATGGGTGCCGCCGCGGCGCCGACCGGCTTGAAGCGGCCGTTCCGGAACCTGCGGATGCGGCTCGGGCTCGCGGCGCTGCAGACCGCCGGCGTGCGGGTGTTCCGCGTCACGATCGGCCACTGAGCACCGCAGGCGCGCGCGTCAGCCGGTCGGACCCCCGCGCAGTTCGAGCGCGATCTGCTCGGCGTCGAGGTTCTGCAGGACCGACTCGAGCACCTCGGCGTCGAACGTGCCGTCGTCGCGGGCGTCGAGGAGCGCCGACCGCTGCGCGTCGAGCACCTGGAGCCGCCGCACCTTCTCCCGCCCGAACCAGGCACGGATTTCCGCCGGGTCCGTCGCCTCGAGTTCTTCGCGCGTGCGCGGCGTGAACCCGTCCGGGGCGGTGGCGTTGACGGATTCCGCAGCGTCCCGCATGACGGTCATCAGGCGTTGGCGCTCCTCGGTGTCCTTCGCCGTGCTGTCGGTCGTCGGCGGACTGATCCGGCGGAGCAGCGGGCCGATCGTCCCGCCCTGGACGAGCAGGGAGAGCCCGGCGACCGCGAACGCGATGAAGACGAGCAGCGACTTCTGCGGGGCGGTGTCGGGGAGCGTCTGCGCGGCGGCGACCGTGACCGCACCGCGCATGCCCGCCCAGACCACGGCGGTGCCCTCGCGCCACCCGAGCGGCGCGTTCCTGAAGTACTGGATGTCCGCGAGCGTCTGCCGCACCCGGGTGCCGAAGCGCTCGAGGTCCCGCTCGGACGGCGGGCGGTTCCCGAACCGGTGGTCCTGCAGCGCCTGACTCGTGGACTGGGTGTCGGCGTTCTGGAACCCCTGCAGTCGCTCCTGCATCCGTGCACCGCGCTTCGCACTCTTCGACAGGCCGAAGAGGAGCGGCACCACGTAGGCAGTCCGGACGAGCACCGTCAGCACGAGCGCGCCGACCGCGATGAGGAGCGCGGGGCCGATGCCGGCGTGGTCCTGCTGCACGTCGGTGACGATCGACGCGAGCTCGAGCCCCATCACGAGGAACACCGCGCCCTCGAGCACGAACTCGACGGTGCCCCAGTTCTGCGCGTCGGAGAGGCGGTGGCCCGGCGGCAGGACCCTGGGGGCGCGGATCCCGGTGACGAGCCCGGCGACGACCGCGGCGACGAGGCCGGACGCGTGCAGGGCCTCGGCCGGGATCGACGCGGCGAACGGCACCGCGAACGACAGCGCCGTGTTGACGGTCGCGTTCGGGACGCGGGCGCGGACGCGGAGGTTCAGCCACCCGATGACGAGTCCGATGGCGACCGCGACGGCGACCGCGAACGCGAAGTCGCCCACCGCACCCCAGAACGAGAACGACGCCGCGGCGGCGACGATGGCGGTGCGCAGGAGCACGAGGGCGGTGGCGTCGTTGAGCAGCGACTCCCCGTCGAGGATCGCGATGACCCGCCGGGACACCGAGGTCTGCTTCACGATCGAGGTCGCGACGGCGTCGGTCGGGCTGACGATGGCCCCGAGGGCGATCCCCCACGCGAGCCCGAGGCCCGGGATCGCCCAGGCGAAGAACAGGCCGAGCACGACGGAACTCGCGACGACGAGCACCACCGACAGGCCGCTGATCGCGCCGAACTCCCGTCGGAAGTTCATCGTCGGCATCGACACGGCCGACGAGTACAGCAGCGGTGGGAGGACCCCGGCGAGGATCCACTCGGGGTCGATCTCGGCGTTCGGGATCCACGGGACCAGGCTCGCGACGATGCCGACCGCGACGAGCACCAGGGGCGCGGCGATGCCGATCCGGGGTCCGATCACCGCGGCGCCCGCGATGACCAGGATGGCGACGAGGCCGACGACGAGGAGTTCTGTCACCGCCCCAGCGTGACACCGATCGGCGGATCTAGTCCGCTTCGGGCCCCTGGCTGTGGAGTGCGGCGGCGTTCACCGCGTGGTGCGGTGCGACCTCGGCGGCCACGAACGCCAGACTGCCGGCGACCAGCGTGAGTGCGAGGGCGCCCGCGGCGATCGCGGTACCGATCCGCCGCAGGCGCGTCGCGGAGCGGCGGTTGCGCGGGGCGAAGCGGGCGATGCCGCGCACCGGATCGGGCCCGACCAGCCACGGGCCGCTGCCGTCCGGGTCGTACGAGAACGGGCCGGAGCCGTCGGGGGCGTACCGGTACGGGCCGGAGCCGTCGGAGGCGTACGCGGAGCGGAGGTCCTCGGCGGTCCACCCGTGGTCCTCGGGGCGTTGTCGTGCGGTGGCCATGGTGTGCTCCTCTCGAACACCTCCATTGCACGACGCTTCGCTATGACACTCCATTGCGGCGTCTGGACGGTGGCTGGGAGACGTCTCGGCAATGTATCTTGATGTCGAGACATCACTCACCACGAGTAGCGTGGAAGCACCGACGCGCGAACAAGGGAGTACCCGCCAGCATGGCCAAGATCATCTACACGCTCACGGACGAGGCGCCGTTCCTCGCCACCCACTCCTTCCTCCCCGTCATCCAGGCGTTCGCCGGCACCGCCGGTGTCGACGTCGAGACACGGGACATCTCCCTCTCCGGCCGGATCATCGCGCTCTTCCCCGAGCGGCTCAGCGACGAGCAGCGACTCGACGACGCACTGGCCGAGCTGGGCGACCTCGCGAAGACGCCCGAGGCGAACATCATCAAGCTGCCGAACATCTCGGCATCGATCCCGCAGCTCAAGACCGCCATCAAGGAGCTCCAGTCGCAGGGCTACGACCTGCCGGAGTACCCGGACGAGCCGACCACCGACGCCGAGCGCGACGTCCGCGCCCGCTACGACAAGGTCAAGGGCAGCGCCGTGAACCCGGTCCTGCGCGAGGGCAACTCCGACCGCCGTGCCCCGCTCTCGGTGAAGAACTACGCCCGCAAGCACCCGCACCGCATGGGCGCGTGGAGCCCGGAGTCGAAGACGAACGTCGTCACGATGGGCGTCGACGACTTCCGTTCCAACGAGAAGACCTGGGTCGCACCGGCCGACGACACCCTGACGATCACGTTCGTCGGTGCGGACGGCAGCGAGCAGGTGCTCAAGCAGTCGATCCCGGTCCTCGCGGGAGAGGTCATCGACGGCACCGTCCTGCACGTGGGGCCGCTCGAGCAGTTCCTCCGCGCGCAGATCAAGCGCGCCCAGGACGAGGGGATCCTGTTCTCGGTCCACCTCAAGGCCACGATGATGAAGGTCTCCGACCCGATCATCTTCGGCCACGTCATCCGAGCCTTCTTCCCCGACGTGTTCGACCGCTACGGCGCCGACCTCGCCGCTGCCGGGCTGACCCCGAACGACGGCCTCAACTCGATCCTCACCGGGCTCGACGCGCTGCCGAACGGCGCGGAGATCAAGCAGGCCTTCACGGACGGCATCGCCGCGGGTCCCGAGCTCGCGATGGTCGACTCCGACAAGGGCATCACGAACCTGCACGTGCCGAGCGACGTCATCGTCGACGCGTCCATGCCGGCGATGATCCGCACCTCCGGGCACATGTGGGGGCCGGACGGCGACGAGCACGACACCATCGCCGTGATCCCCGACTCGAGCTACGCCGGCATCTACCAGGCCGTCATCGAGGACTGCCGCGCCAACGGTGCGTTCGACCCGTCCACCATGGGCTCGGTGCCGAACGTCGGCCTCATGGCGCAGAAGGCCGAGGAGTACGGCTCCCACGACAAGACCTTCGAGGTCCCCGGTGACGGCACGGTCCGTGTGACGAACGCCGCCGGCGACGTCGTCATCGAGCACCAGGTCGCCCAGGGCGACATCTGGCGTGCCTGCCAGACCAAGGACGTCGCCATCCGCGACTGGGTGAAGCTCGCCGTCACCCGTGCCCGCGCCTCCGAGACGCCCGCGGTCTTCTGGCTCGACGAGAGCCGCTCGCACGACGCTGCGCTCATCGAGCTCGTCCACCGCTACCTCGGCGAGCACGACACCGACGGCCTGCAGATCGAGGTGCTGTCCCCGGTCGACGCGATGGCCTTCTCGCTCGAGCGCATCCGCCGCGGCGAGGACACCATCTCCGTCACGGGCAACGTGCTCCGCGACTACCTCACCGACCTGTTCCCGATCATGGAGCTCGGCACGTCCGCCAAGATGCTCTCGGTCGTCCCGCTCCTGGGTGGCGGTGGCCTGTTCGAGACCGGTGCCGGTGGTTCCGCGCCGAAGCACGTGCAGCAGCTCGTGCAGCAGAACTACCTGCGCTGGGACAGCCTCGGCGAGTTCCTGGCACTGGCGGTCTCCCTCGAGCACCTCGCAGGCGTGACGGGCAACCAGCGCGCGAAGATCCTCGGCGAGACGCTCGACCGCGCCACCGGGACCTTCCTCGAGGAGGACAAGTCCCCCGGTCGCAAGCTCGGCACGATCGACAACCGCGGCAGCCACTTCTTCCTGGCGAAGTACTGGGCCGAGGAACTCGCGGCGCAGACCGAGGACACCGAGCTCGCAGCGGCGTTCGCGGAGATCGCCGGGCAGCTCGGCGCCCAGGAAGCCACGATCGTCGACGAACTCGTCGCGGTCCAGGGCTCCCCGGCCGACATCGGTGGCTACTACCGCCCCGACGACGCCAAGACGAGCGCGGTCATGCGCCCGTCCGCGACGCTGAACGCGGTGCTGGCCGCGCTGTAGGCGCACCACCCCACGGACGGGAGGCCCGGTGCCGGCTGGCACCGGGCCTCCCGTCCGTCCGTGGTCGCGCCCGCCCCCGCCACGTGACGCTCGTCACCGGTCACGAATCACCGCTCACGTCCGTCGACCGGTCACTTCCTGTCGCTCCCCGGGGTGAACGGCGACGGATCCCGACCACCCGGCGGGCCTGAGTGGGGTGTCGCACCGGTCAGCGGGAGGGGACCGGCGGGCCGACGCTCAGCAGCACCACGAACACCAGCACGACCAGCACCACACCGACCAGGGCAGCGGCCAACGGGTGCGCGACCACGACGAAGAGCAGGCGGTCGAGCGGCCCCGGATGTGCGGACGTGGACGATCGGCGCCAGGGCCCGTCGAGCATGCCGCGGCGGGCGACGCCGATCTCGAACGGCAGCGTCGTGTACGGCACGATCGCACTCGCCCAGCCGAGGAGCGTCGTCCGGAACGACCACCGCTGGTTCACCGCGACGACCGTCGTCACGACGAGGTACGCCAGGAACACGAAGCCGTGCACGCTGCCGCCGATGCGCACCGGCAGGTCCCCCAGGCCGGCGCCGTACTCCAGCAGCATGCCCACGAGGAGCATCGTCCAGGTCACGAGTTCGGCGACCGCCAGGGCGCGGAACAGGGATCGAGGCGTCATGCGCTCCATGGTCCCGGACCCGGGATGGGAGACCCCCGCGCGCGTTCCTTCCCACATCGCGCGCAATGGGAAGGCGAATCGCGCGTGGGAGGTCGGAACTTCGGGCTGCCTACGCTCGATTCCGCTGCCGACGCGCGTTTCGACCACCTACGCGCGACTCGACCACCGACGCGCGATTCCGCTGGCCCCGCCGGACTGGCGGAGAACCCGTGACACGCCGACGGTCGTATCGATTCGACCCGAGCCTCCGGTAGCGTCGATGTCATGTCGACGACGACGAACACGACGACGGATGCAACACGTACGCTCCGCGTCGGGGTGGTGGGTCTCGGGTTCGCCGGGACCACGCACCTCGATGCCTACACGGCACTGCCGGGGGTCGAGGTGGTGGCGCTCGCAGGACAGGAGACCGCGCGGCTCGCCGAACTCGCCGAGACCCGGCACGTGCCGAACACGTACGCGGACTGGCAGGACCTGGTGGCGCGGGACGACCTCGACATCGTGTCGATCGGCGTCCCGAACGCGCTGCACCACCCGATCGCGGTGGCCGCGCTCGAGTCCGGCAAGCACGTCTTCTGCGAGAAGCCCCTCGCCACGACCGGGGACCAGGCCCAGGAGATGGTCGACGCCGCCGTGCGGAACGACCGCGTCCTCGAGGTCGCCTACAACCACCGGCGCCGCGCGGACGTCGAGTTCCTCGCGAACCACCTGCACGCCGACGGCGGCCCGAACCCGCTCGGCCACGTCTACCACGCCCGCGCGAGCTGGCTCCGTCGCGCCGGGATCCCCGGCATCCAGAGCTGGTTCGCGAACAAGGAGACCGCGGGCGGGGGCCCGCTCATCGACCTCGGGTCCCACGTCCTCGACATCGCGCTGCACCTGATGGGCGAGCCGAAGGTCGTCACGGCGAGCGCGGTCGCGTACAACGAGCTCGGCAGTGCCGGCCGTGGCGGCAGCGTCCGCACGCCGGTGTCCGCCGCGACCGGCCGGCCCTTCGACGTCGAGGACTTCGCGAGCGCGCTCCTCCGGTTCGAGGACGGGTCGAGCCTGCAGCTCCAGGCGAGCTGGGCGTCCTACTCGAAGGACGTGGAGGACATCGAGGTCGAGCTCCTCGGCTCGACCGGCGGCGCACGGCTGTTCGTCCGCGACTACGCGACCGAGGGCACGGTGACGCTGTACTCCGACGAGCAGGGCGTCCCGACCGTCACGCGACCCGGGGTGCAGGTGCCGGCCGGGCACCACCAGCGGGTCATCGAGGAGTTCATCGCGACCATCCGGAGCGGCCTGCACGACGGCCACCACGGGGAGTTCGCGCTGCACCGGAGCCGTGTCGTCGACGCGATCTACGCGTCAGCGGCTGCCGGGCACGAAATGGAGGTGCAGGCGTGACCAACATCGTCGTCTGGAACGAGAACGTGCACGAGTCCCGCGGGGACGAGACCGTGCTGGGGCACTACCCGAACGGCATCCACACCGTCGTCGCCGACGCGCTGCGGGAGCACCACCCGGACGCCGACGTCAGCACGGCGACCCTGCAGGAACCGGAGCACGGGCTGACCCAGGAGCGCCTCGACGCCACGGACGTGCTGTTCTGGTGGGGTCACGTCGCCCACGGCGAGGTCGCGGACGAGGTCGTCGACCGCGTGGTCACCGCCGTGCAGTCCGGCATGGGCCTCGTGGTCCTGCACTCCGGGCACTACTCGAAGCCGTTCACCCGGCTGATGGGCACGACGTGCTCGCTGAAGTGGCGGAACGACGGGGAGCGCGAGCTGGTCTGGACGATCGCCCCGGAGCACCCGATCGCGAAGGGCGTCCCGCATCCGATCGTCATCGACCGCCAGGAGATGTACGGCGAGCACTTCGACATCCCGCGGCCCGACGAAGAGGTCTTCCTCTCGACGTTCGAGGGGGGCGAGGTGTTCCGCTCCGGCGTCGGCTACCACCGGGGCCTCGGGAAGGTGTTCTACTTCTCCCCCGGCGACCAGGAGTACCCGGTGTACCACCACCCGGACATCCGCCGGGTCCTCGCGAACGCCGCCGAGTGGGCGGCCCCGACGTCGGCGCGTCGTGCGCTGACGGCGGACCAGCACCCGCGGGACTGGTTCCTGGAACCCGCTCGGGGTAGACAGGACGCGTGAGCTCCACAGCAGAGACGTCCGCTCGCCGGACCGCCGTCGTCGAGGCCCTCGGCATCCTCGGCAGCGGTCCGGAAGAGCGGTTCGACCGCATCACCCGGATGACCCAGCAGGCGTTCGGGGTGCCGATCAGCTTCCTGAACCTCGTGCACGACGACGTGGCGACCGCGCAGTCCGCGCAGGGCTGGCAGCAGGGCGGCAGCGCCCCGGCGAGCCAGGTGTTCTGCTCGACCACGGTCCTGCAGGACGAGCCGCTGGTCGTCCCGGACGCCACGCTCGACCCGCGCTTCAGTTCGCTGGCCGCGGTCACCGGTGAACCGGGCATCCGCTTCTACGCGGGCGCTCCCCTGACGATGGCGGACGGCACGGCCGTCGGCACGCTCTGCATCATGGACGCACGGCCGCGCGAGCTCACCGCGGAGGACGTCGAGCTGCTCCGTGACCTGGCCCGCTGGGCGGAGCGCGAGCTCGGCCACGCGATGGACCGTGACCGGGTGCGGAAGGTCCTCGACGGGCTCACCCCGGAGCCCGTGGACGTCGAGGGACACGACCTCGACGTCGTCTCCTCGGCTCGGCAGGACTCCGGCGACGTCCTCGACTGGCGGGTCGCCGCGGACGGCACGCTCCGGCTGACGATCGGCACGATCTCGGCCGCCGGCCGGGCCGCGGCGCTCCTCGCGTCCACGATGCGGGCAGCCGTCGTCGCCCGCACGGACGTCCCGCTGGGGTCCGACGGCCCCTCCCTGGAGGCCCAGATCGCCGCCGACCTGACCGCTGCGGACGCCGTCGGGTCGCTCTTCCACGCCCGCGTCGACCCGGCGACGGGGATCGTGACGTGGGTGGACGCCGGTCACGGCATGGCGCTCCACGTGCGCGCCGACGGCACCGCGGCGGTGCTCCGCTCCCACGACCTGCCGATCGGGCTGCAGCCGACCGGCACGTCCAGGACGCACGGCACCCTGACGCTCGCGCCGGGTGACCGGCTCGTGCTGTTCACCGCGGGCACCCTGGCGCTCGAGGGACTCCCCGACGTCGACGCCGTCGCGACGATGGCCGCCGACGACGGTGCCGCCGGAGCCGGATCGTTCGCCGACCGGGTCCGTGCACTGCTGCCGACGGCCCCGGACGCGGACGTCACCGTCGTGGTGCTGCGCCGCCACCCGGAGTCGACCCACCGCTGAGCGTCGGCCGGGTCAGCGCGACCACGAGGAGCGTCGCGAGCAGCCCGAACCCGCAGAGCTCGATGCCGAGGCCCGCGAGCTGCCAGTAGGCGCTGCCGACGTGCTGCGGCTGCGTGACGGCGTCCGGCCACCAGGCCTCGATCAGCGGGAAGGAGCCGGGGAACGGGTCGAGCGCGAAGACCGCGAGGCCGCCGAGCAGCATCACGACACCGAGTGCCGCCATCGCGCCGCGGCTCGCCCGGAGCATCCGCACGACCAGGGCCGCCGCGATGCCGACGAGTCCGAGGACCGCGACGAGGAAGGCCGCGACGAAGGCGCCCTGCGGCACGAGGGTGAACCAGTCGAGCACGATGATCGGCAGCAGGAGCCACCGTCCTGTCCGCGCCCAGCGCCCCGGGTTCCGCCATCCGTCCATGCCGGAACGGTAGGGCACGGTGCCTGACGGGCGCCGGTGAACGCGGCCGGTGGACGCGGGCGTCCCGCATCGGCGCGGCCGCTACGATCACGGGATGGCCCAGGACGGACGCGCGCGACAGCAGCGGGCGGTCCTCACCCGGACCGCGGTCCTCGAGGGCGCTGCACGGGAGTTCGACGAGCGCGGGTACGTCGGTGCGTCGATGGACGGCGTCGCGGACCGCGCCGGCGTCACGAAGGGCGCGCTGTACTTCCACTTCGCCTCGAAGGCCGACCTCGCCGCCGCCGTGATCGCCGAGCAGCACGCGATCTCCCGGCGGTACGGGGCGGAAGCGCTGGCGAAGGCGAGCTCGCCGCTCGAGGCGATGATGTGGATGTCCCAGGGCCTCGCGACGCAGATGGTGTCCGAGGTCGCGGTCAGCGCCGGCATCCGGCTCTCCACCGAAGCGGCCACGAGCGAGGTCGCCCGGTCGGACCCCTACACGGACTGGATGGCGGTCACCGCGGACCTGATGCGGCAGGGCATCGCCGCGGGCCAGGTGGACGAGCGCTGGGACCCGGAGCTGCTCGGGCGTGTGATCATCCCCGCGTACACGGGGGTGCAGACGGTGTCGGACGTCCTCGCCGACCGATCGGACCTGTTCGAACGGCTGCGGGACCTCTGGACGGTGCTCCTCGCGGCGATCGTCACCGATGCCGTGCGGCCGGAGATCCCGCGTCTCGTCGGGATCATCGCACCGGCCGGGGCTCCCTGAGGCTCCGACCGGCGGTGCGGGTCACGGGTCCCCCCACGATGGCACCCGTGCATCCGACGCTATGAAGATACCAAGCGGTAGGTTCCGTCCGCCCACCCCCGTTCACGGGACCACACGGTCGGACTAGCCTGTCCCGGTGCCCACCCCCGCTGCCGAGTTCGCCGTCGACGTGCCGCTCGTCCGGGCCCTCCTCACCGACCAGCACCCGGACCTGGCAGCGCTCCCGCTCGAGGTGGTGGCGAACGGGTGGGACAACGTGATCCTCCGGCTCGGGGACCTGCTGGCCGTCCGGCTCCCCCGCCGCGAGGCCGCAGCGCGCCTCGTCGAACACGAGCAGCGGTGGCTCCCCGAGATCGCCCGGCGGGTCGCCCCGATCGTCCCGGTCCCCGACCCGGTCCGGATCGGCCGTCCCGCGCTCGGGTACCCGTGGTCCTGGAGCGTCGTCCGGTGGCTGCCCGGTGTCCCGGCTGGGGGACGACCCGCCGGGGTCGCGGTCGCCGAGGGGCTCGCCGCGTTCCTCGGGCTGCTGCACGTGCCCGCCCCGGCGGACGCACCGGTGAACCCGTTCCGCGCCGTCCCGCTGCGGGACCGGTCTGCCGCCGTCCTGGAACGCCTGCGGACCGCGGACGTGCCCCGTGCCGGCGAGCTGGCCGCGCTCTGGCGGACCGCGGCCGACCTTCCCGCCCACGCCGGGCCTCCCGTCTGGGTGCACGGCGACCTGCACCCGTTCAACGTCCTCGTCGAGCCCGGGCCGCGCGGAGACCGCCTGTCGGCGGTCGTCGACTTCGGCGACGTCACCGCAGGGGACCCGGCCGTCGACCTCGCGACCGCCTGGCTGACGCTCGACCGGGAGGCCCGGCGCACCTTCCGCGCGCTCGTCGCGGTCGACGAGGACACCTGGACCAGGGCACGTGGCTGGGCCGTGTCCATCGCTTCCGCCCTCGCGACGAGTGAGGACAGCGTGTTCCGGACGGTCGCACGACGCGGGATCGACGCCACCCTCGACGGCTGAGCGGAACGGGGTTATCGTCTCTCCACACCATCCGTGCACGTGAAGATCGGAGGGGCCTGATGACCCTCGAGTTCCGCGTCCAGCACGACGTCGACACCGACGCCGCACCCTCTTCCTCCCCGTCCACCCGATCCGGTCTCCGAGGGCTCCTCGACCGCCTCGCCGAGCGCCGGGCCGCCGCCAGGGTCCGCCGGGCCGATGCGCAGCTGCACGAGCTGGCCGACCTCGAACGGCTGCTCTCCGGAGCCCGCGGCGTCATCGAGCAGGGCTGGATCCAGCACGCCTGGTTCGCCTACGTCGACGACAAGGGCCGGATGCGCAAGGCGTCCAGCGCGGCGGCGATGGACGTCGCCGGCCGGCCGCTCGTCGGCGCGTGCCTCGTCGGGGCCGTGGTCTACGCGGCCGGCGGACCGCACGCGGTCCACTCGCAGCCGGTGCAGCGCGCACTCGACGTCGTCTGGCACGCGCTCGCCGTGGAAGAGGGCGCACCCGTGCTCTGGTGCCCGGCACCCGACGTCCGGATGGGGCGCGTGCGCGACCTGACGAGCTGGAACGACGCCCCGTCGCGGACGTCGACCGACGTCGCGTCCCTGCTGCTCACGGCCGAACGGGTCGCGGTGTCCGAGTCGGAGCGCATCCGGGCGCGAGTGGTGGCACGATCGAACGCATGAACGACGTGCCGGGACCCGCTGTCGACGACGTCCCGATCGTGCGGGCAGCCCCGCCCGGCGGGACGCTCGCGGCGGTCGGGAACGCACGCCTCAGCGACGAGGGCGGGTCGGCGGTCACCGACGAGGACGACGTGAAGGCGACGCTGCAGCGGTACCTGCAGAAGCACCGTGCCGCGCTGCTCGGGAAGCTCGACGGGCTCGCCGAGCGGCAGGCGCGGTGGCCGGTGACGCCGACGGGGACGAACGTCCTGGGGCTGGTGAAGCACGTGGCCGCCGTGCAGTCGGAGTACTTCGGCCAGGTGTTCGACCGGCCGCTCCCCGATCCACCGGCCTGGCACGACTCCGACGACGACCGCGACATGTACGCGACCCTCGACGAGACGATGGCGGACATCGTCGCGTTCCACCACGCGAGCGCCGCCCACGCCGACGCGACGATCGCAGCGCTGCCGCTCGACGCGCGCGGGGTCGTGCCGTGGTGGCCGGAGGGGCACCGCGACGTCACGCTGCACCGCATCCTGGTGCACATGGCGTACGAGACCGCCCGGCACGCGGGGCACGCCGACATCGCCCGCGAGATGCTCGACGGCCTGGCTGGCGACGGCGACGGCAACCTCGCCGAGAAGACCCCGGCCGAGTGGGTCGAGTGGCGTGAGCACCTGATGTCGATCGCCGAGCAGGCCGGCCTCCGGAGCGCCGGCCTGTAGCGCGTCCGCGCGCAGCATCGTTACCGTTCTCCCAGGTACGCAGCCGTAGTGGGCGTCTGATCAGGCTTTTTCGTCTGATCGTCCGCGCAGGTGAGCGGCCCCCGAGCGGATCTCGGTTGTACGGATCGCGCACGCGCTGCGTACCTTTGGCGGCGATCGTGCCCCGAACCGTGGGCAGAAATGCCGACCAGAGGGGAACCAGCGACCGGTGTTCTTCAACTACGTCACGGAGCGATGGAGCCAGATCTGGTTCGCGTCGTGGCAGCACTTCTCACTGGTCGTCCAGTGCACCGTGCTCGCCACCGTCATCGCGGTGGTGCTCGCAGCACTCGTCTACCGCAGCCCGCGGCTCCGGTCGCTCGCGAACGAGGTGTCGACCATCGGTCTGACGCTGCCCTCGTTCGCCGTGATCGGGTTGCTGCTCGTCCCGCTCGGGTTCGGCGTCGTGCCGTCCGTCGTGACCGTCACCTTCTTCGCCGCCCTGCCGATCCTCCGGAACGCGGTCGTCGGGCTCTCCGAGATCTCCCCCGCCGTCGTCGAGTCGGCCAGGGGCATCGGGATGAGCCGCTTCCGCACCCTCTGGCAGGTCGAACTGCCGATGGCGTGGCCGATCATCCTCACCGGGGTGCGGGTGTCCGCCCAGATGGTGATGGGCGTCGCCGCGGTCGCCGCGTACGCGCTCGGCCCGGGGCTCGGCGGCTTCATCTTCTCCGGCCTGTCGCGACTCGGCGGCGCCAACTCGCTCAACTCCGTCGTGGTGGGGGTCGTGGGCGTCGTCCTGCTCGCCCTCGTCCTCGACCTGCTCCTCCTCGGCCTCGGCCGTCTGACCATCTCGCGAGGTATCCGTGTCCAGCACTGACGCACCCATGTCCCACGACGTCTCGGCCGACGTCACCGGCCGCAGCATCCTGCTCGACACCGTGACGAAGCGGTACGCCGGAACGTCGAAGCCAGCCGTGGACGGCATCACGCTCGAGATCCCGGCCGGCAAGATCGTCATGCTCGTCGGCCCGTCCGGCTGCGGCAAGACCACGACGCTGAAGATGATCAACCGCCTGATCGAGCCCACCGAGGGCCGCATCGTGGTCGGCGACGACGACGTCACCGCGATCGACGGCGACGAGCTGCGCCGCCGGATGGGCTACGTCATCCAGGCCGGCGGGCTCTTCCCGCACATGACCGTCGCCGCGAACATCGCGATCGTGCCGAAGATGCTCGGCTGGTCCAAGGACAAGATCGCCGCCCGCGTCGACGAGCTCCTCGACCTGGTCTCCCTCGACCCGGACACCTACCGCGACCGCTTCCCCCGTGAGCTCTCCGGCGGGCAGCAGCAGCGTGTCGGTGTCGCCCGCGCGCTCGCCGCGGACCCGCCCGTCCTGCTCATGGACGAGCCGTTCGGCGCCGTGGACCCGATCACCCGCCAGCGCCTGCAGGACGAGCTCCTCCGCATCCAGGAGGAGCTGCACAAGACGATCGTCATCGTCACGCACGACTTCGACGAGGCCGTGAAGCTCGGCGACTGGATCGTGATCTTCTCCGAGGGTGCGCACATCGTGCAGTACGACACCCCGGAGCGGATCCTCGCCGAGCCCGCGAACGAGTTCGTCGAGAACTTCATCGGGTCCGGCGCCGGCCTCAAGCAGCTGACGCTGAACCGGGTCCGCGACGTCGAGGTCGTCGACGCGGTGACCTGCTCGCCGGGGGAACAGGCCGCGGCCGTGCTCCAGCGGATGCGCGAGGCCGGTGGCCACGGGCACGCCGTCGTCGTCGACCGCCGGCAGCGTCCGATCGGCTGGCCGTCGCGCCGGCAGCTCGAACGCCTCGACCGGATCCCGGAGGGCATCGAGCCGAACCTGCCCGTCGTCGGTGAGGGTGCGACCCTGAACGACGCGCTCGACACCATGCTCGTCTCGAGCGCCGGAGCCGCACTGGTCACCGGGCGTCGCGACGCGTTCCGCGGGGTCATCACCGTCGAGACCGTGATGGACGCGATCACCCGGTCCCGCGCCGCCGCGGCCGAGGAGCAGGCGTACACGCCGGTCGGGACGAACACGAACCCGATCGAGACCATGCCGTCGACCCGTCCGGCAGCGTCTGCCGGGTCGAGCGCCGGTGGTTCGTCCGCCGGTGGTTCGTCCGCCGGTAGTTCGTCCGCCGGTGGTTCGGAGGTCGTCGATGACTGACGTCGTGACCGAACCGCGCGTGCGCCCGGCGCGTAGTGCGTCCTGGAAACCCCTGGTCATCCAGCCCGTCGCGATCCTGGTCGTGCTCGGCGCCTTCGCGATCTGGCTGGCCACCGCCGACCTCACCGCGACCGAGCGTTCGACGCTGAACCCCGCGGACCTGCTCGCGCTCACCTGGCAGCACGTGCTGCTCACCATCGTGTCGACGCTCATCGTGCTCGTGATCGGCATCCCGCTCGGCATCGTCCTGACCCGTGGGCCGTTGCGCCGGGCCAGCGGGGTCATCCTCGCGGTCGCGAACTTCGGCCAGGCCGCTCCCGCGGTGGGCCTCGTCGTGCTCCTGGCGTTCTGGCTGGGCTTCTCGTTCTGGGCCGCCGTCATCGCGCTGGTCCTCTACGCGATCCTGCCGGTGCTGCGGAACACGATCATCGGCATCGAGAGCGTGGACTCCCGGCTCGTCGAGGCCGGCCGTGGCATGGGCATGAGCGCGTTCGCGGTCCTGCTCAGGGTCGAACTGCCCCTCGCCGTCCCGGTGATGCTCTCCGGCATCCGCACCGCGCTGGTGCTCCTGGTCGGCTCGGCGGCCCTCGCGACGTTCATCGGCGCCGGCGGTCTCGGCCTCCTGATCACCACGGGCGTGAACCTGTTCCTGCCGAAGGTGCTGGTCTCCGGCGCCCTGCTCATCGCGCTCCTCGCGCTGTCCATCGACTGGATCGGCCGCATCGTCGAGACCGTCGCACGACCGAAGGGACTCCGATGACGACCCGAACCCGAACCCGCCGACGCATCGTCGCCGGTCTCGTCGCCGGCGCCGCGGCCCTCGCACTCACCGGCTGCGGCCTGCAACCGGCGACCTCGTTCGTCCCCGCGGCCGAACCGGGCACCATCAAGCGCATCGACGACCTGCCCGACGGCGCGCACATCACCGTCACCTCGAAGAACTTCACCGAGCAGCTCGTGCTCGGGAAGATCGCCGTGCTCGCCGCGAAGGCCGCCGGGTTCGAGGTCACCGACGAGACCAACGTCCCCGGCAGCGTCGCCGTCCGCCAGCTCATGACGAGCCACGACGCCGACATGACGTACGAGTACACCGGCACTGCATGGCTGACCTACATGGGCCACAAGGAGGGCATCCCGGACAAGACCGAGCAGTGGCAGGCGGTCAAGGACGAGGACGCCGACAACGGGCTCACGTGGCTCGACCCGGCGCCGATGAACAACACGTACGCGTTCGCCGTGCGGAAGGAAGCGGTCAAGGGGCTCGGCGGCATCACGAAGCTGTCCCAGATCGCGGACCTGCCGGCCGACCAGCGCACCTTCTGCGTCGAGTCCGAGTTCAACTCCCGCGCCGACGGCTTCAAGCCGATGCTCGCGAAGTACGGGCTCCAGCTCGGCGGGTCCGGTGCGAACGCGATCCCGAAGGGGAACGTCGACATCCTGGACACCGGCACGGTGTACACGGCGACCGACCGCGGGACGTGCAACTTCGGTGAGGTCTTCACCACCGACGGTCGCATCAAGTCGCTCGGCCTGCAGGTGCTCGAGGACGACGAGGGGTTCTTCCCGGCCTACAACGTCGCCCCGGTGCTCTCCAGCTCCGTGCTGCGCGAGTACCCGGAGCTCGAGGACGTCTACGACCAGATCTCGCCGAAGCTCACCGACGCGGTGCTGCAGGAGCTGAACCGGCAGGTGGACGTCGAGGGGCGCGAGCCGGCCGACGTCGCGTTCGACTGGATGGTCAAGGAAGGGTTCGTCACGCGGGGATGACGGCGACTCCGGCGATCCGGGCTGCGGTGTCGCGCATCAGGGCGACGACCTGGACGCGCACCTCCTCGGGGTCGGTGCCTTCGTGCCGTGCGGCGCTCCGGAGTGCGGTCATCACCATGCCGAGGAGCATCTCCGCGGCCTGCGGAGTGGCTGCCTCCGGCCCCCAGGCGGGATCGCGCTCGAGGACGGTCCGCACCGCGCCGGTCATCGCCTCCGCGACGGTCGTCATCCTGGTCACCTGGCGGCGCATGAGCTGGGGGAACCGGACGATGAGCTCCTTGCGCTCGTGCCGGTGTCGTTCGTCGCCGAACGTGTCGCCGAACACCAGGAACGCCAGGTCCACGACCGCCTGCGCCGCGGGTCGCCCGGCGACGGCGAGCACGTGGGCTCCGAGGGTCTCCGGGGACAGGTCGAGCTCGGTGTGCCCGAGGACCGCGTCCTCCTTGCTCTCGAAGTAGTTGAAGAACGTCCGGGGCGAGATGTCCGCGCGGGCGGCGATCTGCTCGATCGTGGTGCGGTCGATGTCCTGTTCGAGCACCAGGGCCCGCGCGGCCGCTGCGATGCGGGTGCGGGTCTCGATGCGCTTGCGGTCGCGGAGACCCATCTCGCCGGGGGTGACACTGTCGGGCATGGCACGACTGTAACCGGGACGTCATCTGGTTTGCAGCAAACGCAAACTTTCAGTCGTGCAACGGACAGTACGGTTGGCGCATGACCACTCCCGTGCTCGAGGCCAGAGACCTCACGAGGACCTACGGCCGCGGTTCCACGCGGTTCGATGCGCTGAAGGGAGTGTCGCTCGCGGTGCACCAGGGCGAGAGCCTGGCGATCGTCGGCAAGTCCGGATCCGGCAAGTCGACGCTCATGCACCTGCTGGCGCTGCTCGACAAGCCGTCCTCGGGCGAGATCCTGCTGGACGGCACCGACGCGGCGACGCTCAGCGCCCGGCAGGTGAACCGCACCAGGAACAGCACCTTCGGGTTCGTGTTCCAGCAGTTCTTCCTGACGCCGAAGACCTCCGTGCTCGACAACGTCGTGCTGCCGCTGAAGATCGCGGGCATCTCGGGTGCGGAGCGGAAGCGCCGGGGGATGGCCGCGCTCGACGCCCTGGGGCTGGCGGACAAGGCCAAGAACGACGCGAACGACCTCTCCGGCGGGCAGAAGCAGCGCGTGGTCATCGCGCGAGCGCTCGTGGGGGAGCCGAGCGTGATCTTCGCCGACGAGCCCACCGGCAACCTCGACACGAACACCGGTGAAGTCGTCGAGGACATGCTCTTCGGGCTGCAGCGCGAGCGCGGGATCACGCTCGTCGTCGTCACCCACGACGAGGAACTGGCCGCACGGTGCGACCGCAGCGTCAACGTCCGCGACGGTCTCATCGTCGGCGGGTCCGGCGGGTCCGGCGGGTCCGGCGGGTCCGGCGGTGCCGATGCGCCCGCCCCGGGTGCCCACGAGCACGGAAGGCACTCCGCATGAACTTCCTCGACCTCCTGAAGACCGCGGTCGGCAACACCTTCCGCTCCAAGCTCCGCACCACGCTGACGGTCATCGCGATCTTCATCGGTGCCTTCACGATCACCCTCACCTCCGCCATCGGCACCGGCGTCGGCAACTACATCGACACCCAGGTCGCGTCGATCGGCGACACCGGTGCGCTGACGATCACGAAGACGGTCGACAGTTCCTCGACGGACAGCGGCCCCGCGAAGTACGACCCGGATGCGTCCACCCAGAGCGTCGACCGCGGGCCGGCCTCCTTCGGGTACCTCTCGCAGTCCGACGTCGACAAGATCAAGGACGTCACGGGCATCGACACGGTGCGGCCGGCGGTCGCGCTCAGCCCGAAGTACGCCGAGTACGGCAGCGAGGGCAAGTACGTCGTCGCGTTGTCCGCCAATGCCGGTGAACTCAAGGCGGACCTGGCCTCGGGCAAGCAGCTCGACGACAGCACCGACGCGAACCAGGTGATCCTGCCGACGAACTACCTGAAGAACCTCGGGCTCGGCAGCGCGAAGGCGGCCGTCGGCAAGGAGCTCACCTTCGCGGTGGACGACTACCAGGGCGCCGAGCACACCCTCACCGCGACCGTGGTGGGCGTGCAGAACGAGTCGCTGTTCGGCGGGAGCGCCGGTGCGAACTCCGCGCTGACGGACGCGATGCAGCAGGCGCAGGAGACCGGCAAGCCGGCATCGATCGCCACCTCGTACGCCAGCGCCTCGGCCACCCTGAGCGACGGTGCGACCGCGTCCACGGTGAAGAGCGCCCTGTCGAAGGACGGCTACACCGGGCAGACCATCCAGGACCAGCTCGGGCAGTTCCAGACCGTCATCAACGGCATCGTCGGCGTGCTCAACGCCTTCGCCGTCATCGCGCTCATCGCGGCCGGGTTCGGCATCATCAACACGCTCCTGATGAGCGTGCAGGAGCGCACCCGCGAGATCGGCCTGATGAAGGCGATGGGCATGGGTGGCGGCAAGGTCTACACACTGTTCTCGCTCGAGGCCGTGTTCATCGGCTTCCTCGGCAGTGCGATCGGCGCCGGTGTGGCGATCGCGCTCGGGACGGGGATCTCCAACGTCCTCGCCGGGACCGTGCTCAAGGACCTGCCAGGGCTGCACATCCTGCAGTTCGCGCCGTCCTCGGTGATCACGATCATCGTCGTGGTGATGGTGATCGCCTTCCTCGCGGGCACGCTGCCCGCCCGACGGGCAGCACGTCAGAACCCGATCGAGGCACTCCGGTACGAGTAGCGCCGCAGGTGCATAGTGTCGGACCGGTGACGGCATTCGGGCGGGACCTCGGCGACGGCTGCACGCTGACGCTGCGGGACCTCTCGACCGTCGAGGCGGTGCACGACCTCGTGCTCGCGAACCTCGACCGCCTCCGTGCCGCCGAACCGTGGGCGTGGGGGTCGCAGACGCTCGAGGACACGTCCCTGCACACCGAACGGATGCTCGCCCAGTACGCGATGGACCGGTCGTTGCCGTGCGTCATCCGCGTGGACGACCGCGTCGTCGGTGCCGCGTCACTGGCCTTCGACACGTACCTCGGGCAGGCGTCGCTCGGCTACTGGATCGATGCCGGCCAGGAGGGACGGGGCATCGTCCGGCGGGCGGCCTCCGTCCTCGTCTCGGTCGCCGGGGCGCGGGGCGCGAGACGGGTCGAGATCCGCACGGCCGTCGGCAACGAGCGGAGCCGCGGGCTCGCCGAGCGGCTCGGCTTCACGCACGAGGGGACCCTGCGGGGCGCACTGCCGCTCGGGCCCGCGCGGGTCGACGTCGCCCTCTACGGCCGGGTCCTCTGACCCGACCGCTCCGGTCGGCCGTCAGGACCCCTGGGTGGCGTGCTGCCACGCCGCGAACGTGCCGAACCCGACGAACAGCGCGACGAGCACGATCCAGACGGCGAGGGCGATGACGTTGAGCAGGATGCCCCACCCGGCGCGGCCGCGCGCGAGCGGTTCGCGGCCGCGGGACGCGATCCCGAGGCAGAGCCCGACGATCGGGGCGAAGAACGTCCACCCCGCGAGCAGCGAGCAGATGCCGAGCACGAGACTCGCGGTGCCGAGGCCGGTCCTGGGGGATTCGGAGTACGTGACCATGCCTGCGACGCTACGGACCCGCTCGGGGCGAGTCGTCCCTCCCGGTGGGGATCCGGGTCCCCCTGCGGACTGATGGTCACCCGCCGCCGGTATCGTCGTCGTCATGGCTCTGTTCGGACGGCGTGGCAAGGACTCCACCGAGCGACCCATCAGCCAGGTCGAGCTCAAGCGTGCGGTGGACGAGGGCTTCCTCATCTCGAAGGCGGCCGTCGTGATCGCCGTCGCGAACCGGATCATCACGAACTCCCTGCGGGACCAGGGGTTCTTCGACCACGCGGTCGCAGCCGAGGCGACGCGCGAAGAACTGCACCGGATGGCCGAGGAGCAGCGCGGCGACGCCCAGCGGATGCGGGAGATCCGGTCGAAGGCGATCAAGCAGAAGGGCCGCTCGAAGCACCAGCACGACTACCGGCGCGGCGACGACGTCAAGCTCCGCACGCGCGAAGCCCAGTACGAGCAGCTCGCGACGATGCTCGACCGACGCCGTGACGACCAGGGCTTCGTCGACGGCATCGTCCTCGCCGCGCGGGCCCGCGCGTGGGACGACATCGGCACGACCGTCGTCGGCCGCCTGGGGTGGGCGCAGCGCCCGACCGAGGGCTACGAGATCGGCCGGGACGACCGCGTGCAGCAGATGCTCGACGAGGACTTCGCGGCCCTGCTCGCGGAGCACCCCGTCGGCTCCGGCCCGAGCGCGGTCGAGGACACCGACGATGCCTCGGACGGCGCCTCCGACGACGACGGCACGGACGCCGCCGACGCCGACACCACCCGCAGCTGACCCCGGCACCGCGGCTGGGGGTCCGCACACGCGCGCCTCGTAGGCTCGGTGCATGGTCGATGCGGTGGTGGTCGGGGCGGGACCGAACGGGCTCGCCGCCGCGGTGACGTTGGCGCGCGCCGGGCTCTCCGTGGAGGTGGTCGAGCGCAACGACACCATCGGCGGCGGGGCCCGTACCGCCGAGCTCACGCTGCCCGGGTTCCTGCACGACGTCTGCTCCGCCGTGCACCCGATGGCGCTGCAGTCCGAGTTCTTCCGGCGTTTCCGGCTCGAGGACCGCATCGAACTGCGGCTCCCCGAGGTGCAGTACGGCCACCCGCTCGACGGTGGGCGCGCCGGCATCGCGTACCGGGACCTCGAGCGCACGGCCGCCGAGCTGGGCGTGGACGGGCCGGCGTTCCGGAACCTGATGGGCCCGCTCGCGCGGCACGCCGACCAGGTGGCGGACTTCGCGACGGACGCGCTGCTCCACGTCCCACGGCACCCGCTCACCGTCCTGCAGTTCGGTCTGCGTGCGCTGGAGCAGGGCAGCAGTGCCTGGAACGCCCGCTTCCGGCAGGACGTCGCACCGGCGATGATCACCGGGGTCGCGGCGCACTCCATCCAGCACATGCCCTCACTCGCGACGGCCGCAGCAGCCCTCTCGCTCGGTGTCTACGCCCACGCCAGGGGCTGGCCGGTGCCGATCGGCGGCAGCCAGGCGATCGTCGACGCGCTCGCCGCAGACCTCGTCGCGCACGGTGGCACCATCGAGACCAGGCGCGAAGTCCGGTCCCTCGCAGACCTGACAACCGCCAAGGCGGTGCTCTTCGACACGAGCGTCCCCGGGATGCTGCGGATCGCCGGGAAGCAGATCCCGTCGCCGAAGCGCGGTGCGCTGCGGCGGTTCCGGTTCGGCAACGCCGCGGCGAAGGTCGACTTCGCGCTGTCCGACCCGGTGCCGTGGACGAACGCCGAGCTCCGGAAGGCCGGCACCGTGCACATCGGCGGGACGCGTGCGGAGATCGCCGCGGCCGAGGGCGATGTCGCACGCGGACGTCACGCCGAGCGGCCGTACGTCCTCGGCGCCGAACCGACCGTGGTCGACCCGAGTCGCGCCCCGGAGGGCAAGCACGTCTTCTGGGCGTACGCGCACGTCCCCGCGGGATCCGACGTCGACCACACCGAGATCGTCACGCGGCAGATCGAGCGGTTCGCCCCGGGGTTCCGCGACACGGTCCTCGCGACGAGCTCGCGCACCGCGGTCCAGATGGGCGAGTACAACCCGAACTACGTCGGCGGGGACATCGCCGCCGGCGCCGCGAGCTTCTGGCAGCTCGTGAAGCGCCCGCTGCTCTCCGGCGACCCGTGGCGGATGGGCGGTGGGATGTACCTCTGCTCGGAGGCGTCCGCACCCGGCCCGGGCGTGCACGGCATGGCCGGGTGGCACGCCGCACGGAGCTCCCTGCGTCACACCTTCGGGCTCCCCGAAGACGTCGATCTCACACCGGAGGACTGAACACCATGGCCAAGAACGTCCGGATCCTGCACTGCACGCCCGAGGACGTCTTCGACGTGTTCGGGGACGGCTGGCTCTACACGACGTGGGTGGTCGGTGCGTCCCGGCTCCGGAACGAGGAGCGCGGGTGGCCCGAGGTCGGCACACGCCTGCACCACTCGTTCGGGGTCTGGCCGCTGGTCATCAACGACGAGACGACGTCGCTCGAGTGGGACCCGCCGCGCCACATGGTGATCCAGCCGAAGGGGTGGCCGATCGGGGAGGCCCGGGTCGAGCTGAGCGTCGAACCGCACGCCAAGGGGTGCAAGGTCACGATCGTCGAGAACGCCGTCGCCGGACCGGGGTCCTGGGTGCCCGGCTTCGTCATCCAGCCGCTCATCTGGATCCGGAACCGCGAGACGCTGCGCCGGCTCGGCTGGGTCGCGACGGGTCGCGCCCGCAACTCCTGACGAGCCGGACGGGAGGCCCGTGGCGGCGCCGCCACGGGCCTCCCGTCCGCCTGTCTGCCACCTACACAGCGCGGCTGAACTCGCTCGCGCGCGTCACCTGGTCCTCGGTGAGGGCGACGCCCGTGTACCGCTCGAACTGCCGCGCTGCCTGCAGCGCGATCACCTCGGCACCCGTGATGACGTGCTTGTCCGCGGCGCGACCCGCGCGGACCAGCGGGGTCTCCGAGGGGATCGCGACGACGTCGAAGACGGTGTGGGCCGCGTCGACACGGTCCTGCTCGAAGGCGAGGGTCTCCGCCTGGTCGCCGTCCATGCCGAGCGGCGTGACGTTGACGAGCAGGTCGACGTCGCCGGCGTCCTGCTCCGACCGCGCCCACGCGTAGCCGTACTGGTCGGCGAGGGCCGGACCGGTGTCCTCGTTGCGGGCGAGCACCGTGAGGTGGTCGAAGCCCGCGCCGCGGAACGCCGCCGTGACCGCCTTCGCCATGCCGCCGGAGCCGCGGAGCAGCACGCGGGAGGCCGGATCCACGTCGTGGGAGGCGAGGAGGGCGGCGACGGCCTCGTAGTCGGTGTTCGACGCGGTGAGCACACCGTCGTCGTTCACGACGGTGTTCACGGACTGGATCGCGGCGGCCGACTCCTCGATGGTGTCGACGAGCGGGATGATCGCCTCCTTGAACGGCATCGACACCGAGCATCCGCGGATGCCGAGCGCTCGGATCCCGGTGACGGCGCCGGGGAGGTCGGTCGTCGTGAACGCCTTGTAGAGGAAGTTCAGCCCGAGCTCGTCGTAGAGGAAGTTGTGGAACCGGGTGCCGATGTTGCTCGGCCGGGCCGCGAGCGACATGCACACCTGCATGTCCTTGTTGAGGATGGGCATCCGGTCAGTCTCGCACGGGATCCCGACGGATTGGAGCGGTCCACCCTCGGTCGTCGTCCCGGCAGGGGTACCGTCTGGGGTGATGACTGACCTTCCTGAGACCATGCGTGCCGTCCGCTTCGACGAGTGGGGTGACCGCGGCGTCCTCCATGTCGCCGAGGTCCCCGTCCCCACGGTCGAGCCGGGCCGGGTGCTCGTCCGCGTCCGTGCCGCCGGGATCAACCCGGGGGAGTCCGCGATCCGCCAGGGGACCTTCGGCGGTGACCTGCCGTCCGGGCAGGGCACCGACTTCGCCGGGATCGTCGTGGCCGTCGGCGAGGGCGTCGACGGAGTCGACGAGCGCGAAGAGGTCATCGGCTGGTCGTGGGAGCGCTCGAGCCAGGCGGAGTACGTCTCCGTCCCCGCCGAGCAGGTCGTCCAGAAGCCGCGCCTGCTGGACTGGACCGTCGCCGGCGGCCTCGACATCGTCGCGACCACGGCGGCAGCGGCGGTGCGCGCCGTCGACCCGAGGCCGGGGGAGACCGTCGTGGTCTCCGGTGCCGCCGGGGGTGTCGGCGGCTTCGTCACACAGCTCCTCACGAACGAGGGGGTCGACGTGATCGCCGTCGCGTCCGAGGCGAACCACGAGTGGCTCGCGTCGAAGCGGGCACGCCCCGTTGCCTACGGCGACGGGCTCCAGCAGCGCATCGAGGAGCTCGCGACGAACGGCATCGACGCGCTCATCGACACGCACGGCCCCGAGTACGTGCACCTCGGGATCGCCCTCGGGATCCCGGCGGACCGCATCGAGACGATCATCGCGTTCGAAGCAGCGGCCGAGGTCGGGGCGAAGGCCTCCGGCAGCACGGACACCGCCGACCCGGAGATCCTCGGGGCGCTCGCCGCGATGGTCGCCGAAGGGGCCATCGAGGTCCCCGTCGCGAGCACGTACCCGCTCGAGCGCGTGCAGGACGCGTACGAGGAACTGGAGCAGGGGCACACCCGCGGGAAGATCGTGCTCGTCCCCTGAGCGCCCGGTGGGGTTCTCCCCACCCTCGATCGGGAGGCTGACCACCTTCTGCCTGCCGCCCGGCGTGCGTAGCGTGATGCACATGAACTCACTCATCCGCCCCCGCAACGGGCGCGTCCTCGCCGGCGTCTGTGCCGGCATCGCCGACCGCTTCGGCTGGTCCCGCATGTTCGTCCGTGTCGCCTGGGTCGTCCTGAGCTTCTTCCCCGGGCCGCTCTGGATCGCCTACGTCGTCCTGTGGTTCCTGATGCCCTCGGAGGGCAACCGCCGCTGAGGTCCGGTTCGTCCGTCCGTCGGTTGGTCCGTCTCCTCCGTCCGTCCGTCCGTCCGGACGGGTTAGGGTGGCGGCGTGCCGGTCTCCGTCTTCGATCTCTTCAGCATCGGCGTGGGTCCGTCGAGTTCCCACACCGTCGGACCGATGCGCGCCGCCGCGGACTTCGCATCCCGTGTCGCCGGGCTGCCCCTGACCACGATCCGCGTCGACCTGTACGGCTCGCTGGCCTCGACCGGGCAGGGGCACGGCACGCTCGGCGCCGTCGCGATCGGCCTGACGGGGGAGCAGCCCGAGCGCGTCGACCCCGACGCCATGACCGCATCGCTCGACGGCCTCGAAGCGACGGGGTCGCTCCGGCTCTCCGGTGGGCAGACCGTCCCGTTCCGCCTCCGGGACATCGTCCAGCACCCCCTGACGATGCTGCCGCGCCACCCGAACGCGATGCGGCTGCGCGCCTTCGACGCCGGCGGCTCCGAGCTCGCAGTCGAGACCTACTACTCGGTCGGCGGCGGCTTCATCGCCCGCGACGGCGAGGACACCTCCGCCGTGGCCAGCGCCGCCATCCCGGTCGGCGACGCCGTGCCGTACCCGTTCTCGAGCGGCGCCGAGCTCCTCGCCGCCTGCGCGCGGTCCGGGCTGCCGGTGAGCGGCATCGCCCTGGCGAACGAGACCGCGACCCGCACCGACGACGAGGTCCGCTCCGGGCTCCTCGGCATCCACGCCGTGATGGAGTCCTCGGTCGACCGGAGCATCCGACGGGGCGGGACGCTGCCGGGCGGCCTCGACGTCCGCCGCCGTGCCGCGAACTGGTACGAGCAGCTCACGCGCGACGACCCCGGGCACGACCCCCTCTTCGCGATGGAGTGGGTGAACCTCACCGCGATGGCGGTCAACGAGGAGAACGCCTCCGGCGGCCGGGTCGTCACCGCCCCGACCAACGGTGCCGCCGGGATCATCCCCGCAGTCCTGTACTACGCGCTGACCTACGTCCCCGCGATCACCTCGGAGCTCCGCGACGACGCGATCGTGCGGTTCCTGCTCACCGCCGGCGCGATCGGCTCGATCTACAAGGAGCGCGCCTCGATCTCCGGCGCCGAGGTCGGCTGCCAGGGCGAAGTGGGGTCCGCGGCGTCGATGGCCGCCGCCGGACTCGCCGAACTGCTCGGCGGGACGCCCGAGCAGGTCGAGAACGCGGCCGAGATCGCGATGGAGCACAACCTCGGGCTGACGTGCGACCCGATCGGCGGCCTCGTGCAGATCCCGTGCATCGAGCGGAACGCGATCGCGGCGAACAAGGCCGTGAACGCCGCACGGATGGCCCTCCGTGGAGACGGGGTGCACCACGTGTCGCTCGACCAGGTCGTCGAGACGATGCGGCAGACGGGTGCCGACATGTCCACCAAGTACAAGGAGACCGCGATGGGCGGTCTCGCGGTGAACGTCCCCCTCTGCTGACCGGGGTCCACGGCCAGCGGTCCGCCTGCCCGCGCGCGAGGGGGACCCGGCGGGGTACATCGCCTCACAACTGGGGGAGCGCCGCGGTGCCCTGACGGGTTACCGTGCTCGCGTCCACTCCGACGCGGGTGGACCGGCGCCCACGGATCGGGTGCCGCACCAGTCATGGAGTGACGCCGATGCTGCACCGACCCCTCGCCCTCGTGACGGCGACCGCGCTCGCCGTGACCCTCGCCGCCGGTCTCGCCGCCCCGGCGTCCGCCGCTCCTGCCGTGCCGTCCCCGACCGCTGCGGCTCCCGCTTCCGTTCCGACGCCGACCGACCCGTCCACCGGACGGACGCCCGGCGACGCGACCGTGGACCTGACCATCGTGCTCCGGCCCACGGACCAGACCGCGCTCCGAGCGCTGCCCACCACGACCACCGGCGACACCGCCGCAGACCGGGCCGACGCCGTCGCCGCGGTCGCCCCCGAGGCACCGCACGGCGCGACGGTCCGAGCAGCGTTGACGGCTGCGGGGTTCACCGTCACCGACCGTGACACCTGGGAGCTCGAGGCGACCGGCACCGCCGCCCGTGCCGAGGCGCTGTTCGGGATCCGGCTGCTCGGGAGCGGCGACGGCATGCACCCGTCCGCCGAACCCGTCCTGCCGTCGTCGTTCGGCGGCGCGGTCACCGCCGTGCTCGGGCTCGACGCGCGCCCGGCCGCCGCACACGCCGCGCTGCCAGGCGGGTACGCCCCAGCAGACCTGGCCCGTGCGTACGCCTCGTCGAGCGCTGCGAACGCCGGCGCGGGGACGACGGTCGCGACGGTCCAGCTCTCCGGGTGGGACCGGAACGACCTCGTCGCCTACGCGAAGGCGGTCGGGCGCGAGGTCCCCGCGCTCGACCAGGTCTCCGTCGACGGGGCCGACGTGCACGCACCAGACGGTTCCGGCGGCGAGTCCGAGGTCGCACTCGACCAGGAGGCACTGCTGGCGACCGCACCGGGCGCCCGCCAGCGCGTGTACGTCGCGCCGAACTCGTTCCAGGGGCTCTACGACAGCTACAGCCGCATCGCCGACGACGTCCGTCGAGCCGGGATCGTGGCCGTCAGCGTCTCGTGGGGGTCGTGCGAGTCGCTGACATCGCCCGGTGTCCGAGCCGCGTTCGACAACGCGATCGCGCGCATCGTCGCCGCCGGGGCGACCGTCTTCGCCGCATCCGGTGACGACGGAGCGAAGTGCCCGACCGGACCGAAGACCGTCGTGACGTCGGTCACGTACCCGGCGTCGTCGCCCGCCGTCGTCGCGGTCGGGGGCACCTCGCTCCGGACCACGTCCTCGGCGACGAGCGAGACGGCCTGGGGCAACTCGTACGGCGCGAGCGGCGGCGGCACGTCGGCCGCGTACGCACGCCCGGCATGGCAGAGCGGTGTCGGCGTCTCCGGGACGAAGCGCCTGGTCCCCGACATCGCGTCCGTGGCCGATCCCGCGACCGGTCCCGGGATCTACCTCGGCGCCGCGCGCGGGTTCGCGCTCGGCGGTGGGACGAGTCTCGCGTCACCCGTCGTCGCCGGGCAGCTCGCGGCGGCGCTCAGCGCCCGCGGCTGCGCTTCCGGGGTCGGAGACCTCCACCAGACCCTCTACGCACACCCCACGGCCTTCCGCGACGTGACCGGGGGGACGAACGGCACGTACCCGGCGACGAAGGGGCACGACCGGGCGACCGGCCTGGGGACGCCCAGGTGGTCCGTGCTCGGCGCGCTCCTGCCGACCGCCGGGTGCACCCGTGGGCGGGTCGTCGGGTCCGCCGCCGCTGCCGGGGCCACCGCGACCGGGATCACCGGGTCCGCGGTCGCGGTGCCGTCCGGCACGTCCATCCGGTCACCGCACGGGCTGTGGTGGCTCGACCTGCAGGCCGACGGGAAGCTCGTCGAGTGGGGCGGCGGACGTGCCGTGTGGTCGTCGAACGTGGCGTCGAAGGGCGCGTCGCTCGTGGTCGGGACGAACGGCACGCTGGCCGTCCGCAGCACCACGGGTGCGACCGTCTGGCGTGCCGGGAAGGCCTCGACCGGCAGTGCGCCGCGGCTGCAGGTGACGGACCTCGGGGTGGTGCAGCTCGTCCGGGGCTCCACCGTCCTCTGGCAGCAGGCGCCCGCGACCCGCGACCGGCTCCTCCCCGGAGCGAGCCTGGTCCCCGGGCAGGAGATCCGGGACACCGCGGCGCACCGGCGGTTCGTCGTGCTCGACGACGGGTCGCTCCGGATCGTCATCGGGACGAAGACGGTGTTCACCGTCGCCGGCGGTCGGGGCAGCTCGCTCCGCGTCCAGTCCGACGGCAACGTGGTGCTCTACGACGCGTTCGGGCGGGCGAAGTGGTCGACGGGGACGTCCCGGTACGGGGGCAAGGGCATGGTGCTCCGGATGCAGACGAACGGCGACGTCACGCTGTACCAGGGGACGACGCTGCGGTGGCACTCCAAGACGAAGGGGTGACGCCCCCGCACGCTGCCGCGGGCCGGACGTCGCAGCCGGGACGCCGCGGCCGGGACGTCGCAGCCGGGACGCCGCGGCCGGGACCGCGTCGCCGTCAGGCTGCCAGCAGTGTGAGCAGCCGCGCCGTCTCCGCGGCGATCGCGTCCCGCCCCGCGGCCACGTACTTCCGCGGGTCCACGACGTCGGGGCGCTCGTCGAGGACGTCCCGGAGCGCCCGCGTGAACAGGCCGTTCAGGTGCGTCGAGATGTTGACCTTCGTCATCCCGGCGGCCACCGCGGCCCGCAGTTCGTCGTCGGACAACCCGGAGGACCCGTGCAGGACGAGCGGCACGGGGACCGCGGCGTGCAGCCGTCCGATGAGGTCACGGTCCACCGCGGCTTCACGGGTCTGCATCGCGTGCGAGGTCCCGACCGCGACCGCCAGCGCATCGACGCCGGTCGCCGCGACGAACGCCGCCGCGTCGGCCGGGTCGGTCCGGACACCGGGGGCGTGGACGCCGTCCTTGCCGCCGACCTCACCGAGCTCGGCCTCGATCGCGATCCCGGCCCGGTGGCAGCGCTCGGCGAGGGTCCGCGTCGCAGCGACGTTGGCGTCGTAGTCGAGGTGCGACCCGTCGTACATGATCGAGTCGACGCCGAGCGCGATGCCCTCGGCGACGAGGTCGACGTCCTCGATGTGGTCCAGGTGCACCAGGACCTCGACGTCGGCGGCGCGGGCGATCGCCTGCGTGGCCGCCGTGATCGGTGCGAGGCCGCCGTGGTACCGCACGCAGTTCTCGCTGATCTGCAGGATCACGGGCAGGCCGGCGCGCACGGCCCCGTCCACGATCGCCTCGGCGTGCTCGAGGAGGACGACGTTGAACGCGCCGACCCCGCTCCGGGTCGTGCGCGCCGAGTCGAGCAGTCCGGTCAGGGCGAGGTCGGTGATCATGCGTGGCTCCGGGTCGTCTCGAGGTCGGTGGTGAAGCGGTGGGCGGCGTCGTGGTCGATCTCGCCGGCCACCGGGCGCAGGACCGCGGCGGCGCCGAACGCGGCAGCGGTACGGAGTGCTGTGGCGATGTCCGTGCCACGGGTCAGGGCGAGGACGAGGCCGGCGGTGGCGGCGTCACCGGCGCCGGTGGGGTTCCCGGTGACACCGGGGACGGCGGGGACCTCGACGACGGCGTCGACGGTGTGTGCGGCGATGCCCGCCGAACCGCGGGAGACCACGACGGTGCCCGCCCCGCGGCGGAGGAGGTCGAGCGCGCCGGCACGTTCGTCCGTGCGGCCGGTCGCTTCCGCCAGTTCGTCGCGGTTGGGTTTGCAGATGGTCGCGCCGGCGTCGGCGGCTGCCAGCAGCGCGGGTCCCGCGAGGTCGGCGACGACCAGTGCCCCGGCCGCGAGGGCGTCGGTGATCCACGGGACGACCACGTCGGGTGGGCTGCCGACGGGGAGCGACCCCGCGATCACCAGTGCATCGGCGTCCGGCGCGGCGTGCACCGCGGCGCGCACCGCTTCGTCGACACGCAGCCAGGTCCTGGCGGGCACGTCCGGCCCGGGTTCGCCGAACATCGTCGGGTGGGCGAGGTCGTCCACGACGGTGATCGTGCTCCGGGTCTCACCGGGGACCGACACCACGGTCACCGGCTGCCCGAGGGCCGCGACGGCATCGACCATCCAGGTGCCCGAGGCTCCGCCGAGGGGGAGGACCGAGTGGGTCACCACGTCCTCGGCAGCGAGAACCCGGGCCACGTTGAGCCCCTTGCCGCCCGGGCGCCGTTCGACGCTGCGGACGCGCTGGGTCGTGCCGATGCGCTGCTCGTCGACGCGGTAGGTGACGTCCACGGCCGGGTTCGGGGTGACGACGACGATCATGCGAGGACCTCCGGGAAGAGCGGACCGACCCCGACGACGAACAGGTCGGCGCGTGAGCCGACCGCCAGGGGGACCGGGAGGCCGAGCAGGGCGGCGGCGTGGGCGGAGGACGCATCGACCGCCTCGGTGAGCGGAGCACCGGCGTCGAGCAAGCGGGCGAAGCCGTCCGCGACGACCCCTGTGCTGCCGGCGAGCGACGACCCGTCCGCGAGCATCGCGACGCCGTCCGCGACGACGACGTCGGACCCGGCGATCCGGTAGGCGCCGTCGGGACACCCGGTGGCCGCCATCGCGTCGGACACGAGGACCATCCGGCCCGCCGCGCTCCGCCGCACGAGGTCGACCGTCACGGGGTCGAGGTGATGGCCGTCGACGATGGCCTCGACGCTCAGACGGGGATCGGTCAGCGCGACGCCGACCGGGCCGGGCGACCGGTGGTGCAGCGGCGGCATGCCGTTGAAGACGTGGGTGACGAGCCGGGCGCCGGCGTCGACCGCTCGCTCGACCGTCGCGGCGTCGGCGTCGGTGTGGCCGATCGCCACGATGACGCCCGCGTCGGACAGCCGCTCGACCGCGTCCGGTGCGCCGGGGAGCTCGGGAGCGAGCGTCACGATCCGGAGCGCCCCCTGGGCGGCGTCGAGGTACGCGCCGACTTCGGCCGGTCCGGGAGCGTGCAGGAGTGTCGGCGCGTGTGCTCCGCGGCGAGCGGGCGAGAGCCACGGCCCCTCGAGGTGGAGGCCGGCGAGGACGCCGTCGGCCACGAGGGGGCGGAGCCGACGGAGCGCGGCCACCGTGTCCTCGGGGGTACCGGTCGCGATCGAGGCGACGAGCGACGTGGTGCCGCGGGCGGCGTGGTGCGCGGCGACCGCGCGGGCGTCCTCGGCGGAACAGGTCGCGAAGTCGTGCCCGAGTGCGCCGTGCGCGTGGAGGTCGACGAAGCCGGGGACGACGGTGCCCGCGACCTCGTGCACGCGGAAGGGCCCGTCCGCGTGCTCGGGCGCTCGGCCCGATCCACGTGCCACGACGACCCCGTCGCCGACGAGCAGCCACCCGTCGTCGAGCACGGCGTCCGGGGTGACGATGCGCGGAGCACGGACGAGCGTGGTCATGCGTGCTCCCCGACGGTCGCGAACGTGGCGAGGAGGTCCTGTGCGAGGAGGCCGGCGCCGATGGCCCCGGCCGCGTCACCGTGGCGGGCCGGCACGACGGCGGGCACCCGCAGTCCGACGAGCCGTTCGGCGACGGCGACACGGAGCGGGTCGAACAGCAGCGCGCCCGACTCGGCGAGCCCACCGCCGACGACGACCGTGTGGCAGCCGGCGACGGCCGTGATCCAGGCGAGGGTGTCGGCGAGGACGTCGACGCACTCCGCCCAGACGGCTCCGGCAGTGGGATCGCCGTCGCGGACCCGCAGCATCGCGGCGTGCGCGGAGTCCGTTCCGGAGCGACGGGCGACGGCGCTCGCCGAGGCGATCTCCTCGACCCGGAGTCCGGCGTGCGGGCCGTGTGCGATGCGGACCTGCCCGACCTCTCCCGCCCAGCCGCCACCGGACACCAGGGCGCCGTCGACGACGAGCGCGCTCGCGAGCCCGGTGCCGACGGGCACGAAGGCGACGGACCCGACGGCGAGTGCGGGGGACCGGGTCTCGGCGAGGGCACCGGCGCGGACGTCGTGGCCGAACGCCACGGGGACGTCGATGCCCTGTGCTGCGAGGGCGTCCCGCAGGCGGTCGCGGACGGGGACGTCCTGCCAGCCGAGGTTCACCGAGAGGACGGATCGGCCGGTGGACTCGTCGACGACGCCGGGCACGACCACCCCGACGGCATCGAGTGACTGGTCGGCGGGGCCGGCACCACCCGTCGTCCGGAGCGCGGCCACCACGAGTCGTGCAACGGTGGCCGCGAGCCGCTCGGCGTCCGGATCGTCCCGCGGGGTGGGGACCCGCTGCTCGGCGAGCACGGTGCCGACGGCGTCGGTCAGTCGGGCCTTGATGCCCGTGCCGCCGACGTCGACCCCGAGCACGACCCCGCTGTCGGGCATCAGGTGAGGATGACCGACCGGGTCAGCGAGCGCGGGTGGTCCGGGTCGAGCCCGCGGGCTTCGGCCAGGGCGACCGCGAACCGGTGCACCACGACGAGCCCGGCGATCGGGTCGAGGTCGTGGTGGACGAACCGGGCACCGGTGGCCGCGACCTCGTCCGCGAGGCCCTCGGGGGCCGCGCCGAGCGACCACACCAGGCGCCCGGGCTGTGCGATCGCGATCGGTCCGTGCCGGTAGTCCATCGCCGGGTACGACTCCGCCCAGAACTGCGCGGCTTCGCGGGTCTTCAGCGCGGCTTCGTAGGTGAGACCGACCGCGGCACCACGCCCGACGAAGGACACCTGCTCGGCGCCGAGCAGGTCGTCGATGGGGAGCGCGAGGGCGGTCTCGGCCTGGACGGCCAGCGCGTCGACGTCGTCACCGATGGACGCGCGGAGGAGCGCGAGCGCGGTGGTGGCGAATCGGGTCTGCACGACCGAGCGCTCGTCGGCGAAGGGGAGCGCGACGACGGCGTCGGCGACGGCTGCCGCGGGGCTGTCCGCCACGGCGGTGATCAGGACGGTGCGCTGCGTCGGCAGTTCGGACAGGAGCGAGATGATCTCGGTCGTCGTGCCGGAACGGCTGATCGTGACGACGCGGTCGTACTCGCGCCCGGTCGGGTACTCGGACCCGGCGAAGGCGTCCGTGACCCCGAGGCCGGCCTGCTCACGGGCGACGGCGTAGCTCATCGCGATGAACCAGCTGGTCCCGCAGCCGACGACGGCGACACGTTCGCCGGGCTGGGGGAGGGAGTCGACGAAGGAGGGGAGGAGCGCCGCGGCGGCGCGCCAGGTCTCCGGCTGCGACGCGAGCTCCTCGCTCACGAAGGTGTCGGTCATGGGTGCCTTCCGGTCCGGATCGATCCCGATGATCGATGTGGTCGGAAGCATAGCGAGCGATCGTGCGCGAAGCGAGAGCAAAACGTCATTTCCGATCAACGACCGCGCACAGCTCGCCCGTAGGATGGCCTCCATGACTCCGCAACAGCGGCTCAACGCCCTGCTCGAACTCGTGAGCGAACGGGGCAACGTGTCGATCTCCGAGATCGGCGAGATGCTCGGGATCTCCCCAGCGACCGCTCGCCGTGACCTCGCGACCCTCGCCGACCAGCGGCTCGTCACGCGCACCCACGGCGGGGCCGCCGCGCTCGGGGCCGGCTACGAGCTGCCGCTGCAGTACAAGATCGCCCGGCAGGCCGAGGCGAAGACCGCCATCGCCCGTGCCGCGGTCGCGCTCGTCGGACCGGGGGAGACCGTCGGCCTGAACGGGGGCACCACCACGACCGAGGTGGCGCGCGAGCTCGGCAAGAGCGAGCGCTTCATCCGTGCCGACGGCGAGTACGGCGTCACCATCGTGACGAACGCGCTGAACATCGGGTACGAGCTGTCCGTGCGGGCGAACGTCAAGATCGTGGTGACCGGTGGCGTCGCACGCCGCCAGTCGTACGAGCTCGTGGGGCCGCTGGTCCGTGACACGCTCGACGAGTTCGCGCTGGACGTCGTCGTCCTCGGTGTCGACGGTCTCACCGGCCAGTACGGCGCCACCACGATGCACGAGGGAGAGGCCGAGGTGAGTCGCCACTTCGCGTCCGTCGGCCGTCGGGTCATCGTCGTCGCGGACTCGACGAAGATCGAGCGCTCGACGTTCGCGCGCATCTGCCCGCTGGACCGCATCGACGTGCTGGTCACGGACCAGCCCGTCCCGCCGGCCTTCGCCGCGGACCTCGCCTCGGCCGGCGTGGAGCTCGTCGTCGCCGACTGAGCCGGACCGGGCTCCCGCCGGTCGGCCGGGTGCTCGTCTGCGCGCCGCGGACGTTACCGGCGTGTAAAACCCTTGCATCTCGCTTCCGTGAGCGATCCGTGAGCGCCTATTGTGCATTCATGATCGATTCGGCATCATGGGCGTCACAATCACGCAAGGGAGCGAGATGAGCGTCGACACGAACGAACCCCTCCGCGTCGCGGTGATCGGGATGGGCCAACGGTCCGCCATCGCCCGGCACGTCGCCGAGGCGGTCGCCTCACACCCCGACCTGCGGGCGTCGGTCACCGCCGTCGCGGACGTCACCGCCGACGGGCGGGAACGTGGGCACGCCGAGTATCCCGACGCGCTCGTCGTGGAGCACCACCGTGACCTCGTCGGTGCGGTGGACGCCGCGATCGTGACGACGCCCGACTGGACCCACGCCGAGATCGCGATCGACCTCCTCCGCGCGGGCATCGCCGTCTACCTCGAGAAGCCCCTCGCGATCACCGTCGAGGACGCCGACGCCGTGCTGAACACCGCGGCCGAGACCGGCACCCCGCTGTACGTCGGGCACAACTTCCGGCACGCGGCAGTCGTCCGGCTGATGCGGGAGATCGTGGAGCGCGGGGAGATCGGCGAGGTCAAGGCCGTCTGGTGCCGGCACTTCGTCGGCAACGGCGGCGACTACTACTTCAAGGACTGGCACGCCGACCGCACGAAGGTGAACTCGCTCCTCCTGCAGAAGGCCAGCCACGACCTCGACGTCATCCACGCCCTGGCCGGCGGGTACACCAGCCGCGTCGTCGGCATGGGCTCGCTGTCGGTCTACGGCGACGTCACCGACCGCCGTGACCGCGCCGGCGAGCTGATGGGCGACTGGTTCTCGCTGGACAACTGGCCGCCGCGCGAGCAGACCGGCCTCAACCCCGTCGTCGACGTCGAGGACGTCTCGATGGTGATGATGACGCTCGACAACGGCGTGCAGGCCAGCTACGAGCAGTGCCACTTCACGCCGGACTACTGGCGGAACTACACCGTCATCGGGACCGAAGGGCGCCTGGAGAACATCGGCGACACCGGCGGCGGCGTGGTCAAGGTCTGGAACCACCGGCGGGGCTGGGACGTGCAGGGCGACCGGGAGTACCCGATCGACGGCGTCGAGTCCGGGCACGCGGACGCCGACCTCCTCACCATGACCGAGTTCCTGCGCCTCGTCGCCCTCGGGGAACCGACCTCCCTGTCGCCGATCGCGGCCCGTGCCGCGGTCGCCGCCGGCGCCCTGGCCACCCGCTCGCTGCGGAACGGTTCCGTCCCCATCGACGTCCCGGCGCTGCCGGACGAGACGCTCACCCACTTCACCCACCCCACCCAGACCGTCAGCCGCTGACGGCCGTGCGAAAGGACCCCCCGATGCCCGCACACACCACAGCCCGAGGAGCACGTCGCGTCCTCCTCGGTGCCGTCGCCGCCCTCGGCGCGGCCGTCCTGCTGGCCGGCTGCTCGACGTCCTCGGGCGCCACGAGCTCCGGCAGCGCGTACGACAAGGCCGCGAAGGACACCAAGGCGACGCTGAACTACGCCGTCTGGGACGAGAACCAGGTCGCCGCGATCAAGGCGAACATCAAGGGCTTCAACGAGGAGTACCCGGACATCAAGGTCAACGTCGACGTGACGCCGTTCGCCAACTACTGGACGAAGCTGCAGACCCAGGGCTCGAGCGACACGCTCCCCGACCTGTTCTGGATGAACGGCCCGAACTTCCAGCTCTACGCGGCCAACGGCAAGATCGCGCCGATCACCGGCGAGGTCAAGGCGGGCGCCATCGACCCGGCGAACTACTCGTCCGCGCTGAACAAGCTCTACACGTACGACGGCACCCAGTACGGCGTCCCGAAGGACTTCGACACGATCGGCGTCTGGGTGAACAAGGCGCTGTTCGAGAAGGCCGGGGTCGCCCTGCCGTCGAAGGACTGGACCTGGGCCGACTTCCAGAAGACCGGCGCCGAGCTCTCCGAGAAGCTCAAGGCCGACGGTGCGTACGGCGCCGCCGGTGGCATGGACGGCCAGACCACGTACTACGACACGATCTTCCAGGCGGGTGGCTCGGTCGTGAACGCCGCGGGCACGAAGTCCGGGTACGCGTCGAAGGCGTCCGAAGCGGGCCTGCAGTTCTGGACCGACCTCATCAAGTCGGGTGCATCGCCGTCGATCAAGCAGCTCACCGACACGACCGCCGACCAGTGGTTCACCTCGGGCAAGCTCGCGATGTACCAGGGCGGCAGCTGGTTCCGCTCCGCGCTGACGGACACCGCCATGGAGAAGGACGTCGTCGTCTACCCGCTGCCCAAGGGCAAGCAGCAGGCCACGGTCATCCACGGCGTCTCGAACGTCGTCTCCGCCAACTCGAAGCACAAGGCCGCCGCGCAGGCGCTCCAGGTGTACCTCGCCGGCAAGACCGCGCAGCAGCAGCAGGGCGACATGGGCGCCGTGATCCCGGCGTACACCGGCACGCAGGACGCCTTCACGAAGACGATGCCCGACGCGGACCTGCAGGTCTTCCTCGACGCGGTCGACTACGCCCAGCCGCTCCCCGTGTCGAAGAACACCGCCGCGTGGAACACCCTCGAGACGAACCTGCTCCCGAGCGCGTTCGACGGCTCCACCCCCGTCGACCAGGTGGCGACCGAGCTCGCCCAGAAGATGGACACCGCCCTCGGCAAGGAGCAGTGACGCCCCGGCGTCGCGGAGAGACCCGATGACGATCAACACCGAGCATCCCGACACGGCGGCGACCCCGGTCGCCGCCGCCCCCGCCCGGACGCAGCGCGCGTCCGGGCGGGGCGCCCCGCGGGGCGACCGGAACCCCCGCCGGACCCGCACCGACGGCGCCTGGCCCTGGCTCTTCGTGCTGCCCCTCCTGATCGGCGTCGGCACGTTCTACATCTGGCCGATCATCCAGACCTTCTGGTACTCGTTCACCACGTGGGGCGTCTTCGGCGGTGCGACGTTCTCCGGCCTGGCGAACTACGGCCGGCTGCTGTCGGACCCGCAGCTCTACCAGTCGCTGCTCAACACCGTCATCTACACGGCGATCGTCCTCGTGGGGATCCCGATCGCGGTCTGGCTCGCCAGTCTGCTGAACACCCCCGGTCTGCGGTTCGCGCAGTTCTACCGTGTGCTGTTCTTCCTGCCGTACGTCGCGATGCCGGCCGCGATCGCCCTCGTCTGGCGGATCATGTTCAACGGCGACTACGGCATCGTGAACTGGTTCCTCGGGTGGTTCGGCATCGACGGCCCGTACTGGATCTCGACCCCCGGCTTCGCGCTGGTCGCCGTCAGTCTCGTCGGCCTGTGGTCGTCCCTCGGCTTCTCGATGATCATCCTCGGCGCCGGGCTCAAGGACATCCCGCCGGAGCTCTACGAGGCAGCGGAGCTCGACGGCGCGAGCCGGTGGCGGCAGTTCCGCTCCGTCACGGTGCCGCTCCTGACCCCGAGCATCTTCTTCGTGGTCATCGTCACGACGATCTCGAGCTTCCAGCTGTTCGACCTGCTCTACGCGATCCTCGGCAGCACCAACCCGGTGATCCCGAAGACGATGTCCCTCGTCTTCTACTTCTACAGCGCCGGGTTCATCGACAACGACAAGGGCTTCGCGGCGGCGATCGCCATGGTGATCTTCGTGCTCATCGGCATCGTCACGCTCGTGCAGTTCCGGGTCCAGAAGAAGTGGGTGCAGTCATGACCACCACCACCATCCGGAGCGGGAAGCGCCCAGGTCGCCGCGGCGGCAGCCACTGGTGGATCCACGTCGTCCTCGGCGTCGGCGGGTTCGCGATGGCGTTCCCGTTCCTCTGGCAGATCATCATGTCGCTGTCCACGAACGCGCAGGTGCAGTCCGTCACCCCGGTGTTCTGGCCGGGGCAGCTGCAGTGGCACAACTTCACCGAGGTGTTCGAGCGCCTGCCGTTCCTCAGCCAGCTCGGCACGTCCGTGTACGTCACGATCATCCGGACGATCGCGCAGATCATCCTCTGCACGCTCGCCGGGTACGCGTTCGCCCGGATGCGATTCCGTGGCCGGACGGTCCTGCTCGCGATCGTGCTGTCGATCCTGCTGGTCCCGTCGCAGGTCTACCTGATCTCGCAGTACCAGATCGTGCAGGGACTCGGGTGGCTCGACACCCTCGCCGGGATCGTCGCTCCGGGGCTGTTCAGCGCGTTCGGCACGTTCCTGATGCGGACCGCGTTCCTCAACCTGCCGCCGGAGCTCGAAGAGGCGGCGCGCATGGACGGTGCGAACCCGTTCCAGGTGTTCTGGCGGATCATGCTGCCGCTCGCCCGTCCGTCGATCAGCGTCCTCGCGATCACGACCGTGCTGTGGTCCTGGAACGAGCTGCTCTGGCCGCTCGTCGTGTCCACCCGTGCCGAGGACATGCCCCTCGCCGCCGGGCTCGCGACCCTGTCGAGTGACCGGACGATCGACTACCCGGTGCTGATGGCCGCCAGCCTGATGGCGATGGCCCCGGTGCTGATCATGTTCATCGTCCTGCAGCGCCGGGTCATCGACGGGCTCGCGTCGTCCGGGCTGAAGTGAGGGACGCACCGTGAGCGGACCGGTGGCGGACACGACCGGCCTGGAGGCCCGACCCTCCTCCGTCGCGCTGCTCACCGCCGCCATCGGTCGCTTCCAGGACCCCGCCGCGCCCGTCACGGACCTCGCGGCGGCGCTCGCCGCGACCGTCGCCGACGCACCGCCGGGCGAGCGGGACGACCTGGTGTTCGCCGCGGTCTCCGCCGTCCTGCCCGTCACCCACCGATGGCTCCGGAGCCGAGGGCTGACCGCCGAGCAGGCGGACGCGAGCATCGCGGACGTGGCGCGCAAACGCGACCGGTACGGGGTCCGGGGCACGGGCCTGGACTGGTTCTGCGCGGTGGCGACCGGACGCGTGGTGGCCGTCGGGCGCCTCCAGTTCGAACTCGGCGCGCACCTGGCGGACGGCACGCCGGCCTGGGGCGTGCACGTCCCGGAGACCGGGCCGCTCGACCCGGTCGCCTGCGACCGGGCGTTCGCCGCCGCCCCGGACGTCCTCCGCCGCCTCGCACCGCAGGTCGCCGCGACGGTGTGGAACTGCCGGTCGTGGACGCTCGACCCCGGACTGGCCGATGTCCTCGGCCCCGACGCGAACCTCGTGCGCTTCGCCCGGCGGTTCACGCTGCTCCCGCCCGGCTCCCACGACGCGGCGGAGGGCGACGACAGCGCCGCGAAGTTCGTCTTCGGGACCGACCTGGCGACCGCACGCGCGACCGCGCCGCGCGGTCGCGTCCAGGCCGCCGTCCGCGCGCGGTGGGACGCCGGAGCGCACTGGACCGAGCGCACCGGGACGGCACCGGTCGGGTGAGCCCGTGCACCCGCCGACGCGTACCGTCGCGGGCATGAGCGAAGCAACACCGAAGCACCCGCACGGTCCGGACCGCGACCACCTCGACGACGGGGTCGACATGACGTTCGACGAGCGCCGGCACGACACGCTCCGACGGATGTCGGGATCGGACGCCCACGACGAGGACCCCCGCGTCGAGGTGCACGAGGAGTCCGACGGCACCGTCCGCATCGACGTCGCCGACACCGCTGCCGTGCGACCCGGTGGGACCGACCCGAGCCGCCGCGACCGCTGAACGTCCGGCGAGGACGGTGGTGCACGGCATGATCGTTCCGTGCACCTCGTCCTCAGCCGCGTCGACGGCGGCGTCCTCGCGACCCCGCTGACCGACGCGGGGACCGCGGACGGCGAGCCGGTCCACCTCCGCGAGTCGAGCCTCCCGGCCTTCGTCGCGGAACGCGAGTCCGCGGGCGTGCGCTGGGTTTGGGACGACACCGCGCGCTGGTACCCGGCGCTGCTCGCCGCCGGCGGCCGAGTCTCCCGGTGCGTCGACCTGCGCCTCTGCCACCGGATCCTCCGCTCCGCGCTCGCTGCGCGTGGGTCCGACCTGCAGGCGTCGCCGCCCGGGTCGTGGGACGCCGCGGCACCGCAGGAGCGCCTCCAGCGTGCGACCCAGGCGCAGCTCTTCGACGACGCACTGTTCGACGTGGCACCGGCGGCCGACGACGCCGAACCGGTCGCCGAGCTCCGTGCGCAACTCGCTGCCGTGGCCGGGTCGACCGACCCCGGGGCGCTCCGGCTGCTGCTCGCCGCCGAGTCCGCCGGAGCCCTCGTCGCCGCCGAGATGCGCTTCGCCGGACTCCCGTGGCGCGTCGACGTGCACGAGCGCCTGCTCGCGGACACGCTCGGACCACGGGTGCCCCACGGCGTACGCCCGCGACGACTCGAGGAGATCGCCGATGTCCTCCGCGACCGGCTCGACGACCCGTCCCTGAACCCGGACTCGCCCGCCGACGTGCTGCGGTCCCTGCGCCGCGCCGGACTCGTGGTGGACAGCACCCGGAAGTGGGAGCTGCAGCGACTCGAGCACCCAGCGATCGAACCGCTGCTCGAGTACAAGCGGCTCTACCGGCTGCTCACCGCGAACGGGTGGTCGTGGCTCGACGAGTGGGTGCAGGACGGGCGGTTCCACCCGGAGTACGCCGTCGGCGGTGTCGTCACCGGACGGTGGGCGGCGAACGGCGGCGGCGCGATGCAGCTGCCGAAGGCCGTCCGGAGCGCCGTGGTGGCCGACGACGGGTGGAAGCTCGTCGTCGCCGATGCCGCACAGCTCGAACCGCGGGTGCTCGCCGCGATGGCGGGCGACCTCGCGATGGCCGCCGCCGGCAACGGACGCGACCTGTACGACGGCGTCGTCGCCTCCGGTGCCGTCGAGACCCGGCAGCAGGCGAAGGGCGCGATGCTCGGTGCGATGTACGGCGCGACCCAGGGTGAGGGCGGCCGGCTCGTCCCGCGGCTGGCCCGGGCCTTCCCGCGGGCGCTGGACCTCGTCGAGCGCGCGGCGCGCGCGGGGGAGCGCGGCGAACCGGTGACCACACGACTCGGGCGGACCTCGCCGGTCCCCGAGCAGGCCTGGTTCGAGGCGAAGAACCTCGCCTGGTCCGTCGAGGGCACCCCGGCCATGCAGCGCTCCGTCGAGTCGCGTGCCCGGAGCTGGGGGCGGTTCACGCGGAACTTCGTGGTGCAGGGCACCGCGGCTGAGTGGGCGCTGTCGTGGATGGCGTCGCTCCGGACCCGACTCGCCGCACGGTACCGGGGCCCCGTGCGGGACGGCGCGCACCTGGTGTTCTTCGTGCACGACGAGATCGTCCTGCACACCCCGGAGGCCGACGCCGCCTGGGTCGCCGAGCAGGTCGAGGCCGCCGCTGCCGATGCCGGCCGCATCCTCTTCGGGGACTTCCCCGTCACGTTCCCACTGTCGGTCGGCGTCGTCGACGACTACGGCAGCGCGAAGGACTGAGACCCGCTCCGCGCTCGCGTTCGGGTGCCGCCGGGCAGGCTGGGTGGATGGACGACGAAGCGCGCCGCGACCACCGCACCGTCGGTGACGTCGACCTGACCACCTGGCGGACCCCCGCCGGCCGGGCGTCGGCGTCCGCGTGGGTGCGGCTCGGTGACCGGTTCGGCGCGCTGCCGCTGCTCCTCGTCACACTGCTGATCGGCATCGCGATCGCCGCCGTCTGCACGTGGGTCGCCTCCGAGGTCTACGACGCGGTGCGCGAGGCCGACGACGTCGCGGTCCTCGACCGACCGGTCCTCGACTTCGCCATGTCGTTGCGGACGCCAGGACTCGACACGGTCGTCACGTGGTGGACGAACGTCGCCGGCACCGTCGGGATGCCGATCGTCGCCGTCGGGTTCCTCGTCGGGTTCACGATCCAGCGCCGCGCTTGGACACCCCTCGTGCTGCTCGTCGCGGCGAGTGCCGGTTCGCTCCTGATGACCGTCGCGGGCAAGGACCTCATCGGGCGCGCTCGACCGCCGCTCGCAGACGCGGTGCCGCCGTACGAGCACTCGCCCTCGTTCCCGTCGGGACACACGCTGAACGCGACGGTGATCGTCGGCACGATCGTGTACCTGCTGCTCCTCCGGCAGTCGCGGCGGGTGTCGCGGGTGTGGACGGTGGTGCTCGGAAGCGTGTTCGTCGTCTCTGTCGGGCTCTCCCGCGTGTTCCTCGGGCACCACTGGCTCACCGACGTCCTGGCGGCGTGGGCGCTCGGCCTCGCCTGGCTGGCCCTCGTCATCACGGCGCACCGGCTCTACCTCACGGCCCTCCGCCGCGACGGGGCGAGCGATATCCACAGGCCTTCGTGACGACGGTCGGACCAGGCAAGGATCGATACGTCGGCCGGGACTCCAGGCGAAGCCCGGCCGGACTCGAAGAAGCACGAGAAAAGCCCCCGGTGGCAACCAGGGGCTGATCTCACCTCGTGAAGAGGTCAGTGGTCTGAGTTGCGTAGTAACTCGAACCGCCTACGGTGATCGAGTCTACGCGACCCTCCGGACCATCGGAAGGGGAGCTCGGACCACGGTCTCCTGCCCTGGGAAGGGAGGCCGACGATGGCGAAACACCGGCATCGGTGCGGCAACCGCAGGACGTCCGTCCTCGTGCTCGAGGTCCTCGGGCTCGTGACGGCGATCGTGACCCTCGCGGGCGCGGTCCTGCAGCTGCTGTAGGTCCGCGGGGCGGCTCCGGGGACACCGGAGCCGCCCCGTCCACGCGGGGGCCGTCAGGTCGTGCCGGTAGGTTGCCGGGCATGGAAGAACGGGTCTTCGGCGGCAGGTACCGCGTCACGGGAACGCTCGGACACGGGGGCATGGCGTCCGTGTACCGCGCGGTCGACGAGCAACTCGGGCGGGAGGTCGCGGTCAAGGTGTTCCGCATGGGTGCGGTGGACCACGGGGAACGCGCCCGCGCCGAGGCGGAGATCCAGGTCCTCGCCGGCCTCCGCAGCCCGGCGCTCGTGACGCTCTACGACGCCGCGCTCGACGACGCCGACGGTGACTCGTACCTCGTGATGGAACTCGTCCCGGGCAGTGACCTCGCGACCCGCCTCCGTGAAGGACCGCTCGACCGCTCGACCACGGCTCGGGTCGGTGCGCAGGTCGCGGACGGCCTTGCCGCCGTGCACGCGCAGGGCATCGTGCACCGCGACGTGAAGCCGGCGAACGTCCTGCTCGAGGCGGACGGCTCGCACGTGAAGCTCGCGGACTTCGGGATCGCGCTCCTCCGCGACGCCGCCCGGGTCACGGGGACCGGCACCGTGATGGGGACCGCCGCGTACCTCGCCCCGGAGCAGGTCACCGCGCAGGGCATCAGCGGGAAGTCCGACGTGTACTCGCTCGGTCTCGTGCTCCTCGAGTGCCTCACGGGCCGGATGCCGTTCCCCGGCAGCGCGGTCGAGTCCGCGACCGCACGGCTCACCCGCTCGCCGGAGATCGATCCGGCACTGCCGACGGCCTGGCGGGTCCTCCTGCACGTGATGACGGCGACCGACGCCGCCGAGCGGCCGTCGGCCACGGAAGCTGCCGAACGACTCCGCGCGCTGGCGTACGACGACGGTGCGCCCGCGACGCAGCTCCTGCCAGGAGGCCCCGGCACGCTCACCGCGGCGGCTGCGGCCGCCGGGGCGGCCGGTGCCACCGCCGTCCTCGGCGCCCCGGGATCGGCGCAGGCCGACGAGGCGACGCGCGCGATGCCCGTGCGCGGACCCGATGACGACGCGACCCGCGTGATGCCGGCGAGTCAGGCCTCCGGATCGGACGACCAGGCGACCACGGTCCTGGGGACCCAACGCGGAACCGGCGAGCCGACCGGCGGCGGAGGTGGCCCGGTCGCCGCGTCGCCGGTGTCGGACGCGCCACCTGCGAAGAAGCGTCGGCGCGGCCTGGTGATCACGCTCGTGATCGTCGGTGTGCTCGTGCTCGCCGGGATCGTCGTCGCGGTGCTCGCGCTCGGCAACGGCGGCGGGACCCCGGCTCCGACCGAGTCGAGCTCGACCTCGCCGTCCGCGCCGGTCGACGAGCAGCCGAGCGACGAGCCCTCACAGCCCCAGGACGAGCCGTCCGAGCCAACCCAGCCGTCGCAGACGACCGCGCCGCAGCCCTCGCAGACCGTCGAGCCCGCGCCGTCCCAGCCCGCGGAGCCGTCGAACGGTCCGGAACCCTCGGTCGAGCCGACGCTGCCGGTCCAGACACCGCTCGACAGCGGTGCGGCGGACACCTCGTCGTCCGGCACGGGCGCTGCCGACTCGACCTCCGCCGACACGACATCCGCGGACACCGGCCCCGGCAACTCGGAGAACGCGCCGGGTCACAACCAGGGCTGACCCGACCCGGCGGACGGGACGAGGAACGGGTCGTCGTCGACGGTGATCGACTGCGCACGAACGGCGGCTGGTGCAGCATTGGGGGCCCATTGCTGCGCACTCGATCGAGCGCCCGGTCGGCGACGTCCCGACGAGCACGGGGTTTCGTCCATCCGTTGGAGCAAATAGGGTGGGGGCGTGCGAGAACTGCAACGGAGCGGTGGCCCGACGACGGCCGTCGCCGCCAGGAACCATGTCGGCTTCACGTCCCTCGAGGGGTACCTCGTCGAACGACCGGAGGGCACCGGCACCGTCGACGCGAGCGTTCCCGGCTTCTCGGGACGGACGATCGAGTCGGGGGACCGGCTGTCCTGGGTCTGGTTCCCGGAGCGCACCCTGCCGGCGGGCCGGACCGAGCCGGACGTCGCGGACCTCGACCACTTCTGGGACGCCACGGCCTTCACCCTCGACGTGCTGTTCACCGACGGCTCCCGGCTGAGCGACTCCGCCACCGACCAGTACGGCGACGCGCTGACCCCCGCCGCCCAGGACGCCGCGCGCAAGCAGTGGGTGGACCAGTGGAACCGGCGTGAGGTCGACCTCGCGCCGTTCGCGGGTCGGGTCGTCGACCGCCTGGAGGCCCGGCTCGGCTCCGCCACGCCGGCCGCCGCCGACGACATGGGCACCCTGACGGCCCTCCGCGGCTGGCTCGACGACGTCCGGATCGCACCGTCCCGGCGGCCCGCAGCGACCCGCCCGCTCGACCACGTGCGGACCACCCGTGGCACCCAGGCGTCCTCCCGGTTCTCCCGCGGCAACAACGCGCCCCTCGTCGGGCTCCCGCACGGCGGCGTGTTCGGCCTGCCGATGACCGACGCCGCGAGCAACCGGTGGCCGTACGCGTACCAGGAGCACAACCGTCCGCGTGACAACCGGCCCGCGCTCCAGGCCTTCGCGACCAGCCACATCCCGTCGCCGTGGATGGGGGACCGCGGGGTGTTCCAGGTGATGCCGTCCCCGCTCGCGTCGCCGGACCCGGACCCGGTGGCCCGGGCGCTGGCGTTCGACCACGACGAGGAACTCGACGGCCCGCACCGCTACCGGGTGGCGCTCGAGCACGGCGTCACGGCGGAGATGACCGCGGGGGAGTTCGCCCTCGGCTTCCGGTTCACCGGCATCCGCAGCGTCGTCCTCGACCACCACGGCCGAGTCCTCGACGCGACCGTGCGCATCGAGGACGGCACCGCGGTGGTGGAGGCGCACCTCGACGACCGCCCCGGCACGCCGCCGCACTTCGTGCACCTGCGGGTCCCTGGGGTGACCGAGGACCACACGACGTCCGCGGACGGGGAACTCCGCGGGTGGTTCGCGGTCGCGGGGGACACGGACGTGCTCCTCGGGATCTCGACGGTCTCCTTCGCGGACGCCCGGGCGAACCTCGACGCCGCCGGCTCCTTCGACGCCATGCGCGCCCGCGCCGAGGAGCTCTGGACCGCCGAGCTCGCGACGCTCGAGGTCGAGGGTGCGACCGAGGACCAGCTGACCTCGATCTACTCGGACCTGTACCGCCTGTTCCTCTACCCGAACCGTGCCGGCGAGGCCGCGCTCACCGGCACGCCGCACTACCGCTCCCCGTACGGCGACGTCCTCGCGGAGCCGATCCGCGACGAGCCCGGTCCCGAGGTGGTCGACGGGGCGATGACGACCACGAACGGGTTCTGGGACACGTACCGCACCGCGTGGCCGCTCCTCGGACTGCTCACCCCGGACACCGCTGCCGAGCTCGCGCAGGGCTTCGTGCAGCACTTCTCCGACGGCGGGTGGACCCCCCGCTGGAGCGCCCCCGGCGCCGAGGACTGCATGACGGGCACCACGAGCGACACCGTGTTCGGCGACCTCGTGTCGAAGGGCGTGGACGGGTTCGACCTGGAGCAGGCGTACCGGAGCGCGGTGAAGAACGCGACCGTCCCGCCGCGGGACGAGCGTGTCGGGCGCAAGGGGAGCCTCCCGGGCGCCTTCCGCGGCCACGTCGACACCGACACCGCCGAGGGGATGTCATGGACCCTGGACGCCGCGATCAACGACTGGAGCGTCTCGGTGATGGCCACCGCCCTGGCAGACCGCACCACCGACGCGACGGAACGCGAGCGGTACGCGGCCGAGGCCGAGTGGTTCGCCCGCCGGTCCCTGCAGTACCGGAACGTGTTCGACCGGCGCCGCGGGTTCTTCATCGGGCGGACCCCTGACGGGCGGTGGCGCGAGGGCGAGGGCTACGACCCCGACCAGTGGGGCGGTGACTACACCGAGACGAACGCCTGGGGGACGATGTTCACCGCGCCGCACGACGGCGTCGGCATCGTCGACCTGCACGGCGGGCCGACCGGGTTCGACGCCGCGATCGACCGGTTCTTCGCAGCCCGGGAGACCGGCGCGACGGACCGTGCCGGACACTACGGCCTCCCGATCCACGAGATGACCGAGGCCCGCGACGTGCGGATGGGCATGCTCGGGCTCTCGAACCAGCCCGCGCACCACATCCCGTTCTTCCCGATGTTCACCGGACGCCACGACGACGCACACCGGATCGTCCGCGAATCCGTCGACCGCCTGTTCGTCGGGTCGGACCTCGGCCAGGGCTACCCCGGTGACGAGGACAACGGCGAGATGAGCGCCTGGTACGTCTTCGCGACGATCGGCCTGTACCCGCTGGCACCGGCCAGTGGTTCCTACGTGATCGTGCCGCCGTCGGTCCGTCGCGCGGTGCTGCGTCAGACGGGAGGATCGGTGACGGTCATCGAGACCGCCGGCGCTGGTCGGTTCGTCGCCTCCGTCACCGTCGACGGGTCGCCCTGGAACTCCATCAGCATCCCGCACGCGGTCGTCGCCGGCGCGGCGACGATCGTCATCGAGCTCTCCGAGACCCCCACCGGCTGGGCAGCGGACACGCGGCCGGTCTCGGCCTCGGACGTGCACGGGTACCGGGACACCCCGACCGACGTGCTCCCCGTGGCGGCGTCGCCACTGACGGACGACACCGGCCGGACCGTGACGGCGCTCGCCGCAGGCTCGACGGTCTCGTTCCCGGTCGCGATCGCGTCGGCCTCGCTGTACACGGTGACGGCCGCCGCGCCCGGGGCGTACTCGTGGCAGGTCGCGCTCGGATCGACGGTGGTCACGGTCGCCGACGCGGTGTTCGAGTGGGCCGGGCAGACACGGGTGTTCCGGATCTCCGGGGGCGGTGACACGTTCGACTTCACCCCGACGTCCGCCGTGACGCTCACGCAGCTCGAACTCATCGCGTCCGACAGGGGTGATTCATAGGCGCTGCTCATCGACGGCGGGCATGCTCGTCCCATGTCGATGAGCAGCGCGTTCGATCCCTCCCAGGGCCGCGCGATCCCCGAGGACCAGGTGGCCGAGAACGGCCTCGAACTCGATCAGGACCCGGCACGCGGCCTGGACATCGCGGTCGAGGTGGTCAGCGGCGCTGCTGCCGACCCGGCGGCACCGTCGCTGTTCCTCGCGCCGATCTCGAGCCCGTCGCCGAGCAACCCGGAGTAGCGCTCAGGCGTTCCCCGCGGCGTCCTCTTCGGACTCCATCGCAGCACCCTGCTGGAGGAGCCCGGTCGCGACGTCGTTCAGCACGCTGGTCAGGTCGACCCCGGTGGCGGCGTGGACGGCCCGCAGGACCGTGGCGTACCGCTCCCGCGCGTCGGCGATCACGGCTTCACCCGCCGGGCTGAGCAGGATCAGGGACCCCCGGCGGTCCGACGGGTTCGGGCGACGCTCGACCAGGCCGGCGGCGGCGAGCCGGTCGACCAGGTTCGTCACCGCGCCCGACGTCAGGCTGAGGTAGCCGGAGAGCTCCGTCGCCGTCGCGTACCCGGTGTCGCTGATCTGTGCGAGCGCTCGGAGGCCGGTCTCGTGGATCCCCGCGCGGTCACTGAGCTGCCCGGCGAGGCCCCGCTCCGCGCGGATGACGGCGTCGAGCGCCCCGAGCAGCTCCGCCGCGTCACCCTCTGCTGTCCCTGCCACCGGGTCCTCTCCCTGTCGTGTTCCGTCGCAAGGATGGCACGGACTCCCGGCGTGGTCGCTGGCTGCCCCCCGCTCTGGGGCAATGGCTGCGCTTCCAGTTATGTGAATGACTGGCTATCTTGATGATCAAGCAAGAAACGCCATCCCGGTGGCGCCCCATCCACTCCTGATCATCGAGGTACCCCGTGTCGAACCCGCACCGCATCTCCCCGGTGAAGCGCCTCCGCTTTGCGCCTGTTGCGCTCATCGCGGGCATCTTCGCCGCCGTCCTGCTCTCCCTCTCCCTCACCGGCACCCTCTCCGGGTTCGCGGCGAGCATCACCAACAGCAGCAACACCGCCGCCAGCGGCACGCTCGTCATGCAGGAGCAGAACGCCAACGCATCGGTGACCTGCCTCAGCACCGACGGCGGCTCCGTCTCGACGAACTCCGCGACCTGCGCCACGATCAACAAGTTCGGTGGCAGCACGACGATGACGCCGGGCAACACGGTCAACACGGCGATCAGCATCAAGAACACCGGCACCGCCGCTGCGAGCACCTTCACGCTCACCCCGGGTGCGACCTGCACCCAGTCGAACAACGGCTCGGCGAACGGCACCGCGACCGACCTCTGCGCGAAGATGAACCTGGTCATCACCTCCGGGTCGACCACCGTGTTCTCCGGCACGCTCGCCAGCTTCAAGGGCGCCGCGGCATCGGCCTTCACGATGCCCGCCGCTCCGGCTGCCGGTGTGAGCGTCCCGTTCAACTTCGCGGTCACGCTGGACTCCTCGGCCGGCAACACCTACCAGGGCCTCGCCGCCTCGGTCCCGATGACCTGGACCTTCACGGCCTGATCTGCTCCACCCCCGGGTGACACCTCGACCGAGCCCGAGCCGGCCGAGGTGTCACCTCCTCGCTGGGACACCAGCACCAGCACCAGCACCAGCACCAGCACCAGCACCACCCCACCCGCACGACCTCGATCCGAACCGGAGGGACGACCATGAGCCAGACCTCGGCCGTCCCGCTGACCGGCACCCTCTCCCGCCCGCTCCTCGGCGCCCCGACCGCCAGCCGGTTCGAGGTCACCCTCGCCTGGTCGGTCGCCGTCGTCGCAGCGGTGCTCCTCGCTGCCGCCGCACTGTTCCTCACGAGCGGTGGCCGGATGTTCGTCGTCGAGACGCCGTCCATGGGCGAGGCGGCTCCGGTCGGCACGCTCGTCCTCGACCTCCCCGTCCAGGCGTCGTCGCTCCAGGTGGGCGACATCGTCTCGTTCCGGGTCAGCGAGGCCCCTGACACCACGTACACGCACCGGGTCATCAGCATCGACGCCGACGGTGGGATCCACACCCGCGGCGACGTGAACGGCGCGACCGACCCGTGGACGCTGACGCAGGAGAACCTCGTCGGGGCACCGGCCCTGCTCGTCCCGCACCTCGGCTGGCTCTTCCGGGCGGCCCCGTTGCTGCTCATCGGCACCCTCCTGATCTGGGTGCTGACGAGTCCCTTCAGCGACCGGGTCACCCGGAGCTCGCTCCGCATCGCCGGATCGGCGCTCACGGTCTCGTACGCGGCGTTCGTGCTCAAGCCGTTCGTGAACGTGACGACCATCACGAACACCGCGCACCCGCACTCCGTGGAGGCGACGATCATCTCCTCCGGCATGTTCCCGGTGCGGGTCGACGCGCACGGTGGGAACAGCGTCCACCTGGTCGACGGTGAGGTCGGCCGCGTGGTGGTCCACGAGCTCACCCGGAACGGCCAGTACCAGCTCACGTCGAACATCGACCTCGACCCGCTCGGGTGGGCGCTGCTCATCGCCGCATGCCTGATCCCCCTCGTGCTGTGCCTCGCGGTCGGCCGCGTTCACACGGTGCGGCCCTCGTGAGGGGCGTCCGGCTCCGCGACGGCAAGGTCGTCGCGCTGGTCCTCGTGCTGGCCCTCGTCGCCGTGGTGCTGCTCGCCCAGTTCGCGCCGACCCGCTCGGCCTTCAGCGCGAAGGTCACCGACAGCAGCAACACCGCTGGCACCGCGAAGGACTTCACCTGCTCGGGTGCGATCGACGACGACCTGACGGGCGCCGTGTTCGCCTACAAGCTCGGCGAGGCGACGGGCGCGAAGACCGCCGTCGACTGGTCGGGCAAGGGTGCGAACGGCACCTACCAGGGCACGATGACCGCCGCGACGCCGAGCCCGAACGCGTGTCCGCGCGACCCGGGGAGCTCCTACGTCCTCAACGGCGGCACGTCGTTCGTCTCCACGCCCACCGCGGTCAAGAACCCGACGACCTTCAGCGAGGAGGTCTGGTTCAAGACGACCGTCGCCGGCGGGCTCCTGATCGGCTTCGGCAGCAACCAGGTCGCGGTGTCCGGCCAGCACGACCGGCAGATCTACCTGAACACCAGCGGCCAGCTCGTGTTCGGCGCGTACAACAACGCCGTGCAGGTCGTGACCTCACCGGCGTCGTACAACGACGGCGCCTGGCACCACGTCGTGTCGACGATGTCCGCGGCCACCGGGATGCGGCTCTACGCCGACGGTGTCCTGGTCGCGTCGAACACCGCGTACACGCTGCCGGAGAACGCCACCGGGTACTGGCGGGTCGGGTACGACACCACGACCGGGTGGCCGGGCACGGCGAACAACTACTCCTTCACCGGCTCGATGCGCTACGCCGCGGTGTACAGCACGGTGCTGTCGCAGACCCAGGTCACGAACCACTACGTCTCGAGCCGCTGACCCGCCGGGCAACAACGGCAGGGGAGGATCAGTGACCGGTAGTGTTCCAGAATGACACCGAGCCGCATCGCGTTCGAGCGCCTGCTCCTCGAACTGACGACGGTCGGTGTCGACCGGGTCGTCCTGGAATCGCGCGGGCCCGCCGATCGGCTCGACCGTCAGCACCTGGACGCGCTTCGCGCGCGTCGATTGCTCACGGGCATCCGCGTGGAGCACATTCCCGGGGCGGCCGAGCCGCTGCTCTGGGCTGCCGACGCGATGTGCGGCATCATCGCCGCCGACCGACGATGCGTGGAACGGTACCGGGCCGTCGTGGGCACGAAGCTCGTCACGCACGTGGAACGCCGGTGAAAGCGCGAATCCCCGGGCCCCGCTATACCGCAGGATCTCCCAGGGACCACTTCCGCTCCCACCGCGATGGGGCGACTCCAGACAGTGTGACATTTCACGGCCCGAAAGGCAACGAGTCTCGCATGGTGACGGACACGGGCAACGACCTCATGGTCGCACTCGACGTTGCTCTCGTCGCCCTGCGCTTCGCGGCCGACGATGGCAGACGAACCGAACTGGACGAGGTGATCGAGGCGTTCGGCTGCTCCCGCAGCGAGCTGGACTCCGAGAACTGACCGGGCAGGGCCGCCGGAGCGACCCTGCCCGGCCAGCAGCGGGTCAGGGGACGGTGTGTCCCGCGGCCGTCAGGACGCGGTACCACTCCTCGCGCGTGAGCACGACGTCCGAGCCGGCGGCCGAGTCCCGCACACGCTGCGGGTTCGTCGTGCCGAGGACGACCTGGAAGTGCGCGGGGTGCCGGGTGATCCACGCCACGGCGATGCCCGTCGGGGTGACCCCGTGCGCCGACGCCAGCTCCTCGAGCACGTCGTTCAGTTCGGCGTAGTGCTCGCGGTCGCCGAGGAAGACGCCGTCGAAGAAGCCCTTCTGGAACGGCGACCAGGCCTGCGGCGTGATGTCGTGCAGGCGCGAGTAGTTGAGGATGTCGTTGTCGCGGTCGATCGACTGGTCGAGGCCGCCCATGTTCGCGGCGAGGCCCTGCGTGATGACGTTCGCGTGCGTGATGCTCAGCTGCACCTGGTTGAACGCGAGCGGACGCGTGACCGACTTCTTCAGCAGCTCGACCTGCCCGGGGGTGTGGTTCGAGACGCCGAAGTGGTGCACCTTGCCGGCGGCGTGCAGTTCGTCGAACGCCTTCGCCACTTCCTCGGGCTCGACGAGTGCGTCGGGGCGGTGCAGCAGCAGGACGTCGATGTAGTCCGTGCGGAGGGCCGTCAGCGACTCCTCGACCGAGGACATGATGTGGTCGTACGAGAAGTCGAAGTACCCCTGGCGGATGCCGACCTTCGTCTGCAGCTGGATGTCGGCGCGCTCCGACGCGGACAGCGTGACCGCGGCGCCGAAGCGCTCCTCGCAGCCGTGCCAGCCGCCGTAGATCGCGGCGTGGTCGAACATGGTCACGCCCGCGTCGCGCGAGGCCGTGTAGAGCGAACGGATGTCCTCGTCGCTCATGTCGTTGATCCGCATCAGCCCGACGATGACGTCGGATGCGGTGAGGTCCGTCTGTGGCAACTCCAGTGTCTTCACGTCCCCGATCCTGCCAGGCAGGACGCGGTCGAACGAGGCCCTGTCGGTACCCGTCGGGTGGTCGGCGCGGAGGGCGCTCAGGCGCGGAAGACGGCCAGCACGGTCGGACCGGCGTCGGCCCACGTCGCGGTCAGGGTCTCGCCAGCGGGCAGCGGCGTCCCGACGACGCGCAGGATCGTGAGGTCGCCGATGGTCGTGAGCGCGCCCTCGGTCGTCGGGGCGACGGTCGTGACGGCGGGGGAGGACGCGGCGGAACCACTGCCCCGCGCCGAGCCGTGCGACGGCGGTGTGTCGAGGCCCGGCGCCCCGACGAGCTCGGCCTCGTGGCCACCGGTCGCGATCGTGCGCCGCAGGACGTCGGCGTACACCGGGTCCCCGGCGGCGTCGTAGACCCAGCGCCGGCCGAGGACGGAGTGGTCCATCTCGGTCACCAGGAACGCCGTGGCACCGGCGAGGGGCGCGTCGCGGTAGGTCAGCGGCGCGTGCAGCACCGCGCCGTCGCCCACCCGGACGAGCATCGTCTCGACACCGACCTCGCCCGCGGGGTCGTCGAAACGGAACCGCCCGACGACGTCCACGGTCGCGCCGGGTGCGACGCCGCTCCAGGGCTGCGACGGCAACCACGCGGCGAGCGCTTCGGCCTTGGACGGACGGAGTTCGGCGCGGTGGATGAGTGCCATGCAGCGAACCTAGCGCCACGGCGAGGACCCGGCGGGGGCGGAGCACGGGGTCAGTGCACGGAGAATCCGCCGTCGACCGCGATCGACTGCCCGGTGACGTAGGCCGAGCCCGGACCGGCGAGGAACACCGCCGCAGCAGCGAAGTCCGACGTCCGCCCGTTCCGCCCGACCAGGGTCCGCGCCGCCAGCCGCTCCACGGTCGCGGGGTCGGAGCTGAGCCGTCGGTTCAACGGCGTCTGCACGAACCCCGGGACCAGGGCGTTGGCGGTGACCCCCTGCGCGGACCAGGCCTCCGCCTGGGACCGGACCAGGGCCTCCAGGCCGGCCTTGGAGACCCCGTACGCGCCGCTGGCCGCGAACGGACGGTGGGCCTGCTGGGAGCTGATCGCGATGAGACGGCCGTACCCGCGACGAGCCATCCCGGGGGCGAGACGCTGCCCCAGGACGAACGGCGCGTCGAGGTTCACCGCCATCGTCGCGTCCCACGTCGCCTCGTCGAGGTCCGGCATCGGCGGCCGGAGGTTGATCCCCGCGGAGTTCACGAGGACGTCGACGTCGCCCACGGCATCGGCGAGCGCATGGGCTCCGGCGCGGGTGGAGAGATCCGCGACGACGCCCTCGGCCGACCCGCCGTCGGCGCGGATCTCGTCGACGGCTGCGGTGATCGTGTCGCCGGTCCGCGCAGCGATGACGACGCGTGCTCCCGCGTCCGCCAGCGCACCCGCGATGGCACGGCCGATGCCGGAACTGCCGCCGGTGACGAGTGCGGTGCGTCCGTCGAGACCGAAGAGCTGCTGGAGCGACATCGGGCCAGGCTACCGACGCCCGTACGCTGGACGGCGTGCGTGACGACCTGCTGCCCGTGCTCGCCTGCCCCGTGTGCCGCGAGCCGCTCGGTCGCACCGGCGTCGGGCAGGCCGGGTGCGCGAACGGGCACCGGTTCGACGAGGCCAAGCAGGGGCACCTGACGCTCCTCCCGGCGAAGCGGCGCGCGCTGACCGCGGACACCCCGGAGATGGTCGACGCGCGGATCCGGTTCCTGGGTCGTGGGCACTACGCGCCGGTCGAGCGGGCGCTCGCCGCCGTCGTCTCGTCCGCCGACGCACCGGGGGTCGTGCTGGACGTCGGGTCCGGTCCTGGGACCTACCTCGCACACGCGCTCGATGCGTCCGACCCGTCCGACCCGTCCGATCCGGCCGGGAGGCTCGGGGTCGCGTTGGACCTGTCGGCCGTCGCCATCCGGCGGGCTGCTCGGGTGCACGTCCGGGCCGGGGCCGTGGTCGGTGACGTCACGGAGCGGTTGCCGATCGTCGACGGCGCTGCCGCCGTCGTCCTCGACGTCTTCGCCCCGCGGAACCAGCGGGAGTACGCGCGGGTGCTGCACGAGGACGGGGTGCTCGCGGTCGTGACACCGCGGGCGGGGCACCTGGCGGAGCTCGCCGAGGCGACGATCAGCGTCGACCCGGAGAAGGAGCGGCGGCTCCACGACTCCCTGACGCCGTCGTTCGTGCAGTCGTCGTCGGAGGACCTGACGTGGACGATGGACCTGTCCGCCGAGGACGTCCACGACGTCGTGCACATGGGGCCGAGTCACCACCACGTCGCTCCCGACGCGGTGTTCGCGCCGGCCACGGTGACCGCCGCCGTCACCGTGTCGACGTGGGTGCCGACACGGTGACCCCGTGTCAGTGGTCGGTGGACTCCGGGGCGACGTCGAGTGCCCAGATCACGCCGAACTTGTCGCGGAGCTGCCCGGCGAGCGGTGACCACGCGGCCGGCCCGAACGGCTGACGGATCTCTGCCCCGTCGGAGAGTCCGTCCCACGCGGCCGTGATCTCGTCGGCGTCGGTGCCGCTGAGGTAGACGTAGGACGCGTTCGTGCCCTGGTCGTAGGGCTGTCCGGGCCACACGTCGAACGCCATCACGCGGATGCCGCTCGCCGTCTGGACCTGGCCCCAGACGATGCGGTCCGCCCACGCGGGGTCGTCGGTGGCGCCCATCGCGCCGTAGGTCATGGTGGCTGGCTCGGTGCCGAGGGCCTTCGCGTAGAAGTCGAGGGCCTCGCGGGCGTTGCCGTCGAAGTTGAGGTGGGGAGTCGTGGTGATCGTCATGGGAACGAGTCTGGCGACGGTAGCGGTCAGATCATGTCCGCTTCTCGACGGATACTGGATCCGTGTCCGGACCGTCCTCGCGCATGCTCGCGCTCCTCTCCCTGCTGCAGGTCCGTCGCGACTGGCCGGGCGACGTCCTCGCCGAGCGCCTCGATGTCAGTCCCCGCACCGTCCGCCGCGACGTCGACCGGCTCCGTGAGCTGGGGTACCGGGTCGAGGCGCTCAAGGGCCCGGCCGGCGGCTACCGGCTCTCCGCCGGCGCGGAACTCCCGCCGCTGCTCTTCGACGACGAGCAGGCGGTCGCGATCGCCCTCGCGTTGGCGGTCGCCCCGGCATCGGGTGCGGACATCGCCGAACCAGCGGCGCGGGCGCTCGCCGCGGTCCGGCAGGTGATGCCCGCACGGCTCCGGCACCGCATCGACGCGGTGGACGTCATCGCGACGCCCGGGACGACGACCGTCGATCCGGAGGTGCTCGTCGCCGTCAGTGATGCCGTGCGGACCCGGCAGGTGCTCCGCTTCGACCTCGACACCGCCTGGGCCGGCGACGATCCGGGCGACCGGCCGCCGCGTCGTGTCGAGCCGCACGCGGTGGTCGCCCGGAACGGCCGGTGGTACCTGCTCGCATGGGTGGACGAACGGCAGGACTGGCGGACCTACCGCATCGACCGGATGCACCCGCGGACGCCGACGGGTCTCCGCTTCACGCCGCGTGACGTGCCCGGCGGTGACCCCGCCACGTTCGTCGCCGCGCGCTTCAAGGGCTCGGACGTCCGGGACGCGTGGCCGTGCACCGGGACCGTCGAGCTGCAGGTCGCCGCGCGGACCATCGCGCCGTACCTCGACGGTGGCACCGAGCTCGAGGAGCTCGGCGCCGACCGCTGCCGGCTCACGATCGGGTCCTGGTCGTGGACGGCGCTCGCCGCGCGGATCGCCGGCTTCGACGCGTCGTTCGAGGTCGTCGGGCCGGCGGCGCTCCGCGATGCCTGCGCCGTGGTTGCGGACCGCTTGCGGGCCGCCGTCGTGTGACGGTCTCACCGAGTCGTTCCCAGGCCGACGAGGAGATCCCGGTGATCAGCGAGGAGGAGCTCGAGCGCCGTCGTGCGTGCCGGGTCGGTGCAGACGCTGTCGGCCATGTGGCTGATGAGCGCGAGCGAGCGGGACGGGGACCTCGGCTGCCCCCCTTCGAGGCGTGCGACCAGCGTTGCTGGCGATCGGTACTTCGGCGTCGGCACGCCGAATCGCGTGCCCCAGATCCGAGTGTGGTGCGCACAGCAGTTCCGAACGTGCGTGACGTGCTGCAGCGTGGCGCGGAGCGTCGGTGCCGGGAGCTGGAACGTCTGCGCCAGAACACGGGAGACCTGCGGATCGAGGAGCCCGGCGATGCGAGAGATCGCGCCGAGGCTCAGGTGCTCGGAGACCATGCCGAACGAGATCTGATCGAGGTCGCGTCTCGACCAGATCTGTCGAGCGGCTGGGTCTGTGCTCCTGTCGAGCGCGCCGGTGAACTGCGCACGAAGCGCCTCGATGTCGACGCCCGGTCGGAATGCGCGCGGGTCGATGTGCCAGCTCGGTCCGAACCTCGTTGCACATGTCGATGCCATCTGGCCCCGGAGCGCGAGTTCGATCCGCTCGATCCGTATGAGCAGGGCAAACCGGATCGCACTGTCGAACTCATGGACACGGTGGACATCCCCATCGGAGTGCGGGAGTCCGACTGTCCGCAGCGCCCGGCGGAACTGGGTCACGCGCCAGGGCGAGAGGTGAGAGCTGGTGAACGTGATGATGGCGCCTTCGAGATCGTCGATTCGTTCGATCTCGGGCAAGCCGGCAGCAACTACAGCGCAGGAAACAACATGAGCGGTTGGAGGAATCCGTCCTGTGCTGCCGAAGCAGCACAGGACGGAGCAGTCCCGCCCGTTTGAGGAGACGCGAGCGTCGAGCCTTGGCGGGAACCGTTGTAGCCAACATATCAGCGGGTCGGGACGGGGGCAAGTGTTAGGGGAGCGCATGCGTCGTGGGAGGCGACGTTAGGAGGGCGTTAGGAGCGGCCTGGAGGCCCGGTGCCGGATCCACCATCGGATCGGCACCAGGAACGGTGCCGTCCACGGCACCTGCCGCGGACCCGAAGAACCTCCAGGAGTCCACGTGCTCGGCATCACCATCGCAGCCGCCGTCCTCGGCGTCGCCGCGGTCGTCTACCTCGTCTGGGCGCTCGTGCGCCCGGAGCGGTTCTGATGGGGGCCGCGGCGACCTGGGCCGGCATCGCCCAGGTCGCGGTCCTCGTCCTGCTGCTCGTCGTCGTGCACCGCCCGCTCGGTGACTGGATGGCACGGGTGTTCACCTCGTCGCACCACGGCCGCGCCGAGCGGATCGTCTACCGGCTGATCGGGGTCGACCCCGACGCGGAGCAGTCGTCCGGCGCGTACCTCCGCGGGGTGCTGCTGTTCAGCGCGGCCGGGCTCGTCGTGGTGTTCCTGTTGCAGCGCATCCAGACGGTGCTGCCGGGGGACCTCGGGCTGCCGGACGTCGGATGGTCGCTCGCGTTCAACACGGCGGCGTCCTTCGTGGCGAACACCAACTGGCAGTCGTACTCGCCCGAGGCCACGGTCGGGTACTCGGTACAGCTCGCCGGCCTCGCGGTGCAGAACTTCCTCTCCGCCGCCGTCGGGCTCGCCGTCGCCGTCGCCCTGGTCCGCGGGTTCGCCCGGCGCCGCTCGTCGACGATCGGCAACGTCTGGGTCGACGTCGTCCGGGGCACGGGCCGGTTGCTCCTGCCGCTGTCCTTCGTCTTCGCCATCGTGCTCGTCGCGGGCGGCGTCGTCCAGTCGTGGGGGAGCGGCACCGACGTCGCGACGCTGGCCGGCGGGACACAGCACATCCCGGACGGGTTCGTGGCGTCGCAGGAGGCGATCAAGCTCCTCGGCACGAACGGCGGTGGCTACTTCAACGCGAACTCGGCGCACCCGTTCGAGAACCCGTCGGCGTGGACCAACATCGTCGAGGTCTTCCTCATGCTCGCGATCCCGTTCTCACTGCCGCGCACGTTCGGCCGGATGGTGGGCGACCGTCGTCAGGGGTACGCGATCCTCGCCGTGATGGGCGCGATCTTCCTCGTGTCCCTCGCCGCGATGTCGATCGCCGAACTCGCCGGGGGCGGCGCGGCCACGCACGCCGCTGGTGCCGCGATGGAGGGCAAGGAGGTCCGCTTCGGCATCCTCGGCACCACCCTGTTCGGCACCACGTCGACCGCCACCTCCACGGGTGCGGTGAACGGGATGTTCGACAGCTTCACGCCGATCGGCGGGATGATGGCGCTCCTGAACATGATGCTCGGCGAGGTCACCCCCGGCGGCGTCGGGTCCGGTCTCTACGGCATGCTCGTCCTCGCCGTGATCACGGTGTTCATCGGCGGGCTGCTGGTCGGCCGGACGCCGGAGTACCTCGGCAAGAAGATCCGGGCGCGGGAGATGACCTTCGCGGCGCTGTACATCCTCGTGACGCCCACCGTCGTGCTGCTCGGGACCGCGTTGTCCCTGGCGATCCCGGGCGTCCGGGAGCAGGTCCTCGGCACCTCGGTGTTCAACCCCGGCAACCACGGCCTCTCCGAACTGCTCTACGCGTTCACCAGCGCCGGCAACAACAACGGGTCGGCGTTCGGCGGCCTCACCGCGAACACGACCTGGATGAACACGGCGCTCGGCATCGCGATGCTGCTCGGCCGCTTCGTGCCGATCGCGTTCGTCCTGGCGCTCGCCGGGTCGCTCGCGGCGCAGGACCGGGTCCCCGCGACCGTCGGCACGCTGCCCACGCACCGGCCGCTCTTCGTCGGACTCCTCGCCGGCGTCGCCGTCATCGTCACCGCACTCACCTACTTCCCGGTGCTCGCACTGGGTCCCCTCGCAGAAGGACTGTCATGACCACCGTGACCTCCGAGTCGGAACCGCGCACCGCGGTGGAGCCGACCACCCGCTCGTCCGCCTTCGGGCCCCGTCAACTGGTGGCGGGCCTCCCGGGCGCACTGCGGAAACTCGATCCGCGACTGATGTGGCGGAACCCGGTCATGTTCCTGGTCGAGGTGGGCGCAGCCCTGACCACGGCCGCCGCGTTCGTCAACGCCTCGGCGTTCACCATCGCGATCGCGGTCTGGCTCTGGCTGACCGTCGTCTTCGCCAACCTGGCGGAGTCCGTCGCCGAGGGCCGCGGCAAGGCCCAGGCGGACACGCTCCGGAAGACCCGGTCGACGACCAGCGCCCGACGGGTGCTCGGGTACGACGCAGCCGACCCGGCCGCCACGGCGAACGCGACCGAGGACATCGCGTCCGTCGACCTCGCAAAGGGCGACGTGGTGGTCGTGGTCGCCGGTGAGGTGATCCCGGGCGACGGTGACGTGATCGACGGGATCGCCTCGGTCGACGAGTCCGCCGTGACGGGTGAGTCCGCGCCGGTGATCCGCGAGTCGGGCGGTGACCGGAGTGCGGTCACCGGTGGCACCCGCGTGCTGTCCGACCGGATCATCGTGCGCATCACCTCGACACCCGGCGAGACCTTCATCGACCGGATGATCCGCCTCGTCGAGGGCGCCGCACGGCAGAAGACGCCGAACGAGATCGCGCTGAACATCCTGCTCGCGTCGCTCTCGATCGTCTTCGTGATCGTCTGCCTCACGATGCAGCCGATCGCCGGGATGGTCGGCGCGACGGTCAGCATCACCGTCCTCATCGCCCTGCTCGTCTGCCTCATCCCGACGACCATCGGCGCCCTGCTGTCGGCCATCGGCATCGCCGGGATGGACCGGCTCGTGCAGCGGAACGTCCTCGCGATGTCCGGTCGTGCGGTCGAGGCCGCCGGGGACATCACCACGCTGCTCCTCGACAAGACCGGGACCATCACGTACGGCAACCGACGGGCATCCCGTGTGGTGCCCGTGCCCGGGGTCTCCGAACCGGAGCTGATGGCGGCCGCGGCGCTGTCGAGCGCAGCCGACGGGACCCCCGAGGGGCGCTCCATCGTCGACCTGGCGGTCGCCGACGGGGTGACCACGGGCCTGCCGGCCGGTGCCGTCGAGGTGCCGTTCACCGCGAACACCCGGATGTCCGGCGTCGACCTGGCCGACGGTTCGCAGGTCCGGAAGGGCGCCGCAGCGGCAGTGCTCAGCTGGGCTGGAACCCCCGATGCCGGTGTGATCGCGGCGATCGACGCCACGGTCGCCGAGATCTCCGACCAGGGCGGGACGCCGCTCGTCGTCGCCCGTCGTGCCCCGTCGGGCCAGGTCGCGCTGCTCGGGGTCGTCCACCTCAAGGACGTCGTCAAGGACGGCCTGTCCGAGCGGTTCGAGGAGCTCCGCAGCATGGGCATCCGGACCGTGATGATCACCGGTGACAACCCGCGCACCGCGAAGGCGATCGCCGCGGAGGCCGGCGTCGACGACTTCCTCGCCGAGGCCACCCCGGAGGACAAGCTCGCGCTCATCCGCCGGGAACAGGAGGGCGGGAACCTCGTCGCGATGACCGGCGACGGCACGAACGACGCCCCCGCCCTGGCGCAGGCGGACGTCGGCGTCGCGATGAACACCGGGACGACCGCGGCGAAGGAGGCCGGGAACATGGTCGACCTCGACTCCGACCCGACCAAGCTCATCGACATCGTCCGGATCGGGAAGCAGCTGCTCATCACCCGCGGGGCACTCACCACGTTCTCGATCGCGAACGACGTCGCGAAGTACTTCGCGATCATCCCGGCGATGTTCCAGCTGGCGTTCCCCGGCCTCGCCGCGCTCAACGTCATGGGCCTGCACAGCCCGTCGTCCGCGATCCTGTCGGCCGTCGTGTTCAACGCGCTCGTCATCGTGGCGCTCATCCCGCTCTCGCTGCGCGGCGTCAGGTACCGCGCAGCGTCGGCGTCGTCGATCCTCGGCCGCAACCTGCTCGTCTACGGGCTCGGCGGCGTGATCGTCCCCTTCATCGGCATCAAACTGATCGACCTCGTGGTCGGTCTCATCCCGGGGTTCTGACTCATGGCAACCAGCTCTCGTTCCTTCATCCGCTCCACCGGCGTCGCGATCCGGCTCATGCTCCTGGCGACGGTGGTGCTCGGCATCGCGTACCCGGTCGCCGTCTGGGGCGTCGGCCAGGCGGCGTTCCACGACCAGGCGAACGGCTCGATCGTGTTCCGGGACGGCAAGCCCGTCGGGTCCTCGCTCATCGGGCAGTCCTTCGCCGGCGAGCAGGCGGACCGGTGGTTCCAGTCCCGGCCGTCCGCCGCGGGCGAGGACGGCTACGACGCGAACGCCTCGTCGGGGTCGAACCTCGGCCCGTCGAACCCCGACCTGACGAAGGCGATCGAGGCCCGGAAGGCCGCGATCGCCGCGGCCGACGGGGTCCCGGCTGCCGACGTGCCCGCGGATGCGGTGACGGCTTCGGGCTCCGGTCTCGACCCCGACATCAGCCCGGAGTACGCGCTCGAGCAGGTGTCCCGCGTGGCATCGGCGCGCGGGCTGTCGTCGTCCGTCGTGCGCGCGCTCGTCGAGTCGCACACCGAGGGTCGCCAGCTCGGCGTCCTCGGGGCTCCCACGGTGAACGTCCTGTCGCTGAACCTGGCCGTCGCGGCGTTGTCGGCGTGACGGAGCCGAGCAACCTGCCGCGGTGCGGTTGGCCGCAGTGCGGGTGGGCGCGGTGCGGTTGGCCGCGGTGCGGTTGGGCGCGGCACAACCGAAACCCGCTCGAACCACGGACGACCGTGGTTCGAGCGGGAATCGGTTGTGCGCCGCCGATCGGAACCGGGCACGGCGGCGCGGGCAGCGCAGGGGGCGGCGCCGTCCCACGCGAGCGGAGCGGCGCCGCGCGACCCGAGCGCCGCACGACCACCGGAGAAGCGAGAGGATGAGCGCGTGAAGCGAGGGAAGCTGCGGGTGCTGCTCGGTGCCGCACCCGGCGTCGGGAAGACCTTCACCATGCTCGAAGAGGGGCGCCGACTCCGCGACGAGGGCCGCGACGTGGTCGTCGCCGTCGTCGAGACCCACGGCAGAGCGGCCACCGCCGCACTCGTGGACGGCCTCGAGACCGTGCCCCGCCGCACCGAGACGCACCGCGGGGTCGAGCTCGACGACCTGGACCTCGACGCCGTCCTCGCGCGGCACCCCGAGGTCGCCCTGGTCGACGAGCTCGCCCACACGAACGCCCCCGGCGGCCCGCACGAGAAGCGCTGGCAGGACGTGGAGGCGCTGCTCGCCGCGGGGATCGACGTGATCTCGACGGTGAACATCCAGCACATGCAGTCCCTCGGCGACGTCGTCCGCGAGATCACCGGCACCGTCCAGCGCGAGACCGTGCCCGACGCCGTGGTCCGTGGCGCCGACCAGATCGAGGTGGTCGACCTGTCGCCGCAGGCCCTTCGCGAGCGGCTCTCCGACGGGCTCGTGTACCCGGCGGCCCGGATCGACGCGGCACTGTCGAACTACTTCCGCCTCGGCAACCTCACCGCGCTCCGCGAGATCGCCCTGCTCTGGCTCGCCGACGAGGTCGACGACGCCCTGAAGCGCTACCGCGCCGAGCACGGCATCGAGCACCGGTGGGAGGCGCGTGAGCGTGTCCTCGTCGCACTCACCGGTGGGCCGGAGGGGGAGACGCTCCTCCGCCGCGGTGCCCGGATCGCGGCACGGTCGTCCGGCGGCGAGCTCGCTGCGGTGCACGTCACGACGAACGACGGCCTCCGCGAGCGGCACCCGGGTGCGCTCGGCGTGCAGCGGGCGCTCCTCGAGCAGCTCGGTGGGACCTACCACCAGGTGGTCGGCGACGACGTCCCGAGCACCCTGGTGCGGTTCGCGCGGTCGATCGACGCGACGCAGATCGTCGTCGGCGTGAGTCGTCGGAGCCGTGCGGCCGCGGCCCTGACCGGCCCGGGCATCGGCAACACCGTCGTCCGTGAGTCCGGCGACATCGACGTGCACGTGGTCACCCACGAGCGAGCAGGCGGCGGGTTCGCCCTGCCCCGGCTCGGCGGGAGCCTGTCGCGTGGCCGGATCACCGCCGCGTTTGTCCTCGCGCTCGTCGCCGGGCCCCTGCTGACGCTGCTGCTCTCGATCGGGGACACCCCGGACGCCATCACGGTGGACGTCCTCGCCTACCAGCTCCTCGTCCTCGTCGTCGCGCTCGTCGGCGGGATGTGGCCGGCGGTCTTCGCCGCGGTGCTGTCCGGGCTGAGCCTCGACTTCTTCTTCGTGCAGCCGCTGCACCGCGTCACCGTCCAGCAGCCCTGGCACCTGGTCGCCCTCGTGATGTACGTCATCAGTGCGGTGCTCGTGAGCTTCGTCGTGGACCGCTCGGCCCGTCGGTCGCGTGCCGCCCGGCGCGCGGCCGCCGAGTCCGGGCTGCTCATCGGGATCGCCGGCAGCGTCCTCCGGGGCGACGACGCCCTGCAGGCGCTGGTCGACCGGACGCGTGAGGCGTTCGGCTTCACCGGTCTGCGGGTCCGGCAGGGGGACCTGGTGCCGGCCACGTCCGGAGCGTTCGGTGCGGCGCCGGACGCCACCACGAGCCTCCCGTCCGGAGCGGTCCTGGAGTTCGCCGGTGCGGCGGACGACCCGACCCAGCGCCGGTTGCTGCGGGTCGTGGAACAGCAGATCGACGCGGCCGTCGAGCACCGCGACCTGACCCGCGCCGCGGTCGACGCGGAACGGATCGCCGCGGCGGACCGCGTGCGGAGCGCGATCCTCGCAGCCGTCGGCCACGACGTCCGACGGCCGATCGCGGCCGCATCGGCGGCCGTGCAGACCCTCCGTGCCAGCGACATCGCCCTGTCCGACACCGACCGGGAGGCCCTGCTCGCGACCGCCGACGAGAGCCTCGGCCGTCTCGCGGTGCTGCTCGGCGACCTGCTGGACGTCAGTCGTGTGCAGGCGGGGGTGGTCGCGTCGACCCCCGTCGCCCTCCCGCTGGAGACCGTGGTCGCGCCGGCGCTCGACGAGCTGGAGCTCGGGCCGGACGACGTCGACCTCGACCTGCCCGCCGAACTGCCGCAGGTGCTGGCCGACCCGGTGCTGCTCCAGCGCGTCCTCGTGAACCTGCTCGCGAACGCGGTGCGGTTCACCCCGTCGGGGACGAGTGTGCGGGTCGCGGCGAGCGCGTTCGACGGGGCGGTCGAGCTCCGCGTGGTCGACCACGGGCCCGGGATCCCGGAGGCGCAGCGGAACGACGTGTTCCAGCCGTTCCAGCGGCTCGGCGACACCGACAACGACACCGGACTGGGTCTCGGGCTGGCGCTGGCTCGGGGCTTCACCGAGGGGATGGGTGGCAGCATCGAGGCCGACGACACCCCCGGCGGCGGACTCACCATGGTGGTGCGGTTGCCGATCGCAGGACACATCGGGGTGCAGACACGATGAGGACCCGGGACCGATGAGGATCCTGATCGCCGACGACGACCCCCAGCTCGTCCGCGCCCTCGGGGTGACGCTCTCCGCGCGCGGGTACGACGTCGTCACCGCGCGGGACGGCCGCGCCGCGATCGACGCCGTCATCACCGAACGCCCCGACATCGTGCTGCTCGACCTCGGGATGCCGCGGCTCGACGGCATCGGTGTGCTCGAGGGCATCCGCGCGTGGTCCCAGGTCCCGGTGCTGGTGCTCTCCGGACGGACGGACTCGTCCGACAAGGTCGACGCGCTGGACGCCGGCGCGGACGACTACGTGACGAAGCCGTTCCAGATGGACGAGCTGCTCGCGCGGCTCCGGGCGCTCGGGCGGCGACAGGCCGCTGCCACCGCAGCAGCGGACACCGCGCCGACCGTCCGGTTCGGGGACCTCGTCGTGGACCTCGTCGCCAAGCAGGTCCTGCCGGCCGAGGGTCCCGCGATCCGGCTGACCCCGACCGAGTGGCGGCTGCTCGAGGTCCTCGTCGCCAACCCGGACCGGCTGATGACGCGGGAGATGCTGCTCACCGAGGTGTGGGGACCGTCGCACGGCAACGACTCCGGGTACCTCCGGCTCTACGTCGCGCAGCTGCGGCGGAAGCTCGAACCGGATCCGTCGACCCCGCGGTACATCGTCACCGAGTCCGGGATGGGGTACCGCTTCAGCCCGTGACCGGCCGCGCCCCGAGCGCGGCGAGCTCCGCACGGGTGCGGGCACCGCGCTTCCGGAGCAGGTTCGCCACGTGGTACTTCACGGTGTTCACGGTGATGCCGAGCCCGTCGGCGATCTCCCGGTTGCCGACACCGGTCGCGAGGAGCCGCAGCACGTCCTGCTCGCGCGGCGTCAGGTCGGCGTCGTCGGGCAGGTCGACCGCACCCGGTGCCGGGTCCAGGGGCAGTGAGATGTCGAGGACGGACCCCCACGCGGGCGTCGACTCGACCGCGAGGTGTCCGTCGAGTGCGACCACCCGCTCGGCGATCGGCCGCACGGCATCGTCGTGCGCATCGAGCGTCCCGGCGCCGTCGTCGCGGAGCTGCATGAGGAGGTTCCGGCCGTCGCAGTCCCACTGGATCCGCACGCGGTGGGCGTCGCCGGCGTCGACGAGCGCCAGCACGGCGGTCCGGACGATCGCGCGGGCGGCGTGCGCGACGTCACCGGGAAGTGCCCGCCCGGTCGCCGGGGGCTCGACGAACTGCACGTCCAGGTCGCCGAACCGGACGAGTGGGCGCAGGTCGGCCCGGAGCCGCGAGAACGCCCCCGTGACCGGTTCGAGGAGGGTGCTCCGCTGCCGGTCCGTCACGGTGCGGAGCTCGACGAGCGCCGCCGACGCGATCTCCACCGCCTCGGCGCGGGCCGCGGCGTCGCCGACGCGCGGGGAGCGGAGCACCGCGAGCACGGACTCGAGCGTGAGCGCGTGCCGGTCGGCCTGCTCCGCCACGGTCCTGGCGTGCTCCGTGGCCGCGAGCCGACTGGCGGGGCCGAGCCGGGCCTCCAGACCGTCTTCCGCTGCACCGTCCATGACAGCCGAACCTACCTGCCCCACCCGAGTGGATGGGGCCACCCGATCGGGTGGGGCGCCCGCCGTCGCGGGTAGCGGCGGGCCGGCGCGGTCCCCGTCAGGCTCGTCGTCATGCAGGAACTCTCGGTCTCCCGGTCGTTCGGCCTGATCGTCGACGAGATCCGGTCGCTCGCGGCGAGCGTGGACGACGACGATGCGGGCCGCGCGGTCGACCTGGTCGAGGGTGCCGACCGCGTCTTCGTCCACGGCGCCGGCCGTTCCGGACTCGCGCTCCGGATGACCGCGATGCGCCTGATGCACCTCGGGCTCGACGTGCACGTGGTCGGCGAGGTGACGACTCCGGCCATCCGCGCCGGCGACGTCCTGATCGTCGCCAGCGGCTCGGGGACGACGTCCGGCATCGTCGCGGCAGCACGCACCGCCACGGACGTCGGCGCATCCGTCGTCGCGATCTCCACCACGTCCGACTCCCCGCTGTCCGCGGTCGCGGCGGTCACCATCGTGCTCCCCGCGGCCACGAAGACCGACCGCTCCGGCACCGCCTCCGCGCAGTACGCCGGCAGCCTGTTCGAGCAGGCCGTCGCGCTGCTCGGCGACGCACTCTTCCACACCCTGTGGGCCCGCGGCGGGCAGTCCGCCGACGACCTCTGGCCCCGGCACGCCAACCTCGAATAGAAAGGCACACCCCATGCAGCTCCAGTTCGCCATGGACACCCTGACCACCGAAGCCGCCCTCGAACTCGCCGCCGCGGCCGCCCCGCACGTCGACGTCCTGGAGCTCGGCACGCCGCTCATCAAGAGCGCCGGCCTCTCCGCGATCACCGCGATCAAGGAAGCCCACCCGGACAAGACGGTCTTCGCCGACCTCAAGACGATGGACGCCGGCGAGCTCGAGGCGGACATCGCGTTCGCCGCCGGTGCCGACCTCGTCACCGTGCTCGGTGTCGCCGGGGACAGCACGATCGCCGGCGCGGTGAAGGCCGCCCAGAAGCACGGCAAGGGCGTCGTCGTCGACCTCATCGGGGTCGCCGACAAGGCCGGCCGTGCCCGTGAGGTCATCGCACTCGGCGCCGAGTTCGTCGAGATGCACGCCGGGCTGGACGAGCAGGCCGAGGACGGCTTCACGTTCTCCACCCTCCTCGATGCGGGCAAGGCCTCCGGTGTGCCGTTCTCCGTCGCCGGTGGCGTCTCGGCGGCCACGGTCGCCGACGTCCAGGCGGCCGGGGCGACGATCGCCGTCGCCGGCAGCGCGATCTACAGCGCGTCGGACGTCGGCGCGGCCGCTGCGGAGATCCGCGCGGCGATCCAGGAGACCGTCGCGTCCTGAGCGCTGGCGGTCGGTTCGCGCCCCGTTCCGAACACCGCGCCCCGTCACAGCGGGGCGCGGTGGTCGTCCCGGGGCGCAACCGCGCGCGACCGCATCTCCGGCACGGACGGGATAGCGTCGGGGCGTGACGATCGAGCTCCGTGCCCTGACCGCCGACGACTGGCGGGAGTGGCGGCCGGTACGACTGGCGGCACTCGCCGACGCACCCGACGCGTTCGGATCCCGGCTGCACGACTGGGTCGACGCGCCCGAGGAACGTTGGCGGACACGACTCTCGATCCCGGGAGCGCTCGACCTGGTCGCCTTCGACGGCGACCGCGCGGTGGGGATGGCGAGCGGGACACCGGGGGACGGCGACCGCGCCGAACTCATCTCGATGTGGGTCGACCCGGCTGTCCGCGGACGCGGCGTCGCCGGACTGCTCATCGACGCGATCGTCCGCTGGGCCGCACGCGTCGGGGCCGCCGAGCTCGAACTCTCGGTGATGCCCGACAACACCGTCGCCCGTCGAACGTACGAACGCCACGGCTTCACGATCGCGGACGAACCCGGCGACCTGCTCCCGGACGGCCGCCACGAGGTCGTCATGTGCCGGGACCTCGCCACCGACCGCACCCTCGACACCTACGAGCGCGCTGCCGATCGCTACGCGGACCGGACCGACGGGCACCGAGCCGGGCTCGTCGACGACCTCCTCGGCCTCGTCGCGCCGGGGGCACGCGTCCTCGAGCTCGGGTCCGGCCCCGGACGCGACGCACTCGCCCTGGAGGCCGCCGGGCTCCGCGTGGACCGGACCGACGGAGCCCGGTCCTTCGTGGACCGGCTCCGCGAGGACGGACACGTCGCCCGGGTGCTGGACGTCCGCACCGGGGTGTTCGGCAGCGGCTACGACGCCGTCTTCGCGAACGCGGTGCTGCTGCACGTCCGGCGCGAAGAACTCCCCGGGGTGCTCCGCCGTGCGTTCGTGGCCGTCGTCCCCGGGGGCGTGCTCGCCGCGACCGTGAAGCGCGGCGACGGCGAGGACTGGAGCACCAGGAAGCTCGACCGGCCCCGGCACTTCACCTACTGGACCGGCGACGCGCTCGCGTCGGTGGTCTCCGAGACCGGCTGGACCGACGTCGACGTCCGCGAGACGACCGCACCAGGAGCCGAGGAACGGTGGCTGACCGTCACCGCACGACGACCGGAGGAGACCCGATGAACCGAGCACTGCGTTGGACCGCCTGGATCGTGGCGGTGCTGCTCGTCGTCGTGATCGTGTTCCTGGTGTGGGCGAACATCGTGATGCAGGGCACCCGGTCCGCAGCGCTGCAGGTGTGGCGGGACGACCGGGTGGCCGTGCGGGACGCCGGCGACTCGGTCGTGATGACCCCGACCGGCACGGCGAACGGTGTCGGGGTCGTGTTCGTCCCCGGCGCGAAGGTCGACCCGTACGCCTACATGGCCACGTTCCGGCAGGTGGTCGCGAGCGGCACGACCGTCGTCATCACGAAGCCGACGCTGCACCTCGCGTTCTTCGACCTCCGCCCCCTGTCCACGTTCGAGGCGCACGCCCCGTCCGTGCAGACCTGGGCCGTCGGCGGGCACTCGCTCGGCGGGGTCCGCGCGTGCCAGCTGGCCGACGACCCGGGCGTGGCCGGACTGCTGCTCCTCGGGAGCTACTGCGCGAACGACCTGTCCGGGACGGACCTGGACGTGCTGAGCGTCTCCGGGTCGCGCGACGGGCTCTCCACGCCGGAGAAGGTCGCCGCGGCGCGGCACGAGCTGCCGGCGGACGCGACGATGACCGAGATCCAGGGCTCGAACCACGCCGACTTCGGTGCCTACGGTGCGCAACCGGGTGACGGCACCGCGACGATCTCCCGGGCGGACGCCCGCGCGCAGATCAGCGCTGCGGTCGAGCGGTGGGTCGAGGGGATCCGGGCGGCCGGCCTCCGCTGAGCCCCTCGACCGCGAGCGCGACGGCCTTCCGGGCGCGGTCGGGCACGAGCCCGATGCGGTCGAGGTCGGCGACCGGTACCCACGCCGGTTCGTAGCGGTTCCCATCGGTCGCCCGCTGCGCCTCCGGGGAGTCTGCGGGCATGGCCGGGGTGCCGTCGTCGACCCGGACACGGAAGTACACGGCCGGAGCGTCGCGGTCGACCCCGACCGGCAGGAGCTGCTCGGGCACGCCCGTCAGGCCGGTCTCCTCGTGGAGTTCCCGGACGCACGCCTGCTGCGGTGTCTCGCCCGCCTCCACCCCGCCGCCCGGCAGGACGGCGTACGAACGGTCGTCACGGTGACGGCGGACGACCAGCACGTCGGCTCCGCGCAGGGCGACCGCGACGGCGCGGATCCGGATCGTCTCTGGCACGAGGACGACGCTACGCCGTGGGGGATCCCGGGCGGTCGTCGGTCCGCCTGCCGCCGCTCCGCCGGCCCCCGGTGAGCCGGGCGACCAGGTACAGCACCACGCCGACCGCGAGCAGCATCGCGGCGTAGAGCCAGACCTGACCGCTCTGCTGGGTGAGCAGCAGGACGCACGACGCGACGCCGAGCACGGGCACGAACGTCCAGACCCGGAAGTGGTCGTGCTCGACGTGGCCGCGCCGGAGCACGAGCACCGCGACGTTCGTGCTGATGAACACGAACAGCAGCAGGAGCACGACGGTCTCGGCGAGCGTGCCGACGTCGCCGACGAGCGTGAGCAGCATCGCGACGACGGTCGTCGCGACGATCGCGGTCCAGGGGGTCTTCCGGTTCGGCAGCACCTTGCCGAGCACCGCCGGGAGCAGACGCTGCTCGGCCATCCCGTAGGTCACGCGGCTCGCCATGATCATCGTCAGGAGCGCTCCGTTCGCGACGGCGACCAGGGCGATCAGGCTGAACACCCAGTCCGGGATCGGCACACCGGTCGCCGCCACCACCTGGAGCAGCGGCCCGGACGACTCGCCGAGCTCCGACGCGGGCAGGGCGATGGCGCTCGCCAACCCGACCAGGACGTAGACGACCCCGGCCGTGGCGAGCGCGCCGAAGAGTGCCCTCGGGTACACCTTCCGCGGCTCGCGGACCTCCTCGGCCACGTTCGCCGAGGTCTCGAAGCCGACGAAGGAGTAGTACGCCACGATCGCGGCGCTGAGCGTGGCCAGCGCGGGGTTCGCCCCGGACGGGAACTCGCCGATCCGCGCGACGTCGCCGCCCCCGCCGCCCATCATCACGGCGACCGCCACGATCACGATCACCAGGCCGGACACCTCGATGATCGTCATCACCACGTTGCTCTTCAGGGAGTCCGAGATCCCGCGCGCGTTCAGGCACGCGATGAGCGCGAGGAAGACGATCGCGGTGGGTACCGGCGGCAGGTCGACGAAGGTGCCGAGGTAGTCGCCGGCGAACGCGAGCGACAGGCCGGCCGCACTCGTGACGCCCGCTGCGAGCATGCAGAACCCGACGAGGAACGACACCATCGGCACCTTGTAGGCCCGTTCCGCGAACACCGCGGCACCGCCGGCCTTCGGGTACTTCGTGACGAGTTCGGCGTAGGAGCCCGCGGTCAGCAGCGCGAGCAGCAGCGCGAGCACGAGCGGTGCCCAGAGCGCCCCACCGACGTCGCCGGAGAGCGTGCCCATCAGGGCGTAGATCCCCGCGCCCAGCACGTCCCCGAGGATGAACAGGTAGAGCAGTGGCCCGGTGATCGCCTGCCGGAGCTTGGACCCCTGCGCGTCAGCGGCCCGGTCCGTGGTGTCGGTGGCCATCGTGTCCCCTTCGTCACGACGAGCGAACCGGTCGTGGACTGCGCGTCCTCACAGCCGGGCCGACCTCCCGGTGAACTCTCCACAGGGGTGGGTCGGGGTGCGACGCGCTGCCTGGAGCGGTCCTAGACTCGGGCGCAGCACTCGTACGACACCACTCCCTGGAAGGTGTGTCCATGACGTCGTCTGACCGTCGGGCTCCTGCGCGCCTCGCGGATGCCCGTGCCCTGCTCTTCGACCTCGACGGGGTCCTGACGCCGACCGCCGACGTCCACATGCGCGCGTGGAGCCGGCTGTTCACGCCGTACCTCGCTGCGCACGGTGTCGCTCCCTACACGGAGCAGGACTACTTCGCGTACATCGACGGCAAGCCCCGCTACGACGGCGTCCGCTCGCTGCTCGACTCGCGCGGCATCGACCTGCCGGAGGGCACGCCGGACGACGGCCCCGACGACGACACGGTGTGCGGGCTCGGCAACCGGAAGAACGCCGAGTTCACCGCCGAGCTGTCCGAGCACGGCGTCGAGGCCTACCCGGGCTCGTTGCGCTTCCTCACGGCGGCCACCGACGCCGGCCTGTCGGTCGCGGTCGTCTCGAGTTCTGCGAACGCCAAGCAGGTCCTCCGCACCGCGGGGATCCTGGAACGCTTCCCGGTCATCGTCGACGGCCTCGTCGCGCGGGAAGACGGGCTCGCGGGCAAGCCCGCACCGGACACCTACCTCGACGCGGCGAGCCGCTTCGGCCTGACCGCCGCCGAGTGCGTCGTCGTCGAGGACGCGACGAGTGGCGTGGCCGCCGGCCGGAACGGCGCCTTCGGGCTCGTGATCGGCGTCGACCGCGGCGCCGGTGCCGACGACCTCCTCGCGAACGGGGCGGACGTCGTCGTGACGGACCTCGCCGACCTCGTCCCCGACCTCCCCCAGCCCGCCACGCTGACGACGTAGACGACGTAGACGACCCGCCGGGCACGATCCGTGCCTCCAGGCCGTTCCTGACCGCTCTCCCTTCCCACGGAGCCCCATGAACCCCATCACCTCGGACCCCCTCGACCGCGTCCGGTACCCGGTCGACGAGTGGGCACTCGTCGAGACCGAGTACGCGCCCGACCAGCAGGGCGTCGCGGAGACGAACTTCGCGGTCGGCAACGGCTACCTCGGCCTGCGCGGCAACCTCGACGAAGGTCGCGGCGGCGTGCAGTACGGCACGTACATCAACGGCTTCCACGAGACCTGGCCCATCCGGCACGCCGAAGACGCGTTCGGGTTCGCCAAGACCGGGCAGACGATCATCAACGCGCCCGACGCCAAGGTCATCCGGCTGTACGTCGACGACGAGCCGCTGGTCCTCGCCGAAGCGGACATCCTGCGGCACACCCGGCGACTCGACTTCCGTGGCGGGTACCTGCTGCGGGAGACCGAGTGGTCGACGCCGTCCGGCAAGCGGGTGCTCATCCGCTCCCGCCGCCTCGTCTCGTTCACCGACCGGCACCTCGCCGTCATCGACTACGAGGTGACGATGCTCGACCACGACGCGTCGATCCTGCTGTCGAGCCAGATCCTCAACCGCCAGGACGTCGTCGACGAGTACCACGCCGGCATGCGCGCGGCGGCGAACGCGTTCGACCCTCGCAAGGCCGAGACGTTCACCGACCGTGTGCTCGAGCCCCGCCTGAAGCGGAACTCCGGCAGCCGGTCCCTCCTCGGGTACCAGGCGGCGACCTCGGGCATGACGATCTGCGTCGGCGTCGAGCACCGCATCGAGACCGACAACACGTGGGACGAGTCCTCCTCCATCGAGGACGACCTCGCCAAGCACGTCTACCGGGTGCAGGCGAAGGCCGGCCGACCGATCCGGCTGACCAAGAACGTGGTCTACCACACCTCCCGCGGGGTGCCGGCGCGAGAGCTCGCGGACCGCTGCGACCGCACGCTGGACCGTGCGCGTGCCGAGACGGTCGAGGAGACCTTCGCCAAGCAGCGCACGTGGATGGACGACTACTGGTCGCGCAGCGACGTCGAGGTCGCCGGGCAGCCGGAGATCCAGCAGGCGGTGCGCTGGAACCTGTTCATGCTCGCGCAGGCGACGGCTCGCACCGACGGCCACGGCATCGCGGCGAAGGGCGTCACCGGTTCCGGCTACGGCGGCCACTACTTCTGGGACATGGAGATCTACGTCCTGCCGTTCCTGAGCTACACGGCGCCGATCGTCGCCCGGAACGCGCTCCGCTTCCGCTACAACATGCTCGACGCGGCACGTGCGCGTGCCCGTGAGCTGAACCAGCACGGCGCGCTGTTCCCCTGGCGGACCATCAACGGCGAGGAGTCGAGCGCCTACTACGCCGCCGGAACCGCGCAGTACCACATCGATGCGGACATCGCGCATGCCCTGATGCAGTACGTGCGGGCGTCCGGCGACACCGAGTTCCTGAAGCGCGGGGCGATCGACATCCTCGTCGAGACCGCCCGCCTGTGGGAAGACCTCGGCTTCTGGCGGTCCAACGGCGACCAGAAGTTCCACATCGACGGCGTCACCGGCCCGGACGAGTACACGACGGTCGTCGACGACAACATGTACACGAACGTGATGGCGCGCGCGAACCTGTGGTTCGCGGTCAACGCCACGCGTGAGCTCGCGGTCGACGACCCCGAGGAGTACGCCCGGATGGTCCGCCGGACCGGTCTCAGCGAGACCGAGGTCGTGGACTGGGAGCGTGCGGCGGAGTCGATGGAGATCCCCTTCGACCCGCACCGTGGGATCCACCCGCAGGACGCCCAGTTCCTGGACAAGGAGCTCTGGGACCTCGAGAACACGCCGGAGTCCAAGCGTCCGCTGCTGCTCCACTACCACCCGCTGGTGATCTACCGCTTCCAGGTGCTCAAGCAGGCGGACGTCGTGCTCGCGCTGTTCCTGCAGGGGCACGAGTTCACCCCGGCCGAGAAGCGCCGCGACTTCGACTACTACGACGCGCTCACCACCGGCGACTCCACGCTGTCCGCGGTCGTGCAGTCGATCATGGCGGCCGAGGTCGGGTACCACGAGCTCGCCGAGCAGTACTTCAACACGGCGCTCTACGTCGACCTGGCCGACCTGCACGGCAACACCACCGACGGTGTGCACATCGCCTCGACCGGTGGGATCTGGGGTGCGCTCGTCAACGGGTTCGGCGGCATGCGCGACCACGGCGGCAAGATGTCGTTCAACCCGCGTCTGCCGAAGGAGTGGGAACGGCTGTCGTACCGGCTGACCGTGCGCGGTTCGCGGGTGCGTGTCGACCTCGAGCAGGAGCAGATGACGTTCACCGTCGAGACCGGCTCCGGGTTCACGGCCTGGGTGCACAACCAGCCCTACGACATCGAATCCGGGGAGCCGACGGTCGTGCCGATCCCGCACCACGGACCGCGCATGTCCGGGCACGCGCCGACGACGAGCGACATCCAGGGCACGCTGCGGGCGGACGGTTCCGTCATCACGGCGTCGATCCCGACGATCTCGCTCGAGCGCGAACTCGAGGTGGACGAGACGACCGCGTAGCGCCGGGCGCTTGCGCGGCGCGCGCGGCTGCGCGGCTGCGCGGCTGCGCGAGTGCAGCTCGGATCGGCGCCGCACAACGGAAACCGGCTCGCGCCACGGACGTCGGTGGTTCGGGCCGGTTTCGGTTGTGGGGCCGCGCATCGGGTCGGTCCCGGGGACGAGGCGACCGCACAGCGCGCGGGGCGCGCGGGCGCTCCGGCAGCGTCGGTCCTACAGCAGCTTCCGGAGCGTGTTCACGTTGCGGGTGGTCGTCGTGCGCTTGAACCGGGCCGCTCCGGCACGCTTGGCGAACACGGTGTCGGTGCTGGATCCCTTCGGGCAGGACCAGGACACGACGCCGTCGCCACGGGCGACCTGCTCGACCGCCGGGTCGAGCTCGAGGTCCGCGAGCAGGTCGTCGAGTGCTGCCTCGTCGGAGCCGAACAGGACGTAGTCGTGCCGGTCCGGGGCGGAGTCGAACGGGAACCCGTCGACGATCGCCGCGAGCCGGTCGTGCGGGACCAGCACGATCCAGGCGTCGTACCCGAAGCGGTCCCGGAGTGCCTGCTCGACGTCGGCCTTGAGCGTCGCGCTCGTGGCGTCGCTGTCGAAGACGACGTTCCCGGAGGCGAGGACCGTGCGGACGTCCGAGTACCCGCGCTGCTCGAAGAGCGCGCGCAGCTCAGCGGACCGGATCGTGATCCCGTTGACGTTGACGCCCCGCAGCAGCGCGATCCACCTGGCCATGTCGTGACCGTACCGCGACCGCGCGACGTGCGCCGGTCCTCCCGGGCGGACTGCATCCGCAATGTACGCAAGAACACTTGCGCAATGGGTCTTGTGCTTCTAGCGTGGGCGCATGGACGAAGCAGGACGCATCGATGACCCGGCGCACATGCGGGCCCTCGCGCACCCCACCCGGCTGCGCATCCTCGGGTTGCTGCGTGCCAACGGTCCGCAGACGGCCGCGATGCTCGGCGAGCTCATCGACGAGGCACCGGGGACCATCAGCTACCACTGCGGTCGGCTCGCCGGCGCTGGGCTGATCGAGCCCGCCACCGGTCAGGGGACGGACCGCCGCGAACGCTGGTGGCGGGCGGTGCACTCGTCGTCGTCCTGGTCGCTCGAGGACGCGCTCGACGACCCCGAGCGGGCACTGGCGGTGAGCGCGCTCGACCGTGCCGTCGCCCGGACGTACGCCGCCAACTTCGAGGCCTACATCGACCGGGCGGCGACCTACGGGCGCGAATGGGTGGCGGCCGGCAGCAGCTCCGACCGGGTGATGCGCCTGACCGTGTCCGAGCTCGCGCAGCTCGGCGACGAGATGTGGCAGCTCGCCGAGAAGTGGCGGGCCGTGGGCGCCGAGCACGTCGAGGGGGACGGCTCAGAGCAGGTCGTCGTGCTCCAGCAGGCGTACCGATGGCCGCGCGTCTGAGCCCCCGCGGGCGGCTCCGTGCGCTGCTCGCGGTGCAGGTCGCCTCGCGGATCGGGAACGTCGTCACGACGGTCAGCGTCCCCTTCGTGGTGCTCGCCCGCGGTGGTTCCGCGACCGACGTCGGGATCACGGCGTTCATGGCGACGGTGCCGATCGTCCTCGGCGGCCCGTTCGGCGGCGCCCTGGTCGAGCGGATCGGCTTCGTCCGGTCGAGCATCGGTTCGGACCTCATCAGCGGCGTGACGCTGCTCGCGATGCCGGTGCTGGCCTGGACCGTCGGGCTGCCGTTCTGGGCGCTGCTCGCGCTCGTCTTCGTCAGCGGGCTGTTCGACATGCCGGGGGAGTCCGCACGGCGGGTGCTGCTGCCGGGACTCGCGACCGATGCCGGTGTCTCGCTCGAGCGGGCGGTCGGGCACTTCGAGGCGTCGGCCCGGCTGTCCGTGCTCGTCGGGGCACCGGTCGGCGGGGTGCTCGTCGCGGTCCTCGGTCCGATGCCGGCGCTCGCATGCACGGCGCTGGCGTTCGGCGGGGCGGCGCTGCTGACGGCGCTCTTCGTGCGTCCGGCCGTGCCGAGCGCCCACACGAGCGACACGGAGCCGATCGTGGTGTCGGAAGCCGGGTACTGGCGGGACATCGCCGAGGGCTTCCGGTTCTGCGTGCGGGATCCCTTCTTCCGGCTGATCATCGCGTTGGTGCTCGTCACGAACCTGCTCGACGCCGCACGGTCGACGACGCTGCTGCCCCTGTACGCGGACGAACGGCTCGGCGGTGCGCAGTCGCTCGGCTTCGTGACCGGGACCTTCGGTGGGGCGGCGTTCCTCGGGTCGCTGGTGTTCGGGTACGTGGCGCACCGGGTCCCGCGGCGGATCACGTTCGTCGTGTGCTTCGTGCTCGCCGGCGGGCCGTCGCTCGTGGCACCGGCGCTCGGGCTCGCCCTGCCGTGGGTGCTCGGTGCGGCGGCGGTGTCCGGGCTCGCCGCCGGAGCGCTGAACCCCATCCTCGGCGCGGTCGAGCTCGAGCGGATCCCGGAGCACATGCGGGCGCGGGTGTTCGGCCTGCTCGGCGCGGGGTCGTGGGCGGGGATCCCGCTCGGCGGGCTGCTCGCCGGGGTCGCCGCGGACGGACTCGGGGTGTCGGCGACGTTCGGCATCGTCGCCGCGGTCTACACCGTGGTCACGCTCGCCCCGTTGCTCGGCGGTTCGTGGCGGCTCATGGAGCGCCCGACGCCGACGCCGACGCCCACGCCGACGCCGGCCGATCCAGCCCGCGCGTCCGCCTGAACGTGCACGGCCCGAGCGGTGGGTTCACGACCAGGTGCGGGCGACCCGCCACCCGTCGCCGTCCGGGACGATGTCGACGACCAGGGTCTCGCGGTCTTCTGCCGTGACCTGGAACCGCCACCCGGCGGTCCGTTCGGGCGCGTGGGTGATGGCGGTGGGCAGGTCGGCGGGGGTGACGGTGAGCCGGGTGGGTACGTCGGACACCCACCAGCGACGGCCCTGCCACACGATGCGTGACGGCGATCCCTGGTGCCACCAGACCGTGACGGCTGCATCGACGACGATCATCGGGTCCTCCTCGTTCGAACGTGTGTTCGAATGGTAGGCGGACGTCGAGGGGGTCGCAACCGGGGAGCGGTTCCCGGATCAGTCGTGTAGACGAGGGGCATGACGAACGACGCACAGGGCCCCGACGAGCAGCACCAGGTACCCGAAGGCGTGTCCGACGCAACGGTCGAGGCACTCGGGACCCTGTCCGCCGCAGTCGAGGTGATCGAGCACGCGCGTGGCCTGCTCTACGGCTTCCACCGACTCACCGGGATGGCCGACCTGAACCTCGGCGACGCGGTCGAGCAGCTCCGGGGTGCCGGGCACATCGAGCTCGCGGACCGCATCGACACCGAGCTGATCGGACGGAACGTCATCGAGGGGCGGTGGACGTTCCAGATCGTCGAGGACTACGACGACGGTTACTACGCCCTCGCCAAGGAGCTCGAACGGACCGCGCGGGACGACCTCGCCGCGGGCCGCCGCCACCTGCTCGAGGCGGGCATGAAGGAGGACCGGCGCACCGGGGGCCGACGCCACCACGAGGCGACCCCGGCCGACCTGCCGGACTGACCCTGCGCCTCCCGTCCGCCCTGCCGCGTCCGCGGCTGCCGACCGCACCGTGGCGCGGACCGGACCCGCACAACGGGAACCGGCTCGCACCACGGACGTCCGTGGTGCGAGCCGGTTGCTGTTGTGCGCTGCCGAAGTGAACCGCCGCCGCCGCAGCAGCGCGCAGGGCGCCAGCGCGCAGCGGCGCCAGCGCGCCGCGCCAGCGCGCGTCAGCCGACGCCGAGCACGCTCTCCAGCGGGCCACGCGCGAAGTACAGCAGGAAGCCGGCGGCGACCACGTAGAGCAGCCACGAGACCTCGCGACCCTTGCCCGACAGCGCCTTGATCAGCACCCAGCTGATGAAGCCCGCGCCGATGCCGTTCGCGATCGAGTACGTCAGCGGCATCACGACGATCGTCAGGAACGCGGGGAGCGCCGAACCGAAGTCGCTCCACTCGATGTCCTTCACCTGCGCCACCATGAGCGCACCGACGACGACGAGCCCGGCGGCGGCGACCTCGAGCGGGACGACCTGCGTCAGCGGCGTCAGGAACATCGACGCCAGGAACAGCAGCCCCGTGATGACGGACGCCATGCCGGTCCGGGCGCCCTCGCCGATGCCCGCCGCCGAGTCGATGAAGACGGTGTTCGACGACACCGATGCGCCACCACCGGCGATCGCGCCGGCACCCTCGACGACGAGCGCCGAGCGGAGGCGGGGGAAGGTGCCGTCGGGCTTCGCGACCCCGGCGGCCTTCGCCAGACCGGTCATCGTGCCCATCGCGTCGAAGAAGTTCGTGAACACGAGGGTGAAGACGAGCATCGACGCGGCGAGCGGGCCGATGCGGCTGAACGCACCGAAGTCGAAGTGGCCGACGAGCGACAGGTCCGGCAGGGCGAACAGCGCGCTCGGCAGGCCGGGGGCGTTGAGGTTCCAGCCGGTCTTGGAGTCGACCGAGGTCGGCACGTGGAAGATCGCCTGCAGGATGATCGCGATGACCGTCGTCGCGATGATGCCGATGAGCAGCGCACCCTTGACCTTGCGGGCCATGAGCGTGCCGATGATCACCAGGCCGATGAGGAACACGATCGTGGGGAGCGCCCCGACGGAGCCGTCCTCGCCGAGCTGCAGCGGCGGCGACGCGAGACCCGAGGAGCGCACGAACCCGGAGTCCACCAGACCGATGAACGCGATGAACAGGCCGATGCCGACCGTGATCGCGGCCTTCAGCTGCGCTGGCACCGCGGTGAAGATCATCGTCCGGATCCCCGTCAACGCGAGGATCACGATGATCACACCGTTGATCACGACGAGGCCCATCGCCTCCGCCCAGGTCACCTGGTGCACGACGCTGACCGCGAGGAACGAGTTGATCCCGAGGCCGGCCGCGATGCCGAACGGCAGGTTCGCGATCACCCCCATCGCGATCGTCATGAGGCCGGCGACGAGTCCCGTCGCCGCGGCGACCTGGGCGTTCTCGAGCCAGCCGCCGGTGACGTCCTTCGCGGCCTGGTCGGCGCTGAAGCCACCGAGGATGAGCGGGTTGAGGATGACGATGTACGCCATGGTCACGAAGGAGACGAGACCACCACGGACTTCGCGGGGGATGCTCGAACCACGCTGGGTGATCGAGAAGAAGCGGTCGAGGCCGGAGGCGACTCGGTTCCGGGGCGTCGTTTCGGTTGTCTGCGGGGCGCTCACCGCCCAAGTTTAAAGGAACCTGGCAACGTCGGTGGCCTGGTGTTGGATGGAGGACGTGAACCCGCGCCTGGACCGTGCCCGCGCCGAGGCCGCCGTGCGGGAGCTCCTCGCAGCACTCGGGCAGGACCCTGACCGCCCGGAGCTCGACCGCACCCCGCAGCGGGTCGTCGACGCGTTCACGGAGTTCTTCTCCGGCACCGACCTCGACGCCGTCGCGATCGCCCGGGACGGCACCGTGCCCACCGACGACGACGAGCGCGGCGAGCTGGTGATCGTGCGCGACATCCGCTTCCGGTCGGTGTGCGAACACCACCTGCTGCCCTTCACCGGCGTCGCCCACCTGGCCTACGCACCGGGCGAGCGGCTCATCGGGCTCGGCACGCTGTCGCGGGTGGTGGATGCGCTCGCATCCCGCCCGCAGCTGCAGGAACGGCTCGGCGAGCAGATCGTCGCCGCGGTGCAGGAGGGCCTGGCGGCACGGGGCGTCCTCGCCGTGCTCGACGCCCGTCATCAGTGCGTCACCACCCGCGGTGAGCGCCAGACCGCGTCGTCGACCGTCACGGTCGCCGCCACCGGCACGCTCGCCGACACGGCTGGGCGTGCCGAGGCGATCGCCCTGATCGGCGCCGGCGCATGACGGCGGTGCCGGCCGCGCCCGGATGGGTCGTCCCCGTCCTCCGGAGCCCGGTCCGCACCATCGGCAGCCGCACGATCGACTTCGACCACCGCATCGCCGTGATGGCGATCGTCAACCGCACCCCGGACTCCTTCCACGACCGCGGCGCGACCTTCGAGCTCGACCGCGCCGTCGCAGCAGCGGTCCGTGCCGCCGAACTCGGTGCCGACTGGGTCGACATCGGCGGCGTGAAGTTCGCGCCGGGCCCCGAACTCCCCTCGTCCGAGGAGATCGAGCGAGTCGTCCCCGTCGTCGCCCAGCTCGCCGGACAGTCCGACGTCACGATCAGCGTCGACACCTTCCGCCCGGAGGTCGCGTCGGCAGCGATCGCCGCCGGTGCCAGCGTCATCAACGACACGACGGGGCTCTCCGACCCGCGGATGGCATCGGTCGTCGCCGACTCCGACGCGACGATCGTCATCACGCACTCGACGGCGCCGCCGCGCCGGCAGCTGCCCGTCCCGCCGTCCTACGACGACGTCACCTCGTCCGTGGTCGGGTTCCTGCGTGAGCGCGTGGACCGGGCGCTCGCCGCGGGCATCCCGGACTGGCGGATCATCGTCGACCCCGGCCACGACCTCAACAAGAACACCGTGCACACGCTCGAGCTCACCCGCCGACTGCCCGAGGTCGTCGCGCTCGGGTACCCCGTGCTCGCGGCGGTGTCGAACAAGGACTTCGTGGGGGAGTCGCTCGGCCGGCCCCGCGGTGCTCGTCTCGCGGGCTCGCTCGCGGTCGCCACGGTGAGCGCGATGCTGGGTGCGCGGATCGTCCGGATGCACGACGTCGCGGAGTCCGTGGACGCCATGCGCATGGTCGAGGCGACGCTCGGCTGGCGTGCGCCGGTGGAAGCGCGGCACAACACGTGAACGTGCTGCCGCCGTCGATCGCGGACCTGACGGACGACGACCTCATCGGGCTCTACGGTGCGGTCCCGTCCGGTGCGGCGCAGGTCGGCGTCGGCCTGGAGGCCCGGGTCGACTCCGCCGCGTCGGCCGGCGGCTGGTTGCGGGTCAACTTCGTGAGCACCCTCGACGGTTCCGCATCGGCCGGCGGTGTCACGGCCGGCATCGGTGGCCCCGACGACCTGCGGGTGTTCGACCTGCTGCGCCGGGTCGCGGACGTGGTGCTCGTCGCCGCGGGAACCGTGCGCGAGGAGGGGTACGGGCCGATGCGGGTGCGGGAGTCCGACGTCGCGTGGCGCCGGGCGCACGGGATGCCCGACCACCCGGTGTTCGCCATCGTGTCCGGGTCGCTGTCGCTCGACCCCACGTCGAACGTCTTCACCGAGGCGCCGGTGCGGCCGCTCGTGCTGACCTCGTCCGTAGCCCCTGCCGACCGGCGCGCTGCCCTGTCCGAGGTCGCCGACGTGGTCGCGTGCGGGGACGACCGTGTGGACGTGGCGCTCGTGCGGGCGGCGCTGGTGGACCGGGGGCTCGCGCGGATCCACTGCGAGGGCGGTCCCTCGTTCCTCGGCTCGCTGATCGCGGCGGACCTCGTCGACGAGCTGTGCCTGACGGTCGACCCGTCGCTCGAAGGCGGCGCGGGGCCGCGCATCGCCCGGGGCGCCTCGCCCGAGCTGCGCCGGATGCGCTTGGCGCACGTGCTCCGCGGCGAGGGCGACGTCCTGCTCACGCGGTACCTCCGGCGCCCCTGATCCAGCTGATCTGCCGCGGTCGCGGTCGCTCTGGGTGCTTTGCGCCCGCGTACGCACATCGCGCCCCGACATGCGCGGGCGCAGTGTTCGCGGCGGGGCGCGATCACACGGGCGTGGATCCACCGACAGGTAGGGTCGGGCGCGTGATCGACATCGTGGCGTCCGGGGTCCTCTTCGACATGGACGGGACGCTCGTCGACTCGACGTCGGTCGTCGAGGGAGCGTGGAGCCGCTTCGGTGCGCAGCACGACATCGCCCCGTCGACGATCCTGGCGTTCTCGCACGGCCGCCAGACGATCGACACCGTGCAGCACTTCCTGCCCGACCTGCCGTACGCCGAACAGCGTCGTCTGGCCGACGAGCTCGTCGCGGACGAGGTCGAGAACACCCACGGCATCATCGAGATCCCCGGCGCCGCCGCGTTCCTCGGCCGGCTGGTCGACGCCGGCGTCCCTGTCGCGCTCGTCACGAGCGCACCGCGGGACCTCGCCCTGAACCGGATGCGCGCCGCCGGGGTGACCGTGCCGGAGTCCGTCGTCACGTCCGAGGACGTCGAGCAGGGCAAGCCGCACCCCGACGGGTACGTCCGGGGCGCGGCGCTCCTCGGGCTCCGGGCCGAGGACTGCGTCGCGTTCGAGGACGCCCCCGCCGGCCTGCAGTCCGCGATCGCCTCCGGTGCGACGACCGTCGTCGTGGGGGAGCTCGACGCGGACGTGACGGTCGGGCTCGCGCGGGTGCACGGCTTCGACGGCATCGAGGTGACGGCCGAGGGAGCGGCGTTCCGGCTGCGCGGCTGACGCCCGGAGCGCCGCTGTGCGGCTGACGCCCGGTGCGCCAGCGAGCGGCTGAGTCGACGCCCAGCGCCACCGAGCACCCTGGTCGGTGCGGCCGGAGACCCCGGCACGTGGAAGGAGTGATCATGGCAGCCCTCGACGGGAAGAACGTCCTCGTCATCACGACCAACTACGGCGTCGAGCAGGACGAGATCATCGTCCCGACGGAAGAACTGCGGAAGCGCGGTGCCTCGGTGACGATCGCGGCGAAGGAGACCGACACGGTCCAGACCCTCGTCGGCGACAAGGACCCGGGCAAGTCCCTCGATCCCGACACCACGCTCGCGAACGTCCAGGCGGGCGACTTCGACGCACTCGTCGTCCCCGGCGGCACCATCAACGCCGACACGATCCGTCAGGAGACCGCAGCGGTCGACCTCGTGCAGGCCTTCGTCGCCGCGATCTGTCACGGCCCGTGGACCCTCGTGGAGGCCGGCGTGCTGACCGGTCGGACGATCACGTCCTACCCGTCGCTGCAGACCGACATCCGGAACGCGGGCGCCGAGTGGGTCGACCAGGAGGTCCAGGTCGACGAGACCGGCAGCACGATCATCACGTCGCGGAACCCGGGTGACCTGCCGGCGTTCGTCGACGCGATCCAGGCTGCGCTCGCACCGGTGAGCGTCTAGCCGCTAGACACCGACGGGCACGGGGCGGGCCGTGCGGAGCACCGCGGGGCCGAGGGTGAGCACGCCGTCGGACTCCGGGTCGCACCGCACCCCGCCCCGTCCGCGCATCGCCCGGAACGCGCCGGGAGCGATCTCGTGGTCCATCCAGGCGCAGGGGTTCGCCGGTCGGTAGCCGCGGAACAGCACGGGGCCGTCGCCGGTGTCGAGCGAGAACGGCTCGCCCCGGAGCGCCTCGACGTCGACGCCCCGCAGGAACACGTTCCGACGGGTCGCGACCGGGTCCAGCGCGACGCCGAGCGACCGTCCGACGTCCTCGAGCGCCTCGAGCCCGATCACGGTGACGGACGCGTGCACGTGTGCCCGCGACGCGAAGTAGCGGTCGCCGACGATCCCGAGGCCGGCGCGCAGGCTGACCCGGTCGCGCAGTTCCTCCTCGTCCGCGGGGAGTGCGCCGTCGGCGGGCCGTCCCTCGTAGCGGTGTCGCCGGGAGACGAGGAGCATCGCGACCTCGACCTGGGTGACGTGGTCGAGGGCACTGGACGCGACCGTCTCGGCACCGGAACCCATGTGCCCGACGGTACCGGAGCCTCCCGGCTGCGCCGTCCGATTTCCGCCAGTCGATGACGGTGGCGCGTGTCAGGCTTGCCGCATGACCACGGGAACCGACGCACTGCACGACGAGCGGTACCGCATCGCGGCGTCGCGCGACGCGCGGTTCGACGGCCAGTTCGTCACCGCCGTGCACTCGACGGGCATCTACTGCCGCCCGAGCTGCCCGGCGCGCACACCCCGGTCGACGGGTGTGACCTTCTACCGGACGAGCGCCGCCGCACACCTCGCCGGGTACCGCGCGTGCAAGCGCTGCCTGCCGGAGGCCACCCCCGGCAGTCCGGAGTGGGACCTCCGCGAAGACGTCGCCGGCCGCGCGATGCGCCTCGTCCTCGACGGCGTCGTCGAGCGGGAAGGCGTCCCCGGGCTCGCGGCACGCGTCGGCTACTCCGAACGGCACCTCGGTCGGATCATGACGGAGGAGCTCGGGGCCGGACCGAAGGCGCTGAGCCGTGCGCACCGGGCGCAGACCGCACGGACGCTGCTGACGTCGTCCGACCTGCCGATCGCGGACGTCGCGTTCGCCGCGGGGTTCGCGAGCGTCCGGCAGTTCAACGACACCGTGCGCGAGGTCTTCGCCGTCACCCCGTCGGAGCTCCGTGCCCGCCGGCGGATCCAGCCGGCCCCCGACGGCGGCCTGCACGTGCACCTGCCGGGCCGCGCGCCGTTCGACGCGCAGGGCCTCCTCGACTGGCACGCGCTGCACGCGCTCGCCGGGCTGGAGCAGGTGGTGCGGGGCGACGACGGCACGGTCCGGTCCTACGGCCGGCTCCTCGACCTGCCGGGAGGCCCCGGTTGGTTCAGTGCATCGGCCGCGGTCCCGGACGGGGCCGGGCGGGGCACCGGCATCGACCTGGTCGTGCGGGTGACCGACCTCAGCGACCTGCCGACGCTCGTGGCGCGAGTGCGGGCGCTGTTCGACCTCGATGCCGATCCGGTCGCGGTGGACACGGTGCTCGGATCGGTCCCGGCCCTGGTGGCCGCCGTCACGCGGGTGCCCGGGATCCGGCTGCCGGGGGCGGTGGACGCGCACGAGGTGGTGTTCCGCACGCTCATCGGGCAGCAGGTCTCGGTGGCCGCGGCCCGGACCGCGCAGACCCGGCTGGTGGCAGCGCTCGGTGCACCCGTGCCGACGGCGATCGCCCCGGACGGTGTCCTGTTCCCGTCCGCCGCCGTCATCGCGGAGCGCGGCGGTTCGGTTCTCCGGTTGCCGTCCGCCCGGATCCAGACGATCCTCCGCGTCGCGTCCGCGCTGGCGGACGGGTCGCTCGTCGTCGACGGCGGGCAGTCCCTCGACGAGCTCCGGAACGGACTCCTCGCCGTGCGGGGGATCGGACCGTGGACCGCGGACTACGTGGCACTGCGGGTCCGGCACCATCCGGACTTGTTCCTCCACAGCGACCTCGCCGTGCGGAACGGTGCACAGGAACTCGGACTGCCCGGTTCGGCGCGCGAGCTCTCCCTATGGTCGGAGCAGGTGGCCCCCTGGCGGAGCTACCTCACGATGCACTGCTGGCGGCCGATCGTCGACCGCGCGACCGCAGCCGCGCGTGCTGCTTCCACGACGTCCCGGAAGGACACCCCATGACCGATGCAGTGATCTCCACCCTCCAGACCCCCGACGGCGCGTTCACCGTGCTCGAAGACGACCAGGGCCGGGTGCTCGCGTCCGGCTGGACGGACTCGTTCGACCGGATCCTGGCGCGGGTACCGGCGCGCCACCGACCGTCCACCGTGATGGAGGGGCCCGTGTCCTCCGCGGACGCCGTCGACGCCTTCTACGCGGGGGAGATCGAGCACGCGATGCAGGTCCCCGTGCGGCAGGTCGGCACCGAGCTCTTCGAAGCGGGGTGGCTGCAGCTGCGGGAGATCCCCGCTGGGTCCACCCTGACCTACACCGAGCTCGCGGCGGCGATGGGCCGGCCGGACGCCGTGCGGGCAGCGGCGAGCGTGTGTGCCCGGAACGCCCCGGCGCTGTTCGTGCCCTGCCACCGCGTGCTCCGTTCCGACGGGTCGCTCGGCGGCTTCGCGTGGGGGCTCGACGTGAAGCGCTCCCTGCTCGAGCGGGAGTCGGTGGGGACGACCGCGCTGGTCTGATCGGCACCGTCCGCCTGCCCCGATCAGGGTCGTCTGCCCCTGGTTGCGGGGGATGACGGCAGCGCGCCGGGCTGCGACACTCGGAGGACGACCCGCACGGCCCCTCCCCGAGGACCCGACGCAGTGCCGTCGAACCACCGCTGAGGATCACATGCACCCTTCCACCGACCGAACGGTCGTCTCCGCCGACGGCACCCGCATCGCGGTGTCCGACGCGGGCAACGGCCCCGCGGTCGTCGTGGTCGGTGGTGCGTTCGGCCACCGTGGCACGCCGTTCGTGGAAGCCGTGGTCCAGGGCCTCGCCGATCACCACCGTGTGGTCACCTACGACCGTCGCGGCCGTGGGGACAGCGGGGACACCGGTCCGTGGGCGATCGAGCGGGAGGTCGAGGACCTCGACGCCGTCGTCGCCCAGGTCGACGGCCCGGTCACCGTCCTGGCCGTCTGCGTCGGTGCCGGTGTGGTCCTGCACGCGCTCGCCGCCGGTCTCCCGGCCGAGGCGGCCGTGCTGTGGGAACCGCCGTACCGCGCGAGCGTCGACCCGCACGCCGACGACGTCGTCTTCGCGGACACCCTCGACGAGCAGGTCGCCGCCGGCCGTCGCGCCGCAGCGGTCCGGGCGTTCCTGGCCCAGGTGCTCGGGCTGCCGATGAGCCAGGTGAGCGCGTTCCGCCTCCGTCCCCGCCTGTGGCGCACCCTGCTCGCCGACGCGCACGTGCTCGCTCGCGACGTCCGGATGCTCAACGGGCTCGCGATCCCGGAGCGGGTGCTCGCCGCGGTCGGGGTGCCGGTCGTCGTGGGTTCCGGCACCGCCAGCCCGCGGTGGCTCCGGCTCGCCGCGCGGGCCACCGCCGAGGCGATCCCCGGCTCCGAGCTCGTGATGATCGACGGCCAGGGGCACATCCCCGACGCTGCGACCCTCGCACGGCTGCTCGGCGCGCTCCGGACCCCGCGGCACTGAGAGGATGGTCGGGTGAGCGCACCCCGACTCGGACTCCTGCTGGACGTCGACGGCCCGATCGCCAGTCCCGTCTCCCGCACCATCGCGATCCAGAGCATCGTGGAGGACCTCGTCGCGCTCGCGGCAGAGGGCATCCCCGTGGTGTTCAACACGGGCCGGAGCGACGCCTTCATCCGTGAACAGGTCGTCCGTCCGCTGCTCGCCGGCGGGCTGGCTCCCGGCGGCCGGGTGCACGCCGTGTGCGAGAAGGGCGCCGTCTGGTGCTCGATCGGCCCGCAGTACGAGGACGGCATGAGCGACATCGCGATCGCCGAGGACCTCGCGCTCCCCACCGACTACGCCGACGAGATGCGCGAGCTCGTGCGCGCCGAGTACGCCGACCTGGTGTTCTTCGACGAGACCAAGCGCGCGATGGTGTCCGTCGAGCAGCGCGTCGAGGTGCCGAACGCCACCTACCTCGCCCGCCAGCCGGAGTTCGACGAGCGGGCGATGGCCGCACTCCAGCGCCGCGGGCTCGGCGTCCGCCGGCTCGACGACGTCCGGCCCGCTGCCGACGGTTCCGTCGCGTGGCGCATCGACCCGACGATCATCTCCACCGACGTCGAGTCCGACCGCAGCGGCAAGGACATGGGTGCCGAGCGCTCCCTCGAGCTCCTCGCCGAGGACGGCGAGCTGCCGCTGACCTGGCGCACGGTGGGCGACTCCCGGAGCGACTACGCGATGGCCGACTGGCTGCACGCGAACGGGCACGACGTGGCGCACGTGGACGTCCGTCCGTCGGACGGTGTCCCGGCGACGCCGTACCCGGTGCTCACCGCACCCGACGGTGTCATCCACGACGAAGCGGGAGCCCGCTACCTGGCGGACTGGCGGCGCGCGGCGGACTGACACCGGGCCTCCCGTCCGGTTCTGCACCGCCGTCTGCAGACCGGACCGTCCATGCGGACGCTTTGCGTACCGGGGTGGTACGCCAGTACCCTTCCGGGGTCCCACGCCAGCCGATGACGGGAACCACCCCATGGCAACGAAGCTCCGCACGAAGTCGATCGAGGCCTCCCTCGCCGACTCCGAAGAACAGGGACGCTCGCTGAAGCGCTCCCTGAAGACGTTCGACATCGCCGCGATGGGCATCGCGGTCGCGGTCGGCGCCGGCATCTTCTCGGTGGGGGCGAACGCCGCGGCGAACTTCGCCGGCCCCGGCGTGATCATCTCCTTCCTGCTCGCCGCCGTCACGTGCGGCCTGGCGATCATGTGCTACGCCGAGTTCGCCTCCACCATCCCGGTCGCCGGCTCCGCGTACACGTTCACCTACGCCACGATGGGCGAGCTGCTGGCGTGGATCGTCGGCTGGGACCTCATCCTCGAGACCCTCACCGCCAGTGCCGTGATCGCGAAGTACTGGGGCATCTACCTCAGCACCGCGTTCGAGGTCTTCGGCGTCAAGCTCCCCAGCACGATCGCCCTCGGCCCGATCGGCTTCACGTGGGGACCCGTCCTCATCGTCGGCATCTTCACCGTGCTGCTCGCATTCGGGACCCGTCTGTCCTCCCGCGTCTCCGCGATCATCACGATCATCAAGGTCGCGATCGTCGTGTTCGTCATCGTGGTCGGCGCCTTCTTCGTCAAGGCCGCGAACTTCACCCCGTTCATCCCCGCCGCGCAGCCGTCGAAGGGGTCAGAGGGCAGTGTCTGGACGCAGTCCCTCGTGTCCTGGTTCACCGGCTCCGAGCCCGCGCAGTACGGCGTCTTCGGTCTGCTCGCCGCCGCATCGCTGGTCTTCTTCGCGTTCATCGGCTTCGACGTCGTCGCGACCAGCGCGGAGGAGACCGAGAACCCGCAGAAGACGCTGCCGCGCGGCATCTTCATCGGGCTCGGCATCGTGACCCTGCTCTACGTCGGCGTCAGCATCGTGATCACCGGCATGGTCTCCTACAAGCAGCTCGCGCAGGAGGACGCACCCTCCCTCGCCTCGGCCTTCGACCTCGTCGGTCTGCCGTGGGCCGCCGGGATCATCGCGATCGGGTCGCTCATCGGCCTCACCACCGTCGTGATGGTGCTGCTGCTCGGCCTGTCCCGCATCGTGTTCTCGATGAGCCGCGACGGCCTGCTGCCCCGCTGGTTCTCGGTGACGAACCCGAAGACGCAGACGCCCGTCCGGGTGCAGGTCGTCGCGGGCATCGTCGTGGCGCTGCTCGCCGGGTTCACCGCGGTGGACAAGCTCGAGGGCATGATCAACATCGGGACGCTCTCCGCGTTCGTGCTCGTGTCGATCGGGATCATCGTCCTCCGTCGCACCCGGCCGGACGCGCCGCGGTCGTTCCGGGTGCCGTGGTCGCCGGTGATCCCGATCCTGTCCGCCGTGCTGTGCTTCTGGCTGATGCTGAACCTCGAGGTCGAGACGTGGTTGCGCTTCGTCGTCTGGCTGGTCATCGGCTTCGCGATCTACTTCGGGTACAGCCGCCGGAACAGCCGGGTGGGGCGCGGGCTGCAGTAGGCGTCCGCCGCCGCGTGGTGCGTCTTGGCCTCGCACAATTGAAAGCAGTTCGCACCACGTGATCCCGTGGTGCGAACTGCTCTTGGTTGTCGAAGAAGCGCCGCCGGAGTCAGGCGCCGACGAGCAGGGCGACGCCGAACGCGAGCATCACCACGGCGACGCAGCCGTCGAAGACGCGCCAGGTGACCGGCTTCGCGAACAGCGGCCGGAGCAGCCGCCCGCCGAACCCGAGCGCGCCGAACCACAGGCAGCTCGCCGCGACGGCACCGAGCGTCCACCACCATCGGTCGTCGGCGCCCTGCTGATTGGCGACGGACCCGAGGAACACGAGCGTGTCCAGGTACACGTGCGGGTTCGCCCACGTGAAGACGAGCATGGTCAGGACCGCCGTGCGCATCGCGGGGGCGCCGCCGCCGCTCCGGCCTGGAGGCTGGGCGAGCGTCGTCCGCGCCGGCCCGGCTCCCACCGTGGCCGGGTCCACTGCCGCGTCGCGCCGCGCCGGCCCGGCTCCCACCGTGGCCGGGTCCACTGCCGCGTCGCGCCCCGCCACGGACGTCGCGCCCCCGTGCACCGGGGCGCGGTGTTCGCCCGGGGGCGCGACCCCGTCGTCGTCCGCGTTCCCGCCGCCCGTCGACGTGCCCACGGCGACCCCGTCGTCCTCGGCTGCCACCCGGATCGCATCGCCCGACGGGCGCAATGCCCGCCGCGCCGCGAGCACCCCGTAGGTCAGCAGGAAGGCAGCGCCCACGAGCCGGACCACGACGAGCGCGACGGGGAACCGCTCGACGACGGCCCCGACGCCGAGCACCCCGGCGATGATGAGCACGGCGTCGGACACCGCGCACACCACCACCGCGGCTGCCACGACCCGGAGTCGTGCGCTCACCGCGAGCCGGAGCAGGTACGTGTTCTGCACACCGATCGCCACGATGAGGGCGAGTCCGGTGCCGAGGCCGGCGAGCACGGGGAGGATGACGGTCACGAGACGACGGTAGGCGTCGGCGCGGATGCAGTACAGCTCACGTTCCTGATGCGCCGTAAGCTCAGCTCATGCTCCGACTGCAGCGCGAACACCTCGAGACGATCCTCGCGGCGGTCGACCTCGGCACGTTCGAGGCCGCTGCCCGCGCGCTGTCGATCACCCCGTCGGCCGTCTCGCAGCGGATCAAGGCGATGGAGCAGCTCGTCGGACGGGTCCTGCTGCAGCGGACCGTCCCGATCGAGCCGACGGCCGCCGGAGCGGTGGTGCTCCGGCACGCGCGGCAGGTCCGGCTGCTCGACGACGAGACAGCGAGGGCACTCGGCGAGGGCGGGGACGCGCGGTCGTCCATCCCGTCGATCCCGCTCGCGGTGAACGCGGACTCGCTCGGCACGTGGTTCCTCGATGCGTTGGCGCTGGTGCGCGCGGACACTGAGGTGGTCTTCGACCTGCACCGCGAAGACCAGGACCGCACCGCCGAGCTCCTCCGCTCCGGCACGGTGATGGCCGCGGTCACGGCGGAGTCGGAGCCGGTACAGGGCTGTTCGTCGGTGCCGCTCGGCATCGACCGGTACCGCGCGGTGGCGTCGCCGGCCTTCGTCACGCGGTACCTGGACGGCGCGGACACGGAGCGCCGGATGCTGCAGCGGCTCGACCGGGTGCCGCTCGTGGACTACGACCACGACGACGACCTGCAGCAGGGGTTCCTGCGACGGGTCGTGGGGCACGCTCCCCGGGGTCCGCGGCACTTCGTCCCGACTTCGGCGGACTTCGCGAGGGCGGTGTCGCTCGGCTTCGGGTGGGGGCTGCTGCCGGAGGCGCAGTGTCTCGGAGCCCTCGAGCAGGGTTCGCTCGTCGAGCTGACCCCCGGGCGTCGCGCCGACGTGGCGCTGTGGTGGCAGCGCTGGAACCTGGCGTCGCCGCTCTTGGAACGGGTGACGGACGCGGTGCGCGCCACGGCCGACGAGCGGCTGCACCCGATCGGTCAGCGCGCGGGTCAGACCGTCGCGCGGTAGCGGAGTCCGTCGACCAGGAGCCCGACCATGAGCTGGCTCTGCTCGGGAGTCGGTGCGCCGTGGCAGAGGTCCGCGACGGCGTGCAGCAGCTGACGGGCGTCCACGTCCGGGCGGATGGTGCCCGCCGCGGCGGCGGTGTCGAGGAGCCCGGTGAGCGCGTCGCCGAGCCTGCCGAGGAAGTACTCCGGCAGCGCCTGGAAGGCCGGGTCCCCGGAGTGCAGCGCCGACGCGAGGCCCCGCTTCGTCGCGACGAACTCTGTGAACCGCTGCACCCAGAGCGCGAGCGCCTCGTCCGGAGCGTGGGTCGCGGCCAGCTCGGGGGCGGCGTCGGCGCAGGCGTCGACCGCGCGCTGGAACACCGCGACGACCAGGTCGGACCGCTGGGGGAAGTGCCGGTAGAGCGTGCCCACGCCGACTCCGGCCCGGTCGGCGATGACCTTCGCGGGGGCGTCGACCCCGTCGGTCGCGAACACGGCCTTGGCGGCGTCGGTCAGCGCGTCGAGGTTGCGTCGGGCGTCGGCGCGCACGGGTTCTCCCTTGCTCCTTGCGTAAACGGAATGGCTTTCCGTATAGTTCCGGAAGGGCGTTCCGGTTCGGTCCACGATACGGCACCGACGGTCAGGACGCCATCGACAGGAGGCACCACCATGCAGTACCGCACCCTCGGCCGCACCGGGATCCAGGTCAGCCCCTTCGCACTCGGCGCCATGATGCTCGGCACGGACGGCCGCATCGGCAACGGCGACGAGCAGGACTCCATCCGCATCGTGCACCGTGCGCTCGACGCGGGCATCAACCTCATCGACACCGCGGACCGCTACTCGCAGGGCGGGTCGGAGGAACTCGTGGGGAAGGCGCTCAAGGGCCGCCGTGACCAGGTCGTCCTCGCCACCAAGTTCCACGGCCCGATGGGCGACGACCCGAACCAGCAGGGCAACTCCCGCCGGTGGATCATGCAGGCGGTCGAAGGCTCCCTCCGTCGACTGCAGACCGACCACATCGACCTCTACCAGGCGCACCGCCCCGACGACACGGTCGACGTCGAGGAGACGCTCTCCGCGCTGACCGACCTGGTCCGGAGCGGCAAGGTCCGCGCGATCGGCAGTTCGGACTTCCCGGCGTCGATGCAGGTCGAGGCGCAGTGGACGTCGGAGCGCCGAGGGCTCGAGCGCTTCCGCACGGAGCAGCCGACCTACTCGATCCTGAACCGCGGCATCGAGCGCGAGGTCCTGCCGACCGCCGAGCGCTACGGCATGGGCACGCTCGTGTGGAGCCCGCTCGCCGGCGGCATGCTCACGGGGCGGTTCCGGAAGGGGCAGGACAGCGACCTCGCTCGCGTCCGGATGTTCCAGCACAACTCCGACGAGCGCCGCATCGACGCCGTGGAGCAGGTCGTGGCACTGTCCGAGGACACGGGCATCCCGATGACGCACCTCGCGATGGCGTTCGCGATCGCACACCCGGGCGTCACGAGTGCGCTGATCGGCCCCCGGTCGATGGAGCAGCTCGACGACCTGCTTGCCGGCTCCGAGGTCGCGCTCTCCGACGAGGTGCTCGACCGCATCGACGCGATCGTCCCGCCCGGCACCGACGTCGGCCGCCTCGACCAGCAGTACAACCCGCCGGCGGTCCTGCGCCCCGAGCTCCGCCGGCGTCCGGTTGCCGAGCGCCCCGCCACCGCCTGACCGCACGCCGTTCCGCCTGCCCCCGCCTGACGTACGCGCCGGGCCCGCGCGCGGCGGTCAGGACTGGCAGCGCGGGCACCAGTACGTGTCGCGGAGGGTGAGCTCGGAGTCGCCGAGCTCGCCCGCCCGGATCGGCGTCCGGCACCGCAGGCAGGGCTTGCCCCGCCGGTTGTAGACCCAGAAGCGGGACCCCGGACGGTCGACTCCCGTGGTCACCCGGGCGCTGCGGTCCCGGTTCGCCAGGATCAGCCGGTGGGCGAGGGCGATCATCCGCGGGACGTCCTGGACCTCGCCGACGGGCCGCGTCGGCAGCACCCCGCGGAGGAAGCAGACCTCGTTCCGGTACACGTTCCCGAGCCCCGCGAGCACGCGCTGGTCGAGCAGCGCGAGCCCGACCGGCCGCGCGGGGTCCGCCGTCAGGTTCGACTCGGCCACGGAAGCATCCCAGTCGGGCCCGAGCAGGTCCGGACCGAGGTACCCGACGATCTCCGACTCCTCGTCGCGCGGGACGACCTCGAGGACCCCGAGGGCGAAACCGACCGTCGACACGTCCGACGCGTCGAGGACCGCGCGGGCCTGGTGGGCGGGGCGTCGCCACCGGTCGCCCGGGGCGTAGACGTCCCACCGCCCCTCCATCTTGAGGTGGGAGTGCACGGTGAGGTCACCGATGCGGTGCAGGATGTGCTTGCCGCGCGGGACGACCTCGTCGACGGTGCGTCCGACGAGGTCGAGCGTCGCGAAGGCGGGCACCCGGAAGTCGCTCCGGGTGAGGACCTTGCCGGCAAGTGCGGTGTGCAGCCGGTGCGCGGCTCGGTAGACGGTGTCGCCCTCAGGCACGCAGCCGCACCCCCTGTGGCGTCGCGGTGAACCCGGCGGCGCGCAGCGCTGCACCGAGTGGGGACTCGAGCACGAAGACGCCGTTCACCCGTTCGACGGAGAGCTTCCCGAGGCCGCTCCGGACCGTGGCGGCAATCGAGGTCGCGGCGGCGGCGAGGTCGGCGGGGTCCTCGGTGAACGTCAGCACGGACTTGCCGCCGCGTTCGACGTAGACCCCGAGCTCCCCGTCGATGAGCACGACGAGTGCACCCGCCTTGCGACCGGGCCGGTGTCCCCGCGACTTCGCCCCTTCGACCGGAGGTGCGTCGGGATCGACGGCGTCCGTCGGCCACGGCAGCGCCGCCCCGTACGGGTTCGCCGGGTCCGTCGCCGCGAGGGTCAGGACCTCGCGCGCGCGGTCCGGGTTCGCCCGCTCGTCGTCGTCGAGGTCCCGCGCGTAGGTCCGGAGCCGGTCGATCGTCGGCGAGGTCGCGAACTGCGCCGCGCCGAGTCCTTCGATGAAGTACCCGCGGCGCGCACGACCGGATTCCTCGAACCGGGCGAGCACCCGGTACACACCGGCGAAGCCGCCCCGGACGCCCTCGACCTGCACGGCGCCGCGGGTGACGATGCCGTACCGCTCGAGCAGCTGCTCCGCGGTCGCCGCGGCCCGCACCGTGGCGTCGGCCTCGGCCAGCGGCAGGAGCGACCACCTCCCGCCGACGCTCGGTGGCCCGGACTGCGTCGGGAGGGTCGGACGGCGACGCCCGCGGTACGCGCGGGTTCGGGGCGCCGCACTCGAGCGGGCCTTGCCGCCGAGCATCGACCGGAGCGGTGCGAAGGTGTCGTTGGTGATCTGCCCGGCCCACACGAGGTCCCACAGCGCGGTCGTCAGTGCCTGGTCGTCGGTGCTGCCCACGGCTTGGCCGAGCTGCCGGAAGAAGTACGCTCCGCCGCCGGCCAGGGCGCCGAGCACGTCCCGCTGGAGCTCGGTGGTCTCGTCGCCCGCCGGTTCCGCGAGGGTGGTCGGCGCGGTGTCGGCCAGGTGCAGCCGGACCCAGCCGTCGTTGCCGGGCAGGGTGCCGCCGCCGGACCACAGGACTTCCCCGGTGGCGGTGAGCTCGTCGAGCATGTTCGGTGCGTAGTCGGAGACCCGGGCGGGCAGCACGAGCGTCTCCCAGGCACTGGCGGGCAGTGCGACACCGGCGAGCTGGTCGATGACCTGCAGCACGCCGTCGATGCCGCGCAGTCCGCCGCGGGTGCCGGGCACGGTGACGTGCTGCCACGCGGGCAGGAAGCGGGCGAGGGTGTCCGGCGAGACCGGTTCGACCTCGTGGCGGAGCGCCGCGAGCGACCGGGTGCGGATGCGCCGGAGCACCTCGGCGTCGCACCACTCGGCGCCCTGGCGGTCCGGGCGGAACTCGCCCTCGACCAGGCGACGGTCGGCGACGAGTCGGCGCAGGGTGTCCTGCACGACGGCGATGCCGAGGCCCAGCCGGGATGCGGCGTCCTGCGCGGCGAAGGGTCCGTGTGACCGGGCGTACCGGCCGACCAGGTCGCCGAGGGGATCGGCGACGGGCTCGATGAACGCGGTGGGCACGCCGATCGGCAGCGGCACCCCGAGGGCGTCACGAAGTCGGGCGGCGTCCTCGATCACGGCCCACCGGGTCGCTCCGGCGTGCGAGAAGGACAGCACCCGGCGGTCGCGTTCGAATGACTCGAGCGTCGTCCGAACCGTGTCGCGTGCGGCATCGCGATCCGTGGCGTCAGCCAGCCAGCTGCGGTCGACGGCTTCGTCGAGGTCGAGCGCACCGACCAGCCGGAACACGTCGACCAGTCCCTCGGTGTCCCGGGCACGACGGTCGGGGGAGAGCCGCTGCAGGTCCTGTTCGGTCGAGGCGATGACGGCGGGGTCGAGGAGTTCCCGGAGTTCGGCCCGGCCGAGCAGCTCCCCGAGGAGCGTCGAGTCGAGCGAGAGCGCGGCCGCACGGCGCTCGGCGAGCGGGGAGTCGCCCTCGTACATGAAGGCGGCGACGTACCCGAAGAGCAGCGACCGGGCGAAGGGGGACGGCTGCTCGGTCTCGGTCTCGACGAGCCGGATCTTCCGTCGGGCGATCTCGTCCGCGATGCCGAGCAGGGACGGCACGTCGTAGACGTCCTGCAGCACTTCGCGCACCGTCTCGAGCACGATCGGGAAGCTCGGGTACTTCTGCGCGACCTCGAGCAGCTGCGAGGCACGCTGCCGTTGTTGCCAGAGCGGGGAGCGCCGGCCCGGGTCGCGCCGGGGGAGCAGGAGCGCGCGGGCCGCGCACTCGCGGAAGCGCGCGGCGAACAGCGCGGAGCCCCCGACCTCGTCGGTGACGAGCGCTTCGAGGTCGTCCCGCTCGAACACGAACAGGTCCGCACCGGGTGGCTCGGCGTCGGTCTCGGGGATCCGCACCACGATGCCGTCGTCCGCGGCCATGGCGTCCCCGTCGATCCCGTGCCGTTCCCGCAGTCGTGCCGCGACCGCGAGGGCCCACGGCGCGTGCACCTGCATGCCGTACGGGGAGTGCAGGATCAGCCGCCAGTCGCCGAGCTCGTCGCGGAACCGCTCGACGACGAGCGTGGTGTCGTTCGGCACGTGTCCGGTGGTCTCGCGCTGCTCGCGCAGGAACGTCAGCAGGTTCGTGACCGCTCGTTCGTCCAGGCCACCGGCGGCGACACGTGCGCGGGCGTCGGCGTCGGAGGCGCCCTCGACCTCCCTGATGAAGGCACCCGTGGCGCGGCCGAGTTCGGCGGGCCGACCGATGCCGTCGCCCTTCCAGAACGGCACCCGGCCCGGCTGCCCGAACGCCGGGCTGACGATGACCCGGTCGTGGGTGATCTCCTCGATGCGCCAACTGGTGGCCCCGAGCGCGAAGACGTCCCCGACGCGGGACTCGTAGACCATCTCCTCGTCGAGCTCACCGACGCGGGACGCCCGCTCGCCGACCATGAACACGCCGAACATGCCGCGGTCCGGGATGGTCCCGCCGCTGGTCACCGCGAGCCGCTGCGCACCCGGGCGACCGGTCAGGGTGCCGTGCACCCGGTCCCACACCAGACGCGGGCGGAGCTCGGCGAACTCGTCGCTCGGGTAGCGCCCGGTGATGAGGTCGAGCGTTGCCTCGAACGCCGAGCGGGGCAGCCCGCTGAACGGCGCGCTCCGCCGGACGAGCTCGAACCAGTGCTCGACGTCGAGGGTGTCGACCGCGCCGGCAGCGACGGTGTGCTGGGCGAGGACGTCGAGCGGGTTCGCGGGGACCGAGATCGACTCGATCTGCCCGGACACCATGCGCTCGACGGTGACGGCGCTGTGCACGAGGTCGGCCCGGTGCTTCGGGAAGAGCACCCCGCGGGAGATCTCGCCGACCTGGTGCCCGGCGCGACCGACCCGCTGCAACCCGCTGGCGACGGACGGCGGTGCCTCGACCTGGACGACGAGGTCGACCTCGCCCATGTCGATGCCGAGCTCGAGCGAACTCGTCGCGACGACGCACCGCAGGCGTCCGGACTTCAGGTCGTCCTCGATGATGGCGCGCTGGTCCTTCGAGACGGACCCGTGGTGCGCCCGCGCCAGGACGGGCAGGGAGCCGGCGGTCTGTCCCGATGCTCCGATCATCTCCGCGGGGGGTCGAGACGGCGCGGGGGCGTGCGCCGAGGCCCGCGCGGGCGACTGCGGCCGCGCCGAAGGCAGCCCGACGTCGGCCGGCACCACCCCGGCGGGGACGAGCGAGTCGGCGGCTGCCGTCACCCGTTCCTCGTGGATCTCGTTGAGCCGGGCGGTCAGCCGTTCTGCCAACCGCCGGGAGTTCGCGAACACGATCGTCGACCGGTGTTCTTCGATGAGGTCGACCACGCGTTCTTCGACGTGCGGCCAGATCGACCCGTTCGACGGCGCATCGGACGCGTCGGCCCCGACCGGGGGTGCGCCGAGTTCGGACATGTCGTCGACGGGCACGACCACGCGGAGGTCGAACGTCTTCTGTGCGGGCGGGGCGATGATCTCCACCGGCGCACGCCCACCGAGGAACCGCGCCACTTCTTCCGCCGGGCGGACGGTCGCGGACAGCCCGATGCGCTGCACGGGCTTCTCGAGCAGGTCGTCGAGGCGTTCGAGCGACACGGCGAGGTGCGCCCCGCGCTTCGTCGACGCGACCGCGTGGACCTCGTCGATGATGACGGTGTCGACGTTCACGAGGGTCTCCCGCGCCCGCGACGTGAGCATCAGGTAGAGCGACTCCGGCGTCGTGATGAGGATGTCCGGCGGCAGCCGCAGCAGCTTCTGCCGGTCGGACGACGGGGTGTCACCACTCCGGACGCCGACCGTGACGTCCGGCGGTTCGAGGCCCAGGCGGCGCGCGGTCTGCGTGATGCCGACGAGCGGACTCCGGAGGTTGCGTTCCACGTCGACGCCGAGCGCCTTCAGCGGCGAGACGTAGAGCACCCGCGTCCGCTGCTTCGCGGGTGGGTGGTCGGTCGAGCTGATGAGCCGGTCGATGGACCAGAGGAACGAGGCCAGCGTCTTGCCGGAACCGGTCGGTGCGACCACGAGCGCGTGCCGTCCGGTCGAGATGGCGTCCCAGGCGCCGGACTGCGCCGCAGTGGGAGCGGAGAAGGCGCCGCGGAACCACTCGGCGGTGGCCGGGGAGAAGCGCTCGAGGACGTCCGTCATGGTCCGTCCCATCCTGCCCGCGACCCCCGACAACGAGCCCAACGGAGGACATGGTTGACAAACCGATAGTTACCGATCTATCGTTAACCCATCGCGATACGAACGGAACAGTTCGTTCGAGTCCTCCGGGACATCGCGAGCCAACTTCGAACACCATCTCAGGAAGGAGTCATCATGCGCCCCATCGATGACTACGACAACACCAGCAACGACGACCACGGCCGACGCGACCAGCGCGGCTTCGGACCGCGCGGTCCCCGCTTCGGCGGCGCGCGGCAGCACCACGGCGGCTTCCCCGGCCGCGACCGCGGTGACCACGGCGGACGCGGCGGCTTCGGCCCCGGGTTCGGCGGACGCGGGGGCTTCGGCCCCGGCATGGGATTCGGACCCGGCTTCGGCGGCCCCGGCTTCGGCCGTGAGCGTCGCCGTCGCGGTGACGTCCGCCTCGCGATCCTCGGTCTCCTGGCCGAAGGACCGCAGAACGGCTACGCGATCATCAAGACGATCGCCGAGCGCACCGGCGGTGCCTGGAAGCCGAGCCCCGGCTCGGTCTACCCGACGCTCCAGCAGCTCGTCGACGAAGACCTCGTCGTCTCGACCGGTGACGGCCGCAAGACGCTCTTCGAGCTCACCGACGCCGGCAAGGCCGAGGCGGAGTCCAAGGCGGACGAGATCGCCGCGGCGTGGGAGTCCACGCCGGGCGTCCCGGACGCACAGCGCGAGTTCATCGAGTCGCTCCGGAAGACCATGGGCGTCCTGCACATGTACCGGACCAGTGCGACGGAGGAGCAGACCAAGGCGGCAGCCGCCAAGGTCGACCAGCTCCGCAAGGACCTGCTGCAGATCCTCGCCGACTAGCGCGCAACACCACACGGACGGGAGGCACGGTGCCAGCTGGCACCGTGCCTCCCGTCCGTCGTCCGGTCGCGCCCAGGGCGTCAGTCGCCGATGAAGGCGGCCACGTCCGCCAGCTCGGCCGCCGACACCGCGTGCGGCAGCCCCTCGTAGGTGCGGTCGGTCACGTCGGTGTTCGCCGCTGCCCACGCGTCCGTCCTCGCGGTCGCCTCGCCGGGGATGACCGGGTCGAGGTCCCCGTGGCCGAGGAACACGCGGGGCCGCACGGCTGCGACGGCCTCGTCACGCGAGTCGGTCACGCCGGGCACCACGAACCCGGACAGTGACACCGCGAACGCGAAGCCCGACGGCCGTGCCCGCAGCAGCTGCAACGCCATCGACCCGCCCTGGGAGAACCCGAGGAGCCCGATGCGCGGGTGATCGGCGCCGACGGAGTCGATCCAGTCGAGGACACCGGCGACACTGGTGTCGACCGGCTCGAGCGCGGGGGACCCCGGCGTCCCGAGCGGGTACCAGCTGAACCCACCGCCCCACGGCATCGGTGCCCGGAGCGATGCGACGGTCCACGCGGGCGGCAGCGCGGGCGCGTGCCCGAGGAGGTCCTGCTCGTTCGACCCCACCCCGTGCAGCGCGACGAGCAGCGGCGTGCCGGCACGGTCGGCCTCGGGGCGGGTCCAGCGGACGACGTCGGCATCGATCATGCAGCCGACAGTAGTTGACGCATCAACCATCCCCAACCCCGCGCCCTTCCACCACGTTCGCCCGTGCGGCTGGTAGACACGGTGCATGGCCTCGTTGCGCACCCCTGACCCCGACTCCGGCTGGCTGTCCGACGAGGAGCTCGCGATGGTCCGCCGTCGCCTGCCGATCTGCTACGTCGAGGCGATCCCGGTCCGCACGGACGGCCTCGGCGTCGTGACGGAGGTCGGTGTCCTGCTCCGCGTCGCGCCGAGCGGCTCGATCGCCCGAACGCTCGTCTCCGGCCGGGTGATGTTCGGCGAGTCGATCCGCACCGCGCTGTTCCGGCACCTCGAGAAGGACCTCGGACCGATGGCGTTCCCGCAGCTGCCCTCGAACCCGGCGCCGTTCACGGTGGCCGAGTACTTCCCGTTGCCCGGCGCCTCCGTGTACACCGACGAGCGGCAGCACGCGATCTCCCTGGCGTACGTCGTCCCGGTCACGGGGACGTGCGAGCCGCGCCAGGACGCCCTCGAACTCACGTGGATGAGCCCGATGGAAGCCGCCTCGGTCGCCGTGTCCGAGGAGATGGAGGGCGGCCGCGGAGCGCTCATGCGCGCCGGCCTCGCCTCCGTCGGCGCCCTGCTCTAGCGCCGCCCGCCGCGCCCGGCCCGCCGCGCCCCGCCCGCCGCGCCCGCCCGGCGCGAATCGGACCCGCACAACGCAAACCGGCTCGCACCACGAACGTCCGTGGTGCGAGCCGGTTTGCGTTGTGCCGCGCCGGCCGGCACCACGGCGCGCCAGCGGCCCCGGCGCCCCTGAACGCGACGAAGCCCCCGGTTCCCTCTGGGACCCGGGGGCTTCGCAGTGCGGCCTGGACGGCCGACTTGGGTCTTACTTGTTGTCCTTGAAGCTGTCGGCGACGCCGTGAGCGGCGTCCTTGACGTCAGTCGCGCCCTGCTTGGCCGAGGCCTTGGCCTGGTCGGTCTGACCTTCGGCCTTCAGACGGTCGTTGTTCGTCACGTTCCCGGCAGCTTCCTTGGCCTTGCCGGCTGCCTTCTCGGCAGCGTTCTTGATGTCATCGATGCCAGCCATAGGCAATTCCTTCCGTCTGCGGACAGGTCTCCGGTGATCGCTCTCGCGTCCTCCGGTGCACCAGAAGGTACCCGCCGACGTTCGCACGCTCGCAGCGCGCGTCAAGGTTGGCCCGGGCGGCAGGTCAGCGCGCGGAGCCGGCCGGACGCGAGGCGCGACGCGAGCCGCCACCGCCGCGACGGTTGCCACCGGACTCCGAACCGGAGCTGCGGCCGGCGGCGTAGCCACCGTCGGACGACCAGACCGGAGCCGAGCCGCCACGGACGCCGTCGCTCGAAGCGCGACGGCTGCCGCCGGAACGGCGCTGCCCACCGGTCGAGGCGGCGCCGGCCTCGGCGGTACGACCGCCGCGACGCCCTGCACCCGAGCCGCTCGGAGCCGAGCCGGACTGCGCGGCCGGAGCCGAGCCTCCCGATCGGCCGCCGCGACCACGCGCACGGCCGCGGCCGCCCGTGGAGTCGGACGAGGACGACGACGCGGACTGCTGGCGACGCGGCTGCTGCTGCTGGACCGGGGCCTCGGCCACGTGGCGGATCGGCGCGATCTCGCCGACGAGCTGCGCGACCGGCGCCGAGTTCGGCGTGACCTGCTGCGGCGTGACCTTGATCGCGGCCTTGCGCATCATCTGCGCGACGTCGCGACGCTCGGCCGGCATGACGACCGTGACGACGTCACCCGACGAACCGGCACGGGCGGTACGGCCCGAACGGTGCAGGTACGCCTTGTGCTCGGTCGGCGGGTCGACGTGCACGACGAGCTCGACGTTGTCGACGTGCACGCCACGGGCGGCGACGTCGGTCGCGACGAGGACCAGGGCCTCACCGGCGGAGAACTTCGCGAGGTTGCGCTCACGGGCGCCCTGCGACAGGTTGCCCTGCAGGTCGACCGCGGGGATGCCCTGCGAGGAGAGCTGCTTCGCGAGGCGCTTGGCGTGGTGCTTCGTGCGCATGAAGAGGATGCGGCGACCGGTGCCCGAGGCGAGCGTGCGGACGAGGTCCTTCTTCGCGTCGGCGTCGGCGACCTCGAACACGTGGTGGGTCATCGCCTCGACGGGGCTGGACTCGTCGTCGACGGAGTGCATGACCGGGTTGTGCAGGAACTTCTTGACGAGCTTGTCCACGCCGTTGTCGAGCGTGGCGGAGAACAGGAGGCGCTGCCCCTGCTCCGGCGTCGCCTGCATGATCTTCGTGACACCGGGCAGGAAGCCCATGTCGGCCATGTGGTCGGCCTCGTCGAGGACGGTGACCTCGATCGCGTCGAGCTGCACGTGGCCCTGCTGCATGAGGTCGGCGAGGCGACCGGGGCAGGCGACGACGACGTCGACGCCACCGCGGAGCGCGTCGACCTGGCGGCCCTGCGAGACGCCGCCGAAGATCGTCGTGGTGGTGAGGCCCATCGCCTTGGCGAGGGGGGCGAGCGTCGCGTCGATCTGGGTCGCGAGCTCACGGGTCGGTGCGAGGACCAGGGCGCGGGGGCGACCGGGGCGGCGCTTCCGCGGGTTCGCGGCGAGGCGGGCGGCAAGGGGGATCGCGAACGCGATGGTCTTGCCGGAACCGGTGCGGCCGCGGCCGAGCACGTCCTTGCCCTTGAGGGAGTCGGGGAGGGTGTCCGCCTGGATCGGGAAGGCGTTCTCCTTGCCCTGGCCGACGAGGACGTCGACCATCGGGGCGGGAACGCCGAGATCTGCGAAGCGGATGTCTTCGGTGAGGTTGGTCATCATGACCTTTCGGGCCGTTGCCGGCCGTGGTGCGCGCTCGGATCAGCGCGCGGGCGGGAGCATGTCCGCGGCCGGTGTCCGCTCCTGGGAGCGGGCGAGCCTGCTCGGGAGCAGGCACGGCGGTGCGGGCACTGTCGCCGCAGCAGAGAGCCTGGCACCGGTTTCCCGACCCGGACGGGTTCCGGGGGGAGGGTGGTGCGCGATACGCATCGGTCGAAATCGACCGGGAGGTTTCGGGGGCGTCCGTACGACGCACGAGGCGATCGGCGCCTCGAGTACGTCCAGCATAGCGGTTGGACCCCTCCACGGGGAAGGGCGCCGACTCCGTGCGAGGATCACGGGCATGCGTGCTCGGTCCCTCGTCCTCGGTTCCGTGCTCGTCGTGGGTGCCCTGCTGCTGTCCGGGTGCGCAGCGGGCGCCGGCAGCGGCGTGGGCAGCGATGCCGGGAGCGACGCCGACGGCGACGTCGGCCACGGCTACACGAACCTGCCGACCTCGGGCATCCCCGACTACCAGCTCGGCGGCGCGTACCGACCCGCGGACGACGTGACGATCGTCGAGCGCGACAGCACCGCCCACCCGGCCTCGGGCAGGTACTCGATCTGCTACGTCAACGGGTTCCAGACACAGCCCGAGGACGCGGCCATGTGGAAGGAGCGGTACCCGGACGCGATCCTCCGGAACGACGACGGGAAGCCCGTGTCCGATCCGGGCTGGCCGGACGAGATGCTCCTCGACACGTCGAGCGCGAGCGCACGGGCCTCGATCGTCCACGTCCTGACGAGGTCGATCACCCGGTGCGGCGACCGCGGGTTCGACGCGGTCGAGTTCGACAACCTGGACTCGTGGACGCGCTCGCACGGGGCGCTGACGCGAGCGGGCAACCTGGCGCTGGCGAAGTCGTTGGTGGACGTCGCGCACGAGCACGGGCTCGCGGCCGGGCAGAAGAACACCCCACAGCTCGGATCGGCGGGCAAGCGCGACACCGGCTTCGACTTCGTCGTGGCCGAGGAGTGCATGACGTACGACGAGTGCGGTGCGTACACGAAGGCCTACGGGCAGCGGGTGATCGACGTCGAGTACTCCGACGACTCCGACGGTCCGTGGTCCGATGTCTGCGCCTCGGACAGCCGACCGGCGATGACGATCCTGCGCGACCGCGACCTGGTTGCCCGCGGGAGCGAGGCGTACGTCTTCGAGCACTGCTGAGACGGCGCCGGACCGCTCCGCGACGCGGCGACGGCCCGGTCCGCTACGCGGGCCAGGCGTCCCGCAGGGCCGTCGCGGTCTGGTCCGGGGACAGCCCGGCCGCCTTCGCCTCGGCGATGAGGGAGCGGACCGCGTCGGCCACGGCGTCCGGCACCGCCGCGGGGCGCACGACACGGGTGCCGGCACCACGAGCGGTGTGCACCAGCCCGGTCTCCTCGAGCACCGTGTACGCCTTCGCGACCGTCCCGGCAGCGAGTCCCAGTTCCTCGGCGAGCGAGCGCACGCTCGGTAGCCGCTGCCCGTCGACCAGGTAGCCCGCCGTGATCTGCGCCGCGATCTGCGAGCGCACCTGTTCGAAGGGCGGGATCCGTCCACCGGCGTCGATCGCCACGAGTCCGGTCGTCGTCCCGGTGCCGGTCTTGGAAGACATCGTGTCCGCCCTAGAAGTCGTACTGCTCGCCGACGGGGATCGCCACCGGCACGGTGTTGCCCGGAGGCGCGAGCGGGCACGCCCACGCCGGGTCGTACGCGCACGAGGGGTTGTACGCGAAGTTGAAGTCGAGCACGATCTCCCCGTCGTCACCGCCGAGGTCCGCGCCCTTGATCGTGTCGAGCAGGTAGCGACCGCCGCCGTAGGTCCCGCGGGCCTTCCCGGCGCTGGCGTCCTTCACCGGGACGAACACGCCGCCCGCGTAGCCGCCGTGCGACCACACGTCGAGGGTGCCGATGCCCGGCAGGCTGACGACCCCGAGCCGGTCGAAGTGCACGATGCCGTCGGTGCCGGTCTCGACGTCGAGCACCTGTTCCTCGGCGGGTTCGATGCGGGCACGGAAGCGCCAGTCCGGGTCGTACGCGGGCACCGGGAGCTCCTCGAAGTCCACGGCGTCCTCGTCGAGGAGGGGGCTGGCCGGGTGCTCGGCGAACATCGCGTCGCGGGTCTCGCGCCACATCGCGTGCGCGGTCTCCGGGTCGGGGGTGGCCCGGACGCGGCGGTAGAGGTCGAACGTCATCCGACGCCAGTCCACGGTCGCCAGCGTGCGGTGCACACGGTCGTCGGTCGTCGGCTCCTCGGGGCGCGTCTGGCTCACGTGGTCGAGGCTACGCCCGCTGCGCGGCGGACGGGAGGCTCATCTCGCCGCGATCGTGCGTGTCCCGCCCGGCGCACCCCGTCAGGCGGGGGGCCAGGTGGGCGACTGCTGCCGCATCCGGAGCGCCCGCCACTGCCAGATCACCCACATGCCCGGCCAGAGCGCGACGCCGAGGACCGCGGGTGTCATCCGGTAGTCGAGCCGGTCGACGAGCAGCGTCGTGCCGTCCGGGAGCTCCGTCGCCGCCATCCGGTGCCGCATCGCCATCCGGGCGAAGAGGCCGCTCGTGCCGCCGCCGTTGTCGCGCTGCACGGGGACGCCGTCCACCTCGTAGCGGTCGATGTCCACGTGACTGGCCCCGCTCGGGACCACGCCGAAGGCGCTCGCCGCGATGGGGTGCGGCTCGCCCGGCGTCCAGCGGTCGGGGAAGCCCGACGGGTCGAGCGACCGGTACACCAGGAACGGCTTCGTCACCCCGACCATCACCGCCGGGGCCATCAGGGCGTCGCGGACGGCGTCCACCGGGGCATCGAGGACGAGACGGAGACCGACGTGCATGCGGCGGACGCTACCCCTCGCCTGCGGTTCGACCGCAGGTATTTCACATATCAAGCCTGCGACGCTGCACCGCATGACCCCTTCGAGCCTGAGCGTCCGCCGATTCCCCCTCCTCGCAGCACCCGCCGTGCTGCTCGTCCTCGCCGGGTGCGCCGGCACGCCCACTGTGGATGCGCACGATGGTGACGCCGGGACCGCATGGTCCTACGACGGTGCCGGGTCACCCGGACACTGGGGCGACCTGTCCGACGAGTACGACGTGTGCTCCACCGGCACCGAGCAGTCGCCCGTGGACCTGCCGGCGCCGACGAAGGGTGCCCCGCTCGACCTCGTCGCCGGCGCGCCCGCGAAGGGCCTCACCGCGGACAACGGCCACACCGTGCAGTTCACGGCGGACGACGGCGCGACGACGCGGATCGGCGGCGAGGACCTGCACCTCGTGCAGATGCACTTCCACGCCGGGTCCGAGCACACCGTCCGGGGGAAGGCCGCTGACGCCGAGTTCCACTTCGTGCACGCCGACGGGAAGGGTGCCCTGACGGTGGTGGGTGTCCTCGCCGAGCAGGGTGCGCACAACGCGGCGTACGACAGCTACGTCGCCGGAGCGACCGCCGGCGCCGGCCGCGCGAGCACCGTCGACATCGGGGCGATGCTGCCCGAGGGGCGCTCCCACCACGCCTACCCCGGGTCCCTCACGACGCCGCCCTGCACCGAGGGCGTGCAGTGGATCGTGCTCGAGGACACGGTCGAGCTCGGTGCCGACCAGCTCGCTGACCTCGAGGCCGCGCACGTCGAGAACGCCCGCCCCGTGCAGCCGCTCGGCGACCGGACGGTCGAACACGAACTGCGCTGACGAGGGATCAGGCGTGTCGGGGTCAGGCGTGTCGGTGTCAGGCGTGCCGGGCGGAACGGCGGCGGGAGCCCTCGGCGCGGTCGTGACGTCGGAGCCGTTCGGCCAGTGACAGCCGGACCGTCGGCCACTCCGCCGCCGTGATCGAGAAGACCACGGTGTCGCGGAGGGTGCCGTCCCGGCCGATCTGGTGGCTCCGCAGGACACCGTCCTGCTTCGCCCCGAGGCCGGCGATCGCCGCGCGCGACTGCTGGTTGTGCCAGTGGGTCCGGAACTCCACCGCGATGCACTGCCAGACGTCGAACGCCTGCGAGAGCATCAGCAGCTTCGACTCGGTGTTGATGCCGGAGCGCTGCGCCGACTTCGCGAGGAAGGTCGATCCGATCTCGACCCGGCGGTTCCCGGTGTCGATGGCCATGAACGTCGTCGAGCCGACCACGCGCCCGGTCGGCCGGTCACGCACCGCGAAGGGCACCATCCGGCCCGCTTCCTGTTCCGCGAGACGGCGGTCGATCTCGGCGTCGACCTGCGCCGGTGCCGGGATCGAGGAGTACCAGGTGCGCCACAGATCGCCGTCCGCGACCGCCACCCGGAGGTCGTCCGCGTGCTCGTGGCCGAGGGGCTCGAGCGTGACGCGGTCACCGGTCAGGGTCGGTGCGGGGGCGATCTCCATGGGAGTCGATCGTACTGGCGGTCCGAGTGCCGATCGGCGGTCAGCGGGCCCCCTGTGGAAAGGGACAGGTCCTCCACAGCGGTTATCGTGACGGAGTGCGTGAACGAGGCCAGCAGCAGTACCAGGTCCGCTTCGGATGGGGCGTCGCGGGTGCCCACCGCGTCGCGATCGGAGCGCACCTCGTCGTCTGGGTCGACGTGCTGCCCGCGGGTGCCGGAGGCGACCACGCCGCCGGCCACCGGGCCGTCGCCCGGCAGCTCCCCGCGGGCGCGGAGGTGGTGGCGGGCCACCTCGCCAACGCGGCGGCGGTCGCGGAACGGGTGACGAGCCTCCAGACCGATCGTGGCGACCGGTGCGTCGTCGCGGTCATCGCTGCCGGGACGCACCACGCGCCCTCCGGCATCGACGTGGCCGAAGCCGCAGGCGAGTCCGCCGACGTGCCGGACGCACCCGACTTCGCGGTCGAGGACCTGCTCGGTGCCGGCGCCGTCATCGACGCGCTGTCCGCCGTCGGGATCGACCACTCCTCGCCCGAGGCCGCTGCCGCCTGCGCCGCCTACACCGGGCTCCGGCGTGCCGTGAAGCACCTCGTCACCGCGTCCGAGGCAGCACGGGAGCTCGGCCCGGAGCGCGCCAACGCGGCGCTCGCCGTGGGGCCGGAGCTCGTCACGATCCGGCCCGGGGAACACAGCGCCCGCGCGTAGCGTTCCGACCGGCAGGGCAGACCGCCCACCAACGAAGGAGCGCACCATGAAGGCAGTCGCTGGCGACACCGTCATCGCAGAGGCATCCGAGGACGACCTCATCAAGATCGAGGGCAACTGGTACTTCCCGCCGTCGAGCGTGAACACCGAGTACTTCACCGAGACCGACACGCAGTACCACTGCCCGTGGAAGGGCGACACCCAGTACTTCACGGTGACCGCGGACGGGCAGACGCTCACCGATGCCGCGTGGTCGTACCCCACGCCGATCCCGTCGTCGTTCGACCGTGTCGGCAAGGACTACAGCGGGTACGTCGCGTTCTGGAAGGGCGTCCGCGTCGTCGAGTAGCCGGTGCGCTCGCGCCCACACGTGACGTCGTGCGTTCGTGGCGTCGTGGCGTTCGTGGCGTTCGTGGCGTTCGTGGTGTCGTGCGGTTCCTGCCGGCGTCGCACAACCATGACCGGCTCGAACCGCGGATCCCCGTGGTGCGAGCCGGATTCGGTTGTGCGACGCCAAATCGCATCGGACGCGCCGACGGGAACCGCGGTGCGGGTTGCGCCGCGGTGCGTGCTGACGCTCAGGTCGTGAGCGTCAGCACGACCAGCGCGACGTTCAGCGCGACGATGACCGTCGCGATCACCCACGCCACCACCCGGGTCCCGAGTGCGTTGACGTCCGCGCCCATCACGCTCCGCCGCGACGTGTAGGTCACGAGCGGGATGATCGCGAAGGCGATCCCGAAGCTCAGCACCACTTGGCTCACGACGAGCAGCATCGTGGCGTCCGCGTCCAGCGCGAGCAGCACGATCGCCGGGACGAGCGTCACGATGCGCCGCACGAGCAGCGGCACCCGCACGTGCAGCAGGCCGTGCATGATCTCGGCGCCGGCCATGCAGCCCACCGACGTCGAGGCCAGCCCGGACGCCAGCAGCCCGACGGCGAACAGCACGCCCACCACCGGCCCGACGTGCGTCGCGATCGCCGCCTGCGCTCCCGGGATCGAGTCCGTCCCCGGCACACCGGGCAGGGTCGCCGCGGCGAGCACGAGCATGCAGACGTTCACCCCGCCGGCCACGATGAGCGCGAGCGCGACGTCCCACCGCGTCATCACGAGCACCCGGCGCCGATCCGGACCGGCCGGGGTGTCTCCGTGCCGGTCCCGTGCGAGCGCCGAGTGCAGGTAGACCGCGTGCGGCATCACCGTGGCGCCGAGCATCGACGCCGCGAGCATCACCGACTCGGAGCCCTCGAAGCGCGGCACCAGGCCCGACACGAGCTCGCCGGGGGAGACCTGCGCGAAGAGCAGCCCCGCGCAGAAGCCGATCGTCAGGATCGCGAGCATCGCGGTGACGACGACCTCGAACGTGCGAGCACCCCGCCGGTTCTGCAGCACGAGGATCGCCATCGACACCACGCCCGTGATGAGCCCGCCCGCGACGAGGGGCAGCCCGAACAGCAGGTGCAGGGCGAGCGCGCCGCCGATCACCTCGGCGATGTCGGTCGCTGCGGCCACGACCTCCGCCTGCGCCCAGAACAGCAGCCGGGGTGTGCGCCGCATCCGCATGCCGAGCAGTTCCGGCAGGGACTTCCCGGTGACGATCCCGAGCTTGGCGGAGAGGTACTGGACCACCACGGCGCTGGCGTTCGCGGCGACCAGGACCCACAGCAGCAGGTAGCCGTACTTCGCCCCGGCCGTGAGGTTCGCGGCCACGTTGCCGGGGTCGACGTACGCGATGGCGGCGACGAACGCGGGGCCGAGGAGCGTCAGGCTCGCCGCGCGCTTCCGCGGAGCATCGCCGGTGGGGGCGAGGCGCGGGGTGGCGGTGTCGGTCATGGCACCAGCATGCCAGAGGATTCGGCGTCCCGAATTCAGGAATTCGGTGCGATCTGTCCCCGGCTGACGCGAGGTTGTGTCGACGATGTGCTCGGAAGCGCCCGGGTCCGTACCGTGGCGACCATGCAGGGGACGAGACGACGACAGATCGGCGCTGGCGTGCTCGCCATCGCCGCCGCCGCGACGCTCACCGGGTGCGCGCAGGGTGGCCACGACATGGGCGACCGGGTGACGACGAAGCTCAACGGCTCCGCGTTCCACGGCCAGCTGGCGATCCAGGCGACGAAGGTCGAACGGGTGACCTCGGACGCGATGGACCAGTTCGGGCTGAGCTCGAAGGGCGACGACGCGTACCTGGCGCACTTCACCGTGCAGCGGGTCAGCGGCACGTTCGACACCGACGCCGTCGGCGACCTGACGAACGACGCCTGGGGGCTCCGGGCGGACGACCGGCTGCAGGCGGGGCCGTCCCTCGACGCGAGCGACCGGAACGACGTCCTGCAGGATGCGTGCCCGTTCGAGCGGAAGGCCATCGCCGAGGCGCTCACCGGGAACGGGACCGCGGACGTCTGCGCGGTGCTGCTCGCACCGTCCGGCAGCACCGTCGACGCCGTCAGCTACATGCGTGCGGCGCCGGTCGACGAGGCGCCCGAGGGCGACTCGACGATCACCTGGCGTTCGTCCTAGGCGCTGGCGGGCGGGTGCGGCTCCGGTGGACTCGGGTGCGGGCCCTGCCCGTGCCGGCAGCGCGCCGGTGAGGCGGTAGCGCTTCGCTCAGGCGGCCGCGCGGCGGGCGCGGTGCGCCCGGACCTTCGCCCGGTTCCCGCACCGCTGCATCGCGCACCACCGGCGCGTGCCACCGCGGGACGAGTCGTAGAACACCAGCCCGCAGTCCGGCGCGGAGCACCGGCTGAGCCGGGTCGGGCGGCCGTCGGCCTCGACGTCGTCGAACCCGACCTCGGTGAAGAGGGCGACCGCGTCGCGCGCGACGCTCGAGAGCGCCTGTGCGAGCCGCACACGGTTCGCTCCGGCCCGACGACGGCCACCCGGGAGGCTCGGGGGCACGTCCGGCAGGGCGGCGAACAGGTTGACGGTGTCGATGTCGTCGGGCGCGGGGCGCGTGCGGCCGGTCCCGGCGCGCAGGCCCGCCGCCACCGCGGTGCGCTCCGCGGCCGTCGACGCGGGCGCCGGTGCCGCGGCCACGGCGAGCCGGCCGATCGCGGCGCGGAGCTCCCGGGCGTCCTGCAGTTCGCGGGCGGTCGCACCGAGGTCGATCGGTTCGGTGTGGTCACTGAGCCACTCGTCGAGGTCGGCCGGGGTCATCAGGAGCTCACCGAGCTGCGCGCGAGGACGCCCGCCGTGAGGATCGTCGGCGAAGCCGCCGGTGTGCGCGAAGTCGAGGGCGATCCGACCGGCGTCGAAGAACCACGACGACCCCGAGTCCGTGCGGATGTGCTGCCCCGTGTGCATCCGGCCAGGCTAACGGGTCACACGCGAGTCGTGCTGCCGGGATCCGACGGGGTGCATCGGGCCGGGCTGACGGGTCACACGCGGGTCGTGCTGCCGGGATCCGACGGGGTGCATCGGGCCGGGCTGACGGGTCACACGCGAGTCGTGCTGCCGGGATCCGACGGGGTGCATCGGGCCGGGCTGACGGGTCACACGCGGGTCGTGCTGCCGGGATCCGACGGGGTGCATCGGGCCGGGCTGACGGGTCACACGCGAACGGCGCTGCCCGGTTCCGCGCGCGCGGAGTCGGTCCGGCGGCTCCACGCGATGAGGTTCCGCTCGTCGAAGCGCCGGGAGCACTTCGCGCAGGCCAGGGGCCTGGTGGGCGTGCGGTAGCGGTAGTGCTCGTGTCCGGCCGGGCACGCACCGACCCACGGTGCGAGCTCGCTGGCGATCGGCCCGTCGTGCAGCCGCGAGCCGGTGTACCCGATCGACGCCGCGGTCCGCCGCCACTTCGGCCCGTGCCCGGCCCGTGCACCGCTCATCGCGTGGGCGATCTCGTGCAGGAGCACCTGGTCGACGTCGTCGTCGGAGAACCGTGCCGCGAGGTGCCGGCTCACCGTGATCCGCCGCTTCGCGAAGTCGCACTGCCCGGCGCGCGTCTTGGCGTGGTCGAAGGCGAACGCCCACGTGCCCGCGCCGAGGTGCGTGCGCATGAGTTCGTCGGCCCGTGACCGGACCAGGTCGAGCGAGGTCACCGGTCGCGGTCGGTGGGACGGGTCCGGTCGGCTCGGTCGGTCAGCTTGCCCCACAGGGTGTCCGCTTCGGTGCGGGCCGCATCGGGGGCGCCGAGCACCCGGCGGCGCACGGGCGGGATCTCCTTGACCGGCTCCGCGACGCGGGTGGCCGGGTCGGTCTCCCGACGCATCGCAGCTTCACGGGCGGTGCGGGGACGGTCCTCGGCTGCTGGGGCCTCGTCACGCCGTGCGCCGTCGGCACGGTCACGCTCGGGAGCGGCGGCCGGCCGGGCGATCGAGGCGCGCATGGCGGCCTCGACCGCGGTGCGGAGTGCGTCGGTGCGTTCGGCCGGTGCGCCGGCCGCGCGGAACGCCTCGTAGGAACGGCCGAGGACCTCACGCGCCTCGTCGAACCGGGAGAGTTCGAACAGGGACCAGCCCTCGATCTCGGCGGCGGCGCCCTCGAGCTCCGGCCACTCCTCGGTGGTCGCCGTGTCCCGCGCCAGTGCGGCTTCGGTCGCGGCGCGTTCGTAGCGGCCGAGGTCGTGCAGGACGTGGGCTCGGCGGACCCGGGCAGCGACCTTGTCGGCCCGTTCACCCGTGAACATCGTCAGGCGGAAGACCTCTTCCGCCAGGACCAGTGCCTCGTCGAGCCGTCCGAGCAGGCGCAGGAGCTCGGCCCGCTCGGCGAGCGCGTCCGTGCTGCGACTCTGGCCGAGGTCGCGGAGGCGGTCCTGGATCACCTGCACGTCGACGGCGGGACGCAGGCTGATCGGCGCGAAGGTGCTGCCGGGGCTGACGCCCGCGGTGACGGGAGCCGCGTGACGCGGTTCCCGGGCGCGGTCGTCCCGGTCGTTGTGCTGGCGGTCGTCGGGCGGGAGGGACATCAGGGTCGAGGGTATCCGCGGTCACCCGGGAGCGGCTGGTGCCACACGCCGATCACGTGACGTCGTCCTCGGACCGACTGCCTCCGAGTGCCTGCGTCAGGACGCCGCACCGGAGGAGGAGACCGCGATGCCGATGTAGACGGAGAACGCGACGAGTGCGGCGACGACGCCGAGGATCAGCGCGAAGACGCCCCAACCGCGGCCGCGCTTCGTGGCGATCGCGACGATGCCCTGCACGATGCCCCACAGTCCGAAGAGCGTGCCGATCCACATGAACACCGAGCCCGCTGCGAGCTGGCCGGCGTTCGAGCCGTTCATCAGCGAGTCCTGGAGCTGCTGCTGGTCGGCGCTCGAGGTGCCGCCGCTGTCGATGACGTCGCGCAGTGCACCGCTGGCGCCGAGCGCGGTGCCCAGCAGGTAGCCGCCGACGATGCCGACGATGAGTGCGACGACGGAGGCGAAGAACGCGATGACGCCGACGGTCTTCTTCTTCGCCTTCGGCTCGTCGTAGCTCTGCCACGCGGGGCTGGCGGAGGACGCCGGTGCGGCGGCGGAGGACTGCTGGGGCTGCCCGTACTGCTGGGGCTGCTGCCCGTACTGCGGTGCCTGCTGCCCGAACTGCGGCGCCTGCTGCTGTCCGTGATCGGGCGACTGCTGCCCGTACTGCGGTGCCTGTTCGCCGTACTGCGGCGCCGACGCGGGGGTGATGCGCTCGCCGTAGCGGGGCGCGTCCTGGTTCGCCGGATGCTGCGGTTCGCCCCAGCTCGGTGCCTGGCCGTCGGCCGTCCGGTCGTCGTTGCTCCGGTCGTCGTTCGTCATGAGGGCATCCCCGTCTCGTCGGTCGCGCGCCTGCGCGGTCGTGCAGCACCCATCCTGGCAGCGCCACCCGGATGGTGCCCGGGCTACGCGCCGAAGACGGAGCGGTTCGGCTCCGGCGACGCGACGGCCGTGGCGTCGGTGACGATCGGCGCCCCCGCGATGAAGGCCCGCAGCTCGGCGCCGTGCACGACCTTCGCCGGCATCGGGTCCGAGGAGTACCGGCGCGGCATCTCCGCCACGGGCAGGTCCGTGGGGGAGCCGAGCAGCACGATGTTCCCGAATCGCCGGCCCTTCAGCATCCCGGTGTCCGCGACGGCGGCGACCGAGGGCAGCACCGACTGCAGCGTCGACGCCTGTCCGCGCGCGAAGGCGAGCCCGGCGCCGTCGGCGACGTTCACGGCGACGATGCCGGTCGGGGACAGGAAGGCCGCGACCTCACGGTAGAACTCGACGCTCGTGACGTGGGCCGGGATCCGCGAGCCGCCGAACACGTCGACGACCGCCAGGTCCACGGTGCCCCGGAGCCCGTGCGGGAGCTTCGACAGGACTTCTCGCGCGTCGCCGTACCGCACCCGGATGGACGCCCCGCGGGGGAAGGGGAGGACATCGCGCACCTGGTCGACGAGGTCCCGCTCGAGCTCGATCACCTGCTGCCGGGAACCCGGGCGGGTGACGGCCACGTAGCGGGGGAGCGTCAGGGCGCCGGCGCCGAGGTGCACCGCGGTGATGGGTCCGGGCGGCAGCAGGTCGATGGCGTGCCCGATCCGCCGGATGTACTCGAACGCCAGGTGCGTCGGGTCCTCGAGGTCGACGTGCGACTGCGGCGTCCCGTCGACGACGAGCGTGAAGGACCCGGGGCGGTGCCGGTCCGGCTCGATGACCGAGAACCCCGCACCGAGCTTGAATCCGTCGAACGCGTCAGCCATGCCCCCATCGAACACCACCGCATCACCACCCACGTCCCCACCCGTGGGTGGTGGGGCCGCGCAGGCCGCCGAACCACGATGGGATCACCGGCCGGGAACCGCCCCGCCGGACACCACGGAAGGTCCACCACCATGTCGGTCCAGCTCCTCGCGAACATCGTCATCGGGCTCGCCCTCGTCGGGTTCCTCGCGTTCCGCCAGGCGACCTGGCAGTACCTCGACCCCGCCCGCATCTGGCGGACGCCGCTCATCATGGCGATCATCGGCGTGGTCGTGATGGCCCAGACCAAGGCGACGATCACCACCACGGACATCGTCTTCCTCGGCATCGAGGCGCTCATCTCGGTCGCCGTGGGCCTCTCGATGGGATCCATCACGACGTTCCGCACCGTGTCGACGCCCGACCAGAAGGGCCGCACGCTGCAGTCCCGCACGGGGTGGTTCGGCGCCGGACTGTGGTTCGTCCTCATCGCCGTGCGCGTCGGCCTCGACGTGCTCGGCGGTCACATGGGAGCGCACCTCCTCACCTCGACGGGCGCGGTGCTGCTGATGCTCGCGATCAACCGGGCCGCCCGCGCCCTGGTCCTCGACCAGCGCATCCCGAACCGCGCCAGCGGCATGATGGTCCGGTGACCCTGCTGTCCGGCGACGACCCGACCGACCTCTCCGGAGGCCGGTCGCGGTCGCGTCTCGGGTGGAGCCTCAGCGCGGTCGGCATCATCGCCGTCGGGTTCTGGTTCGTGAAGAACGGCGTCGCGATGGACCTGCCCGCGTGGGTCTGGGTCGTCGGGACGGTGGCGCTCGCCGCGTGGGCGGTCCGGGAGTTCCTCCGGACGCCGTGGACGACCGTCGTCGCGGCCGCAGTGATGGTCGTCGCCGGCGCTGCCGTGGTGGTGTCGACCGATGCGCTCATGCTCGCGCCGGTGATCGTCGGCGTCGTGGTGCTCCAGGCCAGCCCGCGGCTGCCCGTGTGGAGCGGCATCGTCGCCGTGCTGGTCGCCCTGGTCGAGATCGCGGTGTCCGCCGCCGCGGCCGGCACCGCCGTCCTGTTCGTCCTGGCGTCGTGCGGTGGCCTGGTGCTCGGTGTCCTGGTCGGGTTCAGCCGCCGGCAGTTCCGGTTCGCCGAGGCGCAGGCGCGGCAGGCGGAACGGGACCAGGCACGCGCGGAGCTCCTCGCCGACCGCTCCCGCGCTGCCCGGGACATCCACGACGTCCTCGCGCACTCGCTCGGCGGCCTCGTGCTGCAGCTCGACGCGGTCGAGGCGCTCCTCGAAGCCGGTCGTGTCGACGAGGCCACCCGCCGGGCAGCCGATGCCCGGACCCTCGCGGCGGACGGCCTGGCCGAGGCCCGACGCGCGGTGCACGCCCTGCGCGACGACGACGACACCCGCGACCACCGTGCCGGTGGGACCGACGCACCGGAGCCGACCCGAGCCTCCAGGCCGGATGCGCCCGACACGAACGAAGCACCCGACGCGAACGGCGCACCCGAGACGAACGACGCACCAGGCGCACCCGGCCTGCCCGCCCTCGTCGCCGCGCACCGCTCCTTCGGCGGTCAGGTCCTCACGCAGGGCGACCTGACCCTCGCCGACCTCGACGACGCCCACCGGACCGCTGTCGTCGCCGCCAGCCGGGAGGCCCTCAGCAACGCCCGCAGGCACGCCCCCGGCTGCCCCGTCTCCCTCTCGGTCATCCGGGACGGCGACGCCGTGGACGTCGTCCTCGCGAACCCGCTGTCCAGCGGCGGGCACGGCCTCATCGGCATGCGGGAGCGGTTCGCGGAACTCTCCGACGGCGCGACGATCGACGCCGACCGATCCGACGACGAGTTCGTCGTGGCGATGCACCTGCCCGTCGCCGGCGAGCAGCTCGCACGCCGCGTGGACGGTGACCGGTGATCCGCGTGCTGGTCGTCGACGACCAGGCGATCGTCCGGGACGGCCTGGTGACCGTGCTGTCGCTGGTGCCCGACCTGGAGGTCGTCGGTGAGGCGGCCGACGGAGCGGAGGCGCTCGCCGCCGTGGCGGAGCACGCGCCGGACGTGGTGCTGATGGACCTCAGGATGCCCGTCGTGGACGGCCCGACCGCGACGGCCCGGATCACCGAGCAGCACCCGGGGGTCGCGGTGCTGGTGCTGACGACCTTCGCCGACGACGAGTCGATCACGACCGCGCTGCGGGCCGGGGCACGCGGCTACCTGACGAAGGACGCCGGCCGGGTGGAGATCGCGACCGCGATCCGGGCGGTGGCCTCCGGGCAGTCGACGTTCGACGCGGCGATCGGGGCCCGGCTCGTCGCGCAGCTCGCGGCACCGGCGCCCGCTGCACCGACGGGCCTGCGCGACCGCTTCCCCGAGCTCACCCCGCGTGAGGCGGACGTGCTCGAGCGGATCGCGGACGGCCGGACGAACCCGGAGATCGCCGCCGAGCTGTTCCTGACGGTGCCGACCGTGAAGTCGTACGTGAACCAGCTGTTCCAGAAGCTCGGGGTCCGCACCCGCGCGGAGGCCGTCGCGCTCGTCCTGCGCTGACGCCCGACCGCGGGGCCCGTCGGCACTGCGGCGCCCAGCGGTGCCGACGCCCACCGCACGCGATGCGGATGAATGCGTACACATGGACTGCCAGTCGATGCCAAGGGACGTCACGTAGCGTCGGTTCCCGTCGTCGCGCCGGTTGCGTCGACTCGCCGGGACCCCACCCCGCTGCGGGTCCGCACACCGGCCGACCGTGACGAGTGCCCCCACCGCCGTCACCCGCGTGCCGTCGCGCCCGCGCCGTCGTCGCGCCCCCACCGCGAACGACCGTTGAACACATGTCGTTCGTTATGTAAAATACGGAGTGCAGAATCCGAACGGCCCCGAACCGCAGGAGTCACCCTTGTCCGCCGACACCCTGAGCATCCCGACGCACCGTTTCACCAGCGCCAGCGCCAGCGCCAGCACGCGCACGAACGCGAGCCGACCCCGTGTGGCAACCCGTCCCTCCCGTCCGTTCCACGCGGACCGCGAGCACGCACCCGCCTGGATGCGCGTGGTCGGGAGCGTGCTCCTCGCTGCGGGCGGCGGCCTCACCGGCGCGGTCCTCGGCTGGCCGGGCGAAGCGCCGGAGGTCGCCCTCATCGTCCCGGGCGTCCTCGGCATGGTCGTCGGACTGCTCCTGTTGCTCGCCCGGTCCGGCTTCACCGTCACCGCGACGCACGTCACCCTGCACTTCCGTCCGCTCCCGCCGCGCCGGATCCCGCGTCACCGGATCACGGACGTCCGGCTCGTCGAGGCCGACGCGCGCACCTACGGCGGCATCGGCCTGCGGCTCGGTCGCGGGGTCCGCGCCCTGATGCTGACCCCGGGGCTCGGGATCGAGCTCACCGACGACCGTGGCCGGGTCACCTTCGTGCGCACCCGTCGTCCGGAGGACGCGTTCCGTGCGCTGGCGGGGTTCGAGAACCGGACCGGAGGCTCGGCTCGGGTCGACCGCGAACGCCTCGGTTAGGCGGGTGGCCGGGGTCCGCACGGCGGAATACCGGCGGCCGGACGGTGCTTATACACGTCGTCCACGAATTTGGTCAAGCCAGGACTGGACATCATGCGCGGCCGCTGCCTATGATGGCAGTTCGCGCTCCCTGGCTGCGTGTCGTCATATTGCGGTCGACTCCGACGCCCTTGTGAAGCCGGACCCGTATATGTCGGCGGGTGCCGCTCACTCAGATCATCGCACATGCCCTTCGTCCTCGTGACACAGGCGTGCGTGCGTGTCTCGGGGTTGCGCCGAGCGTCAATCCACTCACCTACATGCTGCTCGTCAGTACCGGCCCGACGGGGCCTACGGAGGTCACACCCTTGGCTGCTGCGCCCAACGCATCCACCAACCCCAAGAACGGTCGCAACCACTCGCGACTCTCGTTCGCCAAGATCACGGACACCCTCACGGTTCCTGATCTGCTCGCTCTCCAGACGGAGAGCTTCGACTGGCTCGTCGGCAACGACGTCTGGAAGGCCCGACTGGCCGAGGGGCAGGAGCAGGGTCGTACCGACCTCGCGCTGCACTCCGGCCTCGAGGAGATCTTCGAGGAGATCTCCCCGATCGAGGACCTCGGCGAGACGATGCAGCTCTCGTTCACGTCCCCGGAGCTCGAGGACCCGAAGTACTCCATCGACGACTGCAAGGAACGCGGCAAGACCTACGCCGCTCCGCTGTACGTCAACGCCGAGTTCATGAACCACATGACCGGTGAGATCAAGACGCAGACGGTCTTCATGGGCGACTTCCCGCTCATGACCGAGCGCGGCACGTTCATCATCAACGGCACCGAGCGTGTCGTCGTCTCGCAGCTCGTCCGCTCGCCGGGCGTGTACTTCGAGCGCCAGCAGGAGAAGACGTCCGACAAGGACATCTACTCGGCTCGCGTGATCCCGTCGCGTGGTGCATGGCTCGAGTTCGAGATCGACAAGCGCGACCAGGTGGGCGTGCGCATCGACCGCAAGCGCAAGCAGTCGGTCACGGTCTTCCTCAAGGCCCTCGGCCTGACGAGCGAAGAGATCCTCGACGAGTTCCAGGGCTTCGCCTCCATCGAGTCGACCCTCGAGAAGGACGCCATCCTCACCAAGGAAGAGGCGCTCAAGGACATCTACCGCAAGCTGCGTCCGGGCGAGCAGGTCGCCGCCGAGGCCGCGCGTGCGCTCCTCGACAACTTCTACTTCAACCCGAAGCGCTACGACCTCGCCAAGGTGGGTCGTTACAAGCTGGACCGCAAGCTCGGCATCGACGCGCCGCTGTCCGACTCCGTGCTCTCGGTGCAGGACATCGTCGCGACGATCAAGTACCTGGTCTCGCTGCACGCCGAGCGCACCACGATCGACGGCGTCCGCGACGGCGAGCCCGTGCAGCTCCGCCTCGACGTGGACGACATCGACCACTTCGGCAACCGCCGCATCCGTGCCGTCGGTGAGCTCATCCAGAACCAGGTCCGCACCGGTCTGTCCCGCATGGAGCGTGTCGTCCGCGAGCGCATGACCACGCAGGACATCGAGGCGATCACGCCGCAGACCCTGATCAACGTGCGCCCCGTCGTCGCCGCGATCAAGGAGTTCTTCGGGACGTCCCAGCTGTCGCAGTTCATGGACCAGAACAACCCGCTCGCGGGCCTGACGCACAAGCGTCGTCTCTCGGCCCTCGGCCCGGGTGGTCTGTCCCGTGAGCGTGCCGGCGTCGAGGTCCGCGACGTCCACCCGTCGCACTACGGCCGCATGTGCCCGATCGAGACCCCGGAAGGCCCGAACATCGGCCTGATCGGTTCGCTCGCGTCCTTCGGTCGGATCAACTCGTTCGGCTTCATCGAGACCCCGTACCGTCGCGTCGTCAACGGCGAGGTCACGAAGACCATCGACTACCTGACCGCTTCGGAAGAAGACGAGTTCGTCGTCGCGCAGGCCAACGCCCCGCTGACGGCCGACTTCCACTTCGCCGACGACAAGGTGCTCGTCCGCAAGAAGGGCGGAGAGGTCGAACTCGTCGCCCGCGGCGAGGTCGACTACATGGACGTCTCCCCGCGCCAGATGGTGTCGGTCGCGACGTCGCTCATCCCGTTCCTCGAGCACGACGACGCGAACCGCGCCCTCATGGGTGCGAACATGCAGCGCCAGGCCGTGCCGCTCCTCCGCTCCGAGTCGCCGCTCGTCGGCACCGGCATGGAGGGCTACACCGCCATCGACGCCGGCGACGTCGTCATCGCCGAGAAGGCCGGTGTCGTCTCCGAGGTCTCGGCCGACGCCGTGACCCTGCAGCTCGACGAGGGCGGGACGCAGTCCTACTACCTCCGCAAGTTCGACCGCTCGAACCAGGGCACGAGCTACAACCACCGCGTGATCGTCAGCGCCGGTGAGCGTGTGGAGCAGGGCGAGGTCATCGCCGACGGCCCCGCGACGGAGAACGGCGAGCTCGCGCTCGGCAAGAACCTCCTCGTCGCGTTCATGCCGTGGGAGGGCTACAACTACGAGGACGCGATGATCCTGTCGCAGAACCTCGTGAAGGACGACACGCTCTCCTCGATCCACATCGAGGAGTACGAGGTCGACGCCCGCGACACCAAGCTCGGCAAGGAAGAGATCACCCGCGACCTCCCGAACGTCAGCCCGGACCTCCTGGCCGACCTCGACGAGCGCGGCATCATCCGCATCGGCGCCGAGGTCCGCCCCGGCGACATCCTCGTCGGCAAGGTCACGCCGAAGGGCGAGACCGAGCTGAGCGCCGAAGAGCGCCTCCTCCGCGCCATCTTCAACGAGAAGTCGCGCGAAGTCCGCGACACCTCGCTGAAGGTGCCCCACGGTGAAGAGGGCACGATCATCGGCGTCAAGGTGTTCGACGCGCAGGACGGCGACGACGAGCTCGGCTCGGGCGTCAACCAGCGCGTGGTCGTCTACATCGCCCAGAAGCGCAAGATCACCGCTGGCGACAAGCTCGCCGGTCGTCACGGCAACAAGGGCGTCATCTCGACGATCCTGCCGGTCGAGGACATGCCGTTCCTGGCGGACGGCACCCCGGTCGACATCGTGCTGAACCCGCTCGGCGTCCCCGGCCGCATGAACTTCGGCCAGGTCCTCGAGATCCACCTCGGGTGGCTCGCGAAGCAGGGCTGGAACGTCGAGGGCATCCAGGAGTGGGCTTCGGCTCTCCCCGAGGCCGCCCGCAGCGCGGAGCCCGGCACCAAGGTCGCGACCCCGGTGTTCGACGGCGCCTACGAGCGTGAGATCGAGGGCCTCCTCGACTCGACGCTCCCGAACCGTGACGGCGAGCGCCTGATCGGTTCCTCCGGCAAGGCCCAGCTCTTCGACGGCCGCTCCGGCGAGCCGTTCCCGGAGCCCGTGTCGGTCGGCTACATGTACATCCTGAAGCTCCACCACCTGGTCGACGACAAGATCCACGCCCGTTCGACCGGTCCGTACTCGATGATCACGCAGCAGCCGCTGGGTGGTAAGGCGCAGTTCGGTGGACAGCGTTTCGGCGAGATGGAGGTGTGGGCGCTCGAGGCATACGGCGCCGCGTACGCCCTCCAGGAGCTCCTGACGATCAAGTCCGACGACATCCTCGGCCGCGTGAAGGTCTACGAGGCGATCGTCAAGGGCGAGAACATCCAGGAGCCCGGCATCCCGGAGAGCTTCAAGGTCCTCATGAAGGAGATGCAGTCGCTCTGCCTGAACGTCGAGGTCCTCTCGGCCGACGGCCAGGCGGTCAGCCTCCGCGACACGGACGACGAGGTCTTCCGTGCCGCTGAAGAGCTCGGCATCAACATCTCCTCGCGGTTCGAGTCGTCCTCCGTCGACGACATCTGATCCCGCCCCGCCCGACAACGTTTCGAATTCAGCAAGAGAGAAGAACATTGCTCGAAGCAACTTCCTTTGACGCACTGCGGATCGGCCTCGCCACGGCCGAAGACATCCGCCAGTGGTCGTACGGCGAGGTCAAGAAGCCGGAGACCATCAACTACCGCACCCTGAAGCCCGAGAAGGACGGTCTGTTCGGCGAACAGATCTTCGGTCCTTCCCGCGACTGGGAGTGCGCCTGCGGCAAGTACAAGCGTGTCCGCTTCAAGGGCATCGTCTGCGAGCGTTGCGGCGTCGAGGTCACCAAGTCCTCGGTCCGTCGTGAGCGCATGGGCCACATCGAGCTCGCCGCACCCGTCACGCACATCTGGTACTTCAAGGGCGTCCCGTCGCGCCTGGGCTACCTGCTGGACATGGCGCCGAAGGACCTCGAGAAGGTCATCTACTTCGCCGCGTACATGATCATCAGCATCGACGAAGAGGGCCGGCACGCTGACATGCCGGGTCTCGAGAACGAGATGCGCCTCGAGATCAAGAACCTCGAGAACCAGCGCGACTCGATCATCGCCGACCGCCTCAAGAAGCTCGAGGACGACCTCGCAGCGCTCGAGGAAGAGGGCGCCAAGGCCGACATCAAGCGCCGCACCAAGGACACCGCCGAGAAGGAGATGTCCCAGGTCCGCAAGTCCTTCGACGAGGACATCACCCGTCTCGAGCGTGTGTGGGAGGACTTCCGCAACCTCAAGGTGGGCGACCTCAAGCCCGAGGACGCGGTCTTCCACGAGCTCCAGGACCGCTTCGGGATCTACTTCGACGCCTACATGGGCGCCGAGGCGATCAAGCTGCGGCTCGAGGCCTTCGACCTGGCCGCCGAGGCCGAGGCACTGCGTCTGCAGATCGCCGAGGGCAAGGGCCAGAAGAAGATCCGTGCGATCAAGCGTCTGCGCGTCGTCAGCTCCTTCCTCGCCACCGGCAACTCGCCGGCAGCGATGGTGCTCGACGTCGTGCCGGTCATCCCGCCGGAGCTCCGCCCGATGGTGCAGCTCGACGGTGGCCGTTTCGCCACGTCGGACCTCAACGACCTCTACCGTCGTGTGATCAACCGCAACAACCGCCTCCGCCGCCTGCTCGACCTCGGTGCCCCCGAGATCATCGTGAACAACGAGAAGCGCATGCTGCAGGAAGCGGTCGACGCGCTGTTCGACAACGGTCGTCGTGGTCGCCCCGTCACGGGTACCGGCAACCGCGCCCTGAAGTCCCTGAGCGACATGCTCAAGGGCAAGCAGGGTCGTTTCCGCCAGAACCTGCTCGGCAAGCGCGTCGACTACTCGGGTCGTTCGGTCATCATCGTCGGCCCGCAGCTCAAGCTCCACCAGTGCGGTCTGCCCAAGCAGATGGCCCTCGAGCTGTTCAAGCCGTTCGTCATCAAGCGCCTCATCGACCTGTCGCACGCGCAGAACATCAAGTCGGCCAAGCGCATGGTCGAGCGTTCGCGTCCGCAGGTGTGGGACGTGCTCGAGGAGATCATCCGCGAGCGCCCCGTCCTGCTGAACCGTGCGCCGACGCTGCACCGTCTGGGCATCCAGGCGTTCGAGCCGCAGCTCGTCGAGGGCAAGGCCATCCAGCTCCACCCGCTCGTGTGTGCTGCGTTCAACGCGGACTTCGACGGTGACCAGATGGCCGTGCACCTGCCGCTGTCGGTCGAGGCCCAGGCCGAGGCCCGCATCCTGATGCTCGCCTCGAACAACATCCTGAAGCCGTCCGACGGCCGCCCGGTGACCCTGCCCGCACAGGACATGATCATCGGTCTGCACCACCTGACGACCGTCCGCGAGGGCGCCGTCGGTGAGGGCCGTTCGTTCTCCTCGGTCGCCGAGGCGATCATGGCGAAGGACCAGAACACGCTGCACCTCAACGCGCAGGTGAAGATCCGCATGTCGGGTGTCCACTTCGCCGAGGGTGAAGCCCCCGAGGGCTACGAGGTGGGTCAGTCGATCCTCCTCGAGACCACCCTCGGTCGCGCGCTCTTCAACGAGACCCTGCCGGCGGACTACCCGTTCGTCCAGCGGGTCACCGACAAGGGCACCCTCTCCGCGATCGTCAACGACCTCGCCGAGCGCTACTCCAAGACCGAGACGGCCGCTGCGCTCGACCGGATCAAGGACGCGGGCTTCTACTGGGGCACGCGCTCCGGTGTGACCGTGGCGCTCTCCGACGTCGTGACGCCTCCTCGCAAGAAGGAGATCATCGCGGGTTACGAGATCCAGGCCGCCAAGGTCCAGGGTGAGTTCGACAAGGGTCTGATCACCGACGCGGAACGTCGCGCCGACCTGATCAAGATCTGGACCGAGGCCACCAACGAGATCGCGCAGGAGATGCGCGACAACTTCCCGATCGACAACACCATCAACCGCATGGTGTCCTCGGGTGCTCGTGGTAACTGGCTGCAGGTCCGCAACATCGCCGGTATGCGTGGTCTGGTGAACAACCCGAAGGGCGAGATCATCGCCCGCCCGATCATCAACTCGTACCGCGAGGGCCTGACCGTGGCGGAGTACTTCATCGCCACCCACGGTGCTCGTAAGGGTCTTGCCGACACCGCGCTCCGTACCGCGGACTCCGGGTACCTCACCCGTCGTCTCGTGGACGTGTCGCAGGACGTCATCATCCGCGAGGACGACTGCGGCACCACGCGTGGTCTCGAACTGCCGATCGCCACGGTCGACGCCGACGGCAAGCTCGTCCGCGACGCCCGCGTCGAGAACACCGTGTACTCGCGCACCCTCGCCACCGCGGCGACGGACGCGAAGGGCACGGTGGTCGCCGAGGCAGGCGAGGACGTCGGTGACGTCCTCATCGACAAGCTGGTCGCGGCCGGTGTCGAGAGCATCAAGGTGCGCTCGGTCCTGACCTGCGAGTCGGCCGTCGGTGTCTGCGCGAAGTGCTACGGCCGTTCGCTCGCCACGGGCAACCTCGTCGACATCGGCGAGGCGGTCGGCATCATCGCCGCCCAGTCCATCGGTGAGCCCGGTACCCAGCTGACGATGCGTACCTTCCACACGGGTGGTTCGGCCTCGGCCGACGACATCACCCAGGGTCTGCCCCGTGTCACCGAGCTCTTCGAGGCTCGTACCCCCAAGGGCGCGTCCCCGATCGCCGAGGCCCCCGGCCGCGTCGTCATCGAGGACACGGACAAGGGCCGTCGCATCATCCTCACGCCGGACAACGGCGACGAGCCGTTCATCTACCCGGTGCTCAAGCGTGCGACCCTCCTCATCGAGGACAACCAGCACGTCGAGCTCGGCGAGCAGTTCATCGCCGGCACCGTCGACCCGAAGGAAGTCCTTCGCGTCAAGGGTGTCCGTGAGGTCCAGAAGCACCTGGTCAACGGTGTGCAGGACGTGTACGGCTCGCAGGGCGTGCCGATCCACGACAAGCACATCGAGGTCATCGTCCGTCAGATGCTCCGCAAGGTGACGGTCGTCGACCACGCCGACACGGACCTGCTGCCCGGTGAGCTCGTCGACCGGTCGCGCTACAACGCGATCAACCGTGCGGCGCTGCAGGAGGGTCGCAAGACCGCTTCCGCTCGCCAGGAGGTCATGGGCATCACCAAGGCGTCCCTCGCGACCGAGTCGTGGCTGTCCGCCGCGTCCTTCCAGGAGACCACCCGCGTGCTCACGCAGGCGGCCATGGAGGGCAAGCAGGACCACCTCGTCGGCCTCAAGGAGAACGTCATCATCGGGAAGCTCATCCCCGCCGGGACGGGCCTCAGCCGGTACCGCGACGTGGACGTGAACGCGACGGAAGAAGCGAAGGCAGAGCGGTACCCCAACCGCATCTTCGCGGACGACTCGTCGTTCTCGGACGCCGACCTGAGCTTCGTCGACTTCGACAGCTTCTCGTCGGACGACTTCACGCCGGGTACGTACAACTGAACCGAGTGATCCGAAGGAAGGGCCCCGCATCCATTGGATGCGGGGCCCTTCCCCGTTTCTGGGGTGTGGTCGTCAGCGGTAGGTCAGGGTGACGTTGCCGTGCACGCCCTCGTCGCCGGTGACGGTGGCGGTCACGGTGCCGCCGGCCATCCGGCGCGGGTCGAGCGTGACGGTCCACTTCGAGGTCCCGGGGACCGGCGGTTCGACGCGGTTGCCGTCGGCGTCGGTCACCGGGGTGCCGTCGGCGTCGACGAACGACAGACGGGCGCCGGGTTCGGCGGTGCCGGAGAGCACCAGCTTCTTGGCGGTGTACTTCGTGACCACGGCCGTCACCGGGAACGGGATCGTCGCACTGGTGGTCGTGGAACCGACCAGCTTGCCGTCGTCGTACACCTCGGCGACGATGCCCATGAAGCGGGTGCCGACGCCCGGGTATGCGACATCAGCCGTCCAGGTCCCGTCGGCGTTCGTGATCCAGTCGGTGCCGTCCGTCAACGGCCACGGGGCGCCGGACTCGTCGACGAAGCGCATGTCGGTGCCGGCGGGCCCGCGACCGGCCAGGTGCACGAGGTGACCGGCCGGGTCGACGCGGACGTCGTCGACGACCGGGAAGGGCTCGAGGAGTGCGGAGGAGTTGATGCGGAGCTGCTCGGCGCCGTCGAAGCGCTCGCTGGTGGTGACCGTGTGCTGGCCGAACGCCATGCCGGAGATCCGGTGGGCGAAGGCGCCGTCGCGATCGACCGTCGTGGTGCCTCGTGGGACACCGTCGACGGTGAGGTCGACGTGTGCGCGAGGCTCGAAGCCCGATCCGCGCACCAGGAGGGACCGTTCCCAGTTCTCGCGGACCACGACGAGACCCGTGTAGCTGACGTCGCGCGTCGTGGCGGCGAGGGTCCGGGCCGGTGAGCCGATCGAATCGGTGACGCGGAACGTGTGGTCGCCGGGACCGTCCACGTGCGCGACGGTCCGCCAGGTGCCGTTCGGCTTCACCCGGGTCTGCACCGGGGCGCCGTCGGACGGCGTCACCTCGACGAGGTCGCCCGGGTCGCCGTTCCCGGTGACCGCGACGTCGCCGGCGTTGTGCGCGACGGATCCGATCCGTGCGGAGAACTCCGCGGCCTGCGCCGGCGCGGCGAGGGCCACGGAACCGAGCGAGAGCGCGAGCACGACGAGCCCGCCGGTGATCCGCCGTTGTACCACATCTGAAATACGTGTCTTCTGCATGCCGACAGCGTGGCACTGCGCGGCTGCCGCGTCCAGGCCCGAAACGTGACGTTCACGAAGTTGCTGCACCGCAGAACCGACGGGAGGCACGGTGCGGACCGGCACCGTGCCTCCCGGCGGTCGCCTGGTCGCGTTTAGAGCGCGCGACCGGCCCCGCTGTCCCGGCCGTCGGAACCGTGACCCGTCTCGTCCGCCAGGGAGTAGAGGCTCAGCACGTTGCCGTCGGGGTCGTGGACGTCGAACCAGTCGATCGCACCCTCGACGCGCTCCACCGGGCCGACGTCGATGCCGAGCGCGGCGATCCGGGTGTGCTGCGCGGCGACGTCGTCGACGCCGAAGCGGACGACGGCGGAGTTCTCCTCGGCGTCCGGGTCCTCGACGAGCTGGATCCAGATCCCGCCGATCTCGTACTCGGCGACGCCCTCGGCCGGTTCGAGGTCGGGGTCCACGCGCTCGAACACCGCGCCGTACCAGAGGCAGGACGCCTCGAGGTCGGTGACGGGCAGCCCGACGGTCACGCTCGTGATCTCCATGACTCATCATGTCCCGGCGGCGTGCCGCGCGTCGAGACTTTTTCTCCACAGGAGGCATCCCGAAGCCGTTGTCCACAGCCCCCGTTCTGGGTGCGCCAGGAGGCCTCCGCCCCCTCATTCTGGGACTGCGGGGCCAGCCGGTCCCGGACATAGCGTGGACAGGCGTCGAACCCGAGCGGCGCAGCGCCCGTACCCCACGCCAGCGTTCACTCAACCCAGGAGGCTCCGAGCCCATGGCGACGCTCTCCGAGATCCTGATCCTCAACGGAGCACTCCCGATCGAGCACCTCGACTCGCTCACCGGCGACGAGGAGATCGACGAGCGGTCGATCCGCTCCCTGGTGAGCCAGGGCGTGGTCAGCGAGGCGCAGTTCATCACCGCCCGCGCGGCCTCGAACAACTCCAAGACCGTGCCGCTCACCGACTACCCGGTCGACGGCACCGCGGTGTCGATCCTGCCCGCAGCGCTCTGCCGCCGCCACGGGGTGCTCGGCGTCGGGTTCGAAGGCGACGTCCTCGTCCTCGCCATGGTGAACCCGACGAACGTCCTGGCGATCGACGACGCCCGCGCCGCCTCCGGCCGGGCGATCAAGCCCCTCCAGGTCGAGGAACGGGACCTCGCCAGCGCCCTCGACCGCTACCTCCGCGCCGACGACGAGCTGAACGACCTGACCTCCTCGCTCGAAGAAGAAGCGTCGGCGACGGCGCAGCAGCAGGCGGACATCTCGGAAGGGTCGCTCGACGACGTCCCGATCGTCCGCTTCGTGAACCTGCTCGTCTCGCAGGCCATCCAGGACCACGCGTCCGACATCCACATCGAGCCCGGCGAGCACGAGGTCCGGGTGCGGTACCGCATCGACGGCGTGCTGCACGAGATGGCGCCGGCGCCGAAGAACATCCAGAACGGCGTGATCAGCCGCTTGAAGATCATGAGCGACATCGACATCGCCGAGCGACGGAAGCCGCAGGACGGCCGCATGTCGGTCCGCCACGGCGGCCGCCAGATCGACCTCCGCGTCGCGACCCTGCCGACCGTCTGGGGCGAGAAGGTCGTCATGCGGATCCTCGACAACACGAACACGTCGATGACCCTCAGGGACCTCAACCTGCTGGAGCGGAACGCCGCCGCGTACCAGCGGTCCTACTCGAAGCCGTACGGCATGATCCTCGTCACCGGACCGACCGGTTCGGGCAAGTCGACCACGCTCTACACGACCCTGAACGCCGTCGCCCGTCCCGAGATCAACGTCATCACCGTCGAGGACCCGGTCGAGTACCGGATGGCCGGCATCAACCAGGTGCAGGTGAACCCGAAGGCCGGACTGACCTTCGCCTCGGCGCTCCGCAGCATCCTCCGCTCCGACCCCGACGTCGTGCTCCTCGGCGAGATCCGCGACCACGAGACCGCGCAGATCGCGATCGAAGCGTCGCTCACCGGCCACCTCGTCCTCTCGACCCTCCACACCAACGACGCCCCGTCCGCGGTCACCCGCCTGACGGAGATGGACATCGAGCCGTTCCTGGTCGGGTCCGCACTGGACTGCGTCGTCGCACAGCGCCTCGCGCGGAAGCTCTGCGACCGCTGCAAGGCGCCCGCCGTCTACGAGCCGTCCCAGCTGCGGGCGCTCGGGTTCGTCGACGGCGCCGATGCCGAGATCCCCGAGTTCTTCGCCCCGATCGGCTGCGCCGTGTGCTCGAACACCGGCTACCGCGGCCGCATCGCCCTGCACGAGGTGATGACCGTGTCCGAGGAGATCGAGCGGCTCGCCGTCGCCCGCGCCTCGAGCGCCGAGATCAGCCGCGTCGCGCAGGACCAGGGCATGCTCACCCTCCGTCAGGACGGGTGGGAGAAGGTGAAGCTCGGCATGACGAGCGTCGACGAGATCCTGCGCGTGGTGGCGTAGGCCGAGGAGAGCACGAGATGACCGACTCCGTGTACGACATCACCGCTGCGGGCGACGAGCCCGTGGCCGGCTGGCACCCGGGCCGTCCCGGCCACGAGATCGGGTCGCGCCGCGCCGCGCGGCTCGCCGAGACCGGCGCGCAGCCGACCGTGCCAGCGGCTGGGGCGGCGCCGTTCGCCGCAGCGCCCGCGGCCGCTCCCGCCGTCCCCGTGTACGACCTCGGCGACGACACCGCCGGCTGGCCGGCACCCTCCGGTGCGCCCGTCGCCGTGCCGGTGGCGCAGCCGCTGGCGGCGCCGGCGACCCCGCCCGCCGCGGTCCCGCCGTCCACTGCGAGCTACGGCTACCCCGACGCGGTGACCGAGCACCTGCCGGTCGCGCCCGCGGTGCCGACCACGAGCCTCCAGACGGTGCCGACGTACGCCGCTCCTGCTCCCGCCGCCGGTGGCGCCGGTGTCCCAGAGATCGGGTTCACGCGGCACGCGCGTGAAGTGGCCGACCCCGACCTCGTGACGGCGCTCGCCCAGGTCGTCTACCAGGGCGGCTCCGACCTGCACCTGACCGCCGACGCCGCCCCGACGGTCCGCGTCGACGGCTCCCTCCGGCCCGCCGTCCCCGGCGGACCCTGGGCGCGGAACAAGGTCATCGCCGCGCTGAAGACGCTCATGACCGTCGAGCAGGCCGGCCAGTTCGACCACGAGCAGGAACTCGACTTCGCGTACTCGCTCTCGCCGGAGTACCGCTTCCGCGTGAACTACTACCAGCAGCGCGGCAACTGGGGTGCGGCCTTCCGCATCATCCCCACCAAGATCAAGACGCTCAAGCAGCTCGGCATCCCCGCCCACGTGGGGGAGTTCGCGAAGCTGCCACGCGGACTCGTCCTCGTCACCGGGCCGACCGGGTCCGGCAAGTCGACCACGCTCGCCGCGCTCATCGACCTGGTGAACGAAACCCGTGCCGACCACATCGTCACGGTCGAGGACCCGATCGAGTTCATGCACGACCACAAGAAGGCGATCATCAACCAGCGCGAGGTCGGAGCGGACACGCAGTCGTTCGCGAAGGCCCTGAAGCACGTGCTGCGCCAGGACCCCGACGTCATCCTCATCGGTGAGCTCCGCGACCTCGAGACGATCTCCGTCGCACTGACCGCCGCCGAGACCGGCCACCTGGTCTTCGCGACCCTGCACACGCAGAGCGCACCGGGCACGATCGACCGTGTCATCGACGTCTTCCCGCCGCACCAGCAGGGGCAGATCCGGACGCAGCTCGCCGCCACGCTCGAAGGAGTCGTCTGCCAGACGCTCGTCCCGAAGGCGAACGGGGCGGGGCGCGTCGTCTCGACCGAGATCATGAAGACCACGCCGGCGATCGGCAACCTCATCCGCGAAGGCAAGACGTACCAGATCACCTCGGCCATGCAGGCCGGGCGGGACATGGGCATGCACACCATGGATCAGGACCTCGCGGAGCTCGTCAACGTCGGCACCGTCACCCGGGCCGCGGCGCTGGAGAAGGTGCACGACCTCGAAGGGTTCGACCGGCTCGTGCAGCGCGTCGAGTCCCCGTCCGACTCGTCCGCCGCGGCCATCGCCGCGAGCGAGATCGACTTCGGCGACAAGTTCTCCGGAGGGCACTGATGTCACTCGCGTTCGACTACCGCGGGCGGGACGGCGGCGGCAAGCTCGTCAAGGGGCGGCTCGACGCTGCCTCGGAAGGGGCCGTCGTCCAGCGGCTCCGGACGATGGGCGTCTCGCCGATCGCGATCACCGAGGCGAAGGTCGGCAGCGGGCTGCAGACCGAGATCAAGATCCCGGGGTTCGAGAAGGGCGTCGGGCTCAAGGACCTCTCGATCATGGCCAGGCAGGCCGCGACGATGCTGTCGTCGGGGCTCTCGCTGCTCCGTGCCCTGTCGATCCTGGCCGATCAGACCGAGTCGAAGAAGCTCAAGGACATCCTCGGCAAGGTACGGGACGACGTCGAGCGCGGCGTCTCGTTCTCGGACGCCGTCGCGAAGTACCCGGTCGAGTTCCCGCCGATCATGATCAACATGATCCGTGCCGGCGAGACCGGCGGGTTCCTCGACCAGGCGATGGACTCCATCGCCACCAACTTCGAGAAGGAGCACAAGCTCCGCTCGACGATCAAGTCCGCGATGACCTACCCGGTCGTCGTGCTGATCATGTCGCTGCTCGCCGTCGTCGTGATGCTGATCTTCATCGTCCCGATCTTCCAGGGCATGTTCGAGTCGCTCGGCGGCAAGCTCCCGCTCCCGACGATGATGCTCGTCTACATGTCGCACGCGATGGTCTACGTCGGACCGGTCCTCGCGGTCGCGGTCGTCGTCGGCTGGATCTGGTGGCGTGCGAACAAGAACACCGATCGGGTCCGCGGCTTCCTCGACCCGCTGAAGATGCGTCTGCCGGTGTTCGGTGACCTCAACAAGAAGATCGTGATGGCGCGGTTCTCGCGCAACCTCTCGAACATGATCGGCGCCGGTGTGCCCATTCTGCAGGCATTGCAGATCGCCGGTCAGGTCTCCGGGAACTTCGTTGTGGAAAAGGCGTTGGGGCGGGTTTCCGAATCGGTTCGGAAAGGCGAATCAATTGCGGCTCCGCTGGAGCGCGAACCCGTTTTCCCGTCGATGGTCTCGCAGATGATCGCCGTCGGTGAGGATGCCGGTTCGATGGAGATCATGCTCGAGAAGATCGCGATCTTCTACGACAACGAGGTGGAGGCCACCACCGAGGCGCTGACCTCGCTGATCGAGCCGCTGCTCATCGCGTTCCTCGGCGTGGTCGTCGGCGGGATGATCGTGGCGCTCTACCTGCCGATCTTCCAGATCTCCTCGCTCGTCAAGTAGTAATGCGCGAAGCCCCCTCCATCGGGGGTGGTTCATCGAGAAGCCACCCCCGGTAGTGGGGGTATTTCGCTGCCCGGTGACCCCCCGTTCTCGGGATTATGCACTGAATCGTCGGTGAATACGCTCGTACCGGCGGCAGAGCACAGCCCCATCAATCATCACCGATCACATTCCCAATGAATGGACCAGCCATGTACTTCGCTCTCATGGGCAAGCTGAACGCTCGCCGCAAGGGTCTCCTCGAGGACAAGGAGAAGGGCTTCACGCTCATCGAACTCCTCGTCGTCGTCATCATCATCGGCATCCTCGCCGCCATCGCGATCCCGGTGTACCTGGGCATCACGAACAACGCGAAGGACAGCTCGGCCAAGTCGGACATCACGAACTGGAAGACCGCGCTGGTCGCGTACCAGACCAACAACGGGTCGCTCTACGCGACGAACGTCACGCTGACTCGCGACGGCACGACCAATGCCGTGACCGGCACGATCCCCGCTGATCTGAAGTCGAACGGCGCATCGCTCAGCGACAACACGATCAACCTGCAGTACAAGTACGTCTCCGCTACCTCGTTCTGCGTCCAGGCGAACAGCAAGACGACCAAGGTGTTCCACATCACCGACAACGAGGGAGTCACGGACGGCTCTTGCTGACCCTGACCCCCTGACAACGGGCCGTGACGACCGTCACGGCCCGTTGTCGCACCACCACCCGGACACCCCCGCGTCAGAGAGGCAGAGAGGCAGAGAGCATGTTGCTGCGCATCGTCGACCGCCTCCGCGCGGCGCGTGAGAACGAGGACGGGTTCACGATCATCGAGGTCATGGTCGCGATGACCGTGTTCGCGATCATCGCTGCCGGCGTCGCTGCCGGGATCGTCTCCACGATGTACCTGACGCAGGACAACCGCTCCCGCGAAGCGGCACTCAACCTCGCGAACCAAGCGCTCGACGCGGCACGCAGCACCAAGGACGTCTTCACCCTCGACGACGACACGCGGACGCAGACCGTCGGGACCCAGGGGTACACGGTCAAGCGGACCACGAACTGGATCAACTCCGACGGCACGGACAACTCGTGCGGCGCCGGCTCCGGGGTCCTCTCCTACAAACGCGTCGCGATCACGGTCTCCTGGACGAGCGGCACCTCGCCCCGCCAGAAGAACGTCGTCCTCGACACCCTCATCTCCCCGCCGGCAGCCGTCTCGAGTGCGAGCGGCTCCACGATCGTGGTCGGAGTCCGGACGGCGAGCGGCGGCCCGAACGAGAACGTCGCCGTGAACATCACGCCGGTGTCCGGCGGCGCCACCAGCCTGGCAGCGCAGCCTGCCGCCACGGACGGCAACGGCTGCAGCTACGCCCTCGGCGTGACGCCGGGCACGTACAAGATCGCCATCAGCAAGAGCGGCAACGTCGACGAGTCCGGCGCCACGGCGCCGACGTACAACATCACGACCACCGCGGGCGGCATCGGCAACAAGTCCTTCCTCTACGACCAGGCGCTGAGCGTCAGCGTCGGTGCACCGCTCAACCTCACGCAGGGCACCGCGAAGCTCCCGACGTCGATGACGACGAGCTTCCGCCACGCGGACCGCGTCAGCACGATCTCGACGACGTCGACGACGCTCTTCCCGTACACGGACGGCTGGACGGCCGTCGCGGGCAGCTACACCAGCACGTGCAAGGACGTCGACCCGACCGAGTGGACGACCCCGGTGAACAACCTCGTGGTGTCCCCGAACATCTTCACGGACGTGAACGGTCAGCCCGGGGTCCTCCCGACCAGCGCGACGACGGCGACGGCTCGCGCCCCGATGGGGATCATCGACGTGAAGATGAGCGGGATCGACACCGTGCTCGTGGCGACGGTGAAGAACACCACCGCGGTCAGCGGCGGGGACCCCGGCTGCTCGCCGTCGACCACGTACTACTTCACCGGCCTCAAGTCCACTGCGGCGACGACGGTGGCGCTGCCGTACGGCACGTGGACGCTCCGCGGCACGACGGCCCTCGCCGGACTCCTCAGCTCCAACAACCCCGTGGTCGCGGCGAACCCGAACGTGACGAACGTGAACGTCTCGGTGAGCGGCAACGTCGTCACGCTGGACCCCCGGATCGTGAGCGGCTCGTGATGCGCGCGCTCCGGCGGCGGCTCGACGTCGCGCGGCGGGACGAGCGTGGGTTGACGCTCGTCGAGCTCCTCGTCGCGATGACGCTCTCGCTCATCGTGCTGACGGTCGCCGGGTCGTTCCTCATCTCGTCGCAGAAGGCATCGAACACGGCCAGTTCTGTCAGCACCAACACCCGTGTCGCGTCGAACGCGATGAACGAGATCGGCCGCATGCTCCGTGCGGCGACCGACAACCCGGTGCCGACGGGCGACGACTCGCAGTACGCGTTCCAGTACGCGAGCACGAACTCGGTGCGGTTCTTCGCGTACGTCAACCTCGACTCGACGCTGTCCCAGGCGGTCGAGGTCCAGCTGACGCTCGACCCCGTCGCGAAGACGATCACCGAGAAGAAGTGGGTCGGTACCGCCGTGTCCGGCAACAGCTCGTACTACTCCTTCCCGCTCAACAGCGGTGCGACGCTCTCCACCACGCCGACCTCGACGAGGACCCTCGCGTCCCCGGCGGTCAACAGCGCGATGTTCGTCTTCCGGGACGGGTCGAACGGCGTGCTCGGATCCCCGACGACACCGGTCGCGGCTGCGGATCTCCCGAACATCCGGTCGGTCGACGTGGCGGTCACGGTCGGGAAGAGCACCTCGGACGCCAGCGCAGTCACCCTGTCGAACACGACGAGCATGCCGAACATCGTGATGGGAGCCCCGTGATGATCCGTCTCCTCCGACGCCTCCGCGCCCGCGACGACGAGCGCGGGATCGCCCTGGTCGCCGTCGTGGGGATCGGCGCCGTCGTGATGCTCCTGGTGGCGACGATGGTCTCCGTCGCCACGAGCGGCGCGCGGGTCACGACGACCGACACGGCGTGGAACCGCGCGATCGCCGCGGCGTACGCGGGGGTCGCGGACTACCAGTCGCGGTTGAACGCCGACAACACCTACGGGCTCTACGGTCAGGCGAACGCGCCGTTCAGCCGGGCCTCCGGCAGCGTGTTCTCGAAGGGCACCGGGAGCAACACGGCCTTCAACTACCAGTCCGGTGCGGCCTGGGTGTCGGTCCCGGGTGCGGACGGCTCGGCGAGCGACGAGTCCTACCGGTACGCGGTCGACAACAGCAAGCTCTCCGCGCAGGGCGTCATCCGTCTGCAGGCCACCGGGCGCTCGGGATCGACCACGCGCACGGTGGTGGCGAACGTGCGACCGGACGGGTTCTCCAACTACCTGTACTTCACGAACTACGAAGCCGGCGACCCGACCGTCACCAACGAGAAGGGGACCGGCAGCAGCGCGTGCACGACCGCGTACCGGCCTGCCGCGACGTCGTCCACGTGTGACCAGATCCAGTTCGGCCCGAACGACGTGCTCGAGGGGCCGGTCCGCTCGAACGACCAGCTGAAGATCTGCGGTTCGCAGTTCAAGAGCACGGTGCAGAGCGTCTACAGCTGGACGAGCTCCGGGTGCGGGACGGCCGCGGCGCAGTTCGCGTCCAACCCGACGACCGTCTCGACGCTGACGCCGCCGTCGACGATCGGTGACCTCCGCGACTACATGCGCTACGACCTGACGGCCACGACGAGCACCGTCGAAGGAACCGGCTGCCTGTACACCGGGCCGACGAAGATCACGTTCAACGGTGACGGCACGATGACGGTGGTCTCACCGCTCACGGTGATGACGACGATCAAGGGCGCGAGTGCGGTCTCCGGGGCCACGATCACGGCCGGGCAGGCGTCCGCCAAGTGCGGCGGGATCGACGCGCTCCACAGCACGGCCGGGGCGACCGTGGCGATCCCGAAGAACAACATGATCTACGTGCAGAACGAGCCGGCGGCCCGCGCTGCCGGCACCACGGCGGACCCGAACCGCTGGGACGCGTCCACCTACAAGACGCAGGCCACGGCATGCGACTCGACGACCCGAGCCAACAGCTGGACGAACCTGACGTCGAACGGCGTCGGGTTCCCGCGGTCCACCGGGTCGCGGTCGACCTCGGAGGTCGAACCGACCGCGGGGAGCGGCACGAACATCGTGAACCTGTCGACGCCGTACGGCTGCGACCGCGGCGACGCCTTCGTGCAGGGCACCGTCGACAAGGCGGTGACGATCGCCGCGGAGAACTACGCCTACGTCACCGGCGACATCAAGTACCCGACGACCCGCTCCGCGTCGACGGTCCTCGGGCTCATCGGACAGCGCGCCGTCTGGGTGTGGAACCCGATCAACGCCGACGGCAGCACGATCCTCGCCGCGAACCGCGAGATCGACGCCGCGATCCTCTCGAACCAGGGAACCTTCGCCGTGCAGAACTGGGCGAGGGGCTCGACGAGCGGTCGTGGCACCTTGACCGTCAGCGGCTCGATCGCGCAGAACTTCCGCGGAGCCGTCGGGCTCGCGAGCGGTCAGGGCTACGACAAGGCCTACAAGTTCGACCCGAGCCTCGCGACCTACACCCCACCGAAGTTCCCGCAGCCGACCGTCACGACCTACCGGGTCGCGAACCAGGTCGAATCGAAGACGGCGTACGACGCGAACGGGGCGCCGATCGCATGACCGCTGCACTGCTGCCCCTGATCGTGATGATCGTCGGGCTGGGCGCCGTCCTCGGGCTGGCGATCGGTTCCTTCCTCAACGTCGTCGTGTACCGCGTGCCGGCCGGGATGTCGGTCGTCGCGCCGGCCTCGTCGTGCCCGCGGTGCGGGAACGCCATCCGCGGGTTCGACAACGTGCCGGTCCTGTCGTGGCTGCTGCTCCGCGGGCGGTGCCGGGACTGCTCCGAGCCGATCTCCGTCCGGTACCCGCTGGTGGAGATGGCGACCGCGGTCCTGTTCTTGGTGGTGGCGGTCCGGTTCCTCCCGACCGAGGCGACCGCAGCGTTCGACGCGCGGGCCTTCGCCGGGCACGCCGTCCTCCTCGTGGCGCTGCTCTACGTGATGGCGGTGAGTGTCGCGCTCGCCATGATCGACCTCGACACCCACACACTGCCGAACCGGATCGTGCTGCCGATGTACCCGGTCCTCGCGGTCCTGCTGGCAGGCAGCAGTGTCCTCACCGGAGACTGGGCAGCGTTCGTGCGCGGGCTCGGCGGCATGGCGGTGCTCGGCGGCGTCTACCTCCTGCTCGCGATCGCCGTGCCCCGCGGGATGGGTCTCGGTGACGTGAAGCTCGCCGGGGCGCTCGGGCTGGTGCTCGCGTACCTCGGATGGGGCCCCCTCGCAGTGGGTGCTTTCGCGGCGTTCCTGCTCGGCGGTACCTTCGGCATCGGCCTGGTGCTCGTGCGCCGCACGGGCCGCTCGACCGGGATCCCGTTCGGACCGTGGATGCTGCTCGGCGCGTGGATCGGTGCGTTCTGCGGCACCGCGATCTGGGACGCCTACCTCCGTCTCATCGGCTTGGCCTGACGGGCCTCGGAAGGAACACGACATGGCGAAGAACGTGGTCGGCATCGACATCGGCTCGGAAGCGATCCGCGCTGTCGAGGTCGCGGACGTCGACAAGGCGGTCCCGACGATCCTGCGGTTCGCCGAGGTCCCGATCCCGATCGACGCGACGAAGCACGGCGAGGTGCTCGAGGCGAACACCGTCGCGGGCGCGATCCGGTCGCTCTGGTCCGTCGGCAGGTTCCGGAGCAGGGACGTCGTCCTGGGCATGGGCAACCAGCGTGTGCTCTCCCGTGACCTCACCGTCCCCCGCGGTCCGCTGGCCCAGATCCGCGAGTCGCTGCCCTTCCTCGTGCAGGACATGCTCCCGGTGCCCGTGGGCGACGCGATCCTCGACTTCTACCCGACGTCCGAGGGCATCGGCGAGAACGGTCCCGTCGTGCACGGTCTCCTCGTCGCCGCCGTCAAGGACGCGGTGCTCGCCAACGTCCGCGCCGCGCAGCTCGCCGGGCTCAACCCGGTCGGTGTGGACCTGATCCCGTTCGCCCTGACGCGGATGCTCGCTCCGCGGGTCGCCGGTTCCGGCACGGTCGCCATCGTCGACTGCGGGGGGAACACGACCTCCGTCGTCATCGCGACCGACGGGGTCCCGAAGTTCGTCCGCATCATCCCCACCGGCGGTGACGACGTCACGAAGACGATCGCCGCCCGTCTCGAGATCGGCCTCCCCGAGGCCGAGGCGGTCAAGCGGCACTTCGGCCTGTCCGGGCAGCCGCGCACGCCGGACGACCTCCGTGCGGTGGCGGCGACGCGCGAGTCCGTCGGCGAGCTCCTCCAGAGCATCCGCAACACCGTGAACTACTTCGCGAACACCCGCGCAGACGAGCCGGTCCAGAGCATCGTCCTCGTCGGTGGGGGTTCCGTGCTCCCCGGCCTCCGGGAGGGGCTCGGGGACTTCTCCGGACTCCCCGTGGCGATCGGCAACCCCTTCGTGTCCGCACGAGCCGGGCGAGGCATCTCGCCAGAAGTCCTTCGTGAGCGAGGCCCGGCGATCTCCGTCGCCTGGAGCCTCGCGGTCGGGAGCCGAGCAGCATGACCGAGATCATCGACGCACCGTCGGTCGACGGAGCAACCGCCCCGCGCAAGCGGCTCGGCCGGAAGAGCACGCCGACCGAGAAGGCAACGCGGGAGACCACGAAGCGTCCGCGGCGGGGCACCGTTCCCTTCGTCGTCGGAGGCACTCCCCGGGTCGACCTCCTCCCGAGTGAGGTGCACGTGCACCGGCGTCAGCGAGCGTCGGTCCGGCGTGCCTGGGCCGGCGTCGTCGTCGTCGCCCTGGCGGTCGGGATCGGCGCGGGATCGGCAGCGCTGACGCGGATGTCCGCGGAGGACGACCTGACTGCCGCCCAGGCGGAGACCTCCACGCTCCTCCAGCAGCAGCTGCAGTACAAGGACGTCCGCACCACGGAGCGCGACTCGACGCTCCTCGAAGCCTCGCAACAGGTCGGCGGTGCGACCGAGATCGACTGGTCCGCGACGCTGCAGTCCGTGCAGGGCAAGCTCCCGGCCGGTGTGCAGATCGTCGGGGTCGCGATCGACTCCGCGTCGGCGACCGAGGCGTACGCGCAGTCCGACGACCCGCTGCAGGGGCAGCGCATCGCCACGCTCACGATCGACGCGACGAGCACGACGCTCCCGTCGGTGCCCGACTGGCTGACGGCACTCCGCGGCGTGACGGGGTTCGTCGATGCATCTGCCAACTCCGTGACCCGCGACGACACGTCCAGCGGCTACACGGTGAACATGACCATCCACCTCGATGAGAAGGCGTACGACGACCGTTACGCCGCGAAGAAGGGCTGAGCGCGATGTCCCGGAACCGACTGAGCCTCCTGCTCGCCTTCGTGGCCATGGCCGTCGTCGCCGTCGGCGGCTTCTTCCTCGCCGTCCAGCCGCAGCTCGCACAGGCGTCGACCGCGCACGACCAGCGCGCCACCGTCGAGCAGAGCAACGCATCGAGCCAGCACGAACTCGACCGTCTGCGGAAGCAGGCCGAGCAGCTCCCTGCCATGCAGAAGCGCCTCGCCCAGCTGTCGGCGTCCGTCCCGGACTCCGCCGGGATCTCGGCGTTCATCGACCAGATCGACGCCGTCGCGACGGCCTCCGGCATGCAGGTGTCGTCCTACACGACGAGCGACGCCACGGCCTACGCGCCCGCCGCCTCGGCGGCAGAGACGAGCGGCACGTCCGCGGGCGACACCGCGACGAGCTCGGCGACGGCCACCGCGACCCCGACGGCGCCGGCGGCCCCCACCTCGCCGACGGTCACCACGAACGCCGCGATCACGGGAACGGACTTCTCCGTGGTGCCGGTGACCGTGGCCGTGGACGGGACCTTCGACCAGGCGCTGTCCTTCGTCAAGGGCATGCAGACGGGGAGCCGTCTCTTCCTCATCACCACCATCTCCTCGGCCGAGAAGAGCGGCGACGACGGCTCGACCTCCGCGCAGTCCACCTGGACCTTCGGCGGCTCGATCTACGTGCTGGACCGGAGCGCCGGAACCGCCGCGTCGACCCCCGCCGCCACCCCCACGAACGGCTGACCGGACCCCTCCAGGAAACCCCCGCCAACTGGGGGAACCGGCGCCACGCCGAGCCCTCTTCCGCAACGCCTGTCGGTGTGCCTACGATGCTCCCGATGCCGCGTTCTGCGGCTCGTCACACCCTCTCGAACGGCCGGCTCGAATCGGCCGTTCCTCGTCGTGCCGGAGTCGCGCGTGTTGTCTGGAATCGTGGAATTCCTCGGCTGGTTCGGAGCCGTAACCGTCTTGGCTGGTTACATACTCTTCTCGACGGGCAAGCTGCCGAACGGCCCCGTCTACCAACTCTTCAACCTCGTCGGAGGAGTCGCCGTCGCGGTGAACGTCGCCGCGCACCACGCGATCCCCTCGACCATCGTGAACGGCATCTGGGCGATCGTCGCAGTGGTCGTGCTGGTCCGCATGGCGCGGGCGCGCGCGACCTCGAAGCGTGACGGCGTCGTGACGCACCAGGAGCTCAGCACGGAGCCGCCGGCCACGACCGCGGTGCTGCCCGTGATCGGTCCCGCCGTCCGCCAGCACGAGCCGGGCGCGACCGACGCCGCGGACGCCACCCCGAGCCTCCAGACCGAGCCGGAACCAGCCGCCCCGATGACCGAGAGCGTCCCCGTCATCACGGCCGCGATCGCCCTCGCGCTCGTGAGCGCGGCGCAGGAGCAGCAGCGCGAGCAGCGCGCCCGTCGCGACGAGCAGCTCGATCGCGACGAGCAGCTCGATCGCGACGAGCAACTCGATCGCGACCAGCAGCCCGTCACCTGACCCGCGGCCCCAGCGCGGAACCACCGCCGCACGAGCCACGCCGCACCCGCCACCGGCGATACGATCGCTCCATGTCCCGATGGCTCGTGGCGACGATGACGTCAGTCCTCTTCATCGCCCTCGTGATCGCCGTGACGGGGTTCGAAGCGCTCCTCGCCAACGTCGAGGTGATCTCCCAGACCGATGCGACCCCCTACCTCGGCCCGGCCATGGTCCTCGGGGGAGCGGTCGTCGTCTTCGTCGCGACCGCCCTCGGGATCCCGGAGGGCAACCCCGGTGTGACCGGACTGGTGGCGGCCGCGACCTCCTACCTGGTGATGCTCGGCGTCGGCGCGGTCGGCTACACGCTGATCCGCCAGGACGTCACGGAGCTCCTGGTCTTCCCCGCCGGCTACGCGCTCGGCCCGTTCGTCGTCGGCTCGGTGGTGGTGGCGCTCGTGTCCGTGGTCGGCGGGATCGCCCTGGCACGGCACCAGCCGGAGCAGCCGCAGTGACGGCACCAGCCGGAGCAGCCGCAGTGACGGCACCAGCCGAAGCAGACCCGGAGACCGGCGGGCCACGCCGGTAGGCTCGATGCTGCCGGATGACCGACCCGGCAGCGATGCAACGGGGGGACCATGACCGACCAGCCGACGACGCCGGGAGCGCCGCAGCACCAGCCGGACCAGCAGCCGGACGGCTGGGGTGCCGTCCCGCTCGTCGCCGACATCACCGGCACGGCCGAAGCGCCCCAGCCCGGCCGCACCGCCCAGCCGGCTGTCCCGCCGCGCCCCCGTCGCCGGCTCCGCCGCGGCCAGTTCATCGGCCTGGTCGCCGGTGGGACCGCCGTGGTGCTCCTGGCCGTCGCCGGCATCGTCGGCTACTCGGTGGGCTCGAGCACGCACTCGCCCGACCGCCCCGTCCAGGCCTTCCTCGACGACCTGACGGCCGGCAAGGTGGACGCCGCGCTGCAGGACGCCGGGGTGGAACACGGCAAGTCGGACGTGCTGCTGACGGACGCCGCCTACGCCAAGGCGACGGGTCGGGTCACGTCGTACCGGATCACCGCGACGCAGACGGACGGCGACACCGCGAAGGTCGGTGCGTACCTGACGCAGGGTGGCAAGCAGGTCGCGACGACGTTCACGCTCGACAAGACCGGAACGGACTGGGGCGTGTTCCCGAAGTGGGAGCTGCAGGCACCGGACCTCGCGACCGTCGACGTCACCGTGCAGGGGCCGGCGAAGACCGCGGTCGACGTCGCCGGCGCATCGGCGACCACGAACTCGTCGGGTGCGGTCTCGCTGCGGGCACTGCCCGGCACGTACGACGTGGCGGTGGACGGCGGCAAGTGGTTCTCCGCGGACGCCACGACGGCCGAGGTCACGGGCTTCGGCAGTGCGGCCGCACAGCCGGTCACCCTGACGACGACCCTGACGGACGACGGAACAAGTGCCGCGACGAAGGCGGTGGACGCCTGGGTCGACGCCTGCATCGCGTCCACCTCGACCACGCCGGACGGCTGCAGCTTCTACGCCTACGGCGAGAACCCGGCGAACACCTACACGAACCAGAAGTGGACGCTCGACTCCCGCCCGACGGTGAAGGTGTCGGGATGGCTGTCGAAGGGGTGGATGGTCTCGACGTCGTCGTACGGTTCGGCCACGTTCACGGCGGACTTCACCGGCCCGTCCGGCACCGGGACGGCGAAGGCCGGCCCGATCAACGTCAACGCGAGCGGCTACATCACCGGCTTCTCGGACAGCGGCGCGACGTTCGTCTCGGCGATCGGCAACGGCTCGACGGAGTCCGGTTCCTGACACCGGGGCACGCCCGGCGGGGGTCGTCTCGGACCCCGGCCTGGAGGCTCGACACCCCTCCCGCACGACCGCCCGCCCGGCGGGGTGGCCGGGATTGATTTCGCACGGTGACGCGGGTAGTCTCTCTTGGGTGTGCGCCCTCGGGCGCGCCTGAAAGTCCGGCGGGTCTGAGACCACGCCCGGACTGTCCGCCCCCAATCCACGGCCCGCCCTCATCGGCGGCCGTCTGCGTGGGCGAGGATGCCGACGGACCGCGTCGGACAGAGAACACGAGCGAAGAACCAGGAGAACAGTTGCCTACTATTCAGCAGCTGGTTCGCAAGGGTCGTACGCCCAAGGTCGTCAAGACCAAGGCGCCGGCACTCAAGGCGAACCCCCAGCAGCGTGGTGTGTGCACCCGCGTCTACACCACCACCCCGAAGAAGCCGAACTCGGCACTGCGCAAGGTCGCTCGTGTCAAGCTCTCGAACGGCACCGAGGTCACGGCCTACATCCCCGGTGAGGGTCACAACCTCCAGGAGCACTCGATGGTGCTCGTGCGCGGCGGTCGTGTGAAGGACCTCCCCGGTGTGCGGTACAAGATCATCCGTGGCGCCCTCGACACGCAGGCCGTCAAGAACCGTAAGCAGGCGCGTAGCCGCTACGGCGCGAAGAAGGGTTGAGTTAGATGCCTCGTAAGGGACCGGCCCCCAAGCGCCCGGTCGTCGCAGACCCCGTCTACGGCGCCCCGATCGTCAGCCAGCTCGTCAACAAGATCCTCCTGGACGGCAAGAAGGGTCTCGCCGAGCGCATCGTCTACGACGCACTCGAAGGCGTGACCGCCAAGAACCAGCAGGATGCCGTCGTCACGCTCAAGAAGGCGCTCGACAACGTCCGACCGACCCTCGAGGTCCGCAGCCGCCGCGTCGGTGGCTCGACCTACCAGGTCCCGGTCGAGGTCAAGCCGCACCGTGCGAACACGCTGGCCCTGCGCTGGCTGACCTCGTACGCCAAGGCTCGTCGCGAGAAGACGATGACCGAGCGCCTCATGAACGAGATCCTGGACGCGTCCAACGGTCTCGGCGCCGCTGTCAAGCGTCGTGAAGACACCCACAAGATGGCCGAGTCGAACAAGGCCTTCGCGCACTACCGCTGGTAGTCACCGGCATCGTCCGGGCGCCGGCGGTCAAGAACCCCGGCGCCCTGACGGACGCCATCTCTCCTACAACTCTTCCGGAGGAACCCTGTGGCACAGGACGTGCTCACCGACCTGAACAAGGTCCGCAACATCGGCATCATGGCGCACATCGATGCTGGCAAGACCACGACGACCGAGCGCATCCTGTTCTACACGGGCATCACGCACAAGATCGGTGAGGTCCACGACGGCGCAGCCACGATGGACTGGATGGCGCAGGAGCAGGAACGCGGCATCACGATCACGTCGGCCGCGACGACCTGCTTCTGGGACAACAACCAGATCAACATCATCGACACCCCGGGTCACGTGGACTTCACGGTCGAGGTGGAGCGTTCGCTCCGCGTCCTCGACGGTGCGGTCGCCGTGTTCGACGGGAAAGAGGGCGTCGAGCCCCAGTCGGAGACCGTGTGGCGTCAGGCGGACAAGTACAACGTCCCGCGCATCTGCTTCGTCAACAAGATGGACAAGCTCGGCGCGGACTTCTACTTCACCGTCGACACGATCGTGAAGCGCCTCGGCGCCGAGCCCCTCGTGCTGCAGCTCCCGATCGGTGCGGAGTCCTCCTTCGAGGGCGTCGTCGACCTGGTCGAGATGCGTGCACTCACCTGGCGCGGCGACGCGAAGGGTGACGTCCAGATGGGCGCGAAGTACGAGATCGAGGAGATCCCCGCGGATCTCGTCGACCGTGCCGCCGAGTACCGCGAGAAGCTCATCGAGCGCGTGGCCGAGGCGAACGACGAGCTCATGGAGCGCTACCTCGAGGGCGACACCGACTTCTCGGTCGCCGAGATCAAGGCCGCGATCCGTTCGCTCACCGTCAACTCCGAGCTCTACCCGGTCCTCTGCGGTTCTGCGTTCAAGAACCGTGGTGTCCAGCCGATGCTCGACGCGGTCATCGACTACCTGCCGTCGCCGCTCGACGTCCCGCCGATGATCGGCCACGACGTCAAGGACGAGGAGAAGGAGATCATCCGCAAGCCGGATGCCTCCGAGCCCTTCTCGGCGCTCGCGTTCAAGGTCGCGGTGCACCCGTTCTTCGGTCGCCTCACCTACGTCCGCGTGTACTCCGGTCACATCGAGTCCGGTGCACAGGTCATCAACTCGACCAAGGGCAAGAAGGAGCGCATCGGCAAGATCTTCCAGATGCACTCCAACAAGGAGAACCCGGTCGACGCCGTCACCGCTGGTCACATCTACGCGGTCATCGGCCTCAAGGACACGACCACCGGCGACACGCTCTGCGACCCGCAGGACCAGGTCGTCCTCGAGTCGATGACCTTCCCGGAGCCCGTCATCGAGGTCGCGATCGAGCCGAAGACGAAGGCTGACCAGGAGAAGCTCTCCACGGCCATCCAGAAGCTCGCCGAAGAGGACCCGACGTTCCGCGTCGAGCTCAACGCCGAGACCGGTCAGACCACGATCAAGGGCATGGGCGAGCTCCACCTCGACATCCTGGTCGACCGCATGAAGCGTGAGTTCAAGGTCGAGGCCAACGTCGGCAAGCCGCAGGTGGCCTACCGCGAGACCCTGACCAAGGTCGTCGAGCGCTACGACTACACCCACAAGAAGCAGACCGGTGGTTCCGGTCAGTTCGCGAAGGTGCAGATCGCGCTCGAGCCGATGGAGGTCACCTCCGAGAAGGTCTACGAGTTCGTGAACGCCGTCACCGGTGGTCGCGTGCCCCGTGAGTACATCCCGTCGGTGGACGCCGGTATCCAGGACGCCATGCAGGTCGGCATCCTGGCCGGGTACCCGACGGTGGGCGTGAAGGCGACCCTCAAGGACGGCGCGGCGCACGACGTCGACTCGTCCGAGATGGCGTTCAAGATCGCCGGCTCGATCGCGTACAAGGAAGCGGCCCGCAAGGCCGGTCCGGTCATCCTCGAGCCGATCATGGCCGTCGAGGTCCGCACGCCCGAGGAGTACATGGGCGACGTGATCGGTGACCTCAGCTCCCGTCGTGGCAACATCGCTGCGATGGAGGACGCCTCGGGCGTCAAGGTGGTCCGCGCGAGCGTGCCGCTGTCCGAGATGTTCGGCTACGTCGGGGACCTTCGTTCGAAGACCTCCGGTCGTGCCGTCTACTCGATGACCTTCGAGACCTACAACCAGGTCCCGTCGAACGTCGCCGAGGAGATCGTCGCGAAGGCCAAGGGCGAATAACGCTTCCGAGCGTGTTCTCCACAGGCGGGGGAGCCCGGCGACGGGCCCCTCGCCACCAAGTAAAGTAAAGACACACACACCGCGGACCAACGGTGCAGCACCCCGGATCGGGATGCTCCCGGTGGTGTCGCATCCGAGTCCTGAGGAGGACCCACAGTGGCCAAGGCCAAGTTCGAGCGCACCAAGCCGCACGTCAACATCGGAACCATCGGTCACGTCGACCACGGCAAGACCACGCTCACGGCGGCGATCACCAAGGTTCTGCACGACCAGTACCCGGACCTCAACGAGGCCCGTGACTTCGCTCAGATCGACAACGCCCCCGAAGAGCGCCAGCGCGGCATCACGATCAACATCTCGCACGTCGAGTACCAGACGGAGAAGCGCCACTACGCGCACGTCGACGCTCCTGGTCACGCCGACTACGTGAAGAACATGATCACCGGTGCGGCCCAGATGGACGGCGCGATCCTCGTGGTCGCCGCCACCGACGGTCCCATGCCCCAGACGCGTGAGCACGTGCTGCTCGCCCGCCAGGTCGGCGTGCCGTACATCGTCGTCGCACTGAACAAGTCCGACATGGTGGACGACGAGGAGATCCTGGAGCTCGTCGAGCTCGAGGTCCGTGAGCTCCTCGGCTCGCAGGAGTTCGACGAGGACGCCCCCGTCGTGCAGGTCTCGGCGCTCAAGGCGCTCGAGGGCGACGAGAAGTGGGTCAAGTCCGTCCAGGACCTCATGGCCCAGGTCGACGAGTTCGTGCCGGACCCCGTGCGTGCCACGGACCAGCCCTTCCTCATGCCGATCGAGGACGTCTTCACGATCACCGGTCGTGGCACCGTCGTCACCGGTCGCGTCGAGCGCGGCGAGCTGGACCTCAACTCCGAGGTCGAGATCGTCGGCATCAAGCCGACCCAGAAGACCACGGTCACGGGCATCGAGATGTTCCGCAAGCTGCTCGACAAGGCAGTCGCGGGTGACAACACCGGTCTGCTCATCCGTGGCCTCAAGCGTGAGGACGTGGAGCGCGGTCAGGTCGTCGTGAAGCCGGGTTCGGTCACGCCGCACACCGAGTTCAAGGCGAACGCGTACATCCTGAACAAGGAAGAGGGCGGCCGTCACAACCCGTTCTACGCGAACTACCGCCCGCAGTTCTACTTCCGCACCACGGACGTCACCGGCGTCATCACGCTGCCCGAGGGCACCGAGATGGTCATGCCCGGCGACACCGTTTCGATGACGGTCGAGCTGATCCAGCCGATCGCCATGGAAGAGGGCCTGCGTTTCGCCATCCGTGAGGGTGGCCGCACGGTCGGCGCCGGCACCGTCGAGTCGATCATCAAGTAACTTCCGTTACCTGCGCGAGCGGGGTCGGGCCTTCGGGCCCGGCCCCGCTTTCGTGTTGGTGTCGTCATCGGGGCCGTCACCGGTGCCGTCGGTGCCATGGTGGACACGCGATGTACCCCACTCTGGGTGCATCGACACCTGTTGTTCAGTCGATACTCTTGAGTCGCGGGGCTGCCCGGCCCCTCGGTGAACCCGACACCCTTTCTCGCGTCGTTCGACCATGCCCGGTCGACGGCGCGATCCCGCGTGCCCGGAGTCGCCCGTCGCCCGACCCGAGAGCACCCGATGCGACTGTCCTTCCTCCCTGCCCGTCCGCGCGCCCTGGCGATGATCGTGGTGGTGGCACTCGTCACCGGCCTCCTCGCGGTGTTCGCGCTGGCGCAGCCCGCAGCCGCCGCCTCCAGCATCGGCGTCACGGCGAAGGCCGACGCCACGGTCCTGAGCGGCGCTCCGGCGACGGTGACGCTGACGGCGAAGAACACGGCGGACTCCTCCGGCGGGACGGACCTCTACAACCTCGGGTACTCGTACACGCTGCCGGTGGGAGTGAGCTTCGCCGCGGGCTCGGCGAAGGCGGACGGGACCGCACTGCCCGCACCCGTGATCACGACGCTGGCGGGCGGCGGCACACTGCTGGTGTTCTCGAACGTGTCCGACTTGGTCTCGGGCGACCAGAAGTCGATCACGTTCCAGGTGACCGCCACGGACGCCGCCTACCCCGTCGGCACCACGTTCTCCGGATCGGCGCAGATCGCGGCGAACAGCGACGCGCGGAACATCCCCACGTTCGACGCCACGGGCACACCGGCGACGAACTTCACCAACTCCGCGACCGCGACGTCGAACACGACCGCGATCTCGGCCATCAAGGTGACCAAGGCCGAGGCGAGCTCCGAGAACGAGCTCGTCCGTGGCGTCCACAACCACCCGACCGTCTACACGCTGACGGTCCAGAACACCTCGACGGCGCCGAGCACGAACGTCACCGTCACCGACTACCTGCCGGCGGGGCTCGAGTTCCTGCAGTGCGGCGCGATCGACAACACCACCTCGGGCCCGGAGTACACCGGCGCCGCGTCGCTGCAGACCGCGACGTCGGCGAACGCCACCGGCACCTGGGACCAGACCGCCTGCCTCACGCCGCAGAGCGTCACCACCGTGAACACCGTCGCCGGCCAGGGCTCGGCCGTCTTCACGAAGGTCGTCTGGACGATCCCGACGCTGACGAACACCCCGGTCACGATCAAGTACCTCGCAGCGGTCCCGCTGCTCGCGAACACCATGACCTTCAGCGGTCAGGGCACCGGCAAGCCCGCGGGCGCCGTCACCGCGCCGGCCGCCACCTCGTTCACGAGCGAGGCGAACCTCGACAACAACAACGGCGCCTCGACCCGGCAGAACACCGCGGACGCGACGTCGAACGGCCGCGGCCAGACGAACCTCGTCGACGCGACGGGCACATACACCGGCAAGGTCGGTGGGACCGCGACGTCCACGCAGACCGCGTCCACCTCGCTGACGGTGGAGGCGATGGACCTCGCCGTCGCGAAGTCGGTGTCGACCCCCGTGGCGGGGAACATGTTCGCCGCGGGCAAGCTCGCGACCTACTCGCTGCTCGTCCGCACGAGCGAGTACGAGTCGTCGAAGGCGATCACCCTCACCGACACGCTCGGCGACGGCCTCTGCCCGGTCTTCCCGGCCGGCACCCCGACCACGGGGACCTTCCCCGCGGACTGCGACCCGGCCAAGAGCGCCACGGTCGCCGGATCGCCCTCCGGTGCGACGATCACCTCGGTCGACTACCTCGCCGCCAGCGGCAAGTTCGTCGTGCACTTCACGCTCGCCGACCAGCCGGTCGACGGTTCCACGACGGTGACGTACAAGGCGCTCATGCGGAACGCGTACTCGGTCACCGGTTCGGGTGGCCCGACCGCCGCTGGTGACTCGTTCGACAACACCGTGGCGATCGCCGGCACCTCGACCGGCGTCCACGGCGACACCGGCGACACGAAGGTCGTCGACGACTCGACGGCGTCGATCGTCTCGAACTCGCCGAAGATCACGAAGTCCGTCCTGCCGCGCAGCGCGAGCGACGGTGTGACCGGTTCTGCCGACTGCACCGCGAGCGCGCGGACCAGCTCGTACGTGACGAGCACCCCGGCCGACGCGTTCCAGCTCGGCGACGTGGTCTGCTTCAAGCTCGAGGTGGACTTCCCGGCGGGCGTGCAGAGCCGCAACGCGACGATCACCGACATGCTCCCGGTCCACACCACCGCGGCGGGGAGCAGCTGGGTCGAGGGCACCGACTGGACCTACGGCACCGAGAGCAGCGTCCCGAAGAGCGACGTCGCGCTGAAGTCCTCGTCGTCCACCATGGGCGCGTTCTCCGTCGGGCACACGGTCTCCGGCGCGACCGGCACCTACGTCGACGGTGACACCGCTGGTGCGAGCGTCGTCCTGTACGTCGCCGCCCGCATCGCGACGCAGACCACGTCCTCGACCACCGTCGACCTGGCCGACAACCTGATGAAGTTCTCGCAGCAGAACACCGCCGGGTCGGTCACCAGCCTCCGCACGGACGTCGGCTACAACGTCGCGGGGGCCCCCACGGCGACCCTCGCGAAGGACATCGTCAGCGACTCGGGCACCGTGACGAACCCGGCCGCCACGACGGAGGGGCAGACCCTCCACTACCGCCTGACCGTCGGCAACAAGGCCGCCACCGGCACGACCGCGGCCATCGGCAACGTCACCGTGTGGGACGCCCTGCCCGCGAACGTCACCTGCGCCGTCGTCACGAACATCTCCGACGGCGGGGTGTGCGCCACTGCGCCGACCGGTGCCGCGACGAAGTTCGTGAAGAACTCGTACATCACGTGGACCGTCTCCTCGATCGCCGCTGCTGCGACCAAGCAGCTGACGTACGACTTCGCGGTCCCGACCCCCGGCTACGTCGGCACGGCCTACCAGAACTCGGCCTCCGTCACGCGCTTCACGACGGCGACGGACTCGGGGACGACGACCACCTGGATCCCCACGACCGGCACGAACAGCACGTTCGCCGCGACCCCGACCACCGGCCAGGGCACCGCGCCGAACGCCGACGCCACCCGGCTCGTCACGATCCCGGCCGTGGCCGTCGCGAAGAGCGGCAGCGCGGTCGCCGCCGCGACGACGAACCTCTCCGGTGACACCGCAGCCCCCGGGCAGGCGCTCGCCTACACGTACTCGGCAACCGTCCCCGCGGCGACGAGTGTCGGCAACGGCACACTGGTCGACCCGCTGCCGACCGGCGTGGTGACGACCGCGGCCTCCGCCTGGACGCTCACGTTCCCGGACGCCACGACGATCACGGTGCCGGCGACGGCACAGGCGACGGACGTCACGGGCACCTACGGCGGCCAGACGTTCACCCTCACCGGCACGGGCAACAGCCGTGGTGCGGGCGCGGTGCTCTTCCCGGCCACGTTCGACAACGCGGGCGCATCCACCGCGAAGTTCTCCGTCACGGTCACCGACCTGCGCGTCACCAAGGGCGTCGGCAACTACACGGCCGCCGGGTACACGGCGAGCACGGTGCAGAACACGGCGACGTTCACGTCGACCCCGACCGGGGGCACCGCGTCGTCGTGGACCGCGTCGAAGTCCATCGCCGTCCAGGCGCCGAAGGTCGCCGTCACGAAGACCGACAACCTCGCCGGCAAGACCATCGCCGGCGGCGACACCGTCACGTGGACCCTCACGGCGAAGAACTCCGCGGCGACGGCCGACGCCCGCTCGACGGTGATCGCGGACTGCTTCCCGAACACCCTCACGCTGACGAGCAGCTCCGCCACGGAGAGCACGCCGACCGACGCGCAGAAGACCGCGCTCGGCACGTGCCCGACCGGCACGACGCTGCACACCTGGAACGTCGGCACGATCGCTGCCGGCGCGAGCGCGACGATCACCGTCACCGCGACGGTGAAGCAGGACGCCCCCGCCGGCCAGACGTACACGAACACCGCGCGCGCCCTGACCTCGAGCCTCGACACGGACTACGCGACCGCGAACACCTCCTACGTGCAGGTGGTCACGGCATCGGACGACGTGAAGGTCACCGGCCCGTCGATCGTGAAGACGCTCACCGCGCCGACGTGGAACGCGACCACGGGTGCGCCCACCGCGGACGCGACGACGAACCCGGCGAACACGACCGCACTGTCCGTGCGTGCCGGCGATACCGCCACGTACACGATCACGACGACCGTCCCCGCGAACGTCGCGATCTACGACGGCCGCGTCACGGACACGCTCCCGAAGGGCCTGACCGCGGTGGGCACGCCCACGGCGACCGCGAGCAACCCGTCGGTCGCGGTGACCCCGAGCGTCTCCTCGGGCGTCGTCACGGCGAAGATCGACGACATCCCGACCGGCCTCGGCAGCGCGCTGACCATCACGGTCTCGATCCCGGTCCGCGTCGGCACCGACCAGGCGGCCGGCACGGCACTGTCGAACACGGCGGCGTTCGCCTACGACCGCACTGCGAAGAAGGCCGAGCCGACGGACGCGACCGTCACCTCGAACGTGGCGAACGCCTCGGTCGTCACCCCGTCGCTCGCGATCGCGAAGACCGCGACGGTCGGCGGTCAGACCACGACGACGGCGAAGGCCGAGCCGGGCGAGCAGATCACCTACACGGTGACGGTCACGAGCTCCGGCTCGCCCGCCTACGGCACGACCGTGTCGGACTGCGTCCCGGACGGCATCGTCGTGGACGGCACCACGATCTCCGACGGCGGCACCATCCGCACGAGCGCGGACTGCGCCGGCGGTGTCATCACCTGGCCGGTCGCCACGTTCGGCACCACGACCTCGGTGCAGCACACCTACCGGGCGGTCCTCGCGGAGGACACCTCCCTGACCGGTGGCGTCCTGACGAACACCGCGACGACGGGCACCTACTCGTCGCTCCCGAACGGCGACGGCGGCTCCTACGGCCCCGCGACCGCGAAGGCCACCGTCACGCCGTCGTTCCCGAACGTCGCCGTCGCGAAGTCGAACGACACCGCCGGTGGGCTGTCCTACGTCGGCGTCCCGTCCGACTTCACCGTGACCTTCACGAACACCGGCAGCGCCGCGAAGTCGGTCTCCGCGAAGGACGTCCTGCCGGCTGGCTGGGTCTACACGGCCGGCAGCGCGACGACCGTCCTCGCCGGGGGAGCCAGCACGACGGCCCCGGACCCGACGGTCGACGGCACCACCCTCACGTGGAGCAACCTGGGCCCGCTCGGCGCGAACCAGACGCTGACGCTGCACTACCGCGCTGCGCCGACGGCGAAGGCGGCCAGCGCTGCCGGGACCACCGTGCAGCACACGAACCACGTCACGGCGACCGTCACCGACGCCTCCGGTGGCACCGGCTACGACGGTGGCGACGGCTCGTTCACGACCTACCCGAAGGGCGGCACCGACGCGACGGCCGACGCCTCGATCGCCGCGGCGGACCTGTCCGTCGTGAAGACCGCCACGACGGCACAGGTCGTGGCCGGTGCGACGACGACGAAGGCCTGGACCATCGTGGTGACGAACAACGGCGGTGATGCCGCGCACGGCACCACCGTCGTCGACTCGACCGCCGGGCTGCCGTCCGGTGCGACCCTCACCCCGACGGGCACGGGCTGGACCTGCACCCCGACGGACGGCACGTGGACCTGCGTCAACGGCGCCGTCGTGGCGAAGGGCGACACGTTCCCCGAGCTCGACGTCACCCTGACCCTGCCCGCGAACGCACCGCTCACCGCGATCCGCAACACCGCGACCATCGCGCAGGGCACCGGGCAGACGTTCGACCCGAACGCGGCGAACGACGCCGACAGCGCGAGCGTCACGCCGGTCGCGATCGCCGACCTGGCGATCACGAAGACGGCGCTCGACGAGCAGGCCGCTGCCGGTGGCACGACGTCGTGGACGCTGTCCGTCCAGAACGTCCGCGACGCCGGCGAGCAGAGCGTCTCCGACGCCCGTGGCACCGTCACCGTGACGGACACGCTGCCCGACACGGTGACGCTGCAGAGCGTCTCCGACGCCCGTGGCACCGTCACCGTGACGGACACGCTGCCCGACACGGTGACGCTGCAGAGCGCCACCGCGGCGGTCGGCAGCGGCTGGACCTGTGACACGGACGGCAACACCGTCACGTGCACCAGGGACGGCCTGGCCAACGGCACCACCGCGGCGCCGATCACGGTCACCGCGCTCGTGAAGTCCGCCGTCACGGCGGACCAGACGGTCAAGAACACCGCGACGGTCGCGGTCGGTGGCACCACCACGGACCCGAAATCCTCGAACGACACCAGCACGACCACGACGACCGTCGACGACACCACGTCGCTGACCATCGCCAAGGCGTTCACCAGCGACGCCCTCGTCGCCGGGAAGACGGCGGACTGGACCATCACGGTCGAGAACACCGGGACGGCCGACGCGCGGAACGTTGTGGTGACGGACGCGCTCGAGTCGGGGACGAGCCTCCGGGGCGGATCCCAGACCGACGGTGACTGGACCTGCACGGCGGAGTCGGGGGACACCGCGTCCTGTGCCCTGGACGGCACGCTGCAGGCCGGTGCGACGACGTCCTTCACCATCACGGTGACGACGCCGGCCGACCTGACCGGGACGCTGGCCAACACGGCCGAGGTCTCGGCGGACAACGCCGCGACGCAGGAGGCCGGCACCTCGAGCGACGCGACGCAGACCGCCGGGCTGAGCGTCACGAAGACCGCCGATGTGGAGCGCATCGACGCCGGGCAGGACGTCACGTACACGATCCGGGTCGCGAACCCGGACGGCCCCTCCGACCTGCCGGCTGGTGCCAGCACGACCCCGAGCGTCCGGGTGCAGGACACCCTGCCCGCGGGTGTGGAGTACGTCGGCCTGACCGACGGCACCACCGCGCACTGGGCGCTCCAGTCGAACGAGGACGGCGTCCTCACGCTGGTCAGCACCGAAGGCATCGCGGTCGGCGCCGAGGACCCGAACACGATCGGCATCGTCGTGCACGTGCCGGCCTCGTTCACGGGATCGTCCATCGTGAACACCGCGACCGCCGCACCGGTGACGGCGCAGGGTGCCACGGCGCACGACAGCGCGACGGTGGACGTCACCACCGAGGCCGACCTCTCGATCACGAAGACCCGGACCAGCGCGGCCTCGGCCGACGCGGGCACGGACGTGACGTACGACGTGACGGTGACGAACGACGGCCCCTCGGACGCGCAGCGCGTGACCTGGGCCGACACCGCCCCGGCCGGGATGACCGTCACGGCGGTCACCACGGACGACGACGCGTGGCAGCAGGGCGACGACGTCACCACCTGGTCGACGGACACGTTCGCGAACGGCGCCACGACGACGTTCCACGTCACCGCGACGATCGCGTCCGGCACGCCGGCCGGCACGCTCCGGAACACGGCGACGGTCTCCTCGGCGACCGACGACCCGGACACCGCGGACGACACCTCCGGTGACGACGTCGACGTGACCACCCACGCGTCGCTCACGCTGTCCAAGACGCCGGTGGCGAAGGCCGGGGCGACGGGGAAGTCCGCGAAGGTCACCGCCGGCGCCGAGCAGGTCTGGTACCTGCACGTCGCCAACACCGGCCCGTCGGACGAGCGACCCGACACGGTCGTCACCGACCAGCTGCCGGAGGGCATGACGTTCGTCAGCGCCTCGTCCGACGGTGCGGTGTGGACCTGCGACGGCGTCACGGACACCACGGTCGTGACCTGCACGCTGCCGACGACGATCGTCGTCGGCGACGACGCCCCCGGTCTCTGGATCACCACGGCGGTCGCGTCCGGCTTCACCGCCGGCTCGATCGAGAACCGCGCGTCGATCACGTCCCAGGGCACGCCCGCGCCGAACGGCACGGACGCGGACACGGCGACGGCGGACCTGCCGGTCGACGCGGTCGCGAACGTCCAGATCACCATCGGGCACAGCGGCACCGCCGTCATCGGGAAGGACCTGCCGGAAACGGTCCAGGTCCGGAACGCCGGTGTCTCCGACGCCGACACGGTCACCGCCACGTACACGCTGCCGAAGGGCCTGACATACGTGTCCACCGAGGCGGACGCGGCCTGGACGGTGACGGGCGTCGTCACGAACGCCGACGGCAGCACCACGGTGTCGTTCGCGCTCACCGGCACGCTGCCGGCGGGTGCGCTCGCCCCGGCGATCACGGTGCACCAGACGCCGACCGCAGCGGCCTACCCGGGTGTGACCCCGACCGCGACCGTCGCGACGTCCACGACCGAGACGACGCTGGCGGACAACGACGCCGACGACGAGCTCGCGGTGGCACCGGCGTCCAGCCTGTCCGTCACGAAGACGCACACCGGTGCGGTGGTCCGCGGCGAGACCGTGGGCTACACGATCACGGTGCGCAACGACGGCCCGACCGAGGACCCGGGTCCCGTCGTCGTCACGGACGAGCTGCCGACCGGCCTGTCGTTCGTGAGCGTCGACGACCGGGGCGCGACCTGCACCACCGGGTCGACCGTGGCCTGCACGCTGTCGGAGCCGCTCGCGAGCGGCAGCCAGGTCGCGTTCCAGCTGACGGTCCGCGTCGCCGCGGACGCGCCGGACCGGATCACCAACGTCGCGGCCGTGCAGTCCTCGACGGCGCAGGTCGTCCCGAGCGACCCCAGCACGGTGACGGCGGGCGACCCGCTCCGCGCGAGCGACCCGGCCCCGGTGCACGCGGCGCCGAAGCCGGCGAGCGAGCTCGCGTTCACCGGTGCCGTCGGCCTCGGCCTGGGCGGCCTGCTCGCCCTGGCAGCGGTGATGGCCGGACTGGTGCTGCTCCTGCTGCGTCGCCGACGCGTGTGACGGTGACCACCTGACGGACGGGAGGCCCGGTGCCGGCTGGTACCGGGCCTCCCGTCCGTCACGTGCGTGCGCCCAGGGCCGGGCGTGCATCCTCGGAGAGGTGACACGTCTCCGCAGATCCAAGACCAACGGTCGTGGCTACCACCGGGTCCGCAGCGGACGCGGGTTCACGTACCGCGACCCCGGCGGCAACACCGTCACCGACCCCGAGGTCCGGCAGCGCCTCGAGGACTTCGTCATCCCGCCCGCGTGGGACGACGTCTGGATCTCGCCGTACGAGAACGGCCACATCCTGGCGACCGGGATCGACGGGGCCGGGCGACGGCAGTACATGTACCACCCGTCCTGGCGTGACCGGATGGACAAGATCAAGTACGACCGGGCGCTCGCCCTCGCCGAGTCCCTCCCCGGTGCGCGTCGGATGGTCACGCAGGACCTCCGTCGACCGGAGCCGGACCAGCGCCGGTCGCTCGCGGCCGCGTTCCGGATGCTCGACCAGGGCTCGCTGCGCGTCGGGTCCGAGCGGTACGCGTCCGAGCACGGCAGCCGCGGGCTGTCCACGCTGCTCTGCGCGCACGCCCACGTGTCCGGTGACGACATCGAGCTCGACTTCCCCGGCAAGAGCGGGCAGGAGTGGTCGTCGTCGATCCACGACGCAGACCTGGCCCGGGTGGTCGTCGGCATGAAGCGGCGCGGCCCGAACGCCCGGCTGCTGTCGTACCGGGAGTCCCGCGGCGCTGAGTGGGAGCCGCTCTCCGCCGAGGACATCAACGCCTACGTGAAGGAGCGCGCGGGGGAGGAGTTCACCGCGAAGGACTTCCGGACCCTGCACGGCACGGTGGCCGCCGCGGTCGACCTCGCCGAGACCGGCCCGCAGTCCGCCGCGAGCCGTCGCAAGCAGGCCGTCTCGCACGCGGTGAAGGCCGCGAGCGAGGTCCTCGGGAACACCCCCACCGTCGCCCGGCAGAGCTACATCGACCCACGCCTGCTCGACGCGTACGAGCACGGTGAGACCATCGACCCGGCCCGTCTGCACGCCGCGGAGGCCGAGGTCCGGGCGCTCCTCTACCGCCAATGAGCTGGACGGTGCCGCAGAACGGCCGTGATGACGTAGCGTTGACCCTTGTGCCGTTCCACCCCCACGCGGCACGGAAGGACCCACACCAGTCGTGACCGACGAGTGCATCCACGGATTCCCCACCGAACTCTGCGACATCTGCGCGCCGCGCCAGCGCGAGCTGCCGGACGTCCCCAAGACCCCGGCACCGCGGCGGACCCGCGTGAGCACGTCCCTCCGGTCGACCCCCGGCGGCTCCCCGGCACGTGCCCGGGCCACCGCGCTGCGCACCGCTGAGCCGGAGATGCCCGCCGCGCGGGTGTTCGGCACGCTGCGGGCGCACCACGTCACCCACATCGACAACTTCGACGGCATCGTCGCGGACCAGGCGATCCTGGCGTCCGACCGGGTCACACCGTCGTACGACATCAGCGCGCCGGCCCTCCGCGAGTCCCGCGCAGCCGCGACCGCTCCCGACGGTTCGAGCGTCGCCGCGCACGTGCCGTTCTCGCTCTCGCCCGACGGGGCCCGCTGGGACGAGGTCCGCCGCGGTGCGCTCGACGAGACGCGCTGGTCGGACGCCGCCCGGCACACCCGCGGCACCGACTACGTCGTGCTCGTCGTCCCCACGGCGGCGTTCGGCGCCTCCGTGATCCTGTCGGACACCGACGCCGACGCCGAGGACGTCCGGTTCGCCGTCGGCCCCGAAGCGTCCGCGAACATGCTGCGCCGCACCGACCTGACCGACCCGGAGATGCACGGCCTGGAGGTGCTCGCCGGCCCGAGCGTCCCGTTCACCTCGGTCGCGGTCATCGGCGTGCCGAACGACCGCGCCCGGCACGCGGTGAAGGACATCCTCGCCGAGCACGGCGGTCACGCTCCCCGCGTCGCCGTCTTCCCGCCGTGGTTCGTGCCCCCGGTGATCGACGACGAGGACTAGCCCGCAGTCGTCACCGCACCACCTTCCGGACACAGCACCGCGCGATCGCGTGGTGCTGTGTCCGTTTCGCGGTCCGGCCGGTCCGCGGCGGGCTTCCGGACGGCTTCCGGCGGTGGTCCCGGACAGCTTCCGGAGGCGTGTTCCGGGGCGGGCGCGACCCGGGCCTCCAGGCCGCTGGATCCGCGGCAGACCGGGGGAGTGGCACCGTTCCGACACGCCCGGTGAAGCGCGACACGCCCGGGTTGCACGGATGCTGTGCCTATGGGAGACTTGTCCGGTTCCGAAATTCCACGGGCGTCCGCGCCCGCAAGGATCACTGCTCTGGCAGTGCACAACCCCCTTGTTCAGCAGGGCTGGGTTGGGCCGCAGGCAGCAGAACAGCTCGAATCCCAGGGAGCACGCCGGTCCGCCGGAGTGTGTGGGAAGCGACACGTCCACGTGGGCCGGTGTGAGCACCAGCAGCATGCCCGCCCACGCGGTTGACAGGAGAACAGCGGTCATCCCCAGCGGATGCGTCCGGTGATTCACGCAAACAGCCAGGTCCGCACAGGGCGGAACCCGGCGGCGTCAGGCGGCCCGAGGGTGCGCGGCGCAGAGAGGACAGAGAACACATGGCGGGACAGAAGATCCGCATCCGGCTCAAGTCGTACGACCACGAGGTCATCGACACGTCGGCCCGGAAGATCGTCGACACGGTGACCCGTGCCGGTGCGACCGTGGTCGGCCCGGTGCCGCTCCCCACCGAGAAGAACGTGATCGCAGTGATCCGTTCCCCTCACAAGTACAAGGACTCGCGCGAGCACTTCGAGAAGCGCACGCACAAGCGGGTCATCGACATCGTCGACCCGACGCCGAAGGCCGTCGACTCGCTCATGCGTCTCGACCTCCCGGCCGACGTCAACATCGAGATCAAGCTGTAAGGGGGCTGACTGATGGCGAATTCAACCAAGTCCGTCAAGGGCCTCCTCGGCAAGAAGCTCGGGATGACCCAGGTGTGGGACGAGAACAACAAGTTCATCCCCGTCACCGTGATCGAGGTCGGCCCGAACGTGGTCACCCAGATCCGCAACGTCGAGCGTGACGGCTACGAGGCGATCCAGATCGCCGCCGGCCAGATCGACCCGCGCAAGGTGAACAAGCCGGCCGCTGGCCACTTCGAGGCCGCCGGGGTCACCCCGCGCCGCACCCTCACCGAGATCCGCACGTCGGACGCCGGCGAGTACACGCTGGGCCAGGAGCTCACCGTGGACGCCACGTTCGAAGCCGGCGCGAAGGTCGACGTCGTCGGCACGAGCAAGGGCAAGGGCTTCGCGGGTGTCATGAAGCGCCACGGCTTCGCCGGCGTCTCCGCCTCGCACGGTTCGCACCGCAACCACCGCAAGCCCGGCTCGATCGGTGCTTCCTCGACCCCGTCGCGTGTCTTCAAGGGCATGCGCATGGCCGGTCGCATGGGTGGCGAGCGCGTCACCGTCCTCAACCTCACGGTGCACGCCGTCGACGCCGAGAAGGGTCTGCTGCTCGTCAAGGGCGCCGTCCCCGGTGCTCGCGGTCGCTCCGTCTTCGTCCGCACCGCCGTGAAGGGTAAGTGATCATGGCCACCACGACCGCAACCACGATCGACGTCCTCGACGCATCGGGTGTCAAGTCCGGCACCGTCGAGCTCCCCGCCGAGCTCTTCGACGTCGAGACCAACGTCCCGCTGATCCACCAGGTCGTCACCGCGCAGCGCGCCGCTTCGCGTCAGGGCACCCACAAGACCAAGAACCGCGGCGAAGTCCGCGGTGCCGGTCGCAAGCCGTTCAAGCAGAAGGGCACCGGCCGCGCCCGTCAGGGTTCCGTCCGCGCTCCGGAGCACACCGGCGGTGGCGTCGTCCACGGACCGACCCCGCGCGACTACTCGCAGCGCACCCCGAAGAAGATGATCGCCGCGGCTCTGCTCGGCTCGCTCTCGGACCGCGCCCGCGGTGGCCGCATCTCCGCTGTGGAGGGCTTCGTCGCGGCCGAGGTGCCGTCGACCAAGACCGCCCGCACGCTCCTCGAGAAGGTCGCGCCCGTCAAGAACGTGCTCGTCGTGCTCGAGTCGGACGACGAGCTCACGCTCAAGTCGATCCGCAACCTGCCGAACGTCCACGCGCTCTCGTACGGCCAGCTGAACGCCTACGACGTCCTCGTGTCGGACGCCATCGTCTTCAGCAAGAGCGCCCTCGACGCCTTCATCGCGTCGAAGACCGCGAAGGAGATCACCGCATGAGCGGCTTCAACAAGGACCCGCGCGACATCATCATCTCGCCGGTCGTGTCGGAGAAGAGCTACGGCCTCATCGACCAGGGCAAGTACACGTTCATCGTGGACCCCCGTGCGAACAAGACCGAGATCAAGCTCGCGATCGAGAAGATCTTCAACGTCAAGGTCGCCGGCATCAACACGCTGAACCGTCCGGGCAAGACCCGCCGCACCAAGTTCGGTCTGGGCAAGCGCAAGGACACCAAGCGTGCCATCGTGACGCTCAAGTCCGGTTCGATCGACATCTTCACGGCTGTCGGCTGAGGACCAGAGGGATAAATCATGGCTATTCGTAACTACAAGCCGACGACCCCGGGTCGTCGTGGCTCCTCGGTCGCCGACTTCGCCGAGATCACCCGCTCGACCCCGGAGAAGTCCCTGCTTCGTCCGCTGCCGAAGACCGGTGGCCGCAACAGCTCGGGCCGCATCACCACCCGCCACATCGGTGGTGGCCACAAGCGCCAGTACCGCGTGATCGACTTCCGTCGTCACGACAAGGACGGCGTGGACGCCAAGGTCGCGCACATCGAGTACGACCCGAACCGCACGGCGCGCATCGCGCTCCTGCACTTCGTGGACGGCACCAAGCGCTACATCATCGCCCCGAACAAGCTCAAGCAGGGCGACGTCGTCGAGCAGGGCCCCGGTGCTGACATCAAGCCCGGCAACAACCTGCCGCTCCGCAACATCCCCGTGGGTACGGTCATCCACGCGATCGAGCTCCGCCCCGGTGGCGGCGCCAAGCTCGCGCGTTCGGCCGGCTCCTCGGTGCGTCTCGTCGCGAAGGACGGCCCCTACGCGCAGCTCCGTCTGCCGTCGGGTGAAGTCCGCAACGTCGACGCCCGCTGCCGCGCCACGATCGGCGAGGTCGGCAACGCCGAGCAGTCGAACATCAACTGGGGCAAGGCCGGCCGCATGCGCTGGAAGGGCGTCCGCCCGACCGTCCGTGGTGTCGCGATGAACCCGATCGACCACCCGCACGGTGGTGGTGAGGGCAAGACCTCCGGTGGACGTCACCCGGTCAGCCCCTGGGGCCAGTCCGAGGGCCGCACGCGCAAGCCGAACAAGCCGAGCGACAAGCTCATCGTCCGTCGCCGTAACGCCGGCAAGAAGCGCAAGTAGGAGTTCAGAAGATGCCACGCAGTCTGAAGAAGGGCCCCTTCGTCGACGAGCACCTGCTCCGCAAGGTCGTCACGCAGAACGAGGCCAGCACGAAGAACGTGATCCGTACGTGGTCGCGCCGCTCGATGATCGTCCCGAACATGCTCGGGCACACCATCGCGGTGCACGACGGACGCAAGCACATCCCGGTGTTCGTCACCGAATCGATGGTCGGTCACAAGCTCGGCGAGTTCGCGCCGACCCGTACCTTCCGCGGTCACGTGAAGGACGACAAGAAGGGCCGTCGCCGCTAAGGCGGCGACGCAGAGGAGGAACGAAATGGTGGAGTCGATCGCACGCGTGCGACACATCCGCGTCACGCCTCAGAAGGCCCGTCGCGTCATCGAGCTGATCCGCGGCAAGCAGGCCCACGAGGCGCTCGCCATCCTGAAGTTCGCCCCCCAGGGCGCTTCGGAGCCCGTGTACAAGCTGGTCGCCTCAGCGATCGCCAACGCACGCGTCAAGGCGGACTCGACGAACAGCTTCCTGGACGAGCGCGACCTCTACGTGAGCCGCGTCTTCGTCGACGAAGGCACGACCCTCAAGCGGTTCCAGCCGCGTGCCCAGGGCCGCGCCTTCCGGATCAACAAGCGCACCAGCCACATCACGGTGGTCCTCGCGACCCCTGACGAGGCCGAGGCTGCTGCCGCGACGAGCAAGAAGGCGAGCAAGTAATGGGCCAGAAGGTCAACCCGTACGGCTTCCGTCTCGGGATCACGACGGACCACGTCTCGCACTGGTTCACCGACAGCACGAAGCCGGGTCAGCGTTACGCCGACTACGTGGCCGAGGACATCAAGGTGCGTCAGTACCTGAAGAAGACCCTCGACCGTGCCGGCGTCGCCCGCATCGAGCTCGAGCGCACCCGTGACCGTGTCCGCGTGGACATCCACACGGCGCGTCCGGGCATCGTCATCGGCCGCCGCGGCGCCGAGGCGGAGCGCATCCGCGGTGAGCTCGAGAAGCTCACCAAGAAGCAGATCCAGCTCAACATCCTCGAGGTGAAGAACCCCGAGACCGAAGCCCAGCTCGTCGCGCAGGGCATCGCGGAGCAGCTCTCCGCTCGTGTCGCGTTCCGTCGCGCCATGCGCAAGGGCCTCCAGGGTGCACAGCGCGCCGGTGCCAAGGGTGTCCGCATCCAGGTCGCCGGCCGTCTCGGCGGCGCCGAGATGTCGCGCTCGGAGTTCTACCGCGAGGGCCGCGTGCCCCTGCACACGCTCCGCGCCAACATCGACTACGGCTTCTACGAGGCCCGGACGACGTTCGGTCGCATCGGTGTGAAGGTCTGGATCTACAAGGGCGACATCACGAACAAGGAGCTCGCTCGCGAGCAGGCGAACCAGCGTTCGTCGCGCCCGGAGCGTCGTGGCGGCCCGCGTGGCGACCGCAATGACCGCGGTGACCGTCGTGGCGGCGACCGCGGCGGCCGTGAGCAGCAGGCCCCGCAGGAAGCGCCGGCCGGCGCAGGAGTTGAGGCGTAACCATGCTTATCCCCCGTCGAGTCAAGCACCGCAAGCAGCACCACCCGAAGCGTTCGGGTCAGGCCACCGGTGGCACCAAGGTCTCCTTCGGTGACTACGGCATCCAGGCCCTCACGCCCGCTTACGTGACCAACCGTCAGATCGAGTCCGCTCGTATCGCCATGACGCGTCACATCAAGCGTGGCGGCAAGGTGTGGATCAACATCTACCCGGACCGTCCGCTCACCAAGAAGCCTGCTGAGACCCGCATGGGTTCCGGTAAGGGTTCGCCCGAGTGGTGGATCGCGAACGTCAAGCCCGGCCGTGTGCTCTTCGAGCTCTCCGGCGTCAGCGAGGACATCGCCCGTGAGGCGTTGACCCGTGCAATTCACAAGCTGCCCCTCAAGGCACGCATCATCAAGCGCGAGGAGGGCGACGCATAATGGCGATCGGTTCCAAGGAGCTCCGTCCGACGGAGCTCGACACGTTCGAGAACGAGCGTCTCGCTGACGAGCTGAAGAAGGCCAAGGAGGAGCTCTTCAACCTCCGCTTCCAGTCGGCCACCGGCCAGCTGGAGAGCCACGGTCGTCTCCGTGCCGTCAAGCGCGACATCGCCCGGATCTACACCGTCCTCCGCGAGCGCGAGCTCGGCATCCGTGCCACTCCCGCTCCCGTCGAGACCGCAACCAAGGCCAAGAAGTCGACGAAGAAGGCCGAGAAGCCGGCTGAGTCGACCGAGGCCGAGACCGCCGAGGAGAACTGATGGCGAACGAAGAGAAGGACTCCGCCGCCCTCACCCGCGGCTACCGCAAGACGCGCCGCGGTTACGTGACCAGCGACAAGATGGACAAGACCATCGTCGTCGAGGTCGAGGACCGCGTGAAGCACGCCCTCTACGGCAAGGTCATCCGCCGCACCTCCAAGGTGAAGGCGCACGACGAGGCCGGTTCGGCCGGTGTCGGCGACCTCGTCGTGATCAGCGAGACCCGTCCCCTCAGTGCCTCCAAGCGCTGGCGCCTGGTCGAGATCCTCGAGAAGGCCAAGTAGGCCTCGCGGCCCGCTTGCGGAAATAGGAGACAGCAGTGATTCAGCAGGAATCCCGCCTGAAGGTCGCCGACAACACGGGTGCCAAGGAGATCTTGACCATCCGCGTTCTCGGTGGCTCGGGTCGTCGCTACGCCGGACTCGGTGACGTCATCGTCGCCACGGTGAAGGACGCCATCCCCGGCGGCAACGTGAAGAAGGGTGACGTCGTCAAGGCGGTCATCGTTCGCACCAAGAAGGAGACCCGTCGTCAGGACGGCTCCTACATCAAGTTCGACGAGAACGCGGCAGTGATCCTCAAGGCTGACGGCGACCCGCGCGGCACGCGCATCTTCGGTCCGGTCGGTCGCGAGCTTCGTGACAAGAAGTTCATGAAGATCATCTCGCTCGCGCCGGAGGTGCTGTAAGCCATGGCGAACATCAAGAAGGGTGACCTGGTCCAGGTCATCACGGGCGCGACGCAGGAGCGTGGCGGCGACCGTGGCAAGCAGGGCAAGGTCATCGAGGTCATCACGGGCAAGAACCGTGTCGTCGTCGAGGGCGTGAACTTCGTCACGAAGCACGTCCGCGTCGGCCAGACGCAGCGTGGTTCCAAGACCGGCGGCATCGAGCAGCACGAGGCTTCGATCCACGTGTCGAACGTCGCGCTCGTCGACCCCAAGACGAAGAAGCCGACCCGCGTCGGCTTCCGCACCGAAGAGGTGGAGAAGGACGGCGTCAAGAAGACCGTCCGCGTCCGCTACGCCAAGAAGTCTGGTGAGAAGCTCTGATGACTGACACGACTGCCGCGACAGCTGAGAAAGTTCAGCCGCGCCTCAAGCAGAAGTACAAGAACGAGATCAAGGCAGCGCTGACCGAGCAGTTCGGCTACGGCAACGTGAACCAGGTCCCCGGCCTGGTGAAGGTCGTCGTGAACACCGGTGTCGGCGAGGCAGCTCGCGACTCGAAGATCATGGACGGGGCCATCAAGGACCTCACCGCGATCACGGGTCAGAAGCCGCAGGTCACGATGGCCCGCAAGTCCATCGCGCAGTTCAAGCTGCGTGAGGGCCAGGCCATCGGCGCACACGTCACCCTCCGCGGTGACCGTGCGTGGGAGTTCCTGGACCGCCTGCTCTCGCTCGCCCTCCCCCGTATCCGCGACTTCCGTGGTCTCTCCGACCGCCAGTTCGACGGCAACGGCAACTACACGTTCGGTCTCACGGAGCAGAGCATGTTCCACGAGATCGACCAGGACCGCATCGACCGTGTCCGCGGCTTCGACATCACCGTCGTGACCACCGCGAAGACGGACGACGAGGGACGTGCCCTGCTCAAGCAGCTGGGCTTCCCGTTCCGCTCTGCCGAGCAGACGGTCTAAACTACTTCGAGCGACGCGGGCCGGAGGATGCAAGTCCTCCGGCCCGCCCGCACGAACACACGGACTCCGGGGAATCGCCCTGGAGTCACTCGATCGCTCAGGTCGGCATTCGTGGAACGGGTGTCGAAACCAGGTGAGAAACGGAATCACATCATGACGATGACCGATCCGGTCGCAGACATGCTGACCAGATTGCGGAACGCGAACTCGGCGCACCACGACGCCGTCTCGCTTCCGAGCTCGAAGCTCAAGACCACCATCGCTGACATCCTCAAGCGCGAGGGCTACATCAGCGAGTGGAAGGTGGAGGACGCCCGCGTGGGCAAGACCCTCACCATCGAGCTCAAGTACGGCCCCGAGCGTGAGCGCTCGATCGCCGGCATCAAGCGCGTGTCGAAGCCCGGTCTCCGGGTCTACGCGAAGTCGACGGAGATCCCCCAGGTCCTCGGTGGCCTCGGTGTGGCGATCCTGTCGACCTCCTCGGGTCTCCTGACCGACCGCGAAGCCGAGCAGAAGGGCGTGGGTGGGGAAGTCCTCGCCTACGTTTGGTGATCGAACATGTCTCGAATCGGACGTCTTCCCATTGACATCCCCGCGGGCGTGACCGTCTCCATCGACGGTCAGAACGTCGCGGTCAAGGGCCCGAAGGGCGAGCTCTCGCTCGTCGTCGCGGAGCCCATCCAGGCCAACGTCGAGGAGAACCAGGTCCTCGTCACCCGTCCGGACGACGAGCGCACCTCGCGTTCGCTCCACGGGCTGACCCGGACCCTCATCGCGAACCAGATCATCGGCGTCACCCAGGGCTACTCCAAGGGCCTCGAGGTCGTCGGTACCGGTTACCGCGTCCAGGCGAAGGGCTCGAACCTCGAGTTCGCGCTCGGCTACTCCCACTCGATCACGATCGAGCCGCCGGCGGGCATCAGCTTCGCCGTCGAGGGCAACAACAAGGTCACCGTCAACGGCATCGACAAGCAGGCCGTCGGCGAGGTCGCGGCCAACATCCGGAAGCTGCGGAAGCCGGAGCCCTACAAGGGCAAGGGTGTCCGCTACGCCGGCGAGAACGTGCGCCGCAAGGCCGGAAAGTCAGGTAAGTGATCATGGCTATCGGAACTCGAGGCAAGAGCAAGGCGGCCGCCAAGGCCCGCCGCCACAACCGTCTCCGCAAGAAGATCACCGGCACCGAGGCACGTCCCCGTCTCGCCGTCACCCGCTCGTCACGTCACGTGTTCGTGCAGGTCATCGACGACTCGAAGGGTCACACCCTCGCCAGCGCATCGACGATGGAGGCAGACCTCCGCTCGTTCGACGGCGACAAGACCGCCAAGGCGCGTCGCGTCGGCGAGCTCCTCGCCGAGCGTGCGAAGACCGCCGGTGTCGAAGCCGTCGTGTTCGACCGCGGTGGTAGCAAGTACGCCGGTCGCGTCGCCGCGATCGCCGATGGTGCCCGTGAAGGAGGGCTGAACCTGTGAGCGACATCGCGAACAACAGCAACGCCGAAGAGACCCCGGCCGTCGAGGAGACGACCAGCGTCGAAGAGACCAGCGAGACCACCGAGGCCACCAGCGCCGAGGAGACCCCGAAGGGCAAGGAGGCGGAGGCAGCTGCCCCCGTCGCCGAGCGTCCGGTCGAGACCGCTGCAGGCTCCGCGTCCAACAACCGCGACTCGGCCGACAACCGTGGCCGTCGTGGTGGCGGTCGTGACCGTCAGCAGGGCCGTGACCGCAACAACCGCGGTGGCGACAGCCAGTTCCTCGAGCGCGTGGTGACCATCAACCGCGTCTCGAAGGTCGTCAAGGGTGGTCGTCGCTTCAGCTTCACCGCGCTCGTCGTCGTCGGTGACGGCAACGGCCTGGTCGGTGTCGGCTACGGCAAGGCCAAGGAGGTCCCCACGGCGATCTCCAAGGGTGTCGAAGAGGCGAAGAAGAACTTCTTCCGCGTCCCCCGCGTCGGCAACACCATCCCGCACCCCGTGCAGGGTGAGGCCGCAGCCGGTGTCGTCCTCCTGCGTCCGGCCGGCCCGGGTACCGGTGTCATCGCCGGTGGTCCCGTCCGCGCCGTGCTCGAGTGCGCCGGTATCCACGACGTCCTGAGCAAGTCGCTCGGGTCGTCGAACACCATCAACATCGTGCACGCCACGGTCGAGGCCCTCAAGCAGCTCGAGGAGCCCCGCGCCGTCGCAGCACGTCGTGGCCTCGACATCGACCACGTCGTGCCGGCCCGCCTGCTCCGTGCCGAGGCGGCCGCACGTGCCGCCGCGAGCGAGAAGGCAGGTGCCTGATGGCCATGCTGAAGATCACGCAGACGAAGTCAGTCATCAGCGAGAAGCAGTACCAGCGCGACACGCTCCGCAGCCTGGGTCTCAAGCGCATCGGCCGTACGGTCCTGCGTGAGGACAACTCCCAGAACCGCGGCTACATCGCGACGGTGGCGCACCTCGTGAAGGTCGAGGAGGTCGACGCATGAGCGACGAGAAGAACGAGCGCGTCCAGATCCTGAAGGTGCACCACCTTCGTCCGGCCGCTGGCTCGAAGAAGGACCGCACCCGTGTGGGTCGCGGTGAGGGCTCGAAGGGCAAGACCGCGGGCCGCGGTACCAAGGGCACGAAGGCCCGTTACCAGGTCCGCGTCGGCTTCGAGGGTGGGCAGATGCCGCTGCACATGCGCACCCCGAAGCTCCGCGGGTTCAAGAACCCGTTCCGCGTCGAGTACCAGGTCGTGAACCTGGACAAGCTCGCGGAGCTGTACCCGAACGGTGGCGACGTCACCGTTGCGGACCTGGTCGCCAAGGGCGCCGTCCGCAAGAACGAGAAGGTCAAGGTTCTCGGTCAGGGTGACATCAGCGTGAAGCTCACCGTCACGGTCGACAAGGTCTCGGGCTCCGCCCAGGACAAGATCGTGGCTGCGGGCGGCACCGTCACCGAGTAGTCCCGTCGGCGGCCCGTGCATTGCGCACGGGCCGCCGTTACGGTTTCCTTGATGGAGGCCCGGATCCCCCCGTCGGTTCGACGACGGACGCCGGGCCACGCGGTCGGCGCTTCCGGCCACGGGCGGATCCGCCCGGCACGATCGGCAAGACCGGTCCCCAGAAGTTCGGAGTTCTCGTGTTCAGAGCGGTCGCGCGCATCATGCGCACCCCCGATCTTCGGAAGAAGATCGGCTTCACCCTCGCGATCATCGCGCTGTTCCGCCTCGGGTCGTACATCCCGGCACCGTACGTCGACTACGCCGCGGTGCAGACCTGCCTCGCGAGCGCTTCGTCCTCCGGCGGTCTCTACGACCTGATCAACCTGTTCTCCGGCGGCGCGCTGCTGAAGCTCTCGGTCTTCGCGCTCGGCATCATGCCGTACATCACGTCGTCGATCATCGTGCAGCTCCTGCGCGTCGTGATCCCGCACTTCGACGCCCTCTACAAGGAGGGTCAGACCGGTCAGGCCAAGCTGACCCAGTACACCCGCTACCTCACCATCGCGCTCGGTGTGCTGCAGTCCACGACGCTGATCACGGTCGCCCGCTCCGGCCAGCTCTTCGGCACGAACGCCAGCTCCTCCTGCTCGTCGATCATCTCGAACGACAGCTGGTACGCGATCATGCTCATGGTCGTCACCCTGACCGCCGGCACCGGCCTCATCATGTGGATGGGCGAGCTCGTCACCGAGCGCGGCATCGGCAACGGCATGTCGCTCCTCATCTTCACGTCCATCGCAGCGCAGTTCCCGTCCGCGCTCTGGGCGATCGAGCAGTCGCAGTCCTTCGAGCTCTTCCTGTTCGTCATCCTGGTCGGCCTGGTCATCATGATGGCCGTCGTCTTCGTCGAGCAGTCGCAGCGGCGGATCCCCGTGCAGTACGCCAAGCGCATGGTCGGCCGTCGGACCTACGGCGGCAACAACACGTACATCCCGATCAAGGTGAACATGGCCGGCGTCGTGCCCGTCATCTTCGCCTCGTCGCTGCTGTACCTGCCGGCCCTGGTCGCGCAGTTCAACCAGCCCTCCGACGGCTCCGAGCCGGCCGCGTGGGTGACCTGGATCCAGAACAACCTGACCTCGGGTGACAACTGGTTCTACATGGTCCTGTACTTCCTGCTCATCGTCGGGTTCACCTACTTCTACGTCGCGATCACCTTCAACCCCGAAGAGGTCGCCGACAACATGAAGAAGTACGGCGGGTTCATCCCCGGCATCCGTGCCGGTCGTCCCACCGCCGAGTACCTCGACTACGTCCTGACCCGGGTGACGTTGCCCGGCTCGCTCTACCTCGGTCTCATCGCGCTCATCCCGCTGGCAGCACTGGCGCTGTTCGGCGCGAACCAGAATTTCCCGTTCGGTGGCGCGAGCATCCTCATCATCGTGGGTGTCGGTCTCGAGACCGTGAAGCAGATCGACTCGCAGCTGCAGCAACGTCACTACGAAGGGCTTCTCCGTTGAGCGCACGTCTCATCATCGTCGGACCTCCCGGAGCCGGGAAGGGCACCCAGGCCGGCCGCATCGCCGAGTCCTTCGGCATCCCGGCCGTCTCCACCGGGGACATCTTCCGGAAGAACGTGTCGGAAGGCACGCCGCTCGGGGTCCAGGCGAAGGCGATCATGGACGCGGGCGACTACGTCCCGGACTCGCTGACGAACGAGCTCGTGAAGTCCCGCCTCGAAGAGCCGGACGCCGGGAGCGGCTTCCTGCTCGACGGCTACCCCCGCACGGTCGGCCAGGTCGAGTACCTCGACGCGCTGCTGACCGAGCAGGGCGCCGGGATCGATGCGGTCATCCGGCTCGTGGCCGACCAGGACGCGCTCGTCGAGCGGCTCCTGAAGCGCGCTGAGCAGCAGGGCCGCAGCGACGACAACGAGGAGACGATCCGTCGTCGCCAGCAGGTCTACGCCGAGCAGACCGCCCCGATCGTCGACGCCTACCAGCAGCGTGGGCTCGTGGTCGAGGTCGACGGCCTCGGCGCCATCGACGAGGTCGGCGACCGCATCCAGGCAGCGCTCGCGTCGCGCGGGCTGACCGCCGGCGTCTGACCCGCGTGGCACGGTTCCGCAAGCCCTCGATCTACAAGACCCCGGACGAGCTCCGCGCCATGGTGCGCCCGGGGCTCCTGACCGCGGCAGCGCTCGACGCCGTCCGTGCGGCGATCCGGCCCGGCATCACCACGGGGGAGCTCGACGCGATCGCCGAGCGGACGATCCGTGACGGCGGCGGGATCCCGAACTTCCAGCTGGTCCCCGGGTACCGGCACACGCTCTGCGTGTCGGTGAACGACGAGATCGTGCACGGCATCCCGGGGGACCGGGTGCTCCAGCCGGGTGACATCGTGTCGGTGGACGCCGGTGCGGAGGTCGACGGCTGGAACGGCGACAGCGCGTTCACGACGGTGGTCCCGGGTGGCGACGCCTCCCTGTCGGCCGCCCGACAGCGGCTCAGCGACACCACCGAGCGGTCACTCTGGCACGGCATCGTGGCGCTCGCGAAGGCGAAGAACCTCAACGAGGTCGGCGACGCGGTCGAGGACGCCATCGACGAGACCGGCAAGTGGGGCATCGTCGAGGACTTCACCGGCCACGGCATCGGTCGGTCCATGCACGAGGAGCCCCCGGTCTTCAACTACCGCATCCGTGGCGCGGGTCCGGCGGTGCGTCCGGGCCTCGTGGTCGCGATCGAGCCGATGGTCACCGCCGGCACGATCGACAGCTCGACCGACGACGACGACTGGACCGTCCGCACCCTCGACGGTTCGGATGCTGCGCACTGGGAGCACAGCGTCGCGGTGCACGCGGACGGGATCTGGGTCCTGACGGCCGCCGACGGCGGCGCCGCGCACCTGACCCCGCTGGGTGTGACGCCCGTCCCGATCCCGTAGGACGAGCCTCCCGGCCGGCCCGTCGTCCCGCACTGCGGACGCGAGCCGATCCGTCGCGTCCGCAGGTGGTCGCGTCCCGATCGGACGGGAGGCGCGGGGCGGGCCCGCCCCGTCGGCTCAGTTGCCGACGGAGCAGGTCTCCTCTGCGGCGCTCTGTCCGGTGATCGACGACGGCAGCGGCGTCGCGGAGGCACTCGGCGTGCTCGTGCTGCTCGACGACGACGACGACGACGACGAGGACGAGGACGAGGACGCTGCGCTCGACGGCGTGGCCGACGGCGAGGCGCTCGTCGACGTCCCGCTGGAGCTCTCCTCGGACGCGCGTCCGGTGGTCGAGTCGCTCAGGGTGGTCTTCTCGTCCGTCTGGAGCGCGACGTTGAGCGCGTGCGCGGTGTCCTGGTCGACGATCACCCTGGCGCTGTCCGCCGGGTCGTCCGCGACCGGGTACTGCACGAAGAGCATGCTCGACGTGCTCATGCCGCGGAGCATGCCGGCGAGGCCGACGAGGGTCTTCGCCTGGCCGAGCCCGTCGGAGAGCACCATGTTGCTGAGGGCCGCTCCGGCGAGCTTGTAGAGCGTGATGGGGTTCGAGAGCGTGCCGTCGGAGGTGACCTTGCGGAGCAGCGCCGACAGGAACACCTGCTGGGAGCTGATCCGGGCGAGGTCGCTGCCGTCGCCGACGCCGTGCCGGGTGCGGAGGAACGCGAGGGCGTCGGAGCCCTCGAGCGTGTGCTCGCCCGCGGTGAGGTGCAGGCCGGTGTAGGTGTCGTCGATCGCCTTCGCCACGCAGACGTCGACACCACCGAGGGCGTTCGACATCTCGATGACCCCGTCGAACGTGATGAGGCTGGCGTACGGGATGCTCAGGCCGGTGAGGTTCTCGACCGTGTCGACGACACACGAGACGCCGCCGTTGCCGAGCGCGGTGTTGAACATCGCGGAGGACGCCGCGGGGTAGGTGGTCCCCGTCTCCGGGTTCGTGCACGCGGGGATCGGCACCATCAGGTCGCGGGGGAAGCTCACCGCGGTCAGCTGCTGGTGGTCCGCGGAGATGTGGATGAGCATCGTCACGTCGTTGCGGGCGCCGTCGACGTCGTCCGCGGAGTCGAACTGGCCGACACGGGTGTCGCTGCCGATGAGCAGGATGTTCGCACCGCCCTTGATCGCGGTGATGTCGGCGGTCTTCGCGGTGCTCTGGTCGTCGGTGCTGAGCTGAACGCTGGTCGGTGCGGTCGCGAGCTGGGCGCCGGCGATGGCGGCGACGCTGGTGCCGCTGACGAGGACGACGGCGAGGGCGGAGGCGACGACGGACACGAGTGTTGTCCAGCCCCGACGGCGCGCGAGGCGGCCGTGTCGGGCGATCGTCCGCTGGTTGCGGGTGGCGGGCACAGGTGTCTCCGTTCGAGGGGCTGCACTGTCACCGTAGGGCCGGAGTCCTGCGCGGCCCCAGGAGCGCGCCGTGGAACCACTGTGGAACGCTGGCCCTCCCCTCAGGAACACCCCAGAGGAGGGGGCACGGCGCGCGCACTTGGCAATCGGGCGCAGATCCCATAAGATCGATCTTTGGTGTGCCATGCCTTCTGGGCGTGGCGCCCGACCCGCAGACCGGCTCGGGGATCACACCGGTAATCCAACCAAGCGACAGTGAGGCTATGGCCAAGAAAGACGGCGTCATCGAGATCGAAGGCTCGGTGCTCGAAGCTCTGCCCAACGCGATGTTCCGCGTTGAGTTGACCAATGGGCACAAGGTCCTCGCGCACATCTCCGGGAAGATGCGCCAGCACTACATCCGCATCCTCCCAGAGGACCGCGTGATCGTGGAGCTGAGCCCGTACGACCTGACCCGCGGCCGGATCGTCTACCGCTACAAGTGATCCGCGAGCTGGAAAGGAACGACTCGGCGAACCCGCCGAGCACGAAGCCAGCGAGCACGAGGAATCAGCAATGAAGGTCAACCCCAGCGTCAAGCCCATGTGCGAGCACTGCCGTGTCATCCGCCGCAAGGGCCGCGTCATGGTGATCTGCAAGAGCAACCCGCGTCACAAGCAGCGCCAGGGCTAGTCCCAGCGCGTGACCGGGGCCGTCGCAGGCGGCTCGAGCACGAACCACAACTCAACATCGACAACGCAGTACCAGATCCCGCTCGTCCGCGAGCGGGGGACACCCCGGGTCGGAGGCCCGAGCACCGGTACTGCGCCACACCTCCATCGACAACAGGAGCAGCCAGCACATGGCACGTCTAGCAGGCGTCGACATCCCGCGCGAGAAGCGCGTGGAGATCGCACTCACGTACATCTACGGCGTCGGCCGCACTCGCGCGGTCAAGACGCTCGCGGACACCGGTATCTCCGGTGACATCCGCGTCAAGGACCTCACCGACGACCAGCTCGTCGCCCTCCGCGACTACATCGAGGGCAACTACAAGGTCGAGGGTGATCTCCGCCGCGAGGTCGCAGCCGACATCCGCCGCAAGGTCGAGATCGGCAGCTACGAGGGTCTTCGTCACCGTCGTGGTCTCCCGGTGCGCGGTCAGCGCACCAAGACCAACGCGCGTACCCGCAAGGGCCCGAAGCGCACCGTGGCAGGCAAGAAGAAGGCCCGATAGGAGATCATCATGGCTACCCCCAAGACTGCCGCGCGCAAGCCGCGCCGCAAGGAGAAGAAGAACGTCGCCGTGGGCCAGGCCCACATCAAGAGCACGTTCAACAACACGATCGTCAGCATCACCGACCCGTCGGGTGCCGTCCTCAGCTGGGCGTCCTCCGGGGCCGTCGGCTTCAAGGGCTCGCGCAAGTCGACGCCGTTCGCGGCGCAGCTCGCCGCCGAGTCCGCTGCGCGTCAGGCGCAGGAGCACGGCGTCAAGAAGGTCGACGTGTTCGTGAAGGGCCCGGGTTCGGGTCGTGAGACCGCGATCCGCTCCCTCCAGGCCGCTGGCCTCGAGGTCGGTTCGATCAACGACGTCACGCCGCAGGCGCACAACGGGTGCCGCCCGCCCAAGCGCCGTCGCGTCTGACGCGAGGAGCAACCGGCCGTTCCCCGCTCGTTCCCTGACGGAACAGTGCGTTTCCCTCACGGGACAGTGCGTTCCCTGACCGGAGCGAGCGGGGGCGGCCATTCCTGGTCGTTCGATCGCGCACCTCGGTGCGCGTGATCACAACTCAACAGACCCGTCGGGGCCCGGTCGGCCCCGTCGTACCGCCAAGTGTCATATAGCGGACACTTCGCCGAAAGGAATCCCACAGTGCTCATTGCACAGCGCCCCACCCTGACCGAGGAGTCGATCTCCGAGCACCGCTCGCGCTTCGTCATCGAGCCGCTCGAGCCTGGCTTCGGCTACACCCTCGGCAACTCGCTGCGCCGCACGCTCCTCTCCTCGATCCCCGGCGCGGCTGTCACCAGCATCCGCATCGACGGTGTCCTCCACGAATTCAGCACCGTTCCCGGTGTCAAGGAAGACGTCACGGAGATCATCCTCAACATCAAGAGCCTGGTCGTCTCCAGCGAGCACGACGAGCCCATCACGGCGTACCTGCGCAAGCAGGGTGCCGGTCAGGTCACCGCCGCGGACATCTCCGCGCCGGCCGGCGTCGAGATCCACAACCCGGACCTCGTCATCGCGACCCTGAACGACACCGCGCGCTTCGAGCTCGAGCTCACCATCGAGCGTGGCCGCGGCTACGTCTCGGCGACGCAGAACCGCTCGGAGTTCAGCGAGGCCGGTCAGATCCCGATCGACTCGATCTACTCGCCGGTCCTCAAGGTCACCTACCGCGTCGAGGCGACGCGTGCCGGTGAGCGCACGGACTTCGACCGTCTGGTCGTCGACGTCGAGTCGAAGCCGGCCATCACGCCGCGCGACGCCATCGCGTCGGCCGGTCGGACGCTCGTCGAGCTGTTCGGTCTCGCCCGTGAGCTCAACACGGCGGCCGAGGGCATCGAGATCGGCCCCGCGCCGGTCGACGCAGTGCTCTCGAACGAGCTGCAGACCCCGATCGAGGACCTCGATCTCTCGGTCCGCAGCTACAACTGCCTGAAGCGGGAGGGCATCAACACGGTGTCCGAGCTCGTCGCCCTCTCGGAGACGCAGCTCATGAACATCCGCAACTTCGGTCAGAAGTCGGTGGACGAGGTCAAGGACAAGCTCACCGAGCTCGGCCTGTCCCTCAAGGACACCGTCCCCGGATTCGACGGCGCCCACTTCTACAGCGGGTACGACGAGGACGAGTCCAGCAACTGACCTCGCGCTGATGCGCACGCGCGTCGTCACGGCGCGCACCACTCTTTCACCACTGGAGAACTGACATGCCGAAGCCCACCAAGGGCCCCCGCCTCGGTGGCGGCCCCGCCCACGAGCGCCTGCTCCTGAGCAACCTCGCCAACGCCCTCTTCACGCACGGTCGCATCACGACCACCGAGACGAAGGCCAAGCGCCTCCGCCCGGTCGCCGAGCGTCTCATCACGTTCGCGAAGCGCGGCGACCTGCACGCTCGTCGTCGGGTCATCGCGGCCCTCCGCGACAAGACCGTCGTGCACACGCTGTTCACGGAGATCGCGCCGCAGGTGGCCGACCGCCAGGGCGGCTACACCCGCATCACGAAGCTCGGCTTCCGCAAGGGTGACAACGCGCCGCTCGCCTCGATCGAGCTCGTCCTCGAGCCCGTTTCCGGCACCCCGGCCCCCGTCACGCGCAACTCGGCTCCGGCCGCTGCTGCGCCGGCCGCCGAGCCCGCCGCGGAGGAGACCACCGAGGAGGCCCCGGTCGAGGAGACCGAGACCACCGAGGAGTCGGCTCCCGTCGAGTCGGAGACCGAGACCGAGGCTGCCGCCGAGGTCGAGGAAGACGCCGCCGAGAAGTCGGACGACAAGTAGTCACACGCACCACCACGAACGGCCCTCGCAGCTCTGCTGCGGGGGCCGTTTGGCGTCCGGTCAGCGGGCGCACCGTAGGGTGACGCGTCGGCCCATCGGGTGAGGGCCGACACCAGGAGGACACATGGGATTCGAACACGTCGCGGGGGTGGGGACCAGGATCTGGCGATGGAGCCGGACGTCCGGCACCCAGCCGCGCCTGCTCCACGCCGCGAAGGCCGCCGGAGCCGCCGCGCTCGCGTGGTTCGTCGCACGGCACGTCCCCGGGGTCGCGTCCGACTACCCCTACTACGCCCCGCTCGGCGCCGTCATCGCGATGCAGACGACGGTGTTCGCCGGGCTCCGGAGCGGGATCCAGACGCTCGTCGGCATCGCGCTCGGCATCGGCGTCGCCGCGTTCACGATGTGGGTCGGGGACCCGGGCATCCTCGCCGTGGCCCTCGCGGTCGGCGTCGGTGTGCTCGTCGGCGGGTTCCGGATCCTCGGGGAGGGCAGTTCGTGGGTGTCCACGGCGGCGCTGTTCGTGCTGCTGGTGGGCGGTGCGCACGCCGAGGGCTACTCGCTCGGGTACCTCGTGCAGATGGCCGTCGGCGTTGTGGTCGGGCTGCTCGTGAACTTCCTGGTGTTCCCGCCGCTGCACTTCTGGGACGCCGAACACCGGATCGACGCGGTGAACGACGTCCTCGCCGACCACCTCGACGGCCTCGCCGCGGTCATGCGGGAGGGCAAGCGCGACGAGCCGGCGTGGGACCGCCAGCAGGACCGTCTCGACCGGGCGATCGCGGACGTCCGGTCACGGGTCTCGATCGCGCACGAGAGCCGCAAGATCAACCCGCGCGGGGCACTCCGGGGCTCACGGGCGCGGCTCCAGCAGGACGGTGCCCGCTTCCGCGCCCTGGAACGGGTCGCCTGGTACACGACCGACCTCACCGAGCTCGTCGCACGCTCGGGTCCGGTCTCCGAGGGCGTCGGTCGCCCTGATCCGGCCTTCGCCGAGCCCCTGGCGAAGGCGATGACGCAGCTCGCCTGCATGATCCGCGGCGAGTGCCCGGAGACCGCGGGCGAAGAGGCGATCGAGGAGGTCGAACGGGCACTCGATGCGAGCCGGGAGAACCCGTCGCACGTCGCCGTCACCGCGGCTGCCCTGGTGTCGCTCCGCGGGATCGTGGAGTCGGAGCGCCGGGCGACCGAGAACCTGGACACCTCGACCGGTCCGTCCGCGTTCAGTCGGCAGCGGCGCTGAACGAGGCCTCCGCCCGTAGACTCGGCCCGTGCCAGGACACCCCCGCATCGCCGTCCTCGGGCCCGTGCTGGTCATGGATCCGACCGGCACGCCGACGCCCGTCCCGGGAGCGTTGGCACGGGCGTTCGTCACCGCCCTCGTCCTGGCCCGCGGGCACGCCATGTCCACCGACGCGATCATCGACGAGCTGTGGGGCGAGGCGCAGTCGAAGGGCTCACGGGCCGCACTGCAGACCCTCGTGTCGCGGCTGCGACGGAGCACCGCGGACGGCCTCGTCGTGTCGACGAGCACCGGGTACGCGCTCGGCGTCGGCCCGGACGACGTCGACCTCGCCGCGGCCGAACGCGTCGCCGGGACGGCGGGTGCGGCGGACGACGACGTCCGCGCCGCGCTCGAGCTCTGGCGCGGCGACCCGGGTGCCGACGTCGAGGGTGACCTCGGTGCCGCGCTCGGCGAACGGGCAGCGACGGCACGACGCGGACTCCGACGTGCGCTCGGCTCGGCGCTCCTCGCCTCGGGCGACGCGGACGCCGCCGTCGACCTGTGGCGCGAGCAGGCGGACGCGGACCCCTTCGACGAGGTGGCCGTCGCCGGCTCGATGCGCGCACTCGCTGCGGCCGGCCGGACCACGGAAGCGCTCGCCGCGTTCGCAGCGCACCGGGAACGCCTGGCCGACGGGCTGGGCGCCGACCCCTCCGCCGACCTCGTCCGCCTCAACGCGGAGCTCCTCCGACGATCCGCGTCCGCCTCGGGGGCCGTCCGCCGGATCGGCCTCCGGGCATCGCCGAACGCGTTGATCGGACGGGAGGCCGACCTCACCACGGTCGCGGACCTCCTGTCGCGGGAACGGCTGGTCACGATCCTCGGTGCGGGTGGGCTCGGCAAGACCCGCCTCGCGCAGGCGGTCGCCGCGTCGGTGCCGGCGGACCGCGGGGTCGTGGTGCTCGAGCTCGCACCACTCGCCGCCGGGGATGACATCGTCCCCGCACTCGGTGCCCTGCTCGGGATCGCCGAGGTCCGCTCCGCCCGGGCGCTCCGGGACGCGGTCGTCGCCGACCTCCGTGGCCGCGTGGTCCGGGCGCTCGGGGACGAACCGACCGTCCTGGTGCTGGACAACTGCGAGCACCTCGTCGCGGACGTCGCCGCGTTCACCGCCGACCTGCTCGCGGTGCTGCCGGCGCTCCGGGTCCTGACGACCTCGCGTGCGCCGCTCGCCATCGCGGGCGAGGTCGTCGCGCCCCTCGCGCCGCTGCCGGTCGAGGCCGAGGGCGCAGCGGTGCGCCTGTTCACCGAGCGGGCCCGCGCGGCGCGACCGGGCGCGGTGCTCCCCGTGGACACCGTCCGGCGCATCTGCACCCGGCTCGACGGCACCCCGCTCGCGATCGAGCTCGCCGCCGCCCGGATCCGCGGCATGAGCGCCGAGGAGATCGAACGCCGGCTCGACGACCGGTTCGCCCTGCTCCGCGGCGGCGACCGCACCGCCCCCGAGCGGCACCGCACGCTGCTGGCCGTCATCGAGTGGAGCTGGCGGCTCCTCGACGACGGCGCGCAGGACCTGCTGACCCGGCTGGCGCTCTTCCCGGACGGACTGGCCGTCGACGCGGTGGAGGCCGTCGCGGCGGACGAGCGCCGGGACGACGCGCTCGACGACCTCGCCGAACTGGTCGAGCAGTCCCTGGTGCAGCTCGTCGAGCGGGAGGGCGACCCCGTGCGCTACCGCGTGCTCGAGACCGTGCGGGAGTTCGGCGCGGCCCGGCTCGACGAACGCGGCCGGACGGACGAGGTCCGCGCCGCGATGATCCGGTGGGGGCGCGACTTCTCCGCCGCCCGGAACATGTTCGCCGCGACCGGGGAGCCGCAGCGACGGTACTTCAGAGAGGTCGGTCGCGAAGCCGACAACCTCGTCACCCTGCTCCGCTGGGGTCTGCAGGCCGAGGACCGTCCCGCCGTCGCGCAGGTGTTCTCGGCCCTCGGCGGCTACTGGACGCTCCGCGGTGCGCACGGCGAGGTGGTCGCGATCGCCACGGACGTCGTCACCGTGCTCCGGCAGGCGCCGCCAGCAGCGGAGGACCGTGCCGCCACCATCCTCGGGCTCGTGCTCACCGGCGGGTCGTCGGCGTTCTCCGACCGACGCACCGCCGTCCGTGCCATCTCGACGCTGCGGCACGTGACGCGTGCGGGCTGGAGCGGGTTCCCGGTGCTCGACGCCCAGGCCGCGCTGCTCCTCACCATCGGACGGCCGGCGGAGGGGATGGCGCTCCTCGCCCGGTACCGCGAGGACCCGGACGACGGTGTCGCGTGCCTCGCACACATGCTCAGCGCGCCGCTCGCCGAGAACGACGGCGAGTTCGCCCTGGCGCTCCGGTACGCCCAGCGCGGCGAGACCCTCGCGGTCACCGTCGACGACGCCTGGGCGATGGGGTCCGGCGCCGTCACGATGACGCAGCTCCTCGCGCAGACCGGCCGGTACACCGATGCGCTCGCCGCAGCCGCCCTGGCACGGGAGCGGCTCGAGGTCTTCGGCGCCGAGGACGACCTGTACGAGATCGGCTGGACCGTCGGGCTCTGCGCCGCAGCGACCGGGGACGTGACGCTCGCCCGCTCCATCGCCGCCGAGCTCGGGAACCAGCCCGTCGCGAACCGCGGCGGGTTCGACGGCGACGCCGCGCAGATCGGCGTCCTCGCGATCGCGATCGACGCCGAGTGCAGCCGGAGCCTAGGCGACCTCGGCGCTGCTGCCGCCCGCTACGGGGACGCCTGGGACTTCGTGCTGCCGCGCCGGAAGCAGACGCCGCACTGGACGCTGATGGCGGGCGCCGCGCGGCTCGCGGCGCTGGACGAGTCGACGGTGGGCCGATCCGACGGAACCGAGCCGGGCCTCCCGGCCGTGGCCACCACGTCCCCCATCGCGCGCCGCATGCGCGTCGGTGCACTCGTGATGCTGCGCCTGCACCCCTGGTGGCTGGACCTGCCCGTCATCGGGACGGCCCTGCTGGGCCTGGCGCTCGCCGCCGCCCGGCTCGGCGACCACGACCGGGCCGCGCGGTGCTGGGGGCTGGCGAGCCGCTTCGGGTCACGGCAGGACTTCGCGGTGCTCGCGCACGCCCGGATCCGTCCGCTCCTGGTCGAGGTGCTCGGCGACCGGACGGTCCTCGACGCCGAGACGGCCTCGGCCGGATGGGACCGGGCCGAGGCCGTCGCGCAGGCACGCCTGCTGCTCGAGGAACTGCGCTTCAGCTGAGCAGGGTCACGCCTTCCGCATGTACGCGCGGACCGTGAGCGGTGCGAACACCGCGACCACGACGGCGGCACCGACGAGCGAGATCCACAGGTCGCCGCCCACCTGGCCGTGGTTCACGAGCTCGCGGACCGCGGTGATCAGGTGCGAGATCGGGTTGACCTCGGAGAACCAGCGCAGCCAGTCGGGCAGGGTGTCAGCGGGGACGAAGGCGTTCGACAGGAACGTCAGCGGGAAGAGCACCATGTTCGAGATGCCGGAGACGCTCGACGCGGTCCGGGCGATCACGCCGAAGTAGGCGAAGATCCAGCTGATCGCCCATGCGACCACGATCACCAGGAGCCCGGCGAGGACCACCGAACCGACGCCACCGGCCGGGCGGAGCCCCATGATGATGCCGACCACGAACGTGATCGTCGTCGCGATGGCGTACCGGACGGTGTCCGCGAGGAGCGCACCGGCGAGCGGGGCGATCCGGGCGATCGGGAGCGACTTGAAGCGGTCGAACACGCCCTTGTCCATGTCCTCGCGGAGCTGGACGCCGGTGACGATCGACGACGTGATGTTCGTCTGGACGAGGATGCCCGGGATGATGATCGGCAGGTAGGCCGCCACGTTCCCGGAGATCGCGCCACCGAAGATGTACGTGAACATCACGGTGAAGATGATCGGCATCAGGGTGACGTCGAACAGCTGCTCCGGCGTGCGACGGACCTTGATCAGGCCGCGGTACGCCATCGTGAAGGACTGCCGGATCGTGGCACCGAGTCCGGTGCCACCGACGCCGGGGCGCGGGGTGATGCGGGGCGCAGCGGTCGGGGTGGGGGCGATGGTGGTCATGCGTTGCTCCCTTCGAGCTCGCGCGTGGTGTCGGCGTCGTCGGTCGTGGCCGGGGCGCCCGTGATGGTGAGGAAGACCTCGTCGAGCGTCGGCTTCTGCACGCTCATCTCGGCGAGGGAGATGCCCGCGTCGCGGAACGACACGAGGAGGTCGGTGACGCGGTCCGGGTCCGCCATCGGGGCCGTCAGGCGGGTGCCCTCCGGGCTCGCGACCGCGTCGACGCCGAGCGTCTGGCGGACGAGCGTGCGCGCCGCGTCGAGGCGGAGCGCGTCCTGCAGCCGGAGCTGCAGGGAGGCGGTGCCGATCGACGCCTTGAGCTCGTCGCCGGTGCCCTCCGCGACCACCCGGCCGTGGTCGATGACGGCGATCCGGTCGGCCAGCTGGTCGGCCTCGTCGAGGTACTGCGTCGTGAGCAGCACGGTCGAGCCGGTCGCGACGAGCTCCCGGATCGTGTCCCACATCTGCGCACGGGTCCGCGGGTCGAGGCCCGTGGTCGGCTCGTCGAGGAAGATCAGCGGCGGCTGCGCGATGAGGCTCGCCGCGAGGTCGAGGCGTCGGCGCATCCCGCCGGAGAAGTTCTTCAAGGGGCGGGTCGCCGCCTCGGTCAGGCCGAAGCGCTCCAGGAGCTCGGCGGACTTCCGCTTCGACTCCGCCCGGGAGAGCCCGAGGAGCCGGGAGAAGATCACCAGGTTCTCCGTTGCGCTGAGTGTCTCGTCGACGCTGGCGTACTGGCCGGTGACGCCGATGAGCCGGCGGACCTCCTGCGCTTCGCGGCGGACGTCGTGGCCGAAGATGCGGGCCTCGCCGGCGTCGGGCTTCATGAGGGTGGCGAGCATGCTGATCGTGGTCGTCTTGCCGGCGCCGTTCGGGCCGAGCACGCCGTACACGGTGCCGGCCTCGACACGGAGGTCGACACCGTCCACAGCGCGGTTCTGCCCGAAGGTCTTCACGAGGCCGGTGGCGTCCACCGCGAGTGGTGTCGTGGTCATCGTCGTGTCCTTTCGTCGATGTCGAGGACGATCGTGCCGCGGGGCGCTCACGCGGCACTGACGCGGCGCTGACATCGGTACCGTTGGGGCGTGAGTGAAGGAACCGTGCGGCTCCGGCTGGACGTCGCGTACGACGGGGCCGCGTTCTCCGGGTGGGCCAGGCAGCCCGGGCTGCGGACCGTCCAGGGCGCGCTCGAGACCGCGCTCGCCACCGTCTTCACCCGGTGGGGTGCACCGCCGCTGCTCACCGTGGCCGGGCGGACCGACGCGGGCGTGCACGCGACCGGGCAGGTGGCGCACCTCGACCTCGACGCCGCGCAGTGGGCGACCCTGTCCCGTCCCCGCCGGACGCCGGCGGACGGGGCGCAGCGGGACCCGCTCGACGGGCTCGTGAAGCGGCTGAACGGGCTCGCCGGGCCCGAGGGGGACGTCGTCGTCACCCGGGCATCAGTGGCGCCCGACGGGTTCGACGCCCGGTTCTCCCCGCTCTGGCGGCGGTACCAGTACCGGGTCGCGGACCTCGACGCCCCCCGCGATCCACGTCGTCGGGGGCACACGCTCTGGTACCCGGGGCGTCTCGACCCGGCGGCGATGGAGCGCGGTGCGCTGACGCTGCTCGGGCTGCACGACTTCGCGGCGTTCTGCAAGCCGCGCGAGGGGGCGACGACCATCCGGACGCTCCAGGAGTTCCGCTGGGACCGCGAGCCGGACGGCGTGCTGGTGGCGAGCCTCCAGGCCGATGCCTTCTGTCACTCCATGGTGCGCGCGATGGTGGGGGCGACCATCGCCGTCGGCGAGGGACGCTTCGGGGCCGACCGTCTCGAAGCGTTGCGCGTGGCGGGGGAGCGGACCAGCGCGTTCAAGGTCGCACCGGCCAAGGGGTTGACCCTGACCGAGGTCGGCTACCCGGCGGACGAGGAGCTCGCCGCGCGGGCCGTGCAGACGCGTGCCCGGCGCTCCTCGAACGGCGGCTCCGATACCGTCGGGGGATGACTTCCCGCGAACCCCGGTCCGTCGTCTCCGTCGCTCCCGGGGTGGTCTTCGTCGAGGGCCCCGTCTCGAACTGGGTCGTCCTCGCGGAAGAGGACGGCGTCGCCCTCATCGACGCCGGCTACCCGGCCGACAGCGACCTGGTGCTCGACACCGTCCGCTACGCCGGGCACGACCTCGACGACCTGCGGCGTGTGTACGTCACGCACGGGCACGTCGACCACGTCGGCGGCATCCCCGGGATCCTGGCGCAGTACCCGCACGTCGAGGTGCTGGCACACGCCGACGAGCTGGGGAACGTCCGTGGACCGGACCGCGAGCAGGTCACACCGGCCGAGATCGGTGGGCGCCTGGCGTCGCCGCGGGTGCTCCGTTGGCTCGGCCGGGCAATCCGCTCCGACGCGCTCCGGCCGACCACCGTGCCGGCCGCGCGGGCCTTCACCGCGCGGGACTTCGAGGGGCGGGCGATCACCCCGTTCCCGGCCGTCGGGCACACCGCCGGGTCCACCGCGTACCTGCTGCCGGCGGCCGACGCGATCGTCACCGGGGACGCCGTCGTGTCCCACCACGACACGCAGCCGGGGTCGTGGACGCCGCGTCCACGGATGATCACGCCGTTCTTCACGGCGGACCAAGCGGTGGCGGTCGAGTCCGCGCGGGCGCTGCCGATCCCGGAGATCGTCCTGCCGGGGCACGGGCCCGCGGTGCACCGGGTCGGGCGGGAGTGGCTGCCGGTGGGTTCCTGATGCGGACCGAACAGCATCCCCCTATGTTTCCATCCTGTAAACTGTTGTGCATACGGTGAAATACTGAACGTCAGTTCTACCAGTCTGTTCTCGCGGCAAAGGTGCCGACACGAGATAGGGGACAGCATGAACAAGATCAGATCTGTAGGGATCATCGGGGCGATCGTCACTGGTGCGATGCTCAGCTCGGTGGGAGCATCTGCGGCTTCGGCGCAGCCGATTGCCATGACCACGACCTCGACCGCGACCGTGGTGGGAGCGTCCGTGAACGTGGGGGCGGTAAAGGGCCGGCTTTCCCCATCGGGAGGGGTGGTTGCTCCAGCACAAGGCGGGGCATCGACCGACGGCATCCCGATCAAGCCGATCATCGACTGGGTCAAGAACAACGCCTCGTCGATCATCCCAGCGATGAAGAGTGGGCTGAAGAGCGGCCTGAACGCGTTCAAGAAGTGGTGGAACGGGCTTGCCAGCTGGATCCGGGCCGGCATCACCGCGCTCGGTCAGATGAGCGTGCAAGAGCTGTTCAGCCAGCTCTGGAACTACTTCTTCGGTTGATCGGACGGGTCGGAGCGGGCTGCGACCGGCTCGCTCCGACTCCTGGGAAGGGAGCCGATCGATGATCGAACTCGCAAACGTCGGGCTTCGAGGGCGGGGACGAGGACGACCGCGACTGCGGGCGGTGTCGATGCAACTGCTGCCTGGCCACGTGTACGGCCTGATCGGCCCGAACGGCGCTGGCAAGTCATCGTTGTTGTCTGTCATCGCCGGATTCACGCCAGTGACCTCCGGCGCGCTGCGCGGGACGCCATGGCAACGTGGGGAGCCCGTTGGGGCGGTTTTCAGCGACGTGCCCATGCACTCGGGGCGCACTGTGAGAGAGACGTTGACCCTGCGAAGTCTCTACGTCGGCGTCGACAAAGCGGTCGTTCCCGAGGCTGCGCGGCGAGTCGGACTCCATTCTGCCCTCGGCCGTCGGGTCGGTTCACTGTCTCTCGGGATGAAGATGCGGTTGTCGATCGGGGTCGCGCTTCTCGGAAGTCCGTCCCTGGTGCTCCTCGACGAGCCGATGAACGGCTTGGACCCGAACGGCATCGCGTGGATGCGGGGTGTGATCGCTGCATTGAAGCGTGACGGTGCCACTGTGATCGTCTCGAGTCATCTGCTCGGAGAGCTCGAGGCGCTGATCGACACCGCGATCGTGGTCAGTCAGGGGGTGATCGCATGGATCGAGCCGGTCAATGGAGTCGGCAAGACGGCCTGCAGGATCGAGGTGAACGATCCGGGCGTGCTCTCGAGAGCACTCGCCGAGCGCTGCATCAGCGTCACGACCACAGCGCGGACGCTCAATGTGGATGCCCCGCCTCCCGAGGTGATCCGGCTAGCCGTGTCGATCGGCCTTGAAGTATTCCGGGCGGCTCCCGCGGCCAGGACTCTCGAGGACCTCTACGTCACTGTGTCTTCCGCAGAATTCGAATCCGAGGTGCGGCGATGACGCCCTTTTCGCGAGCTGTACAAATTGAGCTGCGCAAGCAGATCGACACGGTCGGCGCGTGGGTCGGTTACGGCGTTCTCGTCGCGACCGTCGTCGCTTGCGGGGCTTTCGGTGTCTCCGCGGTGACGCGGGTCCCGTCGTTCGAGGTGGGGGAACTCATCGTGATGGCGGGGCTTCCAGCCGCTCTGACATCGTCGATCGTCGGGGTCGTGATCGGTGTTGGTGATGCGGCACGGGGCGGAGAGCGTGACGGCGTGCTCAGCGGGAACACCCGGGGCCGGCTCTATGTGGCCCGCGGTGCCGCTTGCGGAATCGTCACCGGTGCGCTCGTGCTCTTCACGATCGTGGTTGCGGCCTCCTGTACGGTCACCGCTGTCCTCATCGGCGGTCGCATCTCGACCTTCGCGCTCGTGGGTGCGATCGGCCAGGTCGCCGCGCTGGCATTCTCCTCAGCGACATTCGGCTTTGGTATCGGTGCAACGGTGCGGTCTCTCGCTCTCGGTCTCGTGAGCGTGGTGCTGCTCGTGCTCGTGCTCGACGTCGTCCTGACTCTTCTCGGCCCTTGGAGCGAGTACGTCCGCTTCAGCACGCTGCAGAGCGGACTGACCGGGATGGCGCCAGCGGTGCCGACGGCCACTTCGGGCCTCATCTGGGTCCTCATCCCCGTGGTCGTCGGTTGGTTTCGAACGAGAGCGGTATCGACGTGAGCGAAAATCGAGCCCAGACGAGGGGGCCGCTTCGTCGTACGCTGCAGGCTGCGCTCGTGGCCATTGCCACCGTGGCGATGTTCGCGATCGGTGTGAGTGGCCAGGCACCCTCTGTGCGGTGGGTGGCGCTCGCGATCGCAGCGAGCGCGGCCGCGCTGTCGTTGGTCCTCGCGAAGAAGAAGAGCAACCTCGTGGGCTGGTACGTCATCACGGTCGGCGTGCTGGCACTGCGGTTGCTGTCGGAGGACTGATGTTGCCGAGTGCAATGGTTTACCTGACCGCAACCTGAGCGACTCTGCAGGTCTGTACGGTCTGAGGGTTTCCCGCTCTCGAACCGAAGGTCAGCATGCAACAGCACGTCGGACGCACTCTGCTGTGCGCCACGGTCGCCGCGACGTTCCTCGCAGCACCACTCGTCACCGTCACCGCCGCCAGCGCGAACACCACCGGCACGGGCCTCGTCATCCAGGAGGCCTACGTCAAGGGCGGCAGCGCCGGCGCCTTCTCCGCGCAGAAGTTCGTCGAGATCGGCAACCCGACCGACGCCCCGGTCGACCTCGGCACGTGGTCCCTGCAGTACCGTCCGCCGGCCACCGGCTCGAACGTCTCGGCAGCGCCGCTGAGCGGCACGGTCCCGGCGCACGGCACGTACCTGGTGCAGCTTGGCAGCAACGGCGCGAACGCCCGCTACGACCTGCCGACGCCCGACGCGACGCTCGGCCTCAACCCCGGTGGTGGCGGCGGGGTGCTGGTGCTCGCGGACCAGACCGCGGCGGTGGCGCTCCCGGCAGGGTCGGTCACGGACACCACCGAGGGTGTCGTCGACCTGCTCGGCTGGGGCACCGCGACCACGTTCGAGTCGGACGTCGCCGTCGCCGGGACCGCGAACTCGGTGCCGGACGCCTTCGTCCGCGCGGGCTCGACCGACACCGACGACAACGCGGCGGACTTCACGAAGACGCAGGAGCTGACGCCGACGAACGCCGCGGGCGAGACCGCGACGCCGATCGAGACCACCCCGACGGAGCCGACCGAGCCCGCCGGCCCCGCCGAGCCCGTCACCATCGGGCAGCTGCAGGGCACGACGGACACCTCGCCGTACGCGGGGAAGAACGTCGTCACGACGGGCGTCGTCACCGCGGTGTACGCGACCGGTGGGTTCAACGGCTACACCGTGCAGACTCCGGGCACCGGCGGCGCGCTCGACCTCGCCGCGCACACGGCGTCGGACGCGGTCTTCGTGTACTCGCCCGCCACCGTCGCCTCGGTGCACGAGGGTGACCACCTCGAGCTGACCGGCGCGGTCTCGGAGTACAAGGGCCTCACCGAGCTCACGGTCACGAGCGCCGCCGACGTGACGACGCTCGCGGGGGCCGTGCCGGCGCCGCAGCCAGCCGCCGTCGCGTTCCCGTCGACCGATGTGCAGCGCGAGTCCCTCGAGAGCATGCTCGTCGCACCGCAGGGCGACTACACGGTCGCCGACAACTACACGACGAACCAGTACGGCGAGGTCGTCCTGGCGAGCGGCACGAAGCGGCTCCTCCAGCCGACCGAGGTCGCCCGCCCCGGGAGCGCCGCGGCGAAGGCCGTCGAAGCGGACAACGCCGCCCGCAAGGTCACGCTCGACGACGGCGCGAGCACGAACTTCCTGCCGTACGACGGCTCGGACCAGTCGGCGCGGAGCATCCCGGTGCCGTGGCTGACGAACGACGCCCCGGTCACGGTGGGCGCCGCCACGACCTTCACGAAGCCCGTGGTCCTGGACTACCGCAACGGCGGCTGGGCCTTCCAGCCCACGGCACCGATCACCGGCGCCACCGCGACGACCGACCTGCCCGCCACGTTCTCGAACGTGCGCACCGCGGAGCCCGCTGACGTCGGCGGTGACCTCAAGCTCGCCGGGTTCAACGTGCTGAACTACTTCCCGACCACCGGCGACCAGCTCACCGGCTGCACGTACTACACCGACCGCGCGGGCGACCCCGTCACCGTGAACTCCGGCTGTGACGCCCGCGGTGCCGCGGAGGAAGAGGACTTCCAGCGCCAGCAGGCGAAGATCGTCACGGCGATCAACGGCCTCGGCGCCGACGTCGTCTCCCTCGAGGAGATCGAGAACTCGGCCCGCTTCGGCGAGGACCGGGACGCCGCGGTCGCCACCCTCGTCGGTTCCCTGAACGCAGCGACCGGCACGGACACCTGGGCGTACGTGAAGTCCCCCGCGGTCGTCCCCGCCAGTGAGGACGTCATCCGCCTCGCGCTCATCTACAAGCAGGCCCGCGTCGCGCCGACGGGCGCGTCGACGATCCTGCTCGACGACGCGTTCACGAACGCACGGCAGCCCGTCGCCGACGCCTTCCGTCCGGTCGGCGGCAGCGCGGACGACGAGTTCCTGGTGATCGCGAACCACTTCAAGTCGAAGGGCTCCGGCACCGGCGAGAACGCCGACCAGGGCGACGGTCAGGGCGCCTCGAACGCGGACCGCGTGCGGCAGGCCACGGCGCTCGCCGCCTTCTCGACGACGATGCAGCAGCAGTACGGCACCGACAAGGTGTTCATGCTCGGCGACTTCAACGCGTACAGCCAGGAGGACCCGATGGTCGTCCTCGGTGACGCCGGCTACACGGACCTCGGTCCGGCGCTGGACTCCTCGGAGTGGTCGTACGTCTTCAGCGGGCTGAGCGGTTCGCTCGACCACGTGCTCGCATCCCCGGCCGCACTGGCGAGCGTGACGGGCGTGGACATCTGGAACATCAACTCGACCGAGTCGGTGGCCCTGGAGTACAGCCGCTTCAACTACAACGCGTCGAACCTGTACACGGACGACGTGTACCGGGCGAGCGACCACGACCCGATCCTGGTCGGCTTCGACCTGGCCGACGGCTCGACCGACCCGACCGACCCGACCGACCCGGGAACCGACCCGGGGACCGACCCGACCGACCCGGGCGCCGATCCGTCGGAGCCCGGCACGTCGCCGGCGAGCCTCTCGGTCTCGGGCGACCTGCGCGTCGGCGGCACCTTCACGCTGACCGGTTCGGGCTTCGCGGCCGACGAGCGGACCCGTGTCGAACTGCACTCGGACCCGGTCCTCCTCGGAACGGTGGTCGCGGACGCCGACGGCGACCTGTCCGGCCGGCTGACCATCCCCGCGTCGGTCTCGGCCGGGACGCACACGATCGTCGTGACCGGCCCGACCACGGGCACGGTGACCCTGCGGGTCACGATCGACCCGGCGACGGGTGCTGCCTCGGTCGGCGCGCTCGCCTTCACGGGTGCGGAGCTCGGTGGCGGCATCGCCGCCGCGCTGCTGCTGCTCGCAGCCGGAGCCGGTGTGCTCGTCGTGCGCCGTCGTCGCGCCGCGTAGGCAGATGACGGACGGGAGGCTCGGTGCCGGCTGGCACCGGGCCTCCCGTCCGTCTGCTGGTCGCGTCCACGACCGCGACGAGTGCGCAGAACAGGGCCCGTGGCGGGCTGTGCATCGCAACGTCTGCGCAGTCGACCCCAGCGCACGCCCACGCGCCCGCGTTTGACCGACGTGAGTCGCGTCCGGTAGGCTCTCACCTTGGTCTGCGCGCCACGTGCGCCAGACAGTCAGATGAGCCCTCCACCGGGACGTTCGCCGGGCATCCGCCTCGCAGAACCCCCACCGGAGCGGGATTCACGGACTCCTCACCTCGACACGAAAGCAGCACTCCTGTGACTCGCACGTTCTCACCGAAGCCGGCAGACGTCCAGCACGACTGGATCGTCATCGACGCGACCGACGTCGTCCTCGGCCGTCTCGCCTCGCACGTCGCCGCGCTCCTCCGCGGTAAGCACAAGGCCACCTTCGCCCAGCACATGGACATGGGTGACTACGTCATCATCGTGAACGCGGACAAGGTCGCCCTCACCGGCTCCAAGCTCGCGAAGAAGGTCTACTACCGCCACTCGGGTTACCCGGGCGGCCTCACGGCGACCTCCTACCCGGAGATGCTCGAGAAGCACCCCACCCGCGCCGTCGAGAAGGCGATCCGCGGCATGCTCCCGAAGAACACGCTGGGCCGCGAGCAGCTCAAGAAGCTCAAGGTGTACGCGGGTGCCGAGCACCCCCACGCCGCGCAGCAGCCCAAGACGTACACCTTCGACCAGGTCTCGCAGTAACAGCGGCCACGACGACTTCCAAGGACTAGAGAAAACTCATGGCTCAGATCGCTGACTCCCTCGACCAGACCCCGGAGAGCTTCACCACGGAGAGCGCACCCGCCGCTACCGAGGCAGCTCCCCGTCAGATCCTCAACGTCTCCGGCGGTGCCGTCGGGCGCCGCAAGGAGGCCATCGCCCGCGTGCGCCTCGTCCCGGGCTCCGGCACCTTCGTGGTGAACGGCCGTTCGCTCGAGGACTACTTCCCGAACAAGCTGCACCAGCAGCTCATCAACGACCCGTTCAAGGTGCTCGAGCTCCTCGGCTCCTACGACGTGACCGCCCGCATCACGGGTGGTGGCCCCTCCGGCCAGGCCGGCGCACTCCGCCTCGCCATCGCGCGCACGCTGAACGAGATCGACCGCGAGAACAACCGCGCGATCCTCAAGAAGGCTGGCTTCCTCACCCGTGACGCTCGCGTCATCGAGCGCAAGAAGGCCGGTCTCAAGAAGGCCCGCAAGGCGTCGCAGTTCTCGAAGCGCTGATCGCCTGACGGCGGAGGATGCAATGCCGCGTCTGTTCGGTACCGACGGCGTTCGTGGCCTCGCCAACGGCGAGTTGACGGCCGCGCTCGCACTGGGTCTTGCCCAGGCGAGCGCGGCCGTGCTCACGCACGGACACCATGCGGACGCCCGTCGGGCGTCCGGCCGACCGCGCCCCCGCGCGGTCCTGGCGCGCGACCCGCGCGTCTCCGGTGAGTTCCTGGGTGCCGCGGTCGCGGCCGGGCTCGCCTCCGCCGGCGTCGACGTCCTCGACGCCGGGGTCATCCCCACTCCCGCTGCCGCGTTCCTGGTCGCGGACATCGACGCCGACTTCGGCGTGATGATCTCCGCATCGCACAACCCGGCCCCGGACAACGGGATCAAGTTCTTCGCGACGGGCGGCAAGAAGCTGCCCGACGAGGTCGAGGACCGCATCGAAGCCGCGATGCACGACCAGTCTGCGCCCACGCCCACCGGCATCGGCGTCGGCCGGATCACCCGGTTCGCCGACGCGGAGGACCGCTACGTCGTGCACCTGCTCGGCACGCTGCCGCACCGGCTCGACGGCATCCACGTCGTGCTCGACTGCGCGAACGGTGCCGCCGCCGGTGTCTCGCCCGAGGTGTTCGTCAACGCCGGCGCGAAGGTCACCCTGATCGGTGCCGAGCCGGACGGCTGGAACATCAACGACGGTGTCGGGTCCACGCACATCGACAACCTCGCCCGTGCGGTGCTCGAAGCCGGCGCCGATGTCGGCATCGCGCACGACGGCGACGCGGACCGCTGCCTGGCGGTCGACGCCGCGGGCAACGCGATCGACGGCGACCAGATCATGGCGATCCTCGCGCTGTCGCTCAAGGAGCGCGGGCACCTGGTGTCCGACACCCTCGTCGCGACGGTGATGTCGAACCTCGGGCTCAAGCGTGCGATGTCCGACGCGGGCATCACCGTGATCGAGGCCGGGGTGGGCGACCGCTACGTCCTGGAGAAGATGAACGAGGGCGGGTACTCGCTCGGCGGCGAGCAGTCCGGCCACATCATCTTCCAGGAGTACGCCACCACGGGCGACGGCATCCTCACCGGCCTGCACCTCGTCGCCGAGATGGCGCGGACGGGCAAGTCCCTCGAGGAGCTCGCATCGTGCATGACGGTGTTCCCGCAGGTGCTGCTGAACGTCCGCGGTGTCGACCGGCACGGACTCGCTGACCAGGGCGTGCAGGACGCCGTCGCCGCGGCGTCCGAGTCGCTCGGCGACACCGGCCGCGTGCTGCTGCGTCCGTCGGGCACCGAGCCCGTCGTGCGCGTGATGGTCGAGGCCGCGTCGCAGGAGACCGCGCAGCGGGTCGCCGAGGAGCTCGCGGCGGTCGTCGAGGAGCGCTTGGCGCTCGACGCGGCGTAGCGCGGCGGCGCGGTGCCGCGGCGTGCCGCCGCGGCCGCGGCGCGCCGCCGCCGCGTTCGGTGCCGCTGCCGTGCCGCGTGCAGTGCCGTCTGTCCTTGAGCAACCGAAACCCGTTCGCACCACGGCCGTCCGTGGTTCGAGCGGGTTTTCGTTGTGCGCCGCCGGTCCGCACCGCGGCCACGGGCGCCGGTCAGCGGCCACGGGCGACGGCGGGCGCAGCGCCGCGCGTCCGCCGCGCGCGCTAGATCTTGCGGAGCAGGACCGACGACACCTTGTGGTCGGCGGCCTTCTTCAGCACGAGGGTCGCCCGGGAACGGGTCGGCAGCACGTTCTCGACGAGGTTCGGCTCGTTGATCGCGCGCCAGACCTGCGTCGCGGTCGCCACGGCGTCCTCACGCGAGAGCGACGCGAACCGGTGGAAGAACGAGTCGGGGCTGGAGAACGCCTCTTCCTGCAGGGCCAGGAAGCGGTCGACGTACCAGGACTCGATGTCCCGGGTCTTCGCGTCGACGTAGATCGTGAAGTCGAACAGGTCGGACAGTGCCAGGCGTCCGTGCATCGGCGGCGCGAGCACGTTGAGGCCCTCGACGATGAGGATGTCGGGCTGGCGCACGACGATCTCGGCGTCCGGCACGATGTCGTAGACCAGGTGCGAGTAGAACGGCGCACGCACCTCGGTCGCGCCGCTCTTCACCTGGCTGACGAAGCGCAGCAGGGACCGGCGGTCGTACGACTCGGGGAAGCCCTTGCGGTCCATGATCCCGCGGCGCTCGAGCTCGGCGTTCGGGTACAGGAAGCCGTCGGTGGTGACGAGTTCCACACGCGGGGTGTCCGGCCAGCGCTTCGTGAGTTCGCGGAGCAGGCGGGCGACGGTGGACTTGCCGACGGCGACGGAGCCCGCGACGCCGATGACGAACGGGGTGCGTCCGGCTCGGTCGCCGAGGAACCGGCTCGTCTCCGCGTGCAGGTGCTTCGCCCCCGCCGCGTACAGCGTCAGGAGTCGCGAGAGCGGGAGGTAGACCTCCTGCACCTCCTGCATGTCGAGGCGGTCGCCGAGCCCGCGGAGCTGGACGATCTCCGTCTCGGTCAGGGAGAGGTGCTCCTTGGGGGCGAGCTGCGACCACTCCGCGCGCGGGATCTCCACGAAGGGGGTGGGGTGCGCGACGGCGGTCTCCGGGATCGGCATGGGATCGAGCGTAACCAGACGGGAGGCCCGTGGTGCGTCGCGCGCGCCGGTCACGTCGTCGGCAGGGCCGCCTCGATGGCCGCGATCACCTCGGGTGCGTCGGGTTTCGTCGTCGGACGGAAGCGGGACACGGTGCCGTCCGGTGCGACGAGGAACTTCTCGAAGTTCCAGATCACCCGGCCGGCCTTGCCGGTCGCGTCCGGGGTCTGCTTCAGCTCCTTGTAGAGCGGGTGCGCACCACCGCCGTTCACCTTCACCTTCTCGGACATCGGGAACGTCACACCCCACGTGGTGGAGCAGTACTCGTCGATGGCCTCCGACGAACCGAGCTCCTGCAGGAACTGGTTGCTCGGGAACCCGAGGACCGTGAAGCCGCGCGGTCCGTAGGTCTTCTGCAGCTCCTCGAGCTGCTCGTACTGCGGTGCGAGCCCGCAGCGCGATGCCACGTTCACCACGAGCACCGCCTTGTCCGCGTACGCGCCGAACGTGGTGTGCTCACCGTGCAGCGTCGTGATGTCGATCTCGTCGAAACGTCCCATGGCCCGGACGCTAGTCGTCGAGGTCGAGATCGGCCTGACGGCGGACGAACTCGCACATGTTCGGCACTGTGAAGGCGATGCGGCCGCGCTGCGGTGAGAACACGATGCCCTTCCCGATGAGTGCGTGACGCGCTTGGCTCGTTGCCTTGGCGGGCACGCCGAGCCGAGATGCGACTTCACCGGTCGACGATTCCCCAGTGGCGTCCTCGGCCATGGCGACGAGGTACTGCCGCTCTGAGGGAGTGGCGCTGGCCCATCTGCCGGGGAAGAATCCGCTGTCGAGCTCGGCATTGCCCCGGTCGATTGCCCCGATCGCGTCAGCTTCGGTGATCCGCTTGTCGGCGGCCAGGTCCCAGGCGGCGGACCCGTACGTCTGCAGGAAGTACGGATAGCCGCCGGCTGCGTCCACGAGGATGTCGAGGGCGGGCGCATCGAAGGACACACCGGAGCGTCGCGCTGGCAGGACGAGAGCATCGGCCGCGGCGCCGGACGGCAGCGATCTGATCTCTCGGTAGTCGAAGAGCCGCTCCGCGTACGACTTGGCGGCCGTCAGGGTCCCCGGCACGCTCGGCAGCCCTGCGCCGACGACGACGAAGGGCCAGTCTCGCTGTCCGGCGCGATGCTGCACGGAGATCAGTGCTGCAAGGAGTGCAGGTTCCAGGTCCTGCAGCTCGTCGATGAACAGGGCCAGGACACGTTGCTGCTCGCGGAGCGCCGGGGCGAGGTCCTCGACGAGTTCCTCGAGGTCGATCTCGATCACTCCGGTGTCGGCCCGTCCGACAGAAGCATCGATGTCGATCGAGAACCCGAGTCCACCGAACTGGACGCTGAACGCCTTCACGGTCGCGAGCGCATTCCGCACTGCGGAGGTGACAGTCCGCCCGCGGTGGAGGCGGCGGGCGGCGAGCGCGATCTCCCGCGCGAGACGTCGGCGTGTGTTCTGCTGCCCGGAGTCCGAGGTCTGCCCCTCGACGTCGACGACGAGCCATCCAGCGCTGTCGGCTTGTGCTCGGAACTGGTTCAGCAGCACCGTCTTCCCAACGCCGCGCAGTCCGTGCAGCACGAGGCTCCGGGAGGTCTGCCCCCGTCGAGACCTGGCCACGAGGAGGTCGAACGCGTCCACTTCGGCCTGACGCCCGACGAGCTCCGGTGGGCGCAGACCGGCGCCAGGCGCATAGGGGTTCAGTTCGGCGTGCATCTGACAGATTCTAGTGCTGTCTGTCGTTTCGATGAGACTCTGCCAGAAAGCGGCAGACCGCCAGATCAGTATCGATCAGGTCTCCTCGCAGGGAGCAGTCCCTGCCGCATCGTAGGATCGGGACCATGTGTGGAATCGTCGGCTACGTCGGCAGCAACAGCAGCACGGACGTGCTCCTCGGTGGTCTCCGTCGGCTCGAGTACCGCGGGTACGACTCGGCCGGCATCGCGGTCATCGACCCGTCCGGTGACCTGACCTCGGCCAAGAAGGCCGGCAAGCTCCAGGCCCTCGTGGACGAGCTCGAATCGCACCCCATCGCCGACGGTGGGACCGGCATCGGGCACACCCGCTGGGCGACCCACGGCGGCCCGACGGACGAGAACGCGCACCCGCACCTCGCCGACGGCGGCAAGCTGGCGCTCATCCACAACGGCATCATCGAGAACTTCTCCGAGCTGCGTGCCGAACTCGTCGCCGAGGGCGTCGAGTTCCTCAGCGAGACCGACTCCGAGGTCGCGGCGCACCTCGTCGCCCGCGCCTTCCGTGCCACCGGCGACCTGACGAGCGCCATGCAGCAGACCGTGCAGCGGCTCGAGGGCGCCTTCACGCTCCTCGTCGTGCACGCCGACCAGCCGGGTGTCGTCGTCGGCGCCCGTCGCAACTCGCCCCTCGTGGTGGGGCTCGGCGACGGCGAGAACTTCATGGGCTCGGACGTCGCCGCGTTCGTCGCGTACACGCAGCGTGCCCTGTCGATCGGTCAGGACGAGATCGTCACGATCCGCCCGGACGGCGTCGACGTCATCCACTTCGACGGGACCCCCGCCGAGGCGAACGAGTTCGAGGTGAACTGGGACGCGTCCGCCGCGGACAAGGGCGGCTGGTCCTCCTTCATGGCGAAGGAGATCAGCGAGGAGCCCGAGGCCGTCGCGAAGACGATCCTCGGCCGCGTGCACGACGGCGCGGTCACCCTGCACGACCTCGACCCGATCGCGGAGCGCCTGCAGCAGGTCGACCGCGTCATCGTCATCGCCTGTGGCACCGCGGCGTACGCCGGCATCCTCGGCAAGTACGCCATCGAGCAGTGGGCACGCGTCCCGGTGGAGGTGGAGCTGGCCCACGAGTTCCGCTACCGCGACCCGGTGCTCGACGAGAACACCCTCGTCGTGTCGATCAGCCAGTCCGGCGAGACCATGGACACGCTGATGGCCGTGAAGTACGCGCGGGAGCAGGGCGCGCAGGTCCTCTCGATCTGCAACACCCAGGGCGCCACGATCCCGCGCGAGTCCGACGCCGTGATCTACACGCACGCCGGGCCGGAGGTCGCCGTCGCGTCGACGAAGGCGTTCCTCGCGCAGGGTGTCGCGCTGTACCTGCTCGGGCTGCACCTCGCCACGATCCGCGGCACCCTGACGGCGGAGCAGATCGCCGTGCAGGTCGCCGAGCTCGAAGCGCTGCCGGCGAAGCTGCAGCAGACCATCGAGGACGCCTCCGGTGTCGCCGAGCTCGCGAAGTGGATGGCGGACACCCGCAGCGTGCTGTTCCTCGGCCGCCACGTCGGGTACCCGATCGCACTCGAGGGCGCGCTGAAGCTCAAGGAGCTCGCGTACATCCACGCCGAGGGCTTCGCCGCCGGTGAGCTGAAGCACGGTCCGATCGCGCTCATCGAGCCGGGGCAGATCGTCTTCGTCATCGTGCCGTCGCCGCGTGACGCCCGTTCGCTGCACCCGAAGGTGGTGTCGAACATCCAGGAGATCCGCGCTCGCGGCGCCCGGGTGATCGCCATCGCCGAAGAGGGCGACGCCGCGGTGCTGCCCTTCGCCGACGAGGTCCTCCGGATCCCGCTCGCGACGCCGCTCTTCGAGCCGCTGCTCGCCGTGGCCCCGCTGCACATGTTCGGCATGGAGCTCGCGGCCGCGAAGGGCCTCGACGTCGACCAGCCGCGCAACCTCGCGAAGTCGGTCACCGTCGAGTAGTCGCGCGTGATCATCGGCATCGGGGTCGACGTGGTCGACCTGGAGCGGTTCGAGCGGGTCCTGACACGGACGCCCGCGATGCGGACGCGCCTGTTCACGACGTCGGAGCTCGTCCGTGACGGCGAGCCCCGGCCGATCGCGTCCCTCGCGGCGCGGTTCGCCGCGAAGGAAGCGCTGATCAAGGCGTTCGGGTCGAGTGCTGGGCTCAGTTGGCAGGAGCTCGAGGTGGTCTCGGACGACCAGCGGAACCCGTCGCTGACGCTCCACGAGGGTGCCCGGCGGGTGGCCGACGCGCGTGGCGTCACGGCGGTGCACCTGTCGCTCTCCCATGATGGGGGGATCGCCACGGCCTTCGTGGTCATCGAGGGGACAGAGGACACGGCTTGAGTGCGTTCACCGGGATCACGGTCGACCGGGAGGCCCTGATCGCCAACTACGCGACGGTCGCCGAACAGGTGGCCCCGTCCGGCGTCATCGCCGTCGTCAAGGCGAACGCGTACGGCCACGGCGCGGCTGCGGCCGCGCAGGCGTTCGTGGACGCCGGTGCGGAGTGGCTCGGCGTCGCGGACATCGACGAGGGCATCGCGCTCCGGCAGGCCGGCATCGACGAGGGGGTCCGCATCCTCGCGTGGCTGCACGCCCCGGACGAGGACTTCCGTCGCGCCGCCCAGTTCGGGATCACCCCGGCCGTCTCCAGCGTCGAGCAGCTCTCCAGCGCCGCCGACGCCGAGGTCCGCGCCGTGCACATCTGCGTGGACACGGGCCTCAGCCGGAACGGCGCGGTGGAGTCCGAGTGGTCGGAGCTCTTCGACCGTGCGGCGTCGCTCGCCCGCGGCGGTGCCCGGACCCGCGTCGAGGGACTGATGTCGCACCTGTCGAACGCCTCACGCACCGACGACCTCGACCAGGACGCCGCACTGCAGCGGGCGCTCGACGGCCTGTCGTCGCGGGGGATCGTGCCGGACGTGGTGCACCTGGCCGCCAGCGCCGCGAGCATCGCGGTCCCGGAGACCCGCCGTGACCTGGCCCGCATCGGGATCGCGCTGTACGGGCTGAGCCCGTTCGCGGACCGGACGTCCGCCGAGCTGGGGCTCCGCCCGGCTATGCGCGTGACGGCGGCGGTCCTCCGCACGGTCGTCGTGCCCGCTGGGGACGGCGTCAGCTACGGCTACACGTGGCGCGCGGAGTCGGACACCCGGCTCGCGGTGATCGGACTCGGGTACGCGGACGGCTTCGACCGTGCGTTCGGCAACCACGTCTCGGTCCGCATCGGCGACCGACGCTTCCCGGTCGTCGGCCGGGTGGCGATGAACGCCATGCACATCGACATCGGTGACGCCGAGGTGGCCGCCGGCGACGAGGTCGTCCTCTGGGGCGACCCGGCGAACGGCGACCCCGCCGTCGAGGACTGGGCGGCCGCCGTCGACACGATCAACTACGAGGTGGTGGCCCGGCTCGGCCGGAGCATCGAACGGAGGACGACGTGAGCGCGCCCCTGCGCCAGGCCGAGATCGACCTCGACGCGTACCGCGCGAACCTCGAGCGGGTCCGCGGGTGGATGGACCCGGTCGAGGTGATGGCCATCATGAAGGCCGACGCGTACGGGCACGGTCTCGAGCCCATCGCCCTCGCGGCCGTCGATGCCGGCATCCGATGGATCGGCGTCCTCACCGTCCCGGCCGCGCTCCGGCTGCGGTCGATCGGCGTCGGCGAGGACGTCCACCTCTTCACGTGGCAGCACGACCCGGCCCTCGACTTCCGTGACGCGATCGACTCCGCGGTGGACCTCGGCGTCTCGAACGTCGCCGAGCTGCAGCGCGTGGTCGACGCGGTGGACCAGCGCCCGGCGCGGGTGCACCTCGGCGTCGACACCGGCCTCCACCGCGACGGTTCCGCCGTCGACGACTGGCCCGCCCTGGTCGAGACGGCCCGGGACGCCGAGCGTGCCGGACGCATCGAGGTCGTCGCCGCGTACACGCACCTGGCGGAGTCCTCGGACGACGACGACCGCGCCGCCGTGTCGCTGTTCGAGGACGCGATCGAGCGGGCGGAGGACCTCGGCCTCGACCTGCCGTTCGAGCACGTCGCCGCGTCGCTCGCCGGCCTCGAGCGCAAGGAGTTCCGGAAGGACATGGTCCGGATGGGGGCGAACCTGTTCGGCATCCCCGGCGCGGACGGCGTCTCCGCGGCGGACCTCGGCCTCGAGCCCGTGATGACCCTGACGGCGTCGGTCGCGAAGACCAAGCGGGTCCCCGTCGACACCGGGGTGTCGTACGACTACACGTACCGCACCGACCGCGAGACCACGCTGGCGCTCGTCCCGCTCGGCTACGCGGACGGGGTCCCGCGGTCCGCGCAGGGCCGGCTCGAGGTGACGATCGGCGGCAAGCGGTACCCGATCGCCGGACGGGTCGCGATGGACCAGTTCCTGGTGGACGTCGGCGACGACGACGTCCAGGTCGGTGACACCGTGGTGCTGTTCGGCACGGGGGAGCGCGACGAGATGACCGTCCTGGAGTGGGGCGAGGCGCTCGGCACCATCGGCGAGGAGATCGTCTGCCGGATCGGTTCCCGCGTGCCGCGCGTCTACGCGGGGCACTCCGTCGAGGGCCGGGTGGGCGAGTACCTCCGGGGCGAGAACCCGTGACCGTCCTCCTGGACACCACGGTCGCGAGCACCGAGGAGATGGGTGCGCTCGGTGCCCGGCTCGCCGCGGTCCTCCGCGCCGGCGACCTGGTCGTCCTGACCGGGCCGCTCGGTGCCGGCAAGACCACGCTGACACGGGGTCTCGGGGCGGCGCTCGGCGCCCGCGGTCAGGTCTCGAGCCCGACGTTCGTGCTCGCGCGGACCCACCCCACGACGTCCGGCCCGGACCTCGTGCACGTGGACGCGTACCGGCTGTCCGACCCGGTGGAGCTCGACGACCTCGACCTCGACTGGGACGCCTCGATCGTCGTCGTCGAGTGGGGGCGGGGCTTCGTCGAGGGCATCACCGACACCGTGCTCGACGTCGAGATCGTCCGTGCGACCGGAGCCGACGCGACCGATGCCGCGCCGGACGACCTCGACCCGGACGACGTCCCCGACGAACCCCGCCGCGTGGTCGTCACCGCGACCGGTCCGCGCTGGGCCGGCGTCACGCTCTGACGCCGACCGTCAGGTGGTGCGGCGTCAGTTGATGATGGCGCCGCGTTCCTCGGTCCGGAGTACCGCGAGCCGGTCCCGCCAGGTCTGCAGCGCCTCGGGCGTGAGCCGGGTCCAGTCCGTCACCTCGCCGACCACCCGGATGGGCGACGTGCTGCGGTAGGACCGCGTCGGGTTGCCCGGGAACTTCCGGTCGGTCACGTTCGGGTCGTCCTCGAACGCACCCGTCGGCTCGACGATGTACACGCGCGGCTCGCCGGGACCCGCAGCGAGTTCCGCTGCGAGCCCGGCACCGGCACCGACGGCCGTGAAGTAGACGTGGTTCATCACGATCTCCGGACGGTAGTTCGACCGGAACCCCGCGGTGAGCAGGTCACCCACCCGGAGGTCGGCCTTCGTCCCGTGGAAGAACGGCCCGTCGTCCAGCGTCTGCCCCTCGGCCATCGGGTCAGCCCACGTACTCGGCCATGCTGACCCAGTTGATGTAGAGGTGCCCGGAGGCGCCCCAGTTGCCGACCTGGAACATGTAGCGGTGCGGCGTGGTCGGGACGTCCGAGGTGATCCGCTGGACCACCCGGTCGTCGACGAGGTACGTCACGGACTGCCCCGGGATCCACTCGACCGAGTAGGTGTGCCAGTCCCGCCACGAGACGCCGGTGCTGGCGCTGTGCGAGAGGCCCTCGAGCCCAGGGGTCATCAGGTGCTGGTACGCCATCGGCGTCGCTTCGAAGTTGCTCTCCGGGAAGTCGATCTCCCCGTCGGCCCAGCGGTTCGACGTCGGGTAGAGGATGAACGCCGCGCCGTTCCGGTCACCGCCGGTCGCCATCGCCCGGACGGTGAACTTGCCGCCCTGGTGGCTCCAGGCACCGGACGGGGTGCCGAAGGTCCCGGCTGCGCCGTGCCGCCCGTCGAGCGCGACGTCCATGTACCCGTCGTGCGCGCTGATCTGCGAGCCGGAGTACCACATCCCGCCGGTCCCGTCCGGGTACGGCTGCCAGGAGTTCGCGTACTGCCGCGCGAACTGTCCGCCGGCCGCCGCATCGGTGGCGAAGTCCTCGCCGTAGGTCTGTTCGAACTGGGCTCCGGTGACGGAGGTCGTCGCTGCGGATGCGGCCGATGCCCCTCCGAACGGGACGGCGACGAGTGTGGCGCCGAGCAGTGCCGCAGTGAGTGCCGCTCGCTTGGTACGTGTCTGCATGGATGTCATTTCCCTGACGTGAGCGCAGCGCCCGTCCCCACGAGTGCCGCACAGCCGGATCTCGGCACGGCGAGCACTCTAAGCAGATTCGATGACGTATCACAAGGATTGGACAGCCGAAAAGTCCCCCGAGTAGGGGACACCCGGTCAGGGCTTGTAGTCGTAGGTCGTGACCCAGTCGATGTACAGGTGTCCGGCAGCGCCCCAGTTCCCGACCTGGAACATGTACCGGTGCGCGGACTTCGGGACGTCCTTCGTGACCTTGCTGATCACCCGGTTGTCGACGAAGTAGGTGACGGACTTCCCGGGGATCCACTCGACCGAGTAGACGTGCCAGTCCTTCCACTTGACGCCCGTCGAGGTGCTGATCGCGTTGACCTCCTTGCCCTTCACCATCGAGTGGTGGTGGACCATCGGCGTCGCCTCGAAGTTGCTCTCCGGGAAGTCGATCTCCCCGTCGGACCACACGTTCGACGTCGGCCAGAGCATGAACGCCGCACCGTTGGCCTTGCCGCCGAGCGCCCGAGCGCGGATGGAGAACTTCCCGCCGACGTGCCCCCAGGCGCCGGTCGGCGTCCCGAAGGTCCCGGCAGCGCCGTGCTTGCCGTCCAGGACGACGTCCATCGAGCCGTCGTGCGCGCTGATCTGTGAACCCGAGTAGTACATGCCGGACATCCCGTCCGGGTACGGCTGCCACGACTTCGCGTAGGTCTTCGCGAACTTGCCCTTCGCGGGAGCAGCGGTCTTGAAGTCCTCGCGGAAGGTCTGCTTGAACTTCCCGATGTTGCCCACCGGCACGGCAGCCTCGGCGGTGCCTCCGCCTCCGAGCGGTGCAGCGACCAGTGCGGCGGTGAGGATCACGGCGGCGACGGCGGCCGTGGTGAAGCGCTTGTGCATGAGCTCTCCCTGGGATCGAGCCCTCCCGGCGGGCTCGTACCCGGAACTGTCGGTCGCGGCGACCGGCCCGACAGCGCCGTCCTGCCCCCAGAGGGAGGGCGAACCACCGGTTCTGTCCGCCTACGATGGACGGGTGCTGCTCGCGATCGACACCTCCGCCGGGACCTCCGTCGCCGTCGTCGACCCCGAGACCCGGACGGTCCTCGCGGAACGGTCCACCGAGGACTCCCGCCGCCATGCCGAGGTGATCGGTCCGTTCCTGCAGGGTGTGCTCGACGACGCCGGCATCACCGCCGCGGACGTCACCGGCGTCGTCGCGGGCATGGGCCCCGGCCCGTTCACCGGCCTCCGCGTCGGCATCGCGGCCGCACGCACCTTCGCCGTGGCACGCGACGTCCCGTTCCTGCCGCTGGTCAGCCACGACGCGGTCGCAGCCGAGGCGACGTCGGAAGCCGACGGCCCCGTCGTCGTCCTGACGGACGCCCGACGGCGCGAGGTCTACTGGAGCGTCCACGACCAGACCGGCACGCGCACTGCTGGCCCTGGCCTGGCCAGGCCGGCGGACCTCGACGACGTGCTGGGAGCCTCCAGGCAGCTCCCGCGGGTCACCGCGACCACCATCCCCGCCGGGAGGCTCGGGGTGCTCGCCGCGGACCGGCTCGCGTCCGGCGGTTCCTTCGCCGAGGACGCCCCCCTCTACCTCCGCGATCCCGACGTCACGATGCCCGGCGCACCCAAGCGGGTGGGCCGGTGACCCTGCCCGCCGGGCTGCGCCTGCGGCGCGCCCATCCGCAGGACCTCGACGACGTGATGTGGCTGGAGCACGCCTCGTTCCCCACCGACGCCTGGTCGGCATCGCAGATGTCCGGCGAGCTGTACTCGCCCCACGGGTACTACGTCGTCGTCGAGACCACCGACGACGGTGCGCCGACGATCGTCGGGTACGCGGGCTTGTCCTCGCTCGCGGGCAACCCGGTCGCCGACGTCCAGACGATCGCGGTGTCGGCGGAGCACCGCGGGGAGGGCATCGGCCGGGTGCTGTTCACCGAGCTCCTCGACGAAGCCCGTCGCCGTGGCGTGGAAGAGGTCTTCCTCGAGGTCCGCGCCGACAACCCGGTCGCCCAGGTGATGTACACCGCGTTCGGGTTCGAGCACATCGCCACCCGGCCGCGCTACTACCAGCCGGACGGCGTCGACGCGTGGGTGATGCGGGCCGCGCTCGCACCCGCGCAGACGCCGGCGCCCGGCCCCGTCGGACAGGAGGCACTCGATGCGTGAACCACTGGTGCTCGGCATCGAGACCTCGTGCGACGAGACCGGCGTCGGCATCGTCCGGGGGAGCACCCTCCTGGCGAACGTCATCGCGTCGAGCATGGAAGAGCACGCGCGCTACGGCGGCGTCGTGCCCGAGGTCGCCGCACGCGCGCACCTGGAGGCGATGACCCCGACCCTGTCCGAGGCGCTGCAGCGCGCCGGCGTGACCCTCGACGAGCTCGACGCGGTCGCCGTCACCGCCGGCCCCGGGCTCGCCGGTGCCCTGATGGTCGGTGTCGGGGCGGCGAAGGCGCTCGCCGTGGCCACCGGCAAGCCGCTGTACGGGGTGAACCACCTCGTCGGACACGTCGGGGCGGACGTCCTCCGCGCCGACGGCAGCGCGCTCGAGCTGCCGACCGTGGCGCTCCTGGTGTCCGGCGGGCACACGTCGCTGCTCCTCGTGCGGGACCTCGTCGACGACGTGGAACTCCTCGGCGAGACCATCGACGACGCCGCGGGCGAAGCGTTCGACAAGGTCGCACGGCTCCTCGGGCTGCCGTACCCGGGCGGGCCGCAGATCGACCGCGCCGCGGCCGACGGGGACCCGAAGGCGATCCGGTTCCCGCGCGGGCTCACCCTGCCGAAGGACATGGCCGCGCACCGCTACGACTTCTCGTTCTCCGGGCTGAAGACCGCCGTTGCCCGGTGGGTCGAGCGCTGCCGCGACGAGGGGCGTGAGGTCCCCGTGGCGGACGTCGCAGCGTCGTTCCGGGAAGCCGTGGTCGACGTCCTCGTGACCAAGGCGCTGAACGCCTGCCGGGACACCGGGGTGCCCCGGCTGCTGCTCGGCGGCGGCGTCGTCGCGAACGCCCGGCTCCGTGCGGTCGCCGAGGCGCGCTGCGCGGAGGCGGGGGTCGCGCTGCGGATCCCCCCGCTCGACCTCTGCACCGACAACGGCGCGATGATCGCGGCGGTCGGTGCCCGGCTCGTCGCCGAGGGGCACGCGCCGAGCGACCTCGGGATCGCCGCGGACTCGACGCTCCCCGTCACCACCGTCCAGGTCTGAGGTCCGGTCCCCGCCGGTGTGGGAGGATCGAACGGACGGCCGCACGGGCCGTCGGGAGGGGTGCACCGTGTCCGATCAGAACGAGCGGCCGAAGCCGGACGAGCAGCAGCCGCAGAACCCGTACAGCGCACCGCAGCCGCCGCAGTACGGCGCTCCTCAGAACCCGTACGCGCAGCCCGGTCAGCAGCAGGACCCGTACGGTCAGCAGCCGCAGAACCCGTACGCGCAGCCCGGCCAGCAGCCGCAGAACCCGTATGCGCAGCCCGGCCAGCAGCAGAACCCGTACGCGCAGCAGCCGCAGAACCCGTACGCCCAGCAGAACCCGTACGCGCAGCAGAACCCGTACGCCGCCCCCGGCAGCGCCTACGCCAACACCGGGTACCAGCCGTACGCGCAGCGCCCGAAGACGAACATCCTCGCGATCCTGTCGATCGTCTTCGGCCTCGGCGCGGTCCCGTTCTTCTTCATCGCGATCCTGCTCGGCCCCGCCGGCGCGATCCTCGGGCACGTGGCGCTCGGCAAGATCCGGCAGAGCGGCGAGCAGGGCCGCGGACTCGCGCTGACCGGCATCATCGCCGGCTGGGTGATGACCGGCATCTGGATCCTCTGGATCGCCCTGGTGGTCTTCGCGATCGGCCACTCCGGTGGCTACTCGGACTACGGCACCGACTACGGCTCGGACTCCGGCGCCTTCGTCAGCTGAGGCGCTCGCACAGCAGCGCGGTGTGCCGTCCCGCCACGCGGGTGAGGACGAGCGTCATCCGGCGTGAACCGCCGCGCAGTCGCAGACGCTTCCGGAACTGCGCCGGGTCGACGTCGACGCCGCGCTTCTTGATCTCGACGGTGCCGACCCCGTCCGCGGCCAGTCGTGCGGCGAGCTGCTTGACGTCGAGCGGCATCGTGTCGAGCACCCGGAAGGTCTGCGCGAACGGGTTCGTCACCGGGCTGTCCGACGTCACGTAGGCGATCCCCTCGGAGAGCATCCGGCCGTCCATCGACCGGGCCAGGTCGCCGATGAGCCGCGCGCGGATGACCGCGCCGTCGGGTTCGTGGAGGTACTCGCCGACCGGGCCGACCTCGACGTCCTCGGCGTCCTCCGCCCCGGTCAGCTCGGCGATGCCGTGTGCGCCGATGACGGTCGCGGCGCGCCGGATGCCGGGTCGGGCGAGCGGGCCGAACCAGAGTGCGAGCTCCACGACCTCCCGGTCGACGGAGGTCCACTGCGCCTCGGCGGTGTCCGGGATGAGGTCGCGGTCGATGCCCGGTCCGAGCTTCACGCCGGTCGGGGTCGTGGTGGCGGCGGCGAAGACGGTGTCGAGCGAGGGCGACCAGTCGTCCGGGTCGGCGAGCCGACGGGTGTTGGTGTGCCCGGCGGTCCGTCGTGCCGGGTCCATCCAGACCCCGTCGACGCTCGACACGTCGAACGTCGCCGCGTCACCGAGCAGGACATGGGCGTCCGGCCACGGTGCGAGGTTGTGCGTCGCCACCGCCGCCGTCACCTCGTCCTGGTCGACCGCGGTGACGTCGAGGTCGAGCGCAGCCATCGCGAGTGCGTCACCGCCGATCCCGCAGCCGAGGTCGGCCACCCGGTGCAGCCCGGCCGCGGCGAACCGCCCGGCGTGCTGGGCGGCGACGGAGAGCCGCGTCGCCTGCTCGAGCCCCGCCTCGGTGAACAGCATCCGGCTCGCGAAGTCGCCGAACTTGCCGCGGGCCTTCTGTCGGAGCTTCGCCTGCGTGAGCACCGCGGCGACGAGTCGGGGATCGTGTCCCTCGGCCCGGAGGCGGGAGACGACGCGGACGATCTCGCCGTCGTCGGAGACCGCCGGCGTCCGGTCGAGGAGCGCCATCCCGTCCGGGGTCAGGAGCTGAGCGAGTTCGGTGGCGTCCATGAGACGATCCTGTCATCACCAGGAGGACTGGCACTCGGATTGACCGAGTGCCAGAGGCCCCCTACAGTTGGACCTGGCACTCTCGTGTGCGTAGTGCCAACCGGTTTTCATCTGTACCGAGTCAGTACCGAGAAAGAAGAGGTCACCGTGGCCGTCACCATCAAGCCGCTCGAAGATCGCATCGTCATCCGTCAGGTCGAGGCGGAGCAGACCACTGCTTCCGGTCTCGTCATCCCGGACACCGCGAAGGAGAAGCCGCAGGAGGGCGAGGTCGTGGCCGTGGGCCCGGGTCGCATCGACGACAACGGCAACCGCGTCCCGCTCGACGTCGCCGTCGGCGACAAGGTCATCTACTCGAAGTACGGCGGCACCGAGGTCAAGTACTCGGGCGAGGACCTGCTGGTCCTCTCCGCTCGCGACGTCCTCGCGGTCATCGAGCACTGACACCTGCTCCACCCGTCGAACGCCTCGGCAGCCTCGTGCTGCCGGGGCGTTCGCCGTTTCCGTAGCATTGGTCCGTGACAGAGCGGGCGGTTCGGAGCGAGGCATCGGTCGGCGTCGTGCAGGCGATCGTCGCGTACGGGCTCTGGGGGCTGATGCCGCTGCTGTTCGTCGCGATGGCGCCGGCGGGAGCGTTCGAGATCGTCGCGTGGCGGATCGTCTTCGGGCTGGGGTTCTGCCTGGTCGCCATCCTGGTCACGCGGTCGTGGCTGCGCACGCGCTCCCTCATCGCCCAGCGCCGGGTGATGGGCGTGATGGCGATCGCCGCGGTGCTCATCGTCGTGAACTGGACCGTGTACGTCATCGCGACGACGACGGGCCACACCGTCGAGGCAGCGCTCGGGTACTTCATCAACCCGCTCGTCACGATCGCGCTCGGCGTCGTGCTCCTCCGGGAACGGCTGCGCCCGGCGCAGTGGACCGCCGTCGGCATCAGCATCGTCGCGGTCGTCGTCATCGCGGTCGGCTACGGGCAGATGCCGTGGATCTCCCTCGCGCTGGCGTTCTCGTTCGGGCTGTACGGGCTCGTGAAGAAGCGCGTCGGCGGGACCGTCGACGCGCTGTCCGGGCTGACGATCGAGACGATGTGGCTGACCCCCGTCGCCGTCGTCACGCTCGTGGTGCTCGGCGTGACCGGCATCGGCGGCGGCATCACCTTCGGCAACCAGGGCTGGGTGCACGCGCTCATCATGATCGGCGCGGGCCCGGCGACGGCGGTGCCGCTGCTCCTCTTCGCGTCGTCGGCGCGGCGCCTCTCGCTGTCCACGCTCGGGCTGACCCAGTACCTGACGCCGGTGATGCAGCTGATCGTGGGGGTGACGATCCAGCACGAGGCGATGTCGACCTCGCGGTGGATCGGGTTCGGCATCGTGTGGATCGCGCTGCTGATCCTGTCCACGGACTCGTTCGTGGCTGCGCGCCGCGCCCGCCGCACCGCGGTGCCAGCCGTGGCGGCCTGACGGGGCCGAACCGAGCCTCCCGTCCGCCGTGGTGGCGACCAGCTGCCGGGCCGGACGCGACCGATCGCGGAAAGCGACAGTCCCCGGGAGGAACCCTCCCGGGGACTGTCGCTTTCGTTGCGGTGCTACTTCTTGACCGAGCCCTGGATGGCGCTCTGGTACACCGGCTTGTTGTCGCCGTCGAACTTGTAGATGCCGATGTAGGCGCTCGACGGGTCGTTGTTCGAGTCGAACGGACCGATGCCCGACGGGCCCGTGTAGTGGATGTCCTTGCCGTCGTCCAGCAGGGCCTTGCAGTCCTTGAACGTCGAGCACTCGGTGCCACCGTCGGCCCCGGACACCTTGTCCATGTTGGCCTGGATCGTGCCGGAGTCGGTGCCCTTGCCCTTCACCGCAGCGAGTGCGGCGAGGGTGGTGGCGTCGTAGGACTCAGCCGCGTACGAGTAGTCGGCGAGGTCCTTGCCCGACGACTTCTTGTAGTAGGCGGCGAGACGCTGCTTCAGGTCGTCCTTCGGCGAGGCGCCGGGGATCGTGCCCTGCGCACCGTTCAGGGTGCCCTTGTCGAAGTCCTTCGAGTAGTCGGCGGTGTTGCCGTCCGACATGTAGACCTTCGACATGTCCCAGCCCTGCGAGACGAGCTCGGGGATGATCGACTTCGTCTCGTCGAACGCCAGCACGACGATCGCGTCGGGCTTGGCGGCGAGGGCCGCCGTGACCTCGGACGAGAACGTGGTCTGTCCGGGCGGGAACTCCTGGCCCTTGCCCTTGCCGCCGTAGACGACCTGGCCACCGGAGGACTCGACGGCCTCCTGGACGGAGTTGCGGAGACCCGTGCCGTACGTGTCGTTGAAGACGAGGAACGCGACCTTGGCGTTGCCGTCACCCGTGACGAGCTGGCCGAGCGCCGAACCCTGCACCGAGTCCGGCGGAGCGGTCCGGTAGTAGTACGACGAGTAGCCCGAGAGGTCGGACGCGGTGTTCGCGGGGGAGATCTCCACGATGCAGTTGCTGGTGAGCTGGTCGATGACGTTGAGCGTCACGGACGAGGACTCCGCGCCGATCGCGACCGGGACCTTCGCGTTCACGAGCTTGGACGCCGCCGAGCTCGAGACCGTCATGTCCGTGCTGTCGCCGGAGTCCGTCTGCGGGTCGATGGAGACGTCCTTGTCGAGCACACCGCCGGCCGCGTTGATGTCGTCGACCGCGAGGCCCACACCGGCCTCGGCCGGCGGGTTCAGGTAGGCGAGCGAGCCCGTGAGGGGCAGGATCGTGCCGATCTTCAGCGCGTCGGTGCCGGGCGACGACGGGGCCTGGCAGCTGGCCGCCGGGTCCTTCTTGGACGCGGAGGCGGACGACGACGGGTCGGCGCTGCCGGAGGTCGAGCACGCCGCGAGCAGCACCGCCGCGACTCCCGCCAGTGCCAGCGCCGTGGTGGCGCGGGTGGTTCTGATCATCCGTGGAACCCTTTCTCGGCACGGGGGCTGTTGTCGCATCGGGTCGAGTGCGACGCCTCCGTGTGGGGATGCGAGCAAAAGTAGGGTCCGGGTGTTTCGCCCGTGTGACGGGGCGGTACGGAAAGTGTTTCGTTACCGAGCCGTGACGAAACCTGTGCGGGTACTCCGGTTCGCGGGTGGCCCGCGGGGACGGGCGCCGCGCGCGCCCGGGCACCGCGCGGGCTGCGCTGCGGGCGTTGTGGTGCCGCAAAGCGACAGTCCCCGGTGGGCTACCCACCGGGGACTGTCGCTTTCGAGCAGGAGTTCTGGCTACCGGCTGTAGTTCGGCGCCTCGACGACCATCTGCACGTCGTGCGGGTGCGACTCCTTCAGCCCCGCCGGGGTGATCCGGACGAACTTGCCGCGGGCCTTGAGCTCCGGGATGGTCCGGCCGCCGACGTAGAACATCGACTGCCGCAGCCCACCGACGAGCTGGTACACGACGTTCGCCACGGAGCCGCGGTACGGCACCTGGCCCTCGATGCCCTCGGGGACGAGCTTGTCGTCCGAGGGGACGTCCGCCTGGAAGTAGCGGTCCTTCGAGTACGAGGTCTTCTTGCCACGGGTCTGCAGTGCACCGAGGGAGCCCATCCCGCGGTACGCCTTGAACTGCTTGCCGTTGACGAAGACCAGGTCCCCGGGGGACTCGTCGGTGCCCGCGAGGAGCGATCCGAGCATCACGGTGTCCGCGCCGGCGACGAGGGCCTTCGCGATGTCGCCCGAGTACTGCAGACCACCGTCGGCGATGACCGGCACGCCGGTTTCACGCGCGGCGAGCGAGGCTTCGTACACGGCCGTGACCTGCGGCACACCGACGCCGGCGACGACGCGGGTGGTGCAGATCGACCCGGGGCCGACGCCGACCTTGACCGCGTCCACGCCCGCGTCGATGAGCGCCTGTGCGCCTTCGCGGGTGGCCGCCTGGCCGCCGATGACGTCCACGCCGGCGAAGGCCGGGTCGGCCTTCAGGCGACGGACCATGTCGAGCACGCCGGCGCTGTGGCCGTTGGCGGTGTCCACGACGAGGACGTCCACACCGGCTTCGAGCAGGGCGGTCGCGCGCTGCCACGCGTCGCCGAAGAACCCGATCGCGGCACCGACACGGAGTCGGCCGGCGTCGTCCTTGGTGGCGTCGGGGTACTTCTCGCTCTTGTCGAAGTCCTTGACGGTGATGAGGCCGCGGAGCTTGCCGGCCTCGTCGATGAGCGGCAGCTTCTCGATCTTGTGCTCGGCGAAGATCGCGACGGCGTCGTCCGGGTCGATGCCGACCGGTGCCGTGATGAGCGGCGCCTTCGTCATGACGTCGCGGACGAGCGTGGTCTGCTGCTCGAACGGCGCCACGAACCGCATGTCGCGGTTGGTGATGATGCCGACGAGCGTGCCGTCGCCCTCGACGACCGGCAGCCCGGAGACGCGGAACTGTCCGCAGAGCGCGTCCACCTCGGCGACGGTCGCGTCCGGGGTCGTGGTCACCGGGTTGGTGATCATGCCCGACTCGGAGCGCTTGACCTTGTCCACAGCTGCGGCCTGGTCGGCGATCGACATGTTGCGGTGCAGGATCCCGATGCCGCCCTGGCGCGCCATGGCGATGGCCATGCGGGCTTCGGTGACGGTGTCCATCGCCGCGGAGAGCAGCGGGACGTTGACGGAGATCCGCTTGGTGAGCCGGGACGTCGTCGACGCCTCGCTCGGGATGACGTCGGTGTACCCCGGCAGGAGCATGACGTCGTCGTACGTGAGTCCGATGAATCCGAACGGATCCGGCTGGTCCATGGGTCCCCTTCGTGGGCGAGGTGAAGTGGTGAGACACCGGACGCAGCGTCGGGTTCCGGATAGACCATGCTAACGCGCGCGGCGGGTCGCGCATTCCGGCGGGTGCCCGGTGGGGAGCGGCTCCGGAACCGGCCTGGAGGCTGGGGTCGGCTCCGCAACGGACGGTTCCTCCACATCGTCACAGTTGCGCCACGAATTCCACAGGGAATCTTTTGGAAACACGGGTGACACAAAATCACCATAGGTTCCTCGTCATCCGAACGAGAGGCTCTTCCGTGGGATCCATCACTCCTGCGGGATCGGCGCTGCTGCGCCGATTCCGCCCCGGTGCGCCAGGCCGTCGCCGACTGGTGCTCGTCGTCGTGCTCGTCGCGGCGTTCCTGGCGACCTTCCTCATCGACTGGGCGGTGACGCTCCCCGCCCAGGGCGCGACCACCACCGCGACGGCGAGTGCCAGCGCGAGCGCGAGCACCGCACCGTCCAGCACCCAGCCCTGCACCGTCAGCCCGACGAACGGGTGCATCCAGGGCACGATCCTCGACTCTGCGCGGAAGCCCGCGTCCGGTGTGGACGTCGACGTCGCGGGCCCGTCGGGCTTCACGGCGACGTCGACCACGACGGACGCCGGCCGCTGGTCGGTGAGCGTCCCGGCCTCCGGTCAGTACACCGTGACCGTGGACCAGGACACCCTCCCGAAGGGGCAGTACCTGACGAACGCCGCCGACGCGAAGCGCACGGTGCAGGCGAACCTCAACGCCAACGCGGGACAGATCTTCCAGCTGTCCGACCAGCAGGGCGCGACGACGAGCGACGCCACGACGAGCGTCACCGCCGCACGGGCCTGGCAGCAGTTCGTGTCCGGCATCCGGCTCGGACTGCTCATCGCCCTCGCCTCGATCGGCCTGTCGCTGATCTACGGCACGACCGGGCTGTCGAGCTTCTCCCACGGTGAGCAGGTGACGCTCGGCGGTCTGCTGGCCTACGTGTTCGCGAACCAGCTCGGCTGGAACATCTGGCTCTCCGGGGTGATCGTCGTCGTCCTCTGCGCGGCGAGCGGCTACTTCCAGGACATGATCATCTGGAAACCGCTGCGCCGCCGACGGATCAGCCTGACGCAGCTCATGATCGTGACGATCGGGCTGTCGATCGCGGCGCAGTACGCGTTCCAGTACTTCTTCGGCGCCTCGACCGTCCGCATCCAGCAGAGCAACCCGTCGACGGTCACGTTCGCCGGGGTCACCCTGACCGTGCAGTCCTACGTGGCGATGGGCATCGCGCTCGTCGTGTTGATCGCGACCGGGCTCTTCCTCGCGAAGACCCGTTTCGGCCGTGCGACGCGTGCGGTCTCGGACAACCCGGCGCTCGCGTCGGCGTCCGGCATCGACGTCGACCGGGTGATCCGGTTCGTGTGGACGCTCGCCGCGGGTCTCGCCGGCCTCTCCGGCGTGATGCTCGGCCTCGTGCTCAACGGCGTGAACTGGCAGACCGGTCTGCAGCTGCTCCTGCTCATGTTCGCGTCCGTGACCCTCGGTGGTCTCGGTACCGCGTACGGCGCACTCGTCGGTTCGATGATCATCGGCGTCGTCGTCGAGCTCACGAACCTGGTGCTGCCGGGCGACTTCAAGTACGCCACCGCACTCGTCATCCTCATCCTCATCCTGCTGTTCCGGCCGCAGGGCATCTTCGGCCGTGCCGAGCGGATCGGCTAAGGGGCAGCCATGGACTACATCGTCAACCTCCTCAGCGCGCTGACGCAGGAGGCCCTCGCGCCGACCACGGCGGCGTTCGCGCTCGCCGCGATCGGGCTGAACGTGCACTTCGGGCTCACCGGTCTGGTGAACATGGGCCAAGCGGCGTTCCTGCTGCTCGGCGCCTACGGCTTCGCGATCTCGATCACGAACGGGCTGCCGTTCGGGATGGCCGTCCTGATCGCCCTGCTCGTCGCGATCGTGTTCGCGATCATCCTCGGCATCCCGACACTGCGGCTCCGTGGCGACTACCTGGCGATCGTGACGATCTCCGGCGCGGAGATCATCCGCATGGTCGGCAGGTCGAGTCTGCTGACCACCACGACCGGTGGATCGAACGGCATCACCGGGTCGAGCTACCGCGACGCGTTCAACGCGCTGAGCTTCCTGCCGGACGGCACCACCACCATCCTGTGGTTCACGTACTCGAACAACGGGGTCAACGGCTGGTGGATCCGCATCGTGGGCTGGGGCCTCGTCGCCCTGTTCACCTTCGTGCTGTTCCTCCTGATGCGGAGCCCGTGGGGCCGCGTCGTGAAGGCCATCCGCGAAGACGAGGACGCGGTCCGTTCCCTCGGCAAGAGCGTGTACTCCTACAAGATGCAGGCGCTCGTGTTCGGCGGTGCTCTCGGTGCTCTGGCCGGCATCATCTACGTCCTGCCGAGTTCGGTGCAACCGGACGCGATGGGCCGCTCGATGACCTTCTTCATCTGGACGGCGCTCATCCTCGGCGGTGCTGCGACGGTGTTCGGCCCGGTGCTCGGCTCGGTGCTGTTCTTCGTCCTCCGGCTCGCGATCCGCACGCTCGCGGGCGACTTCATCCCCAACTCGATCATGAACGCGCAGCAGGCGGAGCAGTTCTCCTACGTGCTCGTCGGCGTCGCGCTCATGCTGCTCATCGTCTTCCGCCCACAGGGACTCCTCGGGAACAAGAAGGAGCTGACGTTCAGTGTCTGAACCATCGACGACCACGGTCGCGCACACCCCGGGCTCCGCGAAGCCGGACCCGATCCTCACGGTCGACGCCATCACCCGTCACTTCGGCGGCATGACGGCGGTGGACGTGGACCACCTCGAGGTCCAGCGCGGCTCGATCACCGCGCTCATCGGCCCGAACGGCGCCGGCAAGACCACGTTCTTCAACCTGCTCACGGGCTTCGACAAGCCCTCGAGCGGCAAGGACGCCCGCTGGGTCTTCAACGGGAAGACCCTCGGGAACACCGGCGCCGCGAAGGTGGCGCGCGCCGGCATGGTCCGCACCTTCCAGCTCACCAAGGCGCTGTCCCGGCTCACCGTGATGCAGAACATGCTGCTCGGTGCGAAGGACCAGCCCGGCGAGAACTTCTTCGCCGCGCTGATCAAGCCGGTGTGGTCGAAGCGTGAGCGTGAGATCACCGCGAAGGCCGAGGACCTCCTCGAGCGCTTCAAGCTCCTCGAGAAGAAGGACGACTACGCCGGCTCGCTCTCGGGCGGCCAGCGGAAGCTCCTCGAGATGGCGCGGGCGCTGATGTCCGACCCGACGATGATCATGCTCGACGAGCCGATGGCCGGCGTGAACCCGGCGCTGACCCAGTCGCTCCTCGGGCACATCCAGTCCCTGCGCGACGACGGCATGACGGTGCTGTTCGTCGAGCACGACATGCACATGGTCCGGCACATCTCGGACTGGGTCGTCGTGATGGCGGAGGGCAAGGTCGTCGCCGAGGGGCCGGCGGGCACCGTGATGGACGACCAGGCCGTCATCGACGCGTACCTCGGCGCGCACCACGACACCGACCTCGGTGACGACTCGCTCCTCACCGAGGAGACCTACGAGGAACTCGCGGAAGAGGTCGCTGAGGAAGACCAGGCAGAAGACGGCACGGCGGAGACCGCCGCCGACGACGGGAAGGCGACCCGATGACCGACGCGACGAACCCCGTGGACCCGAACAGGGCCTCCGGTCCGGCCGACCCGACCGGCGCGCCCGACGTGACCGGTGGCGGCACCGCCACGGCGACGCTCGAACCGGTGATGCGGGCCAGTGGCCTCGTCGCCGGCTACCTGCCGGGCGTGAACATCCTCAACGGCTGCGACCTGGACTGCTACCCCGGCGAGCTCATCGGCATCATCGGCCCGAACGGCGCCGGCAAGTCGACGCTCCTCAAGGCACTGTTCGGCTTGGTCTCCGTGCGTGAGGGGACGGTGACCCTGCAGGGCGAGGACATCACCAACATGAAGGCGAACAAGCTCGTGCAGGCGGGTGTCGGCTTCGTGCCGCAGACGAACAACGTGTTTCCCTCGCTCTCCATCGAGGAGAACCTGCAGATGGGGTTGTACCTGCGGCCGCGGAAGTTCGCCGAGCGCCTCGAGGTCATCTACGACCTGTTCCCGGTGCTCGGTCAGCGCAAGGGGCAGCGGGCCGGATCGCTCTCCGGCGGTGAGCGGCAGTCGGTCGCGATGGCCCGTGCGCTGATGATGGACCCGAAGGTGCTGCTGCTCGACGAGCCGAGCGCCGGCCTGTCCCCGGTGCGCCAGGACGAGACCTTCATCCGCACCCGCCGGATCAACAAGGCCGGAGTGTCGATCATCATGGTCGAGCAGAACGCGCGACGCTGTCTGCAGATCTGCGATCGTGGGTACGTGCTGGACCAGGGGAGGAACGCCTACTCGGGCACCGGACGTGAGCTCGCCGACGACCCCAAGGTCATCGAGCTCTACCTCGGGACGCTCGCCAAGGACGTCGACGCCGCTCGGTAGCGAGCAATCGCTGAGCGGGGTCGACCCGCCGGTGCCGCTGTGGGGGCGGTACCGGCACCGAGAGGGGTCGTGCGAAGTCGCGTCAGCGCCGCACGGCCCCTCTCCCACGCCCGGGGTCACTCGGCCGCGTCGATGCGGTGCGCTCGGGGTCGATGCGACGGAAGCGACAGCGCGCAGGGCAATGCGCCGCGCACAACGCCGCACCGTGTCGCTTTCCCCGGAGCGGACGCGGCCAGACGCCCGACGGGGTAGGTTCTCGGCGTGCACCGAGTGTCGAGCGTCGCGATGGACGTCCTGGTCTGGATCGTGTTCGCCGTGCTCTTCGTCGGTGCCGCGCTCCTGGTCAAGGTCGCGGCCGCACTGCTCGTCGTGCTGATCGTCCTGGCGCTCGGCCTCGGCCTGACGCTCCGCGTGCTGCGTCGACGCCGCACGCGCTGACGCGGCGCCCGCCGACGCCGCGCCCGCCAAACGCCCCGCCCCGCCGACGCCCGTCCCGCCGCGCCCGCCGACGCCCGTCCCGCCGCGCCCGCCGACGCCCGTCCCGCCGCGCGCGCGACCCGACCCGTCCACCTGGACCGTGCGGCGTGAGAACCCCGCCCGGTAGGCTTGCCGGGTGAGTGAAGTCGAGATCGGTGCAGGCAAGCGCGGACGACGGGCGTACGCGTTCGACGACATCGCGGTGGTTCCCTCGCGGCGCACCCGTGACCCGCGCGACGTGAACGTCCAGTGGTCGATCGACGCCTTCACGTTCGAAGCGCCGATCCTCGCGGCGCCGATGGACTCGGTGTCCTCGCCCGCCACGGTCATCCAGATGGGCCGGCTCGGGATCCTCGGTGTGCTCGACCTCGAAGGCCTCTGGACCCGGTACGAAGACCCGGAGCCCTACTACGCCGAGATCCGCGCGCTCACCGACGGCAACGTCACGAAGCGCATGCAGGAGATCTACGCCGAGCCCGTCAAGGCCGAGCTGATCACCGCGCGTCTCGCCGAGATCCGCGCCGCCGGGGTCACGGTCGCCGGTTCCCTGAGCCCGCAGCGCACGCAGGAGTTCTCCCAGACGGTCGTCGACGCCGGTGTCGACCTCTTCGTCATCCGCGGCACCACGGTCTCCGCCGAGCACGTCTCGCAGAGCACCGAGCCCCTCAACCTCAAGAAGTTCATCTACGAGCTCGACGTCCCGGTGATCGTCGGCGGCGCCTCCACCTACACGGCGGCGCTGCACCTGATGCGCACCGGTGCGGCCGGTGTCCTCGTCGGGTTCGGTGGCGGTGCCGCGTCGACCACGCGCGCGGCGCTCGGCATCCACGCCCCGATGGCGACCGCGGTGGCCGACATCGCCGGTGCCCGCCGTGACTACATGGACGAGTCCGGTGGCCGGTACGTGCACGTCATCGCCGACGGCGGCCTCGACACCGCGGGAGACGTCGTCAAGGCAATCGCGATGGGCGCCGACGCGGTCATGCTCGGCACCGCGCTGGCCCGCGCGACCGAAGCGCCGGGTGGCGGTTTCCACTGGGGTGCCGAGGCACACCACCCGGAGCTGCCCCGTGGCCGCCGGGTGGAGGTCGGCACGATCGCCCCGCTCGAGAACGTCCTGAACGGCCCGACCCCGACGTGGGACGGCCGCGCGAACATCGTCGGCGCGCTGCGTCGCTCGATGGCCACGACCGGATACTCCGACGCCAAGGAGTTCCAGCGAGTAGAAGTGGTCGTGGCGCCGTACCACCAGCAGTGACGGTGGCACCCGTACAGCGCGGGTGACGCCACGGCGCTCGACGAGAAGCACGCACGACGTGCTCGGCAGCGCGGAGGCGACCATGGCAGCGACGGTCTCGGGCAAGAAAGCACCCACCGGAGCGTTCGGCACGGCGGGGTTCGACCCCGGGGCGAAGCTCGGCCCGGACGAACGGGCCGCAGCGATCGAGGCGCTGAAGACCAAGGAGCTCGACGTCCTGGTCGTCGGCGGCGGCATCGTGGGCGGCGGCAGTGCGCTCGACGCCGTGACCCGCGGCCTGAGCGTCGGCATCGTCGAGGCGCGGGACTGGGGCTCGGGGACCTCGAGCCGATCCTCGAAGCTCGTGCACGGTGGCATCCGGTACCTCGAGCAGCTCAACTTCGCGCTCGTCCGTGAAGCCCTCATCGAGCGCGGCCTGCTCCTGCAGCGCATCGCTCCGCACCTGGTGAAGCCGGTCCGCTTCCTCTTCCCGCTCAACCACCGCGTGTGGGAGCGCTTCTACATCGGGATCGGCATGGCGATGTACGACGCCTTCAGCTGGTCCGGCGGTCGTCCGCCCGGCGTCCCGCACCACCGGCACCTCAGCCGCACGCAGGTGCTGCGCTCGATGCCGTCCCTGAAGAAGGACGCCTTCGTCGGCGGCATGACCTACTACGACGCGCAGGTCGACGACGCGCGCTACGTCTCCTCCCTGGTCCGCACCGCGGCGTCGTACGGTGCGCACGCTGCCGCTCGGGTCCGGATCGAGGGCTTCATCAAGGTGGGGGAGCGGGTCGTCGGTGCGCACGCGCACGACATCCAGACGGGCGAGAAGTTCGACATCCGGGCCAAGCAGGTCGTCAACGCGACCGGCGTCTGGACCGACGACACCCAGGCGATGGTGGGGACCCGCGGCCAGTTCAAGGTCCGGGCGTCCAAGGGCGTGCACCTGGTCATCCCGCGTGACCGCTTCCAGTCGAACATGGGCATGATCCTCCGCACCGAGAAGAGCGTGCTGTTCGTCATCCCGTGGGGGCGGCACTGGCTGGTCGGCACGACCGACACCGACTGGTACCTCGACAAGGCGCACCCGGCGGCGACCGCGGCGGACATCGACTACATCCTCGAGCACGTCAACAAGGTGCTCCGTGTCCCGCTCACCCGCGAGGACGTGGAGGGCGTCTACGCCGGACTCCGTCCGCTCCTTGCAGGCGAGTCCGACCAGACGTCGAAGCTCAGCCGCGAGCACGTGGTCGCGCACACTGCCCCCGGCCTGGTCGTCGTGGCGGGCGGCAAGTGGACGACGTACCGCGTGATGGGCAAGGACGCCATCGACGAGGCCGTCGCGGCGATGGACGGCAAGATCCCCGCCTCGACGACGGAGGACATCCCGCTGCTCGGCGCCGAGGGCTACCCGGCCGCGTGGAACAAGCGCGGCCGCACCGCGAAGTCGTTCGGGGTGCACAAGGTGCGGATCGAGCACCTCCTGAACCGCTACGGCACGCTGACGACCGAGGTGCTCCAGCTGGTGAAGGAGGACCCGGCGCTCGCCGAGGCCCTGCCCGGCGCGGACGACTACATCGGCGCGGAGGTCGTGTACGCGGCCTCGCACGAGGGTGCCCTGCACCTGGAGGACGTCCTCGCCCGCCGCACCCGCATCTCGATCGAGGCGTGGGACCGTGGCGAGTCGGCGGCCCCGGTCGCGGCCAGGCTCATGGCCGGTGTCCTCGGCTGGGACCAGGAGCAGACCGAGGCAGAGGTCGCGAACTACCTCAAGCGCGTCGCGGCCGAACGCGAGTCGCAGCTGCAGCCCGACGACGAGTCGGCGGACCGCGTGCGTCTCGAGGCGCCGGACATCGCGTTCGGCTTCGAGGAGGACGACGTCAAGGTGCCCGGCGCCGCCGGCTCGGGGACGACCGACGGGGCGAAGGCGTCCGACGAGCAGGTGGTCGGCGAGAAGACGACCGAACCCGAGTAGGAGATCGGGAGACCGGCGGCTTGTGCTCGTCCGCATCGTTCAGCCCCCGCGGGCCATCGAGAGCGCACTGGTTGCGATCGCACCGTCCACGATGGTGACGAGGTCGTCGAGCGCGTCCCGGTGGACGAGATCGTGGGTGACGAGCAGGGTGGCCGTCCGACGTTCGTGCGTGAGGCGTGCGACGAGGTCCATGATCGCCCACCCGCGTTCCTGATCGAGCGCGCTCGTGGGTTCGTCCACGAGCAGCACGTCCGGTTCGTGGACGAGCGCCCGGGCGATGGCGACCCGCTGCCGTTGCCCGCCGGAGAGCTGCGCCGGGCGTTTGCCCGCCTGACCGGACAGGCCGACGGCGTCGAGGAGTTCGTCGGCGCGTTCAGCGATCCGGTGGCGTTGCGCTCGAGGTGTCCCGCCGAGTTCGGCCATCACGAGCAGTTGTTCCCGGGCGGTGAGCGATGGCAGCAGGTTGGACTGCTGGAAGACGATGCCGATCCGTTCCCGCCGCATCGTCGTGGCCTCGTCACGGGTGAGTTCCGCCGCGTCGACGTCGCCGATGAGCACGCGGCCGGCGTCTGGCCGGATGAGCGTCGCCGCGACCGCGAGCAGCGAGGACTTGCCGGAGCCGGACGGACCGGTGATGCCCGTGACCACGCCCGCGTCGGCTCGGAGTGTCACGTGGTCGACAGCGGTGACGCGGGATGCGCCGTCCGGGAAGGTGAGGGTGACGTCGTCGAGGGTGATCATCGGTTGCTCCCGAGGGCGGTGAGGGGGTCGGTCGCGGTGACGGTCCGGAGGGCGACCGCTGCCCCGGCGAGACCGAGCACGGCCATCGCGAGGGCCGGGACGAGGGTGGTCAGCGGGCTGAGGAGGAAGGGCAACGCGCCACCGGCGAGTGCGCCCAGGCCGACGACCGCGAGCATGCCGACGCCGATCCCCGTTACGAGTACGACCAGAGCCTGACCGAGTGCGTCGCGGACGAGCGAGCCCGTGCTCGCCCCGAGTGCCTTGAGCACGGCGACGTCTCCCGCGCGTTGCATCGTCCACACGGTGAAGAACGCCCCGACGACGAGTGCCGAGACGCCGAACAGCATCGCGATCATCAGCGCGAGGGACCCGACCTCGGACTTGAAGGTCTCGAGGGCGCCGAGGCTCAGCAGTGGTGCATCGGCGGCGGTGTGGGTGCGATCGGCGGCGGCGTCCCAGTCGGGGTCCCCGCGCACGGCCAGCACGGTGGCCTCACCGTCGCCGCCGAGTCGCTGGTCGGCCGCTGCCCAGGCGTTCGGGGTCATCGCGACGACGGGCGTGTGGCTGTACCAGGCGTCGACGCCCACGCTGGCGACGCGGTAGGTGCTGCCCGTGATCGTGACGTGGCCACCGGCCGAGACGCCCAGGTCTTCGGCCGCGCCGGCGGAGAGCCCCACCTGGTCGTCGCGGGCCGGTGCCAGGTCCGAGACCGCCGAACGGGGCGCGTCGTGCGGGAGCCCGAACAGCGCGACGCCGACGGGGGTGCCCGTGGCCGCGCTGCTGGTCTCGACCCCCTGCGCGCGGCCCTGGACGATCCCGATCGGGACCACCCCGTCGACGCCGCCCGTGGCACGCCAGGCGGCGACGGTGTCCGCATTGACCGTGGACTCGGAGAACGAGGGCTGGCCGCTCGACGGTTGCTGGAGGACGAGCCGGCTGCCGGGGAGGCCGAGCACCGCCGAGACGTTCTGGGCGGCGAGGCCCCCGGTGAGCCCCGCGAGGAAGCCGACGAGCAACGTGATCAACGCGACCACCGCGGCGATGAGGACGAAGCGTCCGCGGGCATGTCGCAGGTCGCGCCAGGCGACGAACACGGTGTCTCCCTTCTGCGTCGCAGACCCTCTGCGACGTCTCCATCAGCCTCGCCGGAGGGGGGTCGCGGAGCATCGTCGTCCGGGTTGGTCCTGGGATCGAACTTTCGGTTGATCTCCTCCGGATGCCTGCTCCGTACGCTGGTGGTGCCATGGCACACAGCACGCTCACCCCGGTCTTCGTGGGGCTCCGGACGGGGCTGCACGTGCTCTTCTCCGTGCTCACCGTCCTGGTCGTGGTGCGGGTCCTCGTCGATCGTGGCCCGTCGATGTGGATCGCCCTCACGCTCACCGTGGTCTTCGCCGCGGCCTACGTCGCCGGTGGCCGCGTGGCGCGTGCGGGACCACGCTGGCGCACCGTTGCGAGCGCGAGCTGGATCGGTGCACTCACGGTGGTCTGGATCGCGCTCCTCGTCCTCGTGCCCGAGGCCGCCTACCTGGTGTTCCCGCTCTTCTTCCTCTACCTCCACGTACTCCCGGGCGTCGTCGGCCCCGCGGCGGTGGTCGTGGCAACCGGGGTCGCGATCGTGGCGCTCGGGGTCCACGGCGGGTTCACCGTGGGCGGTGTCGTCGGGCCGCTCGTCGGTGCCGGCGTGGCGCTGCTGATCGGGCTCGGGTACCGTGCGCTCGCCCGTGAAGCCGTCGAACGCGAAGAGATCGTCGCGCGACTCATCGCCACCCAGGGCGAGCTCGCGGCGACCCAGCACGAACAGGGCGTCCTCGCCGAGCGGTCGCGGCTCGCACGCGAGATCCACGACACCGTCGCGCAGGGCCTCTCGAGCATCCAGATGCTCCTGCACGCCGCCGAACTGGCCGACGGGGAGCGCCCGGGGATCGAGCACATCCGACTCGCCCGTGCGACCGCGGCCGAGGGCCTCGCCGACACCAGACGGTTCATCCGCGAGCTCTCCCCGCCGTCGCTCGACCAGGGTCTGGCCGCCGCGCTCCGCCGTCTCGCCGAGTCCTCGACGCGTGACGGCCTCGCCGTACGGGTCAGCGTCCCGGATGCCATCGACCTGCCGATGACGGCGCAGAGCGCACTCCTGCGCATCGCCCAGGGTGCCGTGGCCAACGTCGTCCAGCACGCCGGGGCGACGATCGTCCGCATCGTGCTCACCACCGATGAGCACGAAGCCCGTCTCACCGTCGCGGACGACGGGTCCGGGTTCGATCCGGTCACCGTGCAGTCCGGCGCCGGGCGGACGGACTCGTTCGGTCTGCGGGCGATGCGAGAGCGCGTCGCCCAGTTCGGCGGCACACTCGACGTCGACACCGCTCTCGGCCGGGGGACGACGCTGGTGGCGGTGCTGGAGGTGGGGACGTGATCCGGATCGTCATCGCGGACGACCACCCGGTCGTGCGGGCCGGGCTCCGTGCCCTGCTCGACGCGGCCGAGGGCATCCAGGTGGTCGGCGAAGCCGGTGATCCCGACGAAGCGGTCGAGTACGCCGATGCGTTCAGCCCCGAGCTCGTGCTCATGGACCTGCAGTTCGGGCAGTCGCTCACCGGTGCCGATGCCACGCGACGCATCCGCGCCCTCGATGCCCCGCCGTACGTCCTCGTGCTGACGAACTACGACACCGACGGCGACATCCTGAGCGCGGTCGAAGCGGGCGCGAGCGGGTACCTCCTCAAGGACGCGCCGCCGGCGGAGCTCGTGGCTGCGGTCCGCGCCGCCGCGGCGGGCGAGAGCGCACTCGCCCCGGCGATCGCCGGACGGCTGATGGAGCGGATGCGGTCGCCGCAGGTGAGCCTCTCCGGCCGAGAGCTCGAGGTCCTCCGACTCGTCGCCGACGGTGCCTCGAACGGTGACGTCGCCGCGGCGCTCCACATCCGTGACGCGACCGTGAAGTCGCACCTGGTGCACGTGTTCTCGAAGCTCGGGGTGACGTCGCGAACGGCGGCCGTCTCCACAGCCCGGAGCCTCGGGATCCTGCGCTGACCGAGTTTCCACAGATGGAATGCGCCGGACCCCACGGTGGTTAGCATGGGCGTACTCGAAAAGGGAGCCATCATGGTCGACGTTCATCGCGTCAAACTCCCCGGAGTCGGCGTGCTGCACAGCTTCTACACCGACGACGGTGGCAAGTGTGGTGTCATCACGCACCGGTCGGGGCACTCCGACCTCATCTCGTTCGCCGACGTCTCGGACGGCGCGGACAAGTCCGAGAAGGTCTCGCTCCGTCTCAGCGAGGACGAAGCGCACACGCTCGCCGAGCTCCTCGGCGGTACCCGGATCACCGAGGGCCTCGACAAGCTCGACGAGATCCCCGGCCTCTCCATCGACTGGTTCTCCGTCGACTACGACGACGCGATCGCGGGCAAGCCCCTCGGCGACCTCCACGACTCCGGCTTCATCGGCCTGACCGTCGTCGCCGTGGTCCGCGGTGACAGCGCCAACCCGGCGCCCTCGCCCGACTTCGTGGTCTTCCCCGGCGACACCATCGTCGTGGCCGGCTCCCCCGAGAAGGTCGCGAAGGCCTTCTCGTTCTACCGCAGCGGTGAGCTCGCGGCGGCAGCTGCTGCCGAGGCCCCGCCCGGAAGGTAACGCGGATGGACCTCGGTGGTGAGCTGCTGACCATCGGCGGCCTGTTCCTCATCGCCTACGTCCTCGGACGACTCGGCAAGCTCATCGGCCTGCCCGCCATCCCGATCTACATGATCGTGGGGCTCATCGCGAGTCCGCACACGCCGTGGATCGGGCTGAGCGTCGAGTCCCACACCATCGAGCTGATCGCCACCTTCGGGCTGATCCTGCTCCTGTTCAACCTCGGGCTGGAGTTCGACCAGGAGGAGTTCTACGGCAACGCCGGCAAGCTCCTGATCTCCGGCGGCACGTACGTCGCGATCAACATGGCCGCTGGGTTCGCGTTCGGGTTCTCCCTCGGCTGGGGCACGCGAGAAGCGCTCGTCATCGCGGGCATGACGGCGACCTCGTCGAGCGCCATCGTCACGAAGCTCCTCATCGAGCTCCGACGACTCGCGAACGACGAGACCCCGATGATCCTCGGTGTCACGGTGATCGAGGACGTCTTCATCGCGATCTACCTCGCGATCGTTTCCGTCGTGCTCTCCGGCGACACGAACATCTGGGGCGTGATCGGCAAGCTCGCGTTGGCGTTCGGCTTCCTCATCGTGATGTTCAGCCTGGCGCGGTGGGGCGGGAAGCAGGTCTCGCGGATCTTCGCGACCCGTGACGACGAGCTGTTCACGATCCTGTTCTTCGGCCTCGCGGTGATGTTCGGTGGCATCGGCGACCTGCTCGGCGTGACCGACGCGATCGGCGCCTTCGTCATCGGGCTGCTCTGCGGCGCCACCCGGTACCGCGACCGGATCGAGCAGCTCGCTCTGCCGATGCGCGACGTCTTCGCCGCGTTCTTCTTCGTCAACTTCGGCCTCGGCCTCGACATCTCCACCTTCGGTGAGGTCGTCTGGCCGGTCCTCGCGGCCATCGGCATGACCGTGGTGCTGAACGCCGTCGCAGGTCAGCTGGTCGCCCGGATGAACGGCTTCAACGCCCAGCAGGGCATCAACACCGCCGTCATCCTGGTGAACCGTGGTGAGTTCGCGCTGATCCTCGCGACGCTCTCGGCCGCCGCCGGTCTGGAGGCTCGGATCACCGCGTTCGCGGGCCTCTACGTCCTCATCATGGCTGTTCTGGGCCCCGTGCTCGCGTCGAACTCGGACCGGATCGGCCGCCTCGTGCTGCGTCCCGCCCGGGTGCGCAAGCTGCGTGGGCGCGAGCGCGCCGCCGCCGAGGCGGCGGCAGCGCGGAAGGCCGAGCGGGACGCCCGGTTCGCCGAGGAGATCGCCCTCGTGGAGGCTGCTGGCAGGGACGAGCGGGAGAATGTGGAACCGGAGACGACGCCCACGCCCGAACCGGAGACGGTGAGCAGCGGGACGTCGTCGGTCGAGATCCCCGCCGAGCGCCCCGAACGCCCGGCACGCCAACGCGATCCGGAGTACTGAAACGCATGTGGGCCGTTGCCCGACGACCGAGGTGGATCGCCCTGCTGTTGCTGGCGCTGGTCCTCGCTGCGGTGTTCGCTTTCCTCGGCAAGTGGCAGCTCGAACGGAGCATCGAGAACGGCAAGCCACTGCCGGCCACCACCGAGACGCGCCACGTGCTCTCGGACGTCTCGAAGCCCGAGCGCGGGGTCGGTGACAGCCTCGCCGGTCAGAAGGTGACCGTCACCGGCCGGTTCGTCGCGGGTGACACGACCGTGCTGACCGGGCGCAGCGGCGGTGGGCGCTACCAGACCGTGGGACACATGGTCGACACGGTCACCGGAGCGAGCCTCCCGGTCGTCCTCGGATGGTCCGACCAGCGCTCGGCCGCCGTCGCCGGTGGTGACCGCCTGGCCGACGGCGCGACCGTCACGGTGGAGGGCCGCTACTACCCGTCGGAGTCGCCGGACCAGGACTCCTTCACACAGGACCAGTACTCGGCCGTCGCACCCGCACGCTTCGTGAACACCTGGAAGGCCTTCGACGACCGGATGTACGGCGGGTACGTCGTCGCCGACGGCACCACTGCGTCGGCAGCCGACCTCGGCACCGTGGCCGACCGTGCCCCCACCCGGGACGTCCAGTTCGACTGGCTCAACCTCTTCTACGCGGTCGAGTGGGTCGTCTTCGCCGGGTTCGCCGTGTTCCTCTGGTGGCGCTTCGTGAAGGACGCCTGGGAGCGCGAGAACGAGGACGAAGAGGTCCTCCTCACGCGACGGTAGGATGGCCGATATGGCTCTGACCGTCCGAACCCGCGACATCCCGAAGATCCCGGGCGCGGTGAAGTGGTACCGCGTCTCGGCGTACATCACCGGTGTGCTCCTGCTCGCCCTGGTGATCGAGATGGTCATCAAGTACACGCCGCTGCACCTCGAGATGCAGCTCGGCGGGGGCGCGTTCTTCGTGCCGGAAGGCACGGCGGGCAAGGACCCGGGCACGTTCAACCTGTCGATCGGCATCCTCATCGCCCACGGCTGGCTGTACGTGCTGTACCTGTTCACCGACTTCCGTCTGTGGAGCATCATGCGCTGGAAGCCGATCCGCTTCCTGCTCATCGCCCTCGGGGGCATCATCCCGTTCATGTCGTTCGTGGTCGAGCACCGCATGCAGAAGATCGCCATGGACACCTACCGCGAGCTGACCGCGCAACAGGCGCGTGAGAAGGAGGCCGCTCGGTGAGCGAGACCGAACAGCGCCCCGTCCTGGTCGTCGACTTCGGAGCACAGTACGCGCAGCTCATCGCTCGCCGCGTCCGTGAAGCGAACGTCTACAGCGAGATCGTCCCGCACTCGATCTCCGCGGAGGAGATCCGCGCGAAGGACCCCGCAGCCATCGTGCTGTCCGGTGGCCCGTCGTCCGTCTACGAGCAGGGGGCACCGGCCCTCGACGGCGAGATCCTCGAGCTCGGCGTCCCCGTCCTCGGCATCTGCTACGGCTTCCAGGCCATGGCCACCGCACTGGGCGGCACCGTCGCGAACACCGGGCTCCGGGAGTACGGCGCGACCGACGTCTCCGTGACGGGGACCGACAGCGTCCTGCTCGGTGGACAGCCGGCGTCCCAGACCACGTGGATGTCGCACGGCGATTCCGTGTCCGAGGCCCCGGCGGGCTTCGAGGTCCTGGCGTCCAGCTCGTCGACCCCCGTCGCTGCCTTCGCCTCCGACGAGCGCAAGCTCTACGGCGTGCAGTGGCACCCCGAGGTCAAGCACTCCGCGTTCGGCCAGGCCGTGCTCGAGAACTTCCTGCACCGTGCTGCCGGGCTCCCCGGCGACTGGAACTCGGCGAACGTGATCGAGGAGCAGGTCGCCCGGATCCAGGCGCAGGTCGGCTCCTCACGCGTGATCGCCGGGCTCTCCGGTGGCGTCGACTCCGCCGTCGCCGCCGCGATCGTGCACAAGGCCGTCGGCGACCAGCTCACCTGCGTCTTCGTCGACCACGGGCTCCTCCGCGCCGACGAGCGCAAGCAGGTCGAAGAGGACTACGTCGCCTCGACCGGTGTCCGCCTCGTCACGGTCGACGCCGAGCAGCAGTTCCTCGACGCCCTCGCCGGCGTGAGCGACCCGGAACAGAAGCGCAAGATCATCGGGCGCGAGTTCATCCGCACGTTCGAAGCGGCGGCCGAGGCACTCGTCCTCGAGGCCCGCGCGGACGGCGACGAGGGCGAGGTCAAGTTCCTCGTGCAGGGCACCCTCTACCCGGACGTCGTCGAGTCCGGCGGTGGTGCCGGTACCGCGAACATCAAGTCGCACCACAACGTCGGTGGCCTCCCGGAGGACATGACGTTCGAACTCGTGGAGCCGCTCCGCACCCTGTTCAAGGACGAGGTCCGCGCCGTCGGCCGCGAGCTCGGCCTGCCCGAGGTCATCGTCGGGCGCCAGCCGTTCCCCGGCCCCGGACTCGGGATCCGCATCGTGGGAGAGGTCACCGCCGAGCGGCTGTCGCTGCTGCGTGAGGCCGACGCCATCGTGCGCGCCGAGCTCACCGCCGCCGGCCTCGACCAGGAGATCTGGCAGTGCCCGGTCGTCCTGCTCGCCGACGTCCGCTCCGTGGGGGTCCAGGGTGACGGCCGGACGTACGGGCACCCCATCGTGCTCCGTCCGGTCTCGTCCGAGGACGCCATGACCGCGGACTGGACGCGCCTGCCGTACGACGTGCTCGCGAAGATCTCGAACCGCATCACGAACGAGGTCAAGGACGTCAACCGCGTCGTGCTCGACGTCACGTCGAAGCCGCCGGGGACGATCGAGTGGGAGTGAGCGCCTGACGCTCCCGGAGGCCCGTCGAGCTGCGCTCGGCGGGCCTTCGTGCGTCCGGCCGTGCGCGTCCGGGTGGGGCAGCGCGGGCATGACGAAGGGCCCCGGCGTACTCGCCGGGGCCCTTCGCGTTCGTGCGGGCGCTGCGCGCCCTAGCTGCGCTGGCTGCTCGCGATGATGGCGAGGATGCGCAGGATCTCGAGGTAGAGCCAGACGAGCGTCACGATGAGGCCGAACGCTGCCGTCCACCCGTAGATGCGCGGTGCGCCGCGCTGGACGCCGGTCTTGATCTGGTCGAAGTCGAGGATGAGCGAGTACGCGGCCATGATGACCACGAAGATGCCGATGACGACGCCGAGCGGGATGCCGAAGATCGTCGTGCCGAGGAGTCCGAACGCGGTGCTGGTGACGCCCGTCCACATGAGGACGAGGTTCACGAGCGAGAACGCCATGTACCCGACGATCGCGACGAGGAAGAACTTGGTCGCCTTCGGGGTCGCGCGGACCTTGCCCGACGTGAACAGCAGGAGCGTCACGAAGAACACGCCGAGGGTGCCGAAGACCGCCTGCGTGACGATGCCTTCGAACGCGCTGTTGTAGTAGCCGGAGATGCCGCCGACGAAGAGTCCTTCGAAGAACGCGTACGCCAGCACGAGGCCCGCGGACGGCTTCTTCTTGAAGGTGTTCACGAGCGCCAGCACGAAACCGATGAGCGCGCCGGCGATCCACACGACCGGAGGGAGGTTCCAGCCGGCCACCGCACCGACGACCAGCACGCCGAACGCCACGAGCGTCTTGATGATGGTGTCTTCGTACGACATGCGGTCCGTGTCGACGGTGTTCGCCGACGGACGGTCGTACATGTGCTGCAGCTGCTCGGGTGTCATGCCCGCCGACTGCTGGGGGGTCTGGCCCCATCCGGTCCGCTGCTGCGAATTGGCGCCGGCGCCCCAAGCGTTCCGGCCCGCGTCGTTGAAGGCGGGGGACTGATCGAAACCGGGCTTGAAAGCCATGGTGTCCTCGTGATTCCTCTGGATTCGGGTCGTCGAGCGGGAACGTGGACCGTTCCTTCGCGTCCTCTCAGCCTAGGTGGGCATCGCGCCGGAAGGCTGAGGATTCGCGGCGAGCGGACGCCGGTGCTGCCACCGGTGCCTGCACTCTACGGGCACGCGCTGCGCGGCGGATCGGCGGGCGTCGGGAGTTCGCCGAGGGCACGTCGGGCGGCTTCGGGCGGTAGAGCCAGGTGACGAGCGCGACCGAGATCGTCATGAGGAGCAGCCATGCGACGATCTTCGTCGGGGCGACGGGGTGCCACGCGGCTTGCTGGGCCGGGTAGGTCCACGCGCCGGCCCAGGTCGCGACGTTCTCCGCGATCCAGATGAACACCGCGACGAAGGCCATCGCGACGAGCAGTGGCATCCGGAGCGTGGCGCGGTGCACCCGGGCGTGCAGGGTGGTCCGGGCGAAGAGGAGCACGACCGCGCCGAGCAGCAGGTACCGGGCGTCCCACACGAAGTGGTGCGCGAAGAAGTTCCCGTAGACCCCGCCGGCCACGAGCGCGGTCCACCACTGCCGCGGGTACCGCTCGAAGCGCAGGTCGAACAGGCGGTACACGCGGACCATGTACGACCCCACCGCGCCGTACATGAACCCGGAGAACAGCGGTACCCCGGCGATGTGGAGCACACCGCCGCCGTCGTAGGACCAGGAGCCGACGTCGGTCTTGAAGACCTCCATCACGGTGCCGACCACGTGGAAGAGCAGGACGACGCGGAGCTCGCGGAACGTCTCCAGCCCGAACGCCAGCATCCCGACCTGGATCAGGACCGCGGCGATCGTCAGGGCGTCGTTCCGGGCGAGCGGTGCATCCTCCGGCCACGCGAGCCGTGCGGTCGCGATGACGAGGAGCAGTGCGGCGCCGAACGTGCACGCCCACGCCTGCTTCGCCCCGAACACGAGGAACTCCGTCACGAACACCCGGGCCGGGCTGCGCGGCTGCCGGCCGGCGTCGAGGACCCGGCGAGCCGCGCGCTCGATGCGGTACTCGACGGCGGTGGAGAGGGATCGGTCGGCCATGACGGGATGCTCGCGCCGGGACCTGGGACCGGAGTCGCTCAGTCCTCCACATGTGCCCTCGGACACACGCCCCTCCACACCCGGAACCGAGGGTTGACACGAGTAAACCCGCGTCAGCACAATGGAACAGCAACGACGCACCCCGGCAGAAGGAGCCAGCATGACGTTCACCCTCGGCATGGTCGGAGCAGGCCAGTTCGCCAGCCACTTCGCGACCCTGTTCGACAAGCACCCCGGCATCTCGGCGGTGTACGCCACGGACGTCATCCCGGAGCGCGCCGACCAGCTCGTCGACGAACTCGCCCTCGCGGGGACCTTCCCGAGCCTCGACGCGATGCTCGCGAGCCCCGACGTCGACGCGGTCGCGATCTTCACCCAGCGCTGGACCCACGGGCCGCTCGTGCTGCAGGCGCTCCGCGCGGGCAAGCACGTGTACTCCGCGGTCCCGATGGCCGTGGCCGTCACCGAGATCGAAGCGATCATCGCGGCGGTGCAGGAGACCGGCCTCACCTACATGATGGGGGAGACCAGCCAGTACAACCCCGCGACGGTCTTCGCGCGGCAGAAGGCCGAGCAGGGCGCCTTCGGCCGGGTGTTCTACGCCGAGGGCGACTACGTCCACGACATGGACCTCGGGTTCTACGACGCCTACAAGTACAGCGGCGGCGACGACTGGAAGGCCACCGCGAGCTACCCGCCCATGTGGTACCCGACGCATGCCATCGGCGGCGTCCTCGGAGCCGTCCCGCGGCACGCGACGAGCGTCAGCTGCATCGGCGTGCACGACGACCGCGGCGACGGGGTGTTCGACACCGACGTCAGCATGTTCGACAACGACTACTCGAACATGACCGCGCTGTTCGAGCTCGACGGCGGCGGCTCGATGCGCATCAACGAGTTCCGCCGTGTCGGGTTCCCGTCGTACATCCGTGAGAGCCGGTTCCGCTGGTTCGGCACCGACGGCAGCTTCGAGCAGCTCGTCACGAACTCCGTCTGGCAGGACCGCGACGGCGTCACGGACGTCTCCGAGGAGATCGCCACTCGTCCGACCATGGACGAAGACGACCCGCGCCTCGCCGACGTCTCGCCCGCGCTCCGCAGCTCCTTCGTCTCCGGGCACGCCCCCGTCCACGACTCCCTGACGGGTCGCCTGCCCGCGGAGTTCGACTTCGCGCCCAACGGGCACGAAGGCTCGCACCAGCTCCTGGTGGACGACTTCGTCACCGCGGTGAACGACGGCGTCCTGCCCCCGGTCAACGCCTGGCAGGCCGCGCGGTACACGCTGCCCGGCCTGATCGCGTTCGAGTCCGCTCGTCGGGACGGCGAGCGCCTGCCGATCCCGGACCAGGGCGATGCGCCCGTGGCCGTCGGGGAGCGCCTGCCCGTCGCCGACCGGGTGTCATGATCGACCGGTGACCGATCGAGCGAGCGGGCGACCGAACGAGGAGCCGAGCGGGCGACCGAACCAGGAGCCGAGTGGGCGACCGAACGAGGAGCCGAGCGGGCGACTGAACGAGACACCGACGGGTGAACGAGCGCGTAAACCCACCCGGCGGGACGTCGCTCGGCTCGCCGGGGTGTCCGACGCGGTCGTCAGCTACGCCCTGAACGGCGGCGCGCCGGTCGCCCCGGAGACCAGGCGGCGCGTCCTCGCCGCGGTGGCCGAACTCGGGTACCGCCCCAACCAGGCCGCACGGGCACTCCGGTCGGGATCGGCGCGCACACTCGTGCTCGCCGTCCCCGACCGAGAAGACCCGGTGTTCGCCAACCCGTTCTTCGCCGAGTACGCGGCGGCGATCGAGTCTGCAGCGCGCGAGCGTGGCTACGCCCTGTACTCGACGGCGACGAGCTTCGAGCCGGACGGCATCCGCGCCCGGTTCGAGGAGTTCGCCGCCCGGATGGTCGACGGCGTGCTCGTGCTCTCGAGCGGCGCGGTCGACCGGTCCGCGATCGACCCGGTGGGGCTCCCGTGGGTCGACCTCAACGTCTCCGCGGCACGTGCGGGTGTCGCGAGCGTCGGCACCGACCTCCGCTCCGGGGCGGAGCTGGCAACGCGGCACCTGCTGGCCCACGGACGGAACCGGATCGCGTTCGTCGGCCAGCCCGACGCGGGAGAAGCCCGCCACCGTGGATGGCGAGATGCGTGTGCGGGGCAGGGCGTGCCTCCAGGCCGGGTGTTCGACGGCGGCTACACCCGGGAAGGCGGCTACGTGGCGGGCCTGCAGATCGCCGACGAGGGCGACGGCACGGCCAGCGGCGCCGGCGCCGGCGAGGCGGGTCGGCCGGACGCGGTCTTCGCGGCCTCCGACCGCACCGCGGTCGGCCTGCTCCGCGCGTTCCACGAACGCGGCGTCCGCGTCCCCGAGGACGTCGCCGTGGTCGCGTTCGACGGCTCGTGGGAAGCCGAGTACACGTGGCCGCCCCTCACGACCGTCCGGCAGCCCATCGAGTCCATGGCGGAAGCCGCGGTCCGACGTGTGCTCGACGGCACCGCACCGGACCACGAGGAGTTCCCGCCGGAACTCGTCGTCCGAGCCTCGTGCGGCCGGCACGACACCCCACCCCAGTAGGGTCGGCCGCATGACCCTGGTGATCGCCCACCGAGGTGCCTCCGGGTACCGGCCCGAGCACTCGCGCAGTGCGTACGAACTCGCGATCGACCTGGGCGCCGATGCGATCGAACCGGACCTCGTCCCCACGAAGGACGGCGTCCTGGTGCTCCGGCACGAGAACGAGATCTCGGGCACGACCAACGTCGCCGACCACCCCGAGTTCCGCGATCGCCGCACGACCAAGCGGATCGACGGCGCCCAGCTGACCGGCTGGTTCACCGAGGACTTCACGTGGGACGAGCTCAGCACGCTCCGGACCCGTGAGCGACTGCCGGAGCTGCGCCCGCGGTCCGCTTCGCACGACGGCGAGGACCCGATCCTGCGGCTGGAGGACCTGCTCGCGATCCTCGACGCCGCTCCGCGCCCGGTCGGCCTCGTGGCCGAGGTGAAGCACGCGACGTACTTCGACGGGATCGGGTACCCGATGGGAGCGCTCGTCGACGCCGCCGTCGGGGACGCGGGTTGGCGCGACGACGACCGACTGACGTTCGAGTGCTTCGAGAAGGGGGTGCTCCGCGACCTCCGCGCGCGTGGTGCGGGTGGCCGGCTCGTCTACCTCCAGGAGGCCCGTGGCAGCGCCGCGGACGAGGTCGCCGCCCACGGGTCCGCAGCTCCGAGCTACGCCGCCGAACGCACCGACCCGGCGCTGGCGACGCTCGCCGCGGAGTTCGACGGGATCAGCCTCCCCGTCGGCACGGTGATGGCGGGAACCGATCCGGTCCGCGTTGACGATCCGCGGCCGGTCCGGTCGGACGTCGTCGATCGTGCGCACGCCGCCGGGCTCGCGGTGTTCACTTGGACGCTCCGTCCGGAGAACCGGTTCCTGCCGGCGCCGCTCCGTCGTGGCGGCGAGGTCGCGGGACACGGGGACTGGGAGCGGTGGTTCACCTCGATCATCCGGACCGGTGTGGACGGGGTGTTCGCCGACCACGCCGACCTCGCGGTCCGCGCACGTTCGCTCGTCGAGGACGGGACCGCCGGTGTCGGGGGCCCGGCCTAGACTGTCCCGGACATGACGATCGTGCTCGACCCATTCGACTCGACGCCCGAGCCGGGTGCCGGGAACCGCCCCTACGAAGACCCGTTCACCGCCGGTCTGAACCCCCAGCAGAAGGAAGCGGTCGAGTACCGCGGCGAATCCCTGCTGATCGTCGCCGGCGCCGGTTCCGGCAAGACGAGCGTGCTCACGCGCCGCATCGCGCTGCTCCTGGCGAACCGTGAAGCCTGGCCGTCGCAGATCCTCGCGATCACGTTCACGAACAAGGCCGCCGCCGAGATGCGCGAGCGCGTCCGTGCCCTCGTCGGGCAGGCGTCGGAAGGCATGTGGATCTCCACGTTCCACTCGGCGTGCGTGCGGATCCTCCGACGCGAAGCCGAGCGGTTCGGGTTCCCGCAGTCGTTCACCATCTACGACTCCGCGGACTCGCGTGCGCTCCTGAAGCGGATCATCAAGGACCTCGAAGCGGACACCCTCGGGTTGACCGTCGGCGCTGCGGCGTCCAAGATCTCGAAGCTCAAGAACGAGCTGCAGGACATCGACTCGTACGCGCGGAACATCAACGCGAACGATCCGCAGGAAGTCATGTTCACCGAGGTCTTCCGGCGCTACACGAACGAGCTCCGCCGGGCCAACGCGTTCGACTTCGACGACCTCATCGGTCAGACGGTGTTCCTGTTCCGGGCGTTCCCGGAAGTCGCAGCGCTCTACCAGCGGCGATTCCGCTTCATCCTGGTCGACGAGTACCAGGACACCAACCACGCGCAGTACTCCCTGATCCGCGAGCTCACTCGTCCGGTGCCGGTTGAGCAGGTGGACCGGCTCGAGGACGAAGGGCAGCACGTCGCCCGCATGCGCGAAGCCGACGGATCGATCGCGGGTGCCTCGCTGACGGTCGTCGGTGACTCGGACCAGTCGATCTACGCCTTCCGTGGCGCGGACATCCGGAACATCGTCGAGTTCGAGCGGGACTTCCCGAACTCGAAGGTGGTCCTCCTCGAGCAGAACTACCGCTCGACGCAGAACATCCTCGACGCGGCGAACGCCGTCATCGCGAACAACTTCGACCGGCAGGTGAAGAACCTCTTCACCGAGGTCGGCGCGGGCGACAAGATCGTCGGGTTCACGGGCTACACCGGCCACGACGAAGCCCAGTTCGTCGCGGACGAGATCCAGCGCCTGCACGAGGACGGCATGGACTACCGCGACATGGCGGTGTTCTACCGGACCAACTCGCAGACCCGTGCGCTGGAGGAGATCTTCATCCGCGCGGCGATCCCGTACCGGGTGCTCGGCGGCACGAAGTTCTACGAGCGTGCGGAGATCAAGGACGCGATGGCGTACCTGATCACCGTCGCGAACCCCGCGGACCCGATGGCGCTCCGCCGCGTGCTGAACGTGCCGAAGCGCGGGATCGGTGCCGTCACCGAGACCACGCTGCAGCGCTACGCCGACGACCACGACGTCACGATGCGCGAGTCCCTGCGGCACGCCGACGAGCTCGGTTTCGGGCCGAAGGTGCGGAACGCGATCACCTCGTTCGCGGCGCTCCTCGACGAGGTCTCGGCGAAGGCCGCCGACCAGCCGGTCGTGGACACCCTGACGCAGCTGCTCGACGGCTCCGGGCTCCTCGAGCAGCTCCGGAAGTCGCCCGACGCGCAGGACGCCGCCCGCGCGGACAACATCGACGAACTCGTCGCGGTGACGCGCGAGTTCCAGAAGAACAACCCCGACGGCACCCTCAGCGACTTCCTGACCGAGGTCTCGCTGGTCGCTGCGGCGGACGAGCTCGACGACTCGTCCGGCACGGTGTCGCTCATGACGCTGCACACCGCGAAGGGCCTGGAGTACGACGCGGTGTTCCTCACCGGCGTCGAAGAAGACCTCCTGCCACACCGCATGTCGGCGAACGAGCCGGGCGGCCCCGCCGAGGAACGCCGGCTCTTCTACGTCGGCATCACCCGAGCGAAGAAGTCGCTCTTCCTGTCGCTGGCGATGACCCGCGCCCAGTTCGGCGACGTCAACGTGGCGATGCCGTCCCGCTTCCTGCAGGAGATCCCCGAGGGGCTCATCGAGTGGAAGCAGTCCCCGGGCATGGCGAACAGCCGCGGCGGCACGCAGCCCCGGGCGCTCAACGCCAAGCGCGACGGCGCCGGTGGTGGGTACGGTGGTGGCGGCGGTGGCTACCGCGGTGGTGGCGGCGGCTGGGGCGGCGGCTCGTACGACCGCGCGGCCGCTGCGGCGAAGACCCGTCCGAAGACCGAGTGGGCGAACCGGGTGTCCGGGCAGGTCCGCGACAACGGCGACATGGAGCTCGCACCCGGCGACCGCATCAAGCACGTCGACTTCGGCGAGGGCACCGTCTCGGCGGTGACCGGTCAGGGTGCCAAGCGCATCGCGGAGATCGCGTTCGACTCGGCGGGCCGCAAGAAGCTCCTCATCAAGATCGCTCCGATCGAGAAGCTCTAGCCGACCTCACCGGACCAGTCGCACGGCCTCCATCGGGTGCGGCCCGAGGTGCTCACGCTTGGCCGCGCCGTCGCGAAGGAACCCGTTGCGCCGGTAGAACGCCTCGGCGCGGGGGTTGTCGTCCGCCATCCAGAGGTACGCGGGAGCGTCGCCGACTGCTCCGTCGAGCAGTGCTTGGCCGGCACCCGAGCCGTACGCCGCTGCCAGGACGTAGATGCCCTCGAGCTCGCGGTCGCGGGGTGCAGTCGTGTCGCGCCCGCTGCCGGCGGATGCCCACCCGATGACGGCATCGCCGATCGTGGCGACGAGCACGTCGGTCTGCGGGTCCGCGATGATGCCCCGCCATCGTTCGGCCCGGGCGTCGACGTCCAGGGCTGCCAGGAACGACGGGGGCAGCAGGTGCGCGTACGCCTCCCGCCACGCGGTGACGTGCACGTGGGCGATCGCCGCGGCGTCGGCACTGGTCGCCCGACGCACTGCGGGTCCGTTCCCTCGCTTCACCCGCTCATCCTCTCGCGTTTCGGTGATGCGACGCCGCGGTTCTGACCGGCGGCGCACTACCGATTCCCGCTCGAACCACGGTCGTCCGTGGTTCGAGCGGGTATCGGTAGTGCGACGCCGAAGCGCACCGCCGGCGCCGCACCGCCGGCGCCGCACCGACGCCGGCGCCGCACCGACGCCGGTGCCGCACCGCCGCCGCCGCACCGCCGCCGATGGTCGAGCTGGCCGATCGCGCGGAGCTCGCCCCGCGCCGGGACGCGCCCGCTACGGCTGCAGCACCGCGGACGTCCAGCCGTCGGCGGTCCGGCGGTACTGCAGGCGTCGGTGCATGCGGTCGCGGCTGCCGTGCCAGAACTCCACGGACGTCGGCTCGAGCCGCCACGCCCTCCACGACGCCGGACGCGGCACGTCCTCCGACTCCTCGAGCAGTGCGTTCGCATCGTCGATGAGGTCCTGGAACGAGCCCTCGAGCGGCGCCGACTGGGCGGCGACCGCGGTGGCCGCGCGCGACTTGGGCGACCGGGCGCTGAACAGCTCGTCGGACTCCTGGTCGGAGAGCTGTACGACGACGCCCTCGAACCGCAGCTGCTGCATGGTCTCCCGCCAGTAGACCTGGAGTGCTGCGGCCGGGCTCGCGGTGAGTTGCTGCCCCTTCGGGCTCTGGCTCGACGACCCGAACACCAGTCCGCGGTCGTCGATCGACTTCACGTCGACGGTGCGGGCACTCACGGCTCCGTCGGCCGCGGTGGCCAGGGTCATCGACATCGGCTCGGACACGTCCCGAGCGTTCGCGACCCAGGTGCGCGCGACGTCGAGCGGCGAGGCGGGCGGGTCGTCGAGCTCGGGGAACGCGAACGAGGAGTCGCCGGAGAGCGGAGCGGAAGCCATGTCCCCAGCCAACCCCTAGCGCCTGGTGGCGTACCGACGCATCGCGCGGAGCAGCAGCGGACCGGGGAGCCGGAGCAACGCGCCCGGCACGACGGCCCGGATCTGACGCACGAACCGGACGGTGCGGGCGTACCGCGCCTGCTCGCGCGGGCCCCACGCGAACCCGTACTGCGCGCGTACGACGTCCGGCAGCATCCCGACCGTGACGATCCGCACGAGCGGCATCGCCGCCCGCACCCACAGGGGAGCGAACCGGGGGTGCAGGAGGTCGCGGACGACTCCGCGCGCGTCGTCGGTGACCCGGAGCGTCCCGAGCGTCGCGGTCCAGTACGCGTCGAACGCCGCGACGGTCGAGGGCCACCGGGAGGCCGGGACACGCAGCGCGACGCCGAGTGGCGCGTAGGCGTCGAGCACCCGCTGCGCCAGTCCGGGCGGGACGGGGACGCCGAACTCCTCGTGCGCCCGGAGCGCGGAGTCGTAGAGGGTCGCCGCGACCCAGAGCTGGCGGTCGACGTCGTCCGCGCCGGCGACGGCCGTGTGCGCGCGGTTCACGAAGGACGTCGCGATCGCCGCGTCCGACGGCGTCCCGACCACGACGGCGTACACGTACATGAGCGTGTGGGCGAGCCGCTGCTGTGGCCGCCGGGCGAAGTCGGAGTGCCGTCGCACGCCGGCGGCGACCACCGGGTCCGCGATCTGCAGCAGGATGGCGCGCCCACCGGAGATGACGGGCGTGCTGTCCGCGAGGAAGTGCGCGAGGTCGGTTTCCCGACCCGACGACGGACTGGAGGCTCGGCGCACGTCCGGCGCCGAGCCTCCAGTCCGTCCGTTGGTCACGGCACCAGTGTGCCGGACCGGACCGCCGCTCAGAGCGGCTTGGTCCCGAGGTCGCCGCCGAGGTCGGGGCGTTCAGTGTCGTCGTCGTGTTCCCAGAGGTCGGCGCTGCCCTCGCGCGGGGCGCCACCGGTGGGGCCGTCGTCGGTGCCGTCACCGACCTGCGGCTCGACGGTCTCGCCGGCGACCGCGTCGTTGGTGACGGTCTCGAGCGACTCCTCGGCCTCGTCGACCTCGTAGGGACCGACGTGTTCGCGGTCGATGTCGTCGTCGCGGCGCTCCTGGGAGTCGAAGTCGTCGACGGGGCTGATGCCGGGATCGGACATGGTGTTCCTCCTGGTGGTCGTGGTGTCGGGGGTACGGGTGGTCAGGCGCTGACGAAGTGCACGTCGGACCGGTCGAGCTGGAGTTGCTCGGCCAGGCCCTTCTCGTCGGTGGCGCCCCAGCGCTCGGCGATCTTGCCGTCGCGGAACTTCGAGACCTGGATGCCGCGGACGGTGAACGTGCGCCCGGTCGGCTGGTGGCCCTGGAACGGGCCGGTGTGCGTACCGCGGATCGTGAAGACCGCGGTGATGAAGTCGTCGGTCACGACGAGCGGGTCCGGCTCGAGCGTGAGGTCCGGGAACGCGGTCGTGAACTGCGTCCAGAAGTCGACGATGCCGGCGAGTCCGGGAGCCTGGTCCGGTGCCGGGTCGTGGTCCACCACGTCCTCGGCCCAGACCTCGCCGAAGCGGTCGAACGCTCGCTGCTCGAGGAGTTCGCCGAGTCGTTCCTGTGCCTGCTGGTTCTCTGACGCCGTCATGTGCGCTCCTTCCGTGGGGTGGTTCCTGTGTACGCCGCAGCGGTCGGTGGCTCCTCAGCCGTCCGTCTTGTCTCGACGTCCATGTGTCGGCGCTAGGCTGGTCGGCGGCCGTTGTCTCGACATCGAGCGACCCTCGACGTCGAGCGCTGCGACCTGCGAAACCGATGCCGACGCACGACACCGTGCGGGAAGAAGAACAGCGTGGATCTTTTCGAGTATCAGGCCAGGGACCTCTTCGAGTCCTACGGCGTCCCCGTCCTCCAGGGGATCATCGCCGACACCCCCGAGGAGGCGAAGGCCGCCGCCGAGAAGATCGGTGGGGTGGTCGTCGTCAAGGCGCAGGTGAAGGTCGGTGGCCGCGGCAAGGCCGGCGGCGTGAAGGTCGCGAAGACCCCCGACGAGGCGTTCGAGCACGCGAAGGCGATCCTCGGCCTCGACATCAAGGGCCACACCGTCCAGCGCGTGATGATCGCCCAGGGTGCCGACATCGCCGAGGAGTTCTACTTCTCCGTGCTGCTCGACCGCGCCAACCGCTCGTACCTCTCGCTCGTCAGCGTCGAGGGCGGCATGGAGATCGAGCAGCTCGCGGTGGAGAAGCCCGAGGCGCTCGCCCGCGTCGAGGTCAACCCGCTGACCGGGATCAACCAGGAGGCCGGCGAGGCCATCGCGCGCCAGGCCGGGTTCCCGGACGAGCTCGTCAGCCAGGTCGCCGGCGTGTTCGCGAAGCTCTACGACGTCTTCGCTGGCGAGGACGCGACCCTCGTCGAGGTGAACCCCCTCGTCCGCACCGGCGACGGGCAGGTCCTCGCCCTCGACGGCAAGGTCTCCCTCGACGAGAACGCCGACTTCCGCCACCCGGAGCACAAGCAGCTCGAGGACACCGCGAGCGAGGACCCGCTCGAAGCCAAGGCGAAGGCCCACGGCCTCAACTACGTCAAGCTCGACGGCGAGGTCGGCGTGATCGGCAACGGCGCGGGCCTGGTGATGTCGACGCTCGACGTCGTCGCCTACGCCGGTGAGCGCCACGGCGGCGTGAAGCCCGCCAACTTCCTCGACATCGGCGGCGGCGCCTCGGCAGAGGTGATGGCCAACGGCCTCGACGTCATCCTCGGCGACCCGCAGGTCAAGAGCGTGTTCGTCAACGTCTTCGGCGGCATCACCGCCTGCGACGCCGTCGCGAACGGCATCGTCGCCGCCCTCGGCATCCTCGGCGACGCTGCCACCAAGCCGCTCGTCGTCCGCCTGGACGGCAACAACGTGGAAGAGGGTCGCCGGATCCTGCGCGACGCGGCACACCCGCTCGTGACGATCGCCGCGACCATGGACGATGCGGCCGAGAAGGCCGCCGAGCTCGCCGCGGCCGCGGCGTAAGGAGCGCTCAGAACAATGTCGATCTTCCTCAACAAGGACTCCAAGGTCATCGTCCAGGGCATCACCGGCGGCGAGGGCACCAAGCACACCGCGCTCATGCTCAAGGCCGGGACGCAGGTCGTGGGCGGCGTGAACGCCCGCAAGGCCGGCACCACCGTCACCCACGGTGACGTCACGCTGCCGGTGTTCGGCTCCGTGCGCGAGGCCATCGACACCACCGGTGCCGACGTCTCGATCGTCTTCGTCCCGCCGGCGTTCGCGAAGGACGCCGTGATGGAGGCCATCGACGCCGAGATCCCCCTCGTCGTCGTCATCACCGAGGGCATCCCGGTGCAGGACTCCGCGGAGTTCTGGGCGCACGCGAAGGCGCTCGGCGAGAAGACCCGCATCATCGGGCCGAACTGCCCCGGCATCATCACCCCGGGGGAGTCGCTCGTCGGCATCACCCCGGCGACGATCACCGGCAAGGGCCCGATCGGCCTCGTCTCCAAGTCGGGCACCCTGACCTACCAGATGATGTACGAGCTCCGTGACCTGGGCTTCTCCACCGCCATCGGCATCGGCGGCGACCCGGTGATCGGCACCACGCACATCGACGCGCTCGCCGCGTTCGAGGCCGACCCCGAGACCGAGGCCATCGTGATGATCGGTGAGATCGGTGGCGACGCCGAGGAGCGTGCCGCCGACTACATCAAGGCGCACGTCACGAAGCCGGTCGTCGGGTACGTCGCGGGCTTCACCGCCCCCGAGGGCAAGACGATGGGCCACGCGGGCGCGATCGTGTCCGGCTCGGCCGGCACCGCCGAGGCGAAGAAGCAGGCGCTCGAGGCGGCCGGCGTCAAGGTCGGCAAGACGCCGTCCGAGACGGCGGCGCTGCTGCGCGAGGTGGTCGCCGCTCGCTGAGCGGATCACGGCTCCACAGGAGCCAGCCGGGAGGCTCGGTGCGGGTTCCGCGCCGAGCCTCCCGTCGTTCGCGGTGCGGGGCACGTATCCTCGCTGCGATGAACCGCCTGGGAACCGCTCTGCTCGCCGCGATCGAGGCGGTCGTGACGGTCGGCGTCGGTGTCGGCCTCGTGCTGGTCCCGCTGACGCTCCTCTGGGGCTTCGAGTACGGGCTGCAGGTCGACTGGGACGTCTTCTGGAAGGCCGCCGGCAACATCTGGCTCGTCGGCCACGGGGTCGACGTCACGTTCGTGCTGAGCGCCGCCGCCGCGAAGGCGTCCGGGGTCAGCGGGGCTGCCGCCCCGATCTCGATCACGCTCGCAGCGCTCGGGTTCGCCGTCGTCACGGCCTGGCTCGGCGCACGAGCCGGGCGTCGCTTCGCCGAGACGGAGCACCGCGTCACCGGGATCCTCGTCGGCACCGCCGCCGTCGCGCTCCTCGGCCTCGGCCTCGGCCTGTCCGCCACGTCCTCCGCGTCGCACCCCACGCTCTGGCAGGCGATCGTGTTCCCAGCGCTCTGGTTCGGCGTCCCCGCACTCGTCGCCGCCGAGGTCTGCCGCCGTCGACGCTCGATGCCCGCGGACGCGGTGACCGGTCGCGTGCTCGACCAGGTGCACCGCATCCCCGAGGTCTGGCGTGCCGTCATCGGCTTCGGGCTCCGCGCCGGGACCGCCGCCACCGCGATGGTCGTCGCCGTCGCGGGGATCGTCGTCGGGTTCCTGCTGCTCGGGTCCTTCGCCGAGGTGATCACCCTGTACGAGCGCTCGCACGCCGGGGTAGTCGGCGGGATCTCGCTGACGATCGGGCAGCTGGCGTTCCTGCCGGACTTCGTCGGTTGGGCCACCGCGTGGCTCGTCGGCCCCGGGTTCGCGATCGGGACGGGATCGAGCGTCTCGCCGATCGGCACGACGCTCGGCCCGATCCCCGGCATCCCGGTGTTCGGCGCGCTGCCGTCCTCCGGTCACACCTTCGGCCTGCTGTGGATCCTCGTCCCGGTGCTCGCCGGGTTCGCGGCCGGCGGACTGCTGCGACCGCGGCTCGTGCGGGTGCTCGGCGCTGCTGACAGCGCGCTCCTCCGTGCGTCCGCCGGAATCGCGACCGGCATCGTCGCCGGCGTGCTCACCGGCGGTGTCGCGTGGCTGTCGTCGGGGTCCTTCGGGCCGGGGCGTCTCGCCGACGTCGGGCCGCATGCCCTGGTCGTCGGGTCACTCGCCGCGCTCGAGGTCGGTGTGCCCGCGATCGTGGCGCTCGCGATCGGGCAGGACCTCGTGCGGATGCCCGAGCGGTCCTGGACGCGTGAACGCTGGCACGAGACCGAGGACACCGAGACCGCAGCGGCCGCGGCGTCCGTCGAGGCCGAGGGGTCCCTCCTCGACGCGCTCGACCGCGCCGGCGCCGGGCGCACCACCGACGTGCACCGCTTCGTCGTCGACGAGGCGCACCACCCCGTCACCCGCGCCGACGACCACACACCGGACGCGGACGACACCGACCACGCACCGGACGCGGTCGACACCGATCACGACGTACGGCTGCCGGACTGGGCGCGGACCGGCGCTCCCGCGGTGCCGGCGAACGCGGACGCCTCCCGCACCCCGGAGACCGCCGGCCGGGTCGGGAGCATCCGCGAACGACTCCGTGGGGCGGCGGACGGCGTGCGCGACGGCGTCCGAGACCGCGCCGACGGCCTCAAGAGCCGGGCCGACGGCCTGAAGAACCGCGCGGAGAGCCTCCGCGAGCGGGTCACGGGTTCCGACGCCGAGCGCCCGGACGCCGCGCCCGACGACCGCCCGGACCGGCACCGCCCGGAGCGCCCCGACGTCGCGGGTGCCCGGATCGACGAACAGCCCGCCTTCCCCTGGAGCACGGAGGAGTTCGTGGCCGGCCGCGACGACGTCGACGACGAACCCGTCGTCACCCCGCCCGCCGCACCCGCCGGGAAGCGCTGGGACGCCACCGACCAGATCCCCGAGGAGGAGCTGCCCTGGTGGCGCCGTCCCAAGGGCGACCGGTGACGGGCGTCGCACCGCTCGACCGCCGCTAGGCTTGACCCGTGCTCGAACTGGTCGTCCTGATCTCCGGTACCGGCTCGAACCTCCGAGCCCTGCTCGAAGCGACCCGTGACGCCGAGTACCCCGCCCGTGTCGTCGCCATCGGTGCCGACCGTGACGCCGAGGGCCTCGGTCTCGGCGAGGAGTACTCGATCCCGACCTTCACGGTCCCGTTCTCCCGCTTCGACTCCCGCGCCGAGTGGGGTCAGGCGCTCGCCGAGCAGATCCGGCCCTGGTCGCCCGACCTGCTGGTGTTGTCCGGCCTGATGCGCCTGCTGCCCCCGGCCGTCGTCTCCGAGTTCGGTCCCGCGATCATCAACACCCACCCCGCGTACCTGCCCGAGTTTCCGGGCGCGCACGGTGTCCGCGACGCCCTCGCCGCCGGGGTCGAGCAGACCGGCGCGAGCGTCATCAAGGTCGACGACGGCGTCGACAGCGGCCCGATCCTGGCGCAGGAGCGGGTCCCCGTCCTGCCCGGCGACTCCGAGTCGACGCTGCACGACCGCATCAAGCCCGTCGAGCGGCGCCTGCTCATCCAGACCATCCTCGACATCGCCAACGGACACACCGACCTGAAGGGCACCACGAGCGCATGAGCGTCCACGCCGCCGACCCCAGCCTCTACCGCGACCGGGACGTCGTGCCCGTGCGCCGCGCCCTCATCTCGGTGAGCGACAAGTCCGGCCTGCTCGAGCTCGCCGGTGCCCTCGCCGACGCCGGTGTCGAGGTCGTGTCGACCGGCTCCACGGCCCAGACCATCCGCGACGCCGGGTACGCGGTGACCGACGTGTCGAGCGTCACGGGCTTCCCGGAGTCGCTCGACGGCCGCGTGAAGACGCTGCACCCGTCCGTGCACGCGGGGCTCCTCGCCGACCTCCGCCTCGAGTCGCACGAGCAGCAGCTCGCGGGCCTCGGCATCGAGCCGTTCGAGCTCGTCGTCGTGAACCTCTACCCGTTCGTCGAGACCGTGGCCTCGGGCGCCGACACCGCGACCGTCGTCGAGAACGTCGACATCGGCGGCCCGGCGATGGTCCGTGCCTCCGCGAAGAACCACCCGAACGTGGCGATCGTCGTGTCCCCGGGCTCCTACGCCGAGGTCGTCGAGGCGGTCCGTGCCGGTGGCACCACGCTCGAGCTCCGGAAGCGCCTCGCCGCACAGGCCTTCGCGCACACCGCCGCGTACGACACCGCGGTGGCGTCGTACTTCGCGAGCGACGTGGCCGCGGCCGCGGCAGCCCCGAGCGCGGCGGGCGACATCGCGACCCCCGGCACCTTCGACGAGCACCTGTCGTTCGGCGCCGACCTGGCCGCGACCCTCCGCTACGGCGAGAACGCGCACCAGGCCGCGGCGCTGTACACGTCCGCCGAGGGCACCGGCATCGCCCAGGCGACGCAGCTGCACGGCAAGGAGATGTCGTACAACAACTACGTCGATGCCGACGCAGCGGTCCGCGCCGCGTTCGACTTCGCCGAGCCGGCCGTCGCGATCATCAAGCACGCCAACCCCTGCGGCATCGCGGTCGGTGCAGCGGACGCCGCCGACCCGATCGCCTCCGCGCACGCCGCCGCGCACGCCTGCGACCCGCTGTCCGCGTTCGGTGGGGTCATCGCCGCGAACCGTCCCGTGACGGTGGCGATGGCCGAGACCGTGAAGGACATCTTCACCGAGGTCGTCGTCGCACCGGGCTTCGACCCCGAGGCGCTGGAGATCCTCTCCCGCAAGAAGAACATCCGCCTGCTCACGCTCCCGGCGGACTTCGCGCTCGCCCCGCGCGAGGTCAAGCAGATCTCCGGCGGCTTCCTCGTGCAGGACGCCGACCGTTTCACCGGCTTCGACCAGTCCACGTGGAGCCTCGTCTCGGGCGAGCCCGCGGACGACGCCACCCTCGCCGACCTCGCATTCGCGTGGAAGGCGTCCCGTGCCGTGAAGTCGAACGCCATCCTGCTGGCGAACGGCGGCGCGAGCGTCGGTGTCGGCATGGGCCAGGTCAACCGCGTCGACTCGTGCCACCTCGCGGTGAACCGGGCCGGCGAGCGTGCGGCCGGTTCGGTCGCCGCGTCGGACGCGTTCTTCCCGTTCGCCGACGGCCTGCAGGTGCTGCTCGACGCCGGTGTCCGCGCGGTGGCGCAGCCCGGCGGCAGCGTCCGTGACGACGAGGTGATCGCCGCGGCGAAGGCCGCCGGCGTCACGATGTACTTCACGGGCGAGCGTCACTTCTTCCACTGATTCGAGCAATTGCCGGAAACCTGTTGCGCCCTGTGACGTGCTGTGAATAGTCTGTAAGGCTCCGCGACAGGCAGCCGACGACTCTCCGGGGTCGGCGGCACCGCGGACACAACGGTGACGAAGACGACGACTGGAGTGACGATGGACAACATGACCGGAACCGTGGCGACGGCCGCCCGCGCAGGTCTCGTGTCCGTCGTGGGGACCGCTCCCGCTCCGCGACCCCGCCGGGCCGCGGCCGCCGCCTAGCCAGGCCGTCTCCCACGGCCTCGCGGCGTCGCACCACCACGGCGACCGCGAACCACCCGCCTGAACCCGGGGGACGAGTGTCTCCCGGTGCCTACCGGCCCGACCGACGTCACGGAAGTGACGGCGGTGGCGCGCGACCACGCGCCCGGCTGATGATGACCACGCAACGCAACACCGAGCCTCCAGGCCGTCGACGCGCGACGCACGCCGCGTGACGCGACCCGGGGACACGGCAGACGCATGAGGACGCAACGCATGTCCAAGTCGCCCACCACGGCGCGCCCGTCCACCTTCCGCGCGATCGCGCGGATCTACCCCTACGTGAAGCCCTTCCAGGGCCGCCTCATCGCCGGCATGGCCGCGGCGATGGGTGCCTCCCTGGTGGCGCTCGCAATCCCCTACGTCCTGCAGTGGCTGGTCGACGGCCCGCTGTCGTCGAAGGACTCCGCACAGATCTGGCCCGCCGGTCTCGGCGTGCTCGCCCTCGGTGTGCTCGAGGCGTTCTTCATCGCCTCGCGCCGCCGGATGGTGATGCGCCCGTCGACCCGCATCGAGGCGAGCATGCGGAACTCGCTCTACGCGAAGCTGCAGGACCTGCCCGTCGCGTTCCACGACCGGTGGGAGTCGGGGCAGCTGCTGTCCCGTTCGGTCTCCGACCTGTCCCTGATCCGCCGTTGGCTGGCGTTCGGCGTCGTGCTGCTCGTCGTCAACATCGTCACGATCGTGGTCGGATTCGTCGTGCTGTTCACCTTCGGGTGGCTGCTCGGGCTGATCTTCCTGATCGCGTCGATCCCGCTGTGGATCAACGGGCTGCTGTTCGAGCGCCGGTACTCCGTCGTCGCGCGCCGCAGCCAGGACCAGGTCGGTGACCTCGCGACGAGTGTCGAGCAGTCGGTGCACGGCATCCGCGTGCTCAAGGCGTTCGGACGCGGCGGCTACAAGCTCGAGGAGTTCAGCGAGCAGGCCGAGGCGCTCCGCGGCACCGAGATCAAGAAGGCGAAGGCCATCGCGAGCATCTGGCTGTGGCTGCTGCTCGTGCCGGATGTCGCCTTCGCGCTGTGCCTGCTCGCCGGGATCTACCTGGCCAGCCAGGACCAGCTCACCGTCGGGCAGCTGTTCGCGTTCTTCGCGACGGCGACGGTGCTCCGGTTCCCGATCGAGTCGATCGGCTTCCTGCTCTCGATGACGTTCGACACGCGCACCGCGGTCGACCGCTTCTTCGAGGTGATGGACTCCGAGAACACGATCACGGACCCGGAACACCCGAAGACGATCGCGGAGCCGCACGGTGCGTTGTCCTTCAACGGGGTCCACTTCCGGTACCAGGACTCGCCCCCGCAGTTCCCGGACCTCATCAACGGGGTCGAGCTGCGGCTCGAGCCGGGCGAGACCATGGCGCTCGTCGGGCTCACCGGGTGCGGCAAGACCACGCTGCTGTCCCTGGTCCCGCGGCTCTACGACGTCACCGGCGGTTCGGTGACGATCGACGGGGTCGACATCCGGGACCTCACCCGCGAAGAGCTGCGTCGCCACGTCGGCGTCGCGTTCGAGGACGCCACCCTGTTCTCGACGACCGTGCGGCAGAACGTGCTGCTCGGTCGCCCGGACGTCACGGGTGACGAGGCGGAGGCCCTGATGCGCGAGGCGCTCGACATCGCGCAGGCGTCCTTCGTGGACGACCTGCCGGACGGCGTCGACACCCGGGTCGGGGAAGAGGGCCTGTCCCTCTCCGGCGGCCAGCGGCAGCGCCTCGCGCTCGCCCGTGCGATCGCGGCCCGTCCGTCCGTGCTGGTGCTCGACGACCCGCTGTCGGCGCTCGACGTCGACACCGAGGCGCGGGTCGAGGCCGGGCTCCGGCGCGTGCTCGCCGAGACCACGTCGCTCATCGTGGCGCACCGTCCCTCGACGGTGACGCTCGCGGACCGCGTCGCACTCATGGAGAACGGCGTCGTCACCGCCGTCGGCACCCACTCGGAGCTGATGGCCACGAACGACCACTACCGCTACGTCATCTCGTCCCTGGACGACGACGACGCGACCGCACGAGAGGAGGCGATGGCATGAGCCAGCAGACCGACCAGAACCTGCCGGGAGGCACGGCACCGGTCAGCGACGACGCTGCGGACAAGCAGACTGCCGCGCCGATCACTGCCTCGATCACCACCCTCGGAGTCCGTGGCGAGGAGCGCGAGGACTTCACCAAGGCGGAGAGCAAGCGCCTGCGGCGCCGCTCCCTCGCCCTGCTCGGCTCGCTCGCGGCGCCGCTGAAGCTGCGCCTCGTGCTGCTCGGGATCGTCGTGGTCGTCTCCACGGCGGGAACCGTCGCCGGCCCGGCGCTCATCGCTTGGGGCATCGACAACGCCCTGCCCGACGTGCTCGACCGGAACGACTGGGTGCCGGCGTTCGGCGTCGTCGCGACGTACATCGTCGTCGCCGTCCTCGGCGCGGTCCTCACCGCCTGGTACACCGTGCTCGCCGCGCGGATCAGCCAGGCCATCCTGTTCGACCTCCGCAAGCGGGTGTTCCTGCACACGCAGCGGCTGTCGCTCGAGTTCCACGAGACCTACACGTCCGGCCGGATCATCTCCCGCCAGACGAGTGACCTCGACTCCATCCGCGAGCTCCTCGACTCGGGGCTGAACCAGCTCATCCAGGGCGTGCTCTACATGGTGTTCACCGCGGTGGCGCTCGTGTCGCTCGACCCGACGTCCGGGCTCGTGCTCGCGGTGTCGCTCGTGCCGCTGTGGTTCCTGATCCGCTGGTTCCAGACGAACTCGCAGACGTTGTTCCGCGCGACGCGTGTCACCTCGGCCCGCGTGATCGTGCACTTCGTGGAGACCATGACGGGCATCCGCGCGGTGCAGGCCTTCCGCAAGGAGTCCCGCAACAAGGACGAGTACGGCGGCTTCGTCGAGGACTACCGGCTGGCGAACACGAAGGTGTTCAACCTGTTCGGGACCTTCGACCCGGTGCTCGTGCTCATCGGCAACGCCACGCTCGCGGCGGTCGTCATCGTCGGCGGCTACCGGGTGATCGGCGGCTCGATGGAGGTCGGCGCGCTGCTCGCGGTCGCGCTGTACGCCAAGCGCTTCTTCGACCCGGCGCAGGAACTCGCGATGTTCTACAACGGGTACCAGTCGGCCTCGGCGGCGATGGAGAAGATCTCCGGCGTCCTCGAGGAACGGCCGAGCGTGCCGGACCCCGTGAAGCCGACGAAGCTCGCCGACGCCCACGGCAAGATGGACTTCGACGACGTCGTGTTCGCCTACAACGCGGGCAAGGTCGTGCTGCCGGCGTTCGACCTGCACATCCCGGCGGGGCAGACCATCGCCCTGGTGGGGTCGACCGGTGCGGGGAAGTCGACGCTCGCCAAGCTGATGGCGCGCTTCTACGACCCGACCGAGGGCTCCGTGAAGCTCGACGGCGTGGACCTGCGGGACCTCGACACGAAGGACATGCGCCGCGCGATCGTCATGGTCACGCAAGAGGCCTACCTGTTCTCCGGGACCGTCGCGGACAACATCGCCCTCGGGAAGCCCGGGGCCTCCCGCGCCGAGATCGAGGCGTCGGCGAAGGCGGTCGGCGCGCACGAGTTCATCATGGCGCTGCCCGACGGGTACGACACCGACGTGAACAAGCGCGGTGGTCGTGTCTCGGCGGGGCAGCGACAGCTGCTTTCGTTCGCCCGGGCGTTCATCGCGGACCCGAAGGTGCTCATCCTCGACGAGGCGACGGCATCGCTCGACATCCCGTCCGAGCGGCTCGTGCAGGAAGGCCTGGAGACCCTCCTCGCCGACCGCACGGCCGTGATCATCGCGCACCGTCTGTCCACCGTCGCGATCGCCCACCGGGTGCTCGTGATGGAGTACGGCAAGATCGTCGAGGACGGCACCCCCGACGACCTGATCGCGGGTACCGGGCGCTTCGCCCAGCTGCACGCGGCCTGGCGCGACTCGCTCGTGTAGGGCCCACGGCGGTCCCTCGTGGATCGCGCCCCGGATCGCACATCGCGCCCCGTCCTGACGGAGCGCGATGTGCGTCCGGGGGTGCGATGGTCAACTCCGTGGGGGCGCCGTGGTCTCGACGATCGCGCGAGACGTCCGTCGGCGACGACTGTTCAGGAGTCCCGTCACGACCGAGGACGTGACCAGGAGTGCGGCGACGCCGCCCAGCACCAGTACCTGGACGGGGTTGGCCACCGCGTCGAGGAGCTCTCCGGCGGAGACGTCCGCTGCCATCGTCAACGGGATGCACGCAGCCGACACGACCACGGCGCTCGTCGAAGCGGCGACGACCACCGTGATCGTCGCCTCTGCGACCGCGGCGCCGATGATCGTGGCGAGGGGGGTTCCCACCGCACGCAGGAGACGGCCGTCGGACGCCCTCGACGGACGCGTGCTGACGAAGGCGATGACGCTGGCCGCGGTGCTGATCACCAGGACCGGGGCGAGGGTCAGCATGATCGCGGCGATGTTCACCGTCGAGCCGAGGGCGGCTCCGGTGACGTGGTCGGACGCGGCGTCGCCAACGGCGAACACGGCCACCGTGCCGCCGGCGAGTGACACGGAGACCAGGACAGGAGCGACCGGTGCCGTCGATCGCCGCAGCGTGTCCGCCGCCGACCGTGTGCCGAGCAGCAACCACGTCGGTGCCCGGTCAGGAACGAAGCGGACGACGGCGGTGGCGACGGAGCGGCGTGTGCGGGTCAGCGTCGCAGAAGCGAGGACGATCGCACCGACCAGCGTGAGCAGAGAGAGGCCCGCACCCCGTTCGACGTCCGCCGTGGTCATCACCGGGAGGATCGCCACCCAGGTCGCCAAGCCGGTCCACAGTGCTCCTCCGATCGCGAGGAGCACCGCTGACGTCGTCCCCCGTTCCGGCGTGCGGGCGCGGTAGGGCGTGCGGACCGCGTTCACGGTGCTGGGCGCGAGCGCTGCCCCCACGATGACGAGGGCGCCGACGACGGTGGCGCTGCCGAACCGGAGTGGGACCTCCGCGTCCGGGATCGGTGTGTTCGAGGCGGTGGCGACGGCCGCGCGTGCGATGAGCAGGCCAGCGAGCATCGACACCGCGTTGACGACCGCGACCTGGGCCGCGATCGCTCCCGTCGCGAGGGAGGGGGCGACCCCGGAGGCCGCCCACGGAGTGCGGAGGGAGCGGAGCGCGTCGTGCGTGGCTCTCGACGCGCTCCCCGTGACGATCATCGCGCAGATGGCGGCGGCCACGGTACCCGGGGTCGTGAAGGAGCGGAGCGCGCCGCCGGTCTGGCCACCCAGACGACTCGCCGTCTCGACCAGGCTGCACATCACGGCGATCACCGCGCCGGTCACGACCACCTGGGCGGCATGTGCGCCCCAGATTCGGAGCGATGTCGGACTGCCGAACGCCTCTGCGAGGACGAACCGCAGACGGATCAGCATCGTTCGTGCTCCAGCACCTGCCGGAGCATGGCGACGTCTGCACCGCTGTGCTGATGGACGACGGCGTTCGTGATGGACAGCGTCTGGCCTGCCCGAGCTGCGAGGCGGAGGTCGTGTGTCACGACGATGACCGAGGTCCCGGTCGCCGCGAGCTGGACGAGCGCGTCGGAGACGGTCTCGGCGGCCACCTCGTCGAGGGACGACGTCGGTTCGTCGACCAGGGCGACCTCCGGACGCGTGGCGATGAGCCGAGCGATCGCCACGCGCTGCTGCTCGCCGCCCGAGAGCGACGCGGGGCGTCGCGACCCGGTGTCGGCGAGTCCCACCAGGTCGAGGGCATGGTGCGCCCTCGACACCCAGTCCCGCTCCCGGCGCAGACGATCGGGCAACGCCACGTTCTGCAGCACAGAGAGCGACGTGACCAGGTTCCCGGACTGGAACATGAGCCCGACTCTGGCGGGGTTCCTCAGCATTCGACGGCGGAGTGGTCTCGGCCACACGTCGACCCCTGCGAGCCGCACTCGTCCGCTGACCGGTGGGACGTCTCCTGCCAGACATGCCAGCAGAGTGGATTTGCCGGCACCGGACCGACCGATGATCGCCGTCGTCGAGGCAGGTGCGGCGGTGAAGGTCGCGTTCCGCACGAGGTACTTCGTCTGACGTGACCGTCGGACGCCGAGGCTGACGGCTTCGACGTGGACCCCCGCCTGGACTGCTGCTGGTTCGCTCATGAAGTCCTCCATGCAGTATGTTACCCATCAGTTTATCGGCGACCGTGACAGGAGGATCTCTGTGGACTTCAGCGCGTTCTCACTCGGCAGCAGCCCGTTCTACGAGCCTCAGCCGAACCCGCCGGCACTGCGACTGGTCCTGCCGGATGACTGGCTGACTGCTGGTTCGGATGCGTGGGTCGGAGCGTGGCCTGTCGACGTCCGACGCAGGACGCACGGCTGGAAGATCCATCTCTCGCTGCGGGAAGCGACCTACCACCGGTCGTTGCGGCGGGCGGCGCAGATCTGCGTCGACCACGCCGTCGCCTTCAAGTACGTTCCCAGCACGCACGCGTTGACCGGCCGGAACGCCAAGAACGCCGACCGCGCTGCATCCGGCAAGGCAGTGACCGTCTACCCCGACTCGGACGATCAACTGGAGGCTCTCGCCATCGGACTCGACGAGGCACTCGACGCAGACGCTGGCCCCTACATCCTCAGCGACGTGCGATTCCGAGGAGGGCCCGTCCACTTCCGGTACGGAGGCTTCGAACCGCTCTTCCTCGAGCATGACGGCCGCCGTCTCGCTGCACGACCCTCCGCTGACGGGACGCTGGTCGAGGATCGACGAGTGCCCTACTTCGTCGAGCCCGTGGGTGCGGTCGTGCCAGGGGTGGTCGCTGGAGCCATCCACGAGTACCGCACGCTACCTCCGGAGAACCCGCTCGCCGGGTACCGATCACTCGAACCGATCCAGTTCTCCAATGCCGGCGGTGTGTACCGAGCAGCCGACCGCGGCGGTTCGGTGACCGTGGTCAAGGAAGCTCGACGCGGCGCTGGCATCGATGCGAACGGTCGGCATGCCGCTCACCGGCTGCAGACTGAACACCGGAACCTCACACGACTGAGCGGCACCGGGGTCGCACCGGAAGCGTTGCGACTGTTCGACGTCCTCGAGCACACCTTCCTCGAGATGGAGTCGATCGACGGGCAGACGCTCGCCGACCGGACTGTCACTGAGCTCCCGGCGCTCCGGGGGCAGGTGTCGGCGGAGGTCAGTACCCGGTACGGCGAAGAGAGCGAAGCGGTGGCGCGGTCGCTCTTCGAAGCCATCACGGTCGCGCATCAGCACGGGGTCGTGATCGGAGACCTCCACCCTGGCAACGTCATGGTCGGACCTGACCTGCGCGTCACGCTCATCGACCTGGAGGACGGTCGGCTGCCATCGGACGCGGGGACAGCCCCGTTCAACGCGCTGGGCTACCGAGCACACGAGGGCCTCGATGCGGGCCAGGCCGACTGGTTCGCGTTCTCCCGCTGCGTCGCTTCGATGTTCGATCCGAGTTTCGCGCGCGACCTGCTGGCCCCGGACCACTGGGATCGGACCCGTGAGCACATCGATCGAGCTGCGACCGCGAGCACGTCCGAGCTGATGGACGAAGCCGCCAAGCGCGCTGGGACCCTGGGGCGCCGACGAGCCTTCGCAGCATCGGGCGTGACGTCGGTACATCACCCCGTGGATCTGGCAGCCGAGCTCCGCATCGGGCTCCGGGCCGCCCGCCGCCCAGGAGAACCGCGACGCTTCCCAGGAGACCCCCGCGGGACGACGGGGTTCGCAACGGTCGCGTGCGGCTACGGGCTGGGCGGCGTCCTGCACGCGCAGCTCAGTGTCGGAGAGGACCCCGAGGGAGCCGATCTGGACCACGTCGGTGGGGCGATCCCGTTCGGTGACCGCATGGGTCTGTTCGACGGGATGGCGGGTCTCGCTGACGTCCTGGAACGAGGGGGGCGATCAACAGCCGCACAGGCGGCCTTCCAGCAGGCCCGGTCCTTGAGCTCGAGCACTGACGACTGTTCCCTCGCGACGGGGATCGCGGGTGTTGCGGTGTCTGCCGTCGGGTTCGACAGCGCCGCCGCCGTCGAGCTCTCGAAGACCCTTGCACGCCGCGTGCGGAACCCGAACGGGGCCAGCGCGAGACGGCTCGATGCGCACCCAGGGCTGCTCAACGGGTGGTCTGGCATCGCACTCGCACTCGCGCTGGTGTCGCGTCATGCCCGTTCCGACGAGCTGCGCGACGTTGCACGCGCAGCGCTCGAACGAGACTGCCGGTCGATCAGCCGGTCTTCCGCCGGGACGCTCGGCTTGGAAGAGCCCGGCGGCACCAGGGTGTTCCCCTACCTGGCGAACGGCACGGCCGGGCTGCTCGTCGCCATGACGACGATGCGCAGGGAAGGACTCATCACGAGTGACGACCCGCTGTGGGATCAACACTTCAGCGATCTCGTCGGGTCCTGCTCGGGTGGTGCGCACGTGTTCGACGGGCTCTTCCACGGTGCGGCCGGGCTGCTGGTCGCGTTGCGCAGCGCGGCGCACTACTGCCCGGACGTCGCCGGGCAGATCGACGAACTCGTACACCGGCTGAGCCGCCGGTCGTTCCAGTGGCGAGGCACGACCCAGATGGCGGGAGACGGCTGTATCCGCTTGTCGAGCGACCTCGGGACCGGCAGCGCTGGGGTGCTCCTCAGCCTGCCGTCGGTCGCTGATCCTCTGGCATGGATTCCGGCGCGGACTGCGCCGGTCGGAACCAGCGGTGAGAGGAGGTGAACCAATGGGATCGATCATCGAGATGCAGGGCCGCGCAGCGCGCGCTGACGTCACTCCGCTCGCCAGCACCATCAGCCTCTTCGGCTGTGCGAACGGGCACAAGGAGAGCTCCGCGAGCTTCTGGGCCTGCGCGTGACATGGGGTGGGGCGCGCCTGTACGGCGTGCCCCACTCGTTCGCGGCTCTGCTGTACCCGTACCCGCCCCTGCACGTGGTTGGCTTGGGGCATGAGCGACGACAGCCCCCAGCCCGGCGGTGTGGCCCTCCGGGACCCCTTCTACGGCGCCCCGTTCACCGAGGCCGTCCGGCGGTTCTGGCGGAAGTACACGGTGTTCACCGGCCGGGCCTCGCGTGCCGAGTTCTGGTGGTGGTGGATCACGTCGCTCGCCATCGGCCTGGTGCTGCAGCTCGTCCCGCAGATCTTCACGCCGGACACCCCGATGCTCGAGAACCCGGTCGGCTCGTACCTGTTCGTGCTCTGGGCGCTCGTGACCCTGATCGGCTCGCTCGCCCTCGGGGCCCGTCGTCTGCACGACGCGAACCTGTCCGGCTTCTGGCAGTTCCTGCACGTGCTCGTCGGCATCGGGTCGCTCGTGCTCTTCGTGATGTTCCTGCTGCCGCCGAACCCGAAGGGCACGCGCTTCGACGCCTGACCGGCACGACGCCTGACCGGCAGGACGCCTGACCGGTACCGCAACGACGAGAACGCCGTCCCCTGGTGGGGGCGGCGTTCTCGTGTGTGGTGGTGGTGCTGGGTGTTACTTGATCTGGGCGGTGATCGTGGCGGTTCCGACGAGGAGGCCGGCCTTGACGGCGTCGGTCTTGAAGGTGCTGTTGAGCAGCTTCGCGGCGTCGGCGGAGACGTGCACGGTGGTGCCGGTCAGGATCGCGTTGTCGCCCTCGAGCTGGAGGGGCTTCAGGGTGCCGCCGTGGAGGGAGAACAGGTAGGCGTCCTGCGCGGCGATCTTGCCGTTGACCAGGACGTCGCCGGAGAGCTTGGAGGAGCCCGGGTTGACGACGAAGTTCTCCAGCGTGACGGTGGTGTCGCCGGCCTTGAGGGTCAGACCCGAACCGTTGTGGTCCAGCAGGCCCTGCACGTAGGGACGGTAGTCACCCTTCGGGTTCCAGTACGTGACCGAGCCGGAGGTGATCGGGAAGGACACGGCGCCGTCGGCGAGCTTGGCGGAGCCGGACACGCCGGGGGTGAGCTTCAGCGCGGTGAGGGCGTCGGTGAAGCCGGAGTCGAGGGCGACGGAGGTGTTGCCGCCGAGGACCTCGGGCACCGATGCGACCGGGGCCGGGATCTTCGAGGACGACGACGCGACCGTGTGGATGGTCGGGGTCGAGGCCTGCGCGGCCGAGACGCCGAACCCGGCGCCGCCGAGGATGATCGCGCCGGCAGCGGCGAGGGAGACCGTGGTCTTGGTGAACTTGCGCATGAGTGAGTCCTTTGCTGTGTGCACGCCGAACACACCCCGCTTGAGGGTGGAGAACCAGCTACCTGCGGCTGGTGAGCGCTCCGGGTGTTTCCCGGCTTGTGACAGTGATTCGGCACCCCCGCCGGAGTGGTTTGGGTCAGTTCTCGCCCGTTACCGGTTCGTGATCAAAAGGGGTCTGCTTCGCCGTCCGGCTCGGGCGACCAGCGCGCGCGACGCATGTCGAGCCTCCAGGTCGTCCGGCCCCACGTGAGCGGCGTGCCCTCGACCCGGTAGTGCTCCAGCGCACGTGCCTCGTGGTGGACCGGAGGCAGCCCGCCGGACCGGACCACGCGCCACCACGGCAGGTCGGAGCCCTCGTGCGCCATCACCTTCCCGACGGCGCGCGACGCGCGGGACCCGAGTGCTGCCGCGACGTCACCGTAGGTCATCGCGCGTCCGGGCGGGATCGACCGGACGACAGCGGCGACCGCAGCCCCGAAGTCGTCGGGGTCAGGTGCTCCCGGGTGCGGGTCGGGCGCTCCGGGAGGCACTACAGGGACAGCACCGCGAAGTGGTCGCCGTACTGGGTCTCGCGGACGACGTCGAAGCCGACCGCCTTGAAGAAGTCCTCGGGGGAGCCCTCACCCGGTTCGTACACGACGGTCAGGCGCTCGAACCCGCGCTTGCGGGCTTCGTCGGCGAGCCCGTGCACGGCGAAGCGCCCGACACCGCGGCCCTGTGCGGTGCCGGAGACGTTGACGCGCCAGATGCAGGCCTGCAGTTCTTCCTGCGGGTTCTCGGCGTCGAAGCTGCCGATGATGAGTCCCACCACCTCGTCGCCGTCGAGGACCACGCGGGGCCACGACGCGCTCGGCTTGACGTCGGACTCGGCCACCCCGTAGGTCGTCGGTTGGACGAACTGCTCCTGCCCGGGCTTGAGCGTCAGCGAGTTGGCCGCGGCGGCGGTCGCAGCGGAGAGTTCTTCGAGGCGGAGGTCCGTCATGCGGTCAGGGTAACGGTGCTACCCCTGTGGGGGCCAGCCGTCGGCGACTGTCGGTGGAGAAGTCATCCTCGCGGGTGAGCCGCACGGTCGCGATATGGTCCAGGCATGGCGGAACACCGGCGCGGCGCGAACCTGCCGTCGATCGGCGGCTTCAACCGCACGGTCGTGCTCGACGCCGTGCGCCGGTCGCCCGACGGTCTGAGCCGTGTCGAGCTCGCCGGTCGCACCGGTCTGAGCGCCCAGACGGTGTCGAACGTCACCCGCTTCCTCATCGAGGCGGGTATGATCGTCGAGTCCGGCACGATCGTCTCCGGCCGTGGCAAGCCGCGCACCATCCTGCGGCTCGAACCGGGCAGCCGCTTCGCCGTCGGGGTGCACGTCGACCCGGCGGTCGTCACGTACGTGCTGCTCGACCTCGCCGGCACCGTCGTCGCGTCCACCACCACGTCGACCCCGACCGCGGACGACCCCGACCAGGTGATCCGGACGATGGCGTCCGCGATCCACGACCTCGTCGCGACCGCCGAGGTGGACTCCGACGCCGTGCTCGGTGTCGGGATCGCGAGCCCGGGGCCGATCGACGTCGACGCCGGCATCGTCGTCGACCCGCCGTTCCTGCCGCGGTGGCGGGACGTGCCGCTCCGGGACGCCATCGCCGAGGCGACCGGGCACCCGGTGCTCCTCGAGAAGGACGTCACCGCGGCCGCCGTCGGCGAGATGTTCCTGGCGGGGGAGTCCTCGGCGCGGAACTTCGCGTTCGTGTACTTCGGCACCGGGTTCGGTGTCGGCCTCGTCGTCGACCACGAACCCGTGCGCGGGACGGGCGGGAACGCCGGGGACGCAGGCCACATCATGGTCGAACAGGGGGCACTCGCCGGCACACCCGACGGGGTCTCCGACCGGGGCGAGGTCGGTGCGGCCGTGGCGCCGGAGCGCATCGTCCGGCTCGCCGTCTCGCGGGGGCTCGACCTCGGCGGTGCCGACGGGGGCCAGGGCGACGCGGCCGACGTCGACCGCGCCTGGGACGCCCTCGGCGCGGCGATCGACGCGGGGGACGCCACCGCTCACGAGCTCGCGGCGGACGCCGGGACCGTGATGGGCCGCGCGGCCGTCGTCATCGTGAACCTGCTCGACATCGACCGCGTGGTGTTCGGCGGTCCGTTCTGGTCGCGGATCGCGGCGGCCGCGCTCCCTGCGGCGCGCACGGCGATCACCGGGTCGCCGATCCTCGTGCCGAAGCACCCGGTGACCGTGGTCGAGAGCGACCGTGGGGCCGACGTGGCGGCGGTCGGGGCGGCGTGCCTCGTGCTCGACGCGGCACTGTCCCCGCGGGCGAGCGCGCTGCTGATCCGGCGCTGACCAGCTGCTGCAGCGCTGACGACACCGGTCGTTCACCGAGGGGTCACCAGCCGGACGCCCGGGTGCTGAACAGTCGTGCAGGTCCCCGCCGTCCTGCTCGAAGGAACCTGCATGCCCTCCCCAGCCCTGCGCCTCGGCGCCGTCGCCGCGACGTGTGCCGTGCTCGCCGCCGGCGTGCTCGCCAGCACCCCCGCGGTCGCCGCGACGACCGGCAGCACCGCTGCCGCCGCGACCACCGCTGCCGCCGCGACCACCGCTGCCGCCGCGACCACCGCTGCCGTCACGGCTGCCGCCCCGGACGGCCTCGTCGTCAACGAGGTCGAGACGAACGGCGACGACACCGACTGGGTCGAGCTCGAGAACACGTCCGCCACGGCGATCGACCTGAGCGGTTACCGGTTCCTGGACAGCGACGACACCCACGCGCAGTACGTCCTGCCGGCCGGTTCGACCATCGCTGCCGGCGGGTACTTCGTCATCGACCAGCCCGAGGACGGCAAGCCCGGCTTCGACTTCGGTCTCGGTGACGCCGACTCCGCGCGCGTGTACGACGCCTCGGGCGCGCTCGTCCTGCAGTACGACTGGACCACGAAGGCCGACGTCACCTGGGGGCGCTGCCCGGACGGCACCGGCTCGCTGGTCGACACCACGGCCTCGACCAAGGGCGCCGCGAACGACTGCTCCTCACCGATCCGCATCAACGAGGTCGAGTCGCAGGACGGTGTCCCCGGCGACTGGGTGGAGCTCGTGAACACGGGCAGCGCCGCGGTGGACCTCGGCGGCTACGTCGTGAAGGACAGCGAGGACGACCACGCGTACGCCATCCCGGCCGGGACGACGGTCGGCGCGGGCGGGTTCTCCGTCATCGAGGAGGCCGCGCTCGGCTTCGGGCTCGGCAAGGCGGACTCCGTGCGCCTGTACGACCCGAACGGCACCGCGGTCGACGCGTACTCGTGGATCGCGCACGCGGCGACCACGTACGGGCGGAACCCCGACGGCACCGGTGCCTTCGCCGAGACCTCGGCGCCCACGAAGGGTGCGGCGAACACCTTCGCCGGCGTCGTCACGGCCGAGGCGTGGCCGGGCAGCCCCGACGAGACCGTGCTCGACGACGAGGACACCTTCTCCGGGGACCTCAGTGGCCTGGACTGGCAGTCCTCCACCACCGCGGTCGGCGGCGGCGTGCTCTGGGGCGTCCAGAACGGTGACGGTCTGCTGTACCGCATGGTGTCCGACGGCACGGGCGGGTGGGCGCCCTCCAACACCGCCGGGACGACGCTGCACTACGCGGACGGGGCGGGCACGCCCGACGCCGAGGGTGTCACCGTGACCTCCGACGACCCCGGCGCGGTCTACGTCTCCACGGAGCGGAACAACGACGTCTCGTCGACGAGCCGCCCATCGGTCCTGCGCTTCGCGACGACCGTCGGCTCGGAGCGGACGCTGAACGCCACGGACGAGTGGAACCTCGCGGCGGACTTCCCCGGCCTCGGCGCGAACTCCGGGCTCGAGGGCGTCACCTGGATCCCGGATGCGTGGCTCACCGCCCACGGCTTCACGGACCAGCACACCGGCGCTGCGTACACACCGTCGCGCTACGCCGGACACGGCGCCGGACTGTTCTTCGTCGGGGTCGAGGGCACCGCGAGCACGTACGCGTACGCCCTCATGGACGACGGCTCGTTCCAGCGCGTCGCGACGATCGCCTCGCCGTTCGCGGTGGTCGCGGACCTGCAGTTCGACCCGACCCTCGACGCGCTCTGGGTCGTCTGCGACGACGCCTGCGCCGGCCGCACCGCGCTGTACACGATCACGGACGGCGTGTTCACGCTCGACACCGTGTACGAGGCTCCGGCGAACGCCGACCGAGCCCTCGCCAACGAGGGCTTCGCGATCGCGGACGCCAGCGTCGACGGCGCCCGTGCGACGTTCTACGCGGACGACAACGACACCGACGGCTTCTCCCTGCGGACGGGCACGTACCCGGGCACGGACGACGGCGGCACCGACCCGACCGACCCCGGCACGGGCCCCACCGACCCCACGGACCCCACCGATCCCGGCACGGACCCGACGGACCCGACCGACCCGGGCACCGACCCGACGGATCCCGGGACGACCCCGGGCGACGGCAGCACCACGCCGACGGACCCGGGCACGACGCCGGGAACCGGAACGACGCCGACGCCGTCAACGACGCCGACACCGGCCCCGGCTCCGGTCGGTGACAGCGCACCGATCGCGCCGACGGAGTCGTCCCTGACCGACGCGAACCGCGGCTCGCTCACGGCCCCGTCGAGCGCCCGAGCGGGTGCGACGATCACGATCGGCGTCGGCACGCAGCACGCCGGCGACCGGGTGCACGTGTGGCTGTTCTCCACCCCGACGCTGCTCGGCACGGTGACGGTCGCCGCCGACGGCACGGTCCGCGCGACGATCCCCGCGGAGGCTCCGGCCGGCTCGCACCGACTCGTGGTCACGGCGGCGGACGGCAGCGTCATCGGCTGGACGACGATCACGATCGACCCGGCGACGGACGAGCTCGCCTTCACGGGCGCCGACCTGTCCGGCGGCATCGCCGCCGCGCTGCTGCTGCTCGCATCCGGCGCCGGCGTCCTCGTCGCACGCCGCCGCCGCGTCAGCGCCGCGTAGGCAGTCGGCGGACGGGAGGCGCGGTGCCGGCTGGCACCGAGCCTCCCGTCCGCCGGTCCGCCGGTCCGCCGGTCCGCCCGTCCGCCGTCCGCCGGCCCACGGCCGCGACGAGTGCGCAGTAGACGTCCTCTGACGGCCCTTCGCGCGCAACGTCTGCGCACTCGACCGCGGCTCGGCCCCTGCCCCGACCCCGCCCTCCGGGCCGGGTCCTCAAGCCCGCCAGCCCGACGATCGCTCAGGTGCGACCGGTAGCAGGGGAGCATGAGCACGACGGAACCACCGGTCGGGACACCCTGGCACCAGGCCACCTTCCCCGCCTCGTTCCCGCGCTTCTGGCGCGGGTACACCACCTTCCGCGGACGGGCGGCCCGCGCCGAGTTCTGGTGGTGGGCGCTCTGGTGGGTGGTCATCGCCGGTGCGGTGAACGTGGTCTACGCCATCGGGCTCTTCTCGATGGTCCTGTCCACGCCGCCGCTGCCGCCGCCCTCGGTCGAACACGCCCTGGAGCACTTCGACCCCTTCCCGGTGTGGGTGTGGTTGTTCACGTCACTGCCGCCGATCGCGCAGATCGCCCTCGGGGTGTTCGCGGTGATCGGCCTCGCGGCGCTGCTGCCCTGGATCGCGATCGCTGCCAGGCGGCTCCACGACACGAACCGGTCCGGATGGTGGGTCCTGCTGTACCTCGTCCCCTTCGGGAACTTCGTCCTGCTGGTGTTCGTCGTGCTGCCCTCGGACGAGCGCGGGGCGCGGTACGACCCGTAGGCGAGCCACCTGCAGCGGACTGGCCCGCGAAGCGGCGACGCGCACTCCGGTAGCGTCGGGAGCATGGTCGAGGTCCTCCGGTACACCGCGTTCGCTGCCGAGCCGGGTGGCGGCAACCCCGCCGGGATCGTGCTCGACGCGTCGACGCTGAGCGACGCGGAGATGCTCCGCATCGCACGGGAGGTCGGCTACCCCGAGACCGCCTTCGTCACCGGCACGACCGACCGGACGACCAGCGTGCGGTACTTCTCCCCGGCCGCCGAAGTCCCGTTCTGCGGGCACGCGACGATCGCCCTCGCGGTGGTGCTCGCCGAGCGTGACGGCCCGGGCGCGCGCACCTTCGCGACGGCCGCCGGGGACATCGCCCTCGACGCGACCGTCGGCGCGGACGGAGCCGTGCAGGTGGCGATGACGAGCGTCGAACCGGACTCGCGGGAGTTCGACGCGACCCGGCTGTTCGCGCTCCTCGGACTGACCACCGACGACATCGCCGAGGGGTACCCGGTGCTGGAGTCGTTCGCGGGCAACTGGCACCCGGTGCTGGTGCTGGCGGACGAGGACCTCTTCCACCAGTTCCGGTTCGACCCGTCGGCGCTCGCCGAACTCAAGCGTGAGCGGGGCTGGGCCGGGACCGTCACCGTCCTGCACCCGACGGCGCCGGGGGAGTACGAGGCGCGCAACCTCTTCCCGGCCGGCCGCATCACCGAGGACCCCGCGACCGGGTCGGCAGCGGCGTCGACGGGCGCCTACCTCCGTGCGATCGGGCGCGCCCACGACGGGGACCGCATCGTGATCCGGCAGGGTCGCCACGTCGGCCGTCCGAGCATCCTGCTCGTCGACGTCCCGGCCTCCGGCGGCATCACCGTGCGGGGCGGCGCGACCCGCATCTAGCGTCTCCCGGATCTCGCATCACGAACTCGTGGTCAATCCAGGAGATCCTCTTGACAAGAATTAAGTCAATACGGTGGACTAACTGCGCGCCGCGAGCGATGAAGCCCGCGACATCACCCGTGCAAAGGAGCACCGATGAAACGCACCCGAATCATCGCCGGACTCGCAGCCGTCGCAGTGGCTGCACTCGGTCTGGCAGGCTGCTCGAGCTCGGGGTCCGCCTCGAGTGACACGATCAAGATCGCGTACCAGAAGTTCGGATCCTTCCAGCAGCTCGACGCCCAGATGAAGGTCGTCAAGAAGACCTACGAGAAGGAACACCCGGGCGTCAAGGTCACCCTCGTGCCGATCCAGGCGCAGGAGAACGACTACTACACGAAGCTCGCGCTGATGAACAAGGCGCCCGCGACCGCTCCCGACGTCATGTACGAAGACACCTTCCTGGTGAAGGCGGATGCCGAGGCCGGCTACCTCCTGCCGCTCGACAAGTACACGGCGAAGTGGAAGGAGTGGAACCAGTTCTACGACAACGCCAAGCAGGCGGGTCAGGGCGACGACGGCAAGCTCTACGGCGTCCCGATGGGCACCGACACCCGTGCCCTCTGGTACAACAAGGACATCTTCAAGGAGGTCGGCCTGCCCGTCCCGTGGCAGCCGAAGACCTGGGACGACGTCCTCGCCGCGGCGAAGACCATCAAGGCGAAGAAGCCCGACGTGATCCCGTTCAACGTCTACTCGGGCAAGCCGCAGGGTGAAGCCTCGACGATGCAGGGCTTCGAGATGCTCCTCTACGGGGCGGACGGCAAGGGCAACACGCTCTACAAGAACGGCAAGTGGGTCACCGGTTCGAAGCAGTTCCAGGACTCGCTGCAGTTCGTCAAGGACGTGTACCAGGGCGGTCTCGGCCCGACACCGCAGCAGGCGCTGGACACCAACGTCGGCACGACGATCGCGCAGACCTGGCTCCCGAAGGGGCAGCTCGCGATCGACCTCGACGGATCGTGGCAGTCCGGGACGTGGCTGAAGTCCGGCACCGCGCCGTGGGCCGACTGGTCCAAGGTGATGGGCCAGGCACCGATGCCGACGCAGAACGGCCAGGCTCCCGGCTACAACAGCATGTCCGGTGGCTGGACGCTCGCGGTGGGCAAGAACTCGAAGAACCCGCAGGCCGCGTTCGACTTCATCTCGACGTTCCTGAACAAGGACGGCTCGATGAAGTACGACATCGAGAACTCGCAGATCGCGGTCCGCAAGGACGTCTCCGAGGACCCGAAGTACGACGCCTCCAACCCGACGTTCAAGTTCTTCTCCGGGCTCGTGGAACACACGAACTTCCGCCCGGCGACGAGTGACTACTCGCAGATCTCGAACGCCATCCAGGTCGCCATGGAATCGGTGATGACCGGACAGCAGACGCCGAAACAGGCGGCTGCGACGTACGACCAATCCCTCATCGGGGTGGTCGGCAAGGACAAGACGGTCAACGTCCGCTGACGTGACCACATGACGGACGGGAGGCTCGACACACGTCCTGCGCCGAGCCTCCCGTCCGCCCTTCCCCTGTTCAGATCCGTCAGCACCCCATGAAGGCGGCACCCGCATGACCAGCACCCCGATCGCGCCGACGCTGTCGGCGCCCGGTGCGCCCAAGCGCACCGACCCACCCGTGCCGCGCAAGCGGCGTCCGCTGCGGAACATGGGACGAGCGGTCCCGCTCCTCCCCGCGGTGGTCCTCCTCGTCATCTTCCTGCTCGGCCCCGTGATCTCGTCCTTCTACGGGTCGTTCACGAACTCGGCGCTGACCGGAGCCGGAGCCGCGAACCAGGAGTTCATCGGCTTCAAGAACTACGTCGACCTGTTCCAGGACAAGGACTTCCCGAAGTCCGTCGTCCTGACGCTCGTCTTCCTCATCGCCTCGGCCGTCGTCGGACAGAACGTCGTCGGCCTCGGGCTCGCGCTCCTCATGCGGAACGCGAACCGGGTCATCCGCGGGCTCGTCGGCACCTTCGTCGTCGCCGCCTGGGTCCTGCCGGAGATCGTCGCCGCGTTCGCCGCGTACGCCTTCTTCAACGACAAGGGGACGCTGAACTCGTTCCTCGGACTCATCGGGATCAGCGGGCCGAACTGGCTCTACGCGCTCCCGATGCTGAGCATCATCATGGCGAACATCTGGCGCGGTACCGCGTTCTCGATGCTCGTGTACTCCGCCGCCGTACAAGAGGTCCCGGAGGAGATCACCGAATCGGCGGAGGTCGACGGCGCCACCGGATGGCAGCGACTCGTGTACATCACGCTGCCGGTGATCCGCCGCTCCATCTCCACCAACCTGATGCTGACGACGCTGCAGACGCTGTCGGTGTTCACGCTCATCTACGTGATGACGGCCGGCGGTCCGGGAACGGACTCGTCGACCCTGCCGATCCTGGCGTACCAGGAGGCGTTCAAGTTCTCGCAGCTCGGCTTCGGGACGGCGATCGCGACCATCCTGCTCGTGGTGGGGGCGCTCTTCTCGATCGTCTACATCCGGGCGCTCAAGCCGGAGGTGGACTGATGGCGATCACCGCTGCTCGACCCGACACGACGACCACCCGCTCCGTGACCGCGCCCGGCTCGCTGCACATGACCTCCCCCCGCGGGCGGACCATGCGCTGGGTGTCGAACATCGTGCTGCTCATCGTGGCGATCTGCTTCGCCGTGCCGCTGCTGTGGCTCGTGCTCGCCTCGGTCGACTCGAACGCCTCGCTGTCGGTGAAGGTGCCGACGCACTTCACGCTCGACAACTTCACGAAGGTGCTCACCCCGGAGCTGGCGTTCATCCCGCTCGCGAACAGCCTGCTGCTGTCCGGCGGCTGCGCGCTCATCACCGTGGTCGTCGCCCTGCTCGCCGCGTACCCGCTGTCCCGCTACAAGATGCGCGTCAACAAGCCGTTCCTGTACGGGATCCTGTTCGGGACCTGCCTGCCGATCACCGCGATGATGGTGCCGGTCTACAGCCTGTTCGTGTCGCTCAACCTCATCGACAACGTGTGGGGCTGCATCTTCTTCCTCGCCGCGACGTCGCTGCCGATGGCGATCTGGATGGCGAAGAACTTCATGGACTCCGTGCCGATCTCCCTCGAGGAAGCGGCGTGGACCGACGGTGCCTCGATGATGACCACGCTGACACGCATCGTCGTGCCGCTGATGCGTCCGGGCATCGCCGTCGTGTTCATCTTCGTGTTCATCCAGGCGTGGGGGAACTTCTTCGTCCCCTTCGTGCTGCTGCTCTCGCCCGACAAGGTGCCCGCCGCGGTGAGCATCTTCAACTTCTTCGGGCAGTACGGCGCCGTCGCCTACGGGCAGCTCGCCGCCTTCTCGATCCTCTACTCCGTGCCCGTCATCGCGCTCTACGTGGTCGTGTCCCGTGGCCTCGGCGGGGGCAGTGCCCTCGCCGGTGGCATCAAGGGCTGACCGAGCTCCACCCCGCTCGAAAGGAAATCCATGCACCAGGACGAACCGCTCGTCGAGGCCCGCATCGCCCGCCTCGTCCGCGACCGAATCGACCCGGCAGTGCACCGTCGCTCCGCACCGGTCACCGTGTCCGCGTGGGAGGTCCCGGACGAACCGGTGCCGTTCGACGTCGCCGTCACCCAGACGTTCACGCCCTTCACGGTCGGGTCCGCCTGGGGTGGACGGCCGTGGGGCACGACCTGGTTCAAGGTCACCGGGACCGTGCCGGAGGACTTCGGCACGGCCGACGGCACGACCGCGGAGCTGCTCGTCGACCTCGGGTTCACGAAGCGGCACCCGGGGTTCCAGGCCGAGGGGCTGGCGTACCGGCCGGACGGCACCACGATCAAGGCGATCGAGCCGCGGAACAACAGCGTGCCGCTCGCCGTCGGGCCCGGGGAGTCGTTCGAGCTCTACGTCGAGGCCGGGGCGAACCCGGACATCGGCGGGGACACCTTCCAGGGCGCGACGCCGCTCGGGTCGCGCTCGACGGCCGGGGACGAACCGATCTACAAGCTCGCGGCACTCGAGGTCGTCGAGCGCGACGACACCGTGTGGGAGCTCCAGCAGGACGTCTGGGTGCTCCGCGGCCTGATGGCGGAGCTGCCGACCGACGGTACCCGCGGCGCGGACATCCTGCGGGCGCTCGAGCGCGCCGCGGACGCTCTCGACCCGGACGACGTCGCCGGCACGGCCGCGTCCGCCCGCTCCGTGCTGGAACCCGTGCTCGCCGTGCCCGCGTCGGGCGCAGCGCACCGGGCGATCGCGGTCGGGCACGCGCACATCGACTCCGCGTGGCTCTGGCCGGTGCGTGAGACGAAGCGGAAGTGCGCGCGGACGTTCTCCAACGTCCTCGACCTGATGGACCGCGACCCGGACTTCACCTTCGCGTGCTCCTCCGCGCAGCAGTACGCGTGGATCCGGGACGAGTACCCCTCGATCTTCGCCCGGATCAAGGAGCGCGTCGCCGAGGGACGCTGGATCCCCGTCGGTGGCATGTGGGTGGAGTCCGACACGAACCTGCCCGGAGGCGAGGCCCTGGCGCGGCAGTTCGTCGCCGGCAAGCGGTTCTTCCTCGAGGAGTTCGGCATCGACACCCCCGAGGCATGGCTCCCCGACTCGTTCGGCTACACCGGGGCGCTGCCGCAGATCATCCGGGCCGCCGGCTCGAAGTGGTTCGTCACGCAGAAGCCTTCGTGGAACGAGACGAACGTCATCCCGCACACCTCCTTCAACTGGGAGGGCATCGACGGCTCGCGCATCCTGACGCACCTGCCGCCGGCGGACACGTACAACTCCGACGTCTCGCCCGCCGACCTGCACCGCGGGGAACGGCAGAACAAGGAGCGTGGCACCGCCAACACCTCGATGCTGCTCTACGGCTTCGGCGACGGCGGTGGCGGGCCCACGCGCGAGATGGTCGCCGCGGCGCACCGGCAGCACGACCTCGACGGCTCCCCGCGTGTCGACCTCGGGGCGCCGGCGCAGGTCTTCGAACAGCTCGAGCAGGAGCTCCCCGTCCCCGGCGTCTGGTCCGGGGAGATGTACCTCGAGTTCCACCGCGGGACCTACACGTCCCAGATCCGCACGAAGCAGGGCAACCGTCGCTCCGAGCACCTGCTCCGCGAGGCCGAGCTCTGGGCGGCGACCGCTGCGGTGCGGCTCGGACTCGACTACCCGTACGAGGAGCTCGAGGCGACCTGGCACACCGTCCTCCTGCAGCAGTTCCACGACATCCTGCCCGGGTCCTCGATCGCCTGGGTCTACGAGAACGCCGAGGAGAACTACCGGCTCGTCGCGGACACCCTCGAAGGGCTCATCGGCAACGCGACGACCGCGCTCGCCAACGGTGGCGCTGCGGCGCTCGCCGGCGTCTCGTCGTCGTCGGTCGCCTCGGGGTCCGGCTCCGGGTCGGGCTCGGGGTCGGGCTCTGGCTCGTCCGTGCTCGACGCGCCGTCGTCCGATGCCGTCGGCGGGAGCGCCTCGGTCGGGACCGTCGTGCGCTTCAACGCCTCGCCGGTCACGGCGAGCGGCGCAACCCCCATGGGTGGTTCGCTCGGTCCGTCCGCGCAACCCGTGCCTCCCGTCCGTCACGGTGACGACTTCGTGTTCGACACCGGCAGCGTGGTCGCGACCATCGACGCAGCCGGCCACGTCGTGTCGTTCGTGGAGCAGGCCTCCGGCCGCGACGCGATCGCGCCCGGCGCCGCTGCCGCCGAGTACACCGTCTTCCGGGACACCCCGAACCAGTGGGAGGCGTGGGACATCGACCGCGCCTACCAGCGGAACGGGAACCCGCTGTCGGCGACCTCGGTGACGATCGAGGGTTCCGCGCTCGTCGTCGTCCGTCCGGTCGGATCCTCGACCGTCACGACGCGCTACTCCGCCGTCGAGGGGGAGCCGGAACTCGTCGTCGAGACCGAGGTGGACTGGCACGAACAGCAGAAGCTGCTCAAGCTGGCGTTCCCGCTCGACCTCAAGGCCGACCAGGCCTCGAGCGAGATCCAGTTCGGCCACATCGACCGGCCCACCCACCAGAACACCTCGTGGGACTTCGCCCGCTTCGAGACCTCGGCGCACCGCTGGGTGCACGTCGCCGAACCCGGGTTCGGTGTCGCCGTCGCGAACGACTCCACGTACGGCCACGACATCACCCGGTCGACACGCGCCGACGGCGGGACGACGACGCTCGTCCGCGAGTCGCTGCTCCGCGGGCCGACGTTCCCGGACCCGCACGCCGACCAGGGGCACCACGTGTTCCGGACGGTGCTGCGCGTCGGTGCGTCCGTGCTCGACGCGGCCGACTCCGGGTACCGGCTGAACCTGCCGGTGCGCACGGTGGCCGGGTCGACCGAGGTCGCGCCGCTGGTGATCGTCTCGTCGCCGCAGGTGTTCGTCGAGGCCGTGAAGCTCGCCGAGGACCGCTCGGGTGACGTCGTCGTGCGCCTCTACGAGGGACTCGGCGGTCGCGCGAGCGACGTCGGCGTCGACTTCGGGTTCGACGTGGCGTCGGTCGCGCAGGTGGACCTGCTCGAGCGGCCGCTCGGCGCGTCGTGGGACGCGGGGGAACCCGTCGTCCTGACGCTCCGGCCGTTCGAGATCGTCACGCTGCGGGTGCGGCGGGCATAGACCGCGACGCCGGGCGGGCACGGGTGCGCTCGTCCGGCGTCGTGTTGCGCGGGGTGGCAGCTCCGCGTGCCGCGGTGCGGTGTCGCCTGCAGTGGGTGCGGCGCCGCAGCGATCGCGCGAGGTGGGCTGGGCTGGGCAGGGCTGGGCAGGCAGGGTGGCTGGCCTGGGCTCGGTGGGTCGTTTCGCGCGTAGGGGGTCGAATCGCGCGTAGGTGGTCGGAAGTTCTGACCGCCTACGCGCGATTCGTCTTTCCAACACAGGCGGGCTGGAAACGAACGGGTAGTCCTCCACAGGGCGCCGGGCTGGAGGCTCGTCCCCAGACATGCTGTTCGGTCGCCGTCCGCGTGGTCGGGTCGGCACGCTCGGAGACATGGAAACGCCACTCCCGATCCACAGAGCGACGCCCGCTCGAGAAGCCGGTCGCACCGGCTCCGCCATGCGTCGCCGGACCACACACCCCGGTCCCGACCGACTCGTCCGGGTCGGACCGAACGCCTTCGTCCGCGCTGTCGACTGGGATGCGGCCGGACCACGCACGCGGTACGTCACCCGCGTGTGGGCGAGACTCGCGCGCCTGGGCGAACCGGCGGTCGCGTCCCATGCGTCCGCGGCGGCGCTGCACGGGCTGTCGTCGCTGTACGGGTGGCCGGTGCAGGTCCACGTGACCGTGCCGAAGTCGCGGTACCGCAGCTCGAGCAACGGCCTGGTCCTGCACACCAGACCATTGAGCGCCGAAGACGTCGCCCGGGACGGCTCACTCGCTGCGACGAGCATCCCGCGAACGGTGATCGACGTCGCGCTCACCGGGAACGTCCGGGCCGGAGTGGTGCTGGCTGATTCGGCCCTCCGGCTCGGGACGCCGATCGCGGCACTCGAAGCAGGGCTCCGGTCATCGCCGGGAACTCGAGGGCGGCGGGTCGCTGAACTCGTCCTCGAGTTGGCTGATGCCCGGTCGGGGTCCGCTGCCGAGTCGTTCGCACGCGTCGTGTTCCGGGAACTCGGCCTGCCGGAAGCCGTTCTGCAGCAGGAGTTCGTCGTCGACGGCCGGCGGCTCTTCGTGGACTTCTGGTTCCCGGAGCAGGGGGTGGTCGTCGAGATGGACGGTCGCGCGAAGTACTCGCAGCCGCGCTACCTCGGCGGCCGGTCTCCCACGGACGCGTTCGTCGACGAGAAGCGCCGACAGGAAGCCCTGCTCACCGTGCCGAGCGTCCGAAGGGTGGTCCGGGTGGAGTGGCGCGATCTGCTGGCTCCCGCCCCACTCGCACACCGACTTCGCGCTGCGGGCCTCCCGTGCGCGGTCCGCCCGGGTCCGAGCGCCCGGCTCGCCGTCGCGTGACGGAGCCGACGAACGGGCACAGCGGCCGCGGCATAGCGTGGCGGCATGGCAGTCACCGAGATCTGGCTCGTCCGCCACGGGGAGTCCACCGCGAACGTCGCCGCCGCCCGGGCCCACGAAGCCGGTGCCGACGTGATCGAGGTCGATCACCGCGATGCCGACGTCCCGTTGAGCCCGCTCGGGGAAGCGCAGTCACGCGCGCTCGGGCAGGAGCTCGCGGACCGCGGGGTCGACGACGTGCCCGTCGCCCTGTGGGTGTCCCCCTACCTCCGGGCGCAGCAGACGATCAGCATCGCGCTCGAGGCCGGCGGGTTCGCGGAACCACCGAAGCGTGTCGACGAAAGGCTGCGCGACCGAGAGCTCGGCGTGCTCGACCTGCTGACCCTCAGCGGCGTCAAGAACCGCCACCCGGACGAGGAACGCCGGCGGCAGTGGCTCGGCAAGTACTACCACCGGCCGGCGGGCGGTGAGTCCTGGGTCGACGTGATGTTCCGCCTGCGGTCGCTGCTCGCTGACGTCGACCGGCTCGACGGCCCCCAGCGGTTGGTGATCGCGGCGCACGACGCCGTCGTGATGCTGGCGGTCGCGGTGTGCCTCGACCTCGACGAGCCGGCGCTGATGGACTTCGCGGGCAAGCACACCGTCGCCAACGCCTCGCTCACGCGACTCAGTCGCGACGCCGTCGGCGCTCCGTGGACGCTCGACGAGTTCTCCGCTGTCGAGCACCTCGAGGACGACGCCGAGGCCGCGGTCACCGAGCACTCCGGACGGAAGGACGACGTCCGTGCCGGCTGAGCCCACCATGATCACGCCGAACCTGCTGCGCGAGTGGGCGCTCCCCGAGGTCGGCGGCAGCAAGTACGGCCGCGGCCAGGTGCTCGTCGTCGGCGGCGCGGCCAAGACCCCTGGAGCGGCGATGCTCTCCGCGACCGCGGCGCTCCGTGTCGGCGGGGGACGGTTGACGCTCGCGGTCGCACGGAGCGTCGCCCTGCACGTTGCGGTCGCGCTGCCGGAGTCCGGCGTCCAGCCGCTCGACGACGACGCCGACGGACACGTCGCGGTCGGCGCGATCCGGTCCGTGATCGACGACCTCGGCAGCGCGGACGCCGTGCTCGTCGGGCCCGGGCTCGACGAGCCGGAGGGCAGCCGGGACCTCGTCGCCGGACTCGCGGACGCGGTGGGCGACGAGACGCTGGTGGTCCTCGACGCGTTCGCGCTCGGGGTCGCTGCCGACCTGGGCGATGAACTCGCGCCCCTCCGCGGTCGGCTCGTGATGACGCCGAACTCCGGGGAGGCCGAACGGCTCCTCGGGCACGAGTGCTCGGACGATCTGACCGACGCCGCGGAGATCGCCGAGCGCTACGGTGCCGTCGTGTCGCTCGGCGGGGTCGTCGCCGCGCCGGACGGGCGGGCGTGGGCGAAGGGCACCGGAGCAGGCGGCCTCGGGACCAGCGGGAGCGGCGACGTGCTCTCGGGTGCGATCACCGGGCTGCTCGCGCGCGGGGCCGACGTCGCACAGGCAGCGGTCTGGGCAACCCAGGTGCACGCCGCCGCGGGGGACCGGCTCGCGGTGCAGGTCGGGCCGATGGGGTACCTGGCGAGCGAGCTCCTCGCGGAGATCCCGAGGGTCCTGGTCGAGTTCGGCGCCTGACCCGCCAGCGCCTTCCTTCCCATCACGCGCGCGATGGGAAGTGCTTTCGCGCGTAGGGGGTCGGAACTCTCGACTGCCTACGCGCGATTCCACTTCCCACGCGCGAAACGACCCACCACGCGGCGCGCGGCACCACACGACCCACCACGCGGCACCGGACCCACCACGCGGCACAGGACCCACCACGCGCACTCAGCGCAGGGACGCCACGGCCTTCTCGACGCGACGGAGCCGGGTCTCCGGGGCCTTCGCCTGCAGCACCGGGTCGACCAGCGCCCGCTGCCGGGAGTTCGAGAGCGTGTCGAACGCCGCACGGACGCCCGCCTCGGTCAGCGCTGCCGCCAGGTCCTCCGGCAGGTCCACGGTCCGCGGCATCGTGTCGAGCTCGAGCCTGACCTCGACGATGTCCCCGGCACCGATCCCGGACGCGGCGCGCTGCTCGGCGGACAGCGGGATGAGGAACTGCTCGTTCATGACCCCGACCGTCGACCGGTAGGTGTGCCCGCCGTTCAGCGTCACCACGACGGGCGGGCGCTTGCCGGAGCCGAGCGCGTCGATGACCTCGGCGGGGACGGGCAGACCCGTCGCGGTCTTGCGCGCCTGCAGCACCGTCGTCGTGAACTCCACGAGCCGAACGTACAACCGCACCCGACGTTCCGCCAGCGTTCACCGGCGCAGCACGAGCCGGATACCGCCCGCCGCCACGATCGTCCCGTGCCCGGTCGCCGAGAACGGGAACCGCACCACGAACCGCACACCACCGCGAACCGCACACCACCGCGAACCGCACACCACCGCGAACCGCACACCACCACGAACCGCACACACCGAACGCCACCCGAAAGGCACCTCCCCGTGCAGTACAAGCGCACCCTGGCCGGCCTCGCCCTTGCCGCCGCAGCCGTCGTCACCCTCGCCGGATGCTCCACGGCCAGCTCCGCGTCCGCCGGCTCCGGCAGCGACACCGACTGGAAGACCGCGACGAGCGCCGAGAGCGCCGGCGGCATGGACGCCCTCGTGAAGGCCGCGAAGGCCGAGGGACAGCTCAACGTCATCGCGCTGCCGCCGTCGTGGGCCAACTACGGCAAGATCATCGACGGCTTCACCAAGGAGTACGGCATCAAGGTCAACTCCGCGAACCCGAACGGGTCGAGCGCGGACGAGGTCGCGGCCGTGAAGTCGCAGAAGGGCCAGTCGACCGCCCCCGACGTGCTCGACCTCGGCAACGCGGTGCTGCAGCAGAACCTCGACCTGCTGACGGACTACAAGGTGGCGAACTGGGCAGACATCGCGACGAACCTCAAGGACGCGGACGGCGCGTGGACGCGTGACTACACCGGCCTGATGTCGATCGGGTACGACTCGTCGAAGATCACGAAGGCGCCGAAGGACCTGAACGACCTCCTCGGCTCGGAGTACAAGGGCAAGGTCTCGATCGCGGGCGACCCGACGCAGGCGAACCAGGCCGCGTCCGCGGTGTACCTCGCGGCGCTCGAGAACGGCGGCTCGGCGGACGACATCACCAAGGGCGTCGACTACTTCGGCAAGCTCAAGCAGGCCGGCAACTTCCAGAACGTCCTGCCCACGCAGGCCACGGTGGCCTCGGGTGAGACCCCGGTGGTCATCCAGTGGTCGTACAACAACCTCGCTTGGGGCCCGGCGGCCGGCGCCAGCGGGAACGCGAACTGGAAGACGGTCGTCCCCGAGGGGCAGGCCCTCGGCTCGTACTACTCGCAGGCCGTCAACGCCGACGCACCGCACCCCGCCGCGGCTCGCCTGTGGCAGGAGTACATCGCCGGCGCCGACGCGCAGAACCTGTACCTGCAGGCCGGCGCCTTCCCCTCGACGCTGGCTGCGCTGGAGAAGTCCGGCAAGGTCGACCAGGACGCGCTCGACGCCGCCGGCGGTGCACCGAAGGACTACGTCGAGCTCTCGGACGACCAGGTGACGGCCGCCGCGAAGGTGCTCGCCGCCAAGTGGTCCGCCACGATGGGTTCCTGACCGGCATGACCACCGCATCGGCTCCCGGCGCTCCCACCGCCGGCGCGACGCTCCCCGGCGCGACGCTCGTCACCAGCGAGCAGTCCGCGGAGCGCGTGGCCGGGCAGACCGATGCCACCACCCGCCGCGGAGCCGGACCCCGTGTCCGGCGCCGCGGCGGCGTCGCGTGGCTCGGGCTCACCCCGTTCGCCGCGTACGTGCTCCTGTTCCTCGCGGTCCCCGCCGCGATCGCGGTCGGGAGTGGCTTCTTCGACGCGGCCGGACACCCGACGCTCGCGAACCTCGCGGCCTTCGCGGACCCGAGCGTCCTCCGCGCGTTCGGAGCGTCGTTCGGGCTCTCCGCCGGGTCGGCAGTGATCGGCGCGGTCGTCGGAGCGCTCGTGTGCTGGGCGCTCTCCGCGCTGCGACCCGATGGGTTCGTCCGCTCGATGATCGACTCCGCCGCCAGCGTCCTCGCGCAGTTCGGCGGCGTGATGCTCGCCTTCGCCTTCATCGCCACGATCGGCGCGCAGGGGCTCGTCACCGCCTGGCTCGCCGCGACCTTCCACTGGGACATCAACGCCGGAGGGGCGTTCCTCTACACGGTCCCCGGCCTCGTGATCCCGTACGTCTACTTCCAGGTGCCCCTCATGGTGCTGACGTTCATGCCCGCGTTCGAGGGCGTGAAGACCCAGTGGGGTGAGGCCGCCGCGACCCTCGGCGCGAGTCGTGCGACGTACTGGCGCCGGGTCGCGCTCCCCGTGCTCGCGCCGGCGTTCTGGGGCTCGCTGCTCCTGTTGTTCGCGAACGGGTTCTCGTCCTTCGCGACCGCCGCCGCCCTCATCTCGCAGGGCGGCATCGTCCCGCTGACGATCCGCGCGCAGCTGACCAGCGAGACGATCATCGGACTGCAGAACGTCGCCGGGGTGCTCGCCCTCGGCATGGTCGTCGTGATGGCGGTCGTGATGGGTGCGTACTCACTGCTGCAGCGTCGCGCCGCCAGGTGGCAGCGATGAGCGGGACGGGAGGCTTGACCCGCCACCCGCAGGTCGGCCCACGTCCGGCCCGGCCCACCGCAGCACGCTTCGGCGCCGCCCCGTCCCGGGGCACGGCCGCCGTCGTCCTCGTCGTGGTCGGCGTGGTGTTCGCGGTCCCGATCGCCGCGCTCCTGCAGTTCACGTTCCGCCAGGGGACGTCGGGGACGCTCACCACGGCGCACTACGCGGCGATCGCCGATCCCGTCAACCGGGCGACGTACCAGCCGGTCTTCGACGGTCTCGGCGCCTCGCTCGTGATCGCCCTGATCACCGTGGGGATCGTCCTGCTGGTGCTGCTCCCCGCGCAGGTCATCACGGCGCTGCGGTACCCGAGGCTCCGACGACTCCTGGAGTTCGTCTGCATCGTGCCGATCACCGTCCCCGCCGTGGTGCTCGTCGTCGGCTTCGTCCCCGTCTACCAGGTGGTGTCGCGGCTCCTCGGCTCCGGTGCCTGGACCCTCGCGTTCGCCGTCGGGATCGTGGCGCTCCCCTTCGCCTTCCGGCCGATCGCCGCGGCCATCACCGCGACCGACATGACCACGCTCTCCGAGGCCGCGCGGTCGCTCGGAGCGTCGTGGTGGACGCTCACCTGGCGGGTGCTGCTCCCGAACCTCCGCCGTGGGATCACCGCCGCCTGCTTCCTCACCATCACGGTCGTCCTCGGCGAGTACACCCTCGCCTCGTTCCTCTCCCGCACGACGTTCCAGACGGCACTCGTGCTCGTGCAGCAGACCGACCCCTACGTCGCGGCGGTCTTCTCGCTCGGCGCACTGGCGTTCGGCTTCCTGCTGCTCGTCGCCATCGGCCGGATCGGTACCCGCCGGCACCCCAAGGAGTCCGCATGACCACCACCGTCGAACTCGAGGCCGTCGAGAAGCGCTACGGAACCCACCGCGCCCTGACCGGCCTCTCGCTCCGCATCGAACCCGGCGAGTTCCTCTCGCTCCTCGGCCCGTCCGGCTGCGGCAAGACGACCGCGCTCCGGGCGCTCGCCGGGCTCGAGGCCGTCGACACCGGCGCCATCCGCATCGACGGGGTCGACGTCGCGAGCGTCCCCGCGAACAAGCGGGACATGGGGATGGTGTTCCAGCAGTACTCGCTCTTCCCGCACATGACGGTGCGGCAGAACGTCGCGTTCGGCCTCGAGATGCGCCGCGTGCCGGCAGCCGAACGGAAGACCCGTGTCGTCGACGCGCTCGACCTGGTGCACCTCGCCGACTTCGCCGACCGGTTCCCACACCAGCTCTCCGGTGGCCAGCAGCAGCGCGTCGCCCTCGCCCGGGCGCTCGTGACCCGCCCGCGCGTCCTGCTGCTCGACGAGCCGCTCTCCGCGCTCGACGCGAAGGTGCGGGTGTCCCTCCGCGAGGAGATCCGCCGCATCCAGTCGGACCTCGGCATCACCACGGTGTTCGTCACCCACGACCAGGAGGAAGCGCTCGCCGTCTCCGACCGGATCGCCGTGATGAACGCGGGGAACGTCGAGCAGATCGGGACGCCCGAGGAGCTCTACCGATCGCCGTCCTCCGCGTTCACGGCGGACTTCGTCGGGCAGTCGAACCGGCTCCGCGGGGACCTGCGTGGCGGGGACGTGTTCGTGTACGGGTTCCGCGTCCCCGCGCTCGACCGTGCGGCGTCGGACGGTCCGGTGCTCGCCTACGTCCGACCCGAGGACGTCGCCTTCGCCGACGACGGGGTCACCGGCACCGTCGTCTCGTCGAGCTTCCTCGGATCGATCCGGCGGACCACGGTCCGCCTCGACGACGACACGATCGTCACGGTGCAGCACGACGTCGGTGACCGCCGCGTCACCGGCGACGCCGTCGCCGTCCGCCTGCTCGGCGCCCCGGTCGCGGTCGCGGAGCTCTAGCGGGGCCCTGGTCCGGACCGTGCGCCGGGCGGGAGGCCGGTGGCGGACCCGCACCGAGCCTCCAGACCGGTGGTCGGTACCGTCCACGGGACCCTCAGCGCTGGAACCGCGCCTCCGGTGCGCCTGCGAGCGCGACCCGAACGCGCTCCCGCATGTTCTCCGACATCGGCGGCAGTGCCGTGAGCGGCGCCCAGAACGCCTCGGTGTTCTCGCCGTCGGCGGGGTGGGGATCGCCGGACTCCCACCGGCACGCGAAGACCAGGTCGAGGTACTGAGCCCGGTCGCCGTTCGCGTACGTCGTCTCGGGCAGGGTCTGCACCCAGACCAGGCGCTCCGCGACGGCGACCACGCCGGCTTCCTCGAGCACCTCGCGCTCTGCGGCGACCGCTGGTTCCTCACCGGGGTCCACGATCCCGGTCACCGGCGTCAGCGCACCGTTGTCCGCACGCCGGACGACGAGCAGCTCCCGCGCATCGCCCTCACCGCGGGTGACGACGGCGGTGACACCGGTCAGCCAGAGCGGCGCCGTCCCGATCCGCTCGCGGAGGGCCAGGACGAAGTCGGGAGTGGGCATGCGGCCACGCTACCGACGGGTCGGTACGCTCGGGGCATGGCACGCGGCGACAGGGCGCTGGAGGTGCGGGCGGACCACGGTGTCTGGGCCGCAGGGTGGCGACTCGCGCTCGCCGGGGTGGTGCGCGCCGTGACGCCCGTGCGGCGTCGGGTCCTCTTCGTGTCGCTCGGGGTCGTCGCGCTCGGGCTCGTCGTCGCCGTCGTCGTCGGACTGGTGCGCGGCGGCACCACGCCGGTGCTCTCGGTCGTGGTGCTCGTCGGGACCGCCGCGCTCCTGGCGTACCTCGTCGTCGCGGTCGAACTCGTGCTCTGGACGATGGCGGACCGACGTCGCATCGCGGCCTCCGACGTCGATCCGGAGCGACTCGGGCGCGTGCAGCAGGCGATCGCCGCCGGGCACTCGTCGAGCGTGGACCCGACCGACCGTCGTGCGCTCGTGCGGTTCGCCCGCGTGCAGCAGAAGGCGCTGCCGGCCACGGTCCTCGTGCACGTCCTCGGCGTCAGCGTGGGGGTGCTGCTCGGGGCGCTCGAGGCGTTCGCCGGCTCGGCCGGCATCGTCGTCGTGGTGCTCGCCGTGCTCATCGTCGCGGTGTCCGCGTGGTCGCTCCGCGGCGCGCTCCGGGCGCTCGGGTCGACGCCGGAGCTCGTCGCCCTGTCGGAGACTGGTCATGACCAGTAGGCTGTGATCCGTGGAGATCATCATCCTGCCCACGCCCGCCGAGGTCGGTCGGGTCGCCGCTGCGAAGATCGCGTCCGTGGTCGCCGTGAAGCCGTCCGCGGTGATCGGCCTCGCGACGGGGTCGAGTCCGCAGGGCATCTACGCGGATCTGCGGCGTCGTGTCGAGGCGGGGGAGATCTCCTTCGCCCAGGCGCGCGGGTTCGCCCTCGACGAGTACGTCGGCATCCCGCTGGAGCACCCCGAGTCCTACGCATCCGTCATCGCACGTGACGTCATCGGGCCGCTCGGGTTCGACGCGTCGCGGGTCCGGGTCCCCGACGGCCGCGCGCAGGACATCGAGTTCGCGGCGAAGGAGTACGACGCGGCGATCCGTGCCGCCGGTGGCATCGACGTGCAGATCCTGGGGATCGGGGCGAACGGGCACATCGGGTTCAACGAGCCGACGTCCTCGTTCGCGTCCCGGACACGGATCAAGACCCTCGCGCCGTCGACGCGTGAGGCGAACGCCCGCTTCTTCGACACCCCGGAGCAGGTCCCGACGCACTGCATGACGCAGGGGCTCGGCACCATCCTCGAAGCCGAGCAGCTCGTCCTCGTGGCGCAGGGCTCGGCGAAGGCGGATGCGGTGGCGGCTGCGGTCGAGGGACCGTTGTCCTCCTTCGTCCCCGGGAGCGCGTTGCAGCTGCACCAGCACGCGACCGTCGTCGTGGACGAGGAAGCGGCGGCTGGGCTCGAGCTCGCCGACTACTACCGGTACACCTACGCCAACAAGCCGTCCTGGCAGCGCTTCGAGTAGCCCCGCACCTCAGGCGCGCGCGGTGTACGCACCGTGCAACCGGGACAGCCCCTCACGGAGCGTCTCCGCCGAGCACCCGAAGTTGAGTCGCGCGAAGCCACGCCCCTGACGGCCGAAGTCCGGCCCGCTGCCCAGTGCGACCAGCGCCTCGTCGACGAGCATCGCCGCGGGGTCGTCGCCCCACGGCAGCGCGCGCAGGTCCACCCACGCCAGGTACGAGGCCTGCGGCTGCCGGAACACCGCGCCGGGCAGGGCGTCGCCGAGCTCCTCCGCGAGGATCCGCCGGTTCGCCGCGAGCTCGGCGAGCAGTGTCGCCAGCCAGGGGCCGCCCTCGCTGAACGCTGCCACGCTCGCGGTGTACCCGAGGATCCCGGTGCGCTCGACGACCTCGCGGGGCATCCCGTCGAACCATCCGCGAGCGCGGTCGGACGCGCCGATCATCAGCGCGCACTTGGTGCCGGCGAGGTTCCACGCCTTGCTCGCGCTCGTCAGGGCGACCCCGACCGCTGCGGCCTCGGCGCAGGAGTCGAGGAAGGGCGTGAAGGCCGCGTCGGAGTGCACGAGCGGTGCGTGGATCTCGTCCGCGATCACCACGGCGTCCCACTCCGCGGCGAGGCGGGCGAGCGCGGAGAGCGCCGCGCGGTCGTGCACGAGTCCGAGTGGGTTGTGCGGGTTGCAGAGCAGGACGGTCCGTGCCCCGTCGGCGAAGGCCCGGGCGATGCCCTCGAGGTCCATCCGCCACCCGGCCGTCGTGTCGAACGGGTCTGCTTCGCCGGACGGGGCGATGAGCGGCACCTCGGTCACGGAGCCGCCGGCCTCGGTCACGTACTCCCAGAACGGTGGGTAGACGGGGGGCATGATGACGACCTGGTCGCCGGGTTCGATCACCCGGCGGAGCGTCTCGACCGCCGCGACCGACACGTCCGTGGTGGTGCGGACGAGGTCGGGGTCCACCTGCCAGCCCCATCGGTCGAGGGCGAAGTCCGCGAAGGCCTCCGGCAGCGCTCGACCGTGCCCGACGTACCCGGTGTCGCCCGCGGTGACGGCGGTGACGAGGGCGTCGCGCACCGGTTCGGCGAGCATGCTGTCCATCTCCGCGACGAACATCGGCAGCACCTCCGGCGGGTACGCCGTGTACTTCTCGCTGGTGCGGCTGCGGTGTGCATCGAAGAGGGAGACCATGACGCTCATGGCCTCATCCTCGCAGTGGTCGGAGCCCTCCGAGCAAGATCTCGACGTACCGCTCAGGATCGGTCACGGGGACACCACCGGCCGTCGCGGCGGAGCGCATCCCGCAGACCAGCCGTCGGAGGTCGTCCGGCGTGACGTCCGCTCGTACCACCCCGGCGTCCGCGGCACGATCGAGCAGGGCACCGACGGTGTCCACGAGGTCCCCGGCGAGCTCCATCGTGTCCGAGCAGGAGAACCCGCCGCCGGTGAGGAGGTCGCCGAGCGCCCGGTCGTCCACGAGGCCACGGAACGCCTCCGTCACGACACCGCGGAACGCCGCGTCGGGATCGGGGAGGGCGACGGCGACCCGGACACGGTCGAGCATCGCCTCGAACGCGTCGATCGCGAGCGCTTCGAGCAGGTGCTGCTGGGTCGGGAAGTGCCGGTAGGCGGTGCCGACCCCGACGCCGGCCTCGCGCGCGACCGTGTTGAGCTGGGCGGGCTCGCCCCGGTCGAGGTGCTCGCGCGCGACGCCGAGCAGCGCGGAACGGTTCCGGAGCGCGTCCGAGCGCAGCGAGTCCGGTCGGGCGAGGTCGGTCATGCGGAGAGTCTATCCGGTTGTGCTAGCGTTCCGGATGAATCATCCGTTTGAGCCTGGAGTCGTCATGCAACCCTTCCCGTGGGAACTCGACCAGATGCCCGACCAGCACGGCAAGACCGTCGTGGTCACCGGCGCGACCGGCGGTCTGGGACTCGTCGTCGCGACACGGCTCGCCGCAGCCGGCGCCCGCGTCGTCGCCGGGGTCCGTGACCTCGACAAGGCGGCTCGCGTCCTCCCCGTGGGCGACGGCCTGGAGGCCCGGCTCGTCGACACCGCGTCCGTCGCCTCCGTCACGGCCTTCGCCCAGGGCCTCGCTGACGACGGCGTCGTCGTCGACGCGCTCGTGAACAACGCCGGCGTCTCCGCCGCCCGCTTCGCGCTCGGCGTCGACGGCGTCGAGCGCACGTGGGCGACGAACGTGGTCGGCCCCGCCGTGCTCGCCGACGCGATGCTGCCGGTGCTCGGCGGGCCAGCACCCCGTGTGGTCCTCGTCGGGTCGAACCTGTCGCAGCGGACGTCGCGCGTGCCCGACCTCGACGCCGTCAACCGTGCGGCGGGCTACCGGCAGTTCGCCACGTACACCGACTCGAAGACCGCGGCGGCCGCCCTCGCGGTGGACCTCGGGGTCCGACTGCGTGCATCCGGGTCGCCGATCCGCTCGGTCATCGCGCACCCGGGGATCGCCGCGACGGGGATGAACGGGCAGGCCGAGACGGCCCTGGCGCGGGTCGCCGGTCGGATCGCGCGGCTCGCTGCCCGGACCGCCGAGGACGGCGCCCGGTCGACCCTCTGGGCCGCGACAGTCGACGACGTGCCGGAGGGCGTGTTCGTCGGTCCGGCGCTCCGGCGCGGCGACCGTCGCCTGCACCCCGTCCCGGTCGCCGGCGCGGCGGCGGACCCGGCGTTCCGCGCCCGGGTCCGTGCCTTCGTCTCCGAGATCCGGGTGCACCCCGGGGTCTAACCGGCAAGCGGTCCGGTGGTCGCCAGGGCCTGAGCGGTGCCTCAGACTGGAGGCATGCCCGAGCTCCCCGTCGTGTTCGAAGTCGGCTCGATCATCGCCCTCGTCGCGATCCTGCTGGCCGACCTCATCATCGTCGCGCGTCGTCCGCACGTGCCGACGCTCCGCGAATCCGCGATCTGGGTCGGCGTCTACGTCGGCCTCGCGCTCGTCTTCGCGCTCGCGATGCTGGCGTTCGCCGGCGGTGAGCCGGCCGGTCAGTTCCTCGCCGGGTGGCTGACGGAGTACAGCCTCAGCATCGACAACCTCTTCGTGTTCGTGATCATCATGGCGCGGTTCGCCGTCCCGAAGAAGATCCAGCAAGAAGTGCTGATGCTGGGCATCATCATCGCCCTCGTGCTCCGCGGCGTCTTCATCCTCGTCGGCGCCCAGCTCATCGAGGACTTCTCCTGGATCTTCTACATCTTCGGCGCTTGGCTCGTCTGGACCGCGATCCAGCAGCTCCGCAACGACCACGACGACGACCAGAAGGACAGCCTCATCGTGCGGGTGCTGCGCCGAAGGGTGCGTCTCACCGACACGTTCGACGGCATGAAGCTGCGCACCACGCACGACGGCGTGAAGCACTTCACGCCGCTGCTCATCGTCCTGATCGCGATCGGCACGACGGACCTGCTCTTCGCGCTCGACTCCATCCCCGCGATCTTCGGCATCACGGAGAGTGCGTTCATCGTGTTCACCGCGAACGTGTTCGCCCTGATGGGCCTGCGGCAGCTCTACTTCCTGCTCGGCGGACTCCTTGAGCGGCTCGTCTACCTCAAGTACGGGATCGCGTTCATCCTCGCCTTCATCGGCGTGAAGCTCGTGCTGCACGCACTCCACGGCAACGAGCTGCCGTTCCTCAACGGCGGGGACCACATCGCCTGGGCGCCGGAGATCCCGACCTGGGTCTCCCTCGTGGTGATCGTCGTGGCGATGGCGGTGTCGACGCTCGCGAGCGTCGTGCGCCTGCGCCGTGACGACGCGGCGGCGCACGGCGACACGGCCGCCGAGCAGCCCGCCCGCAGCGCTGACTGAGACACCCGCCGCACGGCGCGATCCTCGCTCGGCTGTCCCGCAGGACGGATGGCGGAACGGCCACGGCGGTCAGTCGGCGGTCTTGAACGCCAGGCGAGTGCGCCACTTCGTGAGGTCCGGCTCCTCGACGGGGTCCGAGAGGTACTCCTCGAGGCGGCACGCCCAGTGCTCACCGTCGGAGCCGAGGGTCCGGTCCCACACCACGCCGGCACCGTCCGCCCACGCCAGCAGGGCGCTCGTCGCGTCGAGCAACCCGTCGGGGTGTCCGACGTGGACCGTGGTCGCGTAGGTCCCCGCCGGGAGGACACCGGGCACCACGTCGCCCGGCGTCCCCGTCGGTACGTCGAGCGTCTCCGCCACGGGGAACCCGACCTCGACGGTGAGGACTCCGGACATGTCGATGACGCGGTACCGCCAGAACGGCGGGCCCGAGGGTGCTCGTCCGTGCTCCGCCAGGAAGCCCGCCACACGCCCGATGAGCGGTGGGAGCTCGTCGGCGATCGACGCCATCGTCACCTCGGCACTGATCGCCGCGCAGCTGGTCGCGGCGCGCTGCTCGAACGTCGGCGTGGTCGACATGATGGGCTCCTCGTCCGGTGGCCTGGTCATCGCGGTGGGGTCGGAACGAACGGGCGCTCGTCGGTGTGCTCGCCGATCGTGACCGCGGAGCCGGCGGGGACTTCTCGCCAGAGCCCGGGGAGGGCGACCAGCGGCTCCGAGACCACGACGCGCGCGTTCTCCGGGAGATGGGACAGTCGTTCGACCTCCGGGTACAGCTGCCGGACCGATCCCACGTCGGAACTGACGAACAGCGTGTTCGCCGGCCCGGCACTCGCGTACCGGACGGCCGTCAGGGTCCGGCCGTCGGTGAGTCCGATCGTCATCTGGAGCGCACCGTCGATCCCGGCGTCGGCGGCGACCGACTCGACGAACCCGGCCATCCGCTCGAGCCCGCCGATCGGGTCCTCCTCGAGCCCGAACGTCAGCGCGAGGAAGAACATCAGCTCGGAGTCCGTGGAACCGAGGATGCACGGGAACAGGTCCGCCCTGACGGCCATGAGCAGCTCCCGTCGGAGCACGGCGAATTCCTTGATGAACCCGTTGTGGACGAACAACCAGCGGCCGTACCGGAAGGGGTGGCTGTTCGTCTCCTGCACCGGTGTCCCCGTCGCGGCCCGGACGTGTGCGAGGAACAGCCCGCTGGCGACCTCGGACGCGAGTTCCCGGAGGTTCTCGTCACCCCAGGCCGGCGCCGCGCTCCGGAACAGGGTCGGCTGCTCCCGGCGTCCGTACCAGCCGAGGCCGGTCCCGTCGCCGTTCGGCGCGGGTGTCTCGGGCGAGTGGAAGCGGCTCTGCTCGATGAGCGACCGTTCCGTGTCGTAGAGCAGCTCACGCGGCTCGATCGGATCTCCGACGTACCCCAGCCACCGACACATGAGGGCCTCCTCGGCACCATCGCCCGTGGCGCCAGTCAAGCACCATCGTCGATGCCGTGTGTCGACCTCAGGAAACCGCGTGACCGCCGGCCCAGACCCGCTGCACCCGGAGCGACGGCGACAGCGCGACGAGGTCGGCCGCGAACCCCGGGGCGAGACGCCCGAGCCGGTCCCCGAGCCCCAGCGCGGCGGCGGGAACGCTCGTCAGCGCCGCCACGGCCTCCGGGAGCGTCCGCCCGGCTCGCTCGACCGCGTTCCGCAGTGCGACGTCCTGCGTGAGTGTCGACCCCGCGATCGTGTCCGTCCCGGCGACGTGCGCGACCCCGTCGGTCACGGTCACGTCGAGCGACCCCAGCCGGTACGAGCCGTCGGCAGCACCGGCCGCCCCCATCGCGTCGGTGATCAGCGCGACCCGGCCAGGGGCTGCGCGGAACAGCGTGTCCGCGACGACGGGGTGCACGTGGACGCCGTCGAGGATGAGTTCGAGCGTCACGCGGTCGTCGGCCACGGCCGCACCGATCGGCCCGGGTGCGCGGTGGTGGAGGCCGGGCATCGCGTTGAACGCGTGGGTGAGGATCGTGGCGCCGGCGTCGAAGGCCGCGCGTGCCTGGTCGAACGTGCCGACGGTGTGGCCGACGGCGACCCGGACCCCGGCGTCCACGAACCGGCGGACCGCGTCGAGTGCGCCGGGCAGCTCGGGCGCGATGGTGACCTGGCGGAGAACGCCGTCGCCGGCTTCGAGCAGGGCATCGACCGACGCGGGAGTGGGTGCGACGAGGTAGTGCTCGTTGTGGGCACCCTTGTTGTCCGGGGACAGGAACGGCCCCTCGAGGTGCACGCCGAGCACGAGCGGGTCGGTGGCCATCACGCCGCGGATCCGCTCGAGGGACGCGGCCAGCGTGGGCACGGGGTTCGCGACGAGCGACAGGACCGAGCGGGTCGTGCCGTGCGCCCGGTGCATCGCGAGGGACCCGGCGAAGGAGTCGTCCTCGTGGGACTCGGTCGCGCCGCCGTGCCCGTGCAGGTCCACGAACCCGGGGGTCAGCGTCGCGTCGCCGAGGTCGAGCACCTCGTCCGCCGTCGGGACGTCGGGACCGGAGCCGACCGCGGCGATCGTGTCGCCGGCGAGCAGGACCCAGCCGTCGGCGGTGGAACCGGCCGCGTCGACGAGGTGGGCGGCGCGGACCAGCGTGCGCCGGACCTCCCGTCCGGTGTCACCGAGCCGTGCGCTCATCGGGACTCGCGTCGGAACGCGACCACGCCGGAGAGCGCCGCGACCAGGATGAAGACCAGGCCGACCACGGGGTGCCCGATCGAGATCCACGCGCCACCGGCAGCGACGATCAGGGCGACCTCGACGATGGTCTTGCCGACGACGTCGGTCTCGATCGGTGACTTGCCGGACCGGAAGAGGTACCAGACGAGCGCGGCGAACGCCGGGGCGCCGACCATGAACAGGATGCCCGGCATCGGGAACGGCCACGCGAGGTAGCCCCAGAACGCCAGGGACAGCAGACCGAACACCGCGACGACGACCCGGAGGACCTTCCAGCCGTCGAACTCTCGCCGCGGCTTGCCGATCGCACTCGGGTCGGGGGTGTCTCCCCAGTCCATCGGGGATCGCGGGGCGTTGCTCATGGTGCTGCCTACTTGAAGATGATCGTGCGTGCGCCGTCGAGGAGGACCCGGTCCTCCGCGATCCAGCGCACCGCCTGGGTGAGGGTGCGGGACTCCTCGTCCTGCCCGATGGAGACCAGCTCGGACGGGTCCTTGGTGTGGTCGACGCGGACGACGTTCTGCTCGATGATCGGGCCCTCGTCGAGGTCGCTCGTGACGAAGTGCGCCGTCGCACCGATGAGCTTCACGCCGCGGGCGTGCGCCTGACGGTAGGGGTTCGCGCCCTTGAAGCCCGGCAGGAACGAGTGGTGGATGTTGACCGCCCGGCCCTGCAGCGCGGCGCAGAGCTCGGGGGAGAGGATCTGCATGTAGCGGGCGAGGACGACGAGCTCGATGTCGTGCTCCTCCACCGCGTCGAGGATGCGCCGCTCCATCGCCGCCTTGCTGTCGGCGTCCGTCACGGGACGGTGCTCGAACGGGACGGAGTAGAACGACGCCAGCTCGGACAGCTCGGTGTGGTTCGAGAGCACCAGTGGCACGTCGATCGGGAGCTGCCCGCTGCGCTGCCGGTACAGCAGGTCGTTGAGGCAGTGTCCCGCCTTCGACACGAGCACCAGCGTGCGGAGCGGCCGACCGACGACGTCGAGCTGGACGCGCATGCCGTAGCGCTCGACCACGGGTGCGAGGGCCGCTTCGAACGTCGCGCGGTCCACCGGCGCCATGACCTGCAGGCGCATGAAGAACGTGTCCGTGTCGTGGCTCGAGAACTGTTGCGACTCGGTGATGTTGCCCTGGGCCTGGACGACGGCTCCGGAGACGGCGTGCACGATCCCGGGCTGGTCGTCGCAGACCAGGGTCAGGGTCCAGTGCGTGGGCGGCGTCGCAGTCGCGTCGGTCGGGTCGGTCACGGCTTCAGGCTACCGGCCGGGAGGCCCGGTTCGGCCCCGTCACGCGGCTGCGGTCGCGGGGTGGTCGCGGGCCGCGGGGGTGCGTGCGTCCGCGGGCGTGTGCTCGGGCGTGTGCCTGCGAACCCCGCGGTGCGGGGTGGGTTCGCACAACCGAAAGCAATCGGCACCGCGCGCTCGCGTGGTTCGGACCGCTTTTGGTTGTGCGGTGCGCCGCCGCAGAGCGCGCGCCGCCGCGGAGCGCGCGCCGCGCGGCGCCGCGCGCCGCCGCGGAGCGCGCGCCGCGTCAGCGCGCCGGGGTGGCCCGCAGCGCTCGGTCGGAGATCGTCAGGGCACTGAGCAGCACCGCGATGCCGACGATCACCCAGCCGAGGACGTGCAGGTCCGCCGTGGTGGGCGCCTGGCCGAACACCCCGCCGATGAGCGACGACGCGGCGATCGCCCCGATGTACACGCTCGTCCGCGAGAGCCCCGCTGCGGTGCCGATCGACTCCGGCGGCACGATCCGGTACAGCGCCGCCTGGTTCGACACGGACGCCAGCGCCTGGGGGATGCCGAACAGCGCGGGCGCGAGGGCGAGGAGCACGAGCGGCGACCCCGTGTGCAGCCCGAGGAGCAGCAGCCCGCCGACGATCGGCACGGTCGCGGCGACGATGAGCGGGCCGCGGACGGTGGTCTTCCGGGCGATGAAGAACGACACCACGCCCGCGATGATCGCGGCGGGGAGCTGGATGTACCCGGCCTGGTCGCTGGAGTACCCCGCGACGTCCTGCACCCACTGCGAGAACCCGTACGTCATCGTGTACGCGAGCATGTAGACGAGGAACAGGCGGGCGTAGGTGCGAGTGAGCGCACCGTTGCGGGCGAGCATCCGGACGTCGATGAACGGCTTCGTGGCGCGGAGCTCCCACAGCACGAGGGCGACGAGCAGCACGATCGCGACGCCGAGCAGCCACCAGAGGCCCGCCGAGATGTCGAGCAGGAACACCAGGAGCGCCGAGACGGTCCCGGTCATCAGGACCATGCCGAACGGGTCGAGCGCGGTGAGCACCGGCACGTCGGCGTCGTAGCGCGGGCGGAGCCGGTCGGACGGCAGCCACAGCCCGGCGACGACGAGGCCGAACGCGGCGAGCGGGACGTTCACGAGGAAGATCGCGTGCCACCCGAACCCGGCGATGAGCGCACCACCGAGGGGCGGCCCGGCAGCGGCGGACACCAGCGACGTGATCGACAGGGCGCCGAGGACGAGGGGCGGCGTCGGCTTCCCGATGCGCGCCGAGTGCTGCCGCAGGGTGGTCAGCGCGGCGGGGTAGGCCGACGACGTGCCGATGCCGATCAGCACCCGGGCGAACACCGCGCCGCCGAAGCCGGTGAGGAACTCGGGCACCACGCCGGCGACACCGACGATGACCAGCCCGGCCATGAAGACCTTCTTCGGGCCGAACCGGTCGGCGAGCTTGCCCATCGTCGGCTGCGCGATCGCACTCGCGAGGTAGAGCGCGGCGACGAGCCAGATCGCCTGGGACGCGCCGATGCCGAGGTCACGGGAGATCGGCGCGAGCGCGACCGACACCATCGTCGTGTTGATCGGGTTGAGCAGCGGCCCGACGAGGACCGGGATGAGGAGCTTCGGGCCGAACCCGCTGCCGGTGCTGCCGGGAGTGCTGCCGCCGGACTGGACGGGGACGGATGCGGTGGACGTGGACGTGGCGGGGTGCTTCTTCCTGGTGGTGGGTCAGCGCTCGATGAGCGGGCCGAGGATGCCGATGGCCCGGGCGACCGTCACGCGGTCGTCTTCCGGGAGGGCCTGGAGTCGTTCCGCGAGCACGCGGGTCCGTGCGACCCAGGAGTCCTCACGCGCCGCGGCACCGGCGGGGGTCGCGCGGACGAGTGCCCGTCGGCCGTCCGCGGGGTCCGGGCGGCGTTCCACGAGTTCGAGGTCGACGAGTGCCTGTACGGTCGCGCCCATCGACTGCGGACGCACCCCCTCGGCACGTGCGAGGTCGGCGATCGTGGTCTCGCCGTCGCGGAGCAGCCGCCCGAGGGCAGCGGACTGGGACGCGGTGACGTCGTCGGTCTTGCCGGCCAGCAGCGCTCGCCGCATCCGGCCGTGCATCGCCAGGACTTCGCCGGCGAGCTCGGCCGCGGTGACGTCCGTGGTGTCGGTGCTCGCGCTCATGCCCTCGATGCTACGACTTCGGAAGGGCACCTTGCAAGGCTGCCTTGCAAGTTCAGCTGTTGAAGACGATCCGCCGCTTCGTCACGGTGAAGCCCGCGCGCTCGAAGGCCCGCCGCATCGGGGTGTTCGCGGCGTCCGTCGTCGCGACGACCCGCGGCTCCCCGGCGGCGTCGTGCACCCGGAGTCCCTCGGCGAGCAGCGCGTCGACCACCCCGCGGCCCCGGTGCTGGGGCAGCACGCCGATGTAACTGATCGCCGCGTCGTAGGCGGTCCGGGTCGCGAGCACGAAGCCGACGGTCAGCCCGTCCGGGTCGGCCGCGATCCGCCAGTCGTCACAGGAACCGGGGAGCGACCGGTAGAACGCGAGGTCGTCCGCCGCCGTCCCGCTGGGGCCGAGCTGCGCGACGGTCGCCTGCGTGTGTGCGTCGAGGCTGCCGACCGTGACCCGGCGGAACAGGTCCAGGAACTCGTCGTCCGCACCGCCGCGGAAGGTCAGCCCCGAGGACGCGGCGGGCGACGGCACGTCGGACGCCGGGGTCCACACGACACTCACCCGCTCGGTCATCCGGGTGAGCCCGGCCGCGCGGGCGGCGTCCGCGCGCCAGCCCACGGCCGCGACCGCCCGCGGATCCGACTCCCAGTCCACGGCGACGTCGACGATCCACTCGGGGAGCGTGCCGAACGACTCGGCGCCGGCAGTGATCAGGCCGGAGGCGATCGCCACGCGCTCATCGGGGTCCGACACCGCGACCACCACGTCGTCCAGGGTCGACGGGATCGAAGCGTCGGCGCCGCCCCACCAGAGCGCCCGCCCCACGGGCTGCCCGTCGCGCACCGCGAACCACGACCACTCCGGACGGTAGTTGTGCGCCGCCGACTCCTGCCGGTACCGGTCCGCACCGATCCACGCGACGGGTTCGTCCGTGGTGAAGGCGAGCACGGCCTCCAGTCCGTCGCCAGGAGCCGAGCACGCCGAGAAGGTGACCGTCACGCCGGGCCGGTCATCGTCGTGACCAGGTGTTCCTGCAGGTACCCGAGCCAGTCGTAGACGTCCCGGAGGCCGACGCCGTCGGCGGCGAGCCGGGTCGCCTCCTCGGTCTCCGCGTCCACGATGCCCAGCCGGTCCGCGATCGTCAGCCGCAGGTCGGTGAGGCACCGGAGCCACGACTGTTCGTCGGCGGCGGTGAACGCGCCGTCGCGTTCGCCCGTCAGCCAGGCGTGCACGGTGTCCGCGTTCGTCGACTTCGCCGTGCGGAGGTCGTCGCGCGTGTAGCGGCGGAACTCGGAGCTGGCCTGGCGGTCGCCGGGGTAGGCGTCCGGGAACATCCGGAGCGTCACGGGGTCGGAGTCCAGGTCCCCGTCGAGGATCTGGCGGAGCTGGTCGGTGAGGTTCGTGAGCATCGAGCGCTCGCCGGAGGCCAGCCCGAGGTGGATGCCGTCGGCGCGACGGACGAAGGGGATCACGCTTCGGTGGCCCGGTCGACGGTGGCCTGCAGCCCGTAACCGTGCATCGCCTCGACGTGCCGCTCCATCTCCTCGCGGTACCCGGTCGCGACGATCGCGCGCCCCTCGGAGTCCACCTGGTGCATCAGCCGTTCCGCCTTGTCCCGCGGGAACCCGAAGTAGCTCTGGAACACGTAGGTCACGTAGGACATCAGGTTCACCGGGTCGTCCCACACGACGGTGACCCACGGAACGTCCGCGCGCACGTCGGTGCGCTCGTCGAGTTCGGGGTGCAGCATCGTCATGCATCCAGGGTGACACAGCGACGGCGGCTCGGTACCATCATCAGGTCGCGACTGGCGTTGGATGGGTCACCATCGGGGAGCGACACCTGACACGGTGCGCGGCCGTACGCCTGGGCTGCGCCGACCGACCGTCCGAGCACCGTAGGAGTCCCGTGTCCATCACCGATCTGCCCCCATTCGTCGCGTCCGAGCCGGCCGATCCCGCGCCCGCTGCGACCGACCAGGCCGCCACCCAGGCCGCTGACCGTGCCGCTGCCCGCGCCGCGTTCAACGCCCCCCTCAGCGAGGTCGACCCCGAGATCGCCGCCGTCCTCCAGCAGGAGCTCGGCCGCCAGCGCGACTTCCTCGAGATGATCGCCTCCGAGAACTTCGTGCCCCGCGCAGTCCTCGAGTCGCAGGGCTCCGTCCTGACGAACAAGTACGCCGAGGGTTACCCGGGCAAGCGCTACTACGGCGGCTGCGAGTACGTCGACATCGCCGAGTCGCTGGCCATCGAGCGCGCCAAGAAGCTCTTCGGCGCCTCGTACGCCAACGTCCAGCCGCACTCGGGCGCCACCGCCAACGCCGCCGTCCTGCACGCCATCGCGTCCGCGGGCGACACCATCCTCGGCCTCGAGCTCGCCCACGGCGGTCACCTGACCCACGGCATGAAGCTCAACTTCTCCGGCCGGATCTACAACGCCGTGTCGTACGGCGTCGACCCCACCACGTTCGAGGTCGACTACGACGACATCCGCGCGAAGGCCGTCGAGCACCAGCCCAAGGTGATCATCGCCGGCTGGTCCGCCTACCCCCGTCAGCTCGACTTCGCGAAGTTCCGCGAGATCGCGGACGAGGTCGGCGCGAAGCTCTGGGTCGACATGGCGCACTTCGCCGGCCTCGTCGCCGCCGGGCTGCACCCGTCGCCCGTCCCGCACGCGCACGTCGTCTCCTCGACGGTGCACAAGACCCTCGCCGGTCCTCGCTCGGGTCTGATCCTCTCCAACGACGAGACCCTGTTCAAGAAGCTCAACTCCGCGGTCTTCCCGGGGCAGCAGGGCGGCCCGCTCATGCACGTGATCGCGGCGAAGGCCACCGCGTTCCTGCTCGCCGGCACCCCGGAGTTCAAGGACCGCCAGGAGCGCACGATCCGTGGCGCGCAGCTGCTCGCCGCGCGCCTGACACAGCCGGATGCGCGCGGTGCCGGCGTCGACGTCCTGACCGGTGGCACCGACGTGCACCTGGTGCTCGTCGACCTCCGCACGTCAGAAGTGGACGGCAAGCAGGCAGAGGACCTCCTCCACCAGGTCGGCATCACCGTGAACCGCAACTCCGTGCCGTTCGACCCGCGTCCGCCGATGGTCACCTCCGGTGTCCGCATCGGCACGTCGGCGCTCGCGACGCGTGGCTTCGGCGACGCCGAGTTCACCGAGGTCGCGGACATCATCGCGCTGACCCTCATGCCGAACCCGGACATCGACGCGCTCTCGGCCCGGGTCACGGCCCTGACCGACGCGTTCCCGCTGTACGCGTGAGCGACGTCCTTCCGCGTGCTCTCTGGGCCGGTGAGGGCTCTGCCGTCCGCATCGACGGCACCGCCCTCGCCGCCCGCACGCTCGACGAGCTCCGCGTCCGCATCGACCGCCTGCACGAGCACGGGATCCGTCCCGGGCTCGGCACGATCCTCGTCGGGGAGAACCCCGGGTCGCTGTCGTACGTCGCGGGCAAGCACCGCGACTCGGCGTCGATCGGGCTCGACTCGCACCGCATCGACCTGCCGGCGACCGCTTCGGCCGCCGACATCCGAGCAGCGATCCTGCAGATGAACGACGACCCCCGGGTCACCGCGTTCATCGTGCAGCTCCCGCTGCCGGACGGCATCGACCCGACCCCCATGCTCGAGCTGATGGACCCGTCGAAGGACGCCGACGGCCTGCACCCGATCAACCTCGGTGAGCTCGTGCTCGCCGTCCCGGGTGGCGCCGGCACGATCGACGCGCCGCTGCCGTGCACCCCGCGCGGCATCGTCGCGATGCTCGAGGCGTACGACATCCCGATCCGCGGTCGGCACGTCACGATCATCGGCCAGGGCCTGACGGTCGGGCGTCCGCTCGGCCTGCTGCTCACCCGCCTCGAGGCCACCGCCACCCTGACGCACTCGCTGACGGCGGACGTCGCGGCGGAGTGCCGTCGCGCGGACATCATCGTCGCGGCGGCCGGCGTTGCCGGGCTCGTCAAGCCGGACTGGGTCGCGCCCGGTGCTGCCGTGATCGACGTGGGCATCACCCGCGTGGTGGACCCGGAGACGGGGAAGGCGCGGCTCCGCGGCGACGTCGATCCGGAGGTCGCGTCCGTCGCGGGCTTCATGTCGCCGGTGCCCGGTGGCGTCGGGCCGATGACGCGCGCGATGCTCATGAAGAACGTGGTGGAGGCAGCGGAGCGCCACCTGAAGTAGCGGCGCTTGCGGGGCGCGGTCCGGGCGGGCGGGCGGCGGCGGTCGGCGGCGGTCGCCGGCGGCGGTCAGCGGCGGCGGTAGCGGCGGTCGGCGGCGGTCAGCGACGGCGGTAGCGGTGGCGGCGGCGGTCAGCGGCGGCGGCGGCGGACGGGTGCGGCGGTGGCGGTGGCGCGACGGAAGCGACAGCACGTACAGGTCTGCGCGGCGCATCTGCCGTGGTGCTGTCGCTTTCGTCGCGTGCCCGAGGATGCATGCGCATCGAGCGACAATGCGCCGCCGAAAGCGTCGCGCAAACGGCCGCGTCGTGTCGCTTCCGTCGCGTGCCCGTCACCCGCCCGGCCTGGAGGCTCGCCCCACCTCCGCCACGCCAGCTCCCGCCCCGCGGGCGCCGGCGTCGCGGGCACCACGCGTGTCGCGGACGCCGGCTGCGGTCCGCCAGGCCGAACCGCGCTGCCGGATCGGAACCGGTACGCGAAAGCGACAGTGGTCGGCGGGTGCCCCGCCGACCACTGTCGCTTTGGCGAACCAGTTCAGCGGCCGAGTGGCCGTGCTGCGCCGCCGCGCCGCCGTGCTGCGCCGCCGCGCCGCCGCGCCGCGCCGCGTCAGGCGTCGCGCCGTGCGCCCTGCGCAGCGTGCACGGTGAACACGGCGGGCTCCCGGTACCCGGCGTCAGCGAACGCGGCCGTGACGGCAGCGCCGATCGCCTCCCGCTGGGAGGCGTCGACCAGCGCGATCGCCGCGCCGCCGAACCCGCCACCGGTCATGCGTGCCCCGACGGCACCGTTCGCCATGGCCGTGGCCACCGCGAGGTCGAGCTCCGGCACGGAGATCTCGAAGTCATCGCGCATCGACTCGTGCGAGGCGACGAGCAGGTCACCGATCGCCCGCGGTCCCTGCTCGCGGAGCGTCCGCACGGTGTCGAGGACACGCTGGTCCTCGGTCACGATGTGGCGCACGCGGCGGAAGGTCTCGTCGTCCAGCAGCTCCGCAGCACGGGGGAGGTCGTCCACGGTCACGTCGCGCAGCGCCTCGACGCCGAGCACCTGTGCCCCGCGCTCGCAGGAGTCGCGCCGCGCCTTGTACCCGCCCGTGGCGTGGGCGTGCTCGACGCGGGTGTCCATCACCAGGACTTCGAGCCCGTTCGCTTCGAGTGCCATGTCCACCACGGCGGTGTCGAGCGTGCGGCAGTCGAGGAACACCACGGCGTCCCGTTCCCCGAGGAGCGACGCCGACTGGTCCATGATCCCGGTCGGAGCACCGACCGCGTGGTTCTCGGAGTACTGCCCGACCCGGGCGAGCTGCTTGCGGTCGAGCCCGAGCTCCCACAGGTCGTTGAAGGCCAGCGCCATACCGCACTCGATCGCGGCACTCGACGACAGCCCGGCACCGACCGGGACGTCCGACTCGATGAAGAGGTCGAAGCCGGTCTTGCCGGTCAGGTCGGCGCCCTGCTCGCGGAGCGCCCACGCGATCCCGAACACGTACGCGGACCAGCCGTCCATCGCGGCGGGGTCGAGGTCGTCCAGGGACAGGGAGACGACGGAATCCGGGTCGAACGCCGACGCGACGCGCAGCACCCGGTCGTCCCGCGGTGCGATCGACGCGGTGGTGCGTCGGTCGATCGCGAACGGCAGGACGTAGCCCTCGTTGTAGTCGGTGTGCTCACCGATCAGGTTCACGCGGCCGGGCGCGGAGTACCGCACCGTCGGCTCGTACCCGAACACCTGCTGGAACGTCATGCGCGCTCGATCCCTCCTCGGATGAACTCGGCCGCCTTCTCGGGCACGAGGTCCCCGATCCAGGCGCCCATGGCGGCTTCACTGCCGGCCAGGAACTTCAACTTGTCCGCCGCCCGACGCGGCGAGGTGATCTGCAGCATCAGCCGCACGGTGTCGCGTGCGGTGTGCACGGGCGCCTGGTGCCACGCGGCGATGTAGGGCGTCGGGTCCCCGTAGAGCTGGTCCATGCCGCGGGTGAGGCGGAGGTGCATGTGCGCGAGCTCGTCCTTCTCGGCGTCGGTCAGCCCGGCGAAGTCCGGCACGTGACGATGCGGCAGCATGTGGATCTCGATCGGCCAGCGCGCGGCGAACGGCACGAACGCGGTGAAGTGCTCGCCGGCGAGGACCACCCGCTCCGATGCACGCTCGTTCGCCAGGTGCTGCTCGAACAGGTCGGGCCCGAAGCGCTCGATCGAGTCGAGCAGCCGCTGCGTGCGGGGCGTGACGTAGGGGTAGGCGTAGATCTGCCCGTGCGGGTGGTGCAGCGTCACGCCGATCGCTTCGCCGCGGTTCTCGAACGGGAACACCTGCTGGATGCCGGGCATCGCGGAGAGCGCCGCGGTGCGGTCCGCCCAGGCTTCGACGACGGTGCGCGCCCGCGACTCGGAGATCGACGCGAACGAGCCGGAGGTCTCCGGTGAGAAGCACACGACTTCGCACCGGCCGACCGAGCGGAACGTCCGGTTGAGCCCGACGTCCGTCAGGTCGCCGAGCGAACCCGGAGCGTCGTCCGCCTGCAGGGCGGGGCCGAAGGACGGCGACCGGTTCTCGAACACGGCGACGTCGTACCGGCTCGGGATCTCCGACGGGTTCGCGTCGGACTGCGGCGCGAGCGGGTCCTGGTCGGCCGGGGGCAGGAAGACACGGTTCTGGCGGCTGCTCGCGATCGACACCCACTCGCCCGTGAGGACGTCCTGTCGCATCCGGGCCGTCTCGGGCCGGGGGTCGAGCATGCGCTCGTCGATGCGACGCTCGGCGGGCAGCTGCGTGTCCGCATCGTCGAAGTAGATGAGGTCGCGGCCGTCCGCGAGCTTCGTCGCGCGCTTGGTGATCACCGATCCATCGTAGCGGGCGAACGAAGCATTGCGAAAGTGATCGGAAGCAGACGAAACTACTCGGGTGAGCGATGACGACCTCTTCCTCGCCGGCACGATGCCGGCGCCGCTGCGGCAGGACCGCATCGTCACGATCGTCGACGGCGCCCCCGGCATGGTCCGCACCGCCGCGTTGGCAGCCGCACTCGGCACGAGCGAGGTGACGGTCCGACAAGACCTCGCGGTCCTCGACCGGGAGGCACGGCTCAGGCGGGTGCACGGCGGTGCCGTCCGGCTCGGTGTGGGTTCACCCGAGCGGCCCTTCGAGGAGACCGCCGTCGAGCAGCAGGTGGCGAAGGCCGCCATCGGCCGCGCCGCGGCCGCGCTCGTCCGCTCCGGCCAGTGCGTGGTCCTCGACGTGGGCACGACACCCGCCGCGGTCGCCGAGGCCCTCGTCGCCCGGGACGACCTGGTCGGCGTCACCGTCGTCACGAACTCGCTCACCACGGCCCTCGCACTCGAACGGGCCGTGCCCCGCTTCACCGTGATCGTCACCGGCGGTACGCTCCGGCCGCTGCAGCACTCCCTCGTCGCGCCGTTCAACGGTGCCGTCCTGCCCATGATCGCCGCCGACGTGGTGTTCCTCGGCGGCACGGGCGTCGACGTCGAGCACGGCCTGACGAACGTCAACCTGCCCGAGACCGAGGCGAAGCGGATGCTCCGGGCCGCTGCCGGGCGTACCGTCGTGGTGGCGGACGGCTCGAAGTTCGGGCGCGCCCACATCGGGGTCGTCACCGGCCTCGAGGACATCGACGTCATCGTGACCGCGGAAGCGCCACCCGAGCTCGTCGAGCTGGTGCGCGCCGCCGGGGTCGAGGTCGTCGTGGCCGACGGCACCACATCGGGAAGGAACCACAGCGCATGACCGCAGCACCCACCGGGGGCCAGTACCACCTCCGTCACGCCGGCCCGGACGGGGTCGTCGAGGCGATCGTCACCGAGGTCGCCGCGGGCATCCGCGAACTCCGCGTCGCCGGCTTCGACCTGACCGAGCCCTTCCCGGCGTCGGAGGCCCCTGCGGGCGCGAACGGCATCGTGCTCGTCCCGTGGCCGAACCGCGTCGCCGGGGGAGCCTGGGAGCACGAGGGCAAGCGGCAGCAGCTCGACATCTCGGAGCCGAAGTACGGCAACGCCTCGCACGGGTTGCTCCGGTTCTCGCCGTACCGCGTCGTGTCCCAGACGGAGACGAGCGTGCTGCAGGAAGCCACGATCCACCCGCAGCACGGCTGGCCGTTCACCCTCGAGACCCGGGTGCACCACGAGCTGGTGGACGACGGGATCCGCATCACCCACGAGATCACGAACCGTTCGGCCGTCAGCGCCCCGTTCGCGGTCGGAGCCCATCCCTACCTCCGCGCCGGCGACACCCCCGCTGAGGACCTCGTCGTGACACTCGACGCCGCCACGGCGTTCACCGTCGACGACACGAAGATCCCGAACGGCACCGAGCGCGTCGACGGCACGGACCTCGACCTGCGGGCCGGGCGACGGGCGGGCGACTCGGACCTCGACACGGCCTACACGGATGTGACGCCTGACGCCGAGGGCATCCGCCGGACGACGATGCACGGACCGGAGGGCGATGGTGTCCAGCTCTGGCAGGACGCCTCGTTCCCCTACGTCCAGGTGTTCACGTCACGGGAGTTCCCCCGTGGCGACGGCAAGGGGCTGGCGGTCGCGGTCGAACCGATGACCGCGCCGGCCGACGCTCTCAACTCGGGCGAGGGTCTCCGCTGGCTGGAGCCCGACGAGACCTGGACGGGCTCGTGGGGGATCCGCCGCGTCTGGTCCTGAGCCGGCCGGTCGTCAGCCGCGGCGCATGCGCAGGGCTTCGACCGCGAGCGACTCGGAGTCGTAGCGACCGATCTCCTGGGCCCACGCCGGGTCGTCCCCGCGGAGGGCGATGAACTGCTTGCGCTGTCGGCACACGTAGCCGAGCACGCTCGAGCCGGTGGCGACCTCGGCGAAGTCCTTGCGGATGTGACGGGTCGTGACCTGCGCGTTCCGGCGGAGCGTGTCCAGCAGCAGCTGGTCGCTCATGGTGGTGCCGGTCGCTGCGGCGAGCTCCACGATGCGGCGCGCGTCACCGGTGGTGCTGGTCTGCGTGGCGTCGATGTGCTCGATCACGGTGTACCCCGTTCGTTGTCGTTCCAGGTGGTGCTCGTGACCCACGAGGAGTGGATCCGGGAACGACACTATCGGCGGCACCCCAACAGTCCGCTGAACGGGACCTGAACTGTGCAGTGCGCTTGCCATGAGCAGCCTGAGGAGCACTTGTACCCCGAGGTGGCGACGACGGCGACGAAGGTGGGCCCCGTGGGGCTCGAACCCACGACCCTCGGATTAAAAGTCCGGTGCTCTACCAACTGAGCTAGAGGCCCTCACCCGCAAGGTTAGCGGGCGAGGGCCTCCAGGTCAGACCGAGGTGCGGTGCGTCAGCTCCGGCGACCGGTCAGTGTCCGCAGCAGCCAGGCGATGATCGCGATGACGAGCAGCACGACACCGACCCAGAGCAGGAACTTCAGGCTCGCTGCGAACCCGCCGACGAACAGCAGGATGACGGCGATCACGGCCAGGATGATGAGCAGGGCGTTCATGAGGGTCCTCTCTTTCACGTCCGGGAGGAGTGCCTCCCTCGCCGGAGAACGGTACCCGACGGGGGCGGCCCGTGTTCGGGGCACAGGAACGGCGGGCGTGTCACCGGCGACGCCTACACTGCTGCGGTGCCTCGCGATCACCACCGTCCAGTCCACTTCACCGACGCCGAGTTCGCCGCCATCAAGGGCGGCGAGGACCCCGCGCTCGTGAACCGTGTCGCGCACGAGACCGCGAACGCGCTGCTCCACCGCGTGCGGCAGGACCCGGACCCGGCGGTCGTCGAGCGTCTGGTCACCTACACGGACGTGCACGGCATCGAGGCGGTCGCCGAGCTGTGGGCACGCGTCGGGGCGCACACGCTCCCGGGTGCGCTGTGGCGGATCTACCTGATGCGCACGGTGATCCGGCAGAACCCGGACGAGATCGCGTACCTCTTCACCCGCGGCACGGAGCGCATCGGCACGATCGACCAGGCCGTCGCCGGCGCCGAGCAGCCGACCGGCCCTGCGGAGATCCTGACGCTCGCGGACAGCATCCTGCACGGCCTCTACACGGGTGACTTCGCCGTGGCGCTCGACCGCGGTGCGGCGTTCTGCCGGCTCGCGGCGGCGGGGGCGACGAGCGTCGCGGACGACTCCGACCTCACCGCCGAGGAACGGGCCAGCGTGCTGACGGTCCGGGCGTTCCGCCTGGCCGAGCTCGCCGAGGACCTGTCCGCAGCTGCTGCGCTCTGGCGACGCGACGCCCTGGACTGATCCCGAGCCGGACGCGGGTGGCGCGTCGGAGCCGAACCGAGCCTCCCGGCCGGAACGCCGGAACGCCGGAACGCCGGAACGCCGGAACGCCGGAACGCCGGAACGCCGGAACGGGGCAGAGAAAAACCGGGCCGCAGAAGCGCCTCTCGGCGCGAGGCCGCTCGAAGCGGCGAATTTTGGAGCCCGGGGCTTGCTGCGGCCCGGCGAGATCGATTCTACGAGACGCGAGCCGTGCGCGCGCCCCTGTTCACTCTCGGTGGACACCGGACCGCCGGGCGCGGCGGCGAGACGGCGCTGTAGGACCCGCGACGAGAAATCCGGGAGCCCGGGCAATCCGACCGGGCGAGGGTGCCGAATCATCAGCGTGTGACGAAGATCCCATGGGTCGTCACACGGCGAAGGTCCTCCCGTGCGACTCGACCCGGCTCACCCGGCCGGAGTAATTCCCTGCGAGTCGCGCGGGAGACCCCGTCCCAGTTCCCGGCAGCGCCTGACGCGTATGTCGGACCCCCGAGAACCGGAAGGAGGAAAGTCTGCAATGCTTGCACTTGTGGAACGCGACACGGACGGCTGGAGCTCTGCTGAGCCAGCACCCGCATCGCCGGATTCCCTCCTCCTCCGCGTCGCCCAGGGCGACCAGCAGGCCTTCTCGGAGCTCTACGACGAACTCTCCGGTCGTGTCCTCGGACTCATCACGCGGCTCCTGAAGGACCGCGCCCAGTCCGAAGAGGTGGCGCAAGAGGTCTTCCTCGAGGTCTGGCAGCAGGCCGCCAAGTTCGACACCGCTCGCGGCAGCGCCGCCAGCTGGGTGCTGACGATGGCCCACCGCCGTGCGGTCGACCGGGTCCGTGCCGCGCAGTCCTCCCGCGACCGGGACACGAAGATCGGCATCCGCGACTTCGAGTCCGGCTTCGACCAGGTCTCCGAGTCCGTGGAGATCCGGATCGAACACGAACGCGTCAGCCGGGCCCTCGGGCGGCTGACGGAGTTCCAGCGCCAGGCAGTGCAGCTGGCCTACTACGGCGGTTACTCGCACAGCGAGATGGCCGAACAGCTCGGGGTGCCGATCGGCACCGTGAAGACCCGTCTCCGTGACGGGATGATCCGACTCCGCGACGAGATGGGGGTGACGTCATGACCACCGACCGGCACGACGACCCTGCACTCATGACCGGGTCCCACGCACTCGATGCCCTCAGCGACGCCGAGCGTCGCGAGGTCGAAGCGGCACTCGCTGCTTCCCCGGAACTCCTCGCCGAGGCCGACTCGCTCGCCGAGACCGCACGGGCACTCGCCTACGCGGTCGAACCGATCGAGCCCCCCGCGTCGATGAAGGCGGCCCTGATGGCCGCCATCCAGACGACCCCGCAGGTCGCCGCGGACCCGGCACCGGTCGCAGCACCGGCTTCGTCGTCCGCACCTGCTGCGGCCCGGCACGCAGCCGGCTCCGACTCCGGACCGGAGGCCCCCAGCGCCTCCGTCACGTCGGTCACCTCCGGTGGCGGTGCGGCCAGTGCCGCTGCTCGCCGTCGCTGGTTCCAGCGTCCGGCGGCGATGCTCAGCGCAGCAGCCGCGGTCGGTGTGGTGTTCCTCGGCGTCGGTCTCGGCGTCGGCGGTGTCATCGGCAGCGGTGACGCCGGCCCGGGTCCCAGCACCTCGCAGGCAGCGTCCGGCCTCGACCAGATCTACGCGTCCGCCGACTTCAAGCGGTCCACGTCGCCGGTCACCGGTGGCGGAACGGCCACCGTGGTGTGGTCGGACCAGCTCGGCAAGTCCGCGGTCATCCTCGACGGGGTCAAGGCCGCGCCGAAGGACAAGACGTACGAGCTCTGGTACATCGGCTCCGAGGAGTCCGGCGGCACCATCGAGTCCGCGGGTCTCATGAACGACGTGGACGGCGGTGTGCGCTCGGCGGTGCTGAGCGGTGCGAAGTCGAGCGGTGCGACGATCGGCATCACGGTCGAGCCCGCCGGCGGCTCGAAGCAGCCGACGACGACCCCCATCGTCGCGGTCCCCACTTCCGCGTAGCGCGGCGCCGGCGGGGCTGCCCGCAGCGCGCTCGACGCCGTCGCTCGATGCCGTCGCTCGACTCTGAACGACGAAGTCGCTGTCGTACGACAGCGACTTCGTCGTTCCTTGCGTCCGCGGGCCACGCGCGGCCGCAGACGACGACAACGCCGATGTCGTCCGACATCGGCGTTGTCGTTCCGGGTCAGCGGGCACCCGCCACCCGCCCGCGGGATCAGCCGAAGCGGCCCGAAACGTAGTCCTCGGTGGCCTGCACGGACGGGTTCGAGAACATCGTCGCGGTGTCGTCGAACTCGATGAGCTTCCCGGGCGCCCCCGTACCGGCGATGTTGAAGAACGCGGTCTTGTCGCTGACGCGGGACGCCTGCTGCATGTTGTGCGTCACGATCACGATCGTGAAGTCCTTCTTGAGCTCCTCGATGAGGTCCTCGATCGCCAGGGTCGAGATCGGGTCGAGCGCCGAGCAGGGTTCGTCCATCAGGAGCACGTCGGGCTGCACGGCGATCGCGCGCGCGATGCACAGTCGCTGCTGCTGCCCGCCGGAGAGCCCCATGCCCGGCTTGTCGAGGCGGTCCTTGACCTCGTTCCAGAGGTTCGCACCCTGCAGGGAACGCTCGACGATGTCGTCGGCCTCGGAGCGGGAGATGCGCTTGTTGTTGAGCTTCACGCCCGCGAGCACGTTGTCCTTGATGGACATCGTCGGGAACGGGTTCGGCCGCTGGAACACCATGCCGACCTGGCGGCGGACGATGACCGGGTCGACGCCCGGCGCGTACAGGTCGTCGCCGTCGACCTTGACCGACCCCTCGACGTAGGCGCCGGGGATGACCTCGTGCATGCGGTTCAGCGTGCGGAGGAAGGTCGACTTGCCGCAGCCGGACGGGCCGATGAACGCGGTCACGGTGCGGGGCTCGATCGTCATGTCGACGCCCTCGACCGCCTTGAACTTCGAGTAGTAGACGTTGAGGCCGTCGACCTCGATGCGCTTGGACACGGTGTTCCTTTTCCTGGGGGACGAACGCGCGCTAGCGCGACAGCTTGGGGGCGAAGAGACGGGTGATGAACCGCGCGAGCAGGTTCAGGACCATCACGATGAGGATGAGCACGAGTGCGGCGGTCCAGGCCCGGTCGACGAACGGTACCGGGTTGGCGCCCTGCTGCGAGTACTGGGTGTACGCGAACACGGGCAGGGTCATCATCGGGTTGCCGAACAGGTCGTAGTTCATGCTCGTGGTGAACCCGGCGGTGACCAGCAGGGGAGCGGTCTCGCCGATGACGCGGGCGATGGCGAGCATGACGCCCGTCGTGATGCCGGCCAGGGACGTGGGGAGGACGACCTTGATGATGGTGAGCCACTTCGGCACCCCGAGGGCGTACGACGCTTCACGGAGCTCCATCGGGACGATCTTCAGCACCTCTTCCGTGGAGCGCACGACGATCGGGATCATCAGCACCGCGAGGGCGACCGAGCCGACCAGCCCGAAGCGGGCACCCGGGCCGAGGAACAGCGCGAAGAGCGAGTACGCGAAGAGCCCGGCGACGATCGAGGGGATGCCCGTCATCACGTCGACGAAGAAGGTGATCCCGCGTGCCAGGACCCCGCGGCCGTACTCGACGAGGTAGATCGAGGTGAGCAGGCCGATCGGGACGCTGATCAGCGCCGCGAAGAGCGTGATCTCGAGTGTGCCGATGAGGGCGTGGAGCGCACCGCCGCCGACCGAGATGACCCCGCGCATCGAGTACGTGAAGAACGCGGCGTCGAACCGGGCGAGCCCGTCCGCGAGCACCGTGTAGAGCAGCGACACCAGCGGCAGCACCGCGATGACGAAGGCGGTGACGACGAGCGAGGTGACCAGGCGGTCGACGGCCTTGCGTCCGCCCTCGACGATCCGGGAGACGACCACGATGAGGACGTCGAAGAGGACCGTGCCGAGGAACAGTGCGGCGACGACGTTGAAGTCCTTGACCGAGCCGCCGGCGTTGAGCAGGGCGAAGACCAGGGCCAGGGCGACCCAGCTGCCGACGAGGAGCAGCCACGGCACGGACTTGTGCAGCTTGCCGTTGGCGAAGACGTTGCCGCCGGAGGACCGGAGTGCGAGGGACATCGGGGTGCGACCTCTCAGCTGACGCGCCGGCGGACGATGTACCGCGCGAGCATGTTGATGACCAGGGTGATGACGAAGAGGATCAGACCCGAGGCGATGAGCGCGTTCAGGGCCGTCCCGGACGCCTCGGCGAACTGCAGCGCGATGTTCGCGGCGATCGTCGAGGGGTTGAGCGAGCCGATCAGGTTGAAGGTGACCTTCGTGGACACCGACAGGACCAGGGCGATCGCCATCGTCTCGCCGAGCGCACGACCGAGGCCGAGCATGATCGCGGACACGATGCCGGACTTCGCGAACGGCAGGACCGACAGCCGGATCATCTCCCAGCGCGTGGCACCGAGGGCGAGCGCGGCCTCTTCGTTGAGGGTCGGTGCCTGCAGGAAGATCTCGCGCATCACGGCGGTCATGATCGGGATCGCCATGACCGCGAGCACGATCGCCGCGGTGAGGATCGTGCGGCCGGTGCCGGAGATCTGTCCGGAGAACAACGGGATCCACCCGAGGTACTCGTTGAGGAACGCGTAGAACGGCTGCACGAAGCGGGCCAGGACGACGATGCCCCAGAGCCCGTAGACGACGGAGGGGACCGCAGCGAGCAGGTCGATCACGTAGCCGAGCACCGGCGCGATGCGGCGCGGTGCGAAGTGCGAGATGAACAGCGCGATCCCGAGGGACAGCGGGACGGCGAAGACCAGCGCGAGGAACGCGGACCAGACGGTGCCGAAGACGAGCGGCCCGACGTAGTCCCAGAAGTTGGCGGCCTGGTTCGGGAGCTCGCCGGCCTTCGCGGTGAAGGCGGGGATGCTCTGCCAGACGAGGAACGCCGCGACGAGGGCGAGCACCACCAGGATGAGGCCGCCGGAGAGGACCGAGGCGGCGGAGAAGACCCGGTCGCCGACGCGCACGACGGCCTTCGGCTTCGACGGGGTGAGCGATGACCCTTGCTGGAGGGGTGCGGTCGTCATGGGAGGTGGGACTCCTGTCGGGAGACGGGGAAGTGCCCGGATGCCGGTCGTGGGTGACTGACCGGCATCCGGGCTCTCAGGAGGTGTTACTTGATGGACGCGACCGCGGTGGCGGCCTTCTTCGCGAGGTCGCTCGAGAGGGCGGCCGACTTGGCCTCCGTCGCGGCGGCCTTCTGCGCGTCGTCCGAGACCACGTAGGTCAGGTACGACTTGACGAGGTCGGCCTTGTCCGAGTCCTTGTACTCCTGGCACGCGATGGCGTAGGAGACGAGGACCAGGGGCCATGCGCCCTTGGCGGTGTCCTTGCGGTCGATGTCGATCGCGAGGTCGTTGTCCTCGCGGCCGGCGGCGACGTCGGAGTCGGCGACGACCTGCGCGGCACCGTCGGCGGAGATCTTGGTGGCGGTGTCGCCGACCATGAGCTTGGCCTTGTCGAGGTCACCGGCGCCGGAGTCGTCGATGTAGGTGATGGCGTTCGAGGCGCCCTGCATGGCCGAGGCCACACCCGAGGTGCCCTTCGCGCTGTCGCCGACCTGGTACGGGTAGGTCTGGCTCGGCGCTTCGGTCCACACGTCGCCGGCGTTCGCCGAGACGTACTCGGAGAAGTTCTGGGTGGTGCCCGAGTCGTCGGAGCGGTGCACGACGGTGATGTTCGCGTCCGGCAGGTCGGCGTCCTTGTTGAGGTCCGCGATCTGCGAGTCGTTCCACTTGGTGATCTTGCCGGAGAAGATGCCCGCGATGGTCTTCGCGTCGAGCGTCAGGTCCTTGACGCCGTCGACCTTGTAGGCGATCGCGATCGGGGAGATGTAGACCGGGATGTCGATGGCCTTGGAGTCCGCGGCGCAGAGGCCGAAGGAGCCGGAGAGCTCGTCGTCGGACAGCGCGGCGTCGGAGCCGGCGAAGTCCGCGGCCCCCGAGATGAAGTTCTTGCGGCCGGCGCCGGAGCCGTCCGGCGAGTAGTTCACCGTGACGTTCGAGGCCTGGTCCTGGAAGCCGGCGGCCCACGTGGCCTCGGCGGTCTGCTGGGCGGAGGAGCCCGAACCGGTGAGCGTGCCGGAGAGCTTCGAGTAGTCGACACCCGAGGCCGAGGCCGACGTGGTGCTGCCCGCGCCGCCTTCGTTCGCCGCGCACGAGGAGAGCACGACCGCGCCGGCGATCGCGATTGCCGCGACCGTGCCGATTCGCTTGATGTTCACAGGGGTCCCTTCGGGGGTGGAGTGCAGGTGGGACCCTTGGTGGTCCCGCGGGCCGGTGCCGACCCGCGAGCGACTGTAGGGACGCGAAGTGACCGGGATCACGCGCCCCGGTGAACGGCAGGTGAACGAGGGATTGTCCCGGCAGCGGCAGGGGCGGCCGGGAGGCTCGGCTCGCCGCGCGAACGCCGAAGGACCCCGCCAGGTGGCGGGGTCCGGGGCCGTGCGCGCTCCGCGGAGACCGGGTTGCGGTGCGCGCTACGCGGAGACCGGGTTGCGCTGCGCGCTACGCGGAGACCGGGTTGCGGTGCGTCTCCACCGCGACGAGCTTGCCGTCGGCGATGTGCAGCACGGCGAAGTCCCCGACCGAGAGCATCGCGGCACGACGGAGGTCGAAGCGCGCGGCGTCGGTGTCCGCGGCGCCGTTCGTGTCGGGGTCCGTGTCGCCGGCGGTCTCGGTGGCGATGCGGGCGATGATCTCCGGCAGCACCGGGCCGTGCGAGCACAGCACGGCGGTCTTGCCCTTCGCGAGGCGCTTCCGCACGACGCCCTTGACGTCGGCCGAGCCCTGGTCATGGGCGTCCTGGCTGATGTCCGGTGTGCTCGCAACGCCGATCTTGGTCTTGTCGGAGAGCGGCTCGACAGTCGCCAGGCACCGCGCCGCCGTGCTGCTGACGATCTTGCGCGGGCCGAACGCGGCGACCGGGGACGCGACGGCCTTCGCCTGGGTCCGGCCGACGGGCAGCAGCGGGCGGGTGGCGTCCGGGCCGTGCCAGTCCGAGCCGGGCGTGGTCTTGGCGTGCCGCAGGGCGATGAGCGCGAACGTGTCGTGTGCGCCCCGGGCGGCGCGGTCGGCGAAGCGGTCCAGGATCTCGACGTCCCGGAGGTAGGTCAGTCGGGCGCGGGCGTCGTCGATGGTGACCCACTCGATCGCGGCGACCTCGGCGTTGGGCTTGAACTTCCCGGCGCGCTGGTGTTCCTTCGCGCTGACCCGTGCGGCCCAGTAGTGCACGACCTTGTCGCGGCCGTTCGGCAGCACGTACTCCGCGGTGCCGAGCGGTGCGCCGAGGTGGACGCGGTAGCCCGTCTCCTCGTCGATCTCCCGGACCGCGGCGGTCGGCACGGCTTCGCCCGGGTCGACCTTGCCCTTCGGGAAGGAGACGTCCTTGTGGTGCTCGCGGTGGATCAGGAGCACGAGCGGGACACCGTCCTGCTCACGCCAGACCACCGCTCCCGCCGCGAGGACGGGACCCGTTGGTCCCCCGCTCACCGAGTGGAGCGCTTCCGGGACGAGATGTTCCGCATGAGGACATTCTGCACGTCGTCGAGGGGTCGGCCGTCGTCGTCGGTCGAATGACGCGTCCATTCGCCGTCGGACTCGAGATGCCACGAGCTGGTCGACTCGGCCATCGCGAGGTCGAACATCTCGGTGACCTCGTTCATGTGGGCCGGTTCGGACAGGCGGACCAGGGCCTCGACGCGACGGTCGAGGTTGCGGTGCATCATGTCGGCGCTGCCGATGAAGATGAACGGGTCGCCGTCGTTGTGGAACGCGAACGCCCGCGAGTGCTCGAGGTAGCGCCCGACGACGCTGCGCACCCGGATCGTCTCGCTGACGCCTTCGATGCCCGGCTTCAGCGAGCAGATGCCACGCACCCAGATGTCGATCGGCACCCCGGCCTGGCTGGCGAGGTAGAGCGCGTCGATGATCTGTTCGTCGACCATCGAGTTCACCTTGATCTGGATGCCGGAGGGCTTGCCGGCGCGGGCGTTGTCCGCCTCGACCTGGATCCGCTTGAGCAGCCCCTTCCGCAGGTGCAGCGGGGCGACGAGCAGGCGCTTGAACTTCTTCTCGATCGCGTACCCGGAGAGCTCGTTGAACAGGCGCGTGAGGTCCTTGCCGACGACGTCGTCCGCGGTGAACAGCCCCATGTCCTCGTAGATGCGCGAGGTCTTCGGGTTGTAGTTGCCCGTGCCGATGTGGCTGTAGTGCTTGAGCGTGCCGCCTTCCTGCCGGATGACGAGCACGAGCTTGGAGTGCGTCTTCAGCCCGACGAGGCCGTAGACCACGTGCACGCCGGCCTTCTCGAGCTTGCGGGCCCAGGTGATGTTGTTCTGCTCGTCGAAGCGCGCCTTGATCTCGACCAGCGCGAGGACCTGCTTGCCCGCGGCGGCCGCGTCGATCAGGGCTTCGACGATGGGGGAGTCGCCGGAGGTGCGGTACAGCGTCTGCTTGATCGCGAGCACGTGCGGGTCGGCGGCGGCCTGCTCGAGGAAGGCCTGCACGCTGGTGGCGAAGGACTCGTACGGGTGGTGCACGAGGACGTCCTTCGCGGCGATCGCGCGGAAGAGGTCGGGCTTGGTGTTCGGCTCGCCCGGCTGGAACTGCACCGGGGTGGTCGGCACGTGCTTGGGGTAGTGCAGGTCCGGCCGGCTGATCTTGGAGATCTCGAACAGGCAGCCGAGGTCGAGCGGCGACGGCAGCCGGTAGACCTCCTGCTCGGTGATGTCGAGTTCGCGGACGAGCAGGTCGAGCGTCACCGGGTCCATGTCCTCGGTGATCTCGAGCCGGATCGGCGGACCGAAGCGACGGCGCAGGAGCTCACGCTCGAGGGCCTGGATGAGGTTCTCGGCCTCGTCTTCCTCGATCTCGACGTCTTCGTTGCGGGTGACCCGGAACACGTGGTGCTCCAGCACTTCCATCCCCGGGAAGAGGTCGTCGAGGTGGTTCGCGATGAGGTCTTCGAGCGGGATGAAGCGCATCCGCCCGGAGTTGTCGTCGGGCAGCTTGATCAGCCGGGAGAAGTTCTGCGGCACCTTGAGGCGCGCGAACTCCTGCCGCTGCGACTTCGGGTTGCGCACGCGCACCGCGAGGTTGAGCGACAGCCCGGAGATGTACGGGAACGGGTGCGCCGGATCCACCGCGAGGGGCATCAGCACCGGGAAGATCTGCTCGGCGAAGTACTCACGCATCCGGAGCCGGTCGGCCTCGGCCAGGTCGGACCAGTGCTCGATGTGGATGCCAGCGGCGTCCATGTCGGGCTTGAGCGACCCGATGAACGCCTGCGCGTGCCGGTCCTGCAGCTCGTGGGCCTTCTTCGCGATGTCCCGGAGCACGTCGCTCGGCGCACGACCGACGTTCGTGGGGACCGCGATCCCGGTGTCGATGCGGCGCTTCAGCCCGGCGACCCGGACCATGAAGAACTCGTCGAGGTTGGACGCGAAGATCGCCAGGAAGTTGGCGCGTTCGAGCAGGGGGACGCTCCGGTCCTCGCCCAGCTCGAGCACGCGCTGGTTGAACCGCAGCCAGCTGATCTCACGGTCGAAGTACCGGTCCGTCGGCAGCGACTCGTGCTCGACCTCCACGACCTCGTCGAAGTCGTCGAGGTCGTGCGAGACGGATTCGCCGTCGAGCTGCGGTTCGGTGTCCATGTGCTCATCCTGCCACCCGGGTGCTGCTGCCGCGGGGGCTGTGGACAACGGTGGACAGCGGTCGAAGGTCAGGGGGCGGCGTACTGCACGTCGATCGCGTGCTGGGTGAACCCGGACCGGCGGTAGAGCGCCAGCGCGGGTTCGTTGTCGCCTTCGACGTAGAGCGCAGCGGTCGTGACGTCCCGCTCCTGCAGGCGCGCGAACCCGGCGCGCATCAGGACGCCACCGATGCCACGGCCCTGCAGGTCCGGGCGCACGGCGACGGCGTAGAACTCGCCGATCTCGTCCTCGACCTTGAGCCAGCACGACCCGGCGAGTGCGCCGGAGGCGTCGCGGAGCAGCAGCAGGTCGTCGGCGTCGAACCACGACTCCGTCTCCCTGGCGCGCAGGTCGTCGAGCGTCATCGACCCCTGCTCCGGGTGCGACGCGAACGCCGCGGCGTTGAGCGCGAGCCAGTCGGCCTCGGGCGCGGTGGCCGGACCGGTTCCGCCCGTGAACGCGGCGATCGTGAACCCCGACGGGAGGCTCGGGTGGGGCTCCGACGTCGGCACCGGAGCGCGCAGCTGCAGCAGCGTCCTCGTGGCGGCCCACCCGTACCGCGTCGCGATCGCGCGCGCCGCCGGGCTGTCGCCGTGCGCCCAGGCCAGCCGCGGCGCGGCCCCGCCGTCCAGCGCGAGAGCGAGGTCGACGAGCCGGGTCCCGACGCCCTGACCACGGGCCTCCCGGCGGACCACGAGCTCCAGCTCGCCCTCCCGGACCACCGCGACCCCGTCCGGTTCCTCCAGTACGAGGGCGCGCCCCGCGCGCACGTCGACCAGGGTCTGGTCGGAGAAGGGCGGAGCCTCTCCCGGGACGACGAAGCGGCTGAGGTCGGGCACCTACTGCCCCATGAGTCGTTCGGCCTCGTCGTCGTAGACGTTGAAGCGGTAGCCGACGTTCCGGACCGTGCCGATGAGCGACTCGAGGTCGCCGAGCTTGGCGCGGAGCCGTCGGACGTGCACGTCCACGGTGCGGGTGCCACCGAAGTAGTCGTAGCCCCAGACCTCGGACAGCAGCTGCTCGCGCGTGAACACCCGCGACGGGTGCGTGGCGAAGAAGCGGAGGAGTTCGAACTCCTTGAAGGTGAGGTCGAGCGGCTTGCCGCGGACCTTCGCCGAGTAGCTGGCCTCGTCGATGACGACGCCGGACGCCTGGATCTTCGACCCGGTCTGGTTCTTGGCCGCGCGCCCTGCGCTGAGGCGGATGCGGGCGTCGACCTCGGCCGGGCCGGCGCTCTCGAGCACCACGTCGTCGATGTTCCACTCGCTGTTGACGGCGGTCAGGCCGCCCTCGGTGACCACGAGGACGATGGGTGTCGTCGAACCGGACGTGGCGAGGATCTTGCACAGGGCCTTCGCACTGACCAGGTCGGTGCGGGCGTCCACGAACATCAGGTCGCTCTGCGGTGCGTTCACCAGTTGTGCGGCTTCGGCCGGCACGTGGCGGATCCGGTGGCTCAGGAGGCCCAGGCTCGGCAGGACGTCGCCGGGCGCAGCCGAAGTGAGTACCAGGAGCTGTGCCACAGGACCTCCAGTGGGAAGACGTCGTGGAGACATCCTAGTGATGCCCGACAAGTGTCCCCGACGCGCCTGCAATGATGGGGTGGTGACCGAGCCCGTCCCGCCCGCAGACCAGCGCCGCCTGAAGCTGACGTCGGTGCTGCCCGTCTGGCTGCTCTCGATCCTCGGCGCCGTGCTCGTCCTGACGCTCACCGAGAAGGACTCCTTCGCGTGGCTGCTCCTGGTGTTCGTGGCGTCCGTGCTCGTCAGCTTCGTGCTGCAGCTCATCACCGCGACGAAGGACGGCCTGGTCGAACGGATCAGCATCGCCTCGTCCGGGTCCTTCGTCGTCGTGCTCGTCACCGCCGTGGTGCTCCTGGCGCGTTGAGCCGCTCCGCGTAGACTCGGCGGCATGGATTCGCTGCTAGCGCTCGAGCTGTTCTACGTCGGTCTCCTCGGCCTGGCCTCGCTCGCGATCGCGTTCGTCTCGGTGACGGTCGTCGTGAAGCTGTTCAAGGGTCAGCGTTGATCGAACTGCCGGAGGGCCTCGCCCCCGAACTCGTCCCCCTGTCCTGGCTCGTCGGCGTCTGGGAAGGCACCGGCGTCGTCGAGTACCCCGTCGGCGAAGGTGACGAGCCCGACGTCCGGAACTACGAGTTCGGCCAGCGCGTGAGCTTCAGCCACGACGGCCTGCCGTACCTCAACTACTCCTCGACGACGTGGCTCCTCGACGAAGCGCACACCCCGCTGGCCGCGGAGATGGGCTACTGGCGTCTGGACCGGCCGTCCGAGCCCGGTGACCGCGGGCCGGCGATGCTCCTCGGCGAGGGCACCGTGCCGTTCACCACCACCCAGAGCGTCGAGGCGCTGCGCAACACGAACGACGGCTTCGACGTCGAAGCCGCGATCATCCACCCGACCGGCGTCAACGAGCTCTACGTCGGGCAGGTCCGGAAGGGCCGCATCGACCTCGCCACCGACGCCGTGATGCGCTCCGTCAACGCGAAGGACTACTCCGCGGCGACCCGGCTGTACGGCCTCGTCGAGGGCAAGCTCTTCTGGGCGTGGGACATCGCCGCGCTGGGCCGGGAACTCACCTCCCACGCCTCGGGGCAGCTCGCGAAGGTCGACTGATGTCGGCGTTCTCGGCGCGCGACGGGTTCGTGGCGTCGGACCTCGGTCCGGCGGCGCACTTCGGCAACCCGCTCGGTGAGCAGCGCGCACTCGCGGACGGCCGTGCCGTCGTGGAGCTCGGCCTCGGCGTCGTGACCGTCACCGGTCCGGACCGGCTGTCCTGGCTCAACTCGATCACGTCGCAGCTGCTCCTCGGACTGGCGCCTGGTGTCAGCACCGAGACGCTCGTCCTCGACCAGTCCGGCCGCGTCGAGCACGCCGCACGGGTCGTCGACGACGGCACAACCACCTGGCTGCTCACGGAACCGGCCGACGCCGCCCCGCTCGCTGCCTGGCTCTCCTCGATGCGCTTCATGCTCCGCGTCGAGATCGACGACCGTTCGTCCGCGTTCGCGACCATCGGCTCGTTCGGGGACGCTCGTGTCGACGACGCCGTCGTCGAGTGGGTCGACCCGTGGTCGTCCGTCACGCCCGGTGGGTGGGGCTACGCCAGCCTGGAGGCACATCCCGGCTCCGACTGGACCCTGCGGATCGCGGTGCTCGAGTCCACTGCCGCGGTCACCCTGGCCGGGTCCGACCGGCCCGCAGCGGGGCTCCTCGCGTTCGACGCCCTGCGGATCGCCGCGTGGCGTCCGGTCCTCACCGACATCGACGAGCGGACGATCCCGCACGAGCTCGACTGGCTCCGCTCCGCCGTGCACCTGAGCAAGGGGTGCTACCGCGGGCAGGAGACCGTCGCCAAGGTCCACAACCTCGGGCACCCGCCCCGCCGCGTCGTGATGCTGCACCTCGACGGGTCCGACGCGGTGCTCCCGGCTCCCGGAACCGCCGTGACGCTCGACGGCAAGGACGTCGGGCGGCTCGCCGCGTCGGCCATCCACCACGAGCTCGGCCCGATCGGGCTCGCGGTCGTGAAGCGCTCCCTCGACCCCGCCGCCGTGCTGACCCTCGCGGTGGACGACGTCGTCGTGACGGCGGCGCAGGAGACCATCGTCCCGCCGGAGGCCGGCGCGACCGCCAACGTCCCCCGACTCCCGCGCCTCGGAGCCGTCAAGCGCTCCTGAGCGGTCGCACGGCGGCGTCAGCCCGGGGCGACAGCGGACCAGGGGACGCTGAGCTCGCCGAGGCGCCACCGCGTCGTGCCGTGCAGCACCGGCCAGCCCCGCTCCCGCATGCCCGCGACCGCCGCGAGCCACCGTTGCCGGGGCCCGTACGTGCCGAGCGGTGCCGCGACCGCCCACGCCAGGTCGAGGTCGCGCAGGAAGTCGTGCACGCGCTCACCGGGGACGTTCCGGTGGATGAGCGCCTTCGGCAGCCGCTCCGCCACGATGCTCGGCACGTCGAGGCCGGCGAGCCGCAGCGACACCGTGAACGTGTGGGGCTCCCGGTCGTCGAGCGTGACCCACGAGGCGACACGTCCGACCTCGTTGCACGTGCCCTCGACGAGCGCACCGCCGGGCTGCAGACGGTCCTGCATGATCCGCCACGACCCGACCACCTGGGACTCGTCGTACTGGCGCAGCACGTTGAACGCCCGGATCACCGCGGGACGACGACCACCGGGCGTCGGGGTCTCGAAGCCGCCGAGCCGGAACGTGACGCCGTCCCGGGTGCCGGCGTTCGCCAGGGCCACGCGCGAGGGCTCGATCTCGATGCCGGTGACCTCGACGTCGGGTCGGACGCGGGCGAGCCGGTCCCGGAGCTCGAGCGTCGTCGTCGGGCTGGCGCCGTAGCCGACGTCCGCGACGAGCGGGTCGTCGGTCCGGCGGAGTGCCGGGAGCGAGGCGATCCACCGGTCCACACGACGGAGCCGGTTGTACCCGGTCGTGCCGCGCGTGACGTTCCCGATGGGCATCCCCCAAGGGTAAAGGGCGCACGACGCTCGGTAGACTTCGGCCATGACCTCCACGCTCGTCCTGCTCCGTCACGGCAACAGTGACTGGAACCAGAAGAACCTGTTCACCGGTTGGGTCGACGTCCGGCTCTCCGAGCTGGGCGAGAAGGAGGCGAAGCGCGCCGGCGAGCTCATCGCCGAGTCCGGCATCGTCCCCGACGTCCTGTACACCTCGCTCCTGACCCGTGCGATCCAGACCGCCGACATCGCCCTGCTCGAGGCCGACCTCGCATGGCTGCCGGTGAAGCGCGACTGGCGCCTCAACGAGCGTCACTACGGCGACCTGCAGGGCAAGGACAAGGCCCAGACGCTCGAGCAGTACGGCGAAGAGCAGTTCATGGAGTGGCGTCGCTCGTTCGACGTCCCGCCGCCCCCCATCGCGGACGACGCCGAGTGGTCGCAGCACGGTGACCGCCGCTACGCCGACCTCGGCGACGCGCTGCCCCGCACCGAGTCGCTCAAGCTCGTGATCGAGCGCCTGCTGCCCTACTGGGAGTCCGACATCACGAAGGACCTCGCCGCGGGCAAGACCGTCCTCGTCACGGCACACGGCAACTCGCTCCGTGCGCTCGTGAAGCACCTCGACGGGATCTCCGACGACGACATCGCCGGGCTCAACATCCCCACGGGCATCCCGCTCGTGTACGAGCTCGACGACGACTTCCGTCCGACCGGCCCGTCGCGCTACCTCGACCCCGAGGCCGCCGCTGCCGGTGCCGCCGCCGTCGCCGCGCAGGGCGCCAAGAAGTAGCAGCTGGAACGTCCGAACGCCCCGCCCGGGTCACCGGGCGGGGCGTTCTGTGTCGCAGCGGTGCTCAGACGAAGTGGGACGCGATCTCCTGCACGAGCTGGCCGACGTCGTAGGACCGCGTCGTGTCCACCCGGACGACGGGCCCCAGGCCGATCGGCCCCGCGGTGGGGCCGTGCTCGTCCCAGAACGCCAGGATGTCCGTCAGGTCGCCGTGCACCTCGTGGCGCACGGGCGAACCCGGGTCGTACCGGTCCGTCAGCCGCTCCACGGCGGTGGCGTGGTCGACGTCGCACCACACCTCGACGGCGCGCGGCGACCCGGCGGAGGCGAGCCCGGCCTCCAGGAAGGCGCGGTCACGGGACGGCAGCCAGACGGCGTCGAGGACGACCCCGTGCTCCACCGCTCCGGCCATCGCCCACATCGTGGTCATCGCGATGGCGCCGAGCGGACGCGAGGCGATCATCGGGCCGGCGATGTCCGCCAGCGGTTCCTTGATGCGGTCCTTCGAGAGGAACGGGCAGCCGAGCACCTCGGCGAGGGCGGCACCGACCGTGCTCTTGCCGGAACCGGGCATGCCGTTGACGATGATCGCGACCTGGGCCATGCACCGATCCTCGCAGAAACGACGACAGCGGCCGGACCCCGAGGGGCCGGCCGCTGTCGGGACGTGTCAGACGCTGGCGTTCGCGCCGGCCCAGTCACCCGTCGCCAGGTACTGCACCTTCTTCGCGATCGACACCGCGTGGTCCGCGAACCGCTCGTGGTACCGGGACGCGAGCGTGGCGTCCACGGTGTCGACCGGGGCACCCTTCCAGGTCTCACCGAGCACGAAGTCGAAGACGCTGGCGTGCAGCTCGTCCACGGCGTCGTCCTCGTCCCGGATCTCCTCGGCGAGCTGGATGTCCTCCGTCGCGAGCAGGCGCGTGAGCTTCTGCGCCATCGCGACGTCGTGCTCACCCATCTTCTTGAAGGTGCCGCGGAGGCCCTTCGGGACGACCTTCTCCGGGAACCGCTGGCGGGCGAGCTGCGCGATGTGCTCGGCCATGTCGCCCATCCGCTCGAGCGACGAGCTCACGCGGAGCGCGGTCACGACGACACGGAGGTCGCGAGCGACCGGTGCCTGCCGCGCGAGGATGTCGATCGCGATCTCGTCCAGGCTCTGTGCGGCCTCGTCGATCTTCGCGTCGTCGGCGATCACCTCGTCGGCGAGGGCGACGTCCGACTCGGTGAACGCCTCGGTCGCCCGGGTGATCGCGGACTCGACGAGCCCGGCGATCTCGGTCAGACGCTCCTGGACGTCCTGGAGTTCCTGCTGGAACACTTCGCGCATGGGGGATGGCCTCTCTCTGCGTACCGGGAGAGTGTCGTCACCCCAGGTGAACGAACGGTGACCTGGGACTGAACGCTTCGCGATGGTCTGCGGCAGTGCTCGGGAACCGGGGTGAACGGTGCCGGAACCCCGCGTGTCCACTCCTACACTGACGGCATGGACAACGCGTGGCTCGTGCCACTGTCGATGCTCCTCGGCGGGGTCTTCGGCGCGGGTGTCGTCGGGCTCATCATCACGGCCGAGCGCACGGCACGGGCAGCTGACGTCGCCGAGCGCACCCTGCCGGACGGCGTCGCGGCGGTCATCGCCACGATGCACAACCCCGCCGTGGTCGTCGACCCCTCGAACACCGTCGTCGCCGCGTCACCGCAGGCGCTCACGGTCGGGCTGGTCATCCGCCGCCGGCTCGTGCACCAGGAGCTCCTCGACCTGGTCGACCGGGTGCGTGCCAGCGGAGAGATGGGCGCGGAGGACCTCGAGCTGCCGCGCGGACGACGCGGGGAGCTCGTCGGGTACCTCAGCTTCCGGGCCGCCCAGCTCGGGAACCGGTACGTGCTCCTGACCGCCGACGACCTCACCGAGTCCCGGCGCATCGACGAGGTCCGCCGTGACTTCGTCGCCAACATCTCGCACGAGCTGAAGACCCCGATCGGCGCCATCGGCCTGCTGTCGGAGACCCTCGTCGCCGCGGCGGACGACCCCGACCACGTGCGGAAGTTCGCCGGGCAGCTCATCACCGAGTCCGAGCGGCTCGGCGCCCTGACGAAGGACATCATCGAGCTCTCCCGGCTGCAGTCCGTGGACACGCTCGACTCCAGCGAGGAGATCTCGATCGACAAGGTGGTGCAGGCCGCCGCCGACGCGAACGAGGTCGTCGCACGCGCCCGGGACATCGAGCTCGTCCGCGCGAAGAAGTCGAAGCTCCGGGTGATGGGCGACCCCGGGCTCCTGCAGGTCGCGGTGTCGAACCTCATCGCGAACGCCGTCAAGTACTCCCCGGACCACACCCGTGTCGGTGTCGGCGTCCGGAGCGCCAAGGGGTTCGTCGAGATCGCGGTGACCGACCAGGGCGTCGGGATCCCGGAGGCGGACCTCGACCGGGTGTTCGAACGGTTCTACCGCGTCGACCCCGCACGGTCGCGAGCCACCGGCGGCACCGGCCTCGGGCTCGCGATCGTGAAGCACGTCGTCGGGAACCACGGCGGTGACGTGCGCGTCTGGTCGCAGCCCGGCAAGGGCTCGACCTTCACGATCCGCCTGCCCGAGGCGGACACCGAACTGACCACAGCACTCGAAGAGCAACGGGAAGAGCAGCCAACGTGACCAAGATCCTCATCGTCGACGACGAGCCGGCCCTGAGTGAGCCCCTGGAGTTCCTCCTGCAGCGGGAGGGCTACGAGACCGCCGTCGCTGCCGACGGCGTCACGGCGCTGTCGAAGTTCGACGCCGAGAACCCCGACCTCGTCCTCCTCGACCTGATGCTGCCGGGGCTCTCCGGCACCGAGGTCTGTCGGCAGATCCGCACGCGGTCGAACGCGCCGATCATCATGCTGACGGCGAAGGACTCCGAGGTGGACATCGTGGTCGGGCTCGAGCTCGGCGCGGACGACTACGTGACGAAGCCGTACTCGACCCGGGAGCTCCTCGCCCGGATGCGCGCGGTGCTGCGTCGTCGCACCGAGGACGACCCGGCGGACAGCGGCGTGCTGCAGGTCGGCGGGATCAAGATGGACGTCGAGCGCCACACGGTGTCCGTCGACGGGTCCGAGACGCCGATGCCGCTCAAGGAGTTCGAGCTCCTCGAGCTGCTGCTCCGGAATGCCGGTCGTGTGCTCACCCGCGGGCAGCTCATCGACCGGGTGTGGGGGTCGGACTACTTCGGCGACACCAAGACGCTCGACGTGCACATCAAGCGGATCCGTTCGAAGATCGAGCGGGTGCCGTCGGCACCGGAGGTCCTGGTCACGGTGCGCGGTCTCGGGTACCGGATCGAGGCATGAGCCGCGTCCACGGCTGAACCGACCGGAGGCCCGGTGCGAGTCCCTGGGACTCGCACCGGGCCTCCGGTCGGTTGCGTCTGGTGCGCCTGCCGTGCCTAGCCGGCGGGGGTGGCGGTCGCGCTGTCCGTCGGCGTGGCCGACGGGGTCTCGACGGGGAGCGTCACCGTCGGGGTGGGGGTCGGCGCGAGGGTCTGGTACTCCTCCTGCGCGCTGGTGAGGACCGGCACGCTCGCGGAGACGCCCTCGGCGCCCGGGTAGGAGAAGTAGACCTTGACGAGCGAGCCCGGCGCGATGTCCGCCCCGGCGAACACGACCTCGTCGGAGGTGCCGGCGCTGGTGCCCTGGGTCTCGGCGCCGCTCTGGACGCTCGACTCCGCGCTGCTCGAGTCGCTCGGCGAGTTCGCACCGAGGTCCACGTGGGTGTTCGCGGGGACGCGCACGGTGTCGGAGGCGTCGCCGACCTCGATCGTGACGGTCCGGCCGGTGCCGCTGTTGTTGATCAGCGTGCCGACGAAGCGTGCGTCGTCGTCCTTGCCGTCCGAGATGATCAGCGCGTTGCGGACGTCGATCTTGCCCGTCGTGACGTTCACACCGTCGGTGATCTGCTTGATCTCCTTGGTCTGCGCCGGCGAGATGAACTCGCAGCCGGTTGCACCGAGCGCGATGGTTGCCGCAACGGCGACGGACACGAGTACCCGAGCTCGCAAGAGAATCCTCCGAAGATCACGATGCGCCGGCCGTCTGGTCCAGCACGCCCCCATCTTAGCGATCACCTGGGAGGGCTCGTGGTCAGGGTCCCCTTACCCGAATTCCGCTTGTGGTAAACTGAGTGTTGCGGAACGGAGCTTGATACATGCAATTCGAGGTCGGCGAGACCGTCGTCTACCCCCATCACGGGGCGGCAACCATCTCTGAAGTCAAGACGCGAGTCATCAAGGGCGAGGAAAAGGTCTACCTGAAGCTGCGTGTCACGCAGGGTGACCTGACGATCGAGGTACCGGCGGACAACGTCGACCTGGTCGGCGTCCGCGATGTGATCGGCAAGGAAGGCCTCGACAAGGTCTTCGAAGTGCTGCGTGCACCGTTCACCGAAGAGCCCACGAACTGGTCTCGCCGTTACAAGGCGAACCTCGAGAAGCTCGCTTCGGGAGACGTCATCAAGGTGTCGGAGGTCGTTCGCGACCTGTGGCGCCGCGACCAGGACCGCGGTCTCTCGGCGGGTGAGAAGCGGATGCTCGCGAAGGCCCGCCAGATCCTGATCTCCGAGCTGGCGCTCGCGGAGAAGACCGACGAGGACAAGGCATCCACCGTCCTCGACGAAGTCCTCGCATCCTGATCGTGCCCAGCCAGATCCGGGCGTGAGCACCAGCCACACGACGACCCCACAGACCCCAGCGGTCCGTGGGGTCGTCGTCGTTGCAGCGGGGTCGGGCACCCGGCTCGGGATGGGCACGGCGAAGGCGTTCGTCCCCGTCGCCGGGCAGGTGATGCTCGCGCGCGCGCTGGCGCCGCTGTTCACGCTCGCGTCGCCGACGTACGTCGTCGTGGTGGCGCCGGCTGCGCTGCTCGCGTCGTGCCGAGAACTCGTCGGCGCCGTCGCCGGGGTCGCGGTCGGGTACACGGCGGTCGTCGCCGGCGGGGACGACCGTCACGCCTCGGTGCAGGCCGGTCTCGCGGCGCTGCCCGACTCCGTCGAGACGGTGCTCGTCCACGATGCCGCCCGGTGCCTGACGCCCGCGTCGCAGTTCGCCGCGGTGTTCGACGCCGTGGAGTCCGCAGGCGTCGGTGTCGTCCCGGCGCTCCCGGTCACCGACACGGTGAAGCAGGTGTCCGGCGACGCGGTCGTCGGCACCGTCGACCGGACTGCGCTCGTCGGGGTGCAGACGCCGCAGGGCTTCCCGCTCGCCGCGCTCCGGGACGCGTACGCGGTGTCGACGCAGTCCGAGACCGACGACGCCGGGGTGTTCCAGGCGGCCGGTGGCTCCGTCCAGGTCGTCCCGGGGGACGCCGACGCCTTCAAGATCACGACGGCGTGGGACCTGCAGCGGGCGTCGTCCATCGTCGCGTCACGGACCGGTGCCGGTGCCGGTGCCGGTGCCGGTGCTGGTGCCGCGGTGCGGGTCGGGCTGGGCCTCGACGTCCACGCGTTCGATGCCGCATCGCCGTGCCGCGTCGGGCTGCTCGACTTCCCGGGGGAACCCGGTCTCGCCGGACACAGCGACGGTGACGCGGTCGCGCACGCGGTCTGCGACGCCCTGCTCTCCGCCGGCGGGCTCGGCGACATCGGCGGGCGCTTCGGCACCGCCGACCCGACGTACGCCGGGGCGACCGGGGACGTCTTCATCCGCGGCGCCGTCCGAGCCCTCGCCGACGCGGGACTGACACCGTCGTCCGTCACCGTCCAGGTGATCGGGAACCGTCCGCGCATCGGTGCCCGTCGCCTCGAGATGCAGGACGCGCTGTCCGCCGTCGTCGGGGCCCCGGTCGCGGTGTCCGGCACGACGACCGACGGGCTCGGCTTCACCGGCCGTGGCGAGGGGCTCGCGGCGATCGCGACGGCACTCGTCCACACCTCCTGAAACGCGTGCACGTCCCCGTCTAGGCTTGGGCGCGTGACCGTTCGCCTCTACGACTCCCGTGCCGCAGACGTCGTCGACCTCGTCCCCCTGGTCGACCGACACGTGAGCATGTACGTGTGCGGTCCCACGGTGCAGTCCTCGCCGCACATCGGGCACCTCCGTTCCGCCCTGGTGTACGACATCTGGCGCCGCTGGCTGACCTACCGTGGGTACCACGTCACGCTCGTCCGGAACGTGACGGACATCGATGACAAGGTGCTCGACCTCGCCGCGGGCACCGACGAACCCTGGTGGGCCCGGGCGTACCGCGTCGAGCTGGAGTTCAGTGCCGGGTACGCCGCGCTCGGCATCCTGCCGCCGACGTACGAACCCCGCGCCACCGCGAGCATCCCGCAGATGCAGGACATCATCGCCCGGCTCATCGAGCGCGGCCACGCCTACCCGGCCGCCGACGACTCCGGGGACGTCTACTTCGACACCGGCAGCTGGGCGTCCTACGGCGACCTGACCCGGCAGCGTCGTGAGGACATGGTCGAGGCCGCCGACGCCGACCCCCGCGGCAAGCGCGACGCCCGCGACTTCGCGCTGTGGAAGGGCGCCAAGGCCGGCGAACCGTCGACCGCGTCGTGGGACTCCCCCTGGGGAGCCGGGCGTCCGGGGTGGCACATCGAGTGCTCCGCGATGTCCCGGCGGTACCTCGGGCCGGCGTTCGACATCCACGGCGGCGGCCTCGACCTCCGGTTCCCGCACCACGAGAACGAGCTCGCCCAGTCCACCGCCGCCGGCGACCCCTTCGCGACGTACTGGCTGCACAACGGACTCGTGACCGTCGGCGGGCAGAAGATGTCGAAGTCGCTCGGCAACTCGATCTTCGCGGCGGACTTCCTCGGATCGGCGTCCCCGGTCGTCGTCCGCTACTTCCTCGGCGCCGCGCACTACCGCTCGACGATCGACCACCACGAGGGCTCGCTCGGCGAGGCCGAGGCGGCGCTCGACCGGATCGCCGGCTTCCTGGGGCGGGCGGTCTCGCGGCTCGAAGGGGTGTCCCTCGCGGACGCTCCCGGCGTCCCCGACGCGTTCGCCGCGGCGATGGACGACGACCTCTCGGTGCCCCAGGCGCTCGCGGTGCTGCACGAGACCGTGCGCGCCGGGAACGCCGCCCTGGACGCGGACGATGCGGAAGCGCTCGGGACCGCGTACCATCAGGTGGCCGCGATGGTGGAGGTGCTCGGCATCGACCCGCGAGCGTCTCACTGGTCAGGTGCCGGTCAGGACGCCTCTGCCGCACCGCTCGCCGCCCTCGTCGAACGCCTCGTGCAGGAGCGTTCGGACGCCAGGGCTTCGCGCGACTTCACCACGGCCGACCGCGTGCGCGACGACCTCGCCGCAGCGGGCATCACGATCGAGGACACCTCGTCCGGAACACGTTGGAGCATCGCGTAGCGCGGCGCTGAAGGAGTACATCATGAAGAACGTCTCGGGGAACCGGAAGGGCCGTCCCGGCGCTGTCCGTTCCGGACGCAAGGGCAACAAGCAGGTCGGCTCCGGCGGGCAGGGTGCGCAGGCACTCGAGGGGCGCAAGCCCACGCCGAAGGCCGAGGACCGCCCGTACCACCCCGCCGGCAAGCGCAAGGCCGCGAAGGAGCGCTTCGACGCCGCCCGCAGCCGCCACGGCGCGTCGAGCAGCCCGCAGAACCGCACGGGCCGCCCGCCGCAGCGCAAGACCGACGACTCCGAGCTGGTCACCGGTCGCAACTCGGTGCTCGAAGCGCTGCGCACGAAGACCCCGTCGACGACGCTCTACGTCGCCGCCCGGATCGAGGTCGACGACCGCGTCAAGGAGATCCTGACGCTCGCCAACCACCGCGGCGTGCCGATCATGGAGATCATGCGCCCGGAGCTCGACCGCATCACCGGGCACGACAGCGTGCACCAGGGCGTCGCGCTCAAGGTCCCCGCGTACGAGTACGCCGTCGCCGAAGACCTCGTCGAGCGCGCGTTCTCCCGCGACCAGGTGCCGCTCATCGTCGCCCTCGACGGCATCACCGACCCGCGCAACCTCGGTGCGATCATCCGGTCCACGGCGGCGTTCGGCGGCCACGGCGTCATCGTGCCGCAGCGTCGTTCGGTCGGTGTGACCGCGTCGGCGTGGAAGACCTCCGCCGGTGCGGCCGCCCGAACCCCGGTCGCGATGGCGCCGAACCTGACGCAGACCCTGAAGTCGCTGAAGTCGATGGGCCTCTTCGTGCTCGGCCTCGACGGCGACGGGGACGTGCAGCTCGACGCGCTCGAGCTCGCCGACCGTCCGATCGTGATCGTCGTCGGCTCGGAGGGCAAGGGCCTGTCCCGCCTGGTCACCGAGACCTGCGACGCGATCGTGTCGATCCCGATCTCCTCGGCGACGGAGTCACTGAACGCGGGCATCGCCGCGAGCGTCACCCTGTGGGAGGTCGCTCGGCGCCGTCGCGCCGAGTAGCCCTCCGCCGAGATCGCACTTCGTGTCGTCAGCCCGTTCGGGAAGGCGACACGGAGTGCGATCTCACGTTGGGGGGTCGGGCGTGGGGCGACGAGCGGTCAGACGTTCGCGCGCCAGTCCTCGGCCTCGTCGGACTCGTCGACGTCCCCGTCGGCGTCCACGATCGGGATCGGCATCGTGATCGACGAGGTCGGCGGGTTGATGAGCAGGCGCTCGTCCCGACGGTGCCGGAGCACGTCGTTGATGTAGGCCGTGGTCGCCTCGGGGAGTGAGACCGCACGTTCCTCCTGCTGGGACATGAACCAGCGGTGCTCGAGGAGCTCGTGGAAGACCTCGGCGGGCTCGAGCCGCCCGCGCAGATCCCGCGGGATCGCCCGGACGACGGGCTCGAAGACCTTCGAGACCCACTCGTGCGCGACCATCTCCTCGTCGAGCTCGTCGCGGCCGTTCCGGGCGCGGTAGGCATCGAGGTCGTTGAGCAGGCGACGTGCCTGGTTCTCACCCGCGTCGAGTCCGGTGAGCCGGAGCAGCCGACGCTGGTGGTGTCCGGCGTCGACGACCTTCGGCTGGATCCGGACCTCGCCACCACCGGGGGCCGCGTTGATCGACAGCTCCTCGATGTCGAACCCGAGGGCGTTGAGACGCTCCACGCGGTCGTTGATGCGCCAGCGCTCCTTGGCGTCGAACTGCTCGGTGCCGGTCAGTTCCTTCCACAGCGTGCGGTACTGCGCGACGATGCGGTTCGAGACGTCCACCGCGTCGGCGTTCTCGTCGAGGCGCCCACCGGCTTCGAGGTCGAGGAGCTCACCCGCGATGTTGACCCGCGCCACCTCGAGGTCGTTCTCGCGCTGCCCGTTCGACAGCCCGCCCGGGTAGAGCTTGCCGGTCTCGGCGTCCACCAGGTACGCGGCGAAGGACCCGGCGTCGCGGCGGAACAGCGTGTTCGACAGCGAGACGTCGCCCCAGTAGAAGCCGAGGATGTGCAGGCGCACGAGGAGCAGGGCGAGCGCGTCGACGAGCCGGGTGGCGGTGTCCGGGCGCAGCGTCTGCGAGTACAGCGCGCGGTAGGGGAGCGAGAAGCGCAGGTGCCGGGTGACGAGCACGGGGTGCAGCGGTTCACCGTCCGCGCTGAACCGGTTCGTGATGACGGCGACCGGGTCCACGCACGGCACGTCCATCCGCTGCAGGGTGCGGAGCATCTCGTACTCGGAACGGGCGATCTCCTCGCCGGTCTCCTTCACGGCGACGACGTACCCGCCGAGGTGCACGAACCGGACCAGGTGCCGGGAGATGCCCTTCGGCAGCGCGACGATCGTCTCCTCGGGCCACGCGTCGAGGGGCAGGTCCCACGGCAGGTCGAGCAGACCGGGATCCACGGTGGCTGCGGTGATGGAGAGCGATTCGGGCACGGTGGGTCCTTCTGGCGGTGCGGGTACCGGCGGCGTGGGCCCAGGCCGCCGGTGCGGAACGACGAGAGCCCGCCACCCGCCCTTGTGAGGCGGGCGCGGGCTCCCGGGTGGTGCGCTTCCTAGGCGCTGACGACGGCCTTGTCGTCGAGACGCTCACCGGACTCGGAGTCGAACACGTGGACGTGGCCCTGCTTCGGGCTCACGACGATGGTGTCGCCGATCGAGGGGTGGTTGCGGCCGTCGACGCGGGTGACGATGTCGGTACGCGTACCGTTCACATCGGCGTGGCCGTACAGGTAGCCGTCGGCGCCGAGCTCTTCGACGACGTCGACGGTGACGGGGAGGCCTTCGCCCGAGTTCGAGACGATGATGTCCTCGGGGCGGACGCCGACCGTGACCGAACCGGAACGCGCGTTGCCGAGCGTGTCGCGGTCGACCGGGTGGTTGAGCGAGCCGAAGGTGATGCCGCCCTCGACCACGGAGGCCGGGAGCAGGTTCATCGCCGGCGAACCGATGAAGCCGGCGACGAACACGTTGTTCGGCTTCTCGTAGAGGTCGCGCGGGGTGCCGACCTGCTGGAGGATGCCGTCCTTGAGGACCGCGATGCGGTCACCCATGGTCAGCGCCTCGGTCTGGTCGTGCGTGACGTAGACCGTGGTGACGCCGAGACGACGCTGCAGCGAGGCGATCTGCGTACGGGTCTGCACGCGGAGCTTGGCGTCGAGGTTCGACAGCGGCTCGTCCATGAGGAACACCTGCGGCTGACGGACGATCGCGCGGCCCATCGCGACGCGCTGACGCTGACCACCGGAGAGCGCCTTCGGCTTGCGGCCGAGGTACTGCTCGAGGTCGAGGAGCTTGGCGGCTTCCTGCACGCGGGTGGCGCGCTCTTCCTTGCCGATGCCGGCGATCTTGAGCGCGAAGCCCATGTTCTCGGCGACGGTCATGTGCGGGTACAGCGCGTAGTTCTGGAAGACCATCGCGATGTCGCGGTCCTTCGGCGGGACGTCGGTGACGTCGCGGTCACCGATGCGGATCGCGCCGGAGTTGACCTCTTCCAGACCCGCGAGCATGCGCAGCGAGGTCGACTTGCCACAGCCCGACGGGCCGACGAGGACGAGGAACTCGCCGTCGGCGACGTCCAGGTCGAGGGAGTCCACCGCGGGGCGGTTGCCTCCGGGGTAGAGACGGGTTGCCTTGTCATAGGTGACGGACGCCATGAGCGTTCGGTCCTTTCTCCACCGGCAGGTACGTGCCGGACGATCCGAGTGAAGCGGTGTGCCCGTTGGGGCCCCGGATGGTCGCCGTCGACCATCGAGGTTCATACAACACGAGTTCTCCTGGGTGCGCCAGTGCCACTTTCCCCACGGACGGAAGCGGTCGGCGGACTCCCAGCGCTGATTGGGTGGTTCCCAGAGCCCCCCACTACGATCATTCGGGTCCGTCCGCCGTGCGGGGGTGAGCGCGTGCGGACCCCGATCAGGAGGACCCGGAATCCCATGACGAACCGCCCCGAGGGTGAAGCCCGCGCCGAGCGGAACCAGCGCCGAGCAGCAGCACGCGAGCGCGCCCAGCGCGCCCGACTCCAGCACAAGCGCCGGCAGCGTGGTCTCCGCCTCGGACTGCAGATCGGACTCGGCGTCGTGCTCCTCGCCGCCGCGACCGTCGTGACGCTCGTGCTCGTCGACTCGACGAAGCCCGCCGGTCCGGGCCCGTCGTCGATGTCGCAGGGCGGCATCACCATCGGCCAGGACCTCAAGGCCGTGTCCGGGGCCTCGTCCTCGACGCCGACGCCGTCGGCCACCGCCGGCGCCGACCCGGTGCGCATCACGATGTACATCGACTACCTCTGCCCGATCTGCGGCGACTTCGAGCACACGAACAGCGACTACATCGAGGGGCTCCTCGACTCGGGCGCCGCGACGGTGGACATCCACCCGATCGCGATCCTGTCGAACCGCTCGCAGGGCACGAAGTACTCCCTGCGTGCCGCCAACGCCGCGGCGTGCGTGGCCGAGTCGTCGCCGGACCAGTTCTGGGCCGTGAACCAGGCGCTCTTCGCGAAGCAGCCGGAGGAGGGCACGGCCGGGCTCACCGACGCGCAGCTGACGAAGCTCGTCACCGGGGTGTCGGGCATCCGGTCGAAGTCGACCATCGCGAAGTGCATCGACGAGCAGCACTACGGCAAGTGGGTCGACGAACGCACCAGTGCGGTGACCGGGGGCGACATCCCCGGCTCGACGCTGACGGAGTTCCCGGGCACGCCGCTCGTGCTCGTGAACGGGCAGCGGTACGAGTACTCGCAGCCGTTCACCAACGACGAGTTCCGCACCTTCGTGATCACGGCCGCCGGCTCCGGTGAGGAGACCCCGACGCCGACGCCGACCCCGTCGGGCTCGGCGACGCCGACGCCGACGCCGACGTCGACGCCGACGCCGACACCGTCCGCTTCCGCTTCTGCCAGCTGATCCGGCCCGGCCCGGCCCGGCCCGGCCAGGCCCGGCCCGGCCAGGCCCGGCCCGGCCCGGCGTCGGCGCGGCTAGAGGGACGAGCCGGGGACGCTGAGCGTGTCGCAGGACGTCGCGCCCTGCTCGTACCCGCGTTCGAACCACCGCTGCCGCTGCGCGCTCGACCCGTGCGTGAACGAGTCCGGGTCGACGCGCCCGCTCGAGCGCTGCTGGATGCTGTCGTCGCCGACCGCGCTCGCGGCGGACAGTGCATCGGCGATCTGCGCGCGGGTGATCGGCTCGAAGAAGGTCGTGCCGTTCGCGGACTTCGTCGTGGCCGCGTCACCGACCCAGGCGCCGGCGTAGCAGTCCGCCTGCAGCTCGACGCGGACGCTGCCGGAGGACGCCCCGGTCCCGCTCCGGTCGGTGTCGGCGAACGTGCCCTGGAGCTGCTGCACGTGGTGCCCCCACTCGTGCGCGACGACGTACATCTGCGCGAGGGGACCGCCGGAGGACCCGTACTGCGACTGCAGGTCGTCGTAGAACGCGGTGTCGAGGTAGATCGCCTTGTCGGGCGGGCAGTAGAACGGGCCGGTCGCGGCGGATGCCGTCCCGCATGCGGTGTCCGTGGACCCGTCGAACAGGAAGAAGTCCGGGGAGGTGTACCCGATCCCGAGCTGGCGGCTCTCGGCCGTCCAGTACGTGTCCAGCGACTCCGCCGCGCCCTCCATCCGGCAGTCGATGCTGGCGTTCGCGTCCCGCCCGGTGCGGCACTCGGCGACCGGTGACGCCTCGGAGCCGGCGTCCTGGATCTGGGTCACGCCGCCACCGTCACCGACGAGTCCGCTGAGGTCGACGCCGGTGAACTGGGCGATCAGGAACACGACGACGGCCGCGACGCCGACACCACCGCCGGCGATCGCCGTGGTGCGCCCGCGCCGCTTGACCTTGCCGCCCCGCAGCTGGGAGTCGTCGTTGAACGTCATGCACCGAACCTACGGACGGATGGCACGTCGCGGTGCGGCGCCTCGGACGGATGGCGCGTTGTGGTGCGGCGCGTAGCGTCGCGGAGGACGGCACGAACCGACACCTGTCGCGCAACACGGAAGGAAGCAGCCATGCCCACCCCCATCAACACCGTGATGAGCCCCGCCCGCTACGTGCAGGGTCGTGATGCGATCACCCGGGTCGGCGAGTTCATCGCCCCGATCGGCACCAAGCCGCTCATCGTCGCCGACGACGTCGTGTGGGGGATCGTCGAGGCGAAGCTCACCGAGAGCTTCACGGCGGCCGATCTGCCCGTCGAGCGTGTCGGGTTCGGCCGGTTCGCCACCCCGGCGGCGGTGGACGAGCTCGTCGCGAAGATCCAGGAGACCGGCTCCGACGTCGTCGTCGGGCTCGGCGGCGGTTCGGCCATCGACGCGGCGAAGGCATCGGGCCACCTCGCCGGCATCCGCTGGGTCAGCGTCCCGACGGCGGCCTCGACGGACGCCCCGACCTCGGCGCTCGCGGTGATCTACTCCGAGGAGGGCGAGTTCATCGAGTACCGCCTCTTCCCGCACAACCCCGACCTGGTGCTCATCGACACCCAGCTCGTCGCGAACGCGCCCGTCCAGTTCCTGATCGCGGGCATCGGCGATGCCCTGGCCACCTGGGTCGAGGCCCGAGCCGCCAAGCGCGCGCACGCGGACACCATGGCCGGTGGGCTGCAGACCGAGACCGGCGTCGCACTCGCCGAGCTGTCGTGGACGCTGCTGCACGAGAACGCCCTGCAGGCAATCGAGGCGGTCAAGGCGAAGGTCGTCACCCCCGCGCTCGAGAAGGTCGTCGAGGCGAACACGCTGCTCTCCGGCCTCGGCTTCGAGTCCGGCGGCCTCGCCGCCGCGCACGCGATCCACAACGGGCTGACCGCCGCCCCGCAGGCACACGGCCTGGCCCACGGGCAGAAGGTCAACGTCGGCACCATCGCGCAGCTCGTGATGGAGGGTGCCCCGGCCGAGGAGATCGAGGACTTCGTCGTCTTCACCACGAAGGTCGGGTTGCCGAACACCCTCACCGAGATCGGGCTCTCCGTCGACGACACGACGGAACTCCGCGCGGTCGCCGAAGCCGCCACGGTCGAGACCGAGACCATCCACAACATGCCGTTCCCGGTCACGCCCGAGCTCGTCGTCGACGCACTCGTCGCGATCGAGGGGCTGTCCCGGTCGATCCGCGCCGCGCACGGCCTGCCGGAGCCCGTCCGGTACGTTGCGAAGCACTGAGGACTGAGGGAGTAGCAACGGAGCATGCCCGTACTCGATGCAGCCCACCCCCTGTTCCTGTTCGCGATGGACCAGCGTTCGTCGCTCCTCGAGCACACGTACGACGAGTCCGGCGGCGAACCGATCGACGAAGCCGAGGCCGAACGCGTCCGCGCCGGCAAGCAGCTCGTCTACCGCGGCGTCCTGACCGCGCTCGCCGCCGGTGCCGCGCGGGAGCACACCGGCGTCCTGGTCGACGAGCGGTACGGCGCGGACGTCGCACGACTCGCCAAGGACGCCGGCCTGCAGCTCGCGATGCCGATCGAGCGGTCCGGCCGCGAGTGGTTCGAGCTCGAGTACGGCGACGACTGGATGGCCCACGTCGACGCGTTCGACCCGGACTGGGTGAAGGTGCTCGTCCGCGACAACCCGTCGTTCGACGCCGATCGGCGCGCGCAGCAGGCGTCCGATCTGGCCGCCGTCGCGTCGGCACTGCACGACGCGGGACGGCCGTTCCTGGTGGAGCTGCTGGTGCCGGGGACCGACGAGCAGCAGGCGTCCGTCGAGGACTACGACCGTGACCTCCGCCCCGACCTCGTCGTGCAGGTGCTCGAGTACCTGCAGGACCACGGGGTCGAGGCGGACGTGTGGAAGCTCGAGGGGCTCGACGCCCGGAGCGACGCCGAACGGGTCGTCGCCACGGCTCGGCGGGACGGCCGGGACGCGGTGCAGTGCATCGTCCTCGGTCGGGACGCCCCCGAGGAGCAGCTCGACCACTGGCTCCGCACGGCGGCACCGGTGGACGGGTTCGTCGGGTTCGCGATCGGCCGGAGCAACTGGGAGGAACCGCTCGAGGACGTCGTCCGTGAGCACCTCGACACCGAGGCAGCCGAGGGGCTCATCGCCGCGAACTACCGGCACTTCGTCGACACGTGGCTGGAGGCCAGGGGCGACGTCGAGCACGGCGTGGACGCCGGCGCGATCTGACCTCGGCGGCGGTCGGGCCGAACCGTGGCGGTCAGGTCCGGAACAGCGGCTCCACCGCGGCGAGGTCGCCGGCGATCCCGACGTCGACGAGCTCGATCCGTCCGGCGAGCGTGGCGGCCGGGCCCCGCAGGAGTCCCGCCTTCACCCCGCCGAAGGTGACGGTGACGTCGGCCTGCAGCACGTGGTCGTCCGCGACGGCCCCGGTGTCCACGTCGATCCCGCTCGGCACGTCCACCGCGACGACGTACGGCGCACGCTGATCGCGGGCGAGCTCGCGGATCGCACCCACGACCTCGCGCGCCGGGGAACGGAGCGCTGATGCTCCGGAGACCCCGATGCCGAGGATCGCGTCGAGCACCAGGTCCGCGCGGAGCGCGGCAGCGGTCGCGATCACCGCCGGTTCAGCCGGGTCGGACAGGAGGCTCGCGCCGGCATCCAGGGCGGCCCTGAGGCCCGCCTCGTGGACACGTGAGCCGACACGGAGGATCTCCACGTGCCTCCCGGCCGAGGCGAGGTGCGCACCGGCGAACAGGGCGTCACCGCCGTTGTCGCCGCTGCCGACCAGCAGCAGGACCGATCCCGGGCCGTCACCCGGTCGCTCCGCCGGGTCGTCGAGCAGTCGCCCGACGATCTCCGCCAGCCCCGCAGCGGCACGCTGCATCAGCGGCTCGCCCGCGTCGAGGTGCGGCCGTTCCGCCGCCCGGATCTGATCGCCGCCGTAGCCGTCCATGCGGGCCACAGTGCCCCGATACCCTGGGGACGCCATGTCACTCGTCCCCGCAGCACCCCAGCCCCGCGCCGTGATGTCGCCCGACGGGCAGCGCATCGCCACGTACGACTTCGGCGACCCGGACGCCCCCGTGGTGGTGGCCGTGCACGGTTTCGCCTCCGCAGCGGTGCTGAACTGGCACGCGTCGGGCTGGACCCGCGACCTCGTCCGTGCCGGGTACCGTGTCGTCGCGCTCGACCAGCGCGGGCACGGGGCGTCGTCGAAGCCGCACGAGCCGGGCGCCTACTCGATGGACCTGCTCGTGGCCGACGTCACCGCCGTCATCGACACGTACCTGCTGGACGACGTCGCGTTCCTCGGGTACTCGCTCGGCGCCCGCGTCGGGTGGCACACGGCGGAGCGGATCCCGGACCGGATCACCCGCGCGGTCTTCGGCGGGATCCCGGACGCCGACCCGATGCGCCGGGTGCGCGTCGACCAGGCGCGTGCGTACATCGCGGACGGCACGCCGATCGAGGACCGCGTGACGAACGGCTACCTGACGATGGCGGGGAACGTCGAGGGGAACGACCTGGCGGCGCTCGTGGCGATGGTCGAGGGCATGCGGAACAGCATCGAGCCGACGCCCGAGAACGCGCCGTCGCAGCCGATCCTGATGGCTGCGGGCAGTGAGGACGGCATCCGGGACAGCGCGGTGCGGTTGGCCGCTGCGGCGCCCGATGCCTCGTTCTTCGAGATCCCCGGCCGGAACCACTTCAACGCACCGACGAGCCGGGCGTTCCGGGAAGCGGCGATCGCGTTCCTGGGCGGAATGACGCGGTGACACCGTTCGGCGCACCGACGAGCCGGGCGTTCCGGGAAGCGGCGATCGCGTTCCTGGGCGGAACCACGCAGTGACACCGTTCGGCGCACCGACGGGCCGGGCGTTCCGGGAAGCGGCGATCGCGTTCCTGTCCGAGACGCGCTGACGGGTACTGCGGGGGCCTCTCGGTCCCCGGGCCTCCGGCGTAGCGTCCGCGGCATGGAATACAGACTCCTCGGGAACAGCGGGACAGCGGTGTCCTCCCTCACCCTCGGCACCATGACGTTCGGCAGCGAAGCCGACGAACCCACCTCGCACACCATCATCGACACGTTCGTCGAGGCCGGCGGCACCCTCATCGACACGGCCGACGTGTACTCCGGCAACGAGTCCGAGCGCATCATCGGGCGGTGGCTCGCAGCGCACCCGACCGAGGCCCAGCAGGTCGTCCTCGCGACGAAGGGCCGCTTCCCGCAGGGCGACGGCCCGAACGACCTCGGGCTCTCCCGCCGGCACCTTCGTGTGGCGCTCGACGCGTCGCTCGACCGGCTCGGCGTCGACCACATCGACCTCTACCAGATGCACGCGTGGGACGCCCTGACCCCGATCGAGGAGACCCTGCGCTTCCTCGACGACGCCGTCTCCGCCGGGAAGATCGGCTCCTACGGGTTCTCGAACTACCTCGGCCACCAGATCACCAAGGCCGTGTACGAAGCGAAGGCGCACCACTTCGCGCCGCCCGTGACCCTGCAGCCGCAGTACAACCTGCTCGTCCGTGACATCGAGCACGAGATCGTCCCCGCCTGCCTCGACGCCGGCATCGGACTGCTGCCGTGGTCGCCGCTCGCCGGTGGCTGGCTGTCCGGCAAGTACCAGCGCGACGAGGCCCCGACCGGCTCGACGCGGCTCGGCGAGAACCCGCAACGCGGCATGGAGGCGTGGGAGGCCCGGAACGGCGACGAGCGCACGTGGGAGGTGCTCGACGTGCTGTCCGGGGTCGCCGAGGCGCACGACGCGTCGCGGTCCCAGGTCGCCCTGGCGTGGCTGCTCGCCCGGCCCGCCGTGACCAGCGTCATCCTCGGCGCACGCACCGTCGAACAGCTGTCGGACAACCTCGGCGCGGCCGACCTCGTGCTCGACGACGCCGAACTGCAGGCGCTGACGGACGCCAGCGCACCGCGCATCGACGACTACCCGTACGGCACCGCCGGTGTCGCACAGCGGGAACGCAAGATCCGCGGCGGTCGCTGAGGTTCCTTGCGGGATACCGCGATGTCGGCGCAGCCCCCTGGACGACCGGGTCGATGAGGTGTCATCATCCCGGTACGGCCGGCTGGTTACCGCGCCGAGCGCCAGGAACGCCCCCTGATCCGTGTTCCACCTGCGCCGAGAGCCCCGAGCGACCACGTCGCCCGGGGCTCTCGCTCGTCCGGAGGGCGTCGCAGCGCGTGCGGGCGCGCGGGCGCGGCGCGCGTCGCGCGGTGTGGTTCAGCGCGGGACGACGTCCCAGCCGGCCGCGGTCTTCACGAGCCGGCCGTCCGGCACCAGGACCTCGACGTCGTCGAGGTGGAACACCCGGAACTCGTCCGGGTGCGCCGCGACGTACGCCGGGATCGACGGGTCCAGCGTGTACCGGGCGTCCTGCCCGATCACGACGAGGTCGAACGGCCCCGCGTTCGGGTCCCGCGTCTGCCGCTTGAAGACGAACGCGGCGACCGAGGACGGGGACTGCCGCTGCGCCAGGACGAAGCCGTCCTCGCGGTGGGTCTCGGCCAGCACCTCCGGCAGCCGGCCGATCCCCGTCGGGTGCATCGTGGCGGTCGCGACGGACAGCCGCACGCTGGTGGTCGCGGCGACGGCGACGATCGCGAGCGCCGCCGCGAAGGCCGCGGCGCGGAACCAGCCCGGGCCACGCAGGGTCGCGATCCGGCCGATGCCGATCGCGGCCAGGGCGACGAGCATCGGCATCCAGGCGAGGTAGTACTCGCCGAGCGCGACGTCGCTGACCCCGAGGAAGAAGACGAAGTACGGCACCGCGGCGAGGGCGAGCCAGAGCACCAGGCGGGACGGTCGGATGAGGAACGCCGCGAGCACCCCGACGGCCAGCACCGCGCACTCGAGCGTGCCGGTGCCCTGCCACTGGTACCAGAGGTTCGCCCACCAGGGGGAGTGCCGCGTGATGATTCCGGCGACCTCGACCAGGTGGCCGTCTGCGGCGTGCTGCCGCTGGAACGCGATCATCTCGCTGATCGTCGACACGACGCCGAACGGCAGGTACGGCACGACGACGGTGACCGCGAACCCGGCCGCGAACACGAGCCCGCCCCAGAGTAGCCCCCACCAGCGTCGGTACAGCAGTGGGAGGACGAGGAACACCGGGATCAGCAGGACACCGATCTCCTTCGAGGTCACCGACAGCCCCGCGGCGAGCCCGGCCGCCAGGATCCACGGCCACGCCCCGCCGCGGACCCACCGCCAGCCGCACCACATCGCGATGACGCCGAACGCCACCATCGGGCCGTCGAGCAGCGCCAGGCGGTCGATCCGGCTCGGGTCGTCGAGGATCCCGTGCGGTGGGAGCCACCACAGCCCGGCGGCCAGGAGCCCGGTCCACCACCCGACGTCGCGGCGCAGCCAGACGAACAGCACGAGGCCGGTGACCAGCCCGAGCACCGCGACGGCGATCCGTGCGGAGGGGACGCCCTCGCCGAACACCAGCTGGGCGAGGCCCATCAGGTACTTCGCGGTCGGCGGGTGCTGCCGGTTGTCGCTGAAGTCACCATGCAGGTAGTCGTAGCCGGGCTGCTGGTACGCGGGTTCGTCGGTGACGACGTTGCCCGAGCCCAGCCGCCAGAACTGCTGGTAGACGGCCCACAGCGCGACGACGGTGAACGCCGTCCAGCGCGTCCACGGTGCGGTCGCGAGCGGGAGCCAGCGTCCGGTGGACGGTTCGCGGCGGCGGCCACGCGCACGAGCGTGTGCTGGCGCCGCCGGTGCGGTCTGCGTGGACATCCGGGCCAGTTTATTGCGGGTCCGGGGAAGATCTGGGGCCAGCAGCGGGACTTGAACCCGCAACCCCCGTATTACAAGTACGGTGCGCTACCAATTGCGCCATGCTGGCTGACCCGCCCATCTTACCGACGAGCGGGCCGGGACTCGCATGCTACTCGGCCGTGGTCTTCTCGGCGAAGTTCAGCGACAGCGAGTTCATGCAGTAGCGGTCTCCGGTGGGGGTGCCGAAGCCGTCCGGGAACACGTGCCCGAGGTGCGAGCCGCAGTTCGCGCAGCGGACCTCGGTGCGGGCCATGCCGAGCGAGTTGTCCTCGATCAGCTTCACCGCGTCCGGGTTCACCGACTCGTAGAACGACGGCCAGCCGCAGCCGGAGTCGAACTTCGTGCCGCTCTTGAACAGCTCAGCGCCGCACGCCGCACACGTGTAGATGCCGGCGCGCTCCTCGTCCAGGAGCTCACCGGTCCACGGGCGCTCCGTCCCCGCCTGCCGGAGGACGGCGTACTGCTCCGGGGAGAGTTCCTCGCGCCACTCGGCGTCGCTCTTCTCGACGTTGTATGCCATGGGTTCCTCCTGCTTCCGGTCGGGGTTCGTCGACCACTTCAGTAAACTCGTCGGGATGTCCGAGCATTCCGTGCACCGCACTCGATGGGCCCGCCTGACGACGGACGAACTGTACGGCATCGTCCGTCTGCGGAACCGGGTCTTCGCCCTCGAACAACACGTCTCGGACGAGGACTTCGACGGCCGCGACCGTGAGCCCGACACCGAGCACTGGTGGTTCGGAACGGACGGGTCGGCAGCGCTCGGGTACCTCCGCCTGATCCGCCCGGCGGCCGCGGAGGTGCACCCGGACGGCTCCGCCCCGCCGGCCTGGGTGATCGGCCGGGTCGCCACCCACCCGGACCACCGCGGGCAGGGGATCGCGAGCCGTCTCGTCGCCGCGGTCCTCGCGGCCCACGGGCACGAACCGATCGTCCTGCACGCACAGGAGTACGTCGCAGCACTCTACGAACGCCACGGCTTCGTGCGGTTCGGAGCCCCCTACGTGGAGGCCGGCATCACCCACGTCGGGATGCACCGGGCGTGAACACCCGGGCCCGCTACCGCGCCTACGCGGACCGGATCGCTCCGGTCTCGCCGTCGTACGCCGCATGGGCCCGGTCGCTCGACGACGACCTGGTCGCCCTGCTCGACGAGGTCCCGGAGTCGAAGCGGCAGCCGGAGCTGCTCTTCGCGGTCGCGCGCCGGTTGGGTGCGGACCCGTCGGACCCAGCCGCGCTCCGCGCACTCGGACGGGAGGCCGGGCCCACCCTGGTCACGGCCCTCGCCACCGCCACGGTGCAGGCCAACGACCCGCGGCGGCTCGGTCCGCTCGTCCCCCTGTTCGCGGCGCTCGCCGCGTCGGCGTCGCGGCCGCTCGGGCTCGTCGACGTGGGTGCCGCCGCGGGGCTGTGCTCGATCCCGGACCGCGTCACGCTCGACTACCGCACGTCGGACGGCACCGTGCGGATGCACACCGCGCAGGAAGACCCCTCGATCCGGTTGGTCGCCGACGCCTCGGGTACGGTGCCGGCGCCGGCCACGGCGCCGATCCGGATCGGGGCGCGCGTCGCCCTCGACCCGAACCCCATCGACCTCGCAGCGCCCCGTGCGTTCGACCGGTTGGTCGAGGCGGTCCCGCCGGAGGCCCTGGAGCGGACCGCTCTGATGCGGGCGGCCGCGCGCGCGACGCTCACCGTGCCTCCCGTCCGGATCGCCGGCCGTGTGCCGGACGACCTGGACCGCGCGGTCGACACCCTGCCGGACCGTCTCGAACCCGTCGTGCTGACCGCCGGCACCCTGATCTACGTGCCGGGGGCCGAGCGGCAGCGGTTCGTCGACCGGATCGCCGAACGCGGGCTGCACTGGATCGCCCTCGAGCGCACCGGGATCCTGACCGGGGTGGCCGCGACGCTGCCGGCGGACGTCGACGCAGCCGACCCGGCGTCCTTCGCGACCGTCTCCGTCGACGGGGTCGCCGTGGCCGTGTGCGACGCCTTCGGGACCGCGATCCGGTGGTTCCGCGAGCTGTGACGCTTCCCGGGTGGAATCCGCGACAGTCCAGCGCCATGCCAGGGTCGACATCGACCGCACCCCTACGATGTGCGAGACCCGTTACCCGAATGTGATCGGAACCGTCGTGACCACCATCCCCGCGGACGAGCTCAGCGAGCTCGCCAAGCACGTGCTCGCCTTCGAGCACGAGCGGGCACGGCACGACCGCACGAAAGAGGCGGAGATCCGGGTCGAGTTCGACATGTCGCCGGCGCGGTACTACCAGGTGCTGAACCGGGTCATCGACTCACCCGCGGCACTCGCGTACGACCCGCAGCTGGTCGGTCGCCTGCAGCGCCTGCGGCACGCGCGCACGAGCGCACGAGCGGCGCGGAGCTTCGTCGCTCCCGCCGCCGCCTCCGCCACCGGAACCGAAGAGGAACGATGACGAGATTCCCCCATGACCGTTTCGACGACGTGACCGACGGTCCGCGCGTCGGAGCGCACCGCGGCATGCACCGTCGTGGCCGCGGCTGGATCGCGTTCGCGTGGGCCGCGCTCGCCACCGGCGTGCTCGTCGGGATCGGGGTGCTCGTCCTGGCGCTCCTCAACGGCAGCTACTCGTTCTCCGGGGACGACGACGCCACGTCGTCGCCGTCGGCGTCCGCGTCGTCGTCCGCGTCCTCCTCGTCGTCGTCCTCACCGTCGGCGTCGTCGTCGTCCGCGCCCACCGCGGCGAAGCCCTCCGAGCAGGGCGACACCACGGTCGTCGTGCTCAACGGGACCACCACGGCCGGACTCGCGGCGAAGGGCACCTCGGCACTGACCACCGCCGGGTGGACGGTGACGTCGAGCGGCAACGCGGGCACCACCGGGACCACGTCGACGATCGTGTACTACCAGCAGGACTCCCAGGCGGCCATCGCACGCGGTGTCGCCGCTGCCCTCGGTGTGACCGCCGTGCAGCAGTCGGCAGCGTTCCCGAACGCCGACGTGAGCGTCGTGCTCGGGTCCGACTACACGGGCTGATCGACGCTTCCCGGACTCGTCCGGGTGCGTTTCCGGGTCGTTCTGCGCAGCGCTTTGTAACGGCTGTGTTTCCGGCACGTTGAGTTCCGGCGGAATCAGCGTGAAATGTCCGTCACACCCCTTGCCGAAACGCACTTCCTGATTAGAGTCACAAGTGGTCACCGGAGTGATCGGAATGTCGTCGGACCTCGGTACGCACGATGCGGAACACCCGGGCTCGGACCCGACGGCGTCACCCGACGGCCCCGTCGTTCGCAACAGCAGTACCGCAGGGAGCAACAGATCATGGCCAACGGAACCGTCAAGTGGTTCAACGCTGAAAAGGGCTTCGGCTTCATCACCGTCGATGGAGGGGGCCAGGACGTGTTCGTCCACTACTCGGCCATCGACATGAACGGCTACAAGGTCCTCGAAGAGGGCCAAGCAGTGACGTTCGACGTCGGCACGGGGTCCAAGGGCCCGCAGGCCGAGTCGGTGCGTCCGGCCTAGTCGCCGAACCACTCCGGACGCGCCGTCCCCTCGGGGGCGGCGCGTTCGTCGTGTCCGGGCGGTGTGCTGGTGGGTGTGCTGGCGGGTGTGCTGGTGGGTGTGCCGGTGTGTGTTGCACTCTCAGGGGTCGAGTGCCAGAATCGGGCTTGGCACTCGCTGACGCTGAGTGCCAGAAGACCCCCACGACGTCCGGGAGGGACGAGAAACTCACATGGCTAAGATCATTGCTTTCGACGAGGAGGCCCGCCGTGGCCTCGAGCGCGGCCTGAACCAGCTGGCCGACGCCGTGAAGGTGACGCTCGGCCCGCGCGGCCGCAACGTCGTCCTCGAGAAGAAGTGGGGCGCCCCCACGATCACGAACGACGGTGTCTCCATCGCCAAGGAGATCGAGCTCGACGACCCGTACGAGAAGATCGGTGCCGAGCTCGTCAAGGAGGTCGCCAAGAAGACCGACGACGTCGCCGGTGACGGTACGACCACCGCGACCGTGCTCGCCCAGGCCCTCGTCCGCGAAGGCCTCCGCAACGTGGCCGCCGGCGCCGACCCCGTCTCGCTGAAGCGCGGCATCGAGAAGGCCGTCGCGGCCGTCTCCGACCAGCTGCTCGCGAACGCCAAGGAGATCGAGACCAAGGACCAGATCGCCGCCACCGCGTCGATCTCGGCCGCGGACCCGACCATCGGCGCGCTCATCGCCGAGGCCATCGACAAGGTCGGCAAGGAAGGCGTCGTCACCGTCGAGGAGTCGAACACCTTCGGCACCGAGCTCGAGCTCACCGAGGGCATGCGCTTCGACAAGGGCTACCTGTCGCAGTACTTCGTGACCGACCCCGAGCGCCAGGAAGCCGTCTTCGAAGACGCCTACATCCTGATCGTCAACTCGAAGATCTCGAACATCAAGGACCTCCTGCCGGTGGTCGACAAGGTGATCCAGGCTGGCAAGCAGCTCCTGATCATCGCCGAGGACGTCGACGGTGAGGCCCTGGCCACGCTCGTCGTGAACAAGATCCGCGGCATCTTCAAGTCCGTCGCCGTCAAGGCCCCGGGCTTCGGCGACCGTCGCAAGGCCATGCTGCAGGACATCGCGATCCTCACCGGCGGCCAGGTCATCTCGGAAGAGGTCGGCCTCAAGCTCGAGAACGCCACGCTCGACCTGCTCGGCAAGGCACGCAAGGTCGTCATCACCAAGGACGAGACCACCATCGTCGAAGGTGCCGGCGACACCGAGCAGATCGCGGGCCGCGTCCGTCAGATCCGCTCCGAGATCGAAGCGACCGACTCCGACTACGACCGCGAGAAGCTCCAGGAGCGCCTCGCGAAGCTCGCCGGTGGCGTCGCCGTCATCAAGGCGGGCGCTGCAACTGAGGTCGAGCTCAAGGAGCGCAAGCACCGCATCGAGGACGCCGTCCGCAACGCCAAGGCCGCTGTGGAAGAGGGCATCGTCGCCGGCGGTGGCGTCGCCCTGATCCAGGCCGGCAAGGTCGCGCTCGACTCCCTCACGCTCGAGGGCGATGAGGCGACCGGCGCGAACATCGTCCGCGTCGCCATCGACGCACCGCTCAAGCAGATCGCGCTCAACGCCGGTCTCGAGCCGGGTGTCGTGGCCGCCAAGGTCCGCGAGCTCGAAGCGGGCTGGGGCCTCAACGCCGCGACCGGTGAGTACGTCGACCTGATCGCTGCCGGCATCATCGACCCCGCCAAGGTCACGCGCTCGGCGCTGCAGAACGCTGCGTCGATCGCCGGTCTGTTCCTCACGACCGAGGTCGTCGTCGCCGACAAGCCCGAGCGCGCCGCGGCCGCTCCGGCCGGCGACCCGACGGGTGGCATGGACTTCTAGTCCGTCGTTCCGGAAGGGCCCTCGCACGCTGCGCGTGCGGGGGCCCTTCCGCGTGCGCCGCGCGCGTGCCTCCGCCGGTGAGATCGCACTTCGTGTCGGCTGATCTTCGCTCAACCGACACGAAGCGCGATCTCACCGCGGTACCCCGCTGCGCTGACGCAATGCGAACGCCTCGCGGAGACGCTCCAGGAAGTCGGATGGGTGGTGCGCATCCTTCGCGGTGACGTGGATGGTCAGCCAGCTCGCGACAGTGAAGGCGTTGCCACGCGTGCGGTCGTGGCTGAAGGTGTCGCGGTCCGTCCGGTGGTGGTCGCCGTCGTACTCGAGGGCGATGCGGAGTTCGACCCAGGCCATGTCGACGCGCCCGATGAAGCGCCCCGATGCGTCGAAGACGTCCGCGTTCAGGTCGGGCTCCGGGAATCCGGCCTCCACGACGATCAGTCGCACGATCGTCTCCATCGGCGATTCAGCTCCGACTCGGACGAGATCGAGAGCGGCGCGGACGAGCACGACAGCGCGATCCCCAGGGTGGATGGTCGCGGCGAGCTGCGCTGGAGATGCCAGCCGCCCGACGCCGACGAGGTGATCGCCGAGGATCACCAGTGCGCGGAGACTGAGCAGGATCCGACATTCGTACCAGAACGCGGCCGGTGTGCTGACCCGCACGCCGAACACCGTGGTGACATCGGCGCGTGAGGGCCGGACGCGATGCCCGATCACGCCCTGCCGGCGTTCCACGGGTCCCGACCCGGTGGTCGACACGTGGAGCTCGCTGTTCGGAGCAGCGAACAAACGGGGGAGCGGGGCACTCCAGAGCCTGGCGGCCGTCGTGTGGCTGAAGTGCTGATCGGGGCGGAGCAAGAGGCCGTGGGCGAGTGCCGTGTCGATGAAGGCGAGCCGGTCGGCAGGGACTCGAACTCCGCGGGCCGGAGCGGCCAGGTCCTTCCTCCGAAGGCGTTCCCGTCCGACGCCCTGTTCGAGTGCGTCGGCGACGAGGAACGGCGTCCGCAGGAACCTGGACGGGAGTGGCTGAGGGTCCGTTGGCATGACGCCAGCGTGCCGAGCCACTGACAGCCAGGGGGCCGCGCCCGCGTTCCTGTGGAGGAGGACCCTCCCGGAACCGGCTGTGCAGGAGCCGCGAGATCGCGCTTCGTGTCGGAAGGCTCAGAGGGGAGGCGACACGTAGTGCGATCTCACCGGGGGTGGGGGCGGGGGTGCCGCGCGGGCGCGCGGGTGCGCGGGTGCGCGGGCGCGCGGGCGCGCGGCCGGGGGCGCGCGCCCGCGTCAGGCGGCGGCGGAGCCCGCGGGGGGCTGCGGGGTGTAGTCGCGGGGGAGGAGCGGGAGCCAGATGCGGAAGGTGGCACCGCCGCCCTCGGTGTCGATGACCTCGACGGAGCCCTGGTGCGCCGCGACGATGCCCGACACGATCGCGAGCCCGAGGCCCGAGCCGCCGGTGTCCCGTGCGCGCGAGGTGTCGGCACGCCAGAAGCGCTGGAAGATCTTCTCGCGGAGCTGCGGCGGGATGCCCTCGCCGTGGTCGATGACGTCGATGTGCGCCATACCTCGGTCGTCGTCCACGCCGATGCCGATCTCGATGGGGTCGTCGTGCGGCGTGAACCGCATCGCGTTGCCCATCAGGTTCGTCACGACCTGCCGGATCTTGTTCTCCTCGGCGAGGACGATCGGGGGACGCTTCGGCATCACGACGGTGGGCAGCGGCGTCGTCTCGTCGGAGACCGGCGCGTCGACGTTCATGGCGCGGCTCCGCCGGGCGCGCAGCCGCGCCAGGGTCTGCCGGGAGAACGCGATCGGCCCGGTGGTGTTCGCCGACGGGGACACGGGCGGGTTCTCCGACGACGACGGGGTGACCGCGGGGCCGAACGACGACGGTGCACGCACGGCCTGCGGCACGTCCTCGACGAGGACCTGGATCTCGCGGTCGGGGTTCGACGCCATCGTGTCGAGCGCGGAGTCGCGGGCGATCGCGACGAGGTCGACCGGGCCGAGCTCGAGCGGCTTCGACTCGTCGATGCGGGCGAGCTGGAGGAGGTCCTGCACGAGGAGCCCCATCCGCTGCGCTTCCTTCTCGATGCGCTCCATCGCCTGCGCGACGTCCTCTTCCTTGCGGAGAGCACCCATCCGGTACAGCTCGGCGTACCCGCGGAGCGAGACCAGCGGGGTGCGGAGTTCGTGTGAGGCGTCGCCGACGAACCGGCGCATCTGGTCGATGGTGCGCTGCCGGTCCTCGAACGCGCTGTCGATCCGCTCGAGCATGGCGTTGAGGGAGCGGTTCAGGCGCCCGACCTCGGTGTTCGGGGTGTCGTCCTCGAGTCGCTGGTTGAAGTCACCCGCGGCGAACCGGGCGGCGGTGTCCTCGACGTCGCGGAGCGGGTCGAAGGTCGCGGTGACGAGCAACCGGGTGAGCATCGCGCCGAGCAGGATGACGGAGATGCCGAACCCGAGGAAGATCACCGTGAACCGGGCGATGGTCTGGTCGGTGTCCGCACTCGACACCGCGACGAGCACGTAACCGGTCTCGGTGGCGCCGGTGGAGATGTTCTGGAGGTTCGCCGGGATGACCTGGGCACGCCACTCGTGGTTGTGCTGCTTGTCGTAGAGGCTGAACGGGTTGCTGGTCTTCGTGGCCGCGGCGAAGTCGACCGACGAGATGTCAGGCTGCGATGTGGACTGGGTGTCGCAGATCTGCTTGCCGTCGCTGTCGTACGCCGCGACGTAGGAACTCTTCTCGAGCACCACGGAGAGCTTGCAGTACTGCTCACCGTCGGAGACGTTCTGCCCCTCGAGCTGCGACGTCGTCGTGGTGACCTGGTTGTCCAGGCGGGACACCAGGTAGGTGGAGAGCACCGTCATGGTGCCGAGCCCCGCGACGAGCAGGCCGAGCGCCACCAGGAGCACCGTGATGCCGGTGATCTTGGTGCGCAGGGAGATGCCGTCCCACCAGCGGTTCATTCTGGAGTGCATGCTGCCTCAACGGTAGACGGCGGCCGCCCGGTGAAACCGGACGACCGCCGAGAAAGACGGGCCAGACGAACGACCACGAGGGCCGGCCCGACGGAGCCTAGGAGGCCTTCGACGCCTTCAGCATGTAGCCGAACCCGCGCTTGGTCTGGATGATCGGCTCGGCCGAGTACTGGTCGAGCTTCCGACGCAGGTACGAGATGTAGGACTCCACGATGCCGGCGTCGCCGTTGAAGTCGTACTCCCACACGTGGTCGAGGATCTGCGCCTTCGACAGCACACGGTTCGGGTTGAGCATGAGGTAGCGGAGCAGCTTGAACTCGGTCGGGGAGAGCTCGATCTGCGCGTCGCCGATGGTGACCTCGTGCGTGTCCTGGTCCATCGTCAGCTCGCCGGCGCGGATGATCGCGTCTTCTTCGTCGTTCATCGTGCGGCGGAGGATCGCCTTGATGCGCGCGACGATCTCGTCGAGCGAGAACGGCTTCGTGACGTAGTCGTCGCCGCCGACCGTGAGGCCGGTGATCTTGTCCTCGGTGTCGTCCTTCGCGGTGAGGAACAGGATCGGGGAGGTGTAGCCGGAGGATCGGAGGCGCTTGGTCACGCCGAAGCCGTTCATGTCGGGCAGCATCACGTCGAGGATGATGAGGTCCGGCTCTTCCTCGAGCACGGCCGAGATCGCCTGCGCCCCGTTGCCGACCGCGCGCACGGCGAACCCGGCGAAGCGGAGCGAGGTCGTGAGGAGATCGCGGATGTTCGGCTCGTCGTCGACGATCAGGATCTTGGGGCCATCGGTCATGGTCCTATCTTCTGGCCGTTCCCTAAGTGTTACCTGGGAGCGACGCGAGAGCAGGACGGGCGTCAGCCCACCGCGGCCTGGACCTGATCGGCGTCGAGGATCGTGTACGAGTACCCCTGCTCGGCGAGGAACCGCTGCCGGTTCTGTGCGAAGTCCTGGTCGACGGTGTCCCGCGTGACGAGCGTGTAGAACGACGCGGGCAGGCCGTCCTTGTTCGGGCGGAGCAGCCGGCCGAGGCGCTGCGCCTCTTCCTGCCGGGAGCCGAAGGACCCGGAGACCTGGATCGCCACGGTGGCGTCGGGCAGGTCCACCGAGAAGTTCGCGACCTTGGACACGACGAGCACGTCGATCGCGCCGTCGCGGAACGCCTGGTACAGCCGTTCCCGTTCGTCGATCGGCGTCGCTCCGGTGATCTTCGACGCGCCCAGGGAGTCGGCCAGGTCGTCGAGCTGGTCGATGTACTGCCCGATCACGAGGATCTGCTCGCCCCGGTGCTTCTCGATGAGTTCCCGGACGACCGGGGTCTTGGCCGGGGTCGTCGCCGCGAGCCGGTAGCGCTCGTCGTCGCTCGACGCCGCGTACTCCAGACGGTCCTCGTGGGGCAGGTCGATGCGGACCTCGAAGCAGGACGCGGGGGAGATGTACCCCTGCGCCTCGATCTCCTTCCACGGGGCGTCGTACCGCTTCGGCCCGATGAGGGAGAACACGTCGCCTTCGCGCCCGTCCTCGCGCACGAGGGTCGCGGTCAGGCCGAGGCGTCGACGGGCCTGCAGGTCGGCGGTCAGCTTGAAGACCGGGGCGGGGAGCAGGTGCACCTCGTCGTAGACCACGAGTCCCCAGTCGAGTGCATCGAGGAGCGACAGGTGCGTGTACTCGCCCTTCCGTCGTGCGGTGAGGATCTGGTAGGTGGCGATCGTGACCGGCCGGATCTCCTTGACGCTGCCGGAGTACTCGCCGATCTCGTCCTCGGTCAGGGAGGTCCGGCGGAGCAGCTCGGACCGCCACTGCCGCGCGGACACGGTGTTCGTCACGAGGATGAGCGTGGTCGCCTTCACGGTGGCCATCGCCCCGGCGCCGACGAGCGTCTTGCCGGCGCCACAGGGCAGCACGACGACGCCGGATCCCTGTGCGAAGAAGCTCTGCACGGCGTCCTGCTGGTACGGCCGCAGGTCCCACTCGCTGTTGTCGAGGTCGATCGCGTGCGGCTGCCCCGGCGTGTACCCGGCGAGGTCCTCGGCCGGCCAGCCGATCTTCACGAGCTCCTGCTTGATCTGTCCGCGCGCCCACTGCTGCAGCTCGATCGCGGTGTCGGAGCGCTTGTTCCCGAGGAGCGGCTTGATGCGCTTGGAGCGGACGACCTCGGCGAGGACCGTCGGGTCCGTCGCGGTGAGCAGCAGCGTCGGCTGGCGCTCGAGTTCCTCGGTGGGGGAGTTCGCGATGACCGGCGCGTCGGCCGGGTCCTCACGACGGATCACGAGCCGGCCGTACCGGGCGACGGTGTCGCGGATGTCGACGGTGACGCTCTGCGGGACCGGGAACTTCGCGAAGCGCTCGAGGGTGTCGATCATGCTCTCGGCGTCGTGGCCCGCGGCGCGCGCGTTCCACAGGCCGAGGCGGGTCACCCGGTAGGTGTGCACGTGTTCCGGGGCGCGTTCGAGTTCGGCGAACACGGCGAGCTCGTGGCGTGCGTCCTCGGCGTCGGGATGCGCCACCTCGAGCAGCACGGTGCGGTCGCTCTGGACGATCAGCGGTCCGTTCATGGCCTTCCAGCCTAGCCGTCGCCGCCTGGGTCAGGCTTCGCTGTCGACGGACACGACCAACGACAGGGGCAGTGTGCGCTCCACGTCGGCGGCGGTGTCCTTCCCCCGGATGCGTCCGGCGGCGACCGAGGTCGGCACGATCGAGAACGGCCGCTCCGAGCCGTCCGGCATCCGGACCGTCACCCGGATCGGCGTGCGACCGCGCACGGCGAGGTCGATCTGTCGACCGAGCCACTCCTGTTCCGGTTCGGCAGCACCGCGTTCCGTCGTCAGTCGGAGCCGACCCACGACGGCGCGCGCTGCGGCTTCCGGGGTGCGCTGCGGCAGACGGCGACGGCCTGGAGGCCCGTGGTGCGTCTCGGGGCGGGCGCCGGGTTGCAGGACGGCCGGGTAGCGCTGGTCCTCCAGCGCCGCGTGGACCACGTGCGGTGGGTAGCGGGTCACCAGGGTCGTCAGGTCGGGGCGCTCCCACGCCAGCTGGCGGAGTTCGGCGTCGACCCCGATGAGATCGAGCTGGTCGGCGGTGCCCCGCACGACCGATCCGAGGCCGTCCTCGGCGCGGTCGACCACGATGCTGCCGTCCCGCGCGGCGACCTGGTCGACCAGGTAGGCGAGGGGCTGCGGGACGCCGGCGAGCCCGATCCGCTCGAACAGTGCGACGACCTGGTCGCGGGTGCTCCCGGCGCGGAGGGCACGGCGGAGCGAGTCCTCGGACACGCGGTACCGGGCGGCGAGCCCCGGCGACTCGAGGTCGGCGACGCTCCGGAGTTCGGCGTCGGCGTCCGGCGCGAGGGGCCCCGGTGCGATGACGGTGAGGTCGTGCTGGAGGTAGACGCCCTCGACCGTGTGCGGGAGGTCGGCGGTCGCCGCGCGCTCCGCAGCGTCGCGGTCCGCGCCGAGGAGCGTGCGACCGGTCTCGGTGACGATGCCGTCGACGGTGAGGCCGAGCGCGTTCGCCGTGCCGGCGACGTCGAGCAGGGTCGCGTCGAGCCATCGCGCGCCGGCGGGGTACGCCCAACGGCCGAGGCTCGGCAGGTCGCGCCAGTCGTCGCCGGCCACGTCGAGGACTTCACGGACGGCGTCGTCGAGTTCGTCGTGCCAGCGCTCGACGAGGTCCGCCCACCGGTCCGGCCACGCGGTCGTCAGCCAGGCGCGCCCGGCGTCGGTCAGGGACCACGTGCCGTCGTCCGTGCCGGTGAAGCGGATCCGCTCGAGCAGCTCCAGGCGGCCGGGCACCACCTCGGGGTCGGCGCCGGAGCGTTCCGCGAGGGCACGGGCGAGCGGTGAGCCGATGCCGCCCTTGACGAGTTCGCGCACGCCGCCGTCGTCCACGGAACGGAGGAGCTCGGCCAGCACCGTCATCGTCGCGAACGCGTGTTCCGCGCCCGTCGCACGTGCGGCACCGGACGTCCCCGTCCCCGCGTCGGGGGCGGCCTGGCGGACCGGTGCCGGGCCTCCCGTCAGCGCAGTGAGGTCCGGGTGCGCCGCCACACGCAGCGCGACCGCGTCGTCGACCCGGCCGTCCGCTTCGGCCAGGCCGAGCGCGACCGCCGGGGCGAGTGCGTCACCGGCTTCGCCGTCGCGGAGCGCGACCAGCGCCCGGCGCGGGAGCCGTTCGACGGCGGCGTCGACCGCGGCGTCGGCGCGGAACGCCTCGGCCAGGTCGAAGAAGTCGGTGATGCTCTGGGGGCCCGTCTCACCGAGCACCGCCGCGGGGAGCCCGCGCGCGATGATGAGCCGTTCGAGGTCGTCGTCCGGCATCGCCCGCAGTCGGGCGGCGAGGTCGGCGGTGGTCGTCATCGTCCTCCGCATGCGTCCGGAGCGGACGTCAGCGGGCCTCGTTCCGGTGTGCGCGTGCCTTGCGGGTCCAGGTGACGGCCAGCAGCACGAAGATCAGGACCAGCGCGATGGGCGGTCCGAAGTACAGGATGCCGAGGACCACGGGCCAGATGCCGGTGCCCGGGATCGTCCCGAGGGTCAGCCAGCCGATGATCATCGCCGCGAAGCAGAGGACCGTGAAGAACACGATGCCGCCGATCATGAACGCGAGGGTGCGTTCGGTACGATTGAACGTCGCCGGGGATTCCGCGGAGTTCCGCGTGTCCTCGGTGGATCGGGTCGGCTTGGCCATCGCCCCAGGATATCCGCACCACGGCCGCACACCTATCGAGGAGTCCACGCATGCCCACCGGCAAGGTCAAGTTCTACGACGACCAGAAGGGTTTCGGGTTCATCACCGGAGACGACGGCGACCAGGTCTTCCTGCACGCCTCCTCGCTGCCCGACGGCGTGACCACCGTGAAGGCCGGTGCGCGCCTGGAGTACGGCGTGGTCCAGGGCAACAAGGGATCGCAGGCGCTGTCCGTCCGCCTGCTCGACCCGAAGCCGTCGCTGTCGAAGATGTCCCGCCGCTCGGCGGACGACATGGCCGTCATCGTCGAGGACCTCGTGAAGGAACTGGACCGGATCAGCGGAGACCTCCGCCACGGTCGCTACCCGAAGAACGGCACACGCATCGCCGCGATCCTGCGGCACGTCGCAGACCAATTGGACGCATGACCATGACGACCGACAACACCGACCTGACCGCACTCGCCCGCAGGGCGCTGCTCGAGGTCACCGAGGAGTCGACCGTCGGGTCCTCCGTCGGCACCACGGACGAGGGCGACGGGGTCGTCTCGGTCCTGTTCGCGAACCGGATGCCCGGGTACCCGGGGTGGCGCTGGACCGTCAGCATCGCCCAGGTCGAGGGCGAGGAGCCGACCGTGCTCGAGGTCGAGCTGATGCCCGGTGACGGGTCGCTGCTCGCGCCGGACTGGGTGCCGTGGTCGGAGCGGCTGGCCGACTACCGCGCCGCGCAGGAGGGCGAGGAACACGGCGACGGCGACTCCGACGACGACGCTGACGCGGACGACGACGCTGACGAGTCCGATGAGGACGACGAGGACTACGAGTCCGACGACGAGGACGACGACGACGAGTCGGATGACGACGACGAGTCGGATGACGACGACGACGCGGATGACGACGACGACGCGGACGACGACGAGGACGACGACGACGACGAGTCGGACGACGACGACTTCGACGACGACGAGGACGACCTCCCCGAGTCGGACGACGACGAGATCGACGGCGTCGACGTCGACGAGCTCGACGACCAGCGCTGACACACCGCCGTCCTGCCGAGACGCCGCACGAACGACGAAACGCCGCCGGATCCGGCGGCGTTTCGCGTTGTGTGCGGCGTCTCAGCCCTTGAGCGCGCCCACGACGTAGGTGATCGCGCCGACGAGCTTCTGCACGTCGTCGGGGTCGATCGCGGTGAACGTCGCGACGCGCAGCTGGTTGCGGCCGAGCTTCCGGTACGGCTCGGTGTCGACGATGCCGTTCTCGCGGAGGGTCGCGGCGACCGCCTTCGCGTCGATGGAGTCGTCGAGGTCGATCGTCGCGACGACCTGCGAGCGGTGCTCCGGGTCCGTGACGAACGGCGTGGCCCAGTCGACCGACTCCGCCCAGTCGTACAGCGTCGAGGACGAGGTCTTCGTGCGGGTGTCCGCCCACGCCAGGCCGCCCGAGTTGTTGATCCACGAGATCTGGTCGTCGAGGAGCAGCAGCGTCGAGATCGCCGGGGTGTTCAGCGTCTGGTTCAGGCGCGAGTTGTCCACCGCGTTCTTCAGCGACAGGAACTCCGGGATGTACCGGCCGGACGCGGCGATGCGCTCCACGCGCTCGATCGCGGCGGGGGAGAACAGCGCGAGCCACAGCCCGCCGTCCGAGGCGAAGTTCTTCTGCGGTGCGAAGTAGTAGACGTCCGTCGCGCTGACGTCGAACAGGGCGCCGCCGGCAGCGCTCGTGGCGTCGACGACGGTCAGCGCACCGGGGTCGCCCTCGGCGCGGACGACCGGCGCCATGACGCCGGTCGAGGTCTCGTTGTGCGGGTAGGCGTAGACGTCGACACCGTCGACGATCTCGAGCTCGGAGCGCGAGCCGCCCGGTGCCTCGACCACGTGCGGGGCCTGGAGCCACGGCGCGGCGGCGGCCTTCGCGAACTTCGACCCGAACTCACCGAAGGAGAGGTTCTCGGCGCGCTGCTCGATGAGCCCGAACGCTGCGGCGTCCCAGAACGCGGTCGAGCCGCCGTTGCCGAGGACGACCTCGTAGCCGTCCGGCACCTGGAAGAGGTCGGCGAGGCCGGAGCGCACGGAGCCGACGAGGTCCTTCACGGGCTTCTGCCGGTGGGAGGTCCCGAGGATCGTCGCCCCGCGGGTGACCAGGGACTCGAGCTGGGCGCCACGGATCTTGGACGGACCGCAGCCGAAGCGTCCGTCGGTGGGGAGGAATTCGGCCGGGATGACGATGTCTGCCATGGATCGATCCTACCGATCGCTGGTATCCCACTCGATTCCTTGCGCCGTGCAAGAGTTGGTCGTTCCGTGTCGGCCCGAACAAGTAGGGTGGGTCGCGCTGGGCCCAGACAGGAGAGGCGGACCGTGACCGATCTCGTCGACACCACGGAGATGTACCTGCGGACGATCCTCGACCTCGAGGAAGAGGGGATCGTCCCGCTGCGCGCGCGCATCTCCGAGCGCCTCGGGCACTCGGGTCCGACCGTCTCGCAGACGATCGCCCGGATGGAACGCGACGGACTCGTCGTCGTCTCCGGGGACCGCCACCTCGAACTCACCGGCGAAGGCCGCTCCCGCGCGACCCACGTGATGCGCAAGCACCGCCTCGCCGAACGACTGCTCTCCGACGTCATCGGCCTCGACTGGGCGTTCGTCCACGACGAAGCGTGCCGCTGGGAGCACGTGATGAGCGAGCAGGTGGAAGTGCGCCTGCTCGAGATGCTCGGCAACCCGACGGAGTCCCCGTACGGCAACCCGATCCCCGGCCTCGCCGAGATCGGTGGGCCCGACGCCGGCGGCTTCCTCGACGGCGTCCGCAACATCGTGTCCGCGACCGAGGGAACCGACGCCGTCGCGACCGGTGTCATCCGCCGCCTGGGTGAGCCCGTCCAGTTCGAGCCGGAGCTCCTGCACCAGCTGCGATCGGCGGGCGTGATGCCCGGCCGGCTCGCGAGCGTCCAGCGCGCCGGTGCCTACGTGGCGGTGCGTGTCGACGGCGAAGACGCCGGCATCGAGCTCCCGACCGAGGTCGCCCAGCACGTCTACATCGACGCCGCGTAACAGCGTCACCGACCCCGTCGGGGTACAGCTCCGGGGGACGATGTCGACCGCTTGACGTGGCGCCTGTCGCAAAATCAAACTCCGGCTCTGACCAGGGCTTCTTTACCGTTCTGTTACAAAGCGGCGTTTTCGTCTCGACAAGGTAACGACGCGCCCGTACACTCGACGAGTCCCTGGGCTGACAACGACCCGGGAACCCGTGGCAGGACGTCTCGAACCCGTCTCCTGCCTCGATCGGAAACGATGACGAACGGATGGGGTTGCGCACGCACGGCGATCAGCACATGACGATCTGCCGGGCGGGTGATGACGAGACGCCGGAGACCCCACCCTTGACGCAGACCGGTTCCGCCGCGGACACGACGCCCGCGAACCCGACGAACTCAGGCCTTCCGAACACCGGCCACACCGACGCCCCGCTCACCCGGCGGGCTGCCCGCGACGCTGAAGCCAAGTCGAGCCGCCGCAGCGCGACGACGCCGGCCCGCCGCAGCACGACCGCTGCCCGCGCGGAGTCGCCCCGCGGTGCGAACGTCGCCGGTGCGATGCGTGCCACCGGCACCCACGCCGCGCGCCCCGCTGCCGCCACCGCCCGCACCGCGTCGGACAAGCCCACGTCGAGCTCGCGCAAGCGCAAGTTCATGGCCCCGATCGTCCTGACGGTCGCCGCCGGCATGTTCGGCACGATGGCCGTCCCCGCAGCCTTCGCCAGCACGCAGGCGACCGGTGCCTCCGACACCGCGACCGCCCAGCAGGCGATCCGCACCACCCAGAGCCAGCAGCTGTCCGTCTCCGACGCGGCCGCCCTCGCCGACACCAGCCGCGACGGCTACTCCGCGACGTCGACCGCGACGCTCGCGTCCGAGAAGCACGCCGCCGAGGTCCAGGCGGCCCGCGCCGCGACCGCCAAGCAGTACGCGTCGTACTCCGGCCCGACGGCCACCGACTACCTCGCGTCCTCCTCGACGACGTCGACCGCCGCCAGCACGGCCACCACCGTCGCCCCCGGGACGCCGTTCTCGCTGCCCGCCGTGGTCGCCACCGCGAAGCAGTACATCGGCACCCCGTACGTCTTCGGCGGCGCCACCCCCGCGGGCTTCGACTGCTCGGGCTACGTGATGTTCGTCTACGCGCAGTACGGCATCAACCTCGCGCACTCGGTGCCGCTGCAGGACCAGGCCGGCACCACGATCCCGGAGTCCCAGGCCCAGCCCGGCGACGTCGTCATCTTCAACAACGAAGCGCACGACGGCTTCTACATGGGCAACGGCATGATCATGGACGCGCCGAAGCCCGGCGGCTCCGTGTCGATCCGCCCGATCTGGACGAGCGACTACCACATCGTCCGGATGGGCTGACGCCCGACCGGCATCTGAACAGTCCGAGAACCGGCCCAGCACACCTCGTGCTGGGCCGGTTTCTGGTTTAGCCTGAGCGCATCGGCCCGACACGGCCCGAACAGGAGACCCCATGTCATCGTCACGCACGACCCGCACCATGGGTCGGCGCGCGCACTTCGACATATGGTCGACCACGACCTGCGTGCACCTGCACGCCCCAGCGTGACGGAGAGCACTGCCCCCAGGGGTGGTGCTCTTCTTCGTTCCGGGACCGGTTCGCGGTCACTCGTTCGTCGTCGTCCGGTCCGGTGCCCCGCACCGCCTGGAAGCCGTCCAGGCTCGTCGGAAGGGAACCCATGCGCACTCTCGTCCTCAACGCCGGTTACGAGCCCCTCGCGGTCATCTCGTTCCGTCGGGCCCTCGTGCTGGTCATGAACCAGAAGGCCGCCATCGTCGCCGCCGACATCGAACACCCGGTCACCGGGTCGACGTCGAGCTTCGACCGTCCGTCCGTCATCATCCTCACCAGGTACGTGCGCATCCCGCACTCCAGGCTCGTGCCGGTGTCCCGACGCGGGGTCCTCCGCCGGGACGCCAACCGGTGCGCGTACTGCGATCGGCATGCGACCACGATCGACCACGTCCAGCCGAAGTCGCGCGGGGGTGAGGACTCGTGGGAGAACCTCGTCGCGTGCTGCCTCGCCTGCAACAACACCAAGGGGGACCGCACCCCGCGGGAGATGGGCTGGAACCTGCGGTTCCGTCCGAAGGCCCCGCACGGCTCGAGCTGGGTGGTGCGCGGGATGGAGCGGACGGAGCCGGACTGGGACGAGTTCCTGGTCGCCGCGTAGCGGCGTCACCACACCGGGGAACGGACACGGCACCGCGGAGTCGCGTGGTGCGGTGTCCGTTCGCCGTTCCGGACGGGAGGCGCGGTGCCGGGCCGATCCGTGCCTCCCGTCCGCGTCCGGTAGCGACCAGGGCGCTGCGCACACGCGCGTCTCGTAGCGACCAGTACGCGTGTCGGTCGGGGGTAGGGTCCGAGCATGGACGTGATCGTCGGTCGGCGGGCCCTGAGCCCGGCGCTCGTCGCCGGAGCGGTGATGTCGTGGGTGCCGCCCGTCGTCCTCGTGGTGGCCCGGCTCCGGTGGACCGACGTGCCGGCGCGGGTGCCGACGCACTGGGGTGGCGCCGGCGTCGCGGACGGCTGGGGCTCGTCGGGCGCCGTGTTCTGGGCGTTGCTCGTGCCCGGTGTCGTGGGGGCGCTGATCTGTGCGGTGCTGGCGGTGACGCTCGCGACCGACACCACACGGGGCAGGGCAGCGCTCGCGATCGGCGTCGTCTCCGCGGTGACCGGTGCGATCGCCACGGTGTGGTTCACGATGGTCCTGAGCGCGGAGGGGGTCGCCGGAGCCCTGCTGCCGGTGTTCGGTGCCCTCGTGTGGGGCGGGCTCGTGGCGGCGGTGTGCCTGCTCCGCCGCGAACCAGCGTCGCTCGCCCCGCAGTCCGCTACGCCGTGAGCTCGGCGACGAGGTCCTCGACGCGGCGGCGGATGTCGTCGCGGATCGGGCGCACCGCCTCCAGGGGCAGTCCCGCGGGGTCGGTGAGCTCCCAGTCCTCGTAGCGCTTGCCCGGGAAGACCGGGCACGCGTCGCCGCACCCCATCGTGACCACCACGTCGGCCCGCCGGACGGCGTCGGTGGTGAGGATCGCCGGCTGCGCACCGAGGAGGTCGATGCCCTCCTCGGCCATCGCTGCGACCGCGACGGCGTTGACCCGGTCCGCGGGCTCGGAGCCGGCGGAGAACACGTCGATGCGGTCACCCGCGAGGTGCCGTAGGTAGCCTGCGGCCATCTGCGAGCGGCCGGCGTTGTGGACGCAGACGAACAGGACGGCGGGCTTCGAGGAGGTCACGGTGTCCATCATCGCGTGTCGGTGGCGGTGCGTAGCGTCGGGGCATGACCGGGATGTGGATCGACGACGACACCATCGAAGACCTCCGTGCGCGGCTCCGCGCCACCCGCTGGCCGGACGCGCCCGCCGGCACCGGGTGGTCGCTCGGCGTCGACGTGGACGAGCTCCGCGACCTCGTCGCGTACTGGGCGGACGGGTTCGACTTCGACGCCCACCGGAACGCGTTGGCCGCGCTGCCGAGCCGCACCGTCCAGGTCGACGGTCTCGGGATCAACGTCCTCGTCGCGCCGGCTGACGGCGGACACGGATCCCCGTTGCTGCTCGCGCACGGCTGGCCGGACTCCAACTGGCGCTACCGGAAGGTGCTGCCGCTCCTGACCGCCGCCGGGTTCGACGTCGTCGTGCCGGACATGCCCGGGTACGGCTTCTCCGAAGCCCCGCCCTCGCCCCTGGACGCCCGTCAGGTCGCCGGGCTCTGGGCGCCGCTCATGACCGAGCTCGGGTACGAGCGGTTCGCCGTCGCCGGCGGTGACATCGGCACGCACGTCGCCCGGTTCCTCGCGCTCGACCACCCCGACCGGGTCGTCGCCGTGCACCGGATCGACGGCGGACTGCCGTGGCCGGGGATCGACGTGGACACGCTCTCGGCCCCGGAGCAGGCGTTCGTGGCCGCGACGACCGCGTGGCGGAACGCAGAGGGTGCCTACGCGATGATGCACCGGACGAAGCCGCAGACCGCCGCGGTCGGGCTGAACGACTCGCCCTCGGGACTCGCAGCGTGGATCGTCGAGAAGCTCCGCTCGTGGAGCGACTGCGACGGGGACCTCTGGTCCGTGTACACGCGGGACGAGGTCCTGGCGCTCGTCACCGAGTACTGGGCCACGGGCACGATCGGCTCCGCGATGCGGATGTACCACGCGAACGCGGCGATCTCGCCGGAGCAGTCCGCACGACGGGTGGAGACACCGTCGGGGTTCTCGCTCTACCCGGGGGACCTCGTCACGGCGCCGCGGGAGTGGCTGGAGCGGACGACCAACCTGGTGTACGTCGCGGAACTGCCGCGGGGCGGGCACTTCGCGCCGTTCGAGCAGCCGGGGTCGTACGCGGCGGAGCTCGTCCGGTTCCTCGAGCCGTACCGGGCCTGACGGGCCGGAGCCGGCGGCGGGCGGGCCCTCGGCCGGCTCCCGCTAGAGTGGTCGGGCCGGCCTCTGTAGCTCAATGGAAGAGCAGTTCCGTCCTAAGGAAAGGGTTGGGGGTTCGAGTCCCTCCAGGGGCACCAGCCGGTCGCGTTCCGCTCCCGTTCACCACGACCCGGTAGACACGGGGCAGCGCCGCACGGACGACAGCGGCCGGACAGGGAGCACGACGATGCTGGACGCCACCCCGACCGCGGACCTCCGCGAGTACATCGAGGACCTCCGCCAGCGCGGGTTCACGGTCAGCGACGCGCACACGCCCGACCCGGAGCTGATCGACCCCCAGGGCAACCCGATCCACACGTGGCGCGAGGACTACCCGTACGACGAGCGGATGGACCGCGACGAGTACGAGTTCGAGAAGTACCGCCTGCAGGTCGAGCTGTTGAAGTTCCAGTACTGGCTCGAGGACGAGGGCCGCAAGGCGATCATCCTGTTCGAGGGCCGCGACGCCGCGGGCAAGGGCGGCACGATCAAGCGGTTCACCGAGCACCTCAACCCGCGGACGTCCCGGGTGGTCGCCCTGTCGAAGCCGAGCGAGCGCGAGCAGGGGCAGTGGTACTTCCAGCGCTACGTCGAGCACCTGCCGAGTGCCGGTGAGATCGTGATGTTCGACCGCTCCTGGTACAACCGGGCCGGCGTCGAGCGGGTGATGGGCTTCTGCTCGGACGAGCAGTACGAGACGTTCATGACCCAGGCGCCGTCGTTCGAGCGGATGCTCGTAGACGCCGGCATCCACGTGACGAAGTTCTGGTTCTCGGTGACCCGGAAGGAACAGCGGACCCGGTTCGCGATCCGGCAGCTCGACCCGGTCCGCCGGTGGAAGCTCTCGCCGATGGACGTGGCGTCCCTGCGGGTGTGGGACGACTACACCGCGGCGAAGGAGGAGATGTTCCGCCGGACCGACAAGCGGTACGCGCCGTGGACCATCGTCCGGTCGAACGACAAGAAGCGTGCGCGCGTCAACGCGATGCGCTACTTCCTCGCGCAGTTCGACTACGAGGGCAAGGACCCGGAGGTCGCGCTGCCGCCGGACCCGCTCCTCGTGATGCGCGGGAAGTCGCTCCAGCTCGAAGAGTGACCGGGCCGGGCTCCGAGAGTGACCGCGTGCTGCGAGGCGCACGGGCAGACGGTGGCAGGATGAGCGCGGGCCGCTTCCCTGGCGGTCAGATCTGGAGTGATCGAGCGTGACCGAAACCTCCGCCGCGGCACCCGTCAGCGAGGACACCGCGACCCCCGAGCACGACGGGCCGAAGGGCACCACCGCGCTCGCACTCGCTGCACTCGGCGTCGTCTTCGGCGACATCGGCACGAGCCCGCTGTACTCCCTGCGGACCGTGTTCACGATCGACAACGGCATCGTGAAGCCGATCCCGGAGGACGTCTACGGCGTCATCTCGCTGATGTTCTGGAGCATCACGGTCATCGTCTCGATCAAGTACGTGCTCGTGCTGATGCGCGCCGACAACAACGGCGAGGGCGGCGTGATGGCGCTCGCCGCGCTGGCCCGTCGGCTGTACGCGAAGCGCCGCGGGGGCGCGACGATCTTCCTCATCGTCGGGATCGTCGGCGTCTCCCTGTTCTACGGCGACTCGGTGATCACACCGGCGGTGTCCGTGCTCTCCGCGGTGGAGGGCCTCGGCACCGCGGCTCCGGCGGTGGGGCACCTGATCGTCCCGATCGCCGCCGTGATCCTGGTGATCCTGTTCTTCGTGCAGCGGTTCGGCACCGGCAAGGTCGGCACGCTCTTCGGCCCCGTGATGCTGCTCTGGTTCGTGGTGATCGCGGTGGCCGGCGTCCCGTTCATCGTCACGCACCCCGACGTCCTGCAGGGCCTCTCCCCGACGTGGGCGATCGTGTTCGTCTTCGCCCACCCGTACATCTCCTTCGTGGCGATGGGTGCCGTGGTGCTCGTCATCACCGGTGCCGAGGCGCTCTACGCCGACATGGGGCACTTCGGCCGCGTGCCGATCCGCCGTGCGTGGTTCTTCGTGGTGTTCCCGGCGCTCGTCCTCAACTACCTCGGTCAGGCGGCGCTCGTCCTCGAGCACCCCGAGGCGACGAAGGACCCGTTCTTCCTGCTGTTCCCGAACTGGGCGCAGTTGCCCGTCGTGGTGCTCGCGACGGCCGCGACGGTGATCGCGAGCCAGGCCGTGATCTCCGGCGCCTTCTCGCTGACCCGGCAGGCCGTGCAGCTCGGGCTCCTGCCGCCGCTGACGATCCGCCAGACCTCGAAGGAGGAGGGCGGCCAGATCTACCTGCCGGCCGTGAACCTGCTGCTGTTCATCGGCGTGATGGCGATCATGCTGGCGTTCCGGTCGTCGGCGAGCCTGGCGACCGCGTACGGGGTGTCGGTCACGGGCGCGCTCGTGACGGACACGATCCTGCTGCTCCTCGTCGTGAAGCCGCTCTGGCACTGGGCGACGTGGAAGCTCGTCGTCGCGGCGGTCGTGTTCGGCGGCCTCGAGCTGACGTTCCTCGCCGGCAACCTGTCGAAGGTGCTCCACGGCGGGTGGGTGCCGCTCCTCATCGCGCTCGCGGTGATCACGGTCATGACGACGTGGCGCCGCGGTCGCCAGCTCGTGCAGGAGGAACGGAAGGAGCGCGAGGGTTCCCTCGACGACTTCATCGAGCGGGTCAACACGGCGCACATCCCCCGGGTCGAGGGCGTCGCGGTGTTCCCGCACCCGAACAAGGAGACGACGCCGCTGGCGCTCCGGGCGAACACCGAACACAACCACGTGGTGCACCGCCGGGTGATCATCGTGTCGGTCATCACGGCGAACGTCCCGCACGTGCCACATGCGAAGGCGTTCATGCGCGACGACCTCGGCTACGCGGACGACGGCATCGACCACGTCACGGTGAAGTTCGGGTTCTCCGACGACCAGGACCTGCCGCACGCGCTGCACGCGGCATGCCTGTCGGAGGTGCTGGACCTCGACCCGGAGGAGATGGCGAACGCGTCGTACTTCATCTCCCGTGGCGCACTCCGGCCGATGCGGGGGAGCCACGGCATGGTGGCGTGGCGGAAGAAGCTGTTCGTGGCGCTGGCCCACAACGCCGCCGACCCGGCAGCACGCTTCGGCCTGCCGCCGCAGCGCACGGTCACGATGGGCAGCGACGTCGAGATCTGAGGATCGAGTGCGCGGACGATGCGCTCCTGCCGAGCGCAGAGCCCCACTGTTGCGCACTCGACCCCGGAAGCACGGCGCCGCCCACGGCGCCGCCCCCGGAGAGTCCGCTCAGGCCGAGCGGGACGCCGCGAACGCGTCCGCCGCCCTGATCGCGTTCCGCACCGCGCGTGCGACGTCCGGCGAGGTCGACGCGGCCGGCCACGCGATCACCGTCGTGGCGAGCGGGGCGTCGAGCACGGGGACGGCGACGTGCTCCGGCCACTGCAGGGTGCGGCTCGACCGCGGGATGACGATGACGGTGCGCCCGAGCGCGACCAGCTGCGCGAGCTGCGACTGGGAACGGACCTCGGGCCCTGGTCCGTCGGGGTAGGTGCCGTCGGCCCGCGGCCACCGGGCCGCCGGCAGGTCGGGCAGGTCGCGCAGGTCGGCGGCGGCGAGCGCCGGCCGGGACGCCAGCGGGTGCGACCGCGGAAGGATCGCGACCTGCTGCTCGGTGCGCAGGTCCTCGGCGTCGAAGCCGGTGAGGTCGTCGTACGTCCGGTGCATGAGCGCGACGTCCGCGGTCCCGTCGCGCAGGAACGCCGCCTGCTCGTGGACCTCGCCGAACACCACCTCGACCGGCAGCGCGTCCGGGTCCGCGTCCTGCACGTCGAGGAACGCCTGCAGGATCTCGTGTTCGGCACCGGCTTTCACGGCGAGGACGAGCTGACGCGTCGGCCGTCCGGCGCGCTGCGCTCGTCGGCCGGCCGCGGCCACGGCAGCGAGCGCCGGGCGGGCATCGCCGAGCAAGACCGTCCCGGCCGCGGTCAGGGTGACCCCGCGCGGCTCCCGCACGAACAGTGCCGTGCCGATGCGCTGCTCGAGCTGTCGGATCGCGCGGGACAGCGGCGGCTGCGACATGCCGAGGCGCACGGCCGCACGGCCGAAGTGCAACTCCTCGGCCACGGTCACGAAGTACCGGAGTTCGCGCGTCTCGAGATCGTCCACACGCGGAGCCTACGTCGTCGATACCCACCGGGTATCGACGGACACCGAACGGGTCTTGGACACGGGTGTCGGCCCGGACCGAGGATCGGGACATGACAACAGCAACGACCGCCCTGGTCACCGGGGCGAACAAGGGCATCGGTTTCGCGATCGCAGCATCGCTCGGGAGGCTCGGCATGCGTGTCGTCGTCGGCGCGCGTGACGAGACGGCCGGCTCGGACGCCGCGGCCCGGTTGGTCGCCGAGGGCATCGACGCGACGAGTGTCCGGATCGATGTGACGAGCGACGAGGGCGTCGCGGCAGCGGCACGCGAACTCGACGAGCGGTTCGGCACGCTCGACGTCCTCGTGAACAACGCGGGCATCTCCGGACCCTTCGACCCGGAGACCTGGGAGCAGGACCCCACCGCCATCGACCTCGACGTGCTGCGCAGTGTCGTGGACACGAACGTGTACGGCGTGGTCCGGGTGACGAACGCGATGCTGCCGTTGCTCCGGCGGTCGGAGCACCCGCGGATCGTGAACGCGTCGAGCAGCATGGGGTCGCTCGCACGGCAGCCGGGCCCGGTCATGGCCGACTACTCGTCGTCGAAGACCTTCCTCAACGGTCTCACCGTGCAGTACGCCCGCGCGTTCGCGGACACCCCGGTGATCGTGAACGCGGCCTGCCCAGGGCTCGTCGCGACGGACTTCAACGGGTTCGCCGGGGATCGGACTCCCGAGCAGGGTGCGGCCACGGCGGTGCGCCTGGCGACGCTGCCGGACGACGGTCCGCGCGGCGGGTTCTTCGACGATGCGGGTGTCGTCCCCTGGTGAACCGGGCGCGGCCGCGCCGCGCGCTCAGCCGGAGGCCGGGCGGTGCAACGTGCCGATCCGGTCGTGCAGCGGCTCGGTCATCCAGGACGCCGCGAAGGTCCGGGTGACCGGGTCGAGCCGCAGCCGGAGCAGGTGCGGCGTGTCGACGAAGCGGAGCGCCACGACGACCTGGCCGTCCCCGTCCACGGCTGCGCTCGCCGCGGTGGAGCCGGACACCGCCCAGGCGCCCTCGCCGAGCGGTGCGCGCACGGCGGAGCCGTCCTGGGCCACGGTGACCACCCAGCCGTCGTCGCCGGCGTGCTCGAGCTCCACCGCGGTGAGCAGGAGTACCCCGGGGCCGGAGCCACGGGTGAAGGCGACCCTGGCCTCCAGGCCGACGGATCCGACAGATCCGACGGATCCGACAGATCCGACAGATCCGACGGAACCGAGTTGCGAGCCGGAGACCGGCGGCAAGGCCAGCCCGGACAGGTCCACCGGACCCGCCGGACCCGGCCGGTCGATCGCCGGCAGCAGGTGCTCCCACACCGCGTCGAGGACCGCCTGCATCTCGATGCTCTGGCCGGTCATCGCGAGCACGACGTCGTGCTCCGGCAGCACGATGCAGAACTGCCCGTAGGCGCCGTCGCCGCGGAACCCGTGCCGTGCCATCCAGAACTGGTAGCCGTAGCCGGCTGCCCAGTCCGGGTGCTCCGGGTCCTCGTTCGGGACCTGGAGCCGGGTCGCCTCGTGGACCCAGTCCTCGTCGAGGATCCGTGCGCCCTCCCACACCCCGCGCTGCAGGTACAGCTGCCCGAGCTTCGCGATCGCCTCGGTGGTGGCGTAGAACCCGCTGAAGCCGAGCTCACCGGTGGCGTCCCGCTTCCAGGCGACCTGGCCGATGCCGAGCGGGTCGAAGAGGCGCGGGCGCAGGTACTCGAGCAGCGTCGTGCCGCTCGCCCGGCGCACGATCTCGGCGAGCGTGTACGTGCACGGCTGGTTGTAGGCGAAGACGGTGCCCGGGTCCTCGTCCGGCGGGAGCAGCAGGAAGCCGCGCACGATGTTCGTCGGGTCGGTCTCCCGCGCCCGATCGAGGGTCTCCTCCCGGTGGCCGCTCGCCATCGCCAGGACGTTCCGCAGGGTCATCCGGCGGCTCCGTGCGTCGGTGACCTCGGCGTCGAGTTCGGGGAAGTGGCTGAGGACGGTGCCGTCCAGGTCGATCAGTCCCTCGCGCGCGGCGATGCCGACGGCCGCGGCGGTGAAGCTCTTGCTCAGCGAGTAGAGCAGGTGCGGTCGGTCCGCGGAGTACGGCGCCCACCAGCCCTCGGCGGCGACCTGACCGTGCCGGAGGAGCAGCAGGCTGTGCGGTTCCACGTCGGGCGTGGACCCGAGGGCCCGGACGAGCGCTTCGACCCCCGATGCGTCGATGTCGAGAGCGGACGGGGTACTGCGCGGGAACGTCGTCGTCACGAGCCTGAGCGTAGTCACGGGCGGCCTGACATCATCGGGGGAGCGCTCGACAGCAGATCGCACCACCGTCACGACAGGATCCGCATGCCGTTCTTCTCCCCGTCCACGTCCGCGCCGAAGGACCTCCCGCCGACCGGCGCACGGCGGGCCTGGTCCGACTCGTTCGGCGGCCTGGCCACCCGGTGCCTGCAGGTCATCATCGTGCTGGTCATCGTGATCGGCATCGTCTACGCCGCGTCCACGCTGAGCGTCGTCACGATCCCGGTGCTCCTCGCGCTCATCATCGCCTCCGCGATGCACCCGGTCGTGTCCTGGCTCCGACGGCACCACGTCCCCTCGGTCCTGGCGACGCTCGCGGTGCTCCTCGGCGTGCTCGTGGTGCTCGGACTCGTCGCGTGGCTGATCGTCGTCGCCGTGGAGAGCCAGTGGTCCGACCTGCAGGACTCCGCCGTCGACGGGTTCCAGCAGCTGCAGCAGTGGGCGACCTCGCTGCCGTTCTCGATCTCGGAGTCGCAGATCGACGACGCGACGAAGACCGTCACGGACTTCATCACGAGCGCCCAGTTCGGTTCCGGCGCGCTCGCCGGGGCGTCCGCGACGGCGAACTTCCTCACCGGGCTCGTGCTGATGGTCGTCGTGCTGTTCTTCTTCCTCAAGGACGGCCCGAAGATCTGGGAGTTCCTGCTCCGCCCGTTCACCGGCCAGCGCTACGCCCGCGCCCGCCGCGTCGGCGACCGCATCGTGTCCACCCTCGGCGGCTACGTCCGTGGCACGGCGACGGTGGCGGCGGTCGACGCGATCGGCATCGGCGTCGGCATCGCGATCGTCGGGGTGCCGCTCGCGCTGCCCCTGGCGGTCGTCGTGTTCATCACCGCGTTCATCCCGATCGTCGGTGCGACCGCCGCCGGCATCCTCGCCGCGCTCGTCGCACTGGTCGCGCTCGGCCCGGTGCAGGCGCTCGTCGTGATCGGCATCGTGGTCCTGGTGAACCAGCTCGAGGGCAACTTCCTCCAGCCGGTGCTGATGGGCCGGACGCTGCGCCTGCACGGCCTGGTCATCCTGATCGGCCTGACCGCCGGCACCGTCCTCGCCGGGATCTTCGGCGCCGTCATCTCGGTGCCGCTCCTCGCCGCCGCGTGGGGTGCCGTGCAGGTCTGGGACGGCCCGGACCAGCCCGCGAAGATGTGGCGGCAGAAGCGCTCCGAATCGGTCGAGGCACGCTGACGGGTCCACGGTGAATACTGGACCGGTGCGTGAACTCCAAGCCGCCATCGCCGCGGACCTCAACGTCCAGCCCGTCATCGACCCGGCCACCGAGGTGGACCGTCGCGTGGGGTTCCTCCGGGACTACCTGCTGACCACCGGCGCGAAGGGCCTGCTCCTCGCGATCAGCGGCGGCCAGGACTCGACGCTCGCCGGGCGCCTGTCGCAGCTGGCGGTCGAGTCGCTCCGCGCGGAGGGGCACGACGTCACGTTCACGACCGTCCGGATGCCGTACCGGGTCCAGGCCGACGAGGACGACGCCCAGCTCGCGCTGCAGTTCATCGCCGCGGAGCCCGGGCTGACCGTCAACATCGAGCACGGGGTGGACGGCGTGGTGCAGGACACCACGAGTGCGGGGGTGCCGCTGAGCGACTTCGTGAAGGGCAACGTCAAGGCGCGGATGCGCATGGTCGCCCAGTACGCGGTCGCCGGGCAGCAGGGGCTCCTGGTCGTCGGCACGGACCATGCGGCAGAGGCGGTGACCGGCTTCTTCACGAAGTACGGCGACGGCGGCGTGGACATCACGCCGCTGACGGGGCTCACCAAGAGCCAGGGTCGCCAGCTGCTCGAGCACCTCGGCGCACCGGCCCGCCTGTACGAGAAGGCGCCGACCGCCGACCTCCTCGACGAGACCCCCGGTCAGACGGACGAGGCGAACCTCGGGCTCAGCTACGCGGAGATCGACGCGTACCTGCAGGGCCACGACGTCCCGATCGAGGTCGCCGAGGCGATCGAGACCCGGTACCGCGCGACGGAGCACAAGCGGCAGGTGCCGGCGACGCCGTTCGACGCCTGGTGGCGTTCCTGAGGCCATGATCGTCCCGATGTGACGGACGGGAGGCCCGGTGCCGGAAACGCACCGGGCCTCCCGTCCGTCTCGGGGTCCGTTCCGTGCGTCAGCCGGCCAGCGCGGCGTAGCGCTCGCTGATCGGGGCGCCGAGGGACGCGCGGACGCTGCGCGTCAGCTCGTCCGCGAGCACCTCGTGCTCGCCCTGCTCGACACCGTCGAAGACGGCCGTGACGACCTCTTCTGTGGTGTTCTTCGGGGCGTCGACGCCGTCGGTCATCGGGGTGTCCGTGTAGCCGAGGTAGGCGCCGACCACCTGGACGCCGTCGCCGGCGAGCTCCAGGCGGGTCGAGTCGGTCGCCGACCAGAGTCCGGCCTTCGAGACGCCGTACGCGCCGCTGCCGCCGAGCCAGCTGAGGACCGACGCGACGTTCACGACGGTTCCGCGTGTCGCGCGGAGTGCCGGGGCGAAGGCGCGGGTGACCAGGAGCGGGCCGATGAGGTTCGTCTCGATCTGGGTGCGGATGTCCGCCAGGGGGCCGTCGACCAGGCCGCCCGGGCGGAGCAGACCGGCGTTGTTGACGACCACGGTGACGTCGGACGCGGTGGCTGCCGCAGCGGACACCGAGGCCTCGTCGCTGACGTCGAGCACGAGGGGGACGATGCGTGCGTCGTCCCAGTCACGGGGGCGTCGTGCGGCGGCGTACACCTTCGTCGCGCCGCGCTCGATGGCCTGGCGGACGAACTCGGTGCCGAGTCCGCCGTTTGCGCCGGTGACGAGGACGATCTGTCCGCTGAGTTCCGTCATGGGGGTTCCTTCCGTCGGGGCGCCGATCGGTGCCGCTGGAGGAGGCAGCAATATGACCGGTCGTCTTATTCCGCTGTTCCGAACTCCGGGTGCGAAGATCGTTCCATGCCCCGAGCCAGTCTCCGCGACGCGATCGTCGACGCCGCCCTCGTCGAGTTCCACCAGCACGGGTACGCCGGCACCGGCGTCGCCGCCATCACCGGGGCAGCCGGGGCGCCGAAGGGCTCGTTCTACAACCACTTCCGGTCCAAGGCCGACCTGGCGATCGAGGTCGCCGACCGCTTCGCCGCCGCTTCGCCGACCGCGCTGCTCGACGACGAGTCCGTGCCGCGGGCCGTCGACCGCATCACCGGGTACTTCGACGCGATGCTCGACCAGCTGGCGGGGATCGAGTTCCGGTACGGGTGCCTGCTCGGGAACCTGGCGATCGACACCGCGACCGACGAGCCCGCCGTCGCCAGCCACGTCGACGGCGTCTTCGACGAGTGGGTCGCGCGGTTGGCAGCGGCGGTGCGGGCCGCGCAGGAGCAGGGGGACGTGTCGGACGCGCTCGATGCGTCGCTCGTCGGGGCGCAGCTCGTGGACCTCTGGGAAGGGGCGGCGCTGCGGGCGAAGGCGCGACGGGACGGCGAACTCACGCGGCGGGTCGTGACGGACGGGGTCCGGCGGCTGCTCGGGCTCTGACCGGCGCCGCGCGTCAGGCGGGGACGCTCGTGTGGCGGTGCGACGCGGCCGGGTGCGATGCGGGGAGCCGAGCCGGGCCTCCCGTCACGCGCTCGCGCAGGGTCTCGCCGTCGGTGTAGCGCTCGGGCAGGCGGCCGCGCTCCCGGAGGAGCGGGGTGACGTACGTGCCGAAGTCCCGAACGGTGTCGAACGAGTGGTACTGCCGCAGGTTGATCCCGTCGATGCCGTCGTCGTCGAGCCAGCCCTCGATCTGCTCCGTCACGGCCTCGGGGACGCCAGCCGCCCAGAACGCGCCGTGCCACGCCTCGTTCACGCGGTCGAGCAGCTCGCCGACGGTGGCGTCGAGTGCGACGCGGCCGACCAGGCGTTCGCCGCCCTCGACACCCTCGGCCTCGAGCGCGTCCCGCACAGTGCGGCTCCGCGGGTGCGACAGTGCGTCGAAGGGGACGCTGCCGTGCACGAGCGGACCCTCCTCGCTCGCGAAGGCCTTGTACTGCGCGACCTTGTCCTCGACCTCGCGCTGCGTCGGGGCCGTGATCACCGCGGCCTGCGTGACGAACCTGACGTCGCCGCGGTCACGCCCGGCGGCCTGGGCGGCGTCGCGGACGGCGTTCGCGGTGCGCTCGACACCGTGGCCGCCGGTGAAGACCACCTCGGCGTGCTGCCCGGCGCGGGCGATGCCGGCGGGGGAGCCGGTCGCCAGGAACAGCGTCGGTGTGCGCTGCAGCGACGGTTCGGACAGGTGTGGGCCGGCGACGCTGAAGTGCTCGCCGACGTGGTCGATCGGGTGCACCTTGTCCGGGTCGGTGTAGACCCCGCGCTCGGCGTCCCGGAGCACGGCGTCGTCCTCCCACGAGCCCTCCCACAGCTGGTAGAGGACGTCGAGGTACTCGTCCGCGATCTCGTACCGGGTGTCGTGCGGGATCTCCGTCGCGAGCCCGAAGTTCCGCGCGGCGTTCGGCAGGTAGCTCGTGACGACGTTCCAGCCGACGCGGCCGTTCGTCAGGTGGTCGAGCGTCGACATCCGGCGGGCGAAGGCGAAGGGCGGCTCGTAGCTCGTGGAGAACGTGATGCCGAAGCCGATGTGGTCCGTGACCGCGGCCATCGCCGGGACGACGAGCATCGGGTCGTTGTTCGGGATCTGGAGTCCCTCGCGGAGGGCGGGCGCCGCCGAGCCGCCGTACACGTCGTACGCGCCGAGGACGTCGGCGATGAACACCGCGTCGAACTGGCCGGCCTCGGCCGTGCGGGCGAGCTCGGTCCAGTACCGGATGTCGGTGTAGCGGTGCCGGTTGTTGCCCGGGATCCGCCAGAGACCGTGCGTGATGTGCCCGACACAGTTCATCTCGAAGACGTTGAGGAGGAGGCGCTTCGGCATGGTCGAGAGGCTACGGAACCCGCGGGTCCCGATGCCGGTTCGTGACCTCGTGTTTCACCCCGGGAGTCGGTCGGTTCCCCTAGGATCAGAACCAGAACGTCAGATACAGCATCCAGGTCGCATGCCTGGGCAAAGGGGGAACAATGTCGGCACTGCTCGCACTCGGGGCGATCCCGCTGGTCGTCGGCGCGGTGATCGTGGTCGCGGTCATCGCGCTCGTCTACGCCAAGGTCGTGTACCGGAACGCCGGTGCCGACGAAGCGCTGATCATCACGGGCAAGCGCTCGCGCAAGGTCAAGAACGACGACGGCACCGAGACGGTGGAGTCCGGCATCAAGGTCGTGCTCGGCGCCGGCGTGCTCGTGCGCCCGTTCTTCGAGAAGGTCGCGAAGCTCTCGCTGAGCTCCCGGGCGATCGACATCAACGTGAACGCGCAGGACTCCCGCGGGGTCACGATCGACGTCGAAGCGGTGGCGCTCGTCAAGGTCGGGGAGACCGACGCCTCCATCCGGGCCGCTGCGCAGCGGTTCCTCGGGCAGGAGAAGAAGATCGACGACTTCGCACGTGAAGTCCTCTCCGGGTCCCTCCGCGCCTCGATCGGTGCGACGGACGTCTCCACCATCATCCGCAACCGCGACCAGCTCACCGTCGCCGTGCTCGACGTCGCGAAGGACGCCCTGCACAGCCAGGGCCTCGACGTCGACTCCTTCGAGATCAAGGGCATCTCGGACCGCAACGAGTACATCAGCGACCTCGGTCGTGCCGAGCGTGCCCGGGTCCGGCTCGAAGCCGAGAACGCCGAGGCGCAGGCCGACCGCGAAGCCCGTGAAGCCCGGGCCCGCGCCGACCAGGCGATCGCGGAAGCGGAGAACACCCTGGCGATCCGCCGCGCCGCACTCCAGCTCGACGCCGACCGCGCTGCCGCCGAAGCCGCCGCCGCGGGCCCCCTCGCCCAGGCCCGCGCATCGCAGGGCGTCGTCGAGCAGGAGCAGATCACCGCGCAGAAGCGTGCCGAACTCCGTCGCGCCGAGCTCGAATCCGAGGTCAGTGCCGTCGCCGAGGCGAACGCGCGCAAGACCCGGGTGGAGGCAGAGGCCGCTGCGGCCGCACAGGTCGAGACCGCCCGCGCCCAGACCGAGGCGCGCAAGCTCGCGGCCGAGGCGTCCCGCGCCGAGGGTGAAGCCACTGCCGACGCCATCCGCGCGAAGGGCGCCGCCGAAGCGGAAGCCACCAAGGCGCAGGCAGACGCCCTCGCGCAGCACTCCGAGGCGGTCCTCCGCGTCAAGGCCCTCGAGACCCTGCCGAGCATCGCGCGGGAACTCGCGGCGCCGATGGGGAACATCGACTCGCTGACGGTGGTGTCCTCGGACGGCGCCGGGTCGCTCTCGAAGAGCGTCGTCAGTCAGTTCAGCGAGGTCGATGCGTTGCTCGGGGCGACCGCCGGCTTCACGCTGAGCGACATCGTCCGGAGCACGACGACCGGGCACGCTGCCGCACGAGCGATCTCGCGCGAGACCGTGCCGGAGTCGCCGGAGGTCTCGGCCGCCGAGTAGCGGTCAGCGCTCGTCAGCGCTCGTCGGCGCCCGAGTGGTCGGGGCCGCCGTCGTCGGAGTCGCCTCCGTCGGCGTCGACCCGACCGTTCCCACTGTTGTCGCCGGCAGCGCTCTCGTTGCCGGACGCCAGGCGCTCCTGCCAGACGATCGCGGACGCGGCACCGCCGAGGACGTCCTCCACGGTTCGTCCGGTCTGGGCGGCGAGTGCGCCGCTCAGTCCCGCGGTGATGGTGCCGCCCGCTGAGGCCAGGCGTTGCACGACCTCTTCCTGCCGAGGCGTCAGGGGTTCGTCGATCAGTTCGTCGATGGTCTCGCGGATGTTCTCTTCGCTCGCGTTCAGAGCCGCCTCGTCGCCGGAGTGCAGCGCAGCCGCCTCTCCGACGACGACGAGTCCGAGCCGCGCAGCGTCCGCTTCCGGACGGTGGCCTTCTCGCTCGTCGTTCATGCGATGGACCGTACGCGCGGCCCCACCGCGGTTCCTGGACAATCGGGGGACCACGGCCTCGAACGGGTCGGTGTCACACGCCCCAACGGCGGAGGAGCCACCGCGCCGCGGTCATGCCCTCGGTGCGCTGGAAGGCGCGCAGCGTCGGCATGTTCGGCGGCGCGGGCTGTGCGGCCTTCTCGAGGAACATGCCGGCGAGTCCGGCGAGCACCGCGTCGACGAACTCCGGCGGGACCCCGGCGAACACCGGGTGCGTCGCGAGGTGCTGCTCCACGTCGACGTGCTCGCCGCGGACGAGTGCGTCGAGCAGGTACGTCAGCGGGTCGAGCCAGTGTGCGCCGATGCCCGCCCAGGGCCAGTCGACGACCCAGACGAGCCCGTCGGCGTCGACGAGCAGGTTGTCCGCGCGGCAGTCGAGGTGCACGAGGTGCTCGCCGTCGACCGCGGCGGCGCCCGTCTGCGCCGCTGCCGCGAAGCGCGGGGCGACGGCGGCGACGTCGGCCGGGACCACGTCCGGCAGCCCGGTCGCGAGCATCCGGTCCCATGCCGCGAACTCGGTCGCCAGGTCGGGCGCCGCCCGGGGCAGGTCGGCGAGCGTGCCGGTGGCCACCGGCAGCGTGTCGAGCGCGTCGAGCACGGCTGTGACGTCGGAGCCGTCGAGTGCGGCGCCGGGGTGGTGTCCGTCGACGTCGTCGAGGACCAGCGCGATCCACTCGTCACCGTCGACGACGGTGGTGAGCGAAGCCCTGAGCCGGGGTGCCTGCACCCCGGACGGCAGCGCGGCGACGACCCGGGCCTCCCGTTCGTGGAAGCCGTACCCGTCTGCGTTCCGTGACCGGGAGAGCGTCTTGACGAACGCGCGGGTGCCGTCCGCCGTCGTGACGCGGTCGGCACCGCCGGGGGAGTACCCGCCCGCCTGTGAGGCGGCGTCGACCACCGGACCGCCGAGCACCCCTTCCACGCGTGTGCGCAGGACGAGCGGGACGTCGGTCCAGGTGGTTCTCCCCATGCGGCTCGACAGTAGCGGGCCCGGTTCCTGAAGGTGCATTCAACAACGTGCACAATCGGCAACTTTGCGGTGGCGGCAAGTCTTCCTGCGATGTAAACTTGCACGGTCTGCAAGGAAGCGGACCGATCACGAACCACGAACCGCCCTGAAGGACTCCCCATGTCAACTGCCACAGCACCCGTCACGGTGTCGGGCGGACGATCATCAGCACCGGCCGGCACGCCCGGCAAGCCGATCATGTCGCACCGCCAGATCCTCCTCGTCATCTACGGCCTGATGGCCGGCATGTTCCTGTCGTCCCTCGACCAGACGATCGTCGGCACGGCGATCCGCACCATCGGTGACGACCTCCACGGCCTCGACCAGCAGGCCTGGGTCACGACCGCGTACCTCATCGCGTCGACGATCACCACGCCGATCTACGGCAAGCTCTCCGACGTCTTCGGCCGTCGCCCGCTCTACATCTTCGGCATCGCGGTCTTCATCCTCGGCTCGCTGCTCTCGACCATGTCGACGTCGATGATCATGCTCGCCGCGTTCCGCGCCTTCCAGGGCATCGGTGCCGGTGCGCTGATGTCGCTGCCGCTCGCGATCATGGGTGACATCCTCGCCCCGCGTGAGCGTGCCAAGTACCAGGGCTACTTCCTCGCGGTCTTCGGCATCTCCTCCGTCATCGGCCCGCTCATCGGTGGTCTCTTCGCCGGTGCGTCGACCATCCTGGGCGTCACCGGATGGCGCTGGGTCTTCCTGATCAACGTCCCGATCGGTGTCGGCGCGCTCCTCATGGTCATCGCGTTCCTGCACCTGCCGAAGTTCGGCGACGCCAAGGCGAAGCCGCGCATCGACTGGTGGGGTGCCACCTCGGTCATCGCGACCCTCGTCCCGCTGCTCCTCGTGGCCGAACAGGGCCGCACCTGGGGCTGGGGCTCGGCCGGCGCGATCGCCTGCTACGTCATCGGTGCCGTCGGCCTCGTCGCCTTCCTGGTCATCGAGACGCTCATGAAGGACGACGCGATCATCCCGCTGAAGCTCTTCCGCTCCAGCGTGTTCTCGATGGCGACGATCCTCGGCTTCCTCGTCGGCTTCGCGATGTTCGGCGCCATGCTGACCATCCCGCTGTACCTGCAGATCGTCACCGGGCTGACCCCGACCGAGTCGGGCTTCGCCACGCTGCCGATGATCGGTGGCCTGATGATCGCGTCGATCGCCTCGGGTCAGATCGTCGCCCGCACCGGCAAGTACCGCCAGTTCCCGATCATCGGCACGGCGCTCGTGTCGCTCGGGTACGTCGTCCTGACGTTCATGACGATCGACAAGCCGCTCTGGTTCCTGATGATCGGCATGTTCCTGATCGGCCTCGGCCTCGGGCAGCTCATGCAGAGCATCACGCTCGCGTCGCAGAACTCGGTCCAGCCGCGCGACATGGGCGTGGCCACGTCGTCGGCGACGTTCTTCCGTCAGATCGGTGGAACGCTCGGCACCGCGGTGCTGCTCTCCGTGCTGTTCTCGATCATGCCCGCGAACATCGTGCACGCCACGGCGGACAAGGGGAACCTGACCACCGCGCTCGACGCGGCGCTCAACCCGACCGTCGCCACGGCGAAGGCGAACCAGGGCGTGATGGACCAGATCTGGAACCCGATCGTCTCCCCGATCAAGCAGCAGGTCGCGTCCGGCCTGGCCGAGGGCACGACGGCTGCGAAGCAGGCGGCCGACCAGGCCGTCACGCAGCAGGTCACCGCAGCGGTGCAGGCGCAGGTCGCGGCGGGCACCGTCCCGGCTGCGGCAGCGCAGACCGTCATCGACCAGCAGGTCGCAGCGGCCACCCCTGCCGCCGAGGCCAGCGCACTCGAGCAGGCCGCCGACAAGGCGCACGCCACGGTGTCCGACGGGGCCCTCGTGGTCGACTGGTCGAACAAGGCCGACCGGACGTACTACGTCGACCAGGTCGTCCCGACGCTCGTCAAGCAGATCGACAAGGGCACCGGCTCCTCGAGCAGCTCCAGCGCCGAGACCAGCGACACGTCGTACCTCAACGGTGCGAACCCGGCGCTGACGCGGCCGTTCATGACCGGGTTCAACGCCTCGGCCGTGACCGTGTACTGGGTCGGCTTCGCGGTGATCCTCCTCGCGTTCGTGCTCAGCTTCTTCTTCAAGGCGCCGCCGCTCCGCAAGAGCTCGGCCCTGCAGGAGCAGGCCGACGCCGACGGGACCGCTGACGACCTCGAGGTCCAGGCAGTCGCCGCCGCGAACACGATGGGCTCGCCGACGGCGCCGTCCACCGGTTCGATCCCCGTCCAGCGTCCCCGGTCGGACGCGTAGCCCACTCGGGGCCTCCCGCACCACTGCGGGAGGCCCCGACCCGCATCAGGAGCACCACGTGAGCACCACCGAAGCGCTGGACACGGCCGTCGACCCGGAGTCGTGCGGCCTGCGGGAGCGCAAGAAGCAGCGCACCCGGCAGTCCCTCCACGAGTCGGCACTCGCACTCGTCACGGAGCGCGGGCTCGCCGGCGTCACCGTCGAGGAGATCTGCGCCGACGCCGGCGTCTCCCCGCGGACGTTCTTCAACTACTTCCCGTCGAAGGGCCACGCCGCGCTCGGGCTGCCCGCGACGGCGATCCCGGCCGAGGCCGCCGCGGTCTTCCTCGCGTCCGACGGCCCCCTCGTCGCTGACCTCTGCCGGCTCGTCGCGCACACCGTCGACCTGCCGGCGGACCGGTCCCGGATGAAGGCGCTCGTGCAGGCGCGGCCCGAGATGGTCCCGACGATGCTGCAGTGGATGGCCGAGGCGCGGCTCGCGGTGTACGAGGTCGCGTGCGAGCGCACCGACGCCGACACCGCACGGACCGCGGTGACGCTCGTGATGGCGGCCGTGATCGAGACCGCGCACCGGGTCACTGTCGGCTCGCACGACGAGCTCGCCGAGCGCGTTCGCGGCGTCGTCGCAGAGATGGGACGTCTGGCCGCGTCCTGAGCGGCGGCGGCGCGCAGCCGCGGCGGCCGCCGCGGAGTGGTCGGCGAAAGCGACAGTGGTCGCGCGGGTTCCGCGCGACCACTGTCGCTTTCGCGCACCTGTCGACGCGGCCGGGCACACGGAGGCGTGCGCGGCCACGGACGCGCCACGGGCCGGACGGGAGGCTGGGCACGGGCCCGCCACGAGCCTCCCGTCCGCATTCGGGCCCAGTCATCGGACGGCTGCCGCCCGCGGGGCGCCGAAACGCGACCAAAGAAGTGCTTGACGCGGCAGACATCGGATGTTTTGATGAGTCCGTTCGGTCGACGGCGACCGGACGGGCAGGAGCAACGATGAGTCGCATCACCGGTCTGCGCGTGCGCGACATCCGGTTCCCCACCTCGCGGGAACACGACGGGTCCGACGCGATGAACCCGGCTCCCGACTACTCCGCCGCCTACGTCGAGATCACGACGGACGCCGCCGACGGCCTCACCGGCTCCGCGTTCGTCTTCACGATCGGCCGCGGCAACGAGGTGCAGGAGGCAGCGATCGCCGCACTCCACGGGCACGTCGTCGGGCGGGACGCGGAAGCGGTCCTCGCGGACATGGGCGGCATGTGGCGGGCCCTGGTGCACGACTCGCAGCTGCGGTGGCTCGGCCCGGAGAAGGGCGTCATGCACATGGCGATCGGCGCCGTGGTGAACGCCCTCTGGGACCTCCGGGCGAAGCGCGCCGGGCAGCCGCTGTGGGCACTGCTGGCGGACATGAGCCCGCGGGAACTCGTCGACCTGGTGGACTTCCGGTACCTCACCGACGCGATCACCCCGGCCGATGCGCTCGCGCTCCTGGAGCAGGCGGTCCCACTCCGGGCCGAGCGACGCCGCACGCTGGAGCAGATCGGCTACCCGGCCTACACGACCACGCCGGGCTGGCTCGGGTACGACGACGAGAAGCTCGCGCGCCTCTGCCGTGAGGCCGTCGACGAGGGCTTCACCCAGATCAAGCTCAAGGTCGGCGGCGACGTCGACGAGGACATCCGCCGGATGGGCATCGCCCGCGACGTCGTCGGCCCTGACATCCGGATCGCCATCGACGCGAACCAGCGCTGGGACGTCGACGAGGCGGTGGCCTGGATCGACCGACTGCGCCCGTTCGACGTCGCCTGGGTCGAGGAGCCGACGAGCCCGGACGACGTCCTCGCCCACGCCGAGATCGCCCGTCGGATCGCGCCGATCCCGGTGGCGACGGGGGAGCACATGGCGAACCGCGTCATCGCGAAGCAGCTCATCCAGGCCGAGGCGATGTCGGTGCTGCAGATCGACGCGACCCGCGTCGCCGGGGTCAACGAGAACCTCGCGATCCTGCTGCTCGCCGCCAAGCACGGCGTCCGGGTCTGCCCGCACGCCGGCGGTGTCGGCCTCTGCGAGGCGGTCCAGCACCTCTCGATGTTCGACGCCGTCGCGCTCTCCGGGGCGCTCGACGACCGGTGCATCGAGTACGTCGACCACCTGCACGAGCACTTCGTGACCCCGGTCGACGTCCACGACGGCCGCTACTGGCCGCCGACCGCGCCGGGAGCCGGCACCGAGATGCTCGCCGGTTCCCTCGACACGTTCTCCTACCCCGACGGCCCGGTCTGGGCGACCGACACCGCCGTCGACCCGATGCGCGACGCCGTCCGCGTCGCCTGACGCGAACCACACCCGAACAGACACACCCACGACGAAGTGGAGACACCCATGCAACGACGTTTCATCGCGGGGATCGCGGCAGCAGCTGCCGCGGCCCTCGTGCTCACGGGCTGTTCCGCAGGGAGCAGCGCCAGTGACGGCCAGTCCAAGGACGCCCTCACCTGGGCGATGTGGATCGGCGGGAAGGAGGACAAGGCCGCGTGGCAGAAGGTCGCCGACACCGTCGACACGAAGGACAGCGTCAAGGTCACCATCCAGGGCTCACCGTTCAACGACTACTGGACGAAGCTCCGCACGCAGCTCTCGACCGGCACCGCGCCCTGCATCGTGAGCATCCAGTCGCTCCGGGCCGCGAACTACACGGACGTCCTCGTCCCGCTCGACGACCTCGCGAAGAAGGCCGACCTCGACCTCAGCGAGTACGACCAGACGGCGCTGACCGGCATGAAGGTGGACGGGAAGCTCTACGGCCTGCCCTACGACACCGGCCCCATGCTCGTCTTCTACAACAAGGACCTGCTGAAGAAGGCGGGCGTGGACGACCCGAAGCCGGGCTGGACGACGGACGAGTTCGAGGCCGCAGCGGCCAAGCTCAAGGCCGCCGGCACGACCGCGTACGGCACGAGCATCGCGGACATCCCGCTCGAGTCGCAGATCCTCGGCTACAACGGCGGCCGGGTGATCACCGAGAGCGGCAAGCTCGACGCCACCGACCCGAAGTTCGCGGACGGCCTCGACTGGCTCGCCGGCCTGGTGAAGAAGGGCTACGCCACGCAGGCCTCGTCCGACTCGTCGGCCGACGGCAACGCCTTCGTCAGCGGTGACGTCGCGATGTACAGCGACGGCCCGTGGTCGCTGATCAGCCAGAAGGCCAAGGTGAAGTTCGACCTCGGCGTCACCACGGTGCCGTCCGGGACCTCCGGAGCGTCGTCGTACGCGGCCGGGTCGGGCTTCGGCGTCTCGAAGCAGTGCAAGTACCCGGACCAGGCGTTCAAGGCCATCGAGACGATGACGAGCGAACCCGTGCTCACCTCGCTCGCGAAGCAGGGTCGCGCCTTCCCGGCACGCACCGCAGCGCAGCAGGCCTGGTACGACAACGCCGGCATCGACGGTGCCGAGGACACGCTGAAGGCAGCGCTCGACAAGGCCACCCCGCTGCCGGGCAACAAGCAGAGCGACCAGCTGAACCAGCTCTTCACGCAGTACGCCCTGCAGGCGGTCAACGGGCAGACGAGCGGCAAGGACACGATGTCCTCGATCTCGAGTCAGCTCGGCTCGCAGTGACCGGCGTCACCACCTGACGGACTGGAGGCTCGGGTCGACCCCGCCCCGAGCCTCCCGTCCGGTTCTCCCCCAGCCCAGGACCGCGCGAACGACGAGGAGGTCGTCGCATGACCACCATCCAGGACCCCGCGACCGAGACGGCGGTGCCCGCCGTCGCGACCGCGGTCGCCGCCGGCGCACCCCGCCGTCGAGGCGGTGGTGACCAGGCGAGCGAGGTCGGACGCCGATCGTGGTGGGGCGCGGCCTTCGCCGGACCGCACTCGATCGGACTCGTCGTGTTCACGGCGTTCCCGATCCTGGCGTCGCTCGTCGTCAGCTTCATGAACTGGCCGATGCTCGGCGAGCGCACGTTCGCCGGCTTCTCGAACTACGAGAAGCTCTTCACCGACCCGATCTTCCGCACGGTGACGCTCAACACGGTCGTGTTCGTGGTGCTCTACGTGCCCCTCAACCTCGTCGTGTCGCTCGGGCTCGCCGCCTGGCTGACGCCGAAGATCAAGCACCGGCACGTCTTCCGGGTGCTCTTCTTCATCCCGACCGTGACCCCGATCGTCGCGAACGTCGTCGTCTGGCGGATGCTCTACCAGCCCGGCGGCGCCATCGACGCGACGCTGCAGTCGACCATCGGCGTCCACGCCCCGAACTTCCTCGCCGACGACAAGTGGGCGATGCTCGCGGTCGTCGCGATGAGCGTCTGGCAGGGTTTCGGCTACAACATGCTGATCTTCTCGGCGGCCCTCGACTCGGTGCCGGAGAACCAGCTCGAAGCGGCGGAACTCGACGGGGCGAACGCGTGGCAGATGTTCTGGCGGATCAAGTTCCCGCTCATCTCGCCGTCGATCTTCTTCGCCACGATGATGACCCTGATCACGTCGTTCCAGGTGTTCGTGCAGCCGTTCGTGTTGACGAAGGGCGGACCGGGCACCGCGACGGAGACCCTCGTGCAGCACATCTACAACACGGGCTTCCAGACGCAGCAGCTCGGACTGGCCTCGGCGGGCGCCTGGGTGCTCTTCGTCATCATCCTCGGGATCACGGCCGTCCAGTTCCTCGGGCAGAAGCGGTGGGTGCACTATGAGTGAGCTGACCAGGGTCCGCCCCGCCACCTCGGCGAACCGGACCGTCAACCCGCGGTCACTGCCCCGCCGGACCCGGCAGGTCGGCCGCGTGCGGCACGCCATCGGTTACGTGCTGCTCTGCCTCGTCGCGTTGCTGTTCATCGCGCCGCTGGTCTACATGGTGGCGACGAGCCTCAAGCCTGCGTCGGAGACCTTCACGACCCCGCCGACGCTCTGGGGGTCGTCCTTCGAGTGGTCGAACTACGTGCAGGCGTTCACGTACCTGCCGTTCGCGCGGTTCATCCTGAACGGGGTGTTCGTCGCCGCGGCCGGCACGATCATCAACGTCGCCGTCGCAGCGCTCTCCGGGTACGCGTTCTCACGGCTCCGGTGGCGCGGCCGGAACGCGGTGTTCGTGCTGTTCCTCGCGACGCTGATGATCCCGCAGGACGTCCTCGTCATCCCGATGTACGTGATGATGCAGGGCTTCGGATGGGTGGACACGTTCCAGGCGCTCATCATCCCGTGGGCGTTCACGGCACTCGGCGCGTTCCTGGTCCGGCAGTTCTTCCTCACCGTCCCGCAGGAACTCGACGACGCCGCCCGGGTCGACGGGGCCGGCGCCGTCCGGACCTTCTTCTCGGTGATGCTCCCGCTCGCCCGGCCGACCCTGGCCGTCCTCGCGGTGTTCTCGTTCATCTCCTACTGGAACTCGTTCCTCTGGCCGCTCGTCGTCGTCAACGACGTCGAGGCGCACGGCACCATCCCGCTCGGCCTGCAGCAGTTCTTCGGGCAGCAGGGCAGCGAGTGGAACCTCGTGATGGCCGCGTCGGTGATCTCGATGCTGCCGACCGTCATCCTGCTCGTCTTCCTGCAGAAGCACCTCGTCAAGGGCATCGTCACCTCCGGCCTCGGCGGCCGCTGACCCCCTCCGCTCCTCCTTCCGTCCAGAAAGGGATCTCCCGCATGACCATCACCGCACCTGCAGAGCCGCAGACCGCGACCGACGCGTCCGGACTGCCCGCGTGGTTCACCCACGACCGCTTCGGCATGTTCATCCACTGGGGCCTCTACGCCCTGCCCGCCCGGCACGAGTGGGTGAAGAACCGTGAGCGGATCACGGACGCCGACTACCAGAAGTACTTCGACCACTTCGACCCGGACCTGTTCGACCCGACCGACTGGGCGCGACGGGCCCGCGAGGCCGGCATGAAGTACGCCGTCCTCACCACCAAGCACCACGAGGGCTTCGCGCTCTGGGACTCGGCGCTCACCGACTACAAGGCCACGAACACCCCGTTCGGCCGGGACATCGTGCGCGAGTTCGTCGACGCCTTCCGCGCCGAGGGGATCCGGATCGGCTTCTACCACTCGCTCATCGACTGGCACCACCCGGACTTCACCATCGACGGGGTGCACCCGCGCCGGGACGACGGCGACGCCGCGATCGCCGCGCTCAACGAGGGCCGTGACATGGCGCGGTACCGCGAGTACCTGCACGGGCAGGTGACCGAGCTCCTGACGGACTACGGGCAGATCGACTACCTGTTCTACGACTTCTCGTACCGAGACAACGACCACGAGGACATCTGGGGCGGGAAGGGCCGTGACGACTGGGGCTCGACCGAACTCATGGCGCTGACGAAGCGCCTGCAGCCGGGCATCATCGTCAACGACCGGCTCGACATCCCCGGCGACCTCGTCACCCCCGAGCAGTACCAGCCCGACAAGCCGATGGAGCGTGACGGGGTGCAGGTGCCGTGGGAGGCGTGCCAGACCTTCAACGGGTCGTGGGGCTACGACCGCGACAACCAGGACGTGAAGAGCGTCGACCTGCTCGTCCGGATGCTCACCGACGGGGTGTCGAACAACGGGAACATGCTGCTCAACGTCGGCCCGACCGGCCGCGGCGAGTTCGACCCGGTCGCACGCCGTGCGCTCGCCGGCATCGGCGAGTGGATGCACCAGCACGACCGCTCCGTGTACGGCGCCGGTCCCTCGACATTCACGGCACCCTCCGGCACCGTCTTCACGCAGCGGGGCGACCGGCTCTACCTGCACCTGTACACGTGGCCCTTCGAGCACGTGCACCTGCCCGACCTCGCCGGTCGCGTGGCGTACGCGCAGTTCCTGCACGACGCGTCCGAGCTGCACTTCCGGGAGATCCCGCCGGACACCCGCGCGCAGAACACCGGCCTCGGCGGCCAGCCCGCCGGCACCCTGACGCTGACGCTCCCGGTGGTCCGGCCGGACGTGGCGGTGCCCGTCGTCGAGCTCTTCCTCCGCGACTGATGCAGCGGATCCTCTCCCGCACCCGGCTGCGGGCGGGTCGCGAGGGCGCCTACGAACAGGCGCACGCCGCGATCCCGCCCGAGCTCGTCGCGCGGCTCCGCGGTGCCGGCGTGACGAACTGGAGCATCTGGCGGGACGGGCAGGACCTGATCCACCTCATCGAGGTGACGGACTACCGGGCGATGCGCCGCTCCCTGGCGGACGACCCGGTGAACGCCGCCTGGCAGGAGGTCATCAACCCCCTGCTCGAGGCCGACGACGACTACTCCGGGAACGACGACGGGGTGCCGCTCGTGTGGACCCTGTCGGAGCAGACGTCGTGACCGCGCCGTTCGAACTCGACACCGGGCCGTTCTGGTTCGGCGGCGCCGGCATCGGGAACCTGCTCCACCCGGTGACGGACGACGACGCCCGCGCCACCGTCGACGCCGCGTGGGACGTCGGCGTGCGCGGGTTCGACACCGCGCCGCACTACGGACTCGGACGCTCCGAACGCCGGCTCGGAGCGGCGCTCGCCGACCGTCCACGATCCTCGTACCGGGTGTCCACGAAGGTCGGACGACTGCTCGTGCCGGGCTCCGGCGACGGCACCGACCTCGCCTCCGGCGGGTTCGCGGTACCGAACGACCTGGTGCGGCAGTGGGACCCGTCGCCGTCCGGGGTCCGTCGGTCGCTCGACGAGTCCCTCGAGCGGCTCGGGCTCGACCACGTCGACATCGCGTACCTGCACGACCCGGACGTGTACTCGCTGACGGACGGTCTGACCCAGGCTCTGCCGGCGCTCGCCGCACTCCGGGACGAAGGGGTCGTGCAGGCCGTCGGGGTCGGGTCGAACTCGGTGTCCGCACTGTCGGCTGCCGTGGACACCGGGCTCTGCGACGTGATCATGCTGGCCGGGCGGTACACGCTGCTCGAACAGCCAGCGGCCGAGCTCGTCGCCCGCTGCGCCGCGGTCGGGGTCGACGTCGTCGCGGTCGGCGTCTACAACTCGGGTCTGCTCAGCAACCCGCTGCCGGCGCCGGACACCACGTACGACTACGCCCCGGCGCCGGCATCGGTCCTGGAGCGGGCCCGGGCGCTCGCCGAGGTCTGTTCGCGACACGGGGTCACGCTGCCCGATGCCGCACTGGCCTTCCCACGCCGGGCTCCGGCGGTGCGCACCGTGGCGGTCGGGGCGCAATCCGCGGCGCAGGTGCGGGAGAACGCGGCGCGTGCTGCCGCGGTCGTCCCCGAGGAGCTGTGGTCCGACTTGCGCGCCGAGGGGCTGCTCCCCGCCTGAGTGCGACGGGTCAGGGGCGGCCGGGCCGCTCCGTCGCGCGTCTGGTGTCAGACGTCCCCGCACAACGGAAAGCAGCTCGCGCCACGGAGAACCGTGGTGCGAGCCGCTTCCGATGGTGCGGCGCCGATCGGCACCGCTGCCGCTGCCGCTGGGGTCAGCGGCGCGAGGCGCTCCGACCGGCGAAGCGCGTGTAGATGAAGAGCACGATGACCGCGCCGATCACCGAACCGATGATGCCCGCCGGCTGGAAGAAGCCGTCCATCGGGTCGTGCTGGAAGATCAGGAACCCGAGGAACCCGCCGACGAACGAGCCGACGATGCCGAGCACGATGGTCATGAGGATCGAGATGTGCTGCTTCCCCGGGATGATCAGGCGCGCGAGCGCACCGGCGATCAGTCCGATGATGATCAAGCTGATGATGAGACCGAGCACGGTGTCCTCCTGGTGGAACGAACGAATCGGCACCGGCGGGTTCGCCGGTGCCGAGGTCAGCCACTGAGTGAACACGTGATCAACTGCACGCGGCCACATGTGCGCAGAACGGATCAGTCCAGGGAACGCCGCAACCAGCGCTCGACACCCTCGACGTGCGCCACGACGAGGGCCTGCACGAGCTGGGGGTCGCGGCGACGAATCGCGTCGACGATCGCGGCGTGCTCGTCGAGGGTCCGCTGGACGGAGCCGTTCTGGGTGAGGCCGCGCCACACCCGCACCCGGACGGTCTTGCTCGACAGGGCGTCGAGGAGCCCCGAGAGGTACTGGTTCCCGCCGATGCCGGCGATCGTGGAGTGGAAGAGCAGGTCGTGGGCGACGAGGTCCTCGACGCCGGTGTCGTCGTCGACGGTCGCCATCAGCGTCGCGAGCTCGTCGATCTGCTGCTCCGTCGCGCGGGCGGTGGCGAGCACGGCGGAGGCGGGCTCCAGGATGCGCCGGACCTCGAGCAGGTCGACGAGGGAGCGGTCGTGGTGCATGTCGACGACGAAGGAGACCGCTTCGAGGAGGACCGAGGGCTCGAGGCTCGTCACGTACGTCCCGTCCCCGCGGCGGACGTCGAGCACGCGGATCAGCTCGAGTGCCTTCACCGCTTCGCGGAGGCTGTTCCTGGACAGCCCGAGGGACTCGCTCAGCTCCTTCTCCGGCGGCAGGCGCTGCCCGGGAGCGAGCTCGCCGGAGACGATCATCTGCTGGATGCGCGCGATCGCGTCGTCGGTCAGCGAAGCCATGCGGTGCCCTCTTCCTGAGCCGGCTGGGACGGGACCTCCCGACGATACCCGGGCCGAGCCTCCCGACCGATGCGGCGGCGCCGCGAACCGGCCATCAGGCGGGCCGGAGCCGGAGTGCCTGCATCCCGCCGTCGACGGCCAGGTCGACGCCCGTCGTCGAACGGGCGAGTGGGCTCGTCAGGTACGCGACGGCTTCGGCGACCTCCTCCGGCGCGACGAGCCGACCGTGGGGCTGGCGCGCTTCGAGCGCCGCGCGTTCGGCCGCCGGGTCCCCAGCGGTGGCGAGCAGCCGCGCGACCCACGGGGTGTCCGCGGTGCCCGGGTTCACGGCGTTGACGCGGATGCCCTCACGGATGTGGTCGGCCGCCATGGCCCGGGTGAGCGCCGCGATGGCGCCCTTCGTCGCGGAGTAGAGCGCCCGCTGGGGGAGCCCCGCGGTCGCAGCGATCGAGCACGTGTTGACGATGCTCGCGTTGCCGGACGCGCGGAGGTGGGGGAGTGCAGCGCGGGAGAGCCGGACGGCGCCGAGCACGTTGACCTCGTACACGCGCCGCCACTCGTCGTCGGGGTTGTCCTCGACCGTGCCCTGGGCGCCGATGCCGGCGTTGTTGACGAGCACGTCGAGCCCACCGAGGGCCTCGACGGCGCTGGCGACCGCGGCGCGGACGCTCTCGTCGTCCCCGACGTCGCACGGGACGGCGATCGTGCCGTCGGTGACGCCGGACGTCTGCAGGTCGAGCACGGCCACCGTCGCCCCGCGCTCCTGGAGTGCCGTGGTGATCGCCGCGCCGATCCCGGAGGCGCCGCCCGTGACGATCGCCCGGAGACCGGCGTGGGTGCCGGGCATCAGGCCGCCCCGACCGTCTGGCGCTGCGATCCGAGGCCCTCCGCCGTCAGCTCGACGACGTCGCCCGGCTGCAGGTACGGGGCGTTGCCGGCGAGCGCGACGCCCGCCGGGGTGCCCGTGCTGATCACGTCGCCCGGGTAGAGCACCATGAACTGGGACAGGTACCGGACGATCTCCGCCGGTCGGAAGATCATGTCGGCGGTCGTGCCGTCCTGCCGGACCTCGCCGTTCACGCTGAGGCGCAACGGGAGCGCCGCGGGGTCGACCTCGTCCGGGGTCACGAGCCACGGGCCGAGCGGGTTGAAGGTCTCGCAGGACTTGCCCTTGTCCCACTGCCCGCCCCGCTCCAGCTGGAACTCCCGCTCGGAGACGTCGTTCGCGATGGCGTAGCCGGCGATGTGGGTCGCGGCCTCGTCCTCGGACTCGCAGTACTTCGCGACCGATCCGATCACGACGGCGAGCTCGATCTCCCAGTCGGTCTTCGTGCTGGCGCGGGGGACGAGCACCTCGTCGTCCGGGCCGATCACCGTCATCGGGTCCTTCATGAACACGATGGGCTCTGTGGGGATCTCCGCGCCGGTCTCGGCTGCGTGGTCGCGGTAGTTCAGGCCGATGCAGACGACCTTGCCGGGGCGGGCCACGGGTGCGCCGCGGCGCAGGGCGTCGGCGTCCGGGACGGGCTTGAGGTCGCCGGCTTCACGGGCGTGCCGGACGCGGCCGACGGGGTCCGATGCGAGGAACGCCCCGCTGATGTCCGTGGTGATCGGGCGGAGGTCCCATGCCTGCCCGTCGGTGTCGAGGGCCACGGGGACCTCGCGTCCCAGGGGGCCGAGTCGTGCGAACTTCATCGTTCCTCGCTCTCTCCGCTGCGCCGGTGCAGCGGAAACATCCTATGTCTGGGGCTGGCCCTCGGCAAGGTAGACGCGTGCCGCGGTCCGGTGGAACACGGCGTCGCGCTCGTCGTCGCTGAGGTCCACGAGCGCGTGCTGCGTCGTGTGCACGACGGTGGCGTAGTCCGCCGCGAGCGTGGAGACGGGCCAGTCGGAGCCGAACATCGCGCGGTCGGGGCCGAAGACCTCGACGGCCTCGCGGGCGTACCGGGCGACAGGGCGCTCCCGCCAGTCGGCGCCGGCCTCGGTGAGCAGGCCGGACACCTTGCACGACACGTTCGGCCGCGCGGCGAGGTCCTGCATGCGGGCCCGCCAGGCAATGCGCACGGTCGGGTCGTCGGGATCGTCCGCGATGGCGGGCTTGCCGGCGTGGTCCAGCACGAAGGTCCCGTCGGGCACGGCGTCGACGAGGGTGATCGCGGCGGCGTGCTCCCGCGCGCCACGGACGAGCAGGTCGAACACGAGCCCAGCATCGGCGACGGCCCGGACGCCGCGGACCACGTCGGGCCGGGCGAGCCAGTCCGGGTCGGGTTCGTCCTGCGCCTGGTGCCGGATGCCCACCAGTCGCGGGTGCTGCCGGAGCGCGGCGAGCCGGTCGGCCACGTCGGGCGCGGTCAGGTCCACCCATCCGACGACGCCGGCGACGGGAGCGGGCTGGGCGAGGAGCCACGTGGTCTCGCCGGGGTCGTGCACGGCCTGGACGACGATCGTGGCGGTGACGTCGTCGCGGGGGCTGCTGCCGGCGCCGCCGTCGCGGGGGCTGCTGCCTGCGACGCTGTCGCGGGGGCTGCTGCCTGCGACGTCCCCGATCGCGCCGGCCACCGCCCCGGCCACCGCCCCGCTCGCCGCGCGCAGGTCGTCCAGGTCGAACCGCCGCCGGAGCGGGGCGACCGAGTCGTCCATCCAGGGGTACGGCCGGTCGGCGGGGTCCCAGAGGTGGTGGTGAGCGTCGATGATCACGCGGCCATCATGCCCGATTCATCCGATGTCCGTGGGTCGGAGCGTGGCGGCTCGCTCCGAGGCGGGCCCAGGCGACGAAAGCGACACCGTGCAGCCAGATGCGCCGCGCATTCGGCGGGGAGGTGTCGCTCGTGGACCGGTCGAGCGTCGGGCGCGACAACGGGTACACGAAAGCGACAGTGGAGCCGCCGTTTCCGGCGGACCACTGTCGCTTTCGGGGAGTACTGCGCTCAGACCGCGCCGGCGAGCTCCAGCACAGACCGCGCCGGCGCGCTCCAGCTCAGACCGCGCCGGCGAGCTCCAGCTCAGACCGCGCCGGCGCGCTCCAGCTCCGCCTGCAGCTCGGCGTCCGAGGGCTCCACGAAGTGCTTCCCGTTCGGCAGCACGACGACGGGGATGTTCTTCCGCCCGCTGATCGCCTCCGCCCGGGACGCCCCCGAGGCCTCCACCTCGACGTCGACGTACGTGTACGCCACGCCGAGCTTGTCGAGCAGCGCCTTGGAACGCCGGCAGTCGCGGCACCAGTCCGCGCCGAACATGGTCACCTGGTCGAAGGTCTCGTCGCTCATGCTGTCCACTACAACGGACCGACGTCGGACATTCCCGTGAGCAGTCGCCCGGTCGCCGCGGCACGATGGGCGCATGGCCCTGACCAGCGACGCACCCGTGGACCACCCGCACCACCGGCACGGCTGGTGGTGGAAGACGCTCGTCGTCGGCTTCGTGCTCTGGGTCGTGACGATCGTGGTCACGGTGTTCACGAGCAACACCAACCTGGTGCCGACGATCATCCTGCTCGGCAGCTTCCTCGTCCCCTTCACCGTCGTGCTGTTCGTGATCGAGCGGGTGACCGGAACGGTGAGCACGATGCAGCTCGTCACGGCGTTCTTCGTCGGCGGGATCCTCGGCGTGCTCGGGGCGTCCCTGCTCGAGTCGAACCTGCGCCAGGGCGCGGCGCTCTACCTGCTGGTCGGCTTCGTGGAGGAGTTCGTCAAGGGCGTGCTGCTCGTGGTCGTCGGCTGGCGGGTGCGCCCGAAGACCGCGAGACAGGGGGCGCTCCTCGGCGCGACGGTCGGTGCGGGCTTCGCCGCGTTCGAGTCCGCCGGCTACGCGTTCAACGCCGCGATCACGTCGCGTGGCATCGACCTGGTGTCGCTGCTGCAGACCGAGGTCCTCCGCGCGATCCTGTCGCCGGTGGGGCACGTGCTCTGGACGGCGATCCTCGGCGCCGTGCTGTTCGGCGTCGCGCACGGCCGTCCCCGGTTCCGGTGGACGTGGACCGTGCTGGTCACGTACGTCGTCGTCTCGCTGCTGCACGGGCTGTACGACTCGAACTCGACGATCTCCACGGTGCTGGCGTTCGTGCTCACGGGGACGCCGCTCTCCGCCGCGCAGGACGGGACGGTGCCGATGGCGATCGCCGGACTCGCGACGATGCTCTACCTGGTCGGGCTCGCGATCGTGTCGGCGATCGGCGTCGCGGTGCTGATCGGCGTGCAGGTGCACTTCCGGAACCGTGCCCGCCGGGCGACAGCAGCGGTTCCCGTGGGAGCGACCGGCTGGGACGACGCACCGCCACCGCACGCACTGGGCTGACCGCCGCACGCCGCACGCCGCACGCCGCACGCCGCACGCCGCACGCCGCACGGCAGGCGCCGCACGCCGCACGCCGAGATGCCCGAGCGCGCGGCCCTACGCTGAGACCATGCCCCCAGGACCCGACGCAGCCACGCGAGCTTGGGCATCGGCGGCCGTCCGGCACTTCGCCAGGACCACGAACCTGCTCGTCGCGGCCCGTCGGTTCCGGATCGTCGGCGGCGACCCCCGCGACGCGGCCGTCCTCCGCGCGCTGCTCACCGGCCTCGGCGCGCGCGAGACAACCGAACACGAACACGACCACGACCACGCCGACCAGCTCTGGTGCCTCGGCACCCCGGAGGAGAGCACCCCGGCGATCGAGCACGAGGCCGACCGCCCCCGCGGCAGCACCCTCGTCGTCATCGACGCCGGCCGGCACCTCCCCGCGGTCGACGAGGACGCCTTCGGCCCCGTCGCCCCGGCACGACCGGGCGTCCTCGGCGTCCCGATGCTGTCCGACGACGTGTTCCTCGTCTCGACGGGCCGCGACCCGGAGGACGACCCGGCAGCCGATGCGCGCCTCCGCTGGGCTCGCCGCTCGATGCCGGTCTCCCGCGCGGTGGCCGCCGAACTCCGCGACGGCGGGCTGCTCCGCGGCACCCGCATCGGCGTCGCGATGGTCCTCGAGCCGAAGACCGCCGTCCTGAGCCTGCTCCTCCGCGACGCCGGCGCCGACGTCGTCGTCTACGCCCACGCCGACGAGACCGACGACGCCGTCGCGGAGGCGCTGCGGACCACCGGGATGACCGTGCACGCGAGCAGCACCGCGACGCTCGCGCAGCAGAAGGACCTGGCGCTCGCGATGCTCGACACGCGGCCGCACGTGCTCCTCGACGACGGCTCGCACCTGATCCGGCTCGCGCACCAGGAACGGCCCGACCTGCTCGGGGCGATGCTCGGCGCAGCGGAGGAGACGACGAGCGGCCTCCGCCCCCTCCGGGTGCTTGCCGAGCGCGGGCAGCTCGGCATCCCGGTGATCGCCGTGAACGACGCCCGCACGAAGACGTTCTTCGACAACCGGTACGGCACCGGGCAGTCGACGGTCTTCGCGGTGCTCGACCTGGTCGACCGGCTCACGTCCGCCACTCCTCACCCAGCGCTGACGGGAGGCTCGGCTGTCGTCGCCGGGTTCGGGCACGTCGGCGAGGGGGTCGCCCTGGTGCTCCGCGCGCTCGGCTTCCGGGTCACGGTCACCGAGACCGACCCCGTCCGTGCGCTGCAGGCGCAGTTCGCCGGGTACGCCGTCGCACCGCTCGTCGACGCCGTCCGTGACGCCGACCTGGTGATGAGCGCGACGGGCGTCCGCGGCACGATCACCGTCGAGGCGCTGCGGGCCTGCGCTCCCGACGCCGTCGTCGCGGTCGCCGGCGGGGTCGACCAGGAGATCGCGATCGACGACGCGCTCGCCGCCGGTGCCACCCGGACGACGGTGGGGCCGAAGGCCGAGCGGTTCACGTTCCCGGGCGGCGAGAACGGGGTCCTCGTGCTCGACGACGGCGGGTGCATCAACATCACCGCGGCCGAGGGCAACCCGATCGAGATCATGGACCTGTCGTTCGCCGTGCAGCTCGGGGCCGTCCGGATGCTGCTCGAGCACGGTGACGAGCTGCCGCGCGCCGTCGTGCCCATCGACCCGGAGGTGGACGAGGCGACCGCCCGCGTGGCGCTGGCCGCGTTCGGGAGCCGAGCCGAGCCTCCCGTCAGTCCTGCTGAACAGCCTGCGGAACGCGAGCCCGACGTCCGGACCCGCCGATTCGGGGACCCGTCGTGAGCGACCACCCGACGACCGTGCACTCGGCGCGCATCGTCGTCCCGATGACCGCGCCGCCGATCGCGGACGGTGCCGTCGCCGTGCGCGACGGGCGGATCCTGCACGTCGGCGAGCGCTCCTGGGTCGTGGACCAGCTCGACGGCACGCCGTTCACCGAGCGACGCTGGCGCGGGGCGCTGCTGCCCGGCCTGGTCAACGCGCACTCGCACCTGCAGTACACCGGCATGGCCAGTGTCGGCCGAGGCCAGTACGACGGGTTCGAGGACTGGGCGGCCGCCTTCAACGAGGAGTACGCCGAACCGCACGACTGGCGGGCCGAAGCCGCCGAGGGGGCCGCGCAGTCGATCGCCGCGGGCGTGACGAGCATCGCGGACATCGTCACCGACATCGAGGCGGCGACCGCACTCGAGACGCACGGGCTCGGCGGCATCGCCTACTGGGAGGTGATGGACTGGGAGAACGCGGCCTGGCAGGAGCACGGCCGCGACCAGGTCCTCGACGAGCTCGCGCGCATCCCCACCACCCCGGGTGCCGGTCTCTCGCCGCACGCGCCGTACTCGCTCGACGTCGCGCCGCTCCTGGAACTGCCCGACATCGTCCGGCAGCGCGGACTGCGGCTGCACCTGCACCTCGGCGAAGCGGCCTTCGAGGGGGAACGGCTGGCCACCTCGCTCGAGCACGGCACCGACTGGCACCTGGCGAACGTGCCCTCGTTCCGGGCGATGCGCGCGCTCGGGTTCGGCGCGAGCGCGACCTCGTTCGTGGACCGGCTGGGGGTCCTCGGGCCGGACTGCCACATCGCGCACGGCGTCTACATGACCGCGGCGGACCGGGCGCTGCTCCGGGCGCGCGGCACCGCCGTCGCCCTCTGCCCCCGGTCGAACGCCGTGATCGGACTCGACCCGCCGCCGGTCGCGGACTACCTCCGCGAGGGCAGTCCCATCGCCATCGGCACCGACTCGCTGTCCTCGTCGCCGTCGCTCGACCTGATGGCGGACGTCACCGCGCTGCACCGGATCGCCCGGGCACAGGGGTACGGCGACCGTGACCTGCACGAGCGGTTGCTCGCCGCGGCGACGCTCGGCGGAGCGCACGCGATGGGACTTGCGGTCGGAACGGACCGGATCGGACACCTGGCCGTCGGGGCGCGCGCCGATCTCGCCGTGTTCGACGTCGATGCCCGGACGGTGCCCGACGCGCTGGCCGAACTCGTCGAGGACGGCGCCGGTCGGGCTGCCGCCACGGTCATCCGCGGCACGGTGCGGGCGCTCGACGGTGGGTCGGAGGGTCTCGGCGCGGGATGATGGTCCGATGAACGATCAGGTGGCACGACGAACGGTCGACGGCGAGCTCATCGAGTGGCTCGACGTCCCGCGCCGGGCAGCGGCACTCGGCATGGAACCGCACCCCGAGGGCGGCTGGTACGTCCGGACGTGGACCTCGCCGGCCACGGTCACGACGGCGGCGGGCGAGCGGCCGGCCGCGACGCTCATCCACTTCCTGCTGCCGCCGGGCGAAGCCTCCGCGTGGCACCGGGTGACGAGCGACGAGATCTGGATGTGGCACGGGCCGGACTCGGTCGTGCTCGAGCTCGGCGGCGACGGCGACCAGCCAGAGCCGGGGCAGCAGATCACCCTCGGACCCGACGCCGGCCGCGACCGGGTGAACGACGCACAGGCGTTCGTCCGCGGGGGCGTGTGGCAGCGGACGCTGCCCGGGGACGGCGAGGTGCTCGTGAGCTGCCTGGTGTCGCCGGGCTTCTCGTTCGAGGACTTCTCCCTGGCCTGAGGCGCTCCGTGACGCCCTGGTCGCGGTGGTGTACCAGTTCCCCGTACGATTCTCCCTGCCCCCTCGACCCCCTCACGAAGGCCCGACCGTGACCCGTACCCTGCGTCTCTCCCTCGCCGTCGCGACCGCCGCCGTCGCCGCGCTCGCCCTGTCCTCCTGCGCCTCGGGGAGCGGTGGCAGCGCCGACGGCACGGTGACCGACGGCAAGCTCACGATCGCGACCGGGCAGCCGGCGTACTCGCCCTGGGTCGAGGACAACAAGCCGCAGTCCGGCAAGGGCTTCGAGTCCGCGGTGGCCTACGCCGTCGCGAAGGAGATGGGCTACGACAAGTCCGACGTGGTCTGGAAGCGCAGCACGTTCGACAGCGCGATCGCCCCCGGCCCGAAGGACTGGGACCTCAACGTCCAGCAGTTCTCGATCGACGCCAAGCGCAAGAAGGCCGTCGACATGTCCTCGCCGTACTACACGACCACGCAGGCCGTCGTGACGACGACGAAGTCGGACGCGGCGGACGACACCACCGTCGCCGCGCTCAAGAAGGACGCCATCGGTGTGGCGACCGGCTCGACCAGCATCGCGAGCGTGAAGAACACGCTCGGGGTGACCCCGCAGGTCTTCAACTCGAACGACGACGCCGTCCTCGCCCTGAAGTCCGGTCAGATCGACGCCATCGTCACCGACCTGCCCACGGCGTTCTACATGGCAGCCTCGCAGCTCGACGACGGCACCGTCTCCGCACAGTTCCCGGCCGACGGCAAGGGCGACCAGTTCGGCTTCGTGCTGCCGAAGGACTCGGAACTCACGAGCAAGGTCGACAAGGCCCTGAAGACGCTCGACGACGACGGCACGCTGCAGGACCTGCAGACGAAGTGGCTGTCGTCGGAGACGAACACCCCGGTCCTGCAGTAGCGTGACCCTCCCAGCAGGAGCGGGCACGCCCGTCACGTCGCCCGCGCCGAGTCAGATCGAGCTCGAACGGCAGATCTTCCGCCGGCAGCGTGGACGCCGGGCGATCCTGGTGTCGATCGCGTCGACGCTCGTCGTCCTGGCGATCGTGTACTTCGGTGTCGTGAACACCCCCGGGTGGGCCGCCGTCCAGCAGTCGTTCTTCGACCCGGGCGTCGCCGCGTCGACGTTCCCGGACATCCTGCTCGGCCTCTGGCTGAACATCCGGATCCTGTTCTTCGCGGCGATCGGCGTCGCCGTGTTCGGCACCCTGCTCGCGGTGGTCCGGGGCCTGACGAACCCGGTCTTCTTCCCGCTGCGGATGCTCGCCACCGGCTACACCGACCTGTTCCGCGGGCTGCCGCTGATCATCGTCCTGTACCTGGTCGGGTACGGCATCCCGGGGCTCGGCATCTTCCCGCGCCTGCCCGCCGAGGTGTGGGGCACCGTCGCGATCGTCCTGACGTACTCGTCGTACATCGCCGAGGTGCTCCGTGCGGGCATGGAGGCCGTGCACCCCTCGCAGCGCCTCGCCGCCCGGTCGCTCGGGCTCTCGCATGTGCAGACGCTCCGGCTCGTCGTGATGCCGCAGGCGATCCGCAAGGTGACGCCCGCGCTGATGAACGACTTCGTCTCGATGCAGAAGGACGTCGGGCTCGTCTCGATCCTCGGCGCGGTCGACGCCGTCCGCTCGGCCCAGATCGCCCAGGCCGAGACCTACAACTTCACGCCGTACTTCGTCGCCGGCCTGCTGTTCGTCGTGATCAGCCTGCCGCTCATCCGCGTCACCGACGCCATCGCCCGCCGGCAGCAGCGTCGCGAGCAGATCGGGGGAGCCGTATGAGCACCGCACCCGCCGCACCGGTGCTGGAGCTCCGTGGGCTCCGGAAGTCGTTCGGCGACCAGGAGGTCCTGCGCGGCATCGACCTCACCGTCGACCGGCACGAGGTCATCTGCGTCATCGGGGCCTCGGGTTCCGGCAAGTCGACACTGCTCAAGACGGTGAACCTGCTCGAGGGCATCGACGACGGACAGATCTTCCTGCAGGGCGCGGACATCTCGGACCCGCGGGTGGACGTCGACGCCACCCGGGCCCGGATCGGCGTGGTCTTCCAGCAGTTCAACCTGTTCCCGCACATCACCGTGCTCGACAACGTGACGCTGGCGTCCCGGAAGGTGCACGGGATCGACCGTGCCACCGCCGAGACGACCGCCCGTCGGCTGCTGGACCGGATCGGGCTCGGCGAGTTCGCGGGGGCGTACCCGGACCGGCTGTCCGGCGGGCAGCAGCAGCGCGTGGCGATCGTCCGGGCGATCGCGTCCGACCCGGAGCTGCTCCTGCTCGACGAGGTCACGAGCGCCCTCGACCCGATGCTCGTCGGGGAGGTGCTCGACCTGGTCACTGAGCTGCAGCGCCAGGGCTCCACGATCCTGATGACGACGCACGAGATGCACTTCGCGCGGAACGTGGCCGATCGCATCGTGTTCCTGCACCGCGGGGAGGTCGTCGAGCAGGGCGCTCCCGCCGAGCTCCTCGACGCGCCGCAGCACCCCGCCCTGGTCGAGTTCCTCTCCCGCGTCGGCGCGTAGCGCGCCCCGGCCACTGCGGTGTCCACGGCGACCGCCTGGAGGCTCGGTGCCGGTCCGCCGGACCGGCACCGAGCCTCCAGGCGGTTCGGTCGGGGTCCGCACAACAGCAACCAGCTCGCACCACGTGATCCCGTGGTGCGAGCTGGCCGTGGTTGTGCGGCGTGCCGCTACGCGGCCGGCGCGGGCGAGGGCGCTGGCGCGGCCGGCGCGGGCGAGGGCGCTGGCGCGGCCGCCGCGGGCGCCGCGCCGACCGCGGTCGCTGCGTCCGGCACGCCCGCGGGCGCGGCGCCCGCCGCCTCCGGCGCCGCCGCCGCGACCCCGCGCCCCGCCGGCAGGAACAACGCCACCAGCGCGGAGACCGCGACCACGCCCGCCCCGACGAGCACCGCCGGCTGCGCCGCGTCGACGTACCCGGTCGGCGTCAGCTGCCCGCCGGCCCCGGTGAACACGGCGGTCAGCACGGCGATGCCGAGCGCGACGCCGATCTCCCGGAGCGTGGAGTTCGCGCCGGAGGCCTTCGCGTGGTCCTCCTGCGGCATCCGGGCGAGCACCGCGGTGGAGATCGGCCCGAACACGGCGCCCATGCCGATCCCCGCGAGCAGGAACCCGGGCAGCAGACCGGCGAACGTCACGTCCGCGGACATCGCGCCCGCGATCCAGAACAGTCCGGCGGACAGGAACGCCATCCCGCCGGCGATCAGCACGCGGGTCCCGACCCGGGGCGCGACCATGCCGGCGAGCGGCGCGATCACCATCGGGGCGAGGGTCCAGGGCATCGTCCAGACGCCGGCCTCGAGCGGGGAACGGCCCTGCACGACCTGCAGGAACTGGATGAGGATGAACACCGCACCGAACGCTCCGAACGAGAACGTCATCGCGACGACGTTCGCGAGCGCGAAGCTCCGGTCGCGGAAGAACCGCAGCGGCAGGAGCGGGGCGCTGGTCGTTGCCTGCCGGACGACGAACGCCACCAGGAGCAGCCCTCCGCCGACCAGTCCGACGAGCACCTGGGCCGAGGTCCAGCCGGCGTCGTTGCCCCGCACGATCCCGAAGACCACGCCGAGGACACCGAGCCCGGCGAGCACCACGCCGAGGAAGTCCGCACGCACGCGAGCACCGAGGGTGTTCGGGAGTGCCAGGAGGGCGAGCGGGACGGCGACGATCCCGACCGGGACGTTGAGCCAGAAGATGGCCTCCCAGCTCCACCCCTCGACGACGGCGCCGCCGATGAGCGGGCCGAGCGCGACGCCGAGTCCGGAGATGCCGCCCCACGCCCCGATCGCGACGGTCCGGAGCCGGTCCGGGACGCTGCCGACCAGGAGCGTGAGGGACAGCGGCATGATCGCCGCCGCGCCGGCACCCTCGACGGCGCGCCAGACGATGAGCGCGGTGGGGTCGGTGCTCATCGCGGCGAACGCGGAGGAGATCGTGAAGACGCCGATGCCGGCGATGAAGAGGTGCCGGCGGCCGAACCGGTCGCCGAGTCCGACGGCCAGCAGCATCAGCGCGGCGAAGGAGAGCGTGTAGGCGTTGGTGATCCACTGCAGTTCCTCGACGGAGGCGCCGAGGTCCGCGTGCACGGCGGGGAGGGCGCTCGTCACGACGAGGTTGTCGAGGGTCGCCATGAACATCGGGAGGGACGCGGCTGCGATGGCGAGCCAGACCGGGATGCGTCGCTTCATGGGGAGGGTTCCGTTCTGTTGGTAATCGGATGATTACTACACTGGTGGACTGTAGTAATCGACTGATAACCTGTCAACCATGAGTTCCGGATCCGCACGGATGCCCGCCGCCGAACGTCGGGCGATGATCCTCGAGGCCGCCCGCGACCTCTTCGGCCGCCAGGGCTACAACGGCACCACCACCGACCAGATCGCCACGGCGGCCGGGATCAGCCAGCCCTACGTCGTCCGGATGTTCGGCACGAAGGAAGCCCTGTTCCTCGAGGTGTTCCACGCCACCCTCGGGGCCCTCGTCGACGCATGGCGCACCACGCTCGCAGCGCTCCCGTCCGACGCCGACGAACACCGCCGCGCACAGGCGATCGGCGAGCAGTTCATCGACCTGTCCGCCACTCGGGGGCTGCACACGATGCTGCTCCAGGCGTTCGTCTCGGGCGCAGAGCCGGCGATCGGACAGGCGGCACGGGACGGCTTCCTCGCGATCTACCGCTTCCTCCGCGACGAGGCGGGGATGCCGGACGAGCAGGTGCAGGGGTTCCTCGGCAGCGGGATGATCTTCAGCGTCATGCTCGCCATCGACATGCCGTCGCTGTTCGACGCCGACCAGGACGCCGCGTCGCTGCTCCGCGCGACCTTCGGCGAGAAGTGCATGCAGGTGGTGGCGTCGGCCCGAGCGGCCGCGTGACGCGCGTGCCCTGACGGCGACCGCCTGGAGGCCCGGTGCCGGTCCGCCGGACCGGCACCGGGCCTCCAGTCGGTCGCGCCCCGCCGCGCCGCCGCGCGCCGCTGCGCGATCAGGGCGTGAGCAGCAGCTTCCCGATCACGTCGCCGGCGGCGAGTCGCCGGTGCGCCTCACCCGCCTCGGCGAGCGGCAGCACGGCGTCGACCACGGGACGGACCCGGCCGTCCGCGACGAACGGCCACACGTTGTAGCGGACCGCCTCGACGATCTCCGCCTTCTCCGCCAGCGGCCGCGCGCGGAGGGTGGTCCCGCTGATCGTCGCCCGCTTCCGCATCAGCAGCCCGAACGGCAGCGTGGCCTCGGTGCCGCTGCCGGACGCGATCACGGCGACGTGCCCGTTCGGCGCGAGGGCCTCGAGGTTCCGCGCCAGGTACGCGGGCCCGACGACGTCGAGCACCACGTCGACGCCGGCGCCGTCCGTGAAGTCCGTCGAGCGTGCGACGAAGTCCTCGGTGCGGTGGTCGATGACCAGGTCCGCGCCGAGCTCGCGGGACGCGGCGACCTTCCGTTCGCCGCCGGACGTCGCGATCACCCGGGCCCCGAGCGCCTTCGCCCAGAGGACCGCGTGCGAGCCCATCCCGCCGGTCCCGCCGTGGACCAGGAGGGTCTGTCCCGGACGGAGCCCGGCGAGCATGCCGATGTTCGAGTAGACGGTGCACGCCGCTTCGGGCAGTGCCGCCGCGCTGACCAGGTCGAGGTCGTCCGGCACCGGGAGCAGCTGCGTCGCGGGCACCACGGCGAGCGAGGCGTACCCGCCGCCGGAGAGCAGCGCGCAGACGCGGTCGCCGACGGCCCAGCCGGTCACCCCTGGGCCGAGCGCACGGATCGTGCCGGAGACCTCGAGGCCGAGGATGTCGGACGCACCGGGCGGCGGCGGGTAGTTGCCCTGCCGCTGCTGCAGGTCGGCGTTGTTGACCCCGGCTGCGGCGACCTCGACGAGGACCTCGCCGTCGGACGGCGTCGGGTCGGGGAGCTCGGTGCGGGAGAGGACGGTCTCGTCCCCCGGGTGGTCGAAGGTGATGGCCTGCATGCCCTCGACGGTACGCGTCGGGCGCTCGTGGACGCCCGGCCGCCTGTGCGGCTCCGATGTACGCTCGGTGACGCATCGATGACCCCGGCCGGGGTCTCGACCATCTGCTCCAGGGGGATCACCATGAAGAAGTTCGCTGCACTCACCACGGCTGCCGTCGCCGTCGTCCTGCTCGCCGGCTGCGCGTCCGGCTCGGGCGGATCCGACGGCGACGCCACCACGGCCGCGAAGCCGGTGGCGACGCAGAGCAAGGCCGAGGCCTGCAAGACGCTGGAGAGCGACATGAAGTCCGTGTCGACCCAGCTGCAGTCCCAGATGACGAAGTTCCAGAGCGACCCGACCGCTGCGGTGGCGACGTTGAAGGACTTCGACGGCAAGCTCAAGGCCGCCACCGACAAGGTGACGAACAAGGAGGTCCACGAGACCGCCGCCGGGTTCGAGCAGTCGTTCTCGAACCTCGTCGGACAGCTCGAGGCCTTCTCGAAGGACCCGAAGTCGGTGGACTCGACCAAGCTGCAGGACTCGATCACCGACGTGCAGTCCTCCACGCAGGCGATGAGCAAGGTCTGCGACTAGGCCGCAGCGGCCTCCGAACGGTCGAGTCGGTCGATCTCCTCGGGGCGGAGCTTCACGGTCGCCGCGGTCACCGAGTCGAGGATCGACTGCGGCCGTGAGGCTCCCGGGATCGGCACGACGACGTCGCTCTTCGCCAGCTCCCACGCCAGCGCGACGACCTGCGGGGTGACCCCGTGGGCGCGGGCGACCGTGGCGAAGTCCTGGTAGGTGGTGCCGAGGTCCGACGCTCCGGCGATGCCGCCGAGGGGGCTCCACGGCAGGAAGGCGATGCTCAGTTCGTCGCAGAGCTCGAGTTCGACCTCGCTCGACCGGAACTTCGGCGAGTACTGGTTCTGCACCGAGACGAGCCGACCGTCGAGCACCTCGTTCGCCTGCCGGATCTGGTCGACGTCGGCGTTCGAGATGCCGGCCATCCGGATCACGCCCTCGTCGAGCAGCTCCGCGAGCGCGCCGATCGAGTCCGCGTAGGGCACGGCGGGGTCCGGGCGGTGGAACTGGTACAGGTCGATGGTCTCGACGCCGAGCCGCTTCGCGGAGGCCTTCGCCGCTTCCTTGAGGTACGCCGGGTCGCCGTTCTGCGTCCACGCTCCGGCCGTCGGGCGGAGGTGCCCGCCCTTCGTCGCGATGAGGACCGAGTCCGCGTCGCCGTGGTACTCGCGGACCGCCCGCCCGATGAGCTCCTCGTTGTGGCCCACTTCGTCGTGGCCTCCGAGGTGGTAGGCGTCCGCGGTGTCGACGAGGGTCACCCCGGCCTCGAGCGCCGCGTGGATCGTCGCGATGGCCCGTCGCTCGTCGGGTCGTCCCTCGATGGACATCGGCATGCCGCCGAGGCCGATCGCGCTGACGTTGGTGTCGCCGATGGTTCGCTGCTTCATGGGCCCAGCATGCGCCCGGGCGGAGCTGCCCCGTTCAGGTCTGCTCGGTCTCGGTCTCGGTCTCGGTGTCGGCAGCCGGGCGCGCCCATGCCGGCGCGTGCTCCGGCAGCGGGCCGAACGCGATCCCCCGCGCGTAGAGCCCGCGAGCCGGTGGCACGTACTTCGCCAGCACGGCGGGCAGGATCGGCGGGCCGCCCTGCAGCCGCCCCGCGAACGCGCGCTCGAACACCACCCGGTGCAGCATCCGCTGGGCGCCCTGCACGATCACGGCCGGCGGGGTCCGTCGCCGTTCCACCGCCGCGAGCGCGTGGTTCAGGGACCGTCCGCGGACGCCGCCGACGATCGCCGGCGCGAGGATCGCCGCTGCCGCGACGGCGTCCTGCACCGCGAGGTTGATCCCGACCCCGCCCGCCGGTGACATCGCGTGCGCCGCGTCCCCGATGCACAGCAGCCCCGGCCGCCACCAGCGCCGCAACCGGTCCATCCGCACGTCGAGCACGTGCACGTCGTCCATCGAGCCGATCGCGGACACCCGGTCCGCGAACGACGGCCGGATCCGCGCGACCCGCGCCCGGAAGTCCTCGACGCCGAGCGCGCGGAGTCGAGCGTCGGACCCCTTTGGCGCGAAGTACGCGACCTGGTGGTAGTCGCCGCGCGGGAAGCTCAGGAGCACGTCGCTCCCGTCGAACGCGGGGACGAGCGCGGTGTCGGCGTCCCCGGGTTCCTTGGGCAGCCGGAACCACCAGGTGTCGAACGGCACCGGGAACTCCCGCGGGTGCAGTCCGGCCGCGGCCCGGAGCACCGAGTCCCGGCCGTCGCACGCGACGACGAGCTCCGCGCGGAGCTCGTCGTGCTCGCCGTCGGGTTCGCCGTACGGGTGCAGGTGCACGCCCACGACCAGGCCGTTCTCGACGATCAGGTCGGACGCGGCACGGCCCATCACGATGTCGAAGGACGGTTCCTCGCGGGCAGCGCCGACGAGCATGTCGAGCAGGTCCCACTGCGGCACCATCGCGACGTGGTCGTACGGCGGGCGGAGCCGCGAGAAGTCGCCGAGCCGCAGCTGGGAACCGTCGGCCATCGGCAGCGAGAAGTCGTCGAGCCGGGACTGCGGGAGCGCCCGGAACCGGTCGCCGAGGCCGAGCTCGTCGAGGAGCCGGATCGTCGAGGCGTGCACCGTGTCGCCGCGGAAGTCCCGGTTGAAGTCGTCGTGCTTCTCGACCACGCGGACCGCGATTCCGGCGCGGGCCAGGAGCAGCCCGAGGACCACTCCGGCGGGCCCGCCGCCCACGATGGCCACCGTCGTCCGGCTCACCCTGCCCATGCGCGCGACGCTACGCCTCGACGTGGGACGTGCGCCCGGTCACGTCCGGCGCCGACGGGCCCGCGTCAGATCGTGCTGCTGCTCGACGACGAGGTGTCGCCGTCGGCCGCGCCCGCGAACACCACGCCACCCCACGTGATGCACGCGACGGCCAGCAGGAAGCCCACCGCGGCGATCCACCACGAGGTGCGCCGACGGATCCACGCGCCGATCGCCAGGACGACCGTCGCCACGCCGATCACGAACGCCCCGCCCACCGCGAGCGAGGCACCGCCGATGTAGCCGCCGGGGGAGCACCCGGTCGCGGCGTCGCACGTCGCGGTGGCCGAGATCGTCGCGATCAGCGCCACGATGGCGACCACGATCACCAGGATCGCGCCGAAGGCCAGGAGCAGCACCGTGGAGATCCGGTCGGCGAGCCTGCCCGGCGGGAAGAGCGTCGAGCCGCCGCGTTCCCACTGCGACTGCGACTGCGAGGGCGGCGGGCCGGACGTGGGGCCGGGCTCGGGAGCTGACCAGGTCATGCGGAACCCCTAACGTGCTTCGACGCCGAAGGCCTCGGCGAGTCGTTGGATCTTCTGGGCACGCCCGAGTCGCGGCAGGTCGGAGCCGTCGCGGATCACGCGGCCGCGGGCCTCGAAGTCGTCGAGGAAGTCCTGCGCCCAGGCGACGTCGGTCGACGTGGGCGAGATCACCTCGTTGATGACGGGCAGCTGGTCGGTGTCGAGGCACAGCTTCCCGGTGAGCCCGAGGGACACGGCGACCTGGGACTGCTCGCGGAGGATCGGGTGCGACGAGCCCACGGTGGGGCCGTCGATCGGGCCGGGGAGGTCCCCGACGCGGGAGGCGACGACGAGCCGGGACCGCGGGTACGCCATCGCGAGGGTGTCCGCCGAGGTGCCGGTGTCGCGACGGTAGTCGCCGCTGCCGAAGGCCAGGCGGAACGCACCCTGCGCGCGGGCGATGGAGGTCGCCTCCTCGATGCCGAGTGCCGACTCGACCAGCGCGATCACCGGGGTCTGGCCGCCGAGCCGGTGCCAGGTGTCGGTGACCTGCGCCGGGCTCTCGGTCTTCGCGAGCATCACGCCGAGCAGGCCGGGCAGCCCGCGGAGCTCCTCGACGTCGTCGGCCCAGAAGTCGGTCGTCACGTCGTTGATCCGCACCCAGGCGTCGCCGCCGCCGGTCAGCCAGTCGGCGACGGTGGCCCGGGCGGCGGGCTTCGCGGCTGGGTCGACGGCGTCCTCGATGTCCAGGATGATCTGGTCCGCGCGGGACCGGGAGGCCGACTCGAAGCGGTCCGAGGCGGTGCCGGCGACGAGGAGCCACGAGCGGGAGATCTCGGCAGGGACCGACCGGCGCCGTGAGGGAGCAGCGGTGGGGGGAGCGGTTCGGTCGTCGATGGCCATGCCACGTTGGTACCACAGACGGGGTCGGGGGACCGCCTCGGGACCGCCCGGATCTCCCGAAACCTCGGTTCATTGCCAGAGTGCTGGTGCGCTTCCGCCTACAGTGGGCGTGTGTGGCGTGCGGACAGGGTGACCGACGGCGAGGACGACGTGAACGGCGACGTCCCCGCTGAGGACGCGCGCGCCGCCGGGGGAGCACGGCCCGACGACCAGCAGCACCGCGACGAGCAGGACGACACGACGAGCACTCCCGACGCCACCGACCGCGACGACGCCGTCCGTGCAGACGAGACCGACACCGACGGCGACGAGCTGGACCGCTCGCTCCGCCCCGAGCTCCAGGTGACGAGCCCGCACGCGATCAGCCTCGGCGACCCGCGGCTCACCGCGACGAACGCGGCGGAACCCGTCTGGGACGCCTGGCGCGCACAGCTGGCGGGCGTCGGCGGTTCCAGCCCGCTCGTGCACTTCGCGGACCACCCTCGCGCCCGCATCGAGCTCTCCACGACCCACCCCGGTGGTCTCGCACAGTTCATCACCGGCAAGACCACGCTGCTCTCGAGCCTGATCCGCGACGAGGTGGCACTCCGCGCCGCCCGCATCGCGGCGAACCACGTCGAGGCGAAGGGCACCGAGCTCGCCACCGTGCGCGGCATCGACGCCGTGAACCTCGGCATCGGCATGGCCGACTGGCAGCGCGGCGACGAGCAGTTCCGCGGCCCGGTGCTGCTCCGCCCGCTGGCGATCCGCCGCCACGGCCGCGACTTCGAGGTCCGGCTCCTCGGCGAACCCGTGCTGAACCCGGCACTCGCCGACGCGCTCCGCGAGCAGTTCGGCGTGACGCTCGACTCCCAGGCGTTCGTCGCGCTGGCGCAGCAGGACGGCTCGTTCACCCCGAACCCGGTGATCGACCGGCTGCGTGGTCTGACGGCGCACATCCCCGGTTTCTCGGTGCACGCCCGGCTCGTCGTCTCGACCTTCGCGGAGGTCGCGACCGGCCTGGTCGAGGACACGAAGGACCTCTCGCACCCCGTGCTCGACGCCCTCGCCGGCAACCCCAGCGCCAAGTGGCAGGTCGAGCAGTCCTACCACCCGGTCGAGCAGACCCCGTCGGACGAGCGCAGCCCGGACACCGACACCCTGCTGCTCGACGCCGACGACGAGCAGGAGAACGTGATCGCGCAGATCACGGCCGGCAACTCCATCGTCGTGAAGACCCTGCCGGGCACCGGCGGCACGCAGACGATCGTGAACGCACTCGGTGGCCTCGTCGCCGCGAACAAGCGCGTCCTCGTGGTCAGCCCGCGTCGTGCGACCCTCCGCGGCATCGCGGCCCGCTTCGGCGAGGTGCACCTGCCGGGTGTCGCCGTGACGCCCGCGACCCTCCGCCGTGACGTGGTCCGGGCCATCGCCCGCAACGAGAAGGCGACCCGCCCGTCCCTGCGTGAGGTCGACGACGCCCTCGTCCGGCTCCGCAAGGTCCTCACCGACTACCGCGGCGGCCTCTCCCGGACCGACCCCGACTTCGGCGTGAGCGTCCTCGACTGCCTGGTCGAGCTCTCCCGCCTGTCGCTGCTGCCCGTGCCCCCGTCGACGACCGCGCGGCTGTCGAAGCAGTCCGTCAGCGCCATGGTCACCGGCCGCTCCCGCGTCGCCGAGACGATGGTCAGCGCGGCGAACCTCGGCGAGTTCCGCTACGGCCCGGACGACTCGCCCTGGTACGGCGCGAAGTTCTCCTCGAGCGACGGTGCGCAGCGCGCCCACAAGATCGCCAAGGACCTGCACGGCGGGTCCCTGCCGACGCTGCTCCAGCGCGCGCACGAACTCATCGCGACGACCCGGATGCGGCAGTTCACGACGATCAACGAGCTCGGCATCTACCTCCGCCTGCTCACCGAGATCCGGGACACGCTCGACCGCTTCCTGCCGGTGGTCTTCGACCGTTCGGTGTCCGAGCTCGTGGCGGCGACCGCCCCGCGCGGCGAGGGCGCCCCGATGTCGTCCACGAACCGACGCCGGCTGAAGAAGCTCGCGCGGGAGTACGTCCGCCCCGGTGTGCACGTCTCCGACCTGCACGAGGCACTGACCCGCGTGCAGCAGCAGCGCGTGCTCTGGCAGCGCTACGTCGCCGCGGGCGTCAACCCCGAGGTCCCCACGGGCATCGCGGACGTCCAGGTGCTGTTCTCGAACGTCGTGGAGGACCTGGCCCGCCTCGACGAGCCGCTCGGTCGCACCAGCCGCGACGAACAGCTCGCGAACATGCCCGTCGACCAGCTCCTGCCGTACATCGGCACCCTGGCCGAGGAGTCCGACGTCCTGCACAACCTGCAGGAGCGCACCGAGCTCATGCAGACCCTCCGCGACCTGCAGCTCCAGCCGCTCATCACCGACCTCGCGAACCGGCACGTCCCGGACACGCAGGTCCCCGCGGAGCTCGAGCTCGCGTGGTGGCAGTCCGCCCTCGAGACGATGCTCGAGTCCGACCGTGCGCTGCTCGGCGCGAACACCGACATGCTCGACCGGGTCGAGGCCGACTTCCGCCTCGTCGACGACGCGCACGCCGCCGGTGTCTCGCAGGGCCTCGCGTGGCAGCTCGCCGAGAACTGGAAGGTCGGCCTCGTCGACTGGCCGGAAGAAGCCGCGGCGCTGAAGTCGCAGCTCAAGGACGGCGCGATCACCTCGCGCCTGCTCCAGGACTCCGCCCCGCACCTGTCCCGGTCGATCGCGCCGGTGTGGCTCGCGTCCCCGTACGAGGTCCCGCAGATCGCCGACACGATGCCGTTCGACACGGTGATCCTCGTCGACGCCGGTGCCGTGACCATCGCCGAGACCGTCGACGCCGTCCGTCGCGCCCGCCAGACCGTCGTCTTCGGTGACCCGGTGACGCAGACCCCGTCGCCGTTCCGGATCGCCGTCGACCCCGCGCACCGTGCGCTGCAGGTGGACGAGGAGACGCTCGACGCCCTGCACGCGGACTCCGCGCTCGCGAAGCTCTCGACGCTCCTGCCGACCCTGTCCCTGACCCGGTCCTACCGCGCCGGCGGCGAAGACCTCGCCGAGCTCGTGAACCGCCGCTTCTACGGCGGCCGGATCGAGTCGCTGCCGTGGGCCGGTTCGTTCCTCGGGCACGGCTCGATCGCGCTCGACTACGTCAGCGACGGCAAGGCCGTCCCGGACCCCGAGTCCGGCGCGGTGGAGAGCGTCGACGCCGAGGTGGACCGCGTGGTCCGGCTCGTCATCGACCACGCCCGCACCCGTCCGACCGAGTCGCTCATGGTCATCACCGCCTCCGCGAAGCACGCCGTGCGCGTCGAGCAGGCCGTGCTCACCGCTGCTGCCGGGCACAAGGACCTCACCGAGTTCGTGATCGGCGACCGTGCCGAACCGTTCATCGTCGCGACGCTCGAGCAGTCGGTCGCGCAGAGCCGTGACCGCGTCGTGTTCTCGATCGGCTACGGCCGGACCCCGCACGGCCGTGTCCTCCGCGACTTCGGCCCGCTCGGCAAGCCCGGCGGGGAGCGTCTGCTCGCCGTCGCGATGACCCGCGCACGCCGCTCCATGGTGATCGTCACGTGCTTCCAGCCGTCCGACATCGAGGCGGAGCGGATGGGCCACGGCACCGTCGCCCTCGCCGAGATCCTCGCCGAGGTCCGTGCCCGCACCACCGCCGAGTACGTGCCGGACGACTCCGACCCGCTGCTCGTCGACCTGGCACGCCGACTCGAGATGCGCGGCATCCCGGTCGCGCTCGGCCACCGCGGCAAGCTCGGCCTGGTGGCCGCGCACGGCGGGGTCTGCGTCACGATCGAGACCGACGCGTCGCTCGTGCAGGGATCCCTCCGCGAGTCGCTGCGGCTCCGGCCCGAGGTGCTCCGCCGACTCGGCTGGCACTACGTGCGCGTGCACGCCTTCCAGCTGTTCTCCGACCCGGACCGGGTCGCGAACACGGTCGCGTCGGTCCTCGGCGTCGACCGTGGGGCCACGCAGGAGATTTCCATCCCTCCGGTTCCTGCACGCCGATGAGCACGCAGGATCTCGATCCCCGCGTGCCCACGTCGGGTCCTGCGCGCCGATGAGTCGGAGGGCCTCCCGGCCCGCCGGTCCGGTGACGCCCGGCACGGACCAGCTGCTGGGCACGTGGACGCGGGTCGACGACGCGGCCGCACCGGAGCCTCCCGTCCGGAGTGAACCGGACCAGGGCCGGACCGGAGGCTCGGGACGGGTCCGCAGACGCGTCACCACCCAGCCGGTGCCGGGATCGGACCCCGCTCCGGCCCCGGAACCGCCTCGGCACGGCCGCGGGGAGAACGACGCCCGACTGCTGGGGGACCGACCTCCCCACTGGTGATGGGTACCCTGGAGGTCCGACCCCGAAGAAAGCACGTGATGACCGACTCCGCAGTGCGCCAGCGTCCCGACTGGCAGACCTGGCCGAACCTCATCACGCTGTTCCGGTTCCTGCTCATCCCGGTGTTCGTGATCCTGGTCGTGACGAGCCACCCCGGCTGGGCGCTGTTCTCGCTCGTGGTGCTCGGCGTCTCGGACTGGGCGGACGGCTTCATCGCGCGGAAGTTCGACCAGACGTCCAAGCTCGGCAAGGCGCTCGACCCCGTCGCCGACCGCCTCGCCATCATCGCGATCGTGCTGTCGCTCGTGCTCGTCGGCCTGCTGCCGTGGATCGTCGTCGTGATCATCGTGGTCGTCGACGCCGTGCTCGCGCTGCTGTCGAGCGTGTGGTTCGGCGGCGACCCGGACCTCGACGTGTCCTGGACGGGCAAGATCCGCTCGGCCCTGCTCTTCGTCGGGTTGCCGGTGCTGCTCTTCTCGGCGACCTCGTGGGCGTCGGACCACTCCTGGATCCGCATCACGGCGCTCGTCTTCGTGTGGCTCGGCACCGCCGGGCACCTGCTCGCCGGCGCGCAGTACTTCGTCGCCCTGCGCGCGAAGCGCCGCCGCGAGCGCGCCCGCGTGGCGTAGCCCGCGGCCGCCGCGGCCGTCGCTGCCGCCGCGCCCGTCGCTGCCGCCGCGCGCGCCCCGTCCCGCGCCGCCGCGCCCGCCGCGGCCGTCGCTGGCGCGTTCCGGCCGCGCACAACGGAAACCCGTTCGCACCACGGAGTTCCGTGGTGCGAACGGGTTTCGGTCGTGCGGCGCCGATCCGCGCCGAGCGTCCGTCCGCGCGCTAGAGCTTCGTCGTGCCGCTGATGCCGGGACCCTCCGGCGCATTCGACGGGGCGACGTGGGCGCCGCTGCCGGTGCTCGTGGGCACGCCGTTCTGCGACCGGAGCAGGTCGCGGATCTCGAGCAGCACCTCGACATCGGTCGGCGGGACGTCCTGCGGCGTCTGCTCGTCGTCGTTCTTGACCCGCTCGAACGCGACCTTCTTGAGGTGGTTCACCGGGAGCACGAGCGCGAAGTACACGACCGCTGCGACGATGACGAAGTTCAGCGCGGCGCCGATGATCGCACCGAAGAGGATCGACGCGTGTCCGCCGGACACGGTCGGGATCTTCCAGACGAGCGCCTCGTCGAGGCTCGACGCGTTGAACACCGCGCCGATCAGGGGGTTGATGAGCGCGTTCACGATCGTGGTCACGATCGCGGTGAACGCGGCACCGATGACGACTGCGACGGCCAGGTCGATGACGTTTCCGCGGAGCAGGAACTCCTTGAAGCCCTTCACGGGACTCCTTCCGGGTCGGGGACGGCCGCCGGGTGGCGACACCTCAACCTATCGAGGAGTGAGAACGCTGGTCAGGACGCGGCAGGCTTCGCGGGCGCGGCCGGCTTGGACTCGGCCTTCTTCGGTTCGGACTTCGCCGGCGTGCTCGAGCCCTCCGACTTCGGCGCCGGACGGGAGTCGGTCCGGTAGAACCCACCGCCGTTGAACGTGACGCCGACCGGCGAGAACACCTTGCGCAGCACACCGCCGCACGTCGGGCACTCGGTGAGCGTGGCGTCGGAGAACGACTGCTTGATGTCGAACGCGGTGTCGCACTCGGTGCAGCGGTACGAGTAGGTGGGCACGTCAGCTCCGGAACGTGATGATGCGTGACGGCGTGATGATGCCGTCGACGGGTTCGTCGTGGGGTTCGCGCGGGACCTCCTCGAGGTACTCCGCGTCGAAGATCACAGCATAGACGGGCGGGCGGTTCGCCATGGACCCGAGGGTCTTGTCGTAGTAGCCGCGGCCCCAGCCCATCCGGACGCCGTCGCGCGCGACCGCCGCCGCCGGGGTGAGGATCGCGTCGACGTCGTTGATCGCGAGCGGGGACAGGACCTCGCCGACGACCTCGGGCATGCCGAACAGCCCCTCGGTCTCCGAGGACCCGTCGCCGACGGCCCAGTCGAGCAGCCCGTCCTCCCGGGTGATCGGGAGCAGGACGCGGAGTCCGTGCTCGTACGCCCAGTTCAGGAACGGGCGGACGTTCGGTTCGTCGGAGGCCGACAGGTACAGCGCGACGGACTCGAGCTGCCGCTCCTCCGCGAAGCGCTGCAGGGTGGCGGTGAGCGACTCGGTGTCGGTCTCGCGCTCGGTGGTGGTCCTGGTGCGTCGCCGCTGCCGGAGCTCGGCTCGCAGCGCGCGCTTCTCGTTGCCGAGATCGGGGATCATGCGAGGGAGTCTAACGATCGCGATCCTGCGGGAAGCCGCGCTCCTGTCCGCAAAGCCCTTGTCCTCCGTTCCGTTGACATGACCCAGGAGGGGGCATCGGATACGGTCGTGGGCATGGGCTTCCAGATTTCCAAGGCGGTGATCCCAGCGGCAGGGCTGGGCACCCGCTTCCTCCCCGCGACCAAGGCGATGCCGAAGGAGATGCTCCCCGTCGTCGACAAGCCGGCCATCCAGTACGTGGTGGAAGAGGCCGTCGACGCGGGACTCACCGATGTGCTGATGATCACCGGGCGCAACAAGAACGCGCTCGAGAACCACTTCGACCACGTGTCGGAGCTCGAGGAGACCCTCAAGAAGAAGGGCGACCACGAGAAGCTCCAGAAGGTCAACCAGTCGACCGACCTCGCCGACATGCACTACGTCCGCCAGGGCGACCCGCTCGGACTCGGCCACGCCGTGCTCCGCGCGAAGATGCACGTCGGTCGTGAGCCGTTCGCCGTCCTCCTCGGCGACGACATCATCGACGCCCGTGACCCGCTCCTCAAGCGCATGATCGAGGTCCAGGGCGAGAAGAACGCGACCGTCGTCGCACTGCTCGAGGTCCCGGAATCGCAGACCCACCTCTACGGCATCGCCACGGTCGAGCCGACCGACACCGACGACGTCGTGAAGATCACCGGCCTCGTCGAGAAGCCGGCGCAGGGCGAAGCGCCCTCGAACCTGGCCATCATCGGCCGCTACGTCATCCGCCCCGAGGTCTTCGACGTCCTCGAGAAGCAGGAGCCGGGCAAGGGCGGCGAGATCCAGCTCACCGACGCGCTCATGAAGATGGCGAGCGCCGAGGAGTGGACCGGCGGCGTGTACGGCGTCGTGTTCCGTGGACGCCGGTACGACACCGGTGACAAACTCGACTACATCAAGGCGATCGTGCAGCTCGCCTCGGACCGCGAAGACCTCGGCCCCGACCTCAAGTCGTGGCTCAAGGAGTTCAACGCGGGCGAATGAGTCGACCCATCCCACCCGGGGCCGGTAGCACTGGCCCCGGGTGGGACACCCGCTCCGGGAACCCCCGGAGCACCGGAGGAACCGCCCGATGACGACCATCCCGACCCTGTCCCACGGACGGGTCACGATCCGCCCCCTCCGGCTCCGCGACACGCGCGACCTCGACGCCGCGCTCGCGATGAACCGCTCCTGGCTCCGCACCTGGGAGGCCACGAACCCGTCGGGTCACGTCTCGACCGATGTCCGTGGCAGCATCCGCGCGCTCCAGGCGAACGCCCGCGCGGGACTCGGGCTCCCGTTCGCGATGGAGCTCGATGGCCGCTTCGTCGGGCAGCTGAACGTCTCCGGCGTCACCTACGGGTCACTCGCCAGCGCCTCGATCGGCTACTGGGTGGTCGAGGGCGCCGCCGGCCACAACGTCACGCCGATCGCCGTCGCCCTCGCGACCGACCACTGCTTCCGCGCGGTCGGCATCCACCGCATCGAGGTCTGCATCCGGCCCGAGAACGCTCCGTCGCTCCGCGTCGTCGAGAAGCTCGGGTTCCGGTACGAGGGGCTCCGTCGCCGGTACATCCACATCAACGGGGACTGGCGCGACCACTTCTGTTTCGCGCTCGTCGCCGAAGAGGTGCGCGAGGGCGTCCTCGAACGGTGGGTCTCCGGTCAGGTGCCGCCCGGCGTCGGGAGCGTGCCGCTCGCCGCGCGTGACGAGGCCGCGCTGCCGATCGTCACCGGCCCCCGCCGATAGCGCCCCCGCCGGGAGCGCCTGCGCCGATAGCGCAACACACGCCCGGCAATCACGAGCGCGGGGAACCCCCGCCCCTAGCCTCTCCCCATGGCAGGTATCGGGTCGTGGGGCGGCGGCATCGTGCTGCTCGTCGCCGCGGTGCTCTGGCTCGTGTACCTGATGCCCGCGTGGGCTGCCCGGCGGCAGTACCTCGCCACCGAACGGAACGCGATCCGGTTGCAGCAGACCCTCCGGATCCTCGCGCAGACCGCTGAACTGCCGGACGAGGTCCGCATCGAGATGAACGCGAAGTCCCTCGCCGAGGCGCAGAAGGTCGCGAAGTCCGAAGAGGCCAAGCGCTCCGCCATCGTCCGGGCGCACGAGGCCGCACGGCAGCGGGAGATCACCCGTCGACTCGCGGAGCAGGCTCCGGCGCTCGAACGGGCCGGAGCGGTCCCCGCACTGACCGCGATGCGCATGCGTCGTTCGCGGCTCGGTGCGACCCTGCTCGGCGTCGCCGGGCTCGTCGTCGCGCTCGTGGTGCTCGTCGTCGCGCCCGCCGCCTGGCTCGTCGCCGTCGCGGGGCTCGTCGCCGCCGGAGGGTCCGCAGCCGTCCTCGCCCAGCTGCACCAGGTCGCCCAGGCGCGGAAGACACGTGCCGCGGCGTCCGCGCCGGAGGTCCGCCGAGCCTCCAGGCCGACGACCGCCTGGACCGATCCCGCCCCGCCGCTGACCACCGACCGCCCTGCCGAGCCCGAGGCGGACCGCACCTGGACGCCCGCCCGCGTGCCGAAGCCGCTGTACGTCGAGCGGCCCGCCGCTCCTGCCGCGTCCCCGGAGTCCTCCGCGGAGCTCGCCGCGCGACTCAAGGAACGCGTGGCCGCTGCCAAGGCGGAGGCCGACGCCGAGGCCGCAGCGATCCGTGCGGGGGAGTCGGACCCGACGCTCGCGACGGTGTCCCGGATGCGTCCGGACGTCGAGGAGGCCGTCGCGGCACTGTCCGCGCACGACCAGGGCCGGCTCGCGGAGCGGCTCGGACTCCGGGCTGCGCCCGCCGCGCCTGCGACTGCGTCTGCGACTGCGCCCGCCGCCCGTGCTGCCGGTGCGCCGGTCGCCGAGTCGGCGCCGGTCGCAGAAGCATCCGCTCCGCCGAGCAAGTGGGCCGGGATGGGCGTCATCGGCGACGACGACTACCAGCAGGCCGACCTCGACGCGATCATGCGTCGCCGCCGCGCGGTCTGATCGCGGCACGCCCGGCGGGTGCCGCGCGATTTCGGTCCGCGGCGGCCGGGTGCTAGTGTTGTCGAGCACTTGGGGCTATGGCGCAGTTGGTAGCGCGTCTCGTTCGCAATGAGAAGGTCAGGGGTTCGAATCCCCTTAGCTCCACCAAGTGCAACAGGCCCGGACCGCATGGTCCGGGCCTGTTGCGTTCGTGCTTGTTGTCTTCGTGCTTGTTGTCTTCGGGCCTGTTGCGTTCGGGCCTGTTGCGTTCGCGCGCCGGGCCGGCCGCCGGACGGGCACGAGCGTCAGCCGCCGTACTGCGCGTCCGCCACGATCGACGACCCGGCGTCACGGCACGCGGTGACCAGCGTCCGACCGACCAGGTCCCAGTCGGCGGTGGTCTCGTCGATCGCCGGTCCGGTCGCAGGCGCCGGGTGGTCCTCGAGGTAGCGCTGCGTGTAGTCGACCGCGGTCGTCATCGTCGGGTCGGTGCTCACCAGCCGCTCGTACCCGAAGCGCACCGACGCCAGGAGCGCCTCGTACTGCGCGTCCGAGAGCTCCCCGCGGCTGTGCCCGGTGCTCGCGTTCAGGGAGATCGTGGTGAGCATGCTGAGCCGCCCGCAGACCGCCGCAGCACTGGTGTCGACGTCGTCCATCACCGGGTCGTCCGAATCGGTCGTGCTCGCCGCGGTTGTCGGCGTCGCGGTCCGGGCCGGAGCGGGGGTCGCGCCGGCGTCCCCCGTGGACGAGCAGCCGGTGAGCGCGAACGCGGCGCACGCGAGCAGCGCGGCAGCGATGGTGGACGGGCGGGCGGATCGGAGGTTCCCCATGCGCCGATCCTCTCGGACCGGCAGGTGGTGGCGAGCCGTGGTTGCGGAATCGAGATCGGCTCGAGACCGTTCCGTGACGGACGGGAGGCTCGTGGCGGGCCCCCCACGAGCCTCCTGTCCGGAATGCGGTGCGGCAGCACGCGATGGTGCCGCTCCGGAACGATCGTTGCGCGGTGTCCGGAGCGGTGCCACGATGACGGCGAGCGCCGGGAACACGCGCCCGGGCCGGACGAAGGAGACCGACATGACCTCGCGACTGAACCCGTACCTCGGCTTCCGCGACGACGCCCGGCAGGCGATGGAGTTCTACCAGTCGGTGTTCGGCGGCGAGCTCACCCTGAGCACGTTCGGCGAGATGCACGCATCCGAGGACCCGGCCGAGGCGGACAAGATCATGCACGGCCAGCTCGAGACGCCGAACGGCTACCTGATCATGGGCGCCGACACCCCGAACAGCATGCAGTACAGCAGCGGCGGCAGCAGCATCTCGGTGTCCCTGTCCGGTGACGACGCCGAGGACATGCGCCGCTTCTTCGCCGGGCTCTCCGAGGGCGGCACCGTGCTCGAACCGTTGACGAAGGCGCCGTGGGGCGACGAGTTCGGGATGGTGACGGACCGGTTCGGCGTGAGCTGGCTGGTGAACGTCACCGGCGTCTGACGCGCCGCGCGTCCCCTCGTGTGTCGGGGGCCGTCACGTACCCTGGTGACGCCATGACTGCCTCCTTCACGCGCCGCTCACTCCTGTCCCTCGCCGGGATCGCCGGGGTCGGCCTCGCCGTCGCCGCGTGTTCCTCCGACAACGGAGCGGACGGCGGTGCGGACGGCGGGAAGGGCGGTGCGTCGCGGTCCACCGGGTCGACGCCCTCCGCGAAGCCGAAGGCCACCGGACTGACGCCGGCCCAGGTCCCGCTCGCCGGCGGGGTGACCGTCACCGTTGCCGGGACCGGTCTCGCTGCCGTCCGCGGGGTCACCGTCGGCGGGATCGCCGCGCGGGACGTCAAGGCCACCGCGACGAAGGTGACCTTCACCGCGCCGCACCAGGCGATGTACACGGCGGGATCCGCCGACGTCGCGCTGTTCGACGCCGAACTGACGCCCGTCGCGTCCGCGAACCAGAGCTCCGACGGCAACGGCAGCGCGGCGAACGACGGGCAGAGCGGTGCGACACAGGACTCCGCGACCGGCACGCCGACGGCCAGCGCGGCGCCGGTGCCGTCCGCCTCGAGCGCGCTCGCGACGACGTCGTTGTCGTACGCGGCGCTCACCGACGTGGACCGGCAGCTCGCCTACGCGATGCGGTACTGGAAGGACTACAACCTCGCCGAGTACGGCACGATGAACCCGATCGGCGGCGACTGCGCGAACTACGTCAGCCAGACGCTCATCGCCCGGGGCTGGGAGCAGCGCGACGACTGGTACAGCCGCTCCGCGGGAGCAGCGCACTCCGCCACCTGGACGTACTGCCCGTCGATGGACCCGTGGCTCTCGGCCAACGCGGCGACGTTCGGGCTCACCCGCCGCTCGAGTGACGAGCGCGACAAGGTGCAGGTCGGCGACATCGTGTTCTTCGACTGGAACGACAACGACTCCCCGGACCACACCACGATCGTGTCCGAGGTCTTCACGGAGTCCGACGGCACGATCCGCATCAAGTCGGCGAGCCACAACCAGGACGGCCCGTACCGCGACCTCGACGAGATGATCACGGTGCAGCACCCCGGCGGCAAGGCCTGGTTCCACACCTTCGACGCGTAGCCGCGCGGGTCGGCGCCGACGCGCGCAATCGAAACCGCTTCGCACCACGGGATCCCGTGGTTCGGGGCGGTTTGGGTTGTGCGGAAGCGAACGGCACCACCGCCGAGCGACACGGCGGCCGCTGCTTGCGCCTCAGGGGTACCCGAGGAACCAGAGCAGCACGATCGCGACCGGCTGCAGGCACACCCCGACGAGCAGCCACGTCACCGCTCGCCGCCGCGTCCGCACGAACACGTCCGACCCGAGCAGCGGCGCCATCGGCATGAGCAGCCGCGGCAGGCTCTGCTGCGGCAGGAACACCGCGACGAGGTACAGCCCGTACGACGCCGTGAACCCGAGCACCTCCGGCCCGAGCGCGCGCACGTCCTTCCGGGTCCAGAACCACACCGCCCCCGCGAGCACCGCGACCACGAGCACGATCCCGACCGGCCCGAGCCACCGCCCCGCCATCACGAACCACGGTGTCAGGGGCGCGAAGTGCTGCCGCCCGACGAACCCCACCCACCACGACAGCTCGGTGTCGAGGTACGCGTTCGGCGTCCCCGTCACCGCCGAGGCGATCACGGGCCACGCCAGCCCCGCGGCCGCGACGACGCACCCCGCGACGACGATCGTGATCACGTCCCGCACCGGGAGCGCGCGGCGTTCCCGGGTCCACCGCACGACCAGGTGCACCGCGAGCGCGACGGCCAGTGCCAGCACCCCGGGCTTCGTGAACGCGGCGACCACGCCGAGCAGCCCGACCAGCCAGTACCGCCGCCGGACGAGCGCGAGCATGCCGCCGAACAGCAGGAGCAGCAGCGTCGACTCGGCGTAGGCCACCTGCAGCAGGAACGCCGTCGGCCCGAACGCGAACAGCGCCGTCGCCCACCGTGCACGGTGCGAACACCCGACAGCGAGCACCAGGCGGTACAACAGCACGCAGGCGCCGGCCCCGGCGAGCGTCGCGACGACGACACCGACGACCCAGAACGACCCACCCGTCACGGCCATCACGGCCCGGACGAGCGCGGGGAACACCGGCAGGAAGGCCCACGGGTTCGGCAGCACGTGCCCGTCGCCGTCGGTGGGCAGCGTCGACGGGTACCCGTGCTCCGCGATGGTCCGGTAGAACGAGGCGTCCCACGAGCCGGAGAACGTGGCGAACGACGGGTCGCGCCGGTACGACGCGAACTCCCACCCGTTCGCGGTGGCGAGCAGGAACATGCCCAGGAGCAGCGCCGTGCTCACCACCCGCGAACCGGCCCAGATCACCAGCGGCGCGGTCCAGCTGCTCCGCGGTCCGTCCAGCAGGGCACGGAACCCCGACCGGGAGGCTCGGCTCGTCTCCGCCACGCTCGTCACCCGCCCGATCCTCCCAGACCAGGGCCCCGGTCCGGACGTCCGGACCGGGGCGGACCGCTGGCTAGTGCCCCGTGATCGCGCGTCGGATCTGCTCGATCGGCACCTTCGGCGTGCGGTCAGCGTTCAGCAGGCCGTTCGTCTCCTGCATCGTGTCGGTGAGCTGGGTGTAGCACGAGCCGGCGAGGAACGAGCTGGCCCGGATCGCGTCGTACAGCGCCGTGATGCGGGCGACGTAGTCGTCCCCGTCGGCGGCCGAGGTGTAGCCCCAACCGTCCTCACGCGCCCCGCCCGGCTGGTAGTCGACGCCACCGAACTCGGTCAGCATCACCGGCTGCCCGAGGTCTTCGGCGCCCCCGACGAGCACCCACCGGTCGGACGGGCCCATGCCGTGGAAGAGCTCGGTCCGGGCGGTCTCGTCCGCGTAGGTGCGTGCGAGTCGTTCGCCGACGCCCTCGTAGTCGTGGATCGTGATGATGTCCGAGTTCGTGTGCTCCCAGCCGTCGTTCGAGATCACCGGACGCGTCGGGTCGAGCGCACGGGTGACGTCGGCGAGTGCACGGGCGTAGGCCTGCTGCGCCGGGTCCGTGCTGATGTGCTGGACGCCCCAGCTCTCGTTCGCCGGCACCCAGGTCACGATCGACGGGTGCGACGCGTCGCGTTCGACGGCGTCCATCCACTCCCGCATCAGCCGCTGGACGGCGCGGGGCGAGAACGCGTAGGCGCCGGGGGCTTCGCCCCAGACCAGGAGCCCGAGGCGGTCCGCCCAGTACAGGAACCGGGGGTCCTCGATCTTCTGGTGGTTGCGGGCCGCGTTGAAGCCGAGCTCCTTGATGAGCTCGACCTCACGCCGGAGTGCTGCGCGCGACGGGGCGGCGATGTGCGAGTCCGGCCAGTACCCCTGGTTGAGGACGCTGCGGACGTCGTAGCTGCGACCGTTCAGCTGGAACGCGCCGCCGTCGACGCCGACCGTGCGGACGCCGAAGTAGCTCGCGACGGTGTCGATCGGCTCGCCGGTGCGGTCGAGGAGCGCGACGGAGGCGTCCACGAGCCGCGGGGCCTCCGGCGTCCAGTGCAGTTCGTCCTCGGCCTGCCCGTTCGCCTGCCGCGCGATCGGGACCACGACGTCGAACTCGTCCGCGGTGTCGCCGAGGGTGGCCTCGATCGTCGCGAGGTGTTCGTCGCGCTCGTCCCAGCGTGCCTCGACGCGGAGGCGCTCGCCGCCGGTCCGGTGTCCCGCGACCCGGACGGTCAGGCGCACGGTGGCGTGGTCGACGTTCGTCCAGCGGAGGTACTCGATCGACGCGGTCGGCACGGCTTCGAGCCAGACGGTCTGCCAGATCCCGGTGGTGCGGCGGTACCAGATGGCGTGTGGGTCCTCGTGCCAGTCCTGCTTGCCGCGGGGCTGGGTGAGGTCGTGCGGGTCGTCCTCGGCGCGGACCACGAGGGTGTGCACCGCGTTGGTGTCCTCGGCCAGCACGTCGGTGACGTCGAACTGGAAGGGGGTGTGACCGCCCTCGTGGGATCCGACGAAGGTGCCGTCGATCCACACGCTCGCGCGGTAGTCGGCCGCGCCGAAGTGCAGCACGAGCCGCGGGGTGGCGGCGCCGAGCCCGGCGGCGTCGAGGTCGGCGCGGGTGATGGTCCGGGAGTACCAGACCACGGGGTGGAAGCCCGGCTCGTCGATGCCCGACGCGACCGACTCGGGCGGGAACGGCACGACGATGTCACGCGCGTCGGGGAAGCCCGACCGCCACGCGGTGTCGTCGCCGTCGTTCCGGAACGACCACGTCCCGTCGAGGTCGGCCCAGTGCTCACGGAGCATCTGCGGGCGGGGGTACGAGCCGTCCTGCCGACTGGCGAGCGGGAGGTCGGTTGCAGGGGCGCTGGTGGATGCGGCGACGGTGCCGTCGAGCGTGCTCATGCGTCCATGCTGGCGCGGACGTACATCGTTGTAAAGGGGGCTGGCAACACCGGTCCGGGTTGCCGCGCGGGTGTGGGCCGCCCTCAGCCGATCGCCGCGTCGCGGGTCAGGACCATGACGTCCATCCGGCCCTGCTGCACGACGTCGCCGTGCTGGTTCCGGAGCGTGACCGTCCGCTCGACGATGCCGGTCTTCCCGGAGCTCGTCAGCCGCGTCGAGAGGATCTCCACCGTGCAGGTGAGGGTGTCCCCGATGAACACCGGCGCCGTGAACCGCCACTGGTCGATCCCGAGCAGTGCCACCGCCGACCCTTCGAACACCCCGGTGCGGGCGATCAGGCCGAGGCAGAGCGAGGCACCGAGCATCCCGTGCACGATCCGCTGTCCGTACCGGGTGTGGGACGCGAACTCCACGTCGGTGTGCACCTGGTTGTTGTCGTTCGTCCACGAGGCGAACGACACGACGTCCGCCTCGGTGATGGTGCGACCCGGGGTCGTGAAGGTCTGCCCGGCGGTGAGGTCCTCGAGGTAGTGCGGCACCCGCTCATCCTCCCAGAACGCCCCGGCGGCCGGGCGTCGCACCGGGGCGAGCGTCGGGACCGGTTCGTCCGGGCCGTGTCCGTCGTCGCCGGTGGCCTCTGTCAGGGCGGCCTGCGCGCGCCGCCCGACGGGTCCCGCCTCACCGTCGTCCGAGAGCGCCCACCACCGTGCGCTCCGGAGCAGCGTCGTGTCCGTGTCGCCCTCGTCGATGCGCACGTCGGCGACCTCGGCCCGGGCGCGGCCGTCCGCGTCGTGCAGCACGACGAGGGTGGTCGTCGTCACCCGCACCCGGACCGGGAGGAGCTGCGCGCCACCGAGGAGCACCGCGACCGGGTCGTCCGTCGGCGCCTCGGGGCCCGCCGAGCCGGGAGGCACGCCGCCGTGCTCCTCGGAGTCGGGGTCCTCCGGCCCGTCGCCGTGGTCGACGGTCCACGTCCCCGAGTCGGCGCGCAGCAGTTCGATCCCGTCGAAGGCGAGCACCCGGTCCGGGGTGTCCCACAGCGTCTCCCGCTGGGTCACCGTCGGCCGAGAGCGGACGTCGTCCGCGCAGTGCTCGAGCGCCGGGAGTGGTCGGTCGTCCGGGATGCGCCAGGTGTGCCGGGGGTCGTCGAGCGTCCCCGTGGTGGTGTCGGCCGGTGCGTGTGTGGTCTGCATGCGGATCAGTGTCGTGCGCGGCCGATGCCCGAGGCGGCGCGTGCTGCAGGTTGTGGAGAACGGGTCGTCGAGCGCGCGTTGTGGAGGACCTGAGTCCGCCGGCCCTCCCGACGCGTAGCCTCCTGACGCATGACCGACGTCGCGCAGTGGATGGCCCGGCAACGCTGGTACGCGGCGAAGGGTGGTGTCCCGGACCTCCGCACGATCGCGGAGATCGACGAGACCACCGACGAGGCGCGGGTCCGCACCCGCTTCGTCATCGACGACGCCCCGACCGGCCCGGTGCTCTACCAGGTCCCCGTCACCGAACACGCGGCTGCCGTCGACGGGCTCGACGCCGCCCGCATCGACCCGGATCCGGACTCGTCGACCCCGGCGACCGTCGACTACGACGGCCCCCACGACCCCGCGTACGCCAGGTGGCTCCTCGCCCGGATCGACGCCGGCGAGGAGTCGCTGACGCCGATCGGCGCGGTCCGGAGTGCCCGGGTCCTCCGCGGCGAGCAGTCGAACACCTCGATCATCTGCGAGACCGAGGACAACGGCACCGTGATCGTCAAGGTGTTCCGTGTCCTGCACCACGGCGACAACCCGGACGTCACCACGCAACAGGCCCTGTCCGCGGCCGGTTCGGCACGGGTCCCTCGGGTCTTCGGTGCCCTCCGTGGCGCGTGGCCGGACACCGGGCGCGCGGACGGCGTCGCGAGCGGTCACCTCGCGTTCGCGCAGGAGTTCCTGCCGGGGCTCGACGACGCGTGGCGTGTGGCACTCGACGACGCACGGCGGGGCGACTCGTTCGCGGTCGGGGCCGACCGCCTCGGCGCGGCGCTCGCCGAGGTGCACGTGACCCTCGCCGGCGTGATGCCGACGGAGCCCGCGACCGCCGACCGGATCGCCCAGGCGCACGCCACGATGCTGCAGCGGCTCGACACCGCCGCTGCCGAGGTCCCCGCGATCGCCGAGCACGCCGACGCCGTGCGGGCCGTCTACGCCCGAGCCGCCGCGGTGCCGTGGCCCGACCTGCAGCGGATCCACGGGGACCTGCACCTCGGCCAGGTCCTCTCGGCACCGGAGCCCCGCGGCTGGGTGTTCCTGGACTTCGAGGGCGAGCCCCTCCGCCCGCTCCACGAGCGCTCGCTGCCCGACGTCCCGCTGCGTGACGTCGCCGGCATGCTGCGCTCGTTCGACTACGTCGCCGGGGCGCTCGCGCACGACGACGACCCGGTCGATGCCGGTGCGTGGGCGCACGAGGCACGGGACGCGTTCCTCGGCGGGTACGAGCGCGGACTCGACGTCGACGTGCGCGCGCACCGCGAGGTCCTCGACGCGTTCGAGATCGACAAGGCGGTCTACGAGGTCGTCTACGAGGCACGCAACCGGCCGACGTGGGTCGGCATCCCGGTGGCCGCCGTGGCGCGCCTGGCCGCGCGCTCGGCGCACTGATCAGGGCCGACAGACGGACGGGAGGCTCGTGGCGGCGCCGCCACGAGCCTCCCGTCCGTCGTCCCGTCCCCTGCTCGGGACGTGACCCGTTCGCTAGTTGACGGGTCCGGTGTACTTCTCGCCGGGGCCGGCGCCCGGCGCGTCCGGGATCGCCGATGCCTCCCGGAACGCGAGCTGCACCGAGCGCAGTCCGTCACGCAGGGGGCGGGCGTGGTGGTCGCCGATCTCGGTGGCGGCCGCGGTCACGAGCCCGGCGAGGGCGGTGATGAGCTTGCGGGCCTCGTCGAGGTCGGTCTGCTCCTGCGGGTCGTCGGCGAGCCCGACCTTGACGGCCGCTGCGCTCAGCAGGTGCACCGCCACGGTGTTGATGAGCTCGACGGCGGGGACCTCGGAGATGTCGCGGGCGGCGTCGTCCGCTCCGTCGTCGAGGGGGAGGTTGGGCGGGGTGTCGGTCACGGTGCTCCTCTGCTAGACTCGTCGCGGCAGATGCTGCCCGTGCGTCCAGTTGGCTTCTCGAATCCATCCGGACTGGCGGGCTTCATCACGAAGAGGAGTCACTCCCACCCGCGGCCACGAACCACCAGGCTACCGGGTCACGACCGCTCCGCCGAGCGCCAGCGTTCGGCAGTCCTGCACGGCTGAGTCAGTCACATGACGGTCTCAGCTGGACAGGAGTCGGGCGGCTGCCGAACGGGTCCCGATCCGTGCGTCAGATCTCCTCTCGTGCCGTCGTCCAGGCAAACGCCCCGGACGGCCACCACTGATTGAAGGAGCTCCGCATTCCCGATCCCCGTACCAACGACCGAATCCGCGTCCCCGAGGTCCGTCTTGTCGGACCCCAGGGCGAGCAGGTCGGCGTTGTCCCCATCGCCGTCGCACTGCGCCTCGCGCAGGAAGCCGAGCTGGATCTGGTCGAGGTCGCGCCGGACGCGAAGCCGCCCGTGGCCAAGATCATGGACTACGGCAAGTTCAAGTACGAGGCCGCTCAGAAGGCCAAGGAAGCCCGTCGCAACCAGGTCAACACCGAGCTCAAAGAGGTCCGGTTCCGCCTGAAGATCGACGTGCACGACTACGAGACCAAGCGCAAGCGTGCCGAGGGCTTCCTCCTCGGTGGCGACAAGGTGAAGGCCATGATCCTCTTCCGTGGCCGCGAGCAGTCGCGTCCGGAACAGGGTGTCCGGCTCCTGCACAAGTTCGCGGAGGAGATCGCCGATTTCGGTGTCGTCGAGTCCCGACCCACGCAGGACGGCCGCAACATGACGATGATCATCGCGCCGCTCAAGAACAAGTCCGACGTCAAGGGCGAGCAGAACGCCAAGCGTGCGGCCGACAAGGCCGAGCGTCGCGCGTCCGAGCACGCCGCAAAGTCGAAGCCGCAAGAAGACGCTGCCCCGGCCGCGTCGACGGAACCGGCCACCACCGAGTCCACGGCCGAATAGGTCTCGGGCCGACAGGTCCACCCAGACCGATCCCGCGCAGTACTTCCATCCGCAATGGCGCGGCCCCCCATCCATCCCACGGAAAGGCACCACCATGCCCAAGCAGAAGACCCACTCCGGGTCGAAGAAGCGCTTCAAGGTCACCGGCACCGGCAAGATCATGAAGCAGCAGGCCGGTATGCGTCACAACCTCGAGGTCAAGTCGTCCAAGCGCAAGGCCCGCCTCAACGAGGACCAGGTCCTCTCGAAGGCCGACGCGAAGAACGTCAAGAAGCTCCTCGGCCACTGAGCCCCCGGATTCGTAAAGGAACACTGCAATGGCAAGAGTGAAGAGAGCGGTCAACGCCGCCAAGAAGCGTCGCGTCATCCTCGAGCGCGCCGAGGGCTACCGCGGCCAGCGTTCGCGTCTGTACCGCAAGGCGAAGGAGCAGGTCACCCACTCCCTCGTCTACGCGTACCGTGACCGCCACGCGAAGAAGGGCGAGTTCCGTCGCCTGTGGATCCAGCGCATCAACGCTGCGTCCCGCGCGAACGGCCTGACCTACAACCGCCTCATCCAGGGCCTCGCCCTGGCCGGCATCGAGGTCGACCGTCGCATCCTCGCGGACCTCGCCGTGAACAACCCGGAGACCTTCGCCGCGCTCGTCGAGTCGGCCAAGAAGGCCCTCCCGGCCGACACCTCGGCTCCCAAGGCCGCGTAGTCACCTGCGTCTCCGCGAAGCCCCCGTTCCTTCCGAGGAACGGGGGCTTCGCGCATGCCACGGGTGTGCTGCCACACTTGGTGCGTGACTGACCTCCTCGAGAACCCCCGTGCCGGACGCGTCAAGGCCGTGGCCGCGCTGACGAAGAAGGACGTACGTGCCGACACCGGCCTGTTCCTCCTCGAGGGCCCGCAGGCGGTGCGCGAAGCGCTCGAGTACGCGCCGGAGCTCCTCCGCGAGCTCTACGTGACGCCGACCGCCGCGGAGCGCTACGGCCTCGCCGACGCCCCGGTGGACACCTGGTTCGTGACCGAGCAGGTCCTCGCCGCCATGGCGGACACGGTGACCCCGCAGGGCGTCGTCGCGGTGTGCCAGCAGTTCCCGACGTCGGTCCGGCAGGTCTTCCCCGATCCCGGCGCGATCGATCCGGAGGCTCGGGTCGACCCCGCCGCGGACCGCACCCTGCCCGGTCTGGTCGCCATCCTCGAAGAGGTGCGGGACCCGGGGAACGCCGGCACGATCATCCGGGCCGCCGACTCCGCCGGCGCGGATGCCGTCGTCCTCACCGGGCGGAGCGTCGACCCGTACAACCCGAAGGTCGTCCGGTCCACCACGGGCTCGCTGTTCCACGTCCCGGTGTCCGTCGGCGTCTCGCTGCAGGATGCCGTGTCGCGCGCCCGTGCCCTCGGCTACACGATCCTGGCGGCGGACGTCTCGGGCGACGACCTGCCCGAGGTCCGCGCCGAGGGGCTCCTCGACGGACCGACCGCCTGGGTCTTCGGGAACGAGGCCCGCGGGCTCACGGCCGAGGACCTGGCGCTCGTCGACCGTGCGGTGAAGGTGCCGATCTACGGCAAGGCGGAGTCGATGAACCTGGCGACGGCCGCCTCGGTCTGCCTCTACGAGTCGGCGTTCGCACAGCGCACCGCCTGACCGGGGTTCTCCACAGTCCACCTGGTGCACCTCGGCGGTATCCCAGGGGCCGGTAGGCTTGGGTCCCGTGTCAGAACCTCTCGAGATCAGCGAATCGGCCGTCGCCGACGCGGTCGACGCAGCCCTCGCGGCCGTCCGTGCCGCCACGACGGTCGCCGAGCTCAAGCAGGCCAGGGCCGAGCACACCGGGGAGCAGTCGCCGCTCGCGCGGATGAACGCCTCGATGCGCAGCGTGCCGCCGGAGCAGAAGGCCCAGGCGGGCAAGCTCGTCGGACAGGCCCGCGGCCGGGTCAACGGGGCGATCGCCGAGCAGGAATCGGTGCTCGCCGAGGCCGAGGAACGCGCGCGGCTCGAAGCCGAGCGCGTCGACGTCACCGCGCTGCCGTCGACCAGGACGCCCGGCTCCCGCCACCCGCTGTCGCTCCTCAACGAGACCGTCGCCGACATCTTCGTCGGCATGGGATGGGAAGTCGCGGAAGGCCCGGAGCTCGAGCACGAGTGGTTCAACTTCGACGCGCTGAACTTCGACCAGGACCACCCCGCGCGGGCCATGGCCGACACGATCTTCGTCGAGCCGGTGGACCGCCACATGGTGATGCGAACCCACACCTCCCCCGTGCAGGTCCGCTCGCTGCTGTCGCGCGACCTGCCGCTGTACGTCATCGCCCCCGGACGCGTGTACCGCGCCGACGAGCTCGACGCCACGCACCTGCCCGTCTTCACCCAGGTCGAGGGCATCGCCATCGACAAGGGCCTGACGATGGCGCACCTGCGCGGCACGCTCGAGCACTTCGCCCGGCAGATGTTCGGCGCCGAAGCGCAGATCCGCCTGCGCCCGAACTACTTCCCGTTCACCGAGCCCTCCGCCGAGATGGACGTCTGGCAGCCGAACGCCAAGGGCGGCGCGCGCTGGGTCGAGTGGGGCGGCTGCGGCATGGTGAACCCGAACGTCCTCCGTTCCGCCGGCATCGACCCCGACGAGTACCAGGGCTTCGCCTTCGGCATGGGCATCGAGCGGACGCTGCAGTTCCGCAACGGCCTCAACGACATGCGTGACTTCCTCGAGGGCGACATCCGCTTCTCGCAGCAGTTCGGAACGGTGGTCTGATGCGCGTCCCACTCCGCTGGCTCGGTGAGTCGGTCGACCTCCCCGACGACGCCACCCTCGAGCACGTCCACGCGGCGCTCGTGTCGGTCGGCTTCGAAGAGGAAGCCGTCCACACCTACGACCTGACCGGACCCGTCGTGGTCGGCCGGGTGCTCGAGCGCGTCCCGGAGCCGCAGAAGAACGGCAAGACGATCAACTGGTGCCAGGTGGACGTCGGCGAGCCCGAGCCCCGCGGCATCGTCTGCGGTGCGCACAACTTCGACGTCGGCGACCTCGTCGTCGTCACGCTCCCCGGTGCCGTGCTGCCCGGGCCGTTCCCGATCGCTGCGCGCAAGACCTACGGCCACGTGTCCGACGGCATGATCGCCTCGGCCCGTGAACTCGGGCTCGGCGACGAGCACGACGGCATCCTCCGGTTCGCGGACCTCGGCATGGAGCCGTCCGTCGGGGAAGACGCCATCGCGCTCCTCGGCCTCGACGACGCCGCGGTCGAGATCAACGTCACCCCGGACCGTGGCTACGCGCTGAGCATGCGCGGCGTCGCGCGTGAGTACGCCCACGCCACCGGTGCGTCCTTCCACGACCCGGTGGACCGGGTGCCGCCGCGCACCGGAGAGGGCTTCTCGGTCATGATCACCGACGACGCCCCGATCCGCGGCCGCGTCGGCTCCAGCACCTTCGTCACCCGTGTCGTGCGCGGCATCGACGCCACCAAGCCGACACCGGCCTGGATGGTGTCGCGCCTGGCACTCGTCGGCGTCCGCTCCATCTCGCTGCCCGTCGACATCACGAACTACGTCATGTTCGAGCTCGGGCAGCCCCTGCACGGCTACGACCTCGCGAAGGTCGCCGGCGGCCTCGGGGTCCGTCGTGCAGTACCGGGGGAGACCCTGACGACCCTCGACGACGTCACCCGGGAGCTCGACCCCGAAGACCTCGTCATCACCGACGACGACGGCCCCGTCGGGCTCGCCGGGGTGATGGGCGGCGCCCGCACCGAGCTCTCCGGCACCACGACGGACGTCCTGATCGAGGCAGCCGGCTTCGACCAGGTCTCCGTCGCGCGCACCGCCCGTCGGCACAAGCTCCCGAGCGAGGCGTCGCGGCGCTTCGAGCGGGGCGTCGACCCGCTCGTCGCCGAAGCCGCGGCGAACCGTGCCGTCGAACTCCTCGTCGAGCTCGCCGGCGGCACCGCGGACGCCCTCGGCTCGACGCTCGTCGACGACGCGCCCCGGCCCGTCGTGACGATGCGCCTGTCCCGTCCGTCCGAGCTCGTCGGCGTCGAGTACACCGACGCCGAGGTCATCGAGACCCTGCGCGCGATCGGCGCCACGGTCGACGTCGACGGTGAGCAGCTGGCGGTGACGCCGCCGACCTGGCGCCCCGACCTGACCGACGACACCACCCTGGTGGAAGAAGTCGCGCGCATCGTCGGCTACGACCGCATCCCGAGTGTGCTCCCCGTCGCCCCTCCCGGCCGCGGTCTCTCGACGCACCAGCGCGCGCTCCGCCGGGTGTCGGCGGCGTTGGCTGCCGACGGCCTGTTCGAGGTCGTCACCGCCCCCTTCGTGTCCGCGGCGACAACCGCGGCGTACCCGGGCATCGACCCGGCCGGCGGTCCGAGCGTCGTGCTCGCGAACGCCCTGGACAGCGAGCAGAACCTCCTGCGCCGCAGCGGCATCCCGGCGCTCGTGGACGTCGCACGTCGGAACGTCTCCCGCGGGCTCGTGGACGTCGCGGTGTACGAGACGTCGCGGGTGTTCCTCCCGACGGACGCCGAGCTCGGCACGACCGAGGTCCCGGCGGGTGCCGCGCACCCCGGCGCGGACACGCTCCGCGCACTGGACGCCTCGCTCCCCGCGCAGCCCTTCCACGTGTCCGCGCTCCTCACCGGCCACCGCGTCGGGAAGCAGCCCGGCACGCAGCCCGAGTCGTTCGGCATCGCGGACGCACTCGACGTCGCACGGACCGTCGCGTGGGCGGCCGGCGCCGAGCTGACCGTGGCGCAGACGTCGCACCCGTCGCTGCACCCGGGCCGCGCGGCGTCACTGCTCGTCGGCGACTCGGTCGTCGGCGTCGCGGGGGAGCTCCTGCCCGAGCTGACGGCCGCGGCGGACCTCCCGCGGGTCGTCGCCGTCGTCGAGATCGACCTCGACGCGGTCGTCGCCGCGGTGCCGGACGTCGTGTCCGTTGCACCGATCGTGTCGTACCCCGCGGCCACCCAGGACCTCTCCCTGGTGGTCGGAGCCGAGGTACCGGCGGGCGAAGTACTGGATGCCGTCCGGACTGGTGCCGGAGAGCTCTTGGAGTATGCTCGCCTCGTGGATGACTACCGGGGCTCCGGCGTGGACGAGGGACAGAAGTCCCTGACGTTCGCGCTGCGCTTCCGTGCCACGGACCGCACCCTGACCGCTGCCGAGGCCTCTGAGGCCCGTGACGGCGCAGTCCGACGTGCCGGCGAGCGATTCGGGGCGACCCTGCGCGACTGATCCCACTGGGACAGCACCGCCCGGGGCCGCCGCCTCCGATCTCTCGACGAACAGTCCGACCAAAGGTGGAATTCCATGTCCGTATCCGTCGCCGTGGCGGGAGCCAGCGGCTACGCGGGCGGTGAGCTGCTGCGCATCCTCTCCGCCCATCCCGAGTTCGACGTCAGGACGGTGACCGCGTTCTCGAACGCGGGGCAGCCGCTCATCGCGACCCAGCCGCACCTCCGTTCGCTGTCGCACCTGACCCTGGTCGAGACGACGGCGGCGAACCTCCGCGGGCACGACGTGGTGTTCCTGGCGCTGCCACACGGCCAGTCGGGCGCGATCACGGCGGCGCTCGAGGAGGACACCCTCGTCGTGGACTGCGGCGCGGACCACCGGCTCACGGACCCGGCGGCGTGGGAAGCGTTCTACGGCGGGGACTGGTTCGGGGCGTGGACCTACGGCCTGCCGGAGCTCCTGCACGCGGCACCGGCTCCCGGATCGGCTGACGAGTGGCGTGACGTCGACGACATCGTCGCGCAGAGCCGCCAGCGGACCGAGCTCGCGAGCACGAAGCGGATCGCGGTCCCCGGGTGCAACGTCACCGCGGTGACGCTCGGCATCCAGCCGGGGATCCAGGCCGGGCTCGTCCAGTCCGACGACATCGTCGCTGTGCTGAGCGTCGGGCCCTCCGGTGCCGGCAAGAAGCTCGCGCCGACCTACCTCGCGTCGGAGATCATGGGCTCGGCCAGCGCCTACGCGGTCGGTGGGACCCACCGGCACATCCCGGAGATCCAGCAGAACCTGCGGGCTGCCGGCGCCTCGGACGTGACGATCTCGTTCACCCCGGTGCTCGTGCCGATGTCGCGGGGGATCCTCGCGACGACGACGGCCAAGCTGGCTCCGGGCGTCAGCGCGCGGGACGTCCGCCTCGCCTGGGAGCAGGCCTACGCGGACGAGCCGTTCGTGCACCTGCTGCCGGAGGGCGAGTTCCCCCGCGTCGCGGACACGATCGGTGCGAACACCGCGCTCGTCGGGCTCGCCGTGGACGAAGCCGCGGGCCGGGTCATCGCGGTCAGCGCACTCGACAACCTCGCCAAGGGGACCGGCGGTGCCGCGGTGCAGTCGGCGAACATCGCCCTCGGGTTCCCCGAGACCCTCGGCCTCAGCGTGGACGGAGTCGCACCGTGACCGACGCCAGCAAGCAGGACCAGACCGAGCCGAGCCTCTCCCCGCGCACTCGGCCGGACGGCCGCTCCGCAAGCTCCGCGTCCGACCGGAACCGGCACGAGGGGGCCCAGGCCGACACCGACGCGACTGCCGGACAGGCTGTCACCGCCGGACAGGGCGTCACCGCAGCGGCCGGCTTCCGCGCTGCCGGCGCCACCGCCGGCCTCAAGGCGAGCGGCACCCCCGACGTCGCTCTCGTCGTCAACGACGGCCCCGAAGCCGCGGTCGCCGCGGTCTTCACGAGCAACCGCGCGCAGGCCCACCCGGTGATCTGGTCCCGCCAGGTCGTCGGCGACGGCATCGCCCGTGCCGTGTTCCTCAACTCCGGCGGCGCGAACTGCTTCACCGGGGCCTTCGGGTTCCAGACCACGCACATGACGGCGGAAGCGGTGGCCGAGTCCCTCGGGATCGGTGCCGGCGACGTCGTCGTCTGCTCGACCGGCCTCATCGGGGTCGGCGACCAGACCTTCCGCGACCACGTCCTGCACGGCGTCGCACTCACCAAGGACGCCCTGTCGGAGACCGGCGGCCCGGACGCGGCCACCGCGATCATGACCACGGACACGAAGGCGAAGCAGTCCGAGGTCACCGAAGACGGCTGGACCGTCGGCGGCATGGCCAAGGGCGCTGGCATGCTCGCGCCGGGCCTCGCGACGATGCTCGTCGTGATCACCACCGACGCGCTCCTCGGGTCCGACGAACTCGACCAGGCACTCCGCGCCGCCACCCGGGTCACGTTCGACCGGGTCGACTCGGACGGCTGCATGTCGACGAACGACACGGTGGTCCTGATGTCCTCCGGCGCCTCGGGTGTCACGCCGGAAGTCGGCGACTTCCAGGAAGCGCTGACCGCCGTGTGCGCGGACCTCGCCCGGCAGCTCCAGCAGGACGCCGAGGGCGCGAGCCACGACATCGCGATCCACGTGGTGAACGCCGCGAGCGAAGACGACGCGGTCACCGTCGGCCGCAGCGTCGCGCGGAACAACCTGTTCAAGGCAGCGGTGTTCGGCAACGACCCGAACTGGGGCCGGGTCCTCGCAGCGATCGGCACGACCGACGCCGAGTTCGACCCCTACGCGGTCGACGTGTCGATGAACGGCATCCGGGTCTGCCACGCCGGCGCCCCGGACCGCCCGAGCGACGAGGTCGACCTGACGCCCCGCGACACCGACGTGCTGATCGACCTCGGGGTGGGACCGTACGCGGCGACCATCCTGACGAACGACCTGACGCACGACTACGTCCACGAGAACAGCGCGTACTCCAGCTGATGGGCACCGGAGACGCCCTGTCGAAACAGGAAGAGCACGAGCTGGCCGCCGTCAAGGCCGCCACCCTGATCGAGTCCCTGCCGTGGCTGAAGCGGTTCTCGGGCAAGATCGTCGTCGTCAAGTTCGGCGGCAACGCGATGGTGAACGACGACCTCAAGCGGGCGTTCGCCGAGGACATGGTCTACCTCCGCTACGCCGGGCTGCACCCGGTCGTGGTGCACGGCGGCGGGCCGCAGATCTCCGCCGCGCTCAAGGAGCAGGGCATCCAGTCCGAGTTCCGGGGTGGTTACCGCGTCACGACGACCGAGGCGATCACGGTCGTCCGGGACGTCCTGGCGGGTGAGGTCAACCGCGAGATCGTCGAGCTGATGAACGAGCACGGCGACGGCCTCGGCGTCGGGGTGTTCGGCGACGGCGGGTCGCTGTTCACCGGCGAGAAGAAGGGCGTCGTCGTGGACGGCGAGCACTTCGACCTCGGCCACGTCGGCGACATCACGCACGTCGACCCGTCCGGCGTCCTCGCGGCGATCCGGGCGAACCAGATCCCGGTCGTGTCGAGCATCGCGATCGACGACGCCCACCCGGACCAGGCGCTCAACGTGAACGCCGACGCCGCAGCCGCAGCGCTGGCGATCGCACTCGGTGCCTCGAAGCTGATGATGCTGACCGACGTCCCCGGGCTGTACCGCAACTGGCCCGACCGCGACTCGATCATCGACCTCATCGCCGTCGAGGAGCTCCGTGAGCTCCTGCCGTCGCTCGAGTCCGGGATGATCCCGAAGATGACCGCGTGCCTCGACGCCGTGGTCGGCGGAGTCGGCGGCGCGACCATCATCGACGGCCGGATCCCGCACTCGATCCTGCTCGAGGTCTTCACCCTCCGCGGCGCGGGCACCGAGGTGATCCCGGACCCGAGCCGACGAACCGAGAACCAGAACACCCACGCCGAGATCGGACGACGCGGTCCCGCGAGCCCGATCCAGCACCCAGCAGACAGCAGCGACACGAAGGGGAACGCACGGTGAGCACCGAGACGCAGACCGAGACCTGGAACGACCGGTTCGGGGCGTCGCTGATGCGATCCCTGACCCCGCCGAAGATCATGCTCGAGCGCGGCCAGGGCTGCCGGGTCTGGGACGTCGACGGCAACGAGTACCTCGACTTCCTCGCCGGCATCGCGGTGAACTCCCTCGGGCACGCGCACCCCGCGCTCGTCGAGGCGATCGCCGACCAGGCAGCCAAGCTCGTGCACGTCTCGAACTACTTCGCGACGCCGCCGCAGCTCGAGCTCGCCGAGCGCCTCAAGCGCATCTCCGGTGCCGGTGACGCCGGCCGCGTGTACTTCGGCAACTCCGGCGCCGAGGCGAACGAGGCAGCGTTCAAGCTCGCCCGCCTGAACCGGGGGAAGGACGGCCGCAAGACGCGCATCCTCGCGCTGCAGCAGGCCTTCCACGGTCGGACGATGGGTGCCCTCGCGCTCACCGGCAAGCCGGCCCTGCAGGCGGACTTCCTGCCGATGATCCCGGGTGTCGAGCACATCGACACCTCGATCGAAGCGCTCGAGCACGCGATCGACGACACCGTCGCCGCGCTCTTCATCGAGCCGATCAAGGGCGAGGCCGGCGTCGTCGACCTCCCCGAGGGCTTCCTCGTCGCCGCTCGGAAGCTGACCGAGGAGCACGGCGCACTGCTGATCCTCGACGAGATCCAGACCGGCGTCGGCCGGACGGGCTCGTGGTTCGCCTTCCAGCACCTCGGCGTGGTCCCGGATGCCATCACCGTCGCGAAGGGCATCGCGGGTGGCTTCCCGATCGGCGCCCTCGTGACGTTCGGCCACGCCTCCGACCTCTTCTCGGCCGGCCAGCACGGCTCGACCTTCGGCGGCAACCCGCTCGGGACCCGCGTCGCGAACGCGGTGCTCGGCGAGATCGAGTCCGCCGGACTGGTGGACGCCGCGGTGACCAAGGGCGAGCGCATCCGTGCCGGCATCGCCGCGATCGGGTCCCCGCTCGTGGAGGAAGTCCGCGGACAGGGCCTCCTCATCGGCGTCGGGCTGCACCTGCCCGTCGCCGCCGCGATCTCGGCCGCCGCGCTCGAGCGCGGCCTGATCGTCAACGCCCCCAACGAGTCGAGCCTGCGCATCGCACCACCGCTCATCGTGTCCGACGCCGAGATCGACGAGTTCCTCGCGATCCTGGCGGCGAGCATGACCGCAGTCCAGGAGACCTCCGCATGACCCGCCACTTCCTCCGCGACGACGACCTCTCCCAGGCCGAGCAGTCCGCCATCCTCGACCTCGCGGTCGAGATGAAGCGGGACCGCTGGGCCGCGAAGCCGCTCGCCGGTCCGCAGAGCGTCGCCGTGATCTTCGACAAGTCGTCCACCCGGACCCGGGTGTCGTTCCACGTCGGCATCAGCGACCTCGGCGGCAGCCCGCTGATCATCTCGACCGCGAACAGCCAGCTCGGCGGCAAGGAGACCCCCTCCGACACCGCCCGGGTGCTGGAGCGCATGGTGTCCGCCATCGTCTGGCGCACGTACGGCCAGGCGGGGCTCGAGGAGATGGCGGCCGGCACCACGGTGCCCGTCGTCAACGCGCTGTCCGACGACTTCCACCCGTGCCAGCTGCTCGCGGACCTGCTGACGATCCGCGAGCACCGTGGAACGCTCGCGGGGCAGACCATCGCCTTCGTCGGCGACGGCGCGAGCAACATGGCGCAGTCGTACCTGCTCGCGGCAGCGACTGCCGGCATGCACGTCCGGGTCGCATCGCCGTCCGAGTTCTCCCCGGCTGCGCAGGTCGTGACGGACGCCGAGCACCGTGCCGCCGAGACCGGCGGTTCCGTGCTCGTCGTGACCGACCCGGTCGCCGCCGTGGCGGGCGCCGACGTCGTGGTCACCGACACCTGGGTGTCGATGGGCAAGGAAGACGAGAAGCAGCAGCGCCTCGACACCTTCAAGGACTACCGCGTGGACGACGCGCTGATGGCGCACGCAGCCGACGACGCGGTGTTCATGCACTGCCTGCCGGCCGACCGCGGCTACGAGGTCACGGCGGACGTCATCGACGGCCCGCGCAGCATCATCTGGGACGAAGCGGAGAACCGTCTGCACGCCCAGAAGGCGCTCCTCGCCTGGCTCCTCGCCGCGAACAACTGACAACCAACACCCCTAGGAGAAAACCCATGGCAGACCGCGTCGTACTGGCGTACTCCGGAGGCCTCGACACCTCCGTCGGCATCGGCTGGCTCAAGGACGCCACCGGCAAGGACGTCGTCGCGCTGGCGGTCGACGTCGGCCAGGGCGGCGAGGACATGGAGGCGATCCGTCAGCGCGCCCTCGACTGCGGCGCGGTGGAGTCCGTCGTCATCGACGCCAAGGACGAGTTCGCCGACGACTACCTCGTCCCCGCCCTCAAGGCCAACGCGCTGTACCAGAAGCGCTACCCCCTGGTCTCCGCGCTGAGCCGCCCGCTCATCGCGAAGCACCTCGCCCTGACGGCGAAGCAGCTCGGCGCCGACAGCGTCGCGCACGGCTGCACCGGCAAGGGCAACGACCAGGTCCGCTTCGAGGCCGCCGTCGCCGCGATCGCACCCGACCTGACCAGCGTCGCCCCGGTCCGTGACCTCGCGCTCACCCGTGACAAGGCGATCGTCTACGCGCAGGAGCACGACCTGCCGATCCTGCAGAGCAAGAAGTCGCCGTACTCGATCGACCAGAACGTCTGGGGTCGCGCGGTGGAGACCGGGTTCCTCGAGGACCCGTGGAACGCCCCGATCGAGGACCTCTACGCGTACACCCAGGACCCCTCGGTCCCGCGTGAGGCGGACGAGGTCACGATCACGTTCGAGCAGGGCGTCCCGGTCGCGATCGACGGCCAGCGCTTCAGCGTCCTGCGCATCGTGCAGGAGCTCAACGCCCTCGCGGGCAAGCACGGCGTCGGCCGCATCGACGTCGTCGAGGACCGTCTCGTCGGCATCAAGTCGCGCGAGGTCTACGAGGCCCCCGCCGCGATGGCACTGATCGCCGCGCACGAGGAGCTCGAGAGCCTGACCCTCGAGCGCGACGTGAACCGCTACAAGCGCGGTGTGGAGTCGGAGTGGGCCGACCTGGTCTACGACGGCCTCTGGTTCGGTGGGCTCAAGCGCAGCCTCGACGCCTTCATCGACGACACCCAGCAGTACGTCTCCGGCGACATCCGCCTGCAGCTGCAGGGCGGTCGCGCGACGGTCACGGGTCGCCGCAGCGAGCAGTCGCTGTACGACTTCGACCTCGCCACCTACGACACCGGCGACACGTTCGACCAGTCGCTGTCGAAGGGCTTCATCGAGATCTGGTCGCTGCCCAGCAAGATCTCGGCACGCCGCGACCTGGCGAACTGAGCCGGCCCCGGACGGCGTGACCCGCTGGTCACGCCGTCCGGACCGTCCTGGAGGCCCGACCCGCCTCCGCCATGCCCCGCGCGACCCACGAGCACCGGGCCGACCGACGAGCACCAGACCGACCCACGACACGACGCAGGACGACATGACGGACGCAAGCGGAGCCTCCCGGCCGGAGACCCAGCACACGAAGACCGACGGCACCAACCAGGGTGCGCTGTGGGGCGCGCGGTTCGCCGACGGGCCGAGCCCGGAGCTCGCCGCCCTGTCGAAGTCGACGCACTTCGACTGGCAGCTGGCGCCCTACGACCTCGCGGGGTCGCGTGCCCACGCCCGAGCCCTGCAGACGGCCGGGTACCTGACCGCCGACGAGCTCGAGCAGATGCTCGGGGGCCTGGACCGTCTCAACGCGGCGCACGCCGACGGCACGCTGCTGCCGGCGGACTCCGACGAGGACGTGCACGGTGCCCTCGAGCGCCTGCTCATCGCCGACCTCGGTCCGGAACTCGGTGGGAAGCTCCGCGCCGGACGGAGCCGGAACGACCAGATCGCGACCCTCGGCCGGATGCACATGCTCGACCACGGGCGCCGCATCGGCCGGCTCGTGATCGACCTCGTCGACGCGATCAGCCAGCAGGCGAGCGAGCACCCGGCGGCGATCATGCCGGGCCGCACGCACCTGCAGCACGCGCAGCCGGTCCTGCTCGCGCACCACCTCCTCGCGCACGCGTGGCCCCTGGTCCGTGACCTGGAGCGGCTCCGCGACTGGTCGACGCGGGCCAGCGTGAGCCCGTACGGTGCCGGGGCGCTGGCCGGCAGTTCCCTCGGGCTGGACCCGTCGGCGATCGCCCGCGAGCTCGGGTTCGACCGTCCGGCCGAGAACTCGATCGACGCCACCGCGGCCCGCGACACCGTCGCGGAGTTCGCCTTCGTGCTGGCGCAGATCGGGATCGACGTCTCGCGCCTCGCCGAAGAGGTCATCCTCTGGAACACGAAGGAGTTCGGCTTCGTCCGGCTCCACGACGCCTTCTCCACCGGCTCGAGCATCATGCCGCAGAAGAAGAACCCGGACATCGCCGAACTGGCGCGGGGCAAGTCCGGGCGGCTCATCGGCAACCTGACGGGCCTCCTCGCGACGCTCAAGGGCCTGCCGCTGGCCTACAACCGCGACCTGCAGGAGGACAAGGAGCCCGTCTTCGACTCCGTCGCGACGCTCGAGGTCCTGCTGCCGGCGTTCACCGGCATGATCGCGACGCTGACGTTCGACACCGACCGGATGGCCGAGCTCGCTCCGCAGGGCTTCTCGCTCGCGACGGACGTGGCCGAGTGGCTGGTGCGCCAGGGCGTGCCGTTCCGCGATGCACACGAGGTCTCCGGTGCACTGGTGCAGTACTGCGAGCAGCGGGGGATCGAGCTCGACGACCCGACCGACGCGGAGTACGCGTCGATCTCGGAGCACCTGACGCCGGGTGTCCGCGCGGTCCTCACCATCGAGGGCAGTGTCGCGTCCCGCAGGGGCGTCGGCGGGACGGCACCGGACCGGGTCGCCGAGCAGCTCGCCGGCCTGACGCAGCGTGTGCACGACCTCGCCTCCGGGGTGCCGTTCACGCGGTGAACGACGCGCTCCTCGCCCTGCTCGCGGAGCCGGCGCCGGTGAGCGCGCCGGCCCTGCTCGGCGCGACGCTCACGGGCAAGGGCGTCACGCTCCGGATCACCGAGGTGGAGGCCTACTTCGGTCCCACCGACCCGGGATCGCACGGGCACCGCGGCATGACGGAGCGCAACAAGCAGCTCTTCGGGCCGCCCGGGACGCTCTACGCCTACCGGTCCTACGGCATCCACACGTGCGTCAACGTCGTGAGCGCACCGGCGGGCATCTCATCCGGATCGCTGCTCCGCGGCGCGGAGGTCGTGGACGGCGTCACGGTGGCGCGTTCGCGGCGCGGCGCGGCCGTCTCCGACATCCAGCTCGCCCGGGGGCCTGGCAACCTCGGAGCGGCACTCGGGGCGGTCCTCGGTGCCGACGACGGCACGTCGGTCGTCGACGGTCGCGGCCCGTACGTGCTCACCCTGGCACCCGGCCTGGAGGCTCGGCTCGCCGCCGACGGACCGGCTGCGGTCCTCGCGGAGCTGGCTGCAGATCCCCGCATCCTCCGCGGGCCGCGCACCGGTGTCGCCGGCATCGCCGGCGGCCGGTCCTTCCCCTGGCGGTTCGCGCTGGCGGGCGAGCCGACTGTGTCGACGTACCGGCGGCACAAGGCCGCGATCGACTGATCGGACCCCGCGCTCGAGGCGTCGGAGGTCGCCGCTACGATGGCGTGGTGTCCAGTGATACCGCTTCCGATGTCCTGACGCGCCAGCAGAACGACCCCACCTTCGCCTCGGTGTGGGACGAACTGCGCTGGCGTGGTCTGGTGCAGGTCTCGACCGACGAGACCGCGCTCAAAGAGGCCCTCGACGGTGAGCCGATCACGTACTACTGCGGCTTCGACCCCACGGCGCCGTCGCTGCACTGCGGCAACCTGCTGCAGCTACTGACGATGCGCCGACTGCAGCTGGCCGGACACAAGCCGCTCGCACTGGTCGGCGGTTCCACCGGCCTGATCGGTGACCCGCGACCAACGGCCGAACGCACGCTGAACACCCGAGAAACGGTGGCGTCGTGGGTGTCGCGCCTGCAGGAACAGGTCTCCCGGTTCCTCAGCCCGGACGGCGACAACGGTGTGCGCCTGGTGAACAACCTCGACTGGACGGCGCCGCTGTCCGCGATCGACTTCCTCCGGGACATCGGCAAGTACTTCCGCGTGAACTCGATGATCAAGAAGGACGCCGTCTCCGCGCGGCTGAACTCGGACGCGGGGATCAGCTACACGGAGTTCAGCTACCAGATCCTCCAGGGGCTGGACTACCGCGAACTCTTCCTGCAGTACGGGTGCACGCTGCAGACCGGCGGCTCGGACCAGTGGGGCAACCTGACCTCGGGGACGGAGCTCATCCGGCGTGCCGAGGGGGCGACGGTGCACGCGCTGGGGACGCCCCTCATCACGAACTCCGACGGCACGAAGTTCGGCAAGAGCGAGGGCAACGCGATCTGGCTCGACGCGGAGATGACCTCGCCGTACGCGCTGTACCAGTTCTGGCTCAACACGGCGGATGCGGACGTGATCGCCCGGTTGCGGGAGTTCACGTTCCTCTCCCGCGCCGAGATCGACCGGCTCGAGCAGGCCGTGGCGGACGAACCGTTCCGGCGGGAAGCCCAGCGGACCCTCGCGTTCGAGGTCACCGCGCTCGTCCACGGGGTCGCCGCGACCCAGGCGGCGATCGACGCCTCCGCGGCGCTGTTCGGCAACGGTGACCTCGAAGCACTCGACGGCCCCACCCTCCGGGCGGCGATCGCCGAACTGCCGGGGTCGGTGACGCTCGCACCGGATGCCGACCTGGCGAAGGCGCTCGTCGAGACCGAACTCGTGAAGTCCCTCGGCGAAGCGCGCCGCGCGATCGACCAGGGCGGGGTCTACGTGAACAACGCCCGAGCCGACGATGCCACCGCACCGCTGTCCGGACTCGCCCTGCCCGGGGGAGTGCTCGTGCTCCGTCGCGGCAAGAAGACCCTCGCCGGCGTGACCCTCGCCAGCTGACCCACCCACGCCCGGAAGCCCGGTTCCCGCAGTGCCCACGCACCTGCGGAACCGGGCTTCTACGCGTCCGGGGCCGCGCGTGTTGCAGGATGCGACACGCCCGGGATGTGGGCTGGCTTGGCGCTCCCGCCGACCCCTGCGTAAAGTAATCACTCGTCACCCCAAAGGTGCGGCGGAGCGGCTGGAGCGAAAGCCCAGAGCACGTCGGCCCTCAAGCGGGACCATCCTTCCACTGGAGTTCAGATCCGGCCTTGCGCTGGACGGCTTCGACGCCTAGGATGACTACTCCACCGGTTCTCTCCCTCGGGATGAGCCACTGATCCAATCGGATCGACGACGCCGGTGGTCAAACCAAGAACGAATGCCTCTCTGGCGGAACCTGTTACGGGTCGAGCGGGGAGTGCGTCTGGTCCTTGAGAACTCAACAGCGTGCACATTGTCAATGCCAATTTATTGACCCCGTGGCGTTCCACTTGTGGGACGTCCGGAGACAATTC